>CAWAOO010000006.1:0-438409 GCA_963783735.1 uncultured Actinomycetota bacterium | reverse complement strand
TCGTAATGAATAGGTCGTCGGTTCGATTCCGACAGGCGGCTCCACGCAGTACCCGCAGGTCAGGCCCCCACGAGCCCGTCGAGGGGGCCCTTCCTCTGCGCCCGGAGCGGGCGTGTGCCCGTGCTGCCCCAACCCGGTTGGCGGACTCCCCCAGGTCCTTGTCGACGAGGTGGCCGTCGAGGCCCATCGTCATCGCGGCCGAGGCGTGCCCCAAGACGTGCTGGACGACCGTGGGGTCGGCCCCGGCCCCGAGCCAGATCGAGGCGGCCGTGTGCCGCAGGTCGTGCGGGCGCAGGGTCGGGCGTCCGATCGCGCTCGTGGCTCGGGTCCAGCTGATCGAGCGCTTCCAGTTCGACTCGCTCAGCGGCCCGCCCTCCGAAGCCGGGAAGAGCCACTCCTCGCCCTCCCGGTCCCCGGCCCAGCGCTCGATGATCCGCTCGACGACGACCGGCAGCGGGACGGTGCGTGCCCGTCGCCCCTTGAGCGAGTCGACGTAGAGGCTGCCGTCGTGGCTGCTCGCCAGCACTGCACGTTGGAGCCGAAGGCCCTGACCGGGGACCGACACGCGGTCGCCCACCTGGAGGCCAGCCAGCTCGCCCCACCGCAGGCCGCACAGGCCGAGGACCGTGACCAGCTCGGCGTACCGCCCCGTCGCAGCATCGGTCAGAGTGTGCAGCTCGTCGAGGGTGAGGAACTGACCCTCGCGGCGGATCTTGGCGCCGCGTGGGAGGGGGACGCCGGCCGCGACGTCGCCTGCGAGCCGGCCGTCGGCCACGGCGAAGGCGAGCATCGAGCGCAGGGTGCTGAGCTAGCGGTTCGCGGTCGCCGTGGAGCAGCCGCTCGTGATGAGCCCGCCGACCCAGTGGGCGACCTGCGCGGGGGATGGTCACGAGGGGTGCCGCGCGAACCGCGGCTCGATGTGGTGCCGCCACGCCGACTCGTCGGCCTCGCGGGTCTTGCGCTTCAGCGCGCTGCGCGAGCGAAGCCAGTCCGGGTGGAGGGTGGACAGCGGGAGGCGGCCACGGCGTGGTCGAACCACTCACCGGAGCGCAGGGAGCGTCGCTGCTCCTGCTCCCAGGCGACCGCGTCGCGCTTGGGCTCGAAGACGCGCGTGGCGACCTCGCGGCCGTGCGACTTCACCCGGGCGCGGTAGCGCAGCGTCTCACCCCGGATGATCCGCTGGAGCCTCCGGATCTCCTCGGGTTCTCGGTGGGCATCGATCCAGGTCTCGAGATCGGCGGCGTCCCACACCAGCCGGCGACCGACCTTGATCGCTGGGGGGAACCGGCCCTCCTGGCGCAGCCAGCGGATCGTCAGCACCTTGACGCGCAGGCGGTCGGCGACCTCCTGGATGGTCAGCAGCTCGCGCATGGTGTCCTCCTCGGGGCGATTCTCACGTGGCCGGCGTCGTTGCCGAACGACTGTCCACAGGCTCGTTGGCCCCCGCGGATGAAGCAGCCGCGCAGGAGCCTTCGCAGGTGAGAGGCGGCACGTCTTTGGTCGCGACCCGCCAATGGCCGTTGCCGAACTGATTTCCACAGGACCGGTGACGGGCGCATCGGCCCGTCCATCCCGGGTGGTGCCCTGCTCTCGGCTCAGGGGCATGCCGTGACGCGGGGTCGTCGACGCCTGGGATCGCATGGGTCCTCCTGATGTGGCTGCGCCTGTCTGTCCATGAAGGACCTCGGACGGGGACGCTTCCCACCCTTCGCGGGACATGTCAGGGCGTCCTGCACCAGCCGAAACCTCCCATCACGTCCCGCCGTCGCGTTACCCACTAGTTGTGGCTTGTAGCCATGACGCACGACGGCCAGATGGCACTCAAGGACGTGAAGAACCGGCTGGCCGAAGTGGTCGACCAGGTCGAGCGTGAGCCCGGCCGGGTCGTCATCACCAAGCACGGCCGGCCGGCTGCCGTCGTCCTGTCCGTCGACGACCTCGAGTCGCTCGAGGAGACCCTCGACGTCATGGGCAAGCCACGTCTCCTCGAGCAGATCCGCGACAGCCTCGCCGAGGCCTTCGCCGGGGAGGCGGAAACGCTGACCAAGGACGAGGCCCTCGCGCTGCTGCGCAACTGATGCGGCGACGTGGACAGCGCCTGGACGCCGACGGCCAAGCGGGCGTTGGTCCGGCTGCCCGAGAAGCTGGCGGCCGCGGTCGTCCAGTTCGTCTACGGGGCGCTGGCGGACAACCCCCGACGCGTGGGCAAGCCGCTCCGCTTCGAGCTCGAAGGCCTGCACAGTGCCCGGCGGGGAGAATTCCGGATCCTCTACGGCATCGATGACCGGGTGACCATCATCGCGACCGAGCACCGCGCAGATGTCTACCGCCCGCAGTAGATCAATCGCGAAGCCTAGGTCGCCCTATGGCGCCGATGTGACGCGACGGGCGGCAGGAGGCCGTGGCATGCCCGAGCGGGCGTACTTGGGCTGTTGAAGTCGGGCCTTATGCCTCTGCACTCGGGATCGTCGCCAGCGGACGCTGGAAGCGGGCCGGGCGGCGCTCGGGCCAGTTGGAGTTGCGTCGTGGAGGTGGTTGTGGGTTCCCGATCCCGGGACGACAGACCGACGACGCCGGTGCGGGTTCGCTGGGGCACGCTCACAGTCACCGGAGCGGCGGCGTTCTGGTCGGCCAACCTGCTGATCTCCCTGACGCCCACCGCGGCCGCGTACCGGTCGGCGCTGTCGACCCGCTACCTCCCGATGCTCCTGCAGGCGGCCGTGGGCGGCCTGGTCCTCGCCGGCGTGGTCGCGCTGATCCTGGTGCGGCTCGGGGCTCGTGTCCCCGGCGGGGGGCCGGTGCGACGGGCGATGTTCCTCGCCGCGTGCGCCCTGGCCGTGGTCACGGTCGTCGTGGAACTGCCCGCCAAACTCGGCGCGGACGTCGACGAGCCCGGCCGGTGGCTGGTTGTCGCCACGGTCATCGACACCATCCGCATCCTGCCCCTGGGCCTGACCGTCGGGCTGGTGGCGCGCGAACGAGACACCGGCCCCGAGCGTCCACGTCCAGTGGCGACCAAGGAGACGCAGCCATGACCACCACCCTCAACCCCGCACGGACGACCACGCCGGACGCGTGGGAACCCAGCAAGGTCGCCCGCTGGGCCGGCGGCCTCTACCTCGCCTACATTCTCGCCAACGTGCTCGCCGACGTCACCGGCCACATCGGACTCAGCGACACCCAGACCCTGACCAGGACGATCGCCGATACCGAGACGATGTTCCGGGTCGGACTCGTCGCATCCCTCGCCTCGGGCCTGCTCTTCGTCACCACCGCGTGGGCGCTGTACGTCCTGCTCCGCCCCGTCGACCAGACCTTGGCCCTGCTCCTGCTGGTGCTCAACGCCGTCGGGGTCGCCATCCAATGCGCCAGCTACCTCCCCCTGCTCACCGTCCTCGCCCAACAGGACAGTGCCCTGGGGCTGCAGGGCCTGACCGGCGCCCAGCTGCACGACCTCGCGGCGCTGTCACTGGCCACCTACCAGATCGGCTTCGTCACCGCGCAGCTGTTCTTCTCCGCCTGGCTGTTCCCCCTCGGCTGGCTCGTGCTGCGCAGCGGGTTCCTCTCCCGAGCCCTGGGATGGCTCCTCCTCCTCGACGGCATCGCCGTCCTCATCTGGTTCCTCCAGACCCTGACCGCCCCGGGCCACCCCGCGATCAGCTACCCGATGTGGGTCATCGGGTTCGTCGCCGAAGTCGGCCTCGCCCTCTGGCTCCTCGTCAAAGGCACCCGCGCCCAGACGCCAACACGCCACCCCACTACTCCGTGAGCGCACGGTCACGACACCGACGCGCGCACCCACCACACGCGACTCGACCACAACGCGGCGGAAGGGGGCACGTGGACGGATGAGCAGAGCGGGGCCCCAACTCCAAGGGGGGATTGGTCGCGCGCCGAAACAGCTCAACCTGGTGCTCATGTGACGGCCGATCGCTTCTGGTGCTCCATCGCGGAATCCCCCAGCTCAGTGACGTGTGGCCCGGCGGCGCGGGCTCGTCGTCGCTGCCGATCGGGATGAGTCCGCGTGCGTTCATCCGGACGTCGGGTTGCCGGTGATGCACCCGAGTCCGAGTATGTGGGAGGTGAATCAGGGTTGGGCGGAACGCAACCGTCGCATGTATGCCAGTGGGCGGGGAGACGACGCCGCCGGGGCGTACGTGCGCTGGTACAACCGGGTCCTGCCGTTGGGCATTCTCCCTCGCCGGTGGATCTCGTTCGAGGTTGCCGGACGGGTGAGCGGCAGACCGATCCGCCTCCCGCTCGGGCTGGCCGACCTCGATGGCAACTGGTACCTGGTCAGCATGCTCGGCGAGTGCACTGGACGAAGAACCTCAGGGCAGCCAGCGGACGAGCCGCTGTGATCCGCCGTGGCCGCCGCCCCATCATCGCCATCGAGGTTCCGGTGGCGCAGCGCGCGCCGATCATCAAGCGATACCTCGAGAAGGTCCCCGGTGCCCGCCCGCACATTTCCCGCTGACCGGCGCGCCCCCCAGGCTGAGTTTGAGCGCATCGCCGCCGACATCCCGGTCTTCCACGTGGCCGGCTACCCCTAGCCGCGGTCAACTCGCGGCTACTTGACGATTGTCGGTAGGACCGGTGTCCGGCCAGACTCGGTCCAGGTGCTCGGCCGGAGGCTCTCCTCGCGGCTGCCCACCAGCGTGATCGGTGTGGCTCTATACCGATTTGCGTTCTCGTCAGGCACCGTGCCGGTGCGTGGCTGAAGAGGGTCTGCCCAGCTCGAAGTAGCAGTGCCCGCCCGGCGTCCACACGGTGACGACACGACGGCGAGGCCAGCATGGCGAGCGTGGTCATCGGGGTCGATCCCCACAAGCTGTGGGCGACCATCGAGGTCCTCGACGACACAGAGGCAGTCCTGGCTAGCGGCAGGTTCGGCACCGACAACACCGGCTACGCCGCGATGCGTCAACACGTGGCCGGCTACCCGGACCGGACCTGGGCGGTGGAGGGCAGCAACGGCGCCGGCCGCCCGCTGGCGCAGCGGCTCCTGGCCGACGGTGAGCACGTCGTCGACGTCCCGGCGAAGCTGTCCGCGCGGTCGCGGTTGCTTGACACCGGACACAACCGCAAGACCGACGCCCACGACGCGCACCCCGTCGCGGTGGTCGCGGTCCGCACCAAGACCCTGCGGGTGCTGTCTTACGACGTCGAGCTCGAGGCCCCCGATGCTGGTCGACCGCCGCGACGAGCTGACCCGGGCCCGTGTCCAGGCCGCCAACCGCCTCCACCGGCTCCTGGCGGAACTCGTTCCCGGACAGCGCAAGAAGGAGATCAGCACCGGCCAGGCCAAGACCATCATCGCGTCGGTACGGCCGCGCGACGTGGCCGGGAAGACCCGCCGCCGGCTGGCGGTCGAGCAGGTCACCGAGTTGTCGCGATCCGGCAAGACCAGGGCCGAAGCGATGAGGTGTCTCAAGCGCCGCATCTCCGATGCGCTGTACCGCCGGCTCCGCGCCGACGCCGCGAGCAACGGCATGGACGCGGGTCCGGGAGGGCACCGCGGGGCGTCACACAAATCCAGCGCGGCCGGCTCGCACCCGCACACCGGCGCTTCGGATCAGCCACTTCCCGGACCCGCAACCACGACGCTACCGGTGACCACAACGACGGGGAAGACCACGGCGGGGAGGTCGCTCGAACCCGCCCCTTGACATCAGAGGGGTGCCGGTAAGACGCGGTCGCCTTGGACGTTTGGTGGGACAAGCATTGGTGGCAGGCTCTTGGGATGGCACGTGACCAGGCGGGGGACGGGAGCCCGGGTCGGATGGGCGGCACGCCCGAGCGGCCTGCACGCTTTTTCGATACCCCTGAGGAGTTCGGTGCATGGCTGGCGCTGCACCACGACACCGAGACCGAGCTGTGGATGGGCCTGAACAAGAGGCACGTCGCCGATCGTGGCCTGACCTGGGAGCAGGCGGTGCCCGAGGCCCTGTGCTGGGGGTGGATCGACTCGGTGACCCAGCGCATCGACGACGACACCCGGCGGCAGCGCTGGACCCCTCGCAAGAAGACCTCCCGCTGGAGCAAGGTCAACCTCGACCTCGTCGAGAAGCTGCGCGTCGAAGGGCGGATGCAGCCCACCGGACTGGCGATCTGGGAGCAGCGTCCTCGCGAGGAGGCGGGCTACAGCTACAAAGGCCCGGAGGTCGGGCTCACCGAGCCCTACGCCGGCCGGCTCGTTGCCTCTCCCGCCGCCACAGCCTTCTGGGAGGCATCGACTGCGAGCTACCGCAAGATCTGCACCGCCTGGGTGACCTCAGCCAAGCAGGAGTCCACCCGGGACCGCCGGATGACCCAGCTGATCGAGTGCTCTGCCGGCGGCGAGCTCGTGCCGAACCAGCGCTATGGCGACACGCCGCGGTGGGTGGAGCGGGCCGCGGCAGCAGCCGCGGCCGCGCGGCGACCGACGTGACGCCCGGCGCGGGTCACGCGTTGATCCGAAGCAGGTGAGGTCCGAGCCCACCGGTGACCCGTAGCACGTCAACGATGGACATCAGTCTCGGCTGATCCCGCGCGCCCGGCAGGCGGCGAAGTGCCGCACATCGTCGACCCTTGATACTTCCCGGTAGTAGTGCGGTACTACCGGGGTAGGATGATGGCATGAAGCTCAGCATCAGCCTCCCCGACGAGGACGTCGCCGCTCTGGACCGGTACGCCCAAGCTGCTGGCATCACCAGCCGGTCCGCGGCCATCCAGCGCGCGATCCGACTGCTGAGCCAGCCCGAGCTGGACGACGCCTACGCCGCCGCCTGGGACGAGTGGGAGGCCTCCGGCGACGCCGCCGCGTGGGAGGAGACCACAGCGGACGGGCTCGCCGATGCTGCGCGGTGAGATCCGCCTGGTGGATCTCGACCCGGCACGCCACGGCGAGGCGAACAAGCGCCGGCCCGCCGTGGTCGTCAGCAACGACCGCGCCAACGCCACCGCCGCCCGGCTCGGCCGCGGCGTCGTCACCATTGTCCCGGTGACCAGCAACCTGGCCAACGTCTACCCGTTCCAGGTCGCCCTGCCAGCCGAGGAGACCGGACTGCGGGTGGACTCCAAGGCGCAGGCCGAGCAGGTCCGCTCAGTCTCCGTCGAGCGGATCGGGCAACCCCTTGGGCTCGTTCCGAGCCAGCTCATGGAGAAACTGGACGACGCGCTTCGACTGCACCTCCAGCTCTGATCGCGCCGCTCGCCGAGCCGCCCCGTGCTCCTGCTCTCACTGCTCGAGGGCGACAGCGATGAGGACGTCCAGCGTGCGGTCGAGGAGATGGTCCGGCTGATCGCCGCAGCGATGAAGGATCTCGACCTCCCGGGCCTGACCAAGCTGGAAGATGGCGCTGGTATCCCCGAACCGCATCATCGGGGTCAACGCCGGTCTCGGACTCCACGAGGGGTCGGCGGGTCGGTCGACGCCGTTCGGCTCTCGGACCCACCGTCCCGTCAGCGCACGTGCGGACGTCCGCCGGCCGCGCGGGAGGGTCGACCTTCGGCCCGGTCCCGGATGCCCCGTAGCATCCGTTCGGTCATGACAAAGCTGATGACGGAGACCGGCTCGACGAGGAGACGGGCCCACGGGGCCCGGTACCGGTAGCGCTCCCTGACGAGCAGCCGCGTCCGCTCCGCTCCCTGGGGCGCGAGCACGAACGCCCACGTGAAGTCGTACGGCGCGCCCGGACCCCCGTCGGTGGGGTGGCCGTGCGCGGTGGCACCGCCCCGCACCACGAGCGAGCGCGGTGGACGGACCTCCACGACGCGCAGCGGGACGTCGGGGTGCAGCAGGAAGTCGTCACCCGCCGCAACGTCCTGCCACCGCCCGACGAGCTCGTCGGCGCTGCGCATCCGGCAGCCGACGAGGTTCTCCAGCCAGTCGTAGGAGTACAGGCCACCACGCCCCTGGCCCATCTGCGCCAGCCACGGCCAGACCTCGGCGGCACCTGCCCGCACCGTGATCGCCCGGGTCGCGACGAGGTCGGCCTCGGGCAGGACCGAGTCGCCGGGCAGCGGCCCGAGGGCTTCCCGAGTCGTGGCACCCCACCTCAGCAGTCGACCGCGGAGAAGAACGGCGGATACGGCCGACGCGAGAGCCGTCCCGGCGGCCATCCGGGTCGCGGAGGCAGGCACCCGCCCACCCTGACACAGCCGCCCGCGGCGCACCCGGCGAACGCCGCACTCTCCTCAGCCGATGTACCTCTCGACGACCTCCGGCGGGCGGACCCGTGCCTCGTCGGGGTCCTGGCCCGCCGAGCGGAGCGCGTCGCGCTGCCGGAGGAGGTCCCAGCACTGGTCGAGCTGGACCTCGAGCTCGCCCAGCCGGGCATGCTCCTCCTCGACGGACAGCTCGCCCCGCTGTAGCCGCTCGCGGAGCTCCCGCTCCTCGGCGACGAGCTCGCCGATCCGGGAGTGGACACCCTCGTTCGTGCTCACGGGGCAAGTCTATGCCGGACCGGTCAGTCCGTGGCCGCGAGGACTCGGCGGAGCAGGGCGCGACCCCTCGGGCGCGAGGAGGAGGTCCCCGCAGGTCGACCGGACTGCGCGCCTTCTCAGACGAAATGTCCTTGGATGACCGGCGGCTGGGCCGATCAGGGGAACACACCACCATGCGAGAGCGGAGGCGAGACATGTCCCACGTGCTGCTCGTCGAGGACGACCGGGACATGCAGGACCTCCTCGTCAAGTGGGTCCGGGCTCTCGGGCACGACGCCGTCGCCTTCGGCACCGCGGGGGAGGCCCACGACTGGGCCACCCGGCCGGGAGCGCCCGCCGCCGACCTCGCCGTCCTCGACTACTCCCTCCCCGACCTCGACGGCGTCGACCTGCTCGCCCGCCTGCGGGAGTCCCGTCCCGACCTCGCGGCGATGTTCGTCACCGTCCTCTGGTCGGGCGAGGTCATCGAGCGGATCCGCTCGACCGGGTGCCAGGTGCTCGCCAAGCCCTTCGGTCGGCGCCAGCTCCACGACGCCATCGTCGCCGCGCTCGCCGGCCCCGACGACGGGGAGCTCCCGGCGTGACGGCCGCCCGGACCCTCGGGCGCACCCTCGCGTACGGCGTTGCGTTCGTCGTCGCCGGGTACCTCGCCCGGTTCACCGTCGTGCCGGGGGCGGCACTCGCCCTCATCTGGCCGGCCGCGGGGGTCGCGTCTGTGTGGCTCGCCCGGTCCCGGGGTCGGTCGCGGTGGCTCGACGACGTCGTCCTGCTCGTCGGCGCGGCCGGCGTCAACCTCGCGACCGGGGCCTCCCCCCTGCTCGCGGCGTTCCTCGCCTGCGCCAACCTCGTCCAGGCTCTCGTCTTCGTCGCCGTCCTGCGGGCCCTCGCGCCCCGGATGTGGCTCGTCGGCGGTGACCTCCCGATGCGCCGGATCGTCGCCCTCGGCCAGCTCACCCTCGCCGCAGCTGCCGGCTCCCTCGCGGGCGCGGCGACGGGGACCGCGGGCTTCTGGGTCTCGGGCGGCTCGTGGCCGTGGGAGACCGCGGGCGCCTGGGTCGTCCGGACGACGGTGAGCGTCCTCGTCCTCGCGGCCGCGGCGCAGCAGGCCGGCTCATGGTGGCAGGCCCGGCGTCCCCGCCCCGGCGGCCCGGCCCGGGGTGAGGACGACGAGAACGTCGCCGAGGGGCCGAGCAGCCGGACGTCCGCCCGGCTCGCGGTCCTCGAGTCCCCCCTCGTCGTCCTCGTCACCGTCGTCACCGTGTGGGCGGTCTTCGCGGCCGGCCACGTCCTCCCGCTCGGGTTCGTGCCGCTCGCCCTGACCGTCTGGGTCGGTGCGCGCCACCGCGTCGAGGTGAGCCTCGTCCACACCGCGATCGTCTCCACGCTCGTCATCGCGCTGACGGTGGCCGGGGCCGGAGGGGCCTTCGGGGCGATCGACGACCTCTGGGTCCAGGCCCTCGTCGTCCAGGCCTACGTCGGGGTCACCGCCTTCGTCGGGATGGCGCTCAGCCTCGTCCGTGAGGAGAACGCCGAGATGACCCGGCGGCTCGCTGCGGCCAGACACGAGGCCGCCGAGCAGGCCGGGCTGCTCCGTACGATCATCGACACGATGCACGAGGGGCTCGTCGTCATCCGCGCAGACGGCTCGGTCATGCTCCACAACCCGGCCGCCGACCGGCTCACCGGTGGGGTGGCCCCGGGCTGGAACACGATCTCCACGGCCGACCTCTACGGTCTCTTCGAGCCGGACGGGACCCCGCTGACCGAGACCGCGCTGCCGCACGTCCGTGCGCTCGGCGGCGAGACCGTCGCCGGCCAGGACCTCGTCATCCGGAACTCCGCGATCCCCGACGGCGCGGTCCTCGACGTCGTCGCGACCCCGATGGCCCTGCGGGAGGACGACCCACCGATGGCCGTCGTCGTCTTCCGCGACGTCACCGCCGACCGGCGCCAGCGCGAGGAGCTCACCTCCTTCGCGGGAGCGGTCGCCCACGACCTGCTCAGCCCGCTGACGACGGTCGAGGGGTGGTCGGAGGCCCTGCGCGAGGAGCTCGACGAGGGACGCTGTGGGGGGAGGGTCGACGTGGCCTCCGCCGCCGGCAGCCTCGACCGGATCGACCGGGGCGCCCGCCGGATGCGGGACTTCATCAACGACCTGCTCGCCTACACGACCGCCCGGGACGCCGAGCTCCACCCGACGCCCGTCCGCCTCGACGAGGCCGCCGCGGACGTCGCCCTCTCCCGGACGGAGGGCTGGGCCGGGGCCGGGGCCGCCCCCGTCGTCACCGTCGACATCGACCCGTCCGCGGACGTCGTCGAGGCCGAGCCGGTGCTCCTGCGCCAGCTCCTCGACAACCTCGTCGGCAACTCGGTGAAGTACGTCGCGCCCGGGGTCGTCCCGCACGTCCGGGTCAGCGCCACCCCCCTCGCCGACGGGTTCGTCGAGGTCGCCGTGCTCGACAACGGCACGGGCATCCCCGACGGGCAGCACGAGCGGGTCTTCGAGCGGTTCTTCCGGGCACACGCGGCGGCCTACCGCGGCACCGGCCTCGGCCTCGCGATCTGCCGGCGGATCGTCGAGCGGCACGGCGGGACCATCGCCGCCGGCCCACGCCCGGACGGCGGGTCCGGGACCGTCGTGTCGTTCACGATCCCGGCCGGGCGGGTCGACCCGGTCACGGTCGGGGACCGGCCGGCGCGCGGCGCTCAGCCACGGACCCGGGAGAGCACCTCGCGGGCGACCTCACCGGGCCGCGTCTCCGGGAGCCAGTGGCCGGCGTCGAGCTCGACGAACCGGTAGTCGGCGCCGACGTACCGCCCGGTCCGCTCCGCGGCCGCCCGGCCGAGGACGGGGTCACGCGCCCCCCAGACGTACGTCGCCGGGACCTCGACCCGCCCGGGGGTGCCCGGTCCGCGGGGGCGCAGGGCGCGGGTCATGCCCCGGCTCGCGGCCATTCCCCGATACCAGTTGAGCCCGCCCGCCGCCGCCCCCGGCTGCCGGAACCGGGCCGCGTACCGGGCCGCGTCCTCGGGGGGGAGCCCGGCCCGGGTGAGCAGGCCCTCGACCCGGGGGCGGAGGGCGACCTCGGGCAGGAGCGGCACCTGGAACGCGAGCATGTACCAGCTGCGCCGCGCCTGGTCTCCGTGCCGGAACGCCCACGCCATCGCCGCCGGGTGCGGGGTCGAGAGGACGGTGAGGGTCCGCACCCGCGCCGGCACCCGGTCGGCGAGTCCCCAGGCGAGCGCGCCGCCCCAGTCGTGGCCGACGACGTGGGCGCTCTCGAGGCCGGCGGCGTCGAGGAGGGCAGTGACGTCGCCGACGAGCTCGCCCATCCGGTACGCCGCCCGCCCGCGTGGCCGCGCGCCGGGGGAGTACCCGCGCAGGTCGGGCGCGAACGTCCGCAGCCCGGCCTCGGCGAGCGCGGGGGTGACCCGGTTCCACGCGGTCCGGTCCTGCGGCCACCCATGGAGGAGGACGACCGGCTCACCCTCCTCCGGGCCCGCGCTCCTGACATCGAAGGCGAGGCCGGCGTGGAGGTAGCGGTCCATGGGGGGACGCTACCGGCCCTCAGTCGCTGAGCGGGTTCTCCTTCGTCGCGAGCCGCTCCCGGGTACGGGCGAGGTCCTCCTCGGTGGAGTCCTCCTCGACGGCGACCCGGTTGTCCGACATCGGGTTGTACTCGCCGTGCTCGGGCATCCGCCAGCGGGCGGTCGTGAGCCCGGCGTCCTTGGCGCGGACGACGGCGTCCCGGATGGACTGCTCGGCCTCCTCGCGGCCCGCCCAGTGCGCGCCCTCGACGGACTTCCCCGGCTCGAGGTCCTTGTACGTCTCGAAGAAGTGCTGGATCTCGAGCCGGTCGAACTCGCTGATGTCGTCGAGCTCGGTGACGTGGGCCTTGCGCGGGTCGCCCGCGGGGACGCAGAGGATCTTGTCGTCGCCCCCGGCCTCGTCCCGCATGTGGAACATCCCGATCGGACGGGCCCGGACGAGGCAGCCCGGCCAGGTCGGCTCGTCGAGGAGGACGAGGGCGTCGAGCGGGTCCCCGTCCTCGCCGAGGCTGTCCTCGATGTACCCGTAGTCGGCGGGGTAGCGGGTCGAGGTGAACAGGAGCCGGTCGAGCCGGATGCGCCCCGTCTGGTGGTCCACCTCGTACTTGTTGCGGCTCCCCTGGGGGATCTCGATGGTGACGTCGAACTCCACGTCGGCCCCTTCGCTCTGCGGTCGGTGACGGCCGGGGTCAGTCTCCCGCGTATGACCCCGGCTTCGTCGCAGTCTTCCGTATCCGGCCGCCGACGTCCCCGGGGGGTTCCGTGCGACGTCCCGCGGCCGGGCTCGCCCGTGACGCCGTCCCGGACCGCGTGGGAACGTTGGCGGCCCGGGCGGCGTTGGACCGCTTCGTGGCGGCCCTACCGTGCGGCTGCCACGCCGCCGCCCCCGAGGCCGACCGTGAGGATGCGCCGTGACCCAGACCGACTCCACCACCAGCCCCGGGACCGGGTCGGCGCCCCGACGGTTCGTCGACTGGGAGTTCGCCAAGACCACCGGGCGCCGGCTCACCCCGCCGGGCCCCCCGGTGACGGCCGCGGAGGCCGAGGAGGTCGTCGCGGCCATCCGGGACGCCGCGACGCAGGCCCGCCGGCCGGTCGCGGAGACCGCCCGGATGGAGTCCCCCGGCGAGGCGCCCGCACCCGTCGTCGTCGACCGTCCCACGTGGATCGACGCCAACGTCGACTCGATGTCCGCGCTCGTCGACCCGGTGTTCGCCAAGGTCGTCGCCGAACGGCTCCCCGCGGGGGACGGGGCGGGACCGAACGCCGTCGTCGCCGCCATCGGGGGCAAGGTCACCGGAGCCGAGGCCGGTGGCCTGCTCGCCTTCATGTCGAGCAAGGTCCTCGGGCAGTACGACCTCGCCCCGACGGGGACCCCCCGGCTCCTGCTCGTCGCGCCGAACCTC
The DNA here is from genome assembly GCA_963783735.1 of uncultured Actinomycetota bacterium. Lineage (GTDB taxonomy): Bacteria > Actinomycetota > Actinomycetes > Actinomycetales > Dermatophilaceae > CAWDAQ01. Next base: position 425,027 of record CAWAOO010000006.1, on the reverse strand, counting down.
GTCCACGTCCAGCAGGAGCTCGCCGTCGACGCCCACGACTTCCGGCTCTGGGTCTGCATGCACGAGGAGACCCACCGCGTCCAGTTCACCGCGGTCCCGTGGCTGCGCGAGCACATGATCACGAGCGCCCGGACGCTCGCCACCGAGATGGCCCCGGACCCGAGCGAGCTCGCCGAGAGGGTCCAGCAGGTCCTCGGGCGGATCCCCGAGGCCCTCAGCGCCGGTGGGCAGGGGCTCGCCGACGTCGTCGCCACGCCCGAGCAGCGGGCCCGGCTCGCCCGGCTCACGGCGGTGATGTCCCTCCTCGAGGGGCACGCCGACGTCGTCATGGACGAGGTGGGCCCGACCGTCATCCCCTCGGTCGGCGAGATCCGCGCGAAGTTCACCGAGCGGCGCAAGGGCGGCGGGGTGGCCGACCGACTGCTGCGGCGCCTCCTCGGGCTCGAGGCGAAGATGCGCCAGTACCGCGACGGGGCCGCGTTCGTCCGCGGTGTCACCGACGAGGTCGGCGTCGACGGCTTCAACGCCGTGTGGGCCTCCCCGGAGACCCTCCCGCTCCCCGAGGAGATCACCGACCCGCGGGCGTGGGTCCGGCGCGTCCACGGGTGACCCCCGGTGCCCGGCCCGCCGCGAGACGTCGCGGTGACCCGGTCCGCGGTGCGGGCCGTCCTCGGCGATGTCGAGCCGCGGGCCCGCGTCCTCGTCGCATGCAGCGGCGGTGCGGACTCCCTCGCCCTCGCGGCCGCGGCCGCCTTCGAGGCGCCGGGGCGTGCCGGGGCCGTCGTCGTCGACCACGGCCTCCAGGACGGCTCCGCCGCGGTGGCCGCCCGGGCCGCCGACCAGTGCGCGGCCCTCGGCCTCGCGCCCGTCGTCGTCGTCCCCGTCGACGCCACGACCGGGCCCGGGGGGCCTGAGGCGGCGGCCCGGGCCGCGCGGTACGCCGCCCTCGAGCGGGCCGCGCGCGAGGACGGGGCCGCGCTCGTCCTCCTCGGCCACACCCTCGACGACCAGGCCGAGCAGGTGCTCCTCGGTCTCCTCCGGGGGTCCGGCACCCGGTCGCTCGCCGGCATGCCTCCCGCCCGGGGGCTCCTGCGACGTCCCTTCCTCGGGGTGACCCGACGGCAGACGGAGGAGGCCTGCGCGGCGGCCGGTCTCGACCCGTGGCACGACCCGCACAACACTGACCCGGCGTACCGCCGGACCGGCGTCAGGACGTGGCTCGACGTGCTCGAGGCCGAGCTCGGACCCGGCCTCCGGCACGCGCTCGCCCGCTCCGCGGAGCAGCTCCGCGAGGACGGTGACCTCCTCGATGCGCTCGCCGACGCCGCCCTGGCCGACGTCACCGCCGACGACGGGCCGGACGGCGCACCGGGCCACGCCCCCGTCGCCAGCGTCGCCCGGCTCGCCGCCCTCCCGCGGCCGGTCCGCACCCGGGTCTGGCGGCGGCTCCTCGTCGCCGCCGGCGCGCCGGCCGGCGCGCTCGGCTCCCGGCACACCGACGCCTGCGACGCGCTCGTCACCGGATGGCGTGGCCAGGGTCCCTTGCACGTGCCCGGGGGGCTGGCCGTCGGCCGGACGGGCGACCGGGTGTTCATCACGCCCCGGGCTCCGGTTGAATGGGCGCGTCCCCCGACGACGACCGCGCAGGAGTGAGCACCGTGGACGCTGCCCACATGGGAGCAGACCTCGACCGCGTACTGATCACCGAGGACGAGATCCAGGCCCGGCTGGGAGAGCTCGCCGGGGAGATCTGGACCGAGTACGAGGGCAAGGACCTCCTCCTCGTCGGCGTCCTCAAGGGCGCGGTCATGGTCATGGCCGACCTCATGCGGCACCTGCCGGGGAGCGTCCCCGTGGACTGGATGGCCGTCTCCTCGTACGGGTCCGGCACGAAGTCCTCCGGTGTCGTCCGGATCCTCAAGGACCTCGACGCCGACATCACCGACCGTCACGTCCTCATCGTCGAGGACATCATCGACTCGGGCCTCACCCTCAGCTGGATCCGTTCGAACCTCGAGTCCCGCTCGCCGGCGTCCGTCGAGATCTGCACCCTCCTGCGCAAGCCCGACGCCGCGAAGGTCGACATCGACTGCCAGTGGGTCGGCTTCGACATCCCCAACGAGTTCGTCGTCGGCTACGGCCTCGACTACGCCGAGGCCTACCGCAACCTGAGGGTCGTCGGCACCCTCGCCGAGCACGTCTACAGCTGACCCCCGGCACGGGACGTCACCCGGGAGCCCCGGGCCGGAACACGGGCGGCACGCGGCACGTTGGGCCTGCTGGGAGCACGACGCCTCCCGGTCACCCCCGCGGTGTAGCGTCGTGCCCAGTCAATGGCCGCTTCCGCCGGGTGGCTCCAGGTGAACGAGCAGGAGGATCGGGGTCCACACACCCCGGACGCACATGGACGTCAAGCGCATCATCCGTACCCCGTTGTTCTGGGGCGTGACCCTGATCGCCCTCATGGTGATCCTGTTCTCGTTCAACGACAACGGCGGGTACAGCCGGATCGACACCTCGTCCGCCGAGAAGCTCATCTCCTCGGGCCAGGTCGACTCCGCCCACTTCACGAGCGAGAACGTCCTCGACCTCGACCTCAAGAGCCCGTACTCGGCCGGGTCGGTCCAGAACGTGACGAAGGTCCGCACCGAGTTCATCGACGCCCGCGCCCCCCAGCTCGTCGACCTCGTCAACAAGAACGTCTCGAGCGGCTCGATCAACGACACCATCGAGCACCAGAGTGTCATCGGCTCCCTCCTGCTGAGCCTCCTGCCGATCCTCCTCCTCGTCGGGCTCTTCTGGTTCATGATGAGCCAGATGCAGGGCGGCGGCTCCCGGGTCATGCAGTTCGGCAAGTCCAAGGCCAAGCTCGCGACGAAGGACACCCCCAAGGTCACCTTCACCGACGTCGCCGGTGCCGACGAGGCCGTCGAGGAGCTCCACGAGATCAAGGAGTTCCTCGCCGAGCCCGCGAAGTTCCTCGCCGTCGGCGCGAAGATCCCCAAGGGCGTCCTCCTCTACGGCCCCCCCGGGACGGGCAAGACCCTTCTCGCCCGGGCGGTCGCCGGCGAGGCCGGGGTCCCCTTCTACTCGATCTCCGGGTCGGACTTCGTCGAGATGTTCGTCGGCGTCGGCGCCTCCCGGGTCCGCGACCTCTTCGAGCAGGCGAAGGCGAACGCCCCCGCGATCGTCTTCGTCGACGAGATCGACGCCGTGGGTCGACACCGCGGTGCCGGCCTCGGCGGGGGGCACGACGAGCGCGAGCAGACCCTCAACCAGCTCCTCGTTGAGATGGACGGGTTCGACGTCAAGACGAACGTCATCCTCATCGCCGCGACGAACCGCCCGGACATCCTCGACCCCGCCCTGCTCCGGCCCGGCCGGTTCGACCGGCAGATCGCCGTCGAGGCCCCGGACATGATCGGGCGTCACCGGATCCTCGAGGTCCACGGCCAGGGCAAGCCGATGGCCCCCGGGGTCGACCTGCTCGCGGTCGCCCGCCGCACCCCGGGGTTCACCGGCGCCGACCTCGCGAACGTCCTCAACGAGGCCGCCCTGCTCACCGCCCGGAGCGACCAGCAGCTCATCGACGACGCGATGCTCGACGAGGCGATCGACCGGGTCATGGCCGGGCCGCAGAAGCGCACCCGGATCATGTCCGCCAAGGAGCGCAAGATCACCGCGTACCACGAGGGCGGGCACGCGCTCGTCGCCGCGGCGATGAACCACACCGACCCGGTGACCAAGGTGACGATCCTGCCGCGCGGCCGCGCCCTCGGGTACACGATGGTCCTCCCGAGCGACGACAAGTACTCGACGACCCGCAACGAGATCCTCGACCAGCTCGCCTACGCCCTCGGCGGCCGGGTCGCGGAGGAGATCATCTTCCACGACCCGACGACGGGCGCAGCGAACGACATCGAGAAGGCGACCTCGATGGCCCGCAAGATGGTCACCGAGTTCGGGATGAGCGAGCGGGTCGGCGCGATCAAGCTCGGCCAGTCCAACGGCGAGGTCTTCCTCGGCCGGGACATGGGCCACCAGCGGGACTACTCCGAGAACGTCGCCGGCGTCGTCGACGAGGAGGTCCGCCGCCTCATCGAGTCGGCCCACGACGAGGCGTGGCACGCGCTCAACGACAACCGCGACATCCTCGATACCCTCGTCCTCGGCCTCCTCGAGAAGGAGACGCTCGGGACGAAGGAGCTCGCCCAGCTCTTCGAGCACGTCCACAAGCGTCCGCGACGCCCGACGTGGCTCTCGAGCGAGCACCGGCTCCTCTCCGACCAGGGGCCCGTCCTCACGGCCGCGGAGCGCGAGGCCCTCGGGCAGAACGGCTCCGGCCCCAACGGGGCCCGGCCGCACGACGGGGACCGACGGACGATCGACGCGATCGACGATGCCGCCCAAGCCGGTGCGAGACCGGCCCCCGAGGAGACCCCGCCAGCGGAGGTGCGCGAGATCCCCGAGGGAGGACGGGTCGACCCGAATGGACGCGCCTGACGCCGCCCTCACCCCGGCGAGCCTCGACGGCGTCGTGACCGGGACCGCCAGGCCCACGGTCGACCTCCAGCGGGCCGAGAGGGCCGTCCGTGAGCTCCTCGTCGCGATCGGGGAGGACCCCGACCGCGAGGGCCTCCAGGAGACCCCGGGCCGGGTCGCGCGGGCGTTCGCCGAGAACGTCCGGGGCCTGGGGGAGGACCCCGAGGACGTCCTCTCGACGACGTTCGCGATCGAGCACGACGAGCTCATCATCGTCCGGGACATCGAGGTGTACAGCCTCTGCGAGCACCATCTCGTCCCCTTCCACGGGGTGGCCCACGTCGGGTACATCCCGGCGGCGGGCGGACAGGTGACCGGCCTGTCGAAGCTCGCCCGGCTCGTCGACGTGTTCGCCCGACGGCTCCAGGTCCAGGAGCGGCTGACGACCCAGGTCGCCGACTCGCTCGTCGAGCATCTCGGCGCGACCGGCGTCATCGTCGTCGTCGAGGCGGAGCACCTGTGCATGTCGATGCGCGGCGTGCGCAAGCCGGGGGCCCGGACGATCACGTCCGCGGTCCGCGGCCAGCTGCGCAGCCCCGCGACCCGGGCAGAGGCGATGTCCCTCCTGCTCGGCGGGAAGCGATGACGGCAGGGACCGGGCACAGGGCGGACATCTCCTTCAGGTCGAGGCTCGCCGGGGCACGGCCCCGGCTCCCCCGCCTCCTCGGCAACCTGACGTACGTCCTCGGCGGGCTCGACCTCCTCACGGGCCTCCTGCACTCCTGGCGGGTGCGGCTCCACGGGCTCACCGAGGTCCTCCCGGGGGCGCTCACCGACGCCGCCGCGGCCGGGACGGTCGTCTCGGGCATCCTCCTGCTCCTCCTCGCGCACTCCCTCAAGCGTCGCAAGACCCGGGCGTGGCGGGCGGCCACGTTCCTCGTCGCCGTCTCGGTCATCACCCACGTCGTCAAGACCGAGCCCGTCGGGGCCGCCGTCTCGCTCGGCGGGCTCGTCCTCCTCGTCGGCTACCGCAAGGAGTTCTTCGCCGCCGGCGACCCGACGACCCGGTGGCGCGCCGTCGGGGTCTTCCTCGGCCTCGGCGCCCTCTCGGTCGCGACCGGCCTCGCCGCGGTCGCCCTCAACGCCCGCGACATCGTCGGCGGGTGGCCCGGCATCGGGGTCGCGACGACCCACGTCCTCAACGGGCTCGTCGGGGCCACCGGCCCGCTGACCTTCACCAGCGACCGGCGCGCCGACATCATGTTCTTCCTCCTCGCCGGCCTCGGCCTCATGACCGCGATGACGACGGTGTACGTCGCGCTCCGGCCCCCCGAGCGGCCCGCCCACCTCAGCGACGAGGACGACGAGCGCATCCGGTCCCTCCTCGACACCCACCCCGACTCCCTGGGGTACTTCAACCTCCGGCGTGACAAGAGCGTCATCTGGTCCGGGTCGGGCAAGGCGTCGATCTGCTACCGCGTCGTCTCCGGGGTCATGCTCGCGAGCGGGGACCCCATCGGGGACCCCGAGGCGTGGCCGGGGGCCATCGCCCGGTTCCTCGACGAGGCGGCCCGGCACGCGTGGACCCCGGCGGTGCTCGGCTGCTCCGAGCTCGGCGGGACGGTGTGGCGCCGCGAGGGCGGGCTCAGCGTCCTGGAGATCGGCGACGAGGCGGTCGTCGAGGTCCCCGAGTTCACGCTCGCGGGCAGGCCGATGCGCAACGTCCGCCAGATGGTCTCCCGGATCCACCGTGCGGGGTACACGACCCGCGCGACGCCCGTCGCGGAGCTCTCGACCGAGGAGCGTGAGCGCGCCCTCCGCGACGCCGAGGCGTGGCGGGGCTCGGACACGGAGCGCGGCTTCTCCATGGCCCTCGGCCGGGTCGCCGACCCGGCCGACCCCGACGCGTTCGTCGTCCTCGCCGAGCACGACGGCCTGCTGCGCGGCTTCCTCCAGTTCGTCCCGTGGGGGAGGGACGGACTCTCCCTCGACCTCATGCGCCGCGACAAGGCGAGCGACCCGGGGGTCAACGAGCTCCTCGTCGCCGAGGCCGTCCAGGCCGCCCGGGAGCTCGGCGTCCGCCGGATGTCCCTGAACTTCGCCGTCTTCCGCGGCGTGCTCGAGCGCGGAGAGCGGCTCGGTGCCGGTCCCGTCGTCCGCGCGGTCCACCGCGTCCTCATCCTCGCGTCGCGGTGGTTCCAGATCGAGTCCCTCTACCGCTTCAACGCGAAGTTCCGGCCGACCTGGCAGCCGCGCTACCTCGTCTACCCCTCCGGCCGGGACCTGCCCCGGGTCACGCTCGCCGTCCTCGAGGCCGAGGCGTTCCTCACGTGGCCCCGGCTGCGCGTGCTCGGGGCCGGGTCGTGACCCGCCTCGTCCCCGGCCGCCCGCTCGTCATGGGGGTCGTCAACGTCACCCCCGACTCGTTCAGCGACGGCGGCCGGTGGTTCGTCGCCCAGGACGCCGTCGCCCACGGCGAGGCCCTGCGCGCCGAGGGCGCCGACATCCTCGACGTCGGCGGCGAGTCCACCCGCCCCGGCGCGCAGCGGCCCGGGGTCGAGGAGGAGCTCCGGCGGGTCGTCCCCGTCGTCGAGGCCCTCGCCGCCTCGACGGGGCGCATCTCGGTCGACACGATGCGGGCCAGGGTCGCCCGCGCCGCCCTCGACGCGGGGGCCGACCTCGTCAACGACGTCTCCGGGGGCCTCGCGGACGAGGAGATGCTCCCGCTCGTCGCCGAGCGCGGCGTCCCGTACGTCGCGATGCACTGGCGGGGCCACAGCGCGGACATGCAGACCCGGGCCCGGTACGACGACGTCGTCGCCGACGTCGCCTCCGACCTCCTCGCCCGGGTGGGGGAGCTGCGCCGTGCCGGCGTCGCCGACGGCCAGGTCGTCCTCGACCCCGGGCTCGGGTTCGGCAAGCTCGCCGCACACAACTGGGCGCTGCTCGCCCACCTCGACCGCGTCGTCGACCTCGGGTACCCCGTTCTCGTCGGGGCGTCCCGCAAGAGCTTCCTCGGGCGCGTGGGGCGTCCCAAGGGGTCCGAGCGGCCCCCGTCTGACCGGGACACCGCGACCGCCGCGACGACCGTCTACGCCGCCCAGGCAGGGGTGTGGGCGGTTCGCGTCCACGACGTCACCGCGAGCGTCGACGCCCTCGACGTCGTCGACGCGGTTGCCGGGGCCGGGTGAGCGGGGTGGCGACGACCGCCGACCGAATCGAGCTCACCGGGGTCCGGGCCCGGGGCCGTCACGGGGTGCTCGCCCACGAGCGCCGCGACGGCCAGGACTTCGTCGTCGACGTCATCCTCGAGGTCGACCTCGGACCCGCCTGCCGCTCGGACGACCTCACCGAGACGGTGAGCTACGCGGAGGTCGCCGACGACGTCGTCGCCTGGGTCGAGGGCGACCCCGTCGACCTCATCGAGGTCCTCGCCGCCCGGATCGCCGACGACGCCCTCGCCCGCGGGCTCGTCGAGGCGGTCGAGGTCACCGTGCACAAGCCCGAGGCGCCGGTGGGTCACCCCTTCACCGACGTCGCCGTCCGGATCCGCCGCGAACGGGCCGTCCCCGTCGTGCTCGCCCTTGGGGCGAACCTCGGCGACCCGGCCGCTGCCCTCGCCCGCGCCGTCGGGGAGCTCGGACGACTCCGCGGCACCCGGGTCGACGCCGTCTCCGGGCTCGTCGACTCCGACCCCGTCGGCGGCCCGGACCAGCCGCGGTACCGCAACGCCGTCGTCCTCGCGACGACCCGGCTGGCCCCGCGGTCCCTCCTCGCGGCCCTCCACGGGGTCGAGTCCCGGCACGGGCGGGTCCGCGACGTCCGGTGGGGCCCGCGCACCCTCGACCTCGACCTCGTCCAGTACGGTGACCCGCGGGCGGACGCCGACGTCGTCTCCGCCGACCCCGCCCTCCTCCTGCCCCACCCCCGTGCCGCCGAGCGGCCCTTCGTCCTCCGGCCCTGGCTCGAGGTCGACCCCGAGGCCGTCCTGCGCACCCCCGCCGGCGTCGCCCGTGTCGCCGACCTTCCCGCCGCCACCGATCCGGCGGGCCTCCGACCCGCACGAGAGGACTGGAACCCCGCATGGTGAACCGCACCGGAGTCCGGCCCGGCCTTCTCGCGACCGTCGTCGTCGTCGCCGGGGGAGTCTCGTGGATGGTGTGGCGGTCGTGGACGAACGCCGGGAGGATCCCCCCGCAGGTGCCGTGGCTCTCGGTCGCCACGCTCGTCCTCGTCGCGGGCACCGTCCTCGGGCTCGGCTGGACCGTCCGGACCTACCTGCACGGTCACGCCCGCCGGCCCCTCAACCCGCTCCGCGCCGCCCGCACCCTCGCCCTCGCCCAGGCGTCGGCGCTCACCGGGGCGGCGGTGCTCGGCTGGTACGGCGGCCAGTTCGTCGCGATGGTCCCCGACGCCGACCTGCGGGCGTACGGCCGGTTGTACCTCCCGCTCGGCGCGGTCGCCGCGGCCGCCGCCCTTCTTCTCGCGGCCGGCCTCATCACCCAGGCGTGGTGCCGGATCCACCCCCCCGACGAGGAGGACGAGGGCGGCGCAGACCGCGGCTGAGTGCCGCCGCCGTCACCGGGTCACCTGTCAACCGGGTCACTTGTCGACGTCGCCGACGACGAAGAACGTCGACCCGAGGATCGCGACCATGTCGGAGATGAGGTTGCCGGGGAGCACCTCCGCGAGGACGGCGACGTTGCTGAACGACGCCGAGCGGAGCTTGAGCCGCCAGGGGGTCTTCTCCCCGCGCGAGACGAGGTAGTAGCCGTTGAAGCCGAGCGGGTTCTCCGTCGCGGTGTACAGCTCCCCCTCGGGAACCTTGAGAACCTTCGGCAGGCGCTGGTTGACCGGTCCGCGGGGCAGGGTGGCGAGCCGGTCGAGGCAGGCCTCGGCGAGGTCGAGGCTGACGTCGACCTGCTCGAGGAGGACCTCGAGCCGGGCGAGACAGTCACCCTCGGTCCGACTGACGACCCGTCCCGGGCCACCGGGCGCGAAGAGCTCGGAGTAGGCGAGGTAGGGGTCGTCCCGGCGGAGGTCGACGTCGACTCCCGAGGCCCGGGCGATGGGGCCGGAGACCCCGTAGGAGGCGATGAGCCCCGGCGTGAGCACGCCGACCCCCCGGGTCCGGGCGTGGAGGATCTCGTTGCCGACGAGCATCGAGCGCAGGTCCCCGAGGCGTCGCCGGACCGCCTCGACCGTCGCCGCGGCCCGCCCGAGCCACCCGGCGGGGAGGTCCTCCTTGAGGCCGCCGACGCGGTTGAACATGTAGTGCATCCGGCCGCCGGAGACCTCCTCCATGACGGCCTGGAGCTCCTCCCGCTCGCGGAACGCGTAGAAGATCGGCGTGATCGCCCCGAGCTCGAGCGGGTAGGACCCGAGGAACATGAGGTGGTTGAGCACCCGGTTGAGCTCGGCGAGGAGCGTCCGCGCCCACACCGCCCGCTCCGGGACCTCCATCCCGAGCATCCGCTCGACGCCGAGGACGACGCCGAGCTCGTTGCTGAAGGCGGACAGCCAGTCGTGCCGGTTCGCGAGGACGATGATCTGGCGGTAGTCGCGGACCTCGAACAGCTTCTCGGCGCCCCGGTGCATGTACCCGACGATCGGCTCGGCGGCGGTGATCCGCTCCCCGTCGACGGTGATCCGCAGCCGGAGCACCCCGTGGGTCGCCGGGTGCTGCGGCCCGATGTTGAGGACCATGTCGGCGGTCGCGAGCCCCCCGGCGCCGACACCGACGGTGAGCTCGCGCGCCGGGTCGCCCGGACTGCTCGTCGTCACCGCTCCAGTGTGCCCCACCGCGCCGGCGCGGGGCGGGGCGTGCGGGCGCGGTCGCGTCAGTCCGTCCGGCTCACCGCCCAGAAGAAGTCCCCGAGACCGTCCGCCGCGAGGGCGCCGGCGGCGGACGACGCGGCCAGCCCCCGGAGGTACCCGGCCGGGTCGGTGCGGGCGCTCTCCGCCCCGGGGCGGGGTGACCGCCCCCAGCGACGGACGGCGTCCCGCTGCCGGAGCAGGGTGTCGTGCAGGAGGGAGTCCACGGCGACGTGCGCGGTGACGTCCATCGTGCCGTCCGGCACCGGCGGCCCGGGCGTGCCCTCCCGGTACCCGATCAGGGTGCCTGCGCCGGGCCGGTCGGCGCGGGTGTGCCCGTAGTCGACCGCGACGGCGACCCCGCCCCGGGCACGGGCCAGCAGCTCCCGCCACGCCTCGTCGCGGGAGAGGCCGATCTCGACGCGGGTGCCCGGCGACGCGGCCGGCCACCACCGCTCGGACCAGGCACGCTCCGCGTCCGTCACCGGGCCGCCGAGGGACTCGCTCCCGGTGGCCGGGTCGACGAGCACCGTGCGGAGCCGGCCCGCCGCGTCGACCTCGGCGACCGTGCAGGGCACGACGTCGAGCCACTCGTGGGCGACGACGAGAGCGCCCTCGAGCCGGGCGTCGAGGGCGCGGGCGGACGGCAGGGCCGCGCCGCCGGGGGCGGTCAGCCAGTCGAGGTCGGCCGGCAGCCCGGGAGGCCGCCGGACGACGTCGACGCCGGCGAGGTCGAGGGTGGGAGCGACGGCACGCAGGGCGAGGAGGAGCTCGCCCCGACCGGCGCCGATGTCGACGACCCGGGTCAGGGAGCACTCCCGCGCGAGGGCGGCGAGAGCCGCCGCGAGGGCACGTGCGGTGGGCCCGTTCGCCGCGGTCGTGAAGTGCCCCGCAGGCCCCTCGGCCCGCCGGTAGAAGCCGGCGCCGCCGTAGAGGGCCTCCTGCCACGCCTGCGCCCACGGGATCACCCGCAGAGCCTAGGACGGCCGACCCCGGGTCGTTCAGGGACCGTGCGGCCACGGACCGGAGGAGGGATGTCCACCCGGTCGGGGTAGCGTCGTCGCCGTGACCTCCCCGTCCGAGCCCCACCCCGCCCGGCTGCGCGTCGGCGTCGTCGGCGCCGGGAGAGTCGGGTCCGTCCTCGGCGCCGCCCTGGCCCGCGCCGGGCACGAGGTCGTGGCCGCGTCCGGGGTGAGCGACGCGTCGAGGGAGCGCGCGTCCCGGCTCCTGCCCGGGACCCCGGTCCGTCCCGTGCCCGAGGTCGTCGCCGCTGCCGAGCTCGTCGTCCTCGCGGTCCCCGACGACGCGCTCACCGACCTCGTCGCCGGGCTGTCGGCCACCGACGCCTGGCGTCGCGGCCAGCTCGTCCTGCACACCTCGGGTCGGCACGGCCTCGCGCCGTACGCCACCGCCGTCGCCCACCACGTCCTGCCCATGGCGCTCCACCCCGCGATGACGTTCACGGGGACCGCGATGGACCTCACCCGGCTCGTCGACTGCTGCTTCGGGGTCACCGCTCCCGAGGACCTCAGGCCGGTCGCCGAGGCCCTCGTCATCGAGATGGGAGCCGAGCCGGTGTGGGTCGCCGAGGAGGACCGCCCGCGCTACCACGCCGCGCTCGCGCACGGCTCGAACCACCTCGTCACCCTCGTCGCGCAGGCGATGGAGGTCCTCGCCTCCGCCGGCGTCGAGCGACCCGACCGGGTCCTCGCCCCCCTCGTCCATGCGGCGGTCGACAACGCCCTCCGGATGGGGGACGCCGCGCTCACCGGTCCGGTGGCCCGCGGTGACGCGGGCACGGTCTCGGAGCACCTCGCGCAGCTGCGCGAGGTGAGCCCCGACATCCGGCCGGCGTACCTCGCGCTCGCGCGGGCGACCGCCGCGCGCGCGCTCGACAGCGGCCGGCTTCGACCGCACGTGGCCGCGCCGCTGCTGGAGACGCTGCGCACCGACGACGACACCCCCTCGGAGGGACCCGAGTGACCGACCGCACGAGGACCCCGCCCGTCGCCCGGACCCGCGCCGAGCTCGACGAGTCCCGCGCCCGACTCGACGACGGCGACGTCGCCGTCGTCATGACGATGGGCGCCCTGCACGAGGGCCACGCCATCCTCATCCGGACCGCCCGGCAGCGCGCCCGGCACGTCGTCGTGACGATCTTCCTCAACCCGCTCCAGTTCGGCCCGGGCGAGGATCTCAGCCGGTACCCGAGGACGTTCGACGCGGACATCGAGATCTGCCGCGACGAGGGCGTCGACCTCGTCTTCGCGCCGACACCCGACGTCATCTACCCCGACGGGGACCCCGGGGTGCTCGTCTCAGCGGGGCCGCTCGGGGCCGTCCTCGAGGGGCAGGCCCGCCCCGGCCACTTCGACGGGGTGCTCACCGTCGTCGGCAAGCTGCTCCACCTCACCCGGGCGGACACGACCTACTACGGGCAGAAGGACGCCCAGCAGCTCCTCCTCATCCGCCGGATGGTCCGCGACCTCGACTTCCCCGTCGAGGTCGTCTCCGTCCCGACCGTCCGCGAGCCGGACGGCCTGGCCATGAGCAGCCGCAACACCTACCTCACCGCGTCCGACCGCGAGGTCGCCCTCTCCCTCTCCCGGGCGCTGCACGCCGGCGCGTCCGCGGCCGCCGAGGGTCCGTCCGCGATCCGGCGGGCCGCCCGGGCGGTCGTCGTCCGCGAGCCGCTCGTCCTCGTCGACTACCTCGTCCTCGTCCACCCGAGCACGCTCGAGGAGGTCCCCGAGTGGTACCGCGGCGAGGCCCTGCTCGCGGTCGCCGGCAGGGTCGGGACGACCCGGCTCATCGACAACGCGCCCGTCCGGGTCGGCCCCGGCGGCGGGGAGCTCGCCGTGTTCTCCGACGTCCCGTCGGCCCCGGCCCCGGTCTGACCCGCCGCCCCGTCCCGGGTTCCGACAGCCACCTGCCACCAGCCACCAGTCCCGAGCCCCGAGGAGCCTCCGTGCATCGCTTCATGCTCCACAGCAAGATCCACCGGGCCACGGTCACCCAGGCCGACCTCCACTACGTCGGGTCGCTCACCCTCGACCGCGACCTCATGGACGCGGCCGGGCTGCTCCCGAACCAGCAGGTCGACGTCGTCGACGTCGACACGGGCCACCGGCTCACGACGTACGCCATCGAGGGAGCCCGCGGCACCGGCGTCGTCTGCGTCAACGGCGCGGCCGCCCGGCTCGTCCACCCGGGCGACACGGTCATCGTCATCGCCTACGCCGCGATGGACGACGAGGAGGCGCGGACCTTCGAGCCCGAGGTCGTCTTCGTCGACGCCGGCAACCGGGTCGTCGAGGTCGAGCACGACCCCGGCGACGTCCCCGACGGCTATGGGCTCGCGACCTCCGCGGTGACCCGGCGCCCGCACCCGCACGGGCCGGCGGACGGCTGACACCCTCCGGGCCGGACGGCCGCGCGGTCGCCCGGGCGCGGTGCGGGCGGACGACCGACCCCCTCTACCCTTGTCGGGTGAGCGAGCACCCCCCCACCCCACCCGAGGACGACCTGCCCGAGCAGATGCAGGTCCGCCACGAGAAGCGCACGCGCCTCCTCGAGGCCGGCCGGCCGGCGTACCCCGTCTCGGTCCCGCGGACCCACACCCTCGCCGCGGTGCGCGAGGGGTGGGCCCATCTCGCGGCGGGGGAGGAGACCGACGACGTCGTCGCCGTCGCCGGACGGGTGATCTTCGTCCGCAACACCGGGAAGCTCTGCTTCGCGACCCTCCAGGAGGGGGACGGGACCCGGCTCCAGGTCATGCTCAGTCGTGCGGAGGTCGGCGAGGAGGCGCTCGCCGACTGGAAGCACAACGCCGACCTCGGCGACCACGTCTTCGCCGTGGGCCGGGTCATCAGCAGTCGGCGCGGCGAGCTCTCCGTCATGGCGACCCGCTGGGGGATGGCCTCGAAGGCGCTGCGACCGCTGCCGGTCCTCCACAAGGAGCTCTCCGAGGAGAGCCGGGTCCGCCAGCGGTACGCCGACCTCATCGTCCGCCAGGAGGCCCGCGACATGGTCCGGACCCGGGCCGCGATCGTCGCCGCCGTCCGGCGCGTGCTCGAGGAGCGCGGGTACCTCGAGATCGAGACGCCCGTGCTCCAGCTCGTCCACGGTGGCGCGGCGGCCCGTCCGTTCACGACGCACCTCAACGCGTTCGACCAGGGCATGACCATGCGCATCGCCCTCGAGCTCAGCCTGAAGAAGGCCGTCGTGGGCGGGGTCGACAAGGTCTTCGAGATGGGCCGGATCTTCCGCAACGAGGGCGTCGACGCGACCCACAGCCCCGAGTTCACGATGCTCGAGGCGTACGAGGCCTACGGCGACCAGTTCACGATGGCCGAGCTCATGCGGGCCGTCGTCCTCGCGGCGGCCGACGCAACCGGGTCCCGCAGGGTCGAGACCCCGAAGGGGACGGTCGACCTCGACGCCGAATGGCGCTGGCTGCCCGTCCACGAGGCCGTCTCGCAGGCGGTCGGCGAGGAGGTCACCCCGGGCACGGACCTCGAGACGCTCACCCGGCTCGCGGCCGCCCACGACGTCGGCGTCGACCCGTCGTGGGACGCCGAGAAGGTCGTCCTCGAGCTCCTCGGCGAGCTCGTCGAGCCCCAGATCCTCCAGCCCACCTTCCTCTGCGACTACCCCGCCTCCGCGCAGCCGCTCGCCCGGCCGCACCGGGAGACGCCGGGGCTCATCGAGGCGTGGGACCTCGTCATCGCGGGCATCGAGCGGGGAACCGCGTTCTCCGAGCTCGTCGACCCCGTCATCCAGCGTGAGGTCCTCACCGCCCAGTCGCTGCGGGCCGCCGCCGGCGACCACGAGGCGATGCAGCTCGACGAGGACTTCCTCCGGGCGCTCGAGTACGGCGCTCCCCCGATGGGTGGCCTCGGCCTCGGCGTCGACCGACTCATCATGCTCTTCACGGGCGCGAGCATCCGCGAGACGATTCTCTTCCCCCACCTGAAGCCGGAGGCGTGACCATGGGAGACATCTGGCCATACGTCGCGGCGCTCATTCCGAGCGCCGGCGTCGCATTCCTCTTCTACGTCGTCATCAAGCACATGCTCGAGGGCGACCGCCGGGAAAGGCTGGCCCAGGCGCAATGGGAGGCAGAACAGGACAAGAAGAGGAAATCCGGGGACAACGCGGCCTCCTGAGAAGCGACGGCGCGCGAATATGTCAATGCCATTGACATGCTTTCTCCCAGGAGGCGCGCTACATTTGCCATGACAGTTTCATCCACGATCTGGAAGGACTATTCATGGCCCAGCGTGTGCAGGTGATCCTCGAGGACGACCTTGACCAGTCGCCTGCCGACGAGACCGTGACCTTCGGGCTCGACGGCGTCTCCTACGAGATCGACCTCAGCGCCCAGCACGCCGAGCAGCTGCGCACCGACCTCGCGGGGTGGATCGGGCACGCTCGACGGGCCGGCGGAGCCCGACGATCCCCCGCCGCCCGGCCACGTGGGGGGCCCCGGCGCAAGGACCTCACCGAGGTTCGCAAGTGGGCCCGGGCGAAGGGGTACGAGGTCAGCGACCGTGGTCGGATCAGCGCCGAGGTCCAGGAGGCCTACGACGCGGCGCACTGAGGACCGGCACAGCCCACGACGTGGGCGAACGTGCCGGAGCCGGTCGACAACAGGACCCCGGCGGCCGACGTCCAGTCGGCCGCCGGGTCCTGCGCGTTCCGGCGGACGGCCCGGGGCGAGCGGGACATTCATCGGAAAGCGACGGAGGACCTGGGCCCGGGTCGTATCCTGCGGCTGACCCGGGAGTCCTTTCGGTTCGGTCTTTCATGGACGATTCCTCCGCTTTCCCGACGGCCTTATGTCACGGTTTCTTGTTGCGTTCGTGCAGGTCAGGGAAGGTCGGCGAGGAGATCTCCGTCGGCCTCGACCCGCTCGAGGACCATCTCGAAGGTCAGCTGCCGGAGCGTCCCCGGCTGGGTGGCGCCACGCTCGACCTCGTCCCAGGTGCGGGGGGCGGCGACGGTCGGCGCCTCCCGGCCTCGGAGCGAGTAGGGGCTCACCGTCGTCTTGTGGGCGACGTTCTGGCTCCAGTCGAGGAAGACCTTGCCCGGGCGGAGGGACTTCGTCATCTTCCACAGGACGAGGTCGGGGTGGGCCCGGGTGAGCTCCTGGGCGATCTGCTGGACGACGTCGCGCACCTGCTCGGAGGTGAGGTCCCCCCCGAGCTCCGCGTAGAGCTGCATCCCCTTGCTCCCGCTCGTCACCGGGTGGAGGGTCATGCCGAGCGCCCCGAGTCGCTCCCGGACGAGCAGGGCCACGGTCGCGCACTCGTCGAGCCCGGCCGGGGATCCGGGGTCGAGGTCGACGACGAGGCGGTCGGGGTTGGCGGGCGCGCCGTCGACGACGCGCCACTGGGGCACGTGGAGCTCGATGGAGTTGAGGTTGACGAGGTAGGTGAGGTCGGCGAGGTCGGTGACGAGCGGGAACGTGACGTCCTCGACCCGCGCCCGGGGAAGCCACGACGGCGCACCGGAGGGGAGGTTCTTCTCGAAGAACGACCCCCCCGCGACCCCGTGCGGCCACCGCACCCTGGTCACCGGACGCCCCCGGACGTGCGGGAGCAGCACGGGCGCGACCCGCGCGTAGTAGTCGAGCACCTCGCCCTTCGTCGTCTCCGTCGCCGGGTAGAGGAGCTTGTCGAGGCTGCTCAGCCGGAGCCGTCGGCCGGCCACCTCGACGCGGGTCACCTCCGGCTCAGCCACGGAGGAGGTCCTCGGCCGTGAGGTCGGGACGGATCCCGAGGTACGCCGCCTGCCGCAGCCGCCCGCTGCCGGTGGGGCCGAGGCTCACGGCCTCGACGACGACCTCGGGCCGCACCCAGGTCGTCCCGGCGGCGTCGAGCGCGGGAACCTCGTCGAGGAACGGGGGCCGCTTCGCCCCGAGGGGCGCCAGCGCCCGCGCGAGGGTCGTCGCGGCCTGCCCGGCGATGCCGCTGCCCATCCGGCCGGCGTAGCGCCAGCCACCGGCCGCGGGGACGCCGAGGAGGACGGCGCCGAGCCGGCCGGGGGAGTCCCGTTCCGGACGCCAGCCGCCGACGACCGCCGTGACGGTGTGCCGGTGGGAGCACTTGCGCCAGTCCGCGGAGCGCCGGCCGGGGGCGTACGGCGCGCCGACGCGCTTGCTCACCACCCCCTCGAGCCCCTGCTCCAGGGTGGCGGCGTGGAGCTCCTCGCCGTCGTCGTAGGCGGGTGGGACCTGCCAGTGCCTGCTCGTGAGGTCGAGCCGCTCGAGCAGCCGGCGGCGTCCCTGCCAGGGCTCGGCGGTGACGTCGGCGCCGAAGAGGCGGAGGACGTCGAAGACCATGTACGTCACCGGACGTACCGCGGCGAGCCGCTGGGCCTTGCGGCGGTCCCGGACGTGCATCCGGTCGGCGAGCGCCCCGAACGAGGGGCGGCCCCCGTCGAGCGCGACGACCTCGCCGTCGAGGAGGACGTCGTCGTAGGTCTCCGCGAGCCCCTCGAGCTCGGGGAAGCTCGCCGTGACGTCCCGCTCGGTCCGCGAGTACAGCCGCAGCTGCCCGGCGCGGACGTCGGCGAGGAGGCGCATCCCGTCCCACTTGACCTCGTGGACCCAGCCGGGTCCGGACGGGACCGCGTCGGCGGGGGTGGCGAGCATCGGTCGCATGCGCCCATCCTCGCGCACGGGGTCGTCCGCGTACGCTGGTCAGGTCGGTAGCGGCTGCGCAGAAGGAGGGCCTCGCCATGCGTGCCATCTGGAGGGGCGCGGTCTCGTTCGGCCTCGTCAACGTCCCCGTGCGCCTGTACTCGGCGACCGAGAACCACGACGTCCACTTCCGTCAGGTCCACCGCGAGGACGGCGGCCGGATCCGCTACCAGCGGGTGTGCTCGATCGACGGTGAGGTCGTCTCCTACGACGACATCGCCAAGGGCTACGAGACCGAGGACGGGGAGATGGTCGTGCTCACCGACGAGGACTTCGCCGACCTGCCGAGCCGGTCCTCGAAGGAGATCTCGGTGGAGAAGTTCGTCCCGGCCGAGCAGGTCGACCCGATGTACTTCGACAAGTCCTACTACCTCGAGCCCGACCCGTCGGCGACCAAGCCGTACGTCCTCCTCCGCGACGCCCTCGAGGAGGAGAACCGGGTCGCGGTCGTCACCGTCTCGATCCGGACCCGGACGACGATGGCGCTCCTGCGCGTCCACGAGGGGGTCATCGCCATGCAGACGATGCTCTGGCCGGACGAGATCCGCTCGCCCGACTTCGCCCAGCTCGGGGAGGACGAGGCCGCGACGAGGAAGGAGCTCGAGATGGCGCACATGCTCATCGACCAGCTCTCCGGCGACTTCGACCCCGAGGACTACGAGGACGACTACGCCCTCGCCGTCGAGGCCCTCGTGACGGCCAAGGTCGAGGGCGGCGAGACGACCGTCGCCCCGGAGCCCAAGGACGAGTCGGGCGAGGTCGTCGACCTCCTCTCCGCCCTCTCCCAGAGCGTCGAGAAGGCCAAGGCCTCGCGCGGTGAGCCCAGCGGGTCCCGCTCCCGCGGCTCGGGGCCCGGACCGGGCTCCGGTTCGGGATCGGGCAAGGGCGGGACGAAGAAGACCGCGAAGAAGAAGGCCAGCTGACGCCCGGTGCCCGAAGGCCACACCCTGCACGCCCTCGCGCGTGACCTCGACGCGGCGTACGCCGGGACCCGGCCCGCGGCGTCGAGCCCCCAGGGCCGGTTCGCCGACGGTGCGGGGCTGCTCGACGGGCGGGAGCTGCTCGAGGCGAGCGCATGGGGCAAGCACCTCCTCGTCGAGTTCGACGCGGACACCTGGCTCCACGTCCACCTCGGCCTCATCGGGACGTTCCGGGTCGCGCCCGTCGACGGCGCGGCCCCGGCCGCGCGCGGGGCGGTCCGGCTCCGGCTGCTCACCGGCCGCCACGTCGCCGACCTGCGCGGGCCGAACGTCTGCGCGGTCGTCGTCCCCGAGCAGGTCGCGGCGGTGACCGCGCGCCTCGGGCCCGACCCCCTCCGTCCGGACCCCGACCCCGACGCCGGCTGGGCCAAGGTCGCCCGGAGCTCACGTCCCGTCGCCGAGCTCCTCATGGACCAGTCGGTCCTCGCCGGAGTCGGCAACGTCTACCGCAGCGAGGTCCTCTTCCGGAACCGGGTCCGCCCGTACGTCGAGGGGCGACGGCTCCGGCGGCGGACGTGGCAGGCGCTGTGGGACGACCTCGTCGCCCTCATGCCGCTCGGGGTCGCGGGGGGCCAGATCATCACGATGGCCGACCAGGTGGAGGAGGCCACGGACGCCCTCGCGGACGGGCGGGCGGTCGCCGTCGGGGAGCGGCGGTACCACGTCTACCGGCGGGCAGGGGAGCCGTGTCGGGTCTGCCGCTCCCGCGTCCGGAGCGGGGTCGTCGCCGGGCGCACCCTCTTCTGGTGCGGCAACTGCCAGCGCCGGAGCTGACCGAACCGGCGGTGCGCTGGCCCCGCCGACCCCCGCGCCGGGATGAGGTGTGCCGGAGGTCGGGTCGCCCGCGCGACGTCGGCTACACTTGTGGCACGAGGGGAGTACTTCCCAAGCTCGTCCCGGTCACGACGAGGGTCCGTGAACCCTCCCGGGCGGGCACCGCCCCCCGGCGGTGAAGGAGACCTCAGACCGTTCGCGATCTGAGGAGCACGCGCGTGACCCTGCACCCCTACGCCGCCGAGGCCGTCCCCGGCGAGACCATCGGCACCCCGACGCTCTGGCTGACGACGCTCGCTGCCGTCGTCCTCCTCCTCGGGCTCGACTTCGTCCTCACCCGCCGGCCCCACGCCGTCCAGCTGCGCGAGGCGCTCGCGTGGTCGGCGTTCTACATCGCTCTTCCGCTCGCCTTCGGGGTCTGGGTCTGGTCCCGCCACGGCTCGGGAACAGGCGTCGAGTACTACACCGGCTACCTCGTCGAGAAGAGCCTCTCGGTCGACAACCTCTTCATCTTCATCCTCCTCCTCGCGGCGTTCGCCGTCCCCCGGGAGCTCCAGCAGCGGGTCCTCCTCATCGGGGTGGCCGGGGCGCTCGTGCTCCGCGGCGCCTTCATCGCCGTCGGCGCGCAGATGATCGCCCGGTTCGACTGGGCCTTCCTCCTCTTCGGGGCCGTCCTCCTCGTCACGGCCGCCTCGGTGCTCCGCGACACCCTGCGCGGCTCCGACCACGCGATCGACGTCTCCCGGCTGCGGAGCGTCCGGGTCGTCCGCCGCCTCTGGCCGGTCACCGACGCGTACGCCGGGACGCGGCTCACCGTCCTCCGGGGCGGCCGTCGGGCGCTCACCCCGCTCGCCCTCGTCGTCGTCGCGATCCTCGGGACGGACGTCGTCTTCGCCGTCGACTCCGTCCCGGCGGTCTACGGGATCACGGGGGACCCGTACCTCGTCTTCGTGACGAACGCCTTCGCCCTCCTCGGGCTCCGGGCCCTCTACTTCGTCCTCGAGGGTGCCCTCGGCCGGCTCGCCCACCTCGGGTACGGCCTCGCCGCCATCCTCGTCCTCATCGGCGTGAAGCTCGTCCTCCACTGGGCGCACGGGGTATGGGATGCCGTCCCGACCGTCCCCACCCTCGCGAGCCTCGGGGCCATCCTCGCCGTCCTCGGCGTCGTCACGGCGACGAGCCTCGTCGCCGAGAGCCGCGGGGCCGCCGCCGACGACGGCCAGGACCCCGACCCCGAACCCGCCGCCTCGACGGGCGAGGAGCCCGAGGAGGCGAGGACCCCGTGATCCGGACGGAGGTGTTACAACGTGCGTGCACCTTGGTACCTTCTCTGTCATGGACAGCGCAGCGCTGCGCGACCTCCAGCTCGAGCGGATGCGGACGAGCCTGGGGCGCGCCTACGACCACGTGCCCCACTACCGACAGGCGTTCGACGAGGCCGGCGTCCGGCCCGAGGACCTCCGCTCGCTCGCGGACCTCGCGAGGTTCCCCTTCACGACGAAGGCGGACCTGCGGGCGAACTACCCCTTCGGGATGTTCGCCGTCCCCCGCGAGCGGCTCGCCCGGATCCACGCGAGCAGCGGGACGACGGGGAAGCCGACCGTCGTCGGCTATACCCGCGCGGACATCGACACCTGGGCGGACGTCGTCGCCCGGTCCATCGCCGCCGCCGGGGGACGGCCGGGCGACATCGTCCACGTCTCCTACGGGTACGGGTTGTTCACCGGCGGGCTCGGCGCCCACTACGGCGCCGAACGGCTCGGCTGCACGGTCGTCCCCGTGTCCGGGGGGATGACCGAGCGCCAGGTCCAGCTCATCCTCGACTTCGAGCCGCGCGTCATCATGGTCACCCCGTCGTACTTCCTCGCGATCCTCGACGAGATGGAGCGCCAGGGGGTCGACCCGGCATCGACGTCGCTCGAGGTCGGGATCTTCGGCGCCGAGCCGTGGACCGAGCAGATGCGCACCGAGGTCGAGCGCCGGACCCGGATCCGCGCGGTCGACATCTACGGGCTCTCCGAGGTCATGGGGCCCGGCGTCGCCCAGGAGTCCGGCGAGACCCGGGACGGCCCCCACATCTGGGAGGACCACTTCTACCCCGAGGTCGTCGACCCCATCACCGGCGAGGTGCTCCCGGACGGGGAGGAGGGCGAGCTCGTCTTCACCTCGCTGACGAAGGAGGCGATGCCGGTCGTCCGCTACCGCACCCGGGACCTCACCCGACTCCTCCCGGGGACGGCCCACCCGGAGTACCGGAGGATGGCGAAGATCACGGGGCGGAGCGACGACATGATGATCGTCCGCGGCGTCAACGTCTTCCCCAGCCAGATCGAGGAGCAGATCCTCTCCGTTCCCGGGCTCACGCCGCACTACCTCTGCGTCCTCACCCGCCCCGGACGGATGGACGAGCTCACGGTCCGGGTCGAGCGGGCCGAGGGCGTCCCCGAGGAGCGCGGCGCCACGCTCGGCCGCGCCCTCGAACGCCGGGTCAAGCACTCCGTCGGGGTGACCGTCCGGGCCTCGGTCGAGGCACCGACGGCCCTCGAGCGGTCGCTCGGCAAGGCGCGCCGGATCAGCGACGAGCGGCATCTCACCTGAGCGGCGCCGCCGGGACGTGGGTCCCCGGGTGCCGTCGTCCCGGCCGGCTGTTCGCCCTGGGCGGACGCAGCTCGACAGGACGACTTTGCGGCGTAATCATACTTACATGGCAACGCACGCGACCGTGGAGGCCTGGCTGGCCGGCCGGCTCCCCGACGACTGGTTCACCGGCCCCGTCGAGGTCCACCGGGACCGCGACGAGATCATCATCGTCGGGGCCCTGCCGGCCCCCGACCTCCCCGGGGGCGCCGACGACGACGACCGAGCCATCGCGGCCCGCGGCCGTGCGCGCTCGTTCCGCGAGGACACCCGGGAGCGCCGGGTCGAGATCGCCCGTGAGCTCGAGCACCTCACCCAGCGCAAGGTCGCCTGGGGGGTCACGGTTGGCGACCACGCCGAGACCTTCACCCAGCTCGCGGCCCCCGTCATGACCCGGCTCCGACAGCCCGAGCGGCAGGTGCTCGACACCCTCGTCGACGCCGGCGTCGCCCGGTCCCGCTCGGAGGCGCTCGCCTGGTGCGTCCGCCTCGTCGGGGAGCGCTCCGAGTCCTGGCTCGGCGAGCTCCGCGAGGCGGTGGGCCACGTCGAGGAGGTCCGCCGCAAGGGACCCGGCGGGTGAGGGCGCGCCCGGCCCGGCCCGCTCCGCTGAGAGCGAACGGGGCTATCCCCGCGGGCGCGCGTGGAACACGCTGTAGACCGGTGGCGTTGTGCTCATCAAACGCGACGGCCCCCCGTGTGCGGACCGACCGGACGATGCACGGGGCCCGGGCGCACGACTAGCATCGAGGACGCCTCGATAGTCAGGAGCAACGAGAAGATGTTTGAGCGGTTCACCGACCGGGCCCGCCGAGTGGTCGTGCTTGCGCAGGAGGAAGCGCGCATGCTCAACCACAACTACATCGGGACCGAGCACATCCTCCTCGGCCTCATCCATGAGGGTGAGGGCGTGGCCAGCAAGGCCCTGGAGAGCCTCGGGATCTCGCTGGAGTCGGTGCGCGAGCAGGTCCAGGAGATCATCGGCCAGGGCCAGCAGGCCCCCTCAGGACACATCCCCTTCACGCCCCGGGCGAAGAAGGTCCTCGAGCTGTCGCTGCGCGAGGCGCTCCAGCTCGGGCACAACTACATCGGGACCGAGCACATCCTCCTCGGCCTCATCCGCGAGGGCGAGGGCGTCGCTGCCCAGGTCCTCGTCAAGCTCGGCGCCGACCTCAACCGGGTGCGTCAGCAGGTCATCCAGCTCATCTCCGGCTACCAGGGCAAGGAGGGCGGCGGCGGCGCCGCCGCCGTCGGCGCCGGTGCCCAGCAGGAGGGCGCCCCGGCCGGCTCGCTCGTCCTCGACCAGTTCGGGCGCAACCTCACCCAGGCCGCCCGCGAGGGCAAGCTCGACCCCGTCATCGGGCGCCAGCAGGAGATCGAGCGGGTCATGCAGGTCCTCTCCCGTCGGACGAAGAACAACCCCGTCCTCATCGGGGAGCCCGGCGTCGGCAAGAGCGCCGTCGTCGAGGGCCTCGCCCAGGACATCGTCAAGGGCGACGTCCCGGAGACCCTCAAGGACAAGCAGCTCTACACCCTCGACCTCGGCTCCCTGGTCGCCGGCAGCCGTTACCGCGGTGACTTCGAGGAGCGGCTGAAGAAGGTCCTCAAGGAGATCCGAACTCGCGGCGACATCATCCTCTTCATCGACGAGATCCACACCCTCGTCGGCGCGGGGGCCGCCGAAGGCGCCATCGACGCGGCGAGCATCCTCAAGCCGATGCTCGCGCGCGGCGAGCTCCAGACGATCGGCGCCACGACCCTCGACGAGTACCGCAAGTACATCGAGAAGGACTCCGCCCTGGAGCGGCGCTTCCAGCCGATCCAGGTCGCCGAGCCGACGCTCGCGCACGCCATCGAGATGCTCAAGGGGCTCCGGGACCGGTACGAGGCCCACCACCGGGTCTCGATCACCGACGCCGCCCTCGTCGGCGCGGTGAACATGGCTGACCGGTACATCAACGACCGCTACCTGCCCGACAAGGCGATCGACCTCATCGACGAGGCCGGCGCCCGGCTGCGGATCCGTCGGATGACCGCGCCGCCGGACCTGCGCGAGTTCGACGACCGGATCGCCGCCGTCCGCCTCGAGAAGGAGTCGGCGATCGACGGGCAGGACTTCGAGAAGGCCGCCCGCCTGCGCGACGACGAGAAGAACCTCCTCAACGAGAAGGCCCAGCGCGAGTCGGAGTGGAAGTCCGGCGACATGGACGTCGTCGCCGAGGTCGACGAGGAGCTCATCGCCGAGGTGCTCGCCGCCTCGACGGGGATCCCCGTCTTCAAGCTCACCGAGGAGGAGTCCTCGCGGCTGCTCCACATGGAGGACGAGCTCCACAAGCGGATCGTCGGCATGGACGACGCCATCAAGGCGCTCTCCCAGGCGATCCGGCGGACCCGCGCCGGGCTCAAGGACCCCCGTCGCCCCGGCGGGTCGTTCATCTTCGCCGGGCCCACCGGGGTCGGCAAGACCGAGCTCGCGAAGACGCTCGCCGAGTTCCTCTTCGGGGACGAGGACGCGCTCATCCAGCTCGACATGTCGGAGTACTCCGAGAAGCACACGGTCTCGCGGCTGTTCGGCTCCCCGCCCGGGTACGTCGGGTACGAGGAGGGCGGCCAGCTCACCGAGAAGGTGCGCCGCAAGCCGTTCTCCGTCGTCCTCTTCGACGAGGTCGAGAAGGCCCACCCGGAGATCTTCAACTCCCTCCTCCAGGTCCTCGAGGACGGCCGGCTCACCGACTCCCAGGGTCGGATGGTCGACTTCAAGAACACCGTCATCATCATGACGACCAACCTCGGGACCCGGGACATCGCCAAGGGCGTCTCGCTCGGGTTCACCCCCGGCGGCGACAGCAAGAGCGGGTACGAGCGGATGAAGAACAAGGTCCAGGACGAGCTCAAGCAGCACTTCCGGCCGGAGTTCCTCAACCGCGTCGACGACACCATCGTCTTCCCGCAGCTGACCCAGGACGAGATCGTCCAGATCGTCGACCTCGAGATCGCCAAGCTCGACAGCCGGCTCAAGGACAAGGACATGGGCCTCGAGCTCACCGGCGACGCGAAGAAGCTGCTTGCGAAGAAGGGGTACGACCCCGTCCTCGGCGCGCGTCCGCTGCGCCGGACGATCCAGCGGGAGATCGAGGACGTCCTCTCCGAGAAGATCCTCTTCGGCGAGCTGACGTCCGGCGAGATCGTCGCCGTCGGCACCGAGGGCGAGGGCAAGGCCGAGAGCTTCACCTTCACCGGGACGCCGCACGCCCACGGGATCGAGGTCCCGCTCGTCGAGGCCGGGGACGGCCCGGCCGAGTGACGCCCCGGGCGGGCTGACCCCGCCCGAGCCACCCCCACGACAGCGGGGCCGCACCCTCGGGTCCGGCCCCGCTGTCGTGCCCGGAACGCCCCCGCCTACCCTGACGACCGTGACCGAGCCCGCGCCCCCCGACGCCCGCACCTCCGACATCCGGGTGCGCCGGGCCCGCACCGTCGACGTCCGCGCGGTCCGCCGGCTCGTCCAGCCCCTCGCCGAGGCCCGGGTCCTCGTCGCCAAGGAGGCCGTCCAGTACTACGAGGCCGTCCAGGACTTCCGGGTCGCATCGCTCGGGGCCGACGGTGACGTCGTCGGGTGCGGCGCCCTCCACGTCATGTGGGAGGACCTCGGGGAGATCCGCACCCTCGCCGTCGACGCGGCCGTCGCCGGGCGGGGTGTCGGCGGCGCCCTCCTCGAGGCGCTCGTCGAGGACGCCCGGGAGCTCGGGGTGTCGCGGCTGTTCTGCCTCACCTTCGAGACCGGGTTCTTCGGCCGGCACGGCTTCGTGCCCATCGAGGAGCAGGCCGTCGACCCCGAGGTGTACGCCGAGCTCCTGCGCTCCTACGACGAGGGGGTCGCCGAGTTCCTCGACCTCGAGCGGGTCAAGCCGAACACGCTCGGCAACACCCGGATGCTCCGGACCCTCTGAGCCGGGCCCCCGCGCGAGGAGACCGTCCGCGAGCGACCGGTCCCGCGGATCCGCTCACGCGGGCAGCTGGAACCGCCCGGCCGGCCCGGGCTCGACGAGGCCGTCCTCGACGAGGGAGGCGAGGCAGCGCTCGGCCTTGGCGGCGTCGTCCGGCCACACCGCGAGGAGCTCGGCGCTGGGGAGTGGGTCGGCACCCTCGCGGAGGGTCTGGAGGATCCGGCCGCGGACCTGGCGGTCGGTGCCGTGCCAGGCCTGGCCGCGGCGACGCGGGCCCTCGTGGGCCGGTCTTCCGGCGAGGTTCCAGGCGCACGCGCCGGCGGCGGGGCACTGCCCGCAGCGAGGGGCCCGCGCGGTGCAGACGAGCGCCCCGAGCTCCATGACGGCGACGTTCCACGTCGTCGCGGCCTCGACCTCGAGGGGAAGGACCCGGGCCGCGAGCGCGGTCTCGACCCGGGTCGGGGACACCGGCGCGTTCGCGGTGCCGGTGACGGCCCGGGCGAGCACCCGGCGGACGTTCGTGTCGACGACGGGGACGGGCCGGCCGAACGCGAAGCAGGCCACCGCCGCGGCGGTGTACGGTCCGACGCCCGGGAGGGCGAGCAGCGCCTCGACGTCGTCGGGGACCTCACCGCCGTGGCGTTCGACCATCGCGCCGGCCGCCTCGTGGAGGCGCAGCGCCCGCCGCGGGTACCCGAGGCGTCCCCACCCCCGGACGGCATCCCCGGGGGCGGCGGCGGCGAGGTCGGCCGGGGACGGCCACCGCGCCATCCACTCGCGCCAGGCGGGCTCGACCCGGGCGATCGGGGTCTGCTGCGACATGACCTCGGAGAGGAAGACCCCCCACGGCGAACACTCCGGATCCCGCCACGGGAGGACGCGGGCGTGCCGGGCGTACCAGTCGAGGACGCGCGCGTGCAACGCGGCCGGTTCGGGGCTCACCGGGGCACCCGGGCTCACACGTAGCGCTCGAGGATGCTCGTCTCCGCGAGCCGTGACAGTCCCTCGCGGACGAGCCGGGCCCGGCCCTCGCCGACCCCGTCGACCTGCATGAGGTCGTCGATGTTCGCGGCGAGGAGCTTCTGGAGGCTCCCGAAGTGGAGGACTAGCCGGGTGACGATCGCCCCGGGGAGCCGGGGGACCTTGCTGAGGAGCCGGTAGCCGAGCGGGCTCACCGCCGAGTCGAGGGCGTCACCGACCGTCGTGAACCCGAGGGCCTTCGCGCACGCCCCCTGGTCGACGAGCTCGGTCGCGTCGAGCTCCATGAGGTTGCCGATCGCCTGTGCGACGGTGAGCGACTCGCGTCCCTCGTCGATGTAGTCGAGGATGACCCACTCGAGGTCGTTGCTCAGGCCCGCGGTGAGCTCCTCGAGCTGGAGGGTGAGGAGCCGGCCGTCGACGCCGAGCTCGACGACGTAGCCGCTGATCTCGGCGCTGATCCGGCGGACCATCTCGAGACGCTGGATGACGCTCGCGACGTCGCGGACGGTGACGAGGTCCTCGATCTCGAGGGCGGAGAGGGTGCCGGTGACCTCGTCGAGCCGCGACTTGTAGCGCTCGAGGGTCTGGAGGGCCTGGTTGGCGTGCGAGAGGATCGCGGTCGAGTCCTCGAGGACGTGCCGACGGCCGGCGACGTAGAGGGCGATGATCCGCATCGACTGGCTCACCGAGACGACGGGGAGCCCGGTCTGCTTCGAGACCCGCTCGGCCGTGCGGTGCCGGGTGCCCGACTCGCTCGTCTCGATCGAGGGGTCGGGCACGAGCTGGGTCGCGGCCCGGACGATCCGGGTGACGTCGCGGTCGACGACGATCGCCCCGTCCATCTTCGCGAGCTCGCGCAGCCGGGTGGCCGAGAACTCGATGTCGAGCGGGAACCCGCCGGTGCACAGCTCGTCGACGGTCCGGCCCGACCCGAGGACGATGAGCGCGCCGGTGCTGCCCCGGAGGATCCGCTCGAGGCCGTCGCGCAGCCCGGTGCCGGGAGCGACCGCGGCGATCGTCGCACGGAAGAGCTCGTCATCGTTGATCTGCACGGGCGGTTCCTCGAGTGGTGCGGCGGTCGCCGCTGGTCGCGTCTGGCCGGGAGTCTAACGACGGTCCGGGGAACCACGGTCGGCGAGGCTGACACGTCATGGTCACGATTCTGTGGAGTTTGGCTCCGATGGCGTCGAGGTGTTCACCGCGTGGACTCGGCGTCGAGGACGGCCGCGCCCACCGCGGTCCGCAGGTCGGGCACCTCGACGACCCGCATCGACTCCGGGGTCGGGCCGCTGCCGAGGACGCCGGTCGGGACGTAGGCGGTCCGGAAGCCGAGCCGGGCCGCCTCGGCCAGGCGGCGGCTCACCCCGGTGCTCGGACGGATCTCCCCGGCGAGGCCGACCTCGCCGACGGCGAGCGTCCCGGGACCGAGCGGGGCCTCCCGAAGGGCGGAGGCGATGGCGAGGGCGACGGCGAGGTCGCTCGCCGGTTCGGTGACCCGGGCGCCGCCGACCGTCGAGAGGTAGGTGTCGCAGCCGTGGATGGGAGCGCCGGCGCGCTGGGCGAGGACCGCGCAGATCATCGCGACCCGGGACCCGTCGAGCCCGCTCGTCGTCCTTCTCGGGGTGGGGATGTGCGAGGGGGCGACGAGCGCCTGGACCTCGGTGACGAGCGGACGGCGCCCCTCGAGGGTCACCGTGACGCACGTGCCGGGGACCTCGACGGTCCGGTGGGAGAGGAAGAGCCCGCTCGGGTCGGCGAGCCCGACGATCCCGACGTCGGAGAGGTCGAAGCAGCCGACCTCGTCGGTCGGGCCGTAGCGGTTCTTCACCGCCCGGACGAGCCGGAGCCGGGAGTGCCGCTCACCCTCGAACTGGACGACGACGTCGACGAGGTGCTCGAGGACCCGGGGCCCGGCGATCGACCCGTCCTTGGTGACGTGCCCGACGAGGAGGGTCGAGATCCCGCGCGACTTCGCGACCTGGATGAGCGAGGCGGCGACCTCGCGGACCTGGCTGACGTTCCCCGCGGAGCCCTCGACGTCACCGCTCGCGACGGTCTGGACCGAGTCGACGACGAGGAGGTCGGGCTCCACCGCGTCGACCTGCCCGAGAACGGTCGCGAGGTCGGTCTCCGAGGCGAGGTAGAGGGTGCGGGCCATCGCCTCGATCCGCTCGGCCCGGCTGCGGACCTGGGCCGCCGACTCCTCGCCGCTGACGTAGAGGACCGTCTGGCCGGTGCGGGCCGCCCGGGCGGCGACGTCGAGGAGGAGGGTCGACTTGCCGATGCCGGGCTCCCCGGCGACGAGGGCGACGGCACCGGGGACGAGCCCGCCGCCGAGGACCCGGTCGAACTCGGGGACCCCCGTGCTCCGGGCCTCGGCCCGGCGGACGTCGACGTCCCCGATCGGGATCGCCGGGCGGTCGACGACGGCCGCCGCGGTCGTGCGCGGCGGGGCCGCGCCGACCTCGCCCACGCTGCCCCACGCCTGGCACTCCCCGCAGCGGCCGACCCACTTCACCGTCGTCCAGCCGCACTCGGAGCAGCGGTAGGCGGGGGAGCGGGAGGTCTTCGAGGCCATGACCGCGACAGTAGGCGAGGGCACCGACAGGTAGCGTCGCGGCATGCGGCACGACCTCCCCCTGACCGGCCCGGACGCCCTCGGCGGCTCCGCGGCGTACCGTCTGCTCACCTCCGCCGTCGTGCCGCGCCCGATCGCGTGGGTGAGCTCGCGGTCGGCCGCCGGGGTGGACAACCTCGCCCCGCACTCGTTCTTCACCGTCGTCAGCTCGAGGCCGCCGATGGTCCAGTTCACCTCGGTCGGCCGGAAGGACTCGGTGACGAACATCGAGGAGACGGGCGAGTTCGTCGTCAACGTCACCCCGGAGCCGCTCTTCGAGCAGGTCAACGCGACCGGGACCGACTACCCCCGGGACGTCAGCGAGTTCGACGCCGTCGGCCTCACCCGCGAGCCGTCGGTGACCGTCGCCGTGCCCCGCGTCGCGGAGTCCCCGGTCGCCCTCGAGTGTCGGCTCCACGAGGTCCGACCCACCGGCAACTGCCTCGTCGTCGTCGGCGAGGTCCTCCACGCAGCGGTCGACGAGAGCCTCCTCGACCTCACCGGCGGGGTCCCCTACGTCGACGTCCGCCGTCTCAACCCGCTCTCCCGGCTCGGTCGGGACGAGTGGGGGCTGCTCGGCGAGATCCGCGAGATCGCGCGGGTCCCGTACTCGCGGCTCGGGCCCCGGTGACCCGCGCCCCCGTGGCGCCACCGCGCGTCCGCGCGGCGCCGAGTCCCGGCGGCCGGGTCGCCGGGCCCGGGGTCACCGCCGGCCGACCGATCGCTCGGCGTCGAGGGTCGCGGGATGGACGAGGAGGGGGAGGAGCGCCCGTCCCCCGGGCCCGGCGCCCCGCGACGCCCGGACGGTCGCGAGGTGGGCGTCGCAGCGCGCCGCGAGCTCGGCGTACCCCTCGGCGCCCATGAGCTCGACGAGCTCGTCCCGCGACCCGACGTACACGGGGTCGGCGCCGACGTGGGCGTCGCTGTTCGACGAGCAGTACCAGTCGAGGTCGTGCCCGCCGGGACCCCAGCCCCGGCGGTCGTACTCGCCGATGGAGATCTCGAGGACCGCGGACCCGTCCGGGTGCTCGACCATCCGGTAGGTCCGCCGGACCGGGAGCTGCCAGCAGACGTCGGGCTTGGCCGTGTGCGCGCCGACCCCGGTCCGGACGGCGTGCCGGTGCAGCGCGCACCCGAAGCCCCCGGCGAAGCCGGGACGGTTGAGGAAGATGCAGGCGCCGTCGACGACCGCGGTCTTCGTCTCCCCGTCCTCCTCCTCGGTCCACGCCTCCAGCCGCGTCGACCCCGGGTGGTGCTGCCACTCGTCCGGGCCGAGCGCCTCGGCGACGACCCGGACGCGCTCGACGTCGTCCTCGTCGGTGAAGTGCGCCCCCAGGGTGCAGCACCCGTCGTCGGGGCGGTCGGCATAGATCCCGGGGCAGCCCTCGCCGAAGATGCACCGCCAGCTCGACGTGAGCCAGGTGAGGTCGCAGCGGAACCGCTGGGCGTCGTCTCCCGGGTCCGGGAACTCGACCCAGACCCGGGGGATGTCGAGCGGGGCTTCGGGCACGCCGCCACCCTACGTCGCCGCTGTCGGTCGCAGGCGGCTGATCTACGCTCCTCCCATGACCGAAGCGGTGTCCGTGCCGAGGGCCCCCGTCGCCCTGTCGACCGCATCGGTGTACCCGGAGTCGTGCGCGACCGCGTTCGACATCGCCGCCCGTCTCGGCTACGACGGCGTCGAGGTCATGGTCTGGACCGATCCGGTCACCCAGGAGGCTGGGGCGCTCGAGGCCCTCTCCGAGCTCCACGGCCTCCCCGTCGTCTCGATCCACGCGCCGACCCTCCTGCTCACCCAGCGCGTCTGGGGGCCCGACCCGTGGACGAAGATCGACCGGTCGGTCGAGCTCGCCCGGGAGGTCGGCGCGCGCACCGTCGTCGCCCACCCCCCGTTCCGGTGGCAGCGCGAGTACGCGGCCGGGTTCGTCGACGGCGTCGCGCTGCGCGAGCACGACTCGGGTGTCGCGATCGCCGTCGAGAACATGTTCCCGTGGCGCGCCCGTGCCCGTGAGATGCAGGCCTACCTCCCGCACTGGGACCCCGTCCCGCAGCCCTACGACCACGTCACCGTCGACCTCTCGCACACGGCGACGGCCGGCTCGGACGCCCTCGCCATGGTCGACGAGCTCGGGCCCCGGCTCGCTCACCTCCACCTCGCCGACGGCTCCGGGTCGGTCCGGGACGAGCACCTCGTCCCGGGCCGGGGCGGACAGCCCTGCGGCGAGGTCCTCGGGCGGCTCGCGGAGCGGAGGTACACCGGCAGCGTCGTCGTCGAGGTCGGTACCCGCCGGCTCGGCCCCGCCGAGCGCGAGGAGGACCTCGCCGAGGCGCTCGCGTTCGCCCGGCTCCACCTCGCGACCGCCCTCCGGCGCCGGGGCGGACGGTAAGCCGGCCGACGACCCGCCCGGTCCGGCGGGACGGGGCCGGATGAGCCCGCGCGGTCGGACCTTCCTCACCGTCTGGGACCGCCCGGACCTCGACCCACGCATCGTCGCCCTCCTCCGCTCCGCGGTCACCCACGACGAGGCGATGCGGATGCTGCGGGACTTCCTCGTTCGCGAGGTGTTCGGGCGGGCCTCGCCCGCGTCCGCCCCGGGGGCGACCCCGGCTCGGAGCTCGCCTCCGGGCTCGTCGCCTCCCAGCTCGTCGGGCTCGCCGTCGCCCGGTACGTCATGGCCCTCCCCGCGGTCGCGTCGGCGTCCGTCGAGGTGCTCGCCACCCGGGTCGGGCCGACCGGGCAGGGCTCCCTCGTCGGATGACCCGAGGCGCGTGGGTGACCCCTGACCGAGGTCCCTTGCGCCCCGACGCTTCCCGTCCCTACCGTCGACGCATGACGGGTGACGCCCGGTGGGCGGTCGAGGTGGAGGCGCTGCGGGTCGTCCGCGGCGGCCGGGTCGTCCTTCCCGGGCTCGACCTGCAGGTCCCGCGCGGACAGGTCGTCGGCCTCCTCGGCCCGAGCGGCAGCGGCAAGTCGACCCTCATCCGCTCCCTCGTCGGCGTCCAGGTCATCGAGTCCGGCACGGTGACGGTCCTCGGTCGGCCGGCGGGGTCGGCCGACCTGCGCGCCCGGGTGGGATACCTCACCCAGAGCCCGAGCGTCTACGACGACCTCACCGTCCGTGAGAACGTCCGGTACTTCGCCGCCGTCGTCACGACCGACGACCCGGACGCCGCCGCGGAGCGGGCGATCGACGCGGTCGACCTCGGCTCGCACGCCGGGTCCCGGGTCGACCGGCTCTCGGGCGGCCAGCGGGCCCGGGTGGGGCTCGCCGCGACCCTCGTCGGAGACCCCGAGCTCCTCGTCCTCGACGAGCCGACGGTCGAGCTCGACCCCGTGCTCCGCCGGGACCTCTGGGCCCTCTTCCACCGCCTCGCCGCCACCGGCACGTCACTGCTCGTGTCGAGCCACGTCATGGACGAGGCGACCCGGTGCGACCGGCTCCTCCTCCTGCGCGAGGGGGAGATCCTCGCCGACGGCACCCTGCCCGAGCTGCTCGCCCGGACCGGGACCCCGGACGTCGAGGCCGCGTTCCTCCACCTCATCGACGAGGCGGCGGCGTGACGACCGCCCGCCCGCTGCTCCACAGCCGCCGCCACCCGCGTCACCGGCGCGAGAGCGGGTGGATGAGCCCCCGGCTCACCCTGCTCACCGCCGTCCGCGTCCTCCGCCAGCTCCGGGCGGACCCCCGGACCATCGGTCTCATGCTCGTCGTCCCGTGCGTCCTCCTCGGGCTGCTCGCCTGGGTCTTCGTCGGGACCCCGTACTTCGACCGCACGGGCGCCGCCCTCCTCGGCGTCTTCCCGTTCGTCGTCATGTTCATCATCACGTCGGTCGCGACCCTGCGCGAGCGAACGTCCGGCACCCTCGAACGGCTCCTCACGACCCCCATCGGCAAGGCCGACTTCATGGTCGGGTACGCCGTCGCGTTCGGGGTCATGGCCATCCTCCAGGCGCTCGTCGCGACGTCGTTCGCCGTGTGGGTGTGCGGGCTCGACGTCGCCGGCCCGCTCCTCGCGCTCGGCGTCGTCGCCGTCCTCGACGCCGTCCTCGGGACGGCCCTCGGCCTCCTCGCGAGCGGGTTCGCCCGGACCGAGTTCCAGGCGGTCCAGTTCATGCCCGCGTTCGTCCTCCCCCAGTTCCTCCTCTGCGGCCTCATCGTCCCCCGCGACGCCATGCCGGCCTTCCTCTCCGCGGTCTCGGACCTCCTCCCGCTCTCCTACGCCGTCGACGCGATGAAGACGGTCGCCTCGACCGCGAGCCCCTGGGGCGCGATCGCCGGTGACCTCACGATCATCCTCGGGTGGGTCGTCGTCGCGCTCCTGCTCGGCAGCCTCACCCTCCGCCGACGCACCCCCTGAGCCCCGGCCGGGACCGGCCGTCCCCTGCCGGCCCTGCCGGCCCCGACGGGTAGGTTCTCCGGCATGGCCCGGATCCTCCTGATCACCAACGCCGACGCCGGCAGCGCCGGCGAGGCGACCGCCGCCGACGCCGCCGACGCACTCCGGCGTGCCGGGGCCGACGTCGAGGTCCGCGCGCCCGGCGGGCCGGAGGAGCTGCGGGACGTGCTTCGCCACCGGGAGGAGCGGGACGTCGTCGTCGCCGGGGGCGACGGAAGCCTCCACGCCGCCGTCGCGGCGCTCGCCGCCCTCGACGACCTTCATGGGACGGTCCTCGGTCTCATCCCGCTCGGCACCGGCAACGACTTCGCCCGCGCGGCCGGGATCCCCCTCGACGCCGCCGCCGCCGCCGAGGTCGTCCTCGCCGGCCGGACGTGCCGGGTCGACCTCGTCGAGGACGACGCCGGCTCGCTCGTCGTCAACGCCGTCCACGTCGGGGTCGGGGCCGAGGCGGCCGAGCGGGCCGCCCCGTACAAGGCCGCGTTCGGCGCCGTCGGCCTCGGCAAGATCGGGTACGCCGTCGGCGCGTTCCTCGCCGCGATGGCCACCCGGGGGTGGCCGGTCGACATCGACGTCGACGGCAGGCGCGTCTGCGAGGGTGCACGGGTCCTCCAGGTCGGCATCGCCAACGGGAGGACCATCGGCGGCTTCGCCGAGCTCGCTCCCGACGCCGAGCCCGGGGACGGCCGGGTCGAGGTCATCGTCTCGCACGCCGTCGGCCCGCTCTCCCGGTTCCGGTACGGCGCCGGGCTGGCCCGCGGCACCCACGAGCGCCACCGCGACGTCGTCAGCCTGGCCGGCCGGACCGTGACGATCCGGGCGAGGAACGGGGCGAGGTTCCGGTACAACGCCGACGGCGAGCTCTCCGAGCCGGTCGCCGCCCGGACGTGGACGGTGCGGCCCGCGGCCGTGTCGGTCCGGCTCCCCCGTTAGCCTGTCACCGGCGACGACCCATGAAACCGTCCCACCGAACCGTCCGGCGGCCCGCGCGAGGCGCCGCGCCCGTCGGGTCCGCGACGAAGGAGTCCCGTGGAACCCAGTGACCTGCTCCGAAGTGCAATGCTCCAGCTGTCGTCGTCGTCGTTCGTCCGAGGAGGCATCGAGAGCACCCCGGTGAGCCGCGCCGTCGTCCGGCGCTACGTCCCAGGCACCCACACCGAGGACGTGGTCCGCGCCGTCGCCGACCTCCGTGTGACGAACCGGCTCGCGACCGTCGACTACCTCGGCGAGGACACGACCGACCGGGAGCAGGCGTCCCGGACGACGGCGCGCTACGTCGAGCTCCTCGGCGCCCTCGCCGAGCAGGACCTCAGCCAGCACGGGATGGGGGAGGTCAGCGTCAAGCTCAGCGCCGTCGGTCAGGCCCTCGGGGCGGACGGCGACGAGATCGCCCTCGACAACGCCCGCCGGATCTGTGCCGCCGCGGCCGAGGCCGGGACGACGGTGACGCTCGACATGGAGGACCACTCGACGACGGACGCGACCCTCGCGACCCTCCACGAGCTCCGCCAGGACTTCCCGTGGGTCGGCGCCGTCCTCCAGGCGTACCTGCGCCGGACCGAGGCGGACTGCCGCGACCTCGCCGGTGCGGGCAGCCGGGTCCGGCTGTGCAAGGGCGCCTACAACGAACCGGAGGCGGTCGCGTTCCCCTCCCAGCGCGAGGTCGACCTCTCCTACGTCCGCTGCCTCAAGGTCCTCATGGCCGGGGACGGGTACCCCATGGTCGCGAGCCACGACCCCCGCCTCGTCGAGATCGCCGGGGCCCTCGCCGCCCACCACGAGCGCGAGCCGCACACGTTCGAGTACCAGATGCTCTTCGGGATCCGTCCCGACGAGCAGAAGCGGCTTGCCGACCGCGGGGACCAGATCAGGGTGTACGTCCCCTACGGCGAGGAGTGGTACGGCTACCTCATGCGCCGGATGGCCGAGCGCCCGGCGAACGCGGTGTTCTTCCTCCGCTCGCTCGTCTCGAAGGGCTGAGAGGTCCTGCGCCGGCACCGCCGGGTCCTCTAGGGTCGGGGGCGCGGGACCGAGCCACCGGGGCCGGGCGAGCACGAGGACGGAGGCGAGGG
Source organism: uncultured Actinomycetota bacterium (assembly GCA_963783735.1). Classification (GTDB taxonomy): domain Bacteria; phylum Actinomycetota; class Actinomycetes; order Actinomycetales; family Dermatophilaceae; genus CAWDAQ01. The sequence goes on along the minus strand of CAWAOO010000006.1, from coordinate 388,623 downwards.
CCGTGGGAACCGTGGCGATCTTCGGGGCCGGGGTCATGGGGGAGACGCTGCTCTCCGGGCTCATCCGGTCCGGGCGCCCGACGAGCGACCTCGTCATCACCGAGCGGCGCGCCGACCGGGCCGCCGAGCTCGAGGCGCGTTACGGGGTCCGTGTGCTCGGCAACGCGGCCGCCGCCGAGTGCGCCGAGACGCTCGTCCTCGTCGTCAAGCCCCAGGACATGGCGGCCCTTCTCGGCGAGATCCACGGGCACGTCCGCCCCGGCAACCTCGTCGTCAGCCTCGCCGCGGGCATCACGACGCGGTTCCTCGAGGCGGGCCTGCCCGAGGGCAGCTCGGTCGTCCGGGTCATGCCGAACACCCCGGCGCTCGTCGACCAGGGCATGGCCGCGGTGAGCCGGGGGACCCACTGCACCGACGCCCACCTCGCCGAGGCGGTCGAGCTCATGAGCTCGTGCGGACGCGTCGTCGACGTCCCCGAGGGCCACCAGGACGCCGTCACCGCGATCTCCGGGTCCGGGCCGGCGTACGTCTTCTACGTCGTCGAGGCGATGATCGAGGCCGGTGTCGTCCTCGGCCTGCCCCGGGCCACGGCCACCGAGCTCGTCGTCCAGACCCTCTACGGCGCCGCGACGATGATCAAGGAGACCGGCCAGCACCCCACCGTCCTCCGCGAGCAGGTGACGTCACCCGGCGGGACGACCGCGGCCGCCCTCCGCCAGCTCGACGACCACAAGGTCAGGGCCGCCTTCGTCACGGCGATCGAGGCGGCCGCGGCGCGCTCCCACGAGCTGTCGGGGGAGTGAGCGGCCGGGCGGCCCGCAGGGGCCTTCCCCCGGTCACCCGGGGCCTCCGTGCGGTCGTGTTCCGTGGGAGAGTGTCCGCATGAGCGAGATCACCGTGCGCGCCCTGACCGAGGACGAGTGGGAGCAGTACCGCTCGGTCCGGCTCTCCGCGCTCAAGGAGTCGCCGGAGGCCTTCGTCGCGACCTTCGAGAAGGAGTCCGAGTACGACGAGGACCTCTGGCGAGCGAGGATGACCCGCTCGGAGCGCCTGCTCGCCGAGGCCGACGGCAAGGCCGTCGGCGTCGCGAGCCTCGGAACGGTCGAGGGGGACAGCGGGGTCGAGCTCGGGGAGCTCTTCGGCCTCTGGGTCGCCCCCGGTTGGCGGGGGCACGGGGTCGCCGCCAGCCTCGTCAAGGCGGGCGCCGAGCACGCCCGCAACCGCGGGTTCGGCCATGTCGCGTACTGGGTGGGCACCGACAACGGACGCGCCGTGGCCTTCGCGAGCAGCTTCGGGTTCCGACCCACCGACAGCCGACGGCCGATGCGGGTGCGCAGCGAGGAGGACGGCGAGGAGGAGATCGCGATGATCCTCCCGCTCGGCGCGGACCGGGGGAGCCTCCCGACCCTCTGAGCGCCCGCCACCCGGGCGACCGGGCCCGTGGGCCCCTCCCTCAGGGGCGCGCGGCGAGCTTCTCGAGGAGCTGCGTCGGGCCCGAGACGATGAGGGTGTCGTGGGCGGAGACCTTCGTCTCCGGGGTGGCGTAGGAGAAGTCCTCGCCGGGCGACTTCACGCCGACGACGGTGACGCCGTACTTGCTCCGGATCTGGCTCTGGCCGAGCGTGAACCCGATCGCCTCCTGCGGCGGCTGCATCTTGACGATGGCGAAGTCGTCGTCGAACTCGATGTAGTCCATGAGCTTGCCGTTGACGAGGTGGGCGACCCGCCGCCCCGACTCGGCCTCGGGCGAGATGACGTGGTGGACCCCGATCCGGGCGAGTATCCGGGCGTGCTCGGGGGTGAGGGCCTTCGCCCAGATCGACGGCACCCCCGCGTCGACGAGGTTCGCCGACGCGAGGACCGAGGCCTCGATCGAGGAGCCGATCCCGACGACCGCAAGCCGGAAGTTCTGGGCCTTGACCTCGTCGAGCACCGAGGTGAGGCTGGCGTCGGCCTGGGTGATCTTGCTCACCCGGCCGAGGAAGGACTCGGCGAGCGCCGCGTCCTTCTCGATGGCGAAGACCCGGTGACCCAGCCGCTGCAGCTCGATGGCCGCGGCCGCGCCGAAGCGCCCGAGCCCGATGACGAGCACGTCGTCGTCGTAGAGCCGGTTCTTGGGCATGCGTCCCTCCGAAGGGGTCGGTTCTGCGGTCCCCCGAGCCTAACGGGGGGGTAGCGTGCCGGGCATGGTCGCACAGGCGCGGGTCATCTGGGACGAGAGCTTCACCCGCTACGACTTCGGTCCCGGCCACCCGATGCACCCCGTCCGCCTCGACCTCACCGCTCGTCTCTGCGACGCCTTCGGACTCTTCCGGCACGTCGCGCGCGTCAACCCGCCCGCCGCCGACGACGACCTCCTCGCCACCGTCCACGACCGCGGCTACATCGCCGCCGTCCGAGTCGCCTCGAAGGACCCCGAGCTCGCCGACCCCTCCTACGGGCTCGGCACCGACGACGACCCGGCGTTCCCCGGCATGCACGAGGCGAGCGCCCGCATCGTCGGCGGGACCGTCGAGATGTGCCGCCAGGTGTGGGAGGGCGAGACCGCCCACGGCGTGAACTTCTGCGGCGGGCTCCACCACGCGATGCCGGCGACGGCGTCGGGGTTCTGCATCTACAACGACATCGGCGTGGGGATCCAGTGGCTCCTCGACCACGGCGTCGAGCGGGTCGCCTACGTCGACGTCGACGTCCACCACGGCGACGGCGTGGAGCGGATGTTCTGGGACGACCCGCGGGTTCTCACCGCGTCCGTCCACGAGAGCGGCCGGGTCCTCTTCCCCGGGTCCGGGTGGCCCGGCGACACCGGCGGTCCGGCCGCCACGGGGTACGCCGTCAACGTCGCTCTCCCCCCCGGGACCGGCGACTCCGCGTGGCTGCGGGCGATCGAGTCGGGGCTCCTGCCCGTCGTCCGCCACTTCGAGCCGCAGGTCGTCGTCACCCAGCACGGGTGCGACACCCACGTCCAGGACCCCCTCGCCCACATGGCCGTCTCGGTCGACGCCCAGCGCACCGCGATGGACCGTCTCCACCGGCTCGCCCACGAGGTGAGTGGGGGGCGCTGGGTCGCGCTCGGGGGAGGGGGCTACGAGCTCGTCGACGTCGTCCCCCGGAGCTGGACCCACCTCACGGCCATCGCCGCCCACGAGCCCATCCCGCTCACCGCCGCCGTCCCCGAGGGCTGGCGCGAGCACGTGCTCGAGAGCCTCGGCCGGGTGGCGCCCTCCCGGATGGGGGACCTCGACCCCGCCGAGGGCCCGATCTGGGTCCAGCCGTGGGCGATGGGGTACAACCCGCACAGCGAGGTCGACCGGGCGATCATGGCGACCCGCGAGGCCGTCTTCGCCCACCACGCGCTCGACGCCTACTTCGACTGACGCCCGCCCATCACCCGCCCCCCCGGCGTGTCGGCTGGACAATCCGGGATGTGGTCCTCCGTCCCGCTTCCCCAAGCGCCACATCAGCCTCTATGGTTGCCGGGAGCGCACGCAGTCGTCCGCCGGGAGCCACCGGCGATGCGGGCGCGGAGGAGATCACGGTTGCCATGTCGAACGACCGCCAGCTGGGCGAGGTGCGGTTCCTCACCGTGGCCGAGGTCGCCGCGATCATGCGGGTGTCGAAGATGACCGTGTACCGGATGGTGCACGCGGGGGACCTGCCGGCCATCCGGGTCGGGCGCTCCTTCCGGGTCCCCGAGGACGCGGTCCACGACTACCTCCGCTCCTCCTTCGTCGACACCGCCTGAGCCGTCCGCGGAGCGCGTCTCCGGCGCACCGGTTTGGGGGCCGTGAGAGGCGCCCGATAGGCTGACCCCCTGACTCTGCGGCGTCCGCGCCCAGGCACAGACGTGGGCTGGGACAGCCACCTTCACCGAGAACGTTCACGACGGCAACACTGAGGATCTCCATGGGCTCTGTCATCAAGAAGCGCCGCAAGCGGATGGCGAAGAAGAAGCACCGCAAGCTCCTGCGCAAGACGCGTCACCAGCGTCGCAACAAGAAGTAGGACCGCTCCGGTCCGACCTGTCACCGGCCCCCGTCCCGACGGGGGCCGCTGGCGTGCCGGGGGTCACGGGTCGGATGCGCCGCGCAGGGTGGGACGGGGTGGCGTCACCCCCGCCCGGCACGGTTACGCTGCACGCGTGCGTGAGCGACCCACGACCCAAGGACGAGGAGGCCGGTGATGGCCGACGTCGTCCTCGTCACCGGCGTGTCCCGGCACGTCACCGGCGCGTACGCCCGCCGCCTGTCCGAGGACCCGTCGGTCGGGCGGATCATCGGCGTCGACGTCGTCCCGCCGCCGCACGACATCGGGCGGGCGGAGTTCGTCCGCGCGGACATCCGCAGCCCCATGATCGGGCGGATCATCGCGGACGCGTCGGTCGACACCGTCGTCCACATGAGCGTGATCGCCACCCCCCTCAACGCCGGCGGACGGGGGGCCCAGAAGGAGATCAACGTCATCGGGACGATGCAGCTCCTCGCCGCCTGCCAGAAGGTGCCGACCGTGCGCCGGCTCGTCATCAAGTCCTCCTCCGCCGTCTACGGCTCGAGCCCACGCGACCCCGCGCTGTTCACCGAGGACATGGGCGCCAAGGAGCTCCTCCGCACCGGGTTCGGCAAGGACTCGGTCGAGGTCGAGGGCTACGTCCGCGGCTTCGCCCGCCGCCGGCCTGACGTCGACATCGTGATGCTCCGGTTCGCGAACATCATCGGCCCGGAGATCCGGACCGCCCTCACCGACTACTTCAGCCTCCCCGTCGTCCCGACCCCGCTCGGCTTCGACGCCCGGCTGCAGTTCGTCCACGAGGACGACGCGGTCGCGGCGCTCGCGCTCGCGACGACCGGCCCCCCCGTCGGCACGGTGAACATCGCCGGCGACGGCGTCGTCACCGTCACCCAGGCCGCGGCCCTCGCAGGACGGCCCCTCCTCCCGCTCCCGCGGACGGCGACCGGTACCGTCACCCAGCTCCTCCGCGGCGCCGGCCTCATCGACTTCTCCCCCGACCAGGTGTCGTTCCTCACCCACGGGCGCGTCCTCGACACCTCCCGGATGCGCGAAGTCATGGGCTTCCGTCCGGAGTACTCCTCGAGGGAGGCGTTCGCGGACTTCGCGGCCCACATCGACACCCTCGGGTCCCGGCTCGCCACGGCCACCGGCAGCGCGGTGGGCGCCGCCGCGACCGCCGTCCACGCGGGGACCCAGCTCATCCACCACGGGGAGGACCACTGATGGCGACGAAGGGGACCGCCGGCACGGCGGGACGCGGGGGAGCCCGGGGCGGAGCCGGAGGGGCGACCCCACGGCCGGGCCAGAAGGCGACCGGAGCCGGCGGGTCGGTCGCAGCCGGCGCCGCCCGCGCCTCCGGCGAGCGGGCGCGTCGGCGCAGCACCCCGCTCCTGCCCGACCCCACACCGCCGACGACCGGCGCCCGGGCTGCCCCTCCCGCGGCGGGCGCCCCGGCGACGGAGAGCGAGCCGGTCGCGTCCGCCCCCCACCGGCCCCGGCCGGTGGCCCGCCCCGTCGCGAGCCGGGCGACGACCGCGCGGTCGGGGCGGCGCCCCGCCGCGGGGACGCCGGTGGCGAGCCGGGCGTCCCGCCGGGGCGAGCCCGCCGTCACCGAGGCCGGCTCTGCCCGGCTCAGCGTCGTCCCCGCGGACGCGTCGCCCGAGCCGCCGGAGCCGGTGTCGACGTCGACCTCGGTCACCCCTGGTGTCGTCGAGATGCTCGAGGTCGCCGTCGGGGCGATGCGCTCGGTCGGACAGACCCTCGGCCTGTCCTCGGAGGAGGTCGAGGAGCGGGTCGCCCGGGTCATCGCCCTCATCCGGCGCCGGGTCACCGGGGACTACACCGTCGACGACTTCGGCTTCGACCGCGACTTCACCGACAGCGTCTACCTCCCGCTGCTCCGGCCGCTCTACCGCTCGTGGTTCCGGGTCGAGGTCCGGGGCATCGAGAACATCCCCGCCGAGGGCGGTGCGCTCATCGTCGCCAACCACTCGGGGACGGTCGCGCTCGACTCGCTCATGACCCAGGTCGCGGTCCACGACGAGCACCCGAGCCACCGCTACCTGCGGATGCTCGGCGCCGACCTCGTCTTCTCCACCCCCGTCGTCGGCGACCTCGCCCGCAAGAGCGGCGCCACCCTCGCGGCGAACACCGACGCGGAGCGGCTGCTCACCCGCGGCGAGCTCGTCGGGGTCTGGCCCGAGGGGTTCAAGGGCGTGGGCAAGCCGTTCTCCGAGCGCTACAAGCTCCAGCGGTTCGGCCGCGGCGGCTTCGTCTCGGCGGCCCTGCGCACCTCCGTCCCGATCATCCCGTGCTCGATCGTCGGTGCCGAGGAGACCTACCCCCTCATCGGGAACGTCAAGACGCTCGCCCGCCTCCTCGGGACGCCGTACGCGCCGGTGACCCCGACCTTCCCCTGGCTCGGCCCGCTCGGGCTCGTCCCGCTCCCGAGCAAGTGGGTCATCGAGTTCGGCTCCCCCCTCGAGACCGCCTCGCTCGGGCCGGCGGCGGCCGAGGACCCCATGCTCGTCTTCGACCTCACCGACCAGGTGCGCGAGACGATCCAGCAGACGCTGTACTCCCTCCTCATGCGGCGCCGGTCGGTGTTCTTCTGATGCCGGGTCGCGCCGGTGCCGGGCGCGTCACGGGCGGGGACCCGCCGGTGCCCTGGGAGCCCTCCGCCCGGGTCAGCCTGCTCTCCCGTCCCGGCTGCCACCTCTGCGACGTCGCCCGCGACGTCGTCGCGGAGGTCGCCGCCGAGCTCGGGGTGGCCTGGGAGGAGGTCTCCATCCTTGACCACGCCGAGCTCCTCGAGGCGTATGCGGAGCAGGTGCCCGTCACCCTCGTCGACGGTCGCCAGCACGACTACTGGCGGGTCGACGCCGCCCGGCTCCGGCGGGCGCTCCACGGCTGACCCCGCCCCACCGTGCCTGGGGGGAGGAGGACGGGGGCGCCCCGTCGCAGGCGGCCCGCTTGTGACTTTGTGCATGGGTTCACAAACGCGTAATGTGGCACGGGTACGTGCTCCCGTCCGCCCCAGCCAGGGGTGGACGTCACCTCGAGAGGAGCCAGTGACTCGAGTGTCTGCCGACCCGAACCTGCGCCGGGGGATCCCGGACGCCACCGTGGCTCGGCTCCCGGAGTACCTCCGCGCCCTGACGACACTCGCGGCGCACGGCATCGAGTCGGTCTCCTCCGAGGAGCTCGCCCAGGCGGCCGGCGTCCGGTCGGCGAAGCTCCGCAAGGACCTCTCCTACCTCGGGTCCTACGGCGTCCGGGGCGTCGGGTACGCCGTCGACCACCTCGCGTACCAGATCTCCCGCGCCCTCGGCCTCACCCAGGACTGGGCGGTCGCGATCGTCGGCATGGGGAACCTCGGCCGCGCGCTCGCGGCGTACAGCGGGTTCGCGACGAAGGGCTTCGAGATCGTCGCCCTCCTCGACGAGGACGAGCGGGTCATCGGCGACGAGGTCGCCGGTCTGCGGGTCGAGCCGATGGCGGCCCTGCCGGAGCTGGCCGAGACCCGCGGGCTGTCCATCGGGGTCATCACGACCCCGGCCCGCTCGGCCCAGGTCGTCTGCGACCAGCTCGTCGCCGCCGGGGTGAGCTCGGTGCTCAACTTCGCGCCGTGCGTCCTCGCCGTCCCCGGCGGGGTCGACGTCCGCAAGGTCGACCTCTCGACGGAGCTGCAGATCCTCGCCTTCCACGAGCAGCGCAAGGCGCTCTCCGGCTCTGCCGCCCTCCAGGAGGTGCTCCCGTGAGCCTCATCACCCTCGGCATGTCCCACCAGACCGCCCCGATCCCCCTTCTCGAGGCGGTCGCGCTCGACGAGCCGCAGCGCACCGCCATCGCCGAGCACGCGATGGCGAGCGAGAACGTCACCGAGGTCGTCGTCGTCTCGACGTGCAACCGGACCGAGCTCTACGCCGAGGCGGTGACCTTCCACGGCGCGGTCGCCGACCTCACCGATGCTCTCGTCGAGGTGACCGGCGTCGTCCGTGACGAGCTCACCGACCACCTCTACGTCCACTACGAGGACCGGGCGATCGCGCACGCGTTCTCGGTCGCCTCCGGGCTGGACTCGATGGCGGTCGGCGAGTCCCAGATCCTCGGCCAGATGCGGGAAGCGCTCCGTCGCGCCCAGGGGCTCGACCACGTCGGCCAGGCCCTCAACGGCCTGTTCCAGCGGGCCCTGCGGGTCGGCAAGCGGGTCCACTCCGACACGGCCATCGACACCGTGAGCGTGTCCCTCGTCGAGGTCGGCCTCGAGCGCGCCGAGGCACGTCTCGGGGATCTCGCCGGCCTCGACGTCCTCGTCATCGGGGCCGGCGGGATGAGCGCGCTCGCCGCGACGACGGCCGCCCGGGCCGGCGTCGGCTCACTCGTCGTCGTCAACCGCACCGCGGCCAAGGGCGCCGAGCTCGCCGCCCGTCTGGGCGGCCGCTCCCTCCCGCTCGCTGCGCTCGACCGCGCCCTCGGGACGGCCGACGTCGTCATCTCGAGCACGGGCTCGACCGGGCTCGTCGTCGACCTCGCGGCCGCCGCGGACGCGCAGGTCGTGCGTGGGGGGCGACCGCAAGCGTACGTCGACCTCGCCCTCCCGCACGACGTCGCGCCGGAGGTCGACTCGCTCTCGGGGGTCTCCCGGTGCGGGCTCGCCGACCTCGGCGAGGACCTCGCCGGCTCGTCGGTGACGCCGCAGGTGCAGGCCGCCAGGGACCTCGTCACCGGCGAGGTCGCCGCGTTCCTCACCGCCCGGGCGGCGGACCGGGCCGGGCCGACGGTCGCCGCCCTGCGGCACCGGGCGGCCGAGGTCGTCGACAAGGAGATGGCGCGGCTCGCGCAGCGCACCCCCCACCTCACCGACGTCGACCGCGCCGAGATCCAGCTCGCCGTCCACCGGGTCGTCGAGAAGCTCCTCCACACCCCGACCGTCCGGGTCAAGGAGATGGCCGTCGACGGCCGCATCGGACAGTACGCCGAGGCGATCAACGAGCTCTTCGACCTCGGGCCGCACGACGTCGCCTCGGTCTCGAGGCCGCCGGCAGACCCGGGAGGTGACCGATGACGACCCTCCGCCTCGGCACCCGACGCAGCGCCCTCGCGCGGACCCAGTCCGAGTGGGTCGCGGCCCGCCTGCGCGCGCTCGGGCACACCGTCGAGCTCGTCGAGATCGTCACCGAGGGCGACACCTCGACGGCGTCGCTCGCGACGATCGGCGGGACCGGAGTCTTCGCGAGCGCCCTGCGGACCGCGCTCACCGACGGCCGGGTCGACCTCGCCGTCCACTCCCTCAAGGACCTCCCCACGGCCCCGGAACCGGGGCTCGTCGTCGCCGCCGTCCCCGTCCGCGAGGACCCCCGGGACGCGCTCGTCGCCCGGGACGGCCTCACCCTCGCCGAGCTCCCCGCCGGCTCCGTCGTCGGGACCGGCTCGCCGCGGCGGCGGGCGCAGATCGCCGCCCTCGGCCTCGGCATCGAGACCCGGGACATCCGGGGGAACGTCGGGACCCGGATCGGCAAGGTTCGCGCCGGCGAGCTCGACGGGGTCGTCCTCGCCCGCTCGGGTCTCAACCGGGTCGGCCGGGACGGTGAGGTCACCGAGACCCTCGACCCGATCCAGGTCCTCCCCGCCCCCGGCCAGGGCGCCCTCGCCGTCGAGTGCCGGGACGGCGACGCCGACGTCCTCGCCGCGGTCGCCGACCTCGAGGACCCGGACACCCGTGTCTGCGTCAGCGCGGAGCGGGCCCTCCTGCGAACCCTCGAGGCGGGCTGCACCGCACCCGTCGGCGCCCTCGCCGAGGTCGTCGAGGGGGCGGACGGCACCGAGCTGTCGCTGCGCGGCTTCGTCGGCTCCCTCGACGGGGCGGTCGAGCTGCGCCGGTCCCTCGTCGGCCCGGTCGGCGAGGCCGACGACATCGGGGCCCGGCTCGGCCGGACCCTCCTCGAGGAGGGCGCGTCGCACCTCACCGGGGTCGGCGGCCCGGACGGTCCCGGGCCCGTCGGCGACGCCCATCCGGCGAGCGACGGGCGCGGTGACGCGTCGAGCTGGCCGCCCGACCCACCGGGGGCGGACGCGCCGGCCGCGCCCGCCCCGACCCCCCTGTCCCGACCAGCCCCAACCGCTTCGGAGCGTGCACAGTGAGCCCCCAGCGCTCGACCACCCAGAACAGCAGCCGGACGACGGCCCCCGCCCACGTCGACTTCGTCGGCGCCGGACCCGGCGACGCCGCGCTCATGACCGTCCGCGCCGTCGAGTGCCTCGCCGCCGCGGACGTCGTCGTCATCGACCAGGTCAACCGCGAGGACGTCGTCGAGCGGTACTGCCGGCCCGGGGTCGAGGTCGTCGACGCCGGGCACGGAGAGCACGGCCAGCCGCTCACCCACGCCTCCCGGGCGAAGCTCGTCGTCAAGACGGCGAAGGACCACCCGGGCGGCGTCGTCGTCCGGCTGATGGACGGGGACCCGTCGACCTTCAACGGGCTCGCCGAGGAGGCCGTCGCCTGCCAGAAGGCCGGGATCGGCTTCGACGTCGTCCCCGGGGTGAGCGCGGTCACGGCCGTCCCGACGTACGCCGGGGTCCCGTTGACCTCGAGCACGTCCTCGGGCATCCACGTCGTCACCGTCGGGGAGGGGGACGTCGACTTCAGCTCGGCGACCGACGACAAGGCGACGCTGGTCCTGCTCGGACTGCCCGCCGCCCTCGTCCGCGCGCTCTCCGCCCTCGTCGCGGCCGGCCGGGACCCGAGCACCCCGGTCGCCCTCACCGAGCGCGGGACGACGACCGACCAGCTCACCCGGACGACGACGCTCGGCGAGGCCGACGGCTCCTTCGACGACGCCGACTTCCCCGCCCTCGCCGTCGTCGGGCCGACGGTGGCCCTCCGCGACCGCCTCTCGTGGTTCGAGACCAAGCCGCTGTTCGGCTGGCGGGTCCTCCTCCCCCGGACGAAGGAGCAGTCGGGGGGGATGATCTCGCGGCTCGCCTCGTACGGCGCGACCTCCGAGGTCGTCCCGACGATCAGCGTCGAGCCGCCCCGCACGCCGCAGCAGATGGAGCGTGCCGTCAAGGGCATGGTCACCGGCCGGTACGAGTGGGTCGGCTTCACCTCGGTCAACGCGGTCCGCGCCGTCCGCGAGAAGTTCGAGGAGTTCGGCCTCGACGCCCGGGCCTTCGCCGGGCTGAAGATCGCCGCCGTCGGCGGGGTCACCGCCGAGGCCCTCCGGTCGTGGGGCATCGAGCCCGACCTCGTCCCGAACGGCGAGAGCAGCGCCCGGGGGCTCCTCGAGGAGTGGCCGCCCTACGACGAGGTCCTCGACCCGATCAACCGCGTCTTCCTCCCGCGGGCGGACATCGCGACCGACACCCTCGTCGCCGGCCTGCAGGAGACGGGCTGGGAGGTCGACGACGTCACCGCCTACCGGACCGTGCGCGCCGCCCCGCCGCCCGCGGAGGTCCGGGACGCCATCAAGTCCGGTGAGTTCGACGCGGTCGTCTTCACGTCGAGCTCGACGGTGCGCAACCTCGTCGGGATCGCGGGCAAGCCGCACCCGTCGACGGTCATCGCGTGCATCGGGCCGGCGACGGCGAAGACCGCCGAGGAGCACGGGCTGCGGGTCGACGTCCTCGCCCACGAGGCGTCCGCGGACGCCCTCGTCGACGCCCTCGCCGAGCACGGTCGCGGGCTCGCCGTCGAGGCGTCCGAGACGGGGACGGAGGTCGTCCGGCCGAGCGCCCGCCGCAAGGCCGGGGCGCGGCGGAAGGCGAAGGGGCGGGCGTGAGCGTCGGCGCCTTCCCCGCCGTCCGGCCGCGGCGGCTGCGCCGCTCCGCACCGGTCCGCCGGCTCGTCGCCGAGACCCGGCTCCACCCGGCCGAGCTCGTCCTGCCCGTGTTCGTCCGGGAGGGCGCGAGCGAACCGCGGCCGATCGCGAGCATGCCGGGGGTGGTCCAGCACACCCTCGCCTCCCTCGTCGGGACCGCCCGCGAGTGCGTCGCCGCCGGCATCGGCGGGATCATGATCTTCGGCGTTCCGGCGACGAAGGACGCGACCGGGTCCGGGGCCGACGACCCGGAGGGGATCCTCAACGTCGCGACCCGGGCCGTCGTCGAGGCCGTCGGGGACCGGCTCGTCGTCATGACCGACCTCTGCCTCGACGAGTTCACCGACCACGGTCACTGCGGCGTCCTGGGCGGCCCCGGCCCCGGCGGCGAGCCCGTCGTCGACAACGACGCGACCCTGGAGCGGTACGCGGCGATGGCGCTCTCCCAGGCTCGCGCCGGCGCCCACGTCGTCAGCCCGTCGGGGATGATGGACGGCCAGGTCGGCCGGGTCCGGGCCGCCCTCGACACGGCCGGCTTCACCGACACGCTCATCCTCGCGTACGCGGCGAAGTACACCTCGGGCCTCTACGGGCCGTTCCGGGAGGCGGTCGACTCGAGCCTGCGGGGGGACCGGGCGACCTACCAGCAGGACCCCGCGAACGGGGCCGAGGCGCAGCGCGAGGTCGCCCTCGACGTCGCCGAGGGCGCCGACCTCGTCATGGTCAAGCCGGCCGGCCCGCACCTCGACGTCGTTGCCGCGGTGGCGGCGTCGTGCCCGGTTCCCGTAGCCGCCTACCAGATCTCCGGGGAGTACGCCCAGATCGTCGCGGCGTCCGAGCGTGGCTGGGTCGACCGGGAGCGGGTCATGCTGGAGTCGCTGCTCGCGGTCCGCCGTGCGGGCGCACGCGTCATCCTCACGTACTTCGCGCTCGAGGCGGCCGCGCTGCTGCGCGACGCCTGAGTGCCGGAGAGGCCCCCACCACGGCCGGGCCCGGACCCCGAGGGGAACGAACCGGGCCCGGCCGCGGTGCCCGCCCGCCACCGTCTCGCCGACGGGTGGGCGGGGGGAGCGCTCAGGCGGACCTGACGAGCTGGACGTCGAGGGTGATCGTCACCCGGTCCCCGACGAGGACGCCGCCGCTTTCGAGGGCGACGTTCCACTCGAGGCCGAAGTCCCTGCGGCTGACCGAGCCCGTCGCCTCGAAACCGGCCCGGGTCCCTCCCCACGGGTCGGTGGCGACCCCGCCGAACTCGACGTCGAAGGTCACCTCGCGGGTGACGTCCCTGATGGTGAGGTCGCCGGTGAGGGTGTCGCCGGTGAACGCGGTCGAGGTGAAGGTCATCGCCGGGAAGGCCTCGACATCGAAGAAGTCGGCGCTGCGCAGGTGGGTGTCCCGGTCGGGGCTGCCGGTGTCCACGGAGCCCATCCGGACGTTCGCCGTGGCGGTGGACCGCTCGAGGGGGTCGGCGACCTCGACGGCCCCGGTGACCTCGCCGAAGGTCCCGCGGACCTTCGAGACCATGAGGTGGCGGGCGACGAAGCCGACCTCGGTGTGCGTGGGGTCGACCTCCCACGTCCCGGTCGGGAGGGTGGTCAGGGTGGGGGCGGTCGTCATCGGGGTCTCCTCGTGGGGGGTGCAGTCGGTGCGGTCAGTCGGGTCAACGCCGACAGAATGATTTATATTTCAAGTGCAGGGGTCTGGCAAACTGTCCGGTATGGACGACTCAGCCCAGCGGGCCCGCGCCCCCTGGCTCACCGAGGACGAGCAGCGGTCCTGGCGGGCCTACCTGCGGGGGAGCCGGCTGCTCGAGGTCGCCCTCGACCGCGACCTCGCCCGGCACGGCACCCAGCTCTCGGAGTACGAGCTCATCTCCATGCTCTCGGAGGCCCCCGGCGCCCGGATGCGGATGTCGGCGCTCGCCGACCTCGTCGTCCAGTCCCGCAGCCGGGTCACCCACACCGCAGCGCGGCTGGAGCGCCGCGGCTGGGTGACCCGCGAGGCGTGCCTGTCCGACCGGCGGGGCGTCGAGCTTGTCCTCACCGAGACCGGACGCGAGGCCCTCGAGCGGATGGCACCCGAGCACGTCGCCTCCGTCCGGGCCCACCTCGTCGACGCGATGACCCCCACGGAGTTCGCCGCCCTCGGCCGGGCGATGCAGGCCGTGCGCGACGAGATCCGGGCCTCCGGCCGGGTCGACGACGAGGCCGGCGACTGAGCGTCGACAGGGCGTGGGAAGGCCGGCCGCGGTCCCGGGCGGGCGGTTGAGAGACTGGGGGCCATGACCGCCACCCCTGCCGCCGCCCCCCGGTCCGCCGCCCTGTTCGACCGCGCCCGGCGGGTGACCCCGGGTGGGGTCAACTCCCCGGTCCGGGCCTTCCGGAGCGTCGGCGGCACCCCGCGCTTCGTCGAGAGCGCCTCCGGCCCCTGGCTCACCGACGTCGACGGGCACCGGTACGTCGACCTCATCTGCTCGTGGGGGCCGATGATCCTCGGACACGCCCACCCCGACGTCCTCGACGCGGTGACCGCCGCGGCCCGGCGCGGGTTCTCCTTCGGCACGCCGAGCGAGAACGAGGTCGCGCTCGCCGAGGAGATCGTCGCCCGGGTCGACCCGGTCGAGCAGGTCCGGCTCGTCTCCTCGGGGACCGAGGCGACGATGAGCGCGGTCCGGCTCGCCCGCGGATACACGGGGCGGACCGTCATCGTCAAGTTCGCCGGGTGCTACCACGGGCACGTCGACGCCTTGCTCGCGTCCGCCGGGTCCGGGGTCGCGACCTTCGCCCTGCCCGACAGCGCCGGGGTCCCCGCGGACGCCGCCTCGGGGACGATCGTCCTGCCGTACAACGACCTCGACGCCGTCGAGGCCGTCTTCGCCGAGCGTGGCGAGGAGATCGCCGCGGTCATCACCGAGGCCTCGCCGGGGAACATGGGGGTCGTCCCCCCGGCCCCCGGCTTCACCGAGGGGCTGCGTCGCGTCACCCGCGCCCACGGCGCGCTCCTCGTCTCGGACGAGGTGATGACGGGGTTCCGGGTGAGCCGCGGCGGCTGGTACGGCATCGAGGGCCCGTACCCCGACGGCGCGCCCGACCTCTTCACGTTCGGCAAGGTCATGGGCGGCGGGTTCCCGGCCGCCGCGTTCGGCGGCCGCGCCGACATCATGGAGCGGCTCGCCCCCGACGGGCCGGTGTACCAGGCGGGGACCCTCTCCGGGAACCCCGTCGCGACCGCCGCCGGCCTGGCCACCCTCCGCGGCTGCACCGACGAGGTCTACGACCACCTCGGCCGGGTCTCGCGGACGATCGCCGACGCGGCGAGCGACGCCCTCACCCGCGAGAGCGTCCCGCACACGGTCCAGTGGGCGGGGAGCATGTTCTCGGTGTTCTTCCGGGAGGGCCCGGTGCACGACTACGAGGCCGCGCGCGGCCAGGACACGACGGCGTTCGCGGCGTTCTTCACGAGCATGCTCGAGTCGGGGGTCCACCTCCCCCCCAGCGCCTTCGAGTCGTGGTTCGTCAGCGCGAGCCACGACGAGGTGGCCGTCGACGCGGTCCTCGACGCCCTTCCGGGAGCCGCCCGGGCGGCCTCAGGCGCGTTTGCAACAATCACGCCATGAGCGAGCCGGACCGCACCGTCGTCCACCTCATGCGCCACGGCGAGGTGCACAACCCCGAGGGCGTCCTCTACGGCCGACTGCCCGGGTACCGGCTCTCCGCGCTCGGCCTCGAGATGGCCGAGACCGTCGCCCGGCACCTCATCGACCACGACGTCAGCCTCGTCGTCGCCTCCTCCCTCGAGCGCGCCCAGCAGACCGCCGGCCCCATCGCCCGCGGCCACGAGGTTCCCGTCCTCACCGACGACCGGGTCATCGAGGCCGGCAACCACTTCGAGGGGCTGACGTTCGGTCGGGGGGCGGGGTCGCTGCGGCGACTGCAGAACCTCCGCCGGCTGTGGAACCCGCTCCGGCCCTCGTGGGGGGAGCCGTACGCGCGGATCGCCTCCCGGATGTTCGCCGCGATCGAGGACGCGCGCGATCACGCCCGCGGCCACGAGGCCGTCCTCGTCTCCCACCAGCTGCCCATCTGGACGATGCGGTGCCGACTCGAGGGGCGCCGGCTCTGGCACGACCCCCGCCAGCGGGAGTGCTCGCTCGCCTCGCTGACGTCGCTGACGTTCGAGGGGGAGGAGCTCGAGACGGTGTCGTACAGCGAGCCGGCGGCGGCGCTGCTCGCCCGTGCCCACCAGAGCGTGGGGGCATGAGGGGGTCGCGAGCCGCCGTCGCGGTCCTCGCCGCTCTCGGCCTCGCCGCGGGTCTCGGGGCGTGCGGCAGCGACGCGAACTCGCTCGCCTCCCAGGCCAGGGCCGGCGACCGCAAGGGCTACATCTCGGGCGACGGGAGCGTCGAGCAGATCCCGGCGTCCCGGCGGGGTGCGCCCGTCGACCTGCGCGGGACGACCCTCGCCGGGAAGCCCTGGTCGAGCGCGGATGCGCGCGGCACCGTCCTCGTCGTCAACAAGTGGGGCTCGTGGTGCCCGCCGTGCGTCGCCGAGGCCGACGACCTCCAGGCGGTGTGGGAGAAGGTCCACCGGTCCGGGAAGCCGGTGACCTTCGTCGGGATCGACTTCCGGGAGAGTCCGCAGACCGGCGCCGCCTTCACCCGCTCCCGGGGCATCACCTACCCCTCCCTCGGTGACGAGTCCGGGACCCTCGTCCTCGAGCTCCAGGGCAAGGCCTCGGCCACGCCGACGACCCTCGTCCTCGACCGGCAGGGGCGCATCGCCGCCCGGATTCTCGGGCCGATCGACCAGAGCACCCTCCAGGGGCTCATCGACGACGTCCTCGCCCAGTCGTGAGCGACGCGGTCACCTCGGGGGCGCTCCCGCTCGCGATGCTCGTCGCGCTCCTCGCGGGGCTCGTCTCGTTCGCCTCCCCGTGCGTCCTCCCGCTCGTCCCCGGCTTCCTCGGGTACGTCACCGGGCTGTCCGGGGTGGCCCTCGAGGACCGGTCGCGCGGCCGGCTCGTCCTCGGCTCCGGGCTCTTCGTCGCCGGTTTCACGGCCGTCTTCGTCCTCGGCACCCTCTTCGTCACCTCGGTCGGCCGGGTCCTCGTCGAGGACCGGCTCCTGCTCATGCGGGTCGGGGGTGTCCTCGTCATCCTCCTCGCCCTCGTCTTCCTCGGGGCCGGGAGCCAGCGCACCCTCCGCCTCCCCGTCCGGCCCCGCTCCGGGCTCGCCGGCGCCCCGCTCCTCGGCGCCGTCTTCGCGCTCGGCTGGGCACCGTGCACCGGGCCCACCCTCGCCGCGGTCCTCGCGCTCGCGAGCAGCCTCGACCCGAGCACGGCCCGGGCCGTGCTCCTCGCCGTGGCCTACAGCCTCGGCCTCGGCATCCCGTTCGTCCTCGTCGCCCTCGGCGCCGAGCGGGTGGCGCCGGTGACGGGGTGGCTCCGCCGGCACCACCGCGGGGTCCAGCGCTTCGGCGGTGCCCTCCTCCTCCTCGTCGGGGTCCTGCTCCTCACAGGCTCGTGGGAGAGCCTCACCCGGTGGCTGCAGACCGAGCTCGTCGGCGGGTTCGAGGTGGTGATCTGATGGCGGACCGGAACGTCGGGGTGAGCCAGCCCCGCCTCGGGCCCACCGGCTGGCTGCGCTGGACGTGGCGGCAGCTGACGAGCATGCGGACGGCCCTCTTCCTCCTCCTCCTCCTTGCCCTCGGCGCGGTCCCCGGGTCGATCTTCCCGCAGCGCTCGATCAACTCGGCGCGCACGACGGACTACATCGCGACGCACTCGACCGTCGGGCCGTGGCTTGACCGGCTCGGCTTCTTCGAGGTGTACGCCTCGCCGTGGTTCTCGGCGATCTACCTCCTCCTCTTCGTCAGCCTCGTCGGGTGCGTCCTGCCCCGGACCCGGGCCCACTGGACCGCCCTGAGGGCCCGCCCCCCGCGCGCGCCGCGACGGCTCGACCGGCTCCCCGCCCACGCCGACGCCGAGATCGACGGCAGCCCCGAGGAGGCCCGCGAGGCCGCCCGGAGCGTCCTGCGCGGGCGGCGCTACCGCGTCCACGTCGACGACGACGGCTCGGTGAGCGCCGAGTCCGGGCACCTCAAGGAGACCGGGAACCTCGTCTTCCACCTCGCGCTCGTCCTCGTCATCGTCGGGGTCGCGATCGGCCACCTCTTCGGGTGGAAGGGGGACGTCATCGTCCCCGTCGGGCAGACCTTCGCCAACAGCTACTCGCGGTTCGACACCTTCAGCCCCGGCCCGTGGGTCAACCCCGACGACCTCGCGCCGTTCACCCTCACCGTCGACAAGCTCGACGCGTCCTTCGAGGAGGACCCGGCGAAGGGGCGCGGCCAGTTCGGCCAGCCGCGGGACTTCGAGGCCTTCACGACGACCCACGCCCGGCCCGGGGCACCCGCCCAGGACGAGAGCATCCGGGTCAACCACCCCCTCGACATGGACGGCTCGTCGGTCTTCCTCCTCGGCAACGGGTACGCGCCGGTCATCACCGTCAAGGACGCGACCGGCCGGGTCCTCTACACCGGCGCGACGCCCTTCCTCGCGCAGGACAACAACTACCGGTCCGTCGGCGCCGTCAAGGTCCCGGCCGCGACCCCGAAGCAGCTCGGGTTCGTCGGACTCTTCCTCCCCACCGCGGTCATCACGAAGGACCAGGGCCCGATCTCCGTCTTCCCCGACGCCAAGGACCCCGCCCTCGCCCTGAGCCTCTACGAGGGGTCCCTCTTCCCCGGGGGCCGTCCCCAGTCGGTGTACACGCTCAACACCGACGAGATGACGAAGGTCGCCGACGCGAGCGGCAAGGACGCCGTCCGGATCTGGCTGCGGCCGGGTCAGACCGTCCGGCTCCCGGGGGACCGCGGGAGCATCACCTTCGACCGGGTCGAGCGCTTCGCCGGCCTCTCCGTGCGGCACGACCCGGGCAAGCTCCTGACCCTCGTCAGCGCGCTCCTCGCGCTCGCCGGCCTCGTCCTCTCGCTCGTCGTCCGGCGTCGCCGTGTCTTCGTCCGGGTCCTTGCGTCGGACTCGCCGGGACGGACGCGCGTCAGCGTCGGGGGAATGGCCAAGACCGACGACGAGGGGCTCGGGGACGTCGTCGCCGACGTCCTGACGTCGATGAGAGAATCGAGAACGAGATGACGAACGAATCCCTCGCGCAGTACGCCAACCTCAGCGTCTACTCCTCGATGGCGGTGTTCACGCTCGCCATGATCGGCTACGCCGTCTACCTCGCCGGGCTCGTCCCGAGCCGGGGCGAGCGGCGCGCGGAGGACGCCACCGTGCGGTCAGCCGACCCGGCGGAGATCGCCGACCCTGCCGAGCAGGCCGACCGTGAGCGCGCCTCACTCGTCGGCGCGTCGAGCGTAGGCTCTCCGGCCGCCACCGTCCCCCGGGCCGGGAGCGTCGGCACCGCCCGACCGGGCGACGTCATGGGCCGGGAGGTCACCGGCTCGGAGCTCGCCTCCCGCGAGCGGGACGACGCCACCCCGCTCCGGGCCCGGAAGGCCGCCGGCGTGGCGGGCTCGCTCACGTGGCTCGGCACGGCGTTCCTCGTCGTCTCGGTCGCCCTCCGCGGCGCCGCCGTCCACCGGGCCCCCCTGGGCAACATGTTCGAGTTCGCCACCGTCGGCAGCATGTTCGTCATGGTTGCCTTCTGCGCGTGGTCCCTCCGGCGCGACCTGCGGTGGCTCGGGATCTTCGTCGTCGGGCCCGTCCTGCTCACCCTCGGGCTCGCGATCACCGTCTGGTACACCGAGGCCGCCGAGCTCCTCCCCTCGCTGAAGAGCTACTGGCTCCTCATCCACGTCACCGTCGCGACGATCTCCGTCGCGCTGTTCACCATCGCCTTCTCGATGACCGTCCTCTACCTCATCCAGGACCGCGTCGAGTCCGAGCGGCGGAGCTCGTTCATGAACCGGCTCCCCTCGGCGCGGGCGCTCGAACGGCTCTCCTACGGCGTCCACATCGTCGCCTTCCCGCTGTGGACCTTCACCCTCATCGCCGGCGCGATCTGGGCCCGGCAGGCGTGGGGCTCGTACTGGAACTGGGACCCCAAGGAGGTGTGGACGTTCATCATCTGGGTCGTCTACGCCGCCTACCTCCACGCCCGTGCGACGAGCGGCTGGCGGCGGCAGTCCGCGGCACTCATCGCCCTCGCCGGGTTCGGGTGCGTCCTGGTCAACTACGGGATCGTCAACGTGTTCTTCGTCAGCCAGCACTCCTACTCGGGGCTGTGACCCGTGCTGCGCTACACGGTCCTGCGAGTCCTCGTCTTCCTCGGCTGCCTCAGCCTGCTCTGGCTCCTCGGACTGCGTGACCGCAGCGAGCAGCCGTGGCTCGTCGTCGGCGCCGCGCTGCTGTCGATGGTCGTCTCCGCCGTCGTCCTCCGTCCGATGCGCGCCCAGTACATCGCCGAGCTCAGCGCGAGGGTCGAGCGGCGGCGCGAGGCGAGGACGCAGGGTCCCCCGGCCGGGTCCGACGAGTCCGTCGAGGACGCGTGGTCCGGCGAGGGCGAGGGTGCGTCCGGCGATGGCGCCCCGGACGAGGGCACCCGGGACGGCGGCGAGGGGGACGGCCCCGAGCGCTTTCGCTGACGCCGCCGCGGCTCAGCCGAGCGCGAGCCCGATGCCGAGCAGGACGGCGTAGCCGAGCTGGGCGACCCCGGTCGCCGCGAGCGCGGGGACGAGCCTGACGCCGGTGTCCCCGCCGAGCACCGCCCGGACCGGCCGGGCGAGTGCCCCGGCCGAGAGCAGCGCGAGCAGGGTCCACGGGTACATGACGGCGATGCCGAGGACCGCGACGAGCGCGACGACGACGAGGGCGACGTAGAGCCACCGGGACCGGGCGTCCCCGAGCCGGACCGCGAGGGTCCGCTTCCCGGTCGCGGCGTCGGTCGGGATGTCGCGGAGGTTGTTCGCGACGAGGATCGCCGACGCGAGCGCGCCGACGCCGGTCCCCCCGAGAACCCCCGCCCAGGTCAGGTCGTGGGCCTGGGTCCACAGGGTCCCGAGCGTCGCGACGAGCCCGAAGAAGACGAAGACGTACACCTCGCCGAGCCCGCGGTACCCGTACGGGTTCTCGCCGCCGGTGTAGCGCCAGGCGGCGACGATCGCGACCGCCCCGATGACGAGGAGGAGGAAGGCACCGCTGAGCGCGGTGAGCGCGAGGCCGGCGAGCGCTGCGAGACCGAAGAAGGTGAACGCGGCGATCCGGACGTTGACGGGGTCGGCGATCCGCTGGCCGACGAGGCGGACGGGGCCGACCCGGCCGGGGGCGTCGGTCCCCCGGATCCCGTCGGAGTAGTCGTTGGCGTAGTTGACCCCGACCTGGAGGCTGAGGGAGACGACGAGCGCGAGGAGGGCGAGGCCGAGGTTGGCCGAGCCGAGGGCGGCTGCGGCGGCCGTGCCGACGACGACGGGGGCGACGGCGACGGGAAGGGTGCGGGGGCGGGCGCCCGCGATCCATTGGGCGGTGGTGGCCATGGGCGGTGGTGGCTCGCTCGGGCTCGGAGGGGTGGGGCGCTCAGAGTCTACGGAGGAAGTCCGGGTCGTCGTCGGGACCCTTCGGCGCGGCGGGTCCGCTCGGGCGGCGCGGTCCGGGACGCCCGGGACCCCCACGACCCGGACCCCCACGCCCGGGCCCACCGCGTCCTGGGCCGCCGCGTCCCGGACCGCCACGTCCGGGGCCGCTCCACCCCGAGGATGCCGACCACGGTGGCTCGGGTCGCCCGGCCGCGAGCCACGCGATCGGGCCGGCCACGGGGAGGAGGACGACGAGGGCGATCCAGGCGAGCTTCGGGAGGTTGCGGACGCGGTGCTGCTCCGTCTGGACGCAGTCGACGGCCGTGTAGATCGTCAGCACCAGCACGAGGAGCCCGGGAAGCACCTTCAGCATGACTCCATGATCACACGGAGGAGGGTGAGCGGGACGTCACGGGCCCCGGTCGGGAGGGCCCCGGGGCGGACGGTCAACCGCCCCGGCCCGGGCCGTTCGGACCCGCGGCGAGGAGGGCCCGGATGGCCGCCCGGTCCGGCTTGCCCGGCCCCCGGACGGGGATGGCGTCGACGGTGAGGAGCCGGCGGGGGAGCGCGTGGCCGGGCAGGGTCGACCGGAGGGCGTCGCGGACGTCGGCGAGGGTGGGGACGCTCGCCCGGTCCCCGAGGACGACGACCGCCGCGACCGCCTCCCCCCACTCGGGGTCGGCCACCCCGACGACGACGACGTCCCGGACCCCCGGCACCCGCGCGGCGACCGCGTCCTCGACGAGCCGGGGGGCGACCTTGAGGCCGCCGGTGGTGACGACGTCGTCGAGTCGTCCGTCGACGTGCCAGCGGCCCGTCCCGTCGACGTGGCCGACGTCGTCGGTCCGGAACCACCGGATGCCGTCCTCCCCGGTCGTGAAGGCCGTCGCGGAGAGGTCCGGGCGACCGAGGTAGCCCGCCGCGAGGGTGCTCCCGCCGAGGAGGAGCCGGCCGTCCCCATCGGCGCGGACCCGGCTGCACGGGAGCGGGCGACCGCCGTACACGCACCCGCCGGCGGTCTCGCTCATCCCGTACGTCGTCACCACGGCCACCCCGTGCTCGCGGGCCTCGCCCAGGAGGGTCGGCGGGGTCCCCGCCCCGCCGACGAGGACCGCGTCGAACGCGGCGAGGGCCTGTCGGCCCGCGTCGTCCGCGAGGAGCCGGACGAGCTGGGTCGGGACGAGCGCGGTGTACCGCCGACGCCCGGTCACCCGGGCGGCCGCGGCCGCGAAGGCCGAGGCGGCGAACCCGCCGGCAAGGTCGAGGACGACCGGTTCGGTGCCGGCGGCGAGGGAGCGGACGAGGACCTGCATCCCGGCGACGTGGTGGGCCGGCATCGGCAGGAGCCACTGGGCGCCCCGGCCCCCGCCGAGGACCTCGTGGGTCGCGCCGGCGCTCGCGGTGAGGGCGGCGGCGGTGAGCATGGCGAGCTTCGGCGCCCCGGTCGAGCCGGAGGTCCCGAGGACGAGGGCGGTGCCGTCGGCGACGTCCTCCTCGCCGGTGACCGTGACCGGGGCGGTCCCGCCCGCGGCGTACGGGAGGAGCGGCGCCCCACCCGCGAGCGCCCGCTCGAGGCGGGGGAGGACGGCGAGGACCGCGTGGCCGGTCGGCACCGGCAGCGGTTCCAGCGTCCGGGACGGGGTGGTCATCGGTGCGCCCCCGGCCCGGTCAGAAGTACCAGGGGAAGGGAGACCAGTCCGGGTCCCGCTTCTCGAGGAACTGGTCACGGCCCTCGACCGCCTCGTCGGTCATGTAGGCGAGCCGGGTCGCCTCCCCGGCGAAGACCTGCTGGCCCATGAGCCCGTCGTCGACGAGGTTGAACGCGAACTTGAGCATGCGCTGCGCGGTGGGGCTCTTCCCCATGACCTCGCGGGCGACGGTCAGGGCCTCCGCCTCGAGGTCGGCGTGGTCGGCGACGATGTTCACCGCGCCCATCCGCCGCATCTCCTCGGCGTCGTAGGTTCGACCGAGGAAGAAGATCTCCCGGGCGCGCTTCTGGCCCACCTGGCGGGCGAGGTAGGCGCTGCCGTACCCCCCGTCGAAGGACCCGACGTCGGCGTCGGTCTGCTTGAACCGGGCGTGCTCGCGGCTCGCGACGGTGAGGTCGCAGACGACGTGGAGGCTGTGCCCGCCCCCGGCGGCCCAGCCTCCGACGACAGCGACGACGACCTTGGGCATCGTCCGGATGAGCCGCTGGACCTCAAGGATGTGCAGCCGTCCCCCCTCGGCCCTGGTCCGGCGCTCGTCGACGGTCTCGGCGGTCTCGCCGCCGGCGTACTGGTACCCGGAGCGGCCCCTGATCCGCTGGTCGCCCCCGGAGCAGAACGCCCACGTGCCGTTCCGCGGGGAGGGTCCGTTGCCGGTGAGGAGGACGACGCCGACGTCCGGGGTCCGCCGGGCGTGGTCGAGCACGCGGTGGAGCTCGTCGACGGTGCGGGGGCGGAAGGCGTTGAGGACCTCGGCGCGGTCGAACGCGACCCGGACGCACCCGAGCCCCCGCGCCCGGTGGTAGGTGATGTCGGTGAGGTCGAAGCCGGGGACCTCCTCCCACGCCTCCGGGTCGAAGGTCTCGCTGACGCGGGTGGTGGGCGGCTGCTCGGCGGTCACCCTCGGGAGGATATCCGCCGCCCTCCGACCCCGGCGGCCCGACCGACCGGGGTCGGCCGACCGGGGTCGACGTCCCGGCCCGGTCCGAGCCGGACGGACGCCCGGGGCAGGATGGGCCGCATGTCACCGGACGCCACCGACAGGCCGGCGAGGAGCCGGGCCGCGAGCGCGCGGTCGGCCCCCGGCGGGGCCGTGCCCCGCCCGGACGCCGCGGAGCTCCTCGCGGGGCTGCACGTCGTCTCGATCCCGCTGCGGGTCCGCTTCCGGGGGGTCGAGCACCGCGAGGCCGCCCTGGTGCGCGGCCCGGCCGGCTGGGGGGAGTTCTCCCCGTTCCTCGACTACCCCCCGCCCGAGGCCGCCCGCTGGCTCGCCGCCGCCGTCGAGGCCGCGTGGGCCGGGTGGCCGGACCCGGTCCGCGACCGGGTTCCCGTCAACGCGACCGTCCCCGCCGTGCCCGCCGACCGGGTCCTCGACGTCCTCGCGAGGTTCGACGGCTGCACGACGGCCAAGGTCAAGGTCGCCGAGGCCGGACAGGGCCTCCGGGACGACCTCGCGCGGGTCGCCGCCGTCCGGGACGCGCTCGGCTCGCGTGCCCGGATCCGGGTCGACGCCAACGGCGGCTGGTCGGTCGGGCAGGCCCGGGACGCCCTCGCCGCGCTCGCCGTCTACCGGCTCGAGTACGCCGAGCAGCCGTGCGCGACCGTCCGCGAGCTCCGCGAGCTCCGCATCGCCCTCGCCCGGCGCGGCGTCGACGTGCCCGTCGCCGCGGACGAGTCGGTCCGCAAGGCCGAGGACCCCCTGCTCGTCGCCCGGGAGGAGGCGGCCGACGTCGTCATCGTCAAGGTCGCCCCTCTCGGGGGGGTCCGCCGGGCCCTCGACATCGTCGCCGCGTGCGGCCTGCCCGCCGTCGTCTCCTCCGCCCTCGAGACGAGCGTGGGGACAGCAGCCGGAGTGGCGCTCGCCGCGGCGCTCCCCGACCTGTCGTACGCGTGCGGGCTCGCGACGGTGAGCCTCCTCGCGGGGGACGTCGCGGCGTCCCCCCTCGTCGCGACCGGAGGGACGATCCCCGTCGGGCCCGTCGCCCCGGACGGCGACCTCCTCGAGCGGTGGGCCGCTCCGGCCGACCGGCAGCGGTGGTGGCGCGAGCGGGTCCTCGCCTGCCACCCCCACCTGCCCGCCCCGCCCAGGTGACCCCGCCCACTGACCCCGTCGCCGGGCCGCCGGGCGGATCCACCCCCGAGGGTGAGCGGTGGCAGGATGCACGATCGTGAACCCCTCCACCGCGCTCGCCACCGTCGTCGTCGACGAGCTGCGACGCCTCGGGGTCCGCGATGTCGTCCTCTGCCCCGGCTCACGGTCGGCCCCGTTCGCGTACGCCCTCGCCGCCGCCGAGCGGGACGGGGCTCCCGCTGGCCTGCGCCTCCACGTCCGGGTCGACGAGCGGTCCGCGGGCTTCCTCGCCCTCGGGCTCGGCAAGGTCAGCCGGCGCCCGGCCGCCGTCGTGACGACGTCCGGGACGGCGGTCGCCAACCTCCACCCCGCCGTGCTCGAGGCACACCACGGCGGCGTCCCGCTCCTCGTCCTCACCGCTGACCGGCCCGCCGAGCTCCGGGGGACGGGGGCGAACCAGACGACCGTCCAGCCGGGGATGTTCGGGCCCGCGCTCCGGTATGCCGCCGACCTGCCCGCTCCCGAGCGCCGGGCGGGCCAGCAGGCCGCGTGGCGCTCGACCCTGTGCCGGGCCGTCTCGGCGGCCGTCGGGGAGCTCGGCACGGTCCCGGGGCCGGTGCACGTCAACGTCGGGCTCCGCGAGCCGCTCGTCCCGGACGCGGCGGACACGGCCGCCGGGTCCGGGACGGGCTGGCCGGAGTCGCTCGACGGGAGGCCGGGCTCCGCTCCCTGGGTCGAGCGCCCCGCCGTTGAGGTGGCGCCGCCCACGGGGCGAGTCGACGACCAGGAGCGGACCCTCGTCGTCGTCGGGGACCTCCCCGAGCCGGGGACCGCCGAGCGAGTCCTCGCATGGGCGGCCCGGCAGGGCTGGCCCGTCGTCGCCGAGCCGTTCGGCGCCGGCGGTCGGGCCGGGTCGCTTCCGCACGGGCCGCTCCTGCTCACCGCGGGCGGCTGGGTCGAGGCCCACCTCCCGGCGCGGGTTCTCACCGTGGGCCGGGTCACTCTCTCCCGCCCGGTCGCGGCGTTGTTCCGCCGGGACGACGTCCGGGTCGAGCACGTCACGGCGACGCCCGGATGGACCGACCCCTCCCACGTCGTCGAGCGCGTCCACCCGCTCGCCGTCCTCGACGCGCCGGTCCCCGCCCGGGAGCCATCCGGGTGGTCGCGGGCATGGGTGGACGCCGGCAACCGGGTTGCCGCGGCCGTCGCCGCCGACCCCCCGCCGTGGCCGACGGGGCTCGCGGTGGCGGGGACGCTCGGGCGCGCCCTCCCCCGCCGGGCCATCCTCGTCCTCGGCTCGTCGAACGCGGTCCGCGACATCGACCTCGGCGTCGGCCGCCTCGCCCCCGGGTCCCGTGTCGTCGCCAACCGGGGGCTCGCGGGGATCGACGGCTGCGTCTCGACCGCCGTCGGGGTCGCCCTGGCCGCGGAGGACGAGGGGGCCGCGACGCCCCGGTGCTACGCCCTCGTCGGCGACCTCACCTTCCTCCACGACGCGAACGCCCTCCTCGTCGGTCCGCACGAGCCCCGCCCGGACCTCACCGTCGTCGTCGTCAACGACGACGGCGGCGGGATCTTCACCCTCCTCGAGCCCGGGGACCCGGTCCGCGCCGACCCGTTCGAGCGCCTCTTCGGCACCCCGACGGGGACCGACCTCGCTGCCCTCTGCCGGGCGCACGGCGTCCCACACACGCTCGCGGGGACGGCGGCGGACCTCGGCGCCGCGGTCGCGAGCCCACCCCGCGGGATCCGCGTCGTCGAGGTCCCGGTGCCGAGGGCGAGCCACCGCGAGGCGCACGCCCGACTGCGTCGGCTGGCCGCACGGGTCCTCGCCGCTCCCGCCTGACCGCCGAGGCCTCAGAAGCCGATCGCCCCGACGGGGGAGCCGGTCGTCGCCATCGCCCGCGAGAGCGCGTCCACCGCACCCCGGTTGTGCTCGGCGACGAGGCCCTGCTCGGCCTGCGAGCGGATGCTCCGACCTCCGAGGTAGGCGGCGCCGAGCGCCTGCACGGGCAGGGTGAGGTCCGCCGGGCCCGCGTCGGGGACGCAGGTGGCGCCCCCGTCCACGACCGTGAGCCGCCACGTGCGGGCGTTCCACGGGCACCGGTCGTCGGTGACCTCGACGCGGAGGTCGGCGTCGGTGGCCCAGCCCCGCTGCTCGAGGGCCCCGGGGACGTCCACGAGCCGGACCCAGAGCGCGTCGTCGACCCGGGCCCGCCCCGCGCGCGGCCCGCCGAGCCACCAGAGGACCGGGTCCTCGAGGGAGCGTGCCGGCAGCTCGACCGGGCCGGTGAGGTCGAAGGCGAGCAGCCGGCGCAGGAGCGCGAGGCGGGCCCCGGACTCGATGGTCGTGAGGTCCCAGCAGCGCACCCGGCCTGCCGGGGACCCGTCCTGCCAGTGTGGCGTCCGACGGAGCACGGCGTACCCGACGTCGGTGCCGCCGCGCTCGGCGAGCAGGACCCGGGTCGGCTCGCTGCCGCGCAGCTCCGACGGCGAGGTTCGCAGGCGTCGTCGCAGCGGCGCCTCGGGCAGCCGGACCTGGCCGAGCGAGGCCGCGGCCTCGGCGGCGTGGAGGGCGACGAGCCGGTCGGCGACCCCGGGCTCGTCGGCCCGGACGAACCGGGTCCGCACGTCGGCGTCGTCGACGCCCGGCGCGGTGACGTCCGCGCCCCGGGACGCCGTGAGCCGGACGCCGACCGAGGCCGTGGCGTACCCGAAGCGTCCGTAGATCCCGACCTCGGAGGCGTGCAGCGCCGCGACCGCGACGCCGCGCGCGTGGAGGTCGTCGAGGTGGTGGCCGACCATCGTCCGCAGGACCCCGGTGCGCCGGTCGTCCGGGTGGACCCCGACCCAGGTCAGACCCGCGCAGGGGACCTGGCGCAGCCCCCCGTCCCCGGGGGCCGGAACGGTGAGGAGGAGGTCGAGCCAGCCGTAGACCCCGGAGAACGGGGGTGCCCCCGTCCTCGTCGCGGCATAGCACCGGTCGAGGTCGAGGGACCCGAGCGGGTCGGTGTCGGTCGGGTCGGGCTCGTCGAACCACGTGACGGTCTCGACCTCGAGGAATGCCTCGCTCGTCGCGGGCGTGACCCCGACGACCTCGTACGTCGCGTCTGCCATGGCGCCCATCGTCGCCGACGGGGGAGACGTCGCGCCAGCGGACTACGTCGTTGCCGCCCGGCGGGGCGAGGCGGTGAGGGCGTCCCGCATGGGGACGAACTTGGCGTCGGACTCGGCGAGCTCGGTCTCGGGGTCCGACCCGGCGACGATGCCGCACCCGGCGTACAGGGTCATCCGGCGGGAGTCGGCCGGGGCGTACGCGCCGCAGCGCAGCGCGATCCCCCACTCGCCGTCCCCGTGGGCGTCCATCCACCCGACCGGCCCGGCGTAGCGCCCGCGATCCATCTGCTCGAGCTCGGCGATGGCCGCGTCGGCGACCGGGGTCGGCGTCCCGCACACGGCCGCCGACGGGTGCAGCGAGGCGGCGAGGCCGAGCGAGGTGATCGCGTCGTCGACGACGCCGTTGACATCGGTCGCGAGGTGCATGACGTTCGAGAGGTGGAGGACGAAGGGGGCCTCGGGGACGTTCATCGATGAGCAGTGCGGGGCGAGCGCGTCCGCGACCGAGCGGACGGCGTACTCGTGCTCCTCGAGGTCCTTGCTCGAGCGGGCCAGCGAGGCGGCGAGGGCGAGGTCGTGGGCGTCGTCCCCGGTGCGGCGGATCGTCCCCGCGAGGACCCTGGAGGTGACGAGCCCCTTCTCGATGCGGACGAGCATCTCCGGCGTCGCGCCGACGAGGCCGTCGACCGCGAACACCCAGGTCGTGTCGTACCGCTCGGCGAGCCGGGCGAGGACCCACCGGGGGTCGACCGACGCGTCCGCCCGCGCCTGGAGGTCCCGGGCGAGGACGACCTTGTCGAGCCGGCCGTCGGTGATCCGCCGGACGGCCTCGCGGACGACGCCCGCCCACCGGGTCGGGGAGAGCGCCCCGTCGGCGAAGGCGAGCCCCTCGGGAGCAGGCGGCTCCTCCCGGGGCGAGAGGACCGGGACGGGGGGCAGCGAGGCCCCCGTACTCACCGTCGTCAGCCACCACCGACCGTCCCGACGGCCGACGACGGTCTCGGGGACGACGAGGGTGGCCCCCGAGGGGGAGTCCGGGGAGTAGGCGACCGACCCGAACGCGACCGGCCCGGTCCCGGGGAGGCCGACCTCGTCCCGGACGACGGCCCGCGCGAGGACGTCGTCCCACCAGCGCTGGGCGTCCGCGAAGCGTCCGGACCCGGCGCTCGTGTGCTCGAGGGCCCGGCCCCAGCCGACGAGCCCCTCGCCCCGACGGACCCAGCTGACGACGTCAGCGGGGGAGGCGCCGGGCGGGAGGAGCGCGAGCAGCGGGCCCGGGTCGTCGAGCGCGACGGTGCGGGCGACGAGGGCCGCGCCGTGCGCTGCGGCCGGCGAGTCGGGGTCCGGGAAGCTCGTCATCTCGGGTGCAAGGCTACGACTCCGGGACCAGTGCCCCGGCAGGAGACCCCGGCACGCGGCGGGCCGGGGCGGGGGAGCGGGCGCGGATCGGGGAGGATGAACCCATGAGCCGTGCCAGCCTGGGGAAGGACCCTCGTGACGTCGCCGCGATGTTCGACGACGTCGCGGACCGGTACGACGTGACCAACGACGTGCTCTCCCTCGGCCAGGACCGGCTGTGGCGGCGCGCGGTCGTCAGCGCCGTCGCCGCCCGACCGGGGGAGCGGATCCTCGACATCGCCGCCGGGACCGGGACCTCGAGCGAGCCGTTCGCGGACGCCGGAGTCGACGTCGTCCCCGCGGACTTCTCCCTCGGGATGCTCCGGCACGGCAACCGACGGCGGCCCGACCTCGCGTTCACCGCCGCGGACGCGATGCGGCTGCCGTTCGCCGACGACGCGTTCGACGTCGTGACGATGTCGTTCGGGCTGCGCAACGTCGCCGACCACCGCGCCGCGCTCGCCGAGTTCCTCCGGGTGACGCGACCGGGGGGACGCCTCGTCGTCTGCGAGTTCAGCCAGCCGGTCCACGCCGGCTTCCGCACGGTGTACACGGAGTACCTCATGCGGGCGCTCCCGCCCATCGCCCGGCGGGTGAGCTCGAACCCAGACTCCTACGTCTACCTCGCCGAGTCGATCCGGGCGTGGCCCGACCAGGCCGAGCTCGCCCGCCGGGTCGCCGCCGCCGGGTGGTCCGGCGTCGAGTGGAGGAACCTGACCGGAGGCATCGTCGTGCTCCACCGAGCGACGAAGCCCGCGTGAGGATCGGAGCGGGGCGGAGCGAGCACCGGACCGGAGCGTGGGGGGAGTGCGAGGGTGTGGTGGGTGTGACGAAGCCCGCGTGAGGATCGGAGCGGGGCGGAGCGAGCACCGGACCCGAGCGTGGGGGGAGTGCGAGGGTGTGGTGCGGCGAGGCATAGACTCGTCCCCGATTCGTGAAGTGCTTCACAAGCATTCCCCTCCGTCAGGTGAGGCAGTCGTGAGTGAGATCGTCCCCGGCCGCGGCGCGGCCCCGTCGACCCGGCCCGCGGCGGGCGACCCCGCCACCGAGAGCGCGGACGTCATCGTCGTCGGGGCCGGCCCCGCCGGGTCGGCGACCGCCGCCTACCTCGCGATGAGCGGTCTCGACGTCCTCGTCCTCGAGAAGACGTCCTTCCCCCGCGAGAAGGTGTGCGGGGACGGGCTCACCCCCCGGGCGGTCAAGGAGCTCATCACCCTCGGCGTCCCGACGCCGGAGGAGGACGGGTGGATCCGCAACCACGGGCTGCGGATCATCGGCGGTGGCATGCGCCTCGAGCTGCCGTGGCCGGACCTCGCGACCTTCCCGCCGTACGGCCTCGTCCGCACCCGCCAGGACTTCGACGACATCCTCGCCCGGCACGCCGTCAAGCACGGCGCCCGCCTCCACGAGGCGAGGAACGTCACCGGGCCGGTCGTCGACGAGCGGACCGGGGCGATCACCGGCGTCACGGCGCGGGCGGTCGACGAGAACGGCCGCTCGACCGGCCCCGTCCTCACCTACCGGGCCCCGCTCGTCGTCGCCGCCGACGGCAACTCCTCGCGGCTCTCGCTGAAGATGGACCGGCCCAAGCGCGAGGACCGCCCGATGGGCGTCGCCGTGCGGACGTACTACGAGAGCCCCCGCCACGACGACGACTACCTCGAGTCGTGGCTCGAGCTGTGGAGCACCGACGACGCCGGCCGCCGCGTCCTCCTCCCCGGCTACGGCTGGATCTTCGGCGTCGGCGACGGGACGAGCAACGTCGGGCTCGGCATCCTCAACACCTCGAGCGCGTTCGGGAGAACCGACTACAAGGAGGTCATGCGGCGCTGGGTCGCGACGATGCCGCCCGAGTGGACGTACACGGACGAGACGATGACCGGTCCGATCCGCGGTGCCGCGCTCCCGATGGGCTTCAACCGCCAGCCGCACTACGACCGCGGCCTCCTCCTCGTCGGGGACGCCGGCGGGATGGTCAACCCCTTCAACGGGGAGGGCATCGCCTACGCCCTCGAGTCGGGGCGGCTCGCCGCCGAGGTCGTCGCGCAGGCCTTCGCCCGGGGGGACGACGCGGGCCGCGAGAAGGTCCTCCAGTCCTACCCGGCGGTCATGAAGGACGCCCTCGGCGGTTACTACACGCTCGGCCGCTGGTTCGCGACCGTCATCGGCAACCCCGAGGTCATGCGCCTCGCGACGAAGTACGGCCTGCCGCGGACGACCCTCATGCGCCTGCTCCTCAAGCTCATGGCCAACCTCGCGGAGCCCCGCGGGGGCGGCGCGAGCGACCGGCTCATCACCGCGCTGTCGAAGATGGCCCCGGACGCATGACGCCGCTGCCACCCTGCCGGGCTGCCCCGGCGAGGCCCGCGTGTGCGTCCGAGGGGCCGACCCCTAGGATTGGCCGCGAGCGCGGCCCGAGCGAGACGAGCGAAAGGGGAGTTGGTCACCGGTGAACAACCCCTACCTGCCCCTGGTGTTCTTCCTGGCGATCGGTGGCGGCTTCGCCGTCTTCTCGGTCGCCATCGCCGGAATCGCCGGTCCGAAGCGGTATAACCGCGCCAAGCTCGACGCGTACGAGTGCGGCATCGAGCCCAGCCCCCAGGCGGCCGGCGGCGGCCGGGTGCCGGTGAAGTACTACATCACCGCGATGCTCTTCATCGTGTTCGACGTCGAGAGCGTGTTCCTCTACCCCTTCGCCGTCGCCTTCAACCAGCTCGGCCTGTTCGCCCTCGTCGAGATGGTGCTCTTCATCCTCACCGTCTTCATCGCCTACGCCTACGTCTGGCGCCGCGGCGGCCTCGACTGGGACTGACGGGAGCACGATGACCGCGCGCACATCCCCCCGCACCACCCCCGGCGCGACGCCGGGACGACAGTCCGGACCGACAGGAGGCACCAGCTGATGGGTATCGAGGAGAAGCTCCCCGCCGGCTTCCTGCTGACGACGGTCGAGCAGCTCGCCGGGTACATGCGCAAGAGCTCGATCTGGCCGGCGACGTTCGGCCTCGCGTGCTGCGCCATCGAGATGATGGCGGTCGGCACCCCGGACTACGACATCGCCCGGTTCGGGATGGAGCGGTTCTCCGCGACCCCTCGCCAGGCCGACCTCATGATCGTCGCCGGACGGGTGAGCCAGAAGATGGCCCCCGTCGTCCGCCAGGTCTACGACCAGATGCCCGAGCCGAAGTGGGTCATCTCCATGGGCGTCTGCGCGAGCTCCGGTGGCATGTTCAACAACTACGCGATCGTCCAGGGCGTCGACCACATCATCCCCGTCGACGTCTACCTCCCCGGATGTCCGCCGAGACCGCAGATGCTCCTCAACGCCATCCTCGAGCTCCACGACCAGATCCAGCACAGCAAGCTCGGCGTCAACCGGGTCGCCGCCGCCCGGGCCGCCGAGGAGGCCGCCCTGCGGGCCACCCCGACCGAGCTCATGCCGAGCACGCACGACCACGGCTCGATCGCCGGGAAGAGCCTTCTCGGATGAGCGCCGACGACACGGAGGAGAACGGCCCGGTGAAGGACCCCGAGACGTCCTCGGGCGCGGACGCGCCTCGCGAGGCCCCCGACGCGCACGGCACGACGATCGGCGGCGTCGGCCGGGTCGACCCGACCAAGGACGACCCGTCCGAGCAGGCCCCCGGCAAGCTCAACACCCCCGCCCCGGGCGAGGCCCGCGAGGTCGAGACCACCCACGACGACGCCGAGCCGATCAAGCGGACGGCCGCAGCCCAGGACGCGGGCGTCCAGCCGGCGAACCTCCCGTCCGCGCCCGGACCTGACACGGACCCGGTGGCGATGGGCTCGCGCACGGGGATGTTCGGGGCACGCGACGGCCAGGACACGTCGGGGTACGGCGGCCTCAAGGCCCCGATCCTCTTCCCGGGCGCCGCCGAGCGCCCCTACGGCCGGTACTTCGACGAGGTCGCCGACGCGCTCGAGACCGCCCTCGCGGGCGGCGACGCGCCGTTCCGCGCCGTCGTCGAGCGTGTCGTCGTGGACCGGGGTGAGCTCACCCTCCACGTCCGGCGCGAGCACCTCGTCACCGTGGCCCGGGCGCTGCGGGACGACCCGGCTCTCCGGTTCGAGATGTGCACCGGGGTCTCCGGGGTCCACTACCCGGACGACGTCGCCCGTGAGCTCCACGCCGTCTACCACCTGCTCTCGATCACCCACGGGGGCCGCCGCGTCCGCCTTGAGGTCACCTGCCCCGACGCCGACCCGCACATCCCCTCCGTCATCGCGGTCTACCCGGCGAACGACTGGCACGAGCGGGAGACGTGGGACATGTTCGGGATCGTCTTCGACGGCCACCCGGCACTCACCCGGATCCTCATGCCGGACGACTGGCCCGGCCACCCGCAGCGGAAGGACTACCCGCTCGGCGGCATCCCCGTCGAGTACAAGGGTGCGACCGTCCCGCCGCCCGACCAGCGGAGGTCCTACAACTGATGGCGAGCAACGACAGCACGACGTACGAGTCGCCCGACGACCGCCCCGGGGCCGGCCGGGAGCCGGACGCGACCCACGACGACGTCTTCGCGACCTCGGGCGCGGACGAGGACCAGGCCGCGTCCGCGCACGTCTTCAACGCGACCGGGGGGGACTGGGACGAGCTCGTCAGCGAGGCCCGGGTCGTCCCCGAGGAGCGCATCGTCGTCAACATGGGCCCCCAGCACCCGTCGACCCACGGCGTGCTCCGGCTCATCCTCGAGCTCGACGGCGAGACCGTCACCGAGGCCCGAGCGGGGATCGGCTACCTCCACACCGGCATCGAGAAGAACATGGAGTTCCGCACCTGGACCCAGGGCGTGACCTTCTGCACGCGCATGGACTACCTCATGCCGATCTTCAACGAGACGGTGTTCTGCCTCGGTGTCGAGAGGCTCCTCGGGATCACCGACCAGGTCCCCGAGCGCGCGAACACGATCCGCGTCCTCATGATGGAGCTCAACCGGGTCGGGTCCCACCTCGTCGCCCTCGCGACCGGCGGG
Organism: uncultured Actinomycetota bacterium; assembly: GCA_963783735.1. Classification (GTDB taxonomy): domain Bacteria; phylum Actinomycetota; class Actinomycetes; order Actinomycetales; family Dermatophilaceae; genus CAWDAQ01. The sequence continues at coordinate 353,973 of CAWAOO010000006.1, read as the reverse complement.
ATGGAGCTCGGCGCGTCGACGGTCATGACGATCGGGTTCCGGGAGCGGGAGCGAATCCTCTCGATCTTCGAGATGATCACCGGGCTGCGGATGAACAACGCCTACGTCCGACCCGGGGGCGTCGCCCAGGACCTCCCGCCCGGCGCTATCGACAAGATCCGCGACACCGTCCCGATGCTCCGCAGGGGGATCGGCGAGCTCGAGCTCCTCCTCAACGAGAACCCCATCCTCAAGGGCCGGACGAAGAACGTCGGGCACCTCGACCTCACGGGGTGCATGGCCCTCGGCATCACCGGCCCCATCCTCCGCTCGGCCGGGCTCCCGCACGACCTGCGCAAGCTCGACCCGTACTGCGGCTACGAGACGTACGACTTCGACGTCGTCACCCGCACCGGGGCCGACGCGTACGACCGGATCCGGAACCGCATCGACGAGATGTACGAGTCACTGCGGATCGTCGAGCAGGCGGTCGACCGCCTCCAGGCCTCGAGCGGCCCGGTCATGGTCGAGGACAAGAAGATCGCCTGGCCCGCCCAGCTCGCCGTCGGCGGGGACGGGATGGGCAACAGCCTCGACCACATCCGGACGATCATGGGCACCTCGATGGAGGCGCTCATCCACCACTTCAAGCTCGTCACCGAGGGCTTCCGGGTGCCCCCCGGTCAGGCGTACGCCGCCATCGAGTCGCCCAAGGGCGAGCTCGGCTGCCACGTCGTCTCCGACGGCGGGACCCGCCCCTACCGGGCGCACTTCCGCGACCCGAGCTTCAACAACCTCCAGGCCACGGCGGTGATGTGCGAGGGGTCGCAGGTCGCCGACGTCATCGTCGCGGTGGCCTCCATCGACCCCGTCATGGGAGGGGTGGACCGATAGTCATGGCCCAGTTCGGAGAGATCACCGCCGAGGGGCACCTCCACGTCTCCGCGGAGAGCAAGGAGCCCTACACCGAGGAGCAGCTGCGCGGGCTCCGGGTCGACGCCGACGTCATCGTCGCTCGCTACCCGCAGGCCCGCTCCGCCCTTCTGCCCCTGCTCCACCTCGTCCAGAGCATCGACGGCTACGTCACCGGCCGGGGCATCGACTTCTGCGCCGAGCTCCTCGACCTCACGACCGCCGAGGTCTCCGGCGTCGCGACGTTCTACACCCAGTACAAGCGCCACCCCAACGGCGAGTACACCGTCGGGGTCTGCACGAACACCCTCTGCGCGATCATGGGCGGGGACGAGATCTTCGAGCGGCTGAGCGAACACCTCGACGTCGACCACGACGAGACGACCCCGGACGGGAAGATCACCCTCGAGCGGGTCGAGTGCAACGCCGCGTGCGACTACGCCCCGGTCCTCATGACGAACTGGGAGTTCTTCGACAACCAGACCCCGGAGTCGGCGACCGCGCTCGTCGACGACCTCCGGGCGGGCAAGGAGGTCCGGCCGACCCGCGGCTCGACCTCGGTGTGCACGTTCAAGCAGATGTCCCGGGTCCTCGCGGGGTTCAGCGACGGCCGCGGCGACGAGGGCATCGGCGCCGGCGAGGCCTCCCTCGCCGGGCTCCGGTACGCCCAGGAGCGCGACTGGACCGCACCACAGGGCGCGGAGGCGACCCAGCCGACCTCGTCGGCGACCGCCGGCGCCGCCGCGGAGCGCCCGGGCCCGGCCGAGCCGGACCCGGGAGAGAAGTTCTCCTCCGCCGACACGAGCGACAGCTCGGTCCGGGGGGAGCGGACGGGCAGTGGCAGGAGTGGACCCGGCGAGGTCGGCTCGCCGAGTGAGGGCGCGGAGCCGAAGGAGGACCGCACGTGAGCGAGACGACCGCGAGCACCGGCACGGTGCTCACCCCCATCCTCACGAAGTTCTGGGACGACCCGCAGTCGTGGTCGCTCGCGACGTACGAGCGCAACGACGGCTACGCGGCGCTGCGCCGGGCCCTGGCCATGGACCCCGCCGACCTCGTCCAGATGACGAAGGACTCCGGCCTGCGCGGCCGCGGCGGCGCCGGGTTCCCCACCGGGATGAAGTGGGGCTTCCTCCCGCCACCGGACGGCGGCCCGCGCTACCTCGTCGTCAACGCCGACGAGTCGGAGCCGGGAACGTGCAAGGACACCCCGCTCATGATGGCTGCGCCGCAGTTCCTCATCGAGGGGATGGCGATCACGTCCTTCGCGATCGGGTGCACGCACGCGTTCATCTACGTCCGCGGCGAGATCCTCCACGTCTACCGGCGGGTCCTGCGGGCCGTCGAGGAGGCGTACGACGCGGGCTACCTGGGGAAGGACATCCTCGGGTCCGGCTTCGACCTCGACATCACCGTCCACGCCGGGGCGGGCGCGTACATCTGCGGTGAGGAGACCGCGCTGCTCGACAGCCTCGAGGGGCGGCGCGGACAGCCCCGCCTCAAGCCGCCGTTCCCGGCGGTCGCCGGCCTCTACGCCCGGCCGACGGTCGTCAACAACGTCGAGAGCATCGCCTCGGTCCCTCCGATCCTCCTCCACGGCGAGGAGTGGTTCTCCGACATGGGCACCGAGAAGTCCAAGGGGTTCGGCATCTTCAGCCTCTCCGGCCACGTCAAGCGGCCCGGCCAGTACGAGGCACCGCTCGGGATCACCCTGCGCGAGCTCCTCGAGATGGCCGGCGGGATGCGGGACCCGAACAAGCGGCTGAAGTTCTGGACCCCTGGTGGGTCCTCGACCCCGATCTTCACCGACGCCCACCTCGACGTCCCCCTCGACTTCGAGTCGGTCGCCGAGGCTGGGTCGATGCTCGGGACCCGCGCCCTGCAGATCTTCGACGAGACGACGTGCGTCGTCCGCGCGGTCGACCGGTGGACCGACTTCTACATGCACGAGTCGTGCGGCAAGTGCACCCCGTGCCGCGAGGGGACGTGGTGGCTCAAGCAGATCCTCGGCCGCCTCGAGCAGGGCCAGGGCGACGAGGCCGACCTCGACAAGCTCCTCGACCTCTGCGACAACATCCTCGGTCGGGCGTTCTGCGCCCTCGGCGACGGGGCGACCTCGCCGATCACGAGCAGCATCGAGTACTTCCGCGACGAGTTCCTCGCCCACCTCGCCCACGGCGGGTGCCCGTTCGACCCCCGTGAGTCGACACTGTTCGGCAAGGAGCAGAAGGAACAGGTCACCGTATGACGACGACAACGACGACCAGCTCCGGGTCCGGCCCGGTGGCCCCCGCCGCCGAGGACCTGGTCAACCTCACCGTCGACGGGGTTCCCGTCGCCGTCCCCAAGGGCACCCTCGTCATCCGGGCCGCCGAGCAGATGGGCATTCAGATCCCCCGGTTCTGCGACCACCCGCTCCTCGACCCGGTCGGGGCGTGCCGGCAGTGCCTCGTCGAGGTCGCCACGCCGGGCCCGGACGGGTCGATGCGGGCGATGCCGAAGCCGCAGGCGTCGTGCACCATGGCCGTCACCGAGGGGATGGAGGTCAAGACCCAGCTCTCCTCGGCCGTCGCGGACAAGGCCCAGCAGGGGATCATGGAGTTCCTCCTCATCAACCACCCGCTCGACTGCCCGGTCTGCGACAAGGGCGGCGAGTGTCCCCTGCAGAACCAGGCGCTCTCGAACGGGCGGGCGACGTCGCGGTTCGAGGACGTCAAGCGGACCTACCCCAAGCCGATCAACATCTCCTCGCAGGTCCTCCTCGACCGCGAGCGCTGCGTCCTCTGTGCCCGCTGCACCCGGTTCTCCGAGCAGATCGCCGGCGACCCGTTCATCGCGCTCGTCGAGCGCGGGGCGCTCCAGCAGGTCGGGATCTACGAGGAGCAGCCGTTCGAGTCCTACTTCTCGGGGAACACCGTCCAGATCTGCCCGGTCGGCGCGCTCACCGGCGCCGCCTACCGGTTCCGCTCCCGCCCGTTCGACCTCGTCTCGACGCCCGGGGTGTGCGAGCACTGCGCGTCGGGCTGCTCGATCCGCACCGACCACCGCCGCGGCACCGTCCTGCGCCGAATGGCCGGGGTCGACGAGGCGGTCAACGAGGAGTGGAACTGCGACAAGGGCCGGTGGGCGTTCCGGTACGCCTCGACCGGTGACCGGCTCGAGCTCCCCAGGGTGCGGGACGCCGAGGGCGTCCTCCAGGTCGCCTCGTGGCCCGAGGCGCTCGCCGCGGCCGCCGACGGCCTGCGGGCCGCGGCCGGTGCCGGCGGCGCGGGCGTCCTCGTCGGGGGCCGGGTCAGCGCGGAGGACGCATACGCGTACGCCAAGCTCGCCCGCACCGTCCTCCACACCAACGACGTCGACTTCCGCGCCCGGCCGCACTCGGCCGAGGAGGCCGAGTTCCTCGGCCACGAGGTCGTCGCGACCGGACCCGCCGCCGACGCGGACGCCGGCGCCGTGACGTACGCCGAGCTCGAGCGGGCCGGTGCCGTCCTCCTCGTCGGCTTCGAGCCGGAGGAGGAGTCGCCGATCGTCTTCCTCCGCCTCCGCAAGGGGCACCGCCAGCACGGGACGAGCGTGTTCTCGGTCGCGCCGTTCGCGACCCGCGGCCTCGAGAAGCTCTCCGGGCGGGTCATCCGCTCGGCGCCGGGCACCGAGACCGAGGTCCTCCGGGCGCTCACCGACGACGCCGGCGACGGGGCCGTCGGGGACGCCGCCGCGGCGCTGGCCGCGCAGCGGGCCGTCATCCTCGTCGGGGAGCGGCTCGCCTCCGTCCCCGGGGCGCTCACGGCGGCGCGGGGACTCGCCGCGTCGACCGGGGCCCGCCTCGCGTGGGTTCCCCGACGCGCGGGCGAGCGGGGTGCCCTCGAGGCCGGCGCCCTGCCGACCCTCCTCCCCGGCGGCCGCCCGGTCGCGGACGCCGCCGCCCGCGACGAGGTCGCCCGGGCCTGGCAGGTCGAGGCCCTGCCCGAGGGCGTCGGGCGGGACACCACCGACATCGTCGCCGCGGCCGCCGCGGGCGGGCTCGATGCGCTCGTCGTCGGCGGGGTCGACCTCGACGACCTCGGGCACCCGCAGGCCCGCGACGCCGTCCGGGCCGCCTTCACCGTCTCGCTCGAGATCCGGCCGTCGTCGGTGACGACCGAGGCGGACGTCGTCCTCCCCGTCGCCCCGTACGCGGAGAAGTCCGGCACGTTCGTCGACTGGGAGGGGCGGCCCCGCCGCTTCGAGGCCGCCCTCGAGACGAACGCGATGAGCGACTACCGCGTCCTCGACATGCTCGCCGACGAGATGGGCGAGTTCCTCGGGACGCGGTCGCTCGCGGCGACCCGCCGGGAGATGGAGCTCCTCGGCTCATGGTCGGGCGACCGGGCCACGGCCCCCGCCGCCGAGCCGGTGGCGCTCCCCACCCTCGCGGCCGGCCAGTTCGTCCTCGCGACGTGGCACCACCTCCTCGACCGGGGCACCCTCCAGGACGGCGAGCCCTACCTCGCCGGCACCGCACCGGCCAGCCGGGTGCGGCTCTCGCCCACGAACGCCCAGGCCCTGCGCGTCGTCGACGGTGACGTCGTCACCGTCACCGGCGGGACCGGCAGCATCACCGCGCCCGTCGTGGTCACCGAGATGGTCGACCACGTCGTCTGGGTCCCGGCGAACTCCGAGGGGTCCCGACCACGGGCCCTCGGGATGCGTGCCGGGTCCGTCGTCACCGTGACCAAGGGTGGTGCCGCATGAGCAGCCTCATCGCGTCGGCCTCTGCGCTCCCGGAGTTCCTCTCCGCGGTGCCCGCGGCGGGGACGGACAACCCCGTCGCCGACTTCACCGACACCCCGCTGTGGCTCTCGCTCGTCAAGGCGCTCTTCCTCTTCGCCTTCCTCATGCTCAACACCCTCCTCGTCATCTGGTTCGAGCGGCGGGTCATCGGCCGGATGCAGCAGCGCCCCGGCCCGAACCGGACCGGCCCGTTCGGGCTCCTCCAGACCCTCGCCGACGGCGTCAAGCTCGCCCTCAAGGAGGACCTCACCCCGCGGAACGCGGACAAGGTCGTCTTCGTCGCGGCCCCCGCCCTGTGGGGGGCGATGGCGTTCGTCTCCTTCTCGATCATCCCGCTCGGGCCGGACGTGTCGATGTTCGGCCACGTCACTCCGCTCCAGCTCACCGATCTCCCCATCGCCGTCCTCCTCGTCCTCGCGGTCGCCGGCGTCGGCGCGTACGGGGTCGTCCTCGCCGGCTGGTCCTCGGGGTCGACGTACCCGCTTCTCGGGGGTCTGCGCTCGACCGCCCAGGTCATCTCGTACGAGATCGCGATGGGACTCGCGCTCGTCGCCGTGTTCCTCTACAGCGGCTCGATGTCGACGTCGCAGATCGTCAAGGCGCAGAGCAGCGTCTGGTACATCCTCCCGGCGCTGCTCTCCTTCCTCATCTACGTCGTGACGATGGTCGGGGAGACCAACCGGCTCCCGTTCGACCTCGCCGAGGGCGAGGGCGAGCTCACCGGGGGATTCCACACCGAGTACTCCTCGCTGAAGTTCGCGATGTTCTTCCTCGGCGAGTACGTCAACATGTTCACCGTCTCCGCGCTCGCGACGACGGTCTTCCTCGGCGGCTGGCAGGCACCCCCCGGGATCGCCGCGATCAACGACGGGATGTTCAACGAGGGCTGGTGGGGCCTGCTGTGGTTCGTCATCAAGCTCTGGCTCTTCATGTTCTTCTTCGTCTGGCTCCGGGGCGCGCTGCCGCGGACCCGCTACGACCAGTTCATGCGCTTCGGGTGGAAGTTCCTCATCCCCGTCACCCTCGCGTGGGTCGTCGCCGTCGCCTTCATCCGGGGCGCGCAGCTCGGCTTCTTCGGGGACTCGGCGGTCACCGTCCTCGGACGCAGCTTCCCCGTCGCGACGCTGTTCATGGTCGGCGTCCTCGCCGCCGTCGTCCTCGCCGTGACGTGGGTATGGGAGGGCAGGCAGGCTGCCCGGGCCGAGGCCGCCCAGCCGACGGTCCCCGAGGAGATCGACCCGTTCGCCGGTGGGTATCCTGTGCCGCCGATGCCGGGTCAGCGACTCCGGGAGCCGGTGACGGCCGCGTCCCTGGCCGACCGGCCCGACAGGTCCGCGTCCGTGGTCGCGGGCGAGCACGCCGCGAGCAACAAGGAGGCCCCGCGTGGCTGATGACCAGAAGAAGTCCGGCTTCTTCTCCGAGCTCTTCGCCCCCGTCGGTGGGTTCGGGGTGACCTTCGCGACGATGTTCCGCAAGGTGGCGACCGAGGAGTACCCCGAGGAGAAGCGCCCGACCCAGCCGCGCTACCACGGCCGCCACCAGCTCAACCGGCACCCGGACGGCCTCGAGAAGTGCATCGGGTGCGAGCTGTGCGCGTGGGCCTGCCCCGCGGACGCGATCTTCGTCGAGGGCGCGGACAACGACGACTCCGACGGCGGCAGCGGCCGGTTCTCCCCCGGCGAGCGGTACGGCCGCGTGTACCAGATCAACTACCTCCGGTGCATCTTCTGCGGGCTGTGCATCGAGGCCTGCCCGACGCGCGCGCTGACGATGACGAACTTCTACGAGCTCGCCGACAACAACCGGGCCGACCTCATCTTCACCAAGGACCAGCTCCTCGCCCCCCTCCAGGAGGGCATGCTCCCGGCGCCGCACCCGATGGTCGAGGGCCTCGAGGAGCGCGACTACTACCAGGGCAAGGTCGCCGACGCGACCCCCGAGCAGCGCGAGTGGGTGCGCGCCCACGGGGCCGAGCCCAGGGAGGGGCGGGCGCCCTCGGGCGACCCGGTCCTCGGCCGGGACACCGTCGGGCACGGTCAGCAGGCGACGCGCGACGTCGCCGACGAGGGCAGCGGGGTGGTCAGGCGATGACGAGCACCGGAGAAGCCGCAGCCTTCTGGATCCTCGGCTCGATCGCCGTCGTCGCCTCCCTCGGGCTCCTCTTCGCCCGGAAGGCGGTCCATGCCGCGCTCGGGATGGCGCTGACGATGGCGATCATCGGGATCTTCTACCTCATCGAGCAGGCCCCGTTCCTCGGCATCGTCCAGATCTTCGTCTACTCCGGCGCGGTGATGATGCTCTTCCTCTTCGTCGTCATGCTCGTCGGCGTCGACTCCAGCGACTCGCTCGTCGAGACGATCAAGGGCCAGAAGACGCTCGCGCTCCTCCTCACCCTCGGCCTCGCGGCGCTCCTCTTCACGACGGTCGGCGGCGTCACCTACACCGGCACGGCCGACCTCGGGGAGGCGAACGCCGGCGGGAACGTCTCCGGGATGGCCGCGCTCATCTTCGGCCCGTACGTCTGGGTGTTCGAGGTGACCTCGGCCCTGCTCATCACGGCCGCGCTCGGGGCGATGGTCCTCGCCCACCGCGAGCGGATCGGCAGGGCACCGAACCAGCGGGAGTGGGCCGAGCGCCGGTTCCGCGAGGGCGAGCACCTCGCCGGCCTCCCCGCCCCCGGCGTCTATGCCCGGCACAACGCCGTCGACACGCCCGCCCTGCTCCCGGACGGCACGCCGAGCGAGCTCTCGGTGAGCCAGGTCCTCACGGCCCGCGAGCAGGTCGGCGCGCCGGGGGACTGGTCGAGCGCCGAGGCCGAGATCGAGCGGGAGATCGAGGAGGGCCGCGACCGATGAACCTCATGAACTACATCTACCTCGCGAGCCTGTTGTTCGCGATCGGGAGCGCGGCCGTCCTTCTGCGCCGGAACGCGATCATCGTGTTCATGGGTGTCGAGCTCATGCTCAACGCGGCCAACCTCGCCTTCGTGACGTTCGCCCGGATGCACGGCTCCCTCGACGGGCAGGCGATCGCCCTGTTCGTCATGGTCGTCGCCGCCGCCGAGGTCGTCGTCGGCCTCGCCATCATCATGGCGATCTTCCGCGCCCGCCGGTCGGCCTCGGTCGACGACGCCAACCTCCTGAAGCTGTAGAAGGAGCCACAGACGTGAACTCGCTGATCCTCAGCGCCGCCGAGGGTGGTGCCGCCGAGGCGACGGGCATCGCGAGCAGTGCCTGGCTGCTCGTCGCCCTCCCCCTCGCCGGCGCCGGTCTCCTCCTCGTCGCCGGGCGACGGTCCGACCGCTGGGGCCCCGCCCTCGCGACCGGCCTGTCCTGGGCGAGCTTCGTCGTCGGTGCCGCGATCTGGCTCCAGATGCTCGGGAGCGACGCGGAGTCCCGGGCGAGCCACCTCACCCTCTTCTCGTGGGTGCCGGCCGGCTCGTTCCAGCTCGACGCCGGGATGCTCGTCGACCAGCTGTCGATGGCGTTCGTCCTCCTCGTCACGTTCGTCGGGTCGCTCATCCACGTCTACTCGCTCGGCTACATGGAGCACGACCCCGACAAGAGACGGTTCTTCGCCTACCTCAACCTCTTCGTCGCGTCGATGCTCCTCCTCGTCCTCGCCGACTCCTACCTCCTCCTCTTCGTCGGCTGGGAGGGCGTCGGCCTCGCGTCGTACCTCCTCATCGGCTTCTGGAACCACAACCCGGCGTACGCGACCGCGGCGAACAAGGCGTTCGTCGTCAACCGGGTCGGGGACCTCGGGCTCTCGATCGGGATCGCGCTCATCTTCGTCACGTTCGGCCGGGTCGACTACGCCGGCGTCGACGCCGCCGCGCAGGGGGCCGGGCAGGGTGTGCTCACGGCGATCGGGCTGCTCCTCCTCCTCGCCGCCTGCGGCAAGTCGGCCCAGTTCCCGCTCCAGTCCTGGCTCGGGGACGCGATGGCCGGCCCGACCCCGGTGTCGGCGCTCATCCACGCCGCGACGATGGTCACCGCGGGTGTCTACCTCATCGTCCGCTCGCACGTCCTGTTCGACCTCGCGCCCGACGCCCAGCTCGCGGTCGCGCTCGTCGGCGCCGTCACCCTCGTCTTCGGCGCGGTCGTCGGGTGTGCCAAGGACGACCTCAAGAAGGCGCTCGCCGCGTCGACGATGTCGCAGATCGGCTACATGATGCTCGCGGCCGGTCTCGGGCCCGTCGGGTACGCGTTCGCGATCTTCCACCTGCTCACCCATGGCTTCTTCAAGGCCGGGATGTTCCTCGGAGCCGGCTCGGTCATGCACGGGATGAACGACCAGGTCGACATGCGGCGCTTCGGCGGGCTCTCCGCCGCCATGAAGATCACCTGGGTGACGTTCGGTCTCGGCTTCCTCGCGATCATCGGCTTCCCGTTCCTCTCCGGCTTCTGGTCGAAGGACAAGATCATCGAGGGGGCCTTCGTCGGCGACGGCTGGCGCCCGTGGGTCCTCGGGGGTGCCGCCCTCGTCGCCGCGGGGATCACCGCGTTCTACATGTCCCGGCTGTTCCTCATGACCTTCCACGGCAAGGCGCGCTGGACCGACGACGTCCACCCGCACGAGTCGCCGCTGAGCATGACCGTGCCGATGATGGTCCTCGCCGTCGGCTCGGCCGGGCTCGGCCTCGTCCTCGGCCCGACGGGGATCATCACCGGCTGGCTCGAGCCGGTGGTCGGGACCCACGGCGAGGAGGCTCCCGTCCTCGCCGTCCCGGTCATCATGACCCTCACCCTCCTCCTCGTCGCCGCGGGCGCGGCGCTCGCGTGGATGATGTACGTCCGTGACGAGGTGCCCCTGACGGCTCCGGCGGGGAACGCGCTCACCGTCGCGGCCCGTCGGGACCTCTACCAGGACGACGTCAACGAGGCGCTCCTCATGTGGCCCGGCATCCACGCCACCCGCTCTCTCGTCTACACCGACAACCGGCTCGTCGACGGCGCCTTCGGCGGGCTCGCCGCCCTCATCGGCGGCACCTCCTCCCGGGTGCGGCGCGTCCAGAACGGCTACGCCCGCTCCTATGCCCTGACGATGCTCACCGGCGTCGTCGTCGTCCTCGGCGCTCTGTGGGTGATGCAGTGATGACCTCCTTCCCCTGGCTGACCACGCTCCTCGTGGTCCCCCTCGTCGGATCGGTGGTCACCGCCGCCCTCCCCAGCCGGCTCGCGAGCCGGGCCAAGCACGTCGCCCTCGGCTTCTCCGTCGGCACGCTCGTCCTCGCCGTGCTCGCGGCCCTGCAGTTCACGGCGGGCTCGGGCCGGCAGTTCCAGCTCGCTGAGGTCCACGAGTGGATCCCCCAGTTCGGGGTCTCCTACGCCCTCGGCGTCGACGGCATCGCGCTGTCGCTCATCCTCATGGCCGTCGTCCTCACGCCGGTGTGCCTCGTCGCGGCGTGGAACGACGTCCCCACCGGCGGGGCGCGCGAGAAGAACTACTTCGCCCTCATGCTCGCCCTCGAGACGTTCATGGTCGGGGTGTTCGCCGCGACCGACGTCTTCCTCTTCTACGTCTTCTTCGAGGCGATGCTCATCCCGGTGTACTTCCTCATCGGGTCCTACGGCGGCCCCCGCCGGCAGTACGCCGCCGTGAAGTTCCTCCTCTTCTCCCTCGCCGGCGGGCTCATCATGCTCGTCGCCGTCATCGCTCTCTACGTGTACGGCCCCGGCGGCCCCGACGGGTTCCTCGTCGAGACCCTCACCGGGACGCAGTTCGACCAGAACGTCGGTCGCCTGCTCTTCGTCGGCTTCTTCATCGCGTTCGCCGTCAAGGCCCCGATGTGGCCGGTCCACACATGGCTTCCCGACGCGGCGAGCGAGTCGAGCCCGGCGACGGCGACCCTCCTCGTCGGCGTCCTCGACAAGGTCGGGACCTTCGGGATGATCCGGTTCTGCCTCCAGCTCTTCCCCGAGGCGAGCCAGTGGGCGACCCCGGTCGTCATCGCGCTCGCCGTCGTCTCGGTCCTCTACGGCGCCCTGCTCGCCATCGGCCAGACCGACATCATGCGCCTGATCGCCTACACATCGGTGAGCCACTTCGGCTTCATCGTCCTCGGCATCTTCGCGCTGACGACGGTCGGTGGGGCCGGGTCGACGCTCTACATGGTCAACCACGGGTTCTCGACGGCCGCGCTCTTCCTCGTCGCCGCGATGCTCATCGCGCGGCGCGGGAGCAAGCGGATCTCCGACTTCGGCGGGTGGCAGCGGGTGACGCCGGCGATCGCGGGCGTCTTCCTCGTGGCGGGTCTGTCGAGCCTTGCGCTGCCCGGGCTCTCCCCGTTCGTCTCGGAGTTCCTCGTCCTCGTCGGGACCTTCCAGCGCTACCGGGTGGCCGCCGTCGTCGCCACGCTCGGCATCGTCCTCGCCGCCCTGTACATCCTCCTCATGTACAAGCGGATGATGACCGGTCCGCGGCCCGACCTCGGGGCCGTTGTGCCGGACCTCGGCCTGCGGGAGAAGGTCGTCGTCGTCCCGATCATCGCGGCGCTCCTCGTCCTCGGCTTCTACCCCAAGCCACTGCTCGACGTCCTCAACCCGGCGGTCGAGCGGACCCTCCAGTACGTCGGTGTGACCGACCCGGCGCCGACGGTCCCGGCGCCCGCAGCGATCTCCGGGAGTGAGAAGTGATGACGGCCCTGACCCTGTCCGCCCCGGCGGCACTGCCGATGGCCTTCCAGCGCACCGACATCGACTACGCGGCCGTCGCCCCCATGCTCATCGTCTTCGCCGGCGCCCTCGCCGGGGTCCTCGTCGAGGCGTTCGCCCCGCGGATGGCGCGCCACGGGATCCAGGTCGTGCTCGCCCTCGGCACCCTCGTCGCCTCCTTCGTCGTCCTCGTGACGCTCTCGGTCAACCACCAGGGGAGCACGCTCGGCAACACCGTCGTCATCGACGGGCCGTCGCTCTTCCTCCAGGGGGCGCTCCTCCTCCTCGCGGTTCTCGGGGTGCTGACGATGGCCGAGCGGTTCAGCGGGCGCGGACCGGACGCCTTCACGCCCATGGGCGCGGCCGTGCCCGGGTCGGCCCTCGAGGCCGAGGTCACCCGTCGCGGGTGGGCCACCGGCGAGGTGTTCCCCCTCACCCTGTTCTCCGTCGCCGGGATGATGCTCTTTCCGGCCGCCGGGGACCTGCTGACGATGTTCGTCGCGCTCGAGGTCCTCTCGCTCCCGCTCTACCTCCTCTCGGGGTTGGCCCGGCGCCGCCGGCTGCTCTCCCAGGAGGCGGCGATGAAGTACTTCCTCCTCGGGGCCTTCTCGAGCGCGTTCTTCCTCTTCGGCGCCGCACTGCTCTACGGCTACGCCGGCTCGCTCAACCTCACGGAGCTGTCGACGGCGATCTCGGCGGCCCCGGGGAACGTCGCCGGCCTCCTCCTGCCCGGTGTCGTGCTCGTCCTCGTCGGCCTGCTCTTCAAGGTCGGCGCCGTCCCGTTCCACTCGTGGACCCCGGACGTCTACCAGGGCGCACCGACCCCGGTCACCGGGTTCATGGCGGCGTGCACGAAGCTCGCGGCCTTCGGAGCGATCCTCCGGCTCGTCTACGTCGGGATCGAGGCCAACCGGTGGGACTGGCGCTGGGGCGTCATCGCCGTCGCGGCACTGACCATGGTCGTCGGCTCGGTCCTCTCGGTCACCCAGACCGACGTCAAGCGGCTCCTCGCGTACAGCTCGATCGCCCACGCGGGGTTCATCCTCGTCGGGGTCGTCGCGTTCGACCGGACCGCGGTCAGCGGCGTGATGTTCTACGTCGTCGCCTACGGCTTCGCGACGATCTCCGCGTTCGCCATCGTCTCGCTCGTCCGGCAGGGCGGCGCGGAGGCCTCGCACCTCTCCCAGTGGGCCGGCCTCGGCCGACGTCACCCCGTCGTCGCCATGGCGTTCGCACTCCTCCTCCTCGCCTTCGCCGGGATCCCGCTCACCTCGGGCTTCACGGCGAAGTTCGCGGCGTTCGCGCCGGCGGTCGCGCACGGAGCCGGCGCGGGTGTCGGGCTCGTCGTCGTCGGCGTCCTCTGCAGCGCGATCACCGCGTTCGTCTACGTCCGCCTCATCGTCCTCATGTACTTCACCGAGCAGGCCGACGACGTCGTCGCGCTCACGCCGTCCCTCATGACGACGACGGCGATCGCCGTCGGGGTCGCGGTCACCGTGCTCCTCGGGGTCCTGCCCGGCCCGGTGCTCGAGCTCGCGACGCAGGCGTCGCAGTTCATCCGGTGATGAGCGCGACCCCGCCCGTCCTCGCCCTCCCCGGTGTCGGCGGCAACCTCGGCGAGCGGCTGCAGGACGGTCTCGAGCGGGTCGAGGCGCTCATCGCCGCCCGGGTGGACCACGACGACCCGTTCATCGCCGAGGCGTCCTCCCACCTCGTCGCCGCGGGCGGCAAGCGGTTCCGGCCGGTGCTCACCCTGCTCGCCTCCGAGGTGGGGGCCGGGATCACCGAGGAGGTCGTCGCCGCCGCGGCGGGAGTCGAGCTCACGCACCTCGCGTCTCTCTACCACGACGACGTCATGGACGAGGCCGAGGTCCGCAGGGGGGCCGAGAGCGCGAACGCCCGGTACGACAACTCGACGGCGATTCTCGTCGGGGACCTCCTGTTCGGCACCGCGTCGGAGATCATCGCCGACCTCGGGGCCGAGCCGGTCCGGATCCAGGCCCGGACGTTCGTGCGCCTCTGTGCCGGGCAGATCCGCGACGACCGTCCCTGCCCCTCGGGGACGGACCCGGTCGCGTACTACCTTGGCGTCCTCGCGGACAAGACCGGGGTCCTCATCGCCACAGCGGCGCGGTACGGCGCGATGTTCGGGGGCTGTCGGGAGGGCACCGTCGACATCCTCCGGGAGTACGGCGAGCGTCTCGGGATGGCCTTCCAGCTCGCCGACGACCTCATCGACATCGCCTCGGACGGTGCCGAGAGCGGGAAGACCCCGGGGACCGACCTCCGGGAGGGCAAGCACACGCTGCCCGTCCTCCACGCACTGGCGTCCACCGACCCCGCGGACGCCCGACTCCAGGACCTCCTGCGCTCCGACCTGCGCGACGACTCCCGGCTCGAGGAGGCGCTCGCCCTCCTGAGGGTCCACCCGGCGATGGGGCGGGCCCGTGAGCAGACCCACGAGGTCGCCAGGCGGGCCCAGGACGTCCTCGCCCCGCTCCCCGAGGGAGAGGCGAAGGCGGCCCTGCTCGCGCTCGCGACCGGCGTCGTCGAGCGCGTCGGCTGACCCGACCCGACGCGCCAGCGGGTCGACCGGCCGGGCCCGGCCCGGACCCCACCGGGCGCGGGGACGTCAGGGGGCGGACGACACCTCGGCGAGCGCCGCCCGCGCCCGGGACGGGCGGCTCGCCGCGAGGGTGTCGACGCTGAGGACGATGAGCGCCGCCCAGACGATCGCGAAGCCGACCCAGCGGCTCGTCGGCATGCGCTCCCCGAGGAGGACGACGCCGCAGAGCAGCTGGAGGACCGGGGTGACGAACTGGAGGAGCCCGACGAGGGAGAGCGGGATCCGCCGGGCGGCCGCCGCGAAGAGGAGGAGCGGGATGGCGGTCGCGACCCCGGAGAGGACGAGGAGGGCGGCGTGCCACGCGCCGGCCGTCCCGAACGTCGACCCACCACGCGCCGCGAGGAGGACGAGGACGAGGACGGACACCGGCAGGAGCACGGCCGTCTCGGCGGCGAGCGAGTGCATCGCCGGGAGGGTGGCGCCGACCTTCTTCTTCGTCAGCCCGTAGGTCGCGAACGTCATCGCGAGGGCGAACGAGATCCACGGCGGGCGCCCGTAGTCGAGCGTGAGGTACACCGCGGCGACGAGCCCGATCCCGACGGCGAGCCACTGGAGCGGCCGCAGCCGTTCCCGAAGGAGGACGACCCCCATGCCCACCGTGACGAGCGGGTTCAGGAAGTACCCCAGGGCCGCCTCGATGACGTTGCCGCTGACGACGGCGTAGACGTAGATCGTCCAGTTCGTCGCGATGAGGAGGGCCGCGACGGTGACGCCCATTGCGAGCCGGCGCCGGGCGAGGAGGGGACGAACCCACGCGAGGTCGCGGCGGACGAGGAGGATCGCCGAGCAGAGCACGAGCGTCCAGAGGATCCGGTGGGCGAGGATCTCCCACGCACCCGCCGGCCTGAGCGCGTGGAAGTACAGCGGGAAGAGCCCCCAGATCGCGTACGCGAGGAACCCCGCGAGGGTGCCCTTGCGCTGCTCGTCGCCGGGTGCGGTCGAGGCCGGTGCCGTCGGGGACGCCGGGGCGGGCGCCGCCGCACTCATCCGCGGGCGGCCTTGACGGTCCAGGTGTCCTTGCCGTGGAGGAGGTCGTCGATGTCGGCGTCGGTGGCCGGGCCGCCCGCCGTGTCGGTCGCGGCCTGGACCTGGGCCCGGACCTGGTCGTCGTAGGTCGGGCGCTCGACGCTGCGGAAGATGCCGACCGGGACGTGGTCCATCGCGACGTCGTCGAGGCGCGACAGCGCGAACGCCTGCGAGGGGTCGTCGGCGTGCGCGTCGTGGACGACGAGGTGGGGGGACTCCGGGCTGACGTCCCCCTCGGGGACGAGCTCGAGGGCCCCGTCGGGGGCCCGGACGAGGACCGACCGGTCCCCGTCGGCGCCGACCGCGACCGGCCGGCCGTGCTCGAGGCGGACGAGCCGGGTCTGCTGGCCGGCGCGGTCCTTGATCGGCTCGAAGGCCCCGTCGTTGAAGATCGGACAGTTCTGGTAGATCTCGACGAGCGCGGTCCCGCGGTGTTCCGCGGCGGCGCGCAGGACCTGCGTGAGGTGGGCCCGGTCGTTGTCGAGGGTGCGGGCGACGAAGGTCGCCTCGGCCCCGAGGGCGAGGCTGACCGGGTTGAAGGGGGTGTCGACCGAGCCGAGCGGGGTCGACTTCGTCACCTTCCCCTCCTCCGACGTCGGGGAGTACTGCCCCTTCGTCAGGCCGTAGATCCGGTTGTTGAAGAGGAGGATCGTCATGTTGACGTTCCTCCGGAGGGCGTGAATGAGGTGGTTGCCCCCGATCGACAGGGCGTCGCCGTCGCCGGTGACGACCCAGACGGAGAGGTCGTCCCGGGTCGACGCGAGCCCGGTCGCGATCGCCGGCGCGCGCCCGTGGATCGAGTGCATCCCGTAGGTGTCGAGGTAGTACGGGAACCGCGAGGAGCAGCCGATCCCCGAGATGAAGACGATGTTCTCGCGCTTGAGGCCGAGGTCGGGGAGGAACCCCTGGACGGCGGCGAGGATCGCGTAGTCCCCGCACCCGGGGCACCAGCGGACCTCCTGGTCGGACGTGAAGTCCCGCTTCGTCTGGGCCTGGTCCGAGTCGGCGAGCCGGGGCACCCCCGCGAGTCCGGTGGACGGCATCCCGAGGTCGACGGTGTCGGGCCGGTCGTCGATGGCGGTCACGAACGCACCTCCTCAAGGGCGCTGATGATGACGTCGGCGAGCTCGACCGTCGTGAACGGCAGCCCGCGGACACGGGTGAAGGAGTGGACGTCGACGAGGTACTCGGCGCGCAGGAGCATTGCGAGCTGGCCGAGGTTCATCTCGGGGACGACGACCCGGCGATAGGAGCGGAGGACCTCGCCGGTGTTGGCGGGGAAGGGGTTGACGTGGCGGAGGTGGGCCTGGGCGACGGGGAGGCCGGTCGCCCGGACGGCGCGCACCGCCGCGGAGATCGGGCCGTACGTCGACCCCCACCCGAGGACGAGGACCTCGGCCTCGTCGGACGGGTCGTCGACCTCGAGCGCCCCCGCGGTCCTGGCCACGCCGGCGACCTTCGCGGCGCGGGTCCGGACCATGTGTTCGTGGTTGTCCGGGTCGTACGAGATGTTCCCGGTGACGTCGGCCTTCTCGATCCCACCGACCCGGTGCTCGAGCCCCGGGGTGCCCGGCACGGCCCACGGCCGGGCCAGCGTCTCCGGGTCGCGGAGGTAGGGGTGGAAGACCGGCTCGCCCGCCTCGTCGGTGGCGTTCGGCTCGGTGGCGAACTCGACCGCCGTGCCGGGGAGGGAGGCTGCGTCCGGGACCCGCCAGGGCTCGGAGCCGTTGGCGAGGTAGCCGTCGGAGAGGAGGAAGACCGGCGTCCGGTACGTCGTGGCGACGCGGACCGCCTCCATGGCGGCGTCGAAGCAGTCCGCCGGCGATCGCGGTGCGATGACCGGGACGGGGGACTCCCCGTTGCGCCCGAACACCGCCTGGAGGAGGTCGGCCTGCTCGGTCTTCGTCGGCAGCCCGGTGCTCGGGCCGCCCCGCTGGACGTCGACGACGACGAGGGGGAGCTCGAGGCTCACCGCGAGGCCGACCGTCTCGGACTTCAGCGCGACCCCGGGACCGGAGGTCGTCGTCACGCCGATCGCGCCCCCGAAGGCCGCCCCGAGCGCGATGCCGATGGCGGCGATCTCGTCCTCGGCCTGCATCGTCGTGACGTTGTGGCGCTTGAGCCCGGAGAGGATGTGGAGGAGGTCGCTCGCCGGGGTGATCGGGTACGAGCCGAGGGCGAGCGGTCGCCGGGCCCGGTGGGCGGCCGCGACGAGGCCGTACGCGAGCGCCTGGTTGCCGGTGATGTTCCGGTACGTGCCCGCGGGCATCCGGGCGGGGGCGATCTCGTAGGAGACCGAGAAGTCCTCCGTCGTCTCACCGTAGTTCCAGCCGGCCCGGAGGGCGGTGAGGTTCGCCGACAGGACGTCCGGCGCGCTCCCGAACTTCGTCCGGAGGAACTGCTCGGTCCCCGACGTCGGGCGGTTGTACATCCACGACAGGAGGCCGAGCGCGAACATGTTCTTCGCGCGGTCCTTGTCCTTGCGGCTCAGGGTGTCGTGGCCGGCCAGCGCCTCGACGGTGATCGACGTCAGCGCGAGGCCGTGGACGTGCCACGACTCGAGCGAGCCGTCCTCGAGCGGGCTGGTCGCGTAGCCGACCTTGGCGAGGTTGCGCCGGCTGAACTCGTCGGTGTTGACGATGATCGTCGCGCCTCGGGGGAGGTCGGCGAGGTTGGCCTTGAGGGCGGCCGGGTTCATCGCGACGAGGACGTCCGGGGCATCACCGGGGGTGAGGACGTCGTGGTCGGCGAAGTGGAGCTGGAAGCTCGAGACCCCGGGGAGCGTGCCCTGGGGGGCGCGGATCTCGGCGGGGAAGTTCGGGAGGGTCGACAGGTCGTTGCCCAGGGCCGCAGTCTCCGAGGTGAACCGGTCGCCGGTCAGCTGCATCCCGTCGCCGGAGTCCCCGGCGAACCGGATGACGACGCGGTCGAGCTGCTGGACGGTCTTCGCATTCATGGAATGGCGCTTCCCTGGCGTGTCGACATCCTCCCGTCTCTGACAGGCAGGTCTCTTCCCTCCATGGTAAGTCCCCCCTCAGCCAGCGTATTCCGTGGTCCATGTCGTGAGAGCGAGGTTGTGGGAACCCGATACATCCGGTGTCCGGGGGGCGGGGCAGCCGGGGGCCCCACGCCGTCGGCGCGCCTTGGGCGGGTCGACATACGTCCCTCCGTCCGGTGCGGCCCAGGTCACCGTCCCGTCCTCGGCGAGGGTGACGCCCCCGGGCCGGCGGGTCGGTCGGGGCCTTGCCGAGTACTGAACATGGGTTTAGCATCTTGAACGTGCGATCAGAGGGCGGTGACCTCACCGCGCGGGCCGCGATCCGCAACGCGGCGCTCGCGCTCTTCGCCGCGCACGGCCCCGACGCCGTGACGGTGCGGCAGATCGCCGCGGAGGCCGGGGTGTCCCCGGCCCTCGTCCTCCACCACTTCGGCAGCAAGGCCGGGCTGCGCGAGGCGGTCGACGCCCACGCGGCGGACGTGTTCGACCGGCTCCTCGAGATCGGTGGCCGCGAGGACGTCCTGCAGGTTCTCGCCCGGGGCGACGGGGGGTCGGTCGCCCAGGCCTTCGCCCGGGTCGTGCCGAGCGGCTCACCGCTCCCGGCGTACCTGCGCCGGCTCGTCCTCTCGGGCGGCCCCGGCGCGACCGCCCTCTTCCGGCGCTGGTTCGAGGCGACCCGGCTCCTCCTCGAGGCGATGGAGGACGCGGGACTGTCGACGCCGACGGAGGACCTCGACGTCCGCGCGGCGTTCGTCCTGACGAACGACCTCGGCCTCGTCCTCCTCCGGGGACCGCTCGCGGACGTCCTCGGGTTCGACCCGCTCGAGCCGGCGGGGATGGCGCGGTGGTCGGAGGAGGTCGTCGCGGCCTACCGGGAGGGGATCTTCCGGGCCGAGGGCCCCGGCGAGGTCACACAGGGCTAGGGACGACGCACAGGAGGACGAGATGGGACGACACGTGAGGACGGCGGGAGCCGACGGACGGGGTGGCGACGGGGACGCCACGGGGGACGAGACCGTCGTCGCCTGCGAGGGCCTTCGCAAGACCTTCGGGCCGGTCACCGCGCTCGACGGACTCGACCTCGTCGTCCGCCGAGGCGAGGTGCACGGGTTCCTCGGCCCGAACGGGGCCGGCAAGTCGACGACGATCCGCATCCTCCTCGGGCTGGTCCGGGCGAGCGGGGGCCGGGCCGCGCTCTTCGGCGGCGACCCCTGGCGGGACGCGGTCGCCCTCCACCGCCGGCTCGCCTACGTCCCGGGGGACGTCACCCTCTGGCCGGCGCTCACCGGGGGCCAGTGCGTCGACGTCCTCGGCCGCGCCCACGGGGGCCTGGAGCCGGGTCGCCGGGCCGAGCTCCTCGAGCGCTTCGACCTCGACCCGACGAGGCGGGCGCGGGACTACTCGAAGGGGAACCGCCAGAAGGTCGCCCTCGTCGCCGCGCTCGCGGCCGACGCCGAGCTGCTCCTCCTCGACGAGCCGACGTCCGGTCTCGACCCGCTCATGGAGGCGACCTTCCAGCAGTGCGTCCGCGAACGCCGGGCGCAGGGGTGCACGGTGCTCCTCTCGAGCCACATCCTCGCCGAGGTCGAGGCCCTCGCCGACCGGGTGAGCATCGTCCGCAAGGGCCGGACCGTCCGCACCGGGTCGCTCGGCGACCTCCGCCGCTCCACCCGGACCGAGGTCCATGCCGTCACCTCGCGGGCCCCGTCCGGCCTCGGAGGGGTCCCCGGCCTCATCGCGCTCGAGGAGGCCGACGAGAACGGCCGGCGCGAGGTGCGGTTCAGCATCGACGCGGGCAGCCTCGACACCGCCGTCGGGGTGCTTCACGCCGCCGGCATCGACACCCTCACGGTCACCCCGCCGAGCCTGGACGAGCTCTTCCTCGCGTCCTACCGCCCGGCCGGGGAGGAGGTGCGCTCGTGAACGTCGCGGGACTGCGGACCGCCCTCGTCACCCGGCTGCGGACCGGGTGGCGGGCGAGCGCCGTGTGGGTCCTCGCGATCGCCGCGATGATGGTCCTCACGACGTCGTCGATCACCAGCCTCTACGACACCCCGGCGAAGGTCCACAGCTATGCCGCGGCCGTCGGCAGCGGCGACGCGCTCACCGCGATCAACGGCCGGGTCGCGGGGCTCGACAGCCTCGGCGGCGTCGTCGCCAACGAGTTCGGGTTCATCGCCTCCTTCGCCCTCCCCCTCATGGGCATCAGCCTCGTCGCCCGTGGGACCCGCCGCGAGGAGGACACTGGGCGGCTCGAGGCCCTCCTCGCCGGGAGGGTCGGCCGCACGGCCCCGCTCGCCGCCGCCCTCGTCGTCGCGCTCGCCGCGGTCGGCGTCACCGCGCTCGCGCTCGCGGCGGCCCTCCTCCTCGCCGGGGTCGACGCCACGGGCGCCGTCCTCTACGCCCTCTCGCTCGCGGCACTCGCGAGCGTCTTCGCCGGTCTCGCCGCCCTCGCCGCCCAGCTCGTCGGGCACGCCCGGGGCGTCTACGGCGCGGGACTCGGGGTGCTCGTCGTCAGCTACCTCGTCCGAGGGGCGGGGGACGTCGCGAACAGCCCGCTGAGCTGGCTCTCTCCCCTCGGCTGGGCCGAGGAGACCCGAGCGTTCGGGGACGCCCGGTGGTGGCCCCTCCTCGTCCCGCTCGCCGTGACCGTCGCGCTCGCGGGGGCCGCCGCGGTCCTCACCGGACGGCGCGACCTCGGCAGCGCGCTCCTGCGACGGACGAGCGGGAGCGGGACGGCGTCGCGTGCCCTCGCGAGCCCGCTCGGACTCGCCGTCCACGTCCACCGCGGCGCCCTCCTCGGCTGGGGAGCGGCCGCTGTCGTGGTCTCGGCGACCTTCGGCGCGCTCGCCCGCCAGGCGCAGGACGCCGTGGCCGGAAACCCCGCGCTCGCGACGGCGTTCGGCGGCGGTGGGGGGAGCCTCGCCGACGTCTTCCTCGGCCTCATGGTCCTCCTCCTCGGCCTCCTCTGCGGCGGCCTCGTCATCCAGCTCGTCCTCGCGGTCCGGGCCGAGGAGACCGCCGGCCGGCTCGAGCCGGCGCTCGCCGGCCCGGACGGCCGGACCCGCTGGCTCGGCGCGCACGTGCTCGTCGTCCTCGCAGGCCTGGCCCTCGTCGGGACGGTGGGCGCGCTCGTCCTCGCCCTGACGACGGCCTGGTCGCTCGGCGACGCGAGCGAGGTCGGCCGGATGCTCGCCTCAGCCGCGGCGTACCTGCCGGTCGCCCTCGTCCTCGCCGCGCTCGCGCTCGCGCTGTTCGGTCTCGCCCCCCGATGGTCCGCGCTCGCCTGGACGGCGCTCGCCCTCACCGTCGTCGTCGCCCTCCTCGGGGACGCGCTCTCGGTCCCGGACGCGGTCCGCGCGCTCTCGCCGACCGACCACGTCGGGTACCCGCCCCAGCGTCCGGCCCCGGCCGGCGGCGTCGTCCTCCTCCTGCTCGTCGCGCTCGCGCTGGCGGCGGGGGGCTTCGCGGGCTTCCGCCGGCGCGACGTCCCTCGCTGACGACCCGGCAGGGGTAGGCGCCGTCGGAGGACGCCCCTCGACGCCCGGGCCGGGTCGGGACCGCCCTCGCCGCTGGTGGGCCACTAGGCTGCCGACGTGACCGGTTACGTCGTCGTCGCCGCCGTGGTCGCCGTGGGGCTCGTGCTCTTCGGCGCCGCGATGACGGTGAGGAGGCTGCTCGCCCCGCACGCGCCGACCGCGGCGAAGCTCACGACGTACGAGTCCGGCGTCGACCCGGTGGGCGGCGGATGGGCCCAGACCCAGATCCGGTACTTCGTCTACGCCTTCCTCTACGTCATCTTCGCGGTCGATGCCGTCTTCCTGTTCCCGTGGGCGCTCGTCCTCAGGTCGGACCTCGGGCGGGCCTCGCTCGCCGAGGTCGGGGTCTTCATCGGGATCGTCCTCGTCGGCCTCGTCCACGCGGCCCGACGCGGCCTGCTGAGGTGGCTGTGATGGCCGCGGTCGACCTGCCCTCCCCCCGCGTCGGCGCCGTCGGCGGGCACGCCCCGGAGCCGATCAAGATCGTCCTCAACTGGGGGCGCCGCTACAGCCTGTGGGTGTTCAACTTCGGCCTCGCGTGCTGCGCCATCGAGTTCATCGCCGCCTCGATGGCCCGCCACGACTTCATCCGGCTCGGCGTCATCCCGTTCGCCCCCGGCCCCCGGCAGGCCGACCTCATGGTCGTCTCCGGGACGGTGACGGACAAGATGGCCCCGGCGGTTCGGCGGCTCTACGACCAGATGCCCGAGCCGAAGTACGTCATCTCCTTCGGGGCGTGCTCGAACTCCGGCGGCCCGTACTGGGACTCGTACAGCGTGACCAAGGGCGTCGACCAGATCATCCCCGTCGACGTCTACGTCCCCGGCTGCCCGCCCCGTCCCGAGGCCCTCCTCCAGGGGATCCTCCGGCTCCAGGAACGGATCGCGGCCGAGCGGCTGTCCTCGGCGGGGATGCGAGCGCGGTACGCCGGGCACCGCACGGCATCCGCGGGTGAGGTGAGCCGGGGGCTGCTGCCCCGGCCCGGACGGCGGTCCCGCCACGACACCGGCGACCCGGGGGAGGGGACGTGACGACGACCGAGGCCCGGACGGTGGCGCCCGACGGGTGGCTCGCCGCGGCGACGGCGGCCCGCGACGAGGGCTACGCGTTCTTCGACTGGCTCAGCGCGGTCGACAACACCGACCTCGACGTCGACCCCGGCGTCGACGTCGTCTGCCACCTGCTCGACGTGTCCGCGCCCGGCCGGCTCCGCCGCCTCCAGCTCCGGACCCGGATCGCCGACGGCGGGGAGGTCGCGAGCCTCACCCCGCTGTACGCCGGGGCGGCGTGGGCCGAGCGGGAGACCCACGAGATGTTCGGGGTCGGCTTCCCGGGGTACGACGACGGGACCGGGCTCGGGCTGCGGCCCCTCCTCCTTCCCGACGGCTTCGAGGGGACGCCCCTGCGCAAGTCCTTCGTCCTCGCCGCCCGGGCGAGCAAGGCATGGCCCGGGGGGAAGGAGCCCGGCGAGGGAGACCACGGACGGTCCCCGTCCCGCCGCAAGGTCGCCCCGCCCGGGGTGCCCGGCCCGGAGTGGGGGCCGCGATGACCGGCGACCCGACGCTCGCCGAGGCCGTCCTCGGGACGGTCGTCCACGCCGTCCTCGTCCTCGCCGCCTTCCTCGTGCTCCCGCTCCTCGTCGGGCAGGCCGAGCACAAGGTCATGGCCCACATGCAGGGCCGGCTCGGCCCGATGTACGCCGGGGGCTTCCACGGCTGGGCGCAGCTCGTCGCCGACGGGGTGAAGTTCGCCCAGAAGGAGGACATCACCCCGGCGGCCGCGGACGGCCGGGTCTTCCGGGTCGCCCCCGCGATCGCCCTCGTCCCCTACCTCGTCGCCCTCGCCGTCGTCCCGCTCCAGCCGGGCGTCGTCGGCGCCGACGTGCCCGCGAGCGCCCTCCTCGTCCTCGCCGCGACCGCCGTCGGGATCCTCGGGACCCTCGCGGCGGGATGGGCGAGCGCGAACAAGTACGCCCTCCTCGGCGCGATGCGCTCGGCCGCCCAGCTCCTCTCCTACGAGCTGCCGCTCGTGCTCTCCGTCGCGTCGGTGTGCCTCGCAGCCGGAAGCCTCTCGCTCGCCGGGGTCGCGCAGGCGTGGTCGCCGTGGTGGCTGCTCTGGCAGCTCCCCGGCGCGCTCGTCTTCCTCGTCGCCGCGGTCGCCGAGCTCGCGCGTCCCCCGTTCGACATGCCCGTCGCCGACTCCGAGATCGTCATGGGGGCATGGACGGAGTACACCGGCCTGCGGTTCGCCTTCTTCCTCCTCGCCGAGTACGCGGGCATCGTCGTCATGTCCCTCCTCTTCGCCGTCCTCTTCCTCGGAGGGTGGCGCGGGCCGTTCGACGACGTCCTCGGGTGGCTGTGGACCCTCCTCAAGGGCGGGCTCGTCGCGTTCCTCGTCATCTGGCTCCGGGTCGCCTGGCCGCGCCTGCGCGAGGACCAGCTCCAGCGGCTCGCGTGGCTCACGCTCGTCCCGCTCGCCCTCCTCCAGCTCGCCCTCACCGGCGTCGGGGTGGTGCTCACCGCATGAGCGGCCCCGTGCCCGAGCGTCCCGACTCCCCCACCGACACCCCCGCCGGCCGGGACCCGCGGGGACGTCCCGGCGGTGCCCTCCCCGGCCTCCTCAAGGGGCTCGCGACGACCGCGAGGACGATGGTGCGCCCCGCCCACACCGCGGAGTACCCGGACGCCGCTCCGGCGCTCCCGCCGCGCTCCCGGGGGGTCATCGCGCTCCTCGAGGAGAACTGCACGTCGTGCATGCTCTGCGCGCGGGAGTGCCCGGACTGGTGCATCTACATCGACTCCCACAAGGAGACCGTCCCCGCGCCGACCCCGGGCGGTCGCGAGCGCCAGCGCAACGTCCTCGACCGGTTCGCCATCGACTTCTCGCTGTGCATGTACTGCGGGATCTGCATCGAGGTCTGCCCGTTCGACGCCCTGTTCTGGAGCCCGCAGTTCGAGTACGCCGAGACCGACATCCGCGACCTGCTTCACGAGAAGGAGCGGCTCGGGCAGTGGATGCCCACGGTCCCGCCACCCCCGGCGCTCGACGAGCATGCCGCCGACCCGGCCGAGGTCACCGGGCTCAGCAAGCCGTCCCGCGGCGGGGGTCGGGCCGCTCGCGCGTCCGGCTCGTCCGCGGAGGGCGGACGGGGACGGGCGGCCGACTCTGCCGAACGTGGCCGAAGGTCGGAGGACGAGTCGTGACAGGGCTCGACATCGCCTTCGCGGCGGTCGGGCTCCTCACCGTCGCGAGCGCGCTGCTCGCGGTGACCACCCGCCACGTCGTCCACGCCGCGCTCTGGCTCGTCGTCTCCCTCGGAGGCCTCGCCGGGTGCTATCTCGTCCTCGGGGCCGAGTTCGTCGCGCTCGTCCAGGTCCTCGTCTACGTGGGGGCCGTCGTCGTCCTCGTCCTCTTCGCGCTCATGCTCACCCGGGCGCCCATCGGCCCGAGCGCCGAGCACTCCGCCGGGCCCGGGCACCGGGTCCTCGCCGCGCTCGTCGGTGCCGGCGCCACCGGGCTCCTCGTCGCGGTCCTCCTCCCCGTCGCCGGTCCCGCCCGGGCACGGCGCGAGGTCCCGTCGGCCGGGGTCGCGGCCGAGCTGTTCGGGACGTGGGTGTGGCCGTTCGAGGCGCTCTCGGTCCTCCTCCTCGTCGCGCTCGTCGCCGCGTTCGCCGTGTCCCGGATGACCAGGGAGGAGACCGGGGAGGGGGACCCCGCAGGGTCCGCCCCCGCTCCCGGGCGGGACGCCGAGGACGCCCGGTCGGGGGTGTCCACGTGATCCACCTCGCCGGCCCCTTCATCGTCGCGGCCCTCCTCGTCGGCATCGGGACCTACGGGGTTCTGGCGCGCAGGAACGCCGTCCTCATGCTCGTCGGGGTCGAGCTCGTCCTCGGCGGCGCGACCCTCCTCCTCGTCGCCCTCGGCTCGGTCGGCGCGGACGAGTGGGAGGTCGGCAACGTCCTCACCCTGTTCGTCATCACGGTCGCCGCCGCGGAGGTCGTCCTCGCGCTCGCCGTCATCCTCGCGGTCTTCCGCCAGCGGGGACGCATCGACCTCGGCGAGCCGACCTCGTGACCGGCGTGCCGGCAGCGATGGTGCTCCTCACGACGGGGCTCCCCGCGCTCACCGCCGCCGTCGGCGGTCCGCTGCGCCCAGCCCGCGCGGCCGCCCGGTCCGTCGCCCTGCTCGGGGCCCTCGCGACCCTCGCCGTGGCCGTCGTGTCGCTCGTCGTGCAGGCCACGGCCGGGTCGGCGCCGGGAGCGACGCTCATCGAGGCCCTTCCCGCGCTCGAGACGGGGGGCCTCGAGGTCCCCCTCCTCCTCCAGGGCGGAGGACCGGTCGCCCTCGTCGCGGCCGTCGTCGCCACGGTCACGCTCGCCGTCCAGGGCTTCGCCGCATGGTACCTGCGCGACGACGACCGGTACCCCGTGTTCGCCGCGACCGTGTCCCTCTTCGCCGCGGGCATGCTCCTCGTCGTCCACTCGGCCGACCTCGTCCTCACCCTCGTCGGCTGGGAGGTCATGGGGTGGTGCTCCTACCTCCTCATCGGCCACTGGAGCCGCCGGGAGCCGGCCCGCCGGGCGGCGCTCAAGGCGTTCCTCGTCACCCGGCTCGCCGACGTCGGCTTCGTGCTCGGGGTCGTCGTCCTCGCCGCCGGCGCCTCGAGCACGTCCTACCCGGCCGTCGTCGCCCACTGGGTCGGGCCGGCGGCGGACGGCACCCTGCGATCCGTCGCCCTCGTCCTCCTCGTCGTCGGCGTCCTCGGCAAGTCCGCACAGTTCCCCTTTCAGGACTGGCTGCCCGACGCGATGGAGGGCCCGACCCCGGCGTCGGCGCTCATCCACGCGGCGACGATGGTCGCGGCGGGCACCTTCGTCCTCGCCCAGCTCGCACCGGTGCTCACCCGCTCCGACCCGGCCCGGTGGGTGCTCGCGGTGAGCGTCACCGTGTCGATGGTCGGGGCTGCGCTCCTCGCGCTCGGGCAGAGCGACCTCAAGCGGCTGCTCGCCTGGTCGACGGTGAGCCAGATCGCGATCATGCTCTCCCCCCTCGCGGCGGCCCCCGCCGCCGAGGCGTCGAGCGCGGCGTCCCTCCACCTCGTCGGGCACGCGTTCTTCAAGGCGCTGCTCTTCCTCACCGTCGGCTGGCTCGGCGTCCTCGGCGGGGGGACGAGCGTCGCCGCGCTCCGCGGGACCGGGCGCCGGCGCCCGTCGGCCGGGGTCGCCTGGGCCGTCGGGCTCCTCGCGCTCGCCGGCGTCCCGCTGACGGTGGGGGGCGTCTCGAAGGAGCACGTCGTCGCGACGGTCGAGGCCGCCGCCGCCGGAGGGGGCATGCGGTCCCTCGTCGTCGAGGTCGCCCTCCTCGCGACCGTCGTGCTCACCGCGGCGTACGCGACCCGGGCCCACCTCGTCGTCTCGCGTGGCCAGCGCGTCGTCCGCGCCGCCGGCGCGGTCACGGTCCGCGAGCCCGCACCTGCCCCGGAGAAGGTCGGCCCCGGCGAGGGCGCGTCGGCTCCCGCCGGCGGATCGGCGGGGGGCTCGCCGACCCCGGTCGTCGTCCGCGTCGTCCTCGGCGGCCTCGTCGTGCTCACCGTCCTCGGCGGTCTCGTCACCGCCACCGGGCTCCTCCCCGGGCTCGGGGAGGTGAGCGCGCAGACTCTCCTCCTCAGCCTCGTCCTCATCCTCCTCGGCGTCGTCCTCCCGCTCTGGTCCGCGGGGACGCTCTCCGCGGGCGCGTCGGCGGCCGGCGTGCTTCCGGCGTCGGCGGCCCGCTGGGCCGCCCTCGCCGACGCCGGGCTCGGCGCCGACCGGGCCTACCGCGCGCTCGTCGTCCGGCCGGTCATCGCGCTCGCCCGGTTCGCGACGTTCCTCGACCGCGACGTCCTCGACGCCTACGTCCGCGGGGCCGCGGGGGCCGCGCGCCTCGCCGGCGCGGCCGGGCGCCGCGCCCACGCGCGGGAGCGCGCGAGCACGGGGCTGTTCTGGGTCGCGCTCGGGGCGCTCGCCCTCGCCGGGGCGGGGGTGGTCGTGTGGTCCTGATCCTCGCGCTCGCCCTCCCGGCGCTCGTCGGCCTCGGCCTCCTCGGGAGCGGAGGGCGGCTGCCCGACCCGGCCGTGAGCCGGGTCGCCGTCGGCGCGGCCGGGGTGACCCTCGCCGCCGTCCTCGTCGGCGTCGTCGCCCGTCCCGACGTCGACGTCGCCTGGGTCCCCGCCCTCGGGCTGCGCTGGCACCTCGGCGTCGACGGCGTGAGCGCCCCGCTCCTCGTCCTCACCGCGGCGGTGACCCTGCTCGTCGTCGTCCACGCCCGCGACCACCTCCCCGACGGCGCCTCGTCGGGCACCTTCCACGGCGCCGTGCTCCTCGTCGAGCTCGGGGCGCTCGGGACCTTCCTCGCCCGGGACGCCGTCCTCTTCTTCCTCGCCTTCGAGGTCGTCCTCATCCCCATGTGGGTCCTCATCACCCGCTTCGGGGACGCCCGCGACCCGTCGGCCCGGACCGACGCCGGCGGGCGCTTCCTCCTCTACACCGCGGCAGGGTCGACGCTCATGCTCGTCGGGATCCTCCTCCTCGTCGCGCGGGCGGGGACCGCCGACCTCGGGGTCCTCGCCCGCTCCGCCGGGCCCGCGCTCGGGACGGGTGAGCAGACCCTCGTCGCGGCGCTCCTCGTCCTCGGGCTCGGCGTCAAGGTCCCGGTCCTGCCCTTCCACACCTGGCTCCCGCCGGCCCACACGATCGCCCCGACCGGGGGGTCGGTCCTCCTCGCCGCGGTCCTGCTCAAGATGGGGACGTACGGCCTCGTCCGGCTTCCCGTCGCGACCGTCCCCGGCGGATTCGCCCGGGTCGCGCCCGTCCTCGCGGTCCTCGGCGCAGTCGGCGTCCTCTGGGGCGGGCTCGTCTGCCTCGTCGAGCGGGACCTCAAGCGGCTCATCGCGTACTCCTCCGTCGCCCACATGGGCTTCGTCGTCCTCGGGCTCGCGAGCGGGAGCGAGACCGGTCTCCAGGCGGCGCTCTACGCCAACGTCGCCCACGGCGTCGTCTCCGCGCTCCTCTTCGTCGTCGTCGGCGGGCTCAAGGAGCGGTGGGGGAGCGCCGACCTCACCGTCGCGCACGCCGCCCTGCGCGAGGTGTGGCCGCGGCTCGGGTTCAGTCTCGTCGTCGGGCTCGCCGCGAGCCTCGGGCTCCCCGGTCTCGCCGGCTTCTGGGGGGAGTTCCTCGGGGTGTACGCCGCCTGGTCCCCGGCGCCGGACCGTCCACGGGCCGTGCTCGCCGCCACCGCGGCGATCGCCGCCCTCGGAGCCGTTCTCGCCGCTGCGTACGCCCTCCGGGTCGCCCGCCTCGTCTGGGTCGGGGACCCCGTCCCCCCTGACGAGACCGCCCGCCTCGCCCCGGACGACACCGCGGGAGGGGAGCGGCTCGTCATCGGGACCCTCGCGGCCGCGACCCTCGGCCTCGGCGTCCTCCCGTGGGTCCTCCTCTCGAGCACCGCCCCGGCCGTCGCCGCGATCCTCGGGGAAGGGTGAGCATGTCCGTCGCCGTCGGGCCGTCCCTCGTCAGCCTCGACCCGCTCGTCCTCCTGCCCGTCCTCGCGCCGGCCCTCGGCGTGCTCCTCGTCCTCGTCGTCGACGCGGCCGCGCCGCGCCTGCGGGGGACCCACTTCGCCGTCGGGATGGCCGCCCTCCTCCTCGGGGCGGGTGGGGCCCTGCCGGCCGCGCTCGCCGGGGCACCCCGGTCGACGCTGTGCCGGCCCGGGCCGGACGCGACCTGCCTCTACGTGACGACCGCGTCGTCGGGCCTCCTCCAGCTCGCGGCGCTCGTCGCGAGCGCCCTCGTCCTGCTCCTCCTCTGGCCCGGGGGAGACCGGGGGACCCGGTGGTCGGACGAGCTCGCCGCGTTGCGCGGAGGCCCGGCCCTCCTCGTCGCCCTCGTCCTCGCGACGGCCGCGGGGGCCGTGGCCGTCGCGGGGGCCCAGGACCTCGCGACGTGGCTCATCGCCCTCGAGGTCGCCACCCTGCCCGTCATCGCTCTCGTCGCCCTCCGCGGGAGCGCGCTCGCCGGCTCGGCGTCGCTCGCGCTCCTCACGACGTCGCTCTTCTCGTTCGCGCTCCTCGTCCTCGGGGCCGCGCTCTGGGTGGTCGCGACGGGCAGCGCGACCTTCGGAGCCGCCGGGGTCCGCTCGGCCTGGGCGGGCGACGGGACCCGGGCGGTCCTCCTCCTCGCCGTCCTCCTCCTCCTCGCGGGTCTCGGCTTCAAGCTCTCCGCGGTCCCGTTCCACCTGTGGACCCCGCAGGCGTACTCCGCCTCCCGGGAGCCGGTCGCCGCCCTCCTCGCGACGACGTCGAAGCTCGCCGCCGTCGCCGCCCTCGTCGTCCTCCTCCGCCCGCTCACCGAGGTCTCCCTCTCCGTGGGCGGCCTGTCCGCCGTCGGGACCGCGCTCGCCGTCCTCGCGGCGGTGTCGATGACCCTCGGGAACGTCGTCGCCCTCGGGCAGGACGATCCCGTCCGGCTGCTCGCCTGGTCGACCGTCGCCCAGGCCGGGTGGGTCCTCCTCCCGCTCGCGTCGCTCACCGCCGGGGGCGTGGCCGCGGGGGCGGGGTACGCCGTCGTGTACGCCCTGGGGACGCTCGTCGTCTTCGCCGTCGTCGCCACCGTCCACGCGCGCCGACCCGACCGACCCGAGAACCCCGGCCGGCCCGGACCGGTGGGGCCCCGGGGCCGCTCGCTCGCGGCGTACCGGGGCCTCGCCCGGACCGACCCGCTGCTCGCCGGAGCGCTCATGCTCGGTCTGCTCACCCTCGCCGGGCTGCCCCCGGGCGTCCTCGGGCTCCTCGCCAAGGTCTTCGCCCTCCGGCCGGTCGTCGACGCGGGGCTGTGGTGGCTCGTCGTCGTCGCCGTCGGCAACGCCGTCCTCGGCATCGCCGTGTACGCGCGCTGGGTCGCCGTCCTCGTCGCCCCCCGAGGCGACCGGCTCCCGGTCGGCCCGCCGGTTGCCGGGGTCCGGGTCGCCGTCGTCGCCGGGTCGGCCGTCCTCGCGGTGACGAGCGTGGCGCCGCAGCTCGTCCTCGGACTGCTCGGCTGAGGGACGAGCGGGGCCCGGAGCGGCGATGGAGCTCCGCCGGAGGGCAGGGCTGAGCGACGAGGGGGGTCGGGAACGTTTCGCCCGGCGGCCGGCGTTGAGCAGGTCATGCACAACCACCACAACGGGCTGAAGACCGCCGCCCTGTTCGGGGCGATCTGGGCGGTCCTCCTCGCCATGGGCGCCCTCGTCGCTGGCTACACGGGTTCGGCCTCGTTCATCTGGGTCTTCGCCCTCATCGGGGTCGGCGCGACCTTCTACAGCTACTGGAACTCGGACAAGCTCGCCATCCGCGCGATGCACGCCTACCCGGTGAGCGAGGCCGAGGCGCCGGCGATGTACCGGATCGTCCGTGAGCTCTCGACCCGGGCGAACAAGCCGATGCCGCGGCTGTTCGTCTCCCCGACCCAGGCGCCGAACGCATTCGCGACCGGGCGGGACCCCGAGCACGCGGCCGTGTGCTGCACGGAGGGGATCCTCGGGCTGCTCGACGAGCGCGAGCTGCGCGGCGTCCTCGGGCACGAGCTCATGCACGTGTACAACCGCGACATCCTCACCGGGTCGATCGCCGCCGCCGTCGCCGGCGTCATCAGCACGATCGGCCAGATCCTCAGCTTCGGGATGATCTTCGCCGGGGGATCGCGCGACGGGGACCGGGGCAACCCGATGGCGGGGCTCGCGATGGCCATCCTCGCGCCGTTCGCGGCGATGCTCATCCAGATGGCGATCAGCCGCACCCGCGAGTTCGA
Source organism: uncultured Actinomycetota bacterium (assembly GCA_963783735.1). Lineage (GTDB taxonomy): Bacteria > Actinomycetota > Actinomycetes > Actinomycetales > Dermatophilaceae > CAWDAQ01. The sequence goes on along the minus strand of CAWAOO010000006.1, from coordinate 321,646 downwards.
CGCGGACGAGGACGGGTCGGCCCTCACCGGCGACCCGCTCGCCCTCGCGAGCGCGCTCCGCAAGCTCGAGGACGGCACGAAGCGGGCGCCGCTCGCCCCGACGCCGCAGCTGCAGAACGCGAGCCACATGATGATCGCGAACCCGTTCCGGGCCCAGGACGTCTCACGGCTCTTCGCGACCCACCCGCCGATGGCCGAGCGGATCGCCCGGCTCGAGGCCCGGGCCACGGGGTACCGCCCGAGCTGAGCGTTCGACCCCCGTCCGTGACCCCACTGGCAGGGTTCGGGCGGCCCGGGGAGCGCGGCGCGGGCGGGTTCTCGTCGCCCGGGCGCGCACCCGGCTGACAGGATGGCGGCATGCCCAGCCTCACCCGCGCCGAGGCCGAGCGTCGCGCCGGCCTCGTCTCCGTCGCCCGGACGACCGTCGACCTCGACCTCGACACCGGTCCACGGACGTTCCGCTCGCGGACCCGGATCGCGTTCACCGCCACCGAGCCGGGGGCGAGCACGTTCGTCGACGTCCGGCCCGAGGCCCTGCACGGGCTCGTCCTCAACGGGGCACCGCTCGACCCCGCCGAGGCGGTCCGCGCCGGCCGGGTCGAGCTCGTCGACCTCGCCGCGGAGAACGTCCTCACCGTCGACGCGACGATGGCCTACAGCCACGACGGCCAGGGCCTGCACCGGGCGAGCGACCCCGCCGACGGTGAGGACTACGTCTACGGCCACCTCTTCCTCGACGCCGCGCCGACGGTCTTCGCGTGCTTCGACCAGCCCGACCTCAAGGGCCGCTACGTCGTCACCGTCACCGCGCCGCGGGGGTGGAGCGTCCTCGGGAACGGGGCCGCCCGGGAGACCGCGCCCGGGCGGTGGACGCTCGCCGAGACCGAGCCGCTGCCGACGTACGCCGTCACCGTGTGCGCGGGTCCGTACGTCTCGGTCCGGGACGAGCACGACGGGATCCCGCTCGGCATCCACGCCCGGGCCTCGCTCGCCGGCCCGCTGCGCGAGCAGGCGGCGCAGATGTTCGAGGTCACCCGGGCCGGTTTCGACGCCTACCACCGGCTGTTCGACATCCGGTACCCGTTCGGGCAGTACCACCAGGTCTTCGTCCCCGAGTTCAACGCGGGGGCCATGGAGAACCCCGGCTGCGTGACGATCCGGGACGGCTACCTCTTCCGGGGCGCGGCGACCCACGACGAGGTCCTCACCCGGACGAACACGATCGTCCACGAGATGGCGCACATGTGGTTCGGCGACCTCGTGACGATGCGGTGGTGGGATGACCTCTGGCTCAACGAGTCGTTCGCGGAGTACATGGCCCACCGTGTCTGTGTCGAGGCGACGGAGTTCACCGACGCGTGGGTCGACGCGACGATGGCCCGGAAGATGTGGGGGTACGCCGCCGAGCGGACACCGAGCACCCACCCGGTCGCGGGGTCGCCCGCGCCGGACGCGGCCAGTGCGCTCGCGAACTTCGACGGGATCTCCTACGCCAAGGGCGCCGCCGTCCTGCGCCAGCTCATCGCCCACATCGGGGACGCCGCGTTCGTCGCCGGCGTCACGACGTACCTCCGGGCGCACGCGTACGGCAACGGGACCCTCGCCGACTTCCTCGGCGCGATGGAGGCGGCCTCCGGGGCCGACCTGCGCCCGTGGAGCCGCGCCTGGCTCGAGACGGCGGGCCTCGACACCATCACCGCGGACGCGGCGACCGGGATCGTCACCCGGACCCCGCCCGCGGACCTCCCGGCCGACCGGCCGCACACCCTCGACGTCGCGGGGTTCACCGGCGGCGTCGAGACCTTCCGGGTCCCGGTGACCCTCACCGACGACGAGCAGGTCGTCCCCGGGCTCGCCGCCGCCCCCCGGGCCGCGCTCGTCGTCCCCAACGCGGGCGACCTCACCTGGGCGACGACGTCGCTCGACGAGGTCACCGTCGCCGCCCTCGCCGAGGAGCTGCCCGTCGTCCCCGACGCCCAGGCGCGGGCGGTGACGTGGGTGGCGCTCGTCGACGGTGTCGCCCGCGCCGAGGTCGACCCGCGGGCCCTCGTCGCGACGTTCGCCGCGGCCTGGCCGGTCGAGGAGAACGAGTCGGTCCTCACCCGGGTCGCGGGCCAGCTCGTTGGACGGGTCCTCCCGTGCTTCCTCGGACCCGCCGACCGGGAGTCCGCCCGCGCGAGCGCGGCGGCCGCGGCCGCCTGCGTGCTCGACTCCAGTCCCCCCGGCGGCGGCCGTGCCCTCGTCGGGGCCCGCGTGCTCGCGCGGACGACCGACGACGTCGACCTCCTCAGCCGGTGGGCCGAGGGTCGCGGCCTGCCGCCGGCCCTCGCGGAGGACTCCGACCTCCGGTGGCTCGTCGTCCGCGGCCTCGCCCGGCTCGATGCCATCGACCCCGCGGGGATCGAGCGCCACCGGTCCCGGGACGACTCGATCCCCGGACGACTCGGTGCCCTCACCGCGCGGGCGGTCCTTCCCCGGACGGAGGAGAAGGAGTGGGCCTGGGCGGCGCTCACGACGGACCGGGACCGGTCCAACCACGAGCTCAACGCGCTCGCGGCGGGCTTCTGGTCAGCCGAGGCCGGCCTTGTCCGCCCGTGGGTGTCCCGGGCGTTCACCGAGCTCCCGGCCCTCGGGGCGTGGGTCGGGGAGGACGCGCTCGCGCGGGTCGTCCGGCTCGGCTACCCGTCAACGGTCGTCGAGCCGGCGACGCTCGCCGAGAGCCGGGCGGCACTCGGCCGGGCCGACCTCAGCCCGGGGGTGCGCCGCTCGATGGTCGACGCCCAGTCCGAGCTCGAGGAGGCGCTCCGCTCCCGGACGCGCTACCCGGGCTGACCGCCTCGCGGGTCCGCCCCGTCGGCGCGCGCCGCGAGCGCGAGGACGAGGACGGCGCGGTGCTCGGCGACGTCGAGGGCGAGGCCGGTGAGCTCCTCGACCCGGTCCATCCGGCGGCGGAGCGTGTGCCGGTGGACCCCGAGGTCACGGGCCGCGGGGTCCCAGGCGCCGTTGCGCTCGAGGAAGGCCGCGAGCGACCGGAGGAGCTCCGGTCCCCGGGTCCCCGGGCCGCTCTCGAGCGGCGTGAGCGTCGCCCCGGCGATCGCCGTGACCCGCTCGCGGACGGCGTCGTCGGCGAGGAGGGACTCGACGGTGCGCGCGTCGGCCCAGCCCACGCCCTCGTCCCGGGTGGCCGCCGACGCCGCCCGGCGGGCCGGCCCGGCGGCGCCCACGACGTCGGCGGCGGACACCGGCGCGCTCACCCCGACGACGGGGGCGGCGCCGGGACGCGCCAGGGCCCCACGGAGGCGGTCCGCCGCGGCCGCGGCCGCGGCCGCGGCGACGAGGACGAGGAGGTCCTCCGCGTCCCGGGTGAGGACGTGCGGGATGCCCGCGGACGTCAGCGCGGACCGCGCCGCACCGTCGTGGCCCCCGTGGTCGGGGACCGCGAGCAGGCGGACGGGCACCTCGGGGTCGATCCCGAAGTCGGCGAGGAGGACGGCGCCCCGGTCGGCGCCGGGGCCGGCACCGAGCAGGAGGCCGAGAACGACGGCGCCAAGCCGACCCTCGGTGTCCCCGAGCTCGTGCGGGCGGTCGAGGTGGAGGACGGCGAGGGAGACGGCGTGGTGGATGAGGACCCGCCGGGTCGGGGGGACGGGCGCGTCGACGCGGACCGCGAGCCATCCCCGTCGGCCCGCCCGGCCCGCGAGCGCATGGACCTCGACGGCGCCGTCCGGACCGTGCACGACGGTGCTCGACCACGGTGACGGGGAGGGCGCGGGCGACGTGCTGGAGGAGGCCGCGGCCGGCGAGGACGCGGTGGACGAGGTGGGCGGCCTCCGCGCCGACTCCGCGCGGACGATCTCGGCGAGCCGATGGCTTCCGCTCGAGGCGGCGAGGACCCGGCCGTGGTCGTCGATGAGGGCGGCCTCGCCGGCGAGCTCCCCGGCGAGGCCGCGGACGAGTCCGGCAGCCCCCTCCCGGAGGGTGAGCCGGGTGAGCGACCGCTGGAGGGTGACGGTACGGCGGAGCGACTCCTGCTGGTCGTCAGCGAGGCGCCGGGCGACCGCCTGGCTCACGGCGACGAAGGGGGTCGGGAGCGGGACCTCGAGGAGGGGGAGCCCCCGCTCGGCGCACCGGTCGACGACGGCGCGGGGGACCTCCCCGAACCGGACCCCGACACCGACCGCGAGCGCGGCGACACCGGCGCCGGAGATCCGGTCGACGTACGCCGCCTGGTCGGCGGCCCGCCGCGAGAGTCTCAGCCCGGTGGTGAGGACGAGCTCGCCCCCGGCGAGCCACGGCGTCGGGTCCGCCAGCTCGATGGCGTGGGCCCACCCGATGTCGACCCCGTCCACCGGCCCGGCGAGGTGCCGGAGCCCGAGCCCGGGGTGCCCGAGGAGCCAGGTCAGCGGGACGGGCACGGGACCCTCCGGGCAGCGAAGCACGACATGGACAGAATGTCCCATGACAGTCGACGAAGTTCGACGGTGGGGCCATATCGGCGGGACCGACACGCGCCTACCGTGGGCTCAGCCCCAGCCGTGACGTGGCCGGGGGAGGAGAAAGGACCCACCATGGCCCCTGGGGAGCGGAGCACCCACCGGCACGACGACGAGGACGCCCACCTCGCCGCGCTGGGCTACACCTCGGACTACAAGCGTGAGATGAGCCTCTGGGGGAACTTCTCGCTCGGCTTCACCTACCTCTCACCCGTCGTCGGGGTCTACTCGCTCTTCGCGTTCGCCCTGGCCACCGGCGGCGGCCCCATGATCTGGGCCGTCGTCCTCGCTGCCGGGGGCCAGCTCCTCGTCGCGCTCGTCTTCGGCGAGGTGGTCTCGCAGTTCCCCGTCTCAGGGGGGATCTACCCGTGGGCGCGGCGGCTCTGGGGCCGCCGGTGGGCGTGGATGGCCGGTTGGGTCTACATGGTCGCCCTCGTCGTGACGATCGCGAGCGTCTCCTACGGAGCCGGGCCGTTCGTCGCGATGCTCCTCGGCATCGACCCGTCGACGAACGTCACGATCCTCTGCGCCCTCGCGCTCATCGCGCTCGTCACCGTCCTCAACCTCGGCGGCACCGGACTCCTCTCGAGGCTCGCCTTCTTCGGCTTCGCGGCGGAGCTCGTCGGGGCCGTCATCGTCGGCGGCTGGCTCCTCCTCACCCACCGTGAGCAGGGCCTGGGCGTCCTCGTCGACTCCGGGGCCGCCTCGAGCGGCTCGTACCTCCCGGCGTTCCTCGCTGCCTCCCTCATCGGCGTCTACCTCTACTACGGCTTCGAGGCGTGCGGCGACGTCGCCGAGGAGGTGAGGAACCCGCGCGTCCAGATCCCACGGTCGATGCGGATGACGATCTACGTCGGTGGCGTCGCGTCGTTCTTCATCACCCTCGCGCTCATCCTCGCCGTGCCCGACATCGGGGCCGTCGTCCGCGGCGAGGACGCCGACCCGGTGACGACGGTCCTCCAGGACGCCTTCGGCGCCGTCGGCTTCCGCGTCGTCCTCGGCGTCGTCCTCATCTCGTTCTTCTCGTGCGCCCTCAGCCTCCAGGCGGCGGCGAGCCGGCTCGTCTACTCCTACGCGCGCGACGAGATGATGCCCGGCAGCCACCTGCTCGCCCGGTTCTCCCACGTCCGGGCGGTGCCCCCGTACGCCCTCCTCCTCGCCGCGGCCGTCCCCGCCGTCATCGTCATCGGCTCGAAGGTCAGCGAGGACGCCCTGACGAAGATCGTCTCGTTCGCCGCGCTGGGGATCTACCTCGGCTTCATGATGGTCGTCCTCGCCGCGCTCCGGGCCCGACTCAAGGGCTGGAGGCCGTCGGGCCGGTTCACCCTCGGCGCGTGGGGGATGCCGGTGACCGTCGCGGCGTTCTCCTACCAGGTGCTCGCCGCGGTGAACATGGCGTGGCCGCGCACGGCGGGCGCGCCGTGGTACGACGACTACGTCGTCCTCCTCTCGGCCGCCGTCGTCCTCGCCGTGGGCCTCGCCTACATGCTGGTCGCGCGGCCGTACGAGCGGAAGGACGCCCCGCACGGCGACGCCGTCTCGGGCGCCGCGCCGGTGCCGACGACTCCCCGAGACCCCACGGCCGCCGACGTCTGAGAGAGGGACCACCCGAGATGACCACACGAGCTCAGGACACGCGCACCGACGAGGCGCCGCCCCCCGTGCCGCAGCAGCGGCTCCTCCGCACCGAGGTGCCCGGCCCCCGCTCCCGGGCACTCCACGCCGAGCGTGGGGCCCACGTGCCGACGGGGTTCGGGGTCGCCCTCCCCGTCTTCGTCGAGCGGGCGTCCGGCGGGATCCTCGTCGACGTCGACGGCAACCAGCTCGTCGACCTCGCGTCGGGGATCGCCGTGACGAGCGTCGGGGCCGCCCACCCCGAGGTCGCCGCCGCGGTGGCCGAGCAGGCGGCGCGGGTCACCCACACGTGCTTCATGGTCACCGAGTACGAGGGCTTCGTCGACGTCGCCCGAACCCTCAACCGGATCACCCCCGGCGACCACGACAAGCGGACGGCGCTGTTCACGACCGGCGCCGAGGCCGTCGAGAACGCCGTGAAGATCGCCCGCGCGGCGACCGGCCGCCCCGCAGTCGTCGTCCTCGACCACGCCTACCACGGGCGCACCCTCATGACGATGTCGATGACGGCGAAGAACGTCCCGTACAAGGACGGCTTCGGGCCGTTCGCCCCCGAGGTCTACCGGGCCCCGTCGGCCTACCCGCTCCGGTGGCAGGGCCACCCCGAGCGGGTCGCCGAGGAGGCCCTCGAGCGGCTCACCGACCTCATCCGCACCCAGATCGGGCCCGGGAACGTCGCCGCGATCGTCGCCGAGCCCATCCAGGGCGAGGGTGGGTTCGTCGTCCCGGCGGCCGGGTTCCTCCCCGGCGTCGCCGAGTTCGCCCGCGAGCACGGGATCCTCTTCGTCGCCGACGAGATCCAGACCGGCCTCGGCAGGACGGGGGCGATGTTCGCCTGCGAGCACGAGGGGGTCGTCCCCGACCTCGTGACGACGGCGAAGGCGCTCGGCGGCGGGATGCCCCTCTCGGCCGTCACCGGGCGTGCCGAGGTCATGGACGCCGTCGGCCCGGGCGGGATCGGTGGGACGTACGCCGGCAACCCCGTCGCGTGCGCCGCCGCGCTCGCGGCCATCGAGGTCATCGAGCGGGACGGGCTCGTCGAGCGCGCCGCCGCGATCGAGCGCCGGGTCCTCCCCCGGCTGCACCGGCTCGCCGACGAGGTCCCCATCGTCGCCGAGGCCCGCGGCCGGGGCGCGATGCTCGCCATCGAGCTCGTCCACCCGGGCGGCATCCGCCCCAACCCGGAGGCGGCGAGGGCGGTCGCGGCGCACTGCCATGCCGCCGGGGTGCTTGTCCTCGTCTGCGGGACGTACGGCAACGTCATCCGGCTGCTCCCGCCGCTCGTCATCGCCGACGACCTCCTCGAGGACGCGCTCGGCGTCCTCGAGGACGGGGTCCGGGTGGTCGCGTGAGCACGACGGACACCCCGCACACCGTCAGCCGCGACCCGCGCACGGGAGAGCCCGTCGGCGAGGTTCCGGAGTCGAGCGCCGAGGACGTCGAGCGCACGCTCGGGGCCGCGTCCGCGTGCGCCCCGGCGCTCGCCGCGGCCTGCCCCGAGGAGCGGGCCGGGTGGCTCCGGGCGCTCGCCGACGCGCTCGAGGAGCCCCGGACGGCCGCCGGACTCGTCGAGGTCGCCGACCGCGAGACCGCCCTCGGCAGCCCCCGCCTGCCCGGTGAGCTCGCGCGGGCGGCCGGCCAGCTGAGGTTCTACGCCGAGGTCGCCGAGGAGGGCTCGTGGCTCGGCGCCACCCTCGACCCGGCGACCGGGGGCGGGGCCGCCCTCGCCCGGGTCCGCACCCCGCTCGGCCCCGTCGCCGTCTTCGGGGCGAGCAACTTCCCGTTCGCCTTCGGCGTGCTCGGCAACGACACCGCGTCGGCGCTCGCCGCGGGCTGCCCGGTCGTCGCGAAGGCCCACCCGGCCCACCCGCTCCTGTCCGAGCGCCTCGGCCGGCTCGCCACCGACGCCCTCACCGCGGCGGGGGCCCCGGACGGCTCGTTCGGGCTCGTCGCCGGGTTCGACGCCGGGACGGCGCTCGTCACCTCGCCCCGGACGACGGCGGTCGCGTTCACCGGGTCGCAGCGCGGCGGCCTCGCGCTCTGGCGGCGCGCGAACGAGCGGGACGTCGTCGTCCCCGTCTTCGCGGAGATGGGAACGGTCAACCCCGTCGTCGTCACCCGCGGCGGGGCGGCCGACGTCGGCGCGGTCGCCCGGGGGCTCGTCGGCTCGTTCACGCTCGGCGCCGGCCAGTACTGCACGAAGCCCGGCCTCCTCCTCGTCCCCGCCGGGACCGGGGGACCGGCCGCCGTCGCCGACGCGGTGACCGCGGCCGACCCGTCGGGGTGGATGCTCACCGAGGGGATCGCCGGCGGCGCCCGCTCCGGGGTCGAGGAGCTCACCGCGGCCGGGGCCGAGGTCGTCGCCGAGGTCGCCGCCCCCGGGCTCGGGTGGTCGGCACCCACGGTCGTCCTCACGGTGCCCACCGACCGGCTCCGTCCCGGCAGCCGACTGCTCGAGGAGTGCTTCGGCCCGGTCGTCCTCGTCGCCGAGTACGCCGACGACGCCGACCTCGCGCGGGTCCTCGGTGCCCTCCAGGGGGCGCTCGCCGCGAGCGTCATGACGGGCGGGCCGGGCGACCCCGAGACCGCGCCGGTCGTCGCCGCCCTCGCGCCCCACGTCGGTCGGGTCGCGGTCGACGACTGGCCGACCGGCGTCGCCGTCGGCTGGGCCCAGCAGCACGGCGGTCCGTGGCCCGCGACGTCGGGCCCCGCGTCGACGTCGGTCGGGGCCGCGGCCCTGGACCGGTTCACCCGCCCGGTCGCCTACCAGGGCGTCCCCGACGGCGCGCTGCCTGCGGCCCTTCGGGGTGGCAACCCGTGGAGGCTCCCCCGGCGGGTCGACGGCGCGTGGGTGCCCGCCCCGTGAGCGCGCCGCTCGAGGGTCTCCTCGTCGCCGACTTCAGCCGGGTGCTCGCGGGGCCGCTCGCGACGAGCATGCTCGCCGACCTCGGGGCCGACGTCGTCAAGGTCGAGCGCCCCGGAACGGGCGACGACACCCGGGCCTGGGGACCGCCGTGGACCGAGCACTCCTCGGCGTACTTCGAGTGCGCCAACCGCTCGAAGCGCAGCATCGAGCTCGACCTCAAGGACCCGGGCGACCTCGAGCTCGCCCGCGAGCTCGCCCACCGGGCCGACGTCCTCGTCGAGAACCACCGCGTCGGCGCCCTCGACCGACTCGGTCTCGGGTACGGGGCCGTGAGCGAGCACAACCCGGGGGTCGTCTACTGCTCGGTCACCGGCTTCGGGAGCTCCGCCGGCGCGTCCCTGCCCGGGTACGACTTCCTCGTCCAGGCCGTCGGCGGGCTCATGAGCGTCACGGGGCCGCCGGACGGCGAGCCGACCAAGGCCGGCGTCGCCCTCGTCGACGTCCTCACCGGCAAGGACGCGGTCATCGGCGTGCTCGCCGCGCTCGCGGACCGGTCGCGGACCGGCCGCGGGCAGCGGGTCGAGGTCAACCTCCTCTCGAGCCTGCTCGGGTCGCTGGCCAACCAGGTCGGATCGACCCTCGCGACCGGGACGAGCCCGACCCGGATGGGCAACCAGCACCCGTCGATCGCGCCCTACGAGACCCTGCGCTGCCGCGGCGGGCTCCTCGCGGTCGCCTGCGGCAACGACGGCCAGTTCGCGCGTCTCGCCGCCGCGCTCGGGCGCCCCGAGCTCGCCGACGACCCGCGGTTCGCGACGAACGCCGCCCGCGTCGGGCACCGGGGTGCCCTCGTCGCCGCCCTCGAGGACGTCCTCGCCGGAGACCGCGCTGAGCACTGGACCGCCGTGCTCACCGCCGCCGGCGTCCCCGCCGGACAGGTCGGCGACGTCGGGTCGGCCCTCGACCTCGCCGAGTCGCTCGGGCTCTGCCCCACCGTCGACGTCGGTCCCGGGCACCCCGCCCAGGTCCGCCACCCCATCACCTACTCGCGCAGCGTCCCGCGCGAGGCCGAGGCCCCGCCGGGGCTCGGCGAGCACACCGAGGAGATCCGAGCCTGGCTCGGGAAGGAGAACGACCGATGACCCCCGAGACGACCTCGACCCGCATCGACCCGATCGACCTCGCCGGGATCGACGACCTGCTCACCGACGACGAGAAGGCCGTCCGCGCCTCCGTGCGCCAGGTCTGCGAGAAGCACGTCGACCCGTACGTCGCCGACTGGTTCGAGCGCGGGGCGCTCCCCGACGCCCGCGGCCTCGCCCGCGAGCTCGGCGGCCTCGGCCTCCTCGGGATGCACCTCGAGGGGTACGGGTGCGCGGGGATGAGCGCTGTCGACTACGGGCTCGCCTGCCTCGAGCTCGAGGCGTCCGACTCGGGCGTCCGCTCGCTCGTCTCCGTCCAGGGGTCGCTCGCGATGTACGCGATCTGGCGGTGGGGGAGCGAGGAGCACAAGGAGGAGTGGCTCCCGTCGATGGCGACGGGTGAGGCCATCGGGTGCTTCGGGCTCACCGAGGCCGACCACGGGTCCGACCCCGCCGGGATGCGGACCCGGGCCCGCCGCGACGGGGACGACTGGGTCCTCGACGGCTCGAAGATGTGGATCACGAACGGCTCGATCGCCGACGTCGCCGTCGTCTGGGCGAACGCCGGGGAGGAGCACGGGGGAATCCGCGGGTTCGTCGTCCCGACGTCGACCCCCGGGTTCTCGGCGCCGGAGATCCACCACAAGATGTCCCTCCGGGCGTCGGTGACCTCCGAGCTCGTCCTCGATGGGGTCCGGCTCCCCGCGGACGCCGTCCTCCCCGAGGTCCGCGGACTGCGCGGTCCGCTCTCGTGCCTCAACGAGGCCCGGTTCGGGATCATCTGGGGCTCGATGGGCGCCGCCCGCTCCTGCCTCGCGACCGCCCTCGACTACGCCCGGGAGCGACGCCAGTTCGGCCGGCCGATCGCCGCCTTCCAGCTCACCCAGGCCAAGCTCGCGGACATGTCGCTCGAGTACACGAAGGGCCTCCTCCTCGCGCTCCACCTCGGTCGGCGCAAGGACGCCGGGACACTTCGGCCCCACCAGGTGAGCCTCGGCAAGCTCAACAACGTCCGGGAGGCGCTCGACATCGCCCGTACCGCGAGGACCGTCCTCGGGGCGAACGGGATCTCCCTCGAGTACCCCGTCCTCCGGCACGCGAACAACCTCGAGTCGGTGCTCACGTACGAGGGGACCGTCGAGATGCACACCCTCGTCGTCGGACAGGCGCTCACCGGGGAGTCGGCGTTCCGGTGAGCCCTCTGGCGGCCACCCCCCGAGTCGTGAAAGTCTCCGAGGGCGGGCTGTGACCCAGGCCGCATCCGCGTGACCCGTGACGGACCGACCGGAGGCTCTGCCCATGATCTCCCGCATTGCCATCGTCAACCGCGGTGAGGCAGCGATGCGGCTCATCCACGCGGTCCGGGACCACAACGCCGAGGGGGGCGGGCGGATCGAGACGGTCGCCCTCCACACCGAGGGCGAGCGTCGGGCGATGTTCGTCCGGGAGGCCGACCACGCCTACGACCTCGGGCCGGCGTCGGCGCGCCCGTACCTCGACCACGCCGTCCTCGAGCGGGCTCTGCGGGAGTCCGGCGCGGACGCCGTCTGGGTCGGGTGGGGCTTCGTCGCCGAGGACCCGGCGTTCGCCGAGCTCTGCGAGCGACTCGGCCTGACCTTCATCGGGCCGAGCCCGGAGGCGATGCGCCGGCTCGGCGACAAGATCGGCTCGAAGCTCATCGCCGAGGAGGTCGGGGTCCCCGTCGCCCCGTGGAGCCGCGGGCCCGTCGACTCGCTCGAGGAGGCCCTTGCCCAGGCCGAGCGGATCGGGTTCCCCCTCATGCTCAAGGCGACCGCCGGGGGCGGCGGTCGCGGGATCCGGGTGATCACCTCGGCGGCGGAGCTCACCGACGTGTACGACCGAACCAGGGACGAGGCGACCCGGGCTTTCGGCAGCGGGGTCGTCTTCCTCGAGCGGCTCGTCACCGGGGCCAGGCACGTCGAGGTCCAGGTCATCGCCGACGGCCAGGGAACGGCGTGGGCGATCGGGGTCCGCGACTGCTCGGTGCAGCGGCGCAACCAGAAGGTCATCGAGGAGTCCGCCTCCCCCCTGCTCGACGCGGACCAGGCCGCCGAGCTCAAGACGTCGGCGGAGCGGCTGGCCCTCGCCGTCGAGTACCGGGGTGCGGGGACGGTCGAGTTCCTCTACCACCCGGGGGAGCGGTCCTTCGCCTTCCTCGAGGTCAACACCCGCCTCCAGGTCGAGCACCCCATCACCGAGGCGACGACGGGGACCGACCTCGTCCGCGCCCAGCTCCACGTCGCCGGCGGGGGTCGGCTCGAGGGGGACCGTCCCACCGAGAGCGGGCACGCCGTCGAGGCCCGGCTCAACGCCGAGGACCCCGACCGCGACTTCTCCCCGTCGCCGGGCCGGATCGCCCTGCTCGACCTCCCGTCCGGGCCCGGGATCCGGGTCGACACCGGCGTCGGCCAGGGCGACGCGATCCCCGCCGACTTCGACTCGATGATCGCGAAGATCATCAGCGTCGGCCGGACCCGAGAGGAGGCGCTCGCACGGCTGCGCCGCGCGATGCGGGAGACGACCGTCGTCATCGAGGGCGGGGCGACGAACAAGGGGTTCATCCTCGACCTCCTCGACCAGCCCGAGGTCATCGACGGGAGCGCCGACACCGGATGGATCGACCGCGTCCGAGGCGAGGGCCGTCTCGTCGCCTCGCAGCACAGCGGGGTCGCCCTCGTCACCGCCGGCATCGAGGCCTACGAGGAGGAGGAGGCCTACGAGCGCACCCGGCTCCTCGAGACCGCCCGCGGTGGGCGCCCGCAGGTTCAGCACCACATCGGCCGCGCCATCGACCTCAAGCTCCGCGGCGCCGCCTACAAGCTCGGGGTCGCGCGCGTCGGCCCGCACCGGTTCCGGCTCACCCTCCTCGGCGGTGCCGAGGAGCAGGTCGTCGACGCCGACCTCGACCGTCTCGACCGGTACAACGCCCGGATCCGGGTCGGGGGCCGCGTCCACCGCCTCGTCACCGCCACCCATGGACCGGTCAACCTCGTCGAGGTCGACGGCGTGCCGCACCGGGTCACCCGGGACGAGGGCGGTGTCCTCCGGTCGCCGGCGCCCGCGCTCGTCGTCGCCACCCCCGTCTCCGAGGGGACCGTCGTCGAGGCCGGCGCCCCCGTCCTCGTCCTCGAGTCGATGAAGATGGAGACCGTCCTCCACGCCCCCTTCGCCGCCCGCGTCCGCGAGCTCCTCGTCGGCGGCGGGAGCCAGGTCGAGACCGGGACCCCGCTCGTCAAGCTCGAGCCGGTGGAGGACGGCGAGGCCGCCGAGGCACCGTCGGCCGCGGAGTCGGGCTCGAGCCTCGACCTGCCCGAGGCCGAGTCCGAGTCGGAGGCGCCGGAGGACCGGTCCGAGCGGTGCCTCGCCGACCTCAGCGCGATGCTCCTCGGGTACGACGTCGACCCCAGCGACGAAGGGCGGACCCTCACGGGCTACCTCGCCGCGCGCGACGAGCTCGCCGCAGCCGGGGCCGCGCCACTCGTCACCGAGCTCCGGGTCCTCGCGATCTTCGCCGACGTCGCCGAGCTGAGCCGCAACCGGCCCGCCGGCGAGCGGGACCACACCGAGCTCCAGGTCCACAGCCCCCGGGAGCACTTCCACACCTACCTCCAGAGCCTCGACGTCGAGCGGTCCGGACTCTCCGCCGACTTCGTCGACAAGCTCTCGACCGTTCTCGGGCACTACGGGGTCACCGAGCTCGAGCGGACGCCGGAGCTCGAGGAGGCGGTCTTCCGGATCTTCCTCGCCCAGCAGCGGTCCGTTCCGGACGTCCACCTCGTCAGCTCCCTCCTCCAGCGCTGGATCGCCGACCCGACCCCCGAGCCGCCCCTCGACGTCAGCGTCCGCGAGATGCTCGACCGGCTCGTCCTCGCCACCCAGCTGCGCTACCCCGTCGTCGGGGATCTCGCCCGGAGCGTCCGGTTCCGCTGGTTCGACCAGCCCCTCGACGAGCAGGAGCGCGCGAGCGTCCTCGCCGGCGTCCGGGCCGAGGTCGCCGCCCTCGAGGCGGACCCGACCGCGCCCGACCACGGCGACCGGATCGACGCCCTCGCGGCGATCCCCGAGCAGCTCGTCAGCTTCCTCTCCGAGCGGCTCGAGCTGGGGATCCCCGAGCACGAGCCGCTCCTCGAGGTCCTCATCAAGCGCCACTACCGCGAGCACGAGCTCCACGCGCTGAGCACCGGGACCCTCGACGGCCGGCCGTTCGCCGTCGCCGACTACAGCCTCGAGGGGCGGCGCACCCACCTCGTCTCGACGGTGGGGTCGGTCGCCGAGCTCGCCGAGGGCGGCTCCCTCGTCCGGGACGTCACCGGCGAGGTCGCGGCCCGCCCCGGCGGCCACGACGCCGTCGCCGACCTCTACCTCGCGTGGCCGGACGCGCCCGAGTCCGTCGACGAGGCCGCCGCCGAGCTCACCCGGCTGCTCTCGGCCCACCCCTTCGCCCTCGAGTGTCGCCGGGTCGCCGTGGCGGTGTGCCCGGGCGGCGGGCGCGCGGTGAGCTACGTCACGCTCCGGCCCGCCGGGGCGGGGGAGATGCGTGAGGACCGGCTCGTCCGTGGGGTCCACCCGATGGTCGGCAGGAGGCTCAACCTCTGGCGGCTGCGCGAGTTCGACGTCACCCGGCTCGAGGCTCCCGAGGACGTCCTCCTCTACCGGTGCGTCGCCCGGGACAACGACACCGACCAGCGGCTCGTCGCGCTCGCCCAGGTCCGCCAGCTCGCCGTCGTGCGCGACGACGAGGGCCAGGTCACCGGACTCCCGCACGCCGAGCGGGCGGTCGCGAACTGTCTGGAGGCGATCCGGCGGGCACGGTCGCTGTCGGGCGACTCGGCACGACTCGACGCGAACCACGTCTGGGTCCACATCTGGCCGGCGATCGACGCCGACCTCTCCCAGCTCACGGCGCTCCAGACGAAGATCGCTCCGCTCACCGTCGGGGCGGGCATCGAGGAGGTCCTCGTCGAGGGGCGTGTCGTCGACCCCGACGGTGACCCGGTGCCGATGGTGGCCCGGTTCTCGGCCCAGCCCGGGTCGGGGGTGACGGTCTCCGTCGAGCCGCCCCCGACGGAGCCGCTGCACCCGCTCGACGACTACGACCAGAAGGTCATCCGCGCCCGCCGCCGCGGCCTCGTCTACCCCTACGAGCTCCAGTCGATGATCGCCGGTCCCGGGGGGTCGTTCAGCGAGCACGACCTCGACGACACCGGCGCCCTCGTCCCCGTCGAGCGCCCGCCCGGCCTCAACAAGGCGGGCCTCATCGCGGGCGTCGTCACGACCCCGACCCGGCTCCACCCCGGGGGCGTCACCCGGGTCCTCCTCTGCGGCGACCCGACGAGGGCGCTCGGTGCGGTGGCCGAGGCCGAGTGCGCCCGGGTCGTCGCCGCCCTCGACCTCGCCGAGGAGATGGGAGTACCGCTCGAGTGGTTCGCCATCTCCGCCGGCGCCCGGATCTCGATGGACTCGGGCACCGAGAACATGGACTGGGTGGCGCGGGCACTCAAGCGGATCATCGAGTTCACCCAGGCCGGGCACGAGATCAACGTCGTCGTCGCCGGGATCAACGTCGGCGCCCAGCCGTACTGGAACGCCGAGGCGACGATGCTCATGCACACGAAGGGCATCCTCGTCATGACGCCGGACAGCGCCATGGTCCTCACCGGGAAGCAGTCGCTCGACTTCTCCGGTGGCGTCTCCGCCGAGGACAACTACGGCATCGGCGGGTACGACCGGATCATGGGGCCGAACGGCCAGGCCCAGTACTGGGCGCCGGACTTCGCCGGGGCCCGGGACGTCCTCATGTCCCACTACGACCACACCTTCCCCGCTCCCGGCGCGACCCGGCCCGGGCGCGCGGACACGACCGACCCGGTCGACCGGGACGTGACGACCTACCCGCACACCCACCCCGACAGCGGGTTCACCACCGTCGGCGACATCTTCTCCACGGAGACCAACCCCGACCGGAAGAAGCCGTTCGACATCCGGACGCTCATGCGGGCGGTCGCGGACCAGGACTACCCGACGCTGGAGCGGTGGGCGGCGATGGCCGACGCCGAGACCTCCGTCGTCCAGGACGCCCACCTCGGCGGCTGGCCCGTGTGCCTCATCGGCATCGAGTCCCGCTCGGTGGCGCGGCGCGGGTTCCCGCCGACCGACGGTCCCGACACGTACACCGCCGGGACGCTGTTCCCGCGGTCGTCGAAGAAGGTCGCCCGGGCGGTCAACGCCGCGAGCGGGAACCGGCCCGTCGTCGTCCTCGCCAACCTCTCCGGCTTCGACGGGTCGCCGGAGTCGATGCGCAGCCTCCAGCTCGAGTACGGCGCCGAGATCGGCCGGGCGATCGTCAACTTCGACGGGCCGATCGTCTTCTGCGTCGTCTCCCGGTACCACGGGGGCGCGTTCGTCGTGTTCTCCAAGGCTCTCAACCCGCAGATGACGGTGCTCGCCGTCGAGGGCTCGTACGCCTCGGTCATCGGCGGGGCGCCGGCGGCGGCGGTCGTGTTCGCTCGCGAGGTGGACGCGAGGACGGCGACCCACCCCGCGGTCACCGAGCTCGGTGAGCGGCTCACGGAGGCGACCGGCGTCGACCGGGCCCGGATCGCCGGAGAGCTCGCCGAGCTCCGGTCGAAGGTCCGCTCCGAGGTCCTCGGCCAGGTCGCCGGGGAGTTCGACGCGGTCCACAGCATCCACCGCGCGGTCTCCGTCGGGTCGGTCGACGCGGTCGTCGCGGCGAGTGAGATCCGACCGCGGATCATCGAGGCTCTCGCCGGCCCGCCGGACAAGGACTGAGCCACCTTCCCGTCCACCCTCTCGGTTGCGTCCGCCCGTTCGGTCGCCAGGCCGCCGAACCCGCGGACCCTACCGAGGGGGTGGCGCTCCGTCGTCGCTCAGCCGAGGTGACCGCGGACGCTCACGTGCCCCCTGAGGAGGTTGCGGGCGATGGTCCGCCGCTGGATCTCGTCGGTGCCCTCGTAGATCCGCAGCAGGCGCAGCTCGCGGTACCACCGCTCGACGGGCAGCTCGCGGGTGTACCCCATCCCCCCGTGGACCTGGAGGACGCGGTCGACGATCTCGTTCGCCTTGACCCCGCCGTAGAGCTTCGCCATCGACTGGGCCTGCCGGGAGTCGAGCCCGTGGTCGACCTGCCAGGCGGCGGAGAGGACGAGCCAGCGGAGCGCCTCGACCTCGACCGCCGAGTCGGCGACCATCCACTGGATCGCCTGGCGCTCGGCGATGGGCTCCCCGAACGTCACCCGGGTGCGCGCGTGCTCCATGGCCATCTCGACGAGCCGCTCGCAGCCCCCGAGGGCCCGGGCCGGGAGCATGTAGCGTCCCTTGCCGATCCACCGCATCGCGAGCTCGAAGCCGCGGCCCTCCTCGCCGAGGATCGCGCTGGCGGGGACCCGGACGTCCTCGAAGACGAGTGCGGCCGGACCCCACTGGCCCATCGTCGCGATGGGCTCGCTGCGCCAGCCGCGGTCCCGGTCGACGATGAAGCACGTCACCCCGCCGTCGGCGCCCTTCTCCTTGTCGGTGACGGCGAAGACGAGGACGAAGTCGGCCTCGTGGCCCCCGGTGATGAACGTCTTCTCGCCGGAGATCACCCACTCGTCGCCGTCTCGCCGTGCCGACGTCCGGATGCTGCGCGCGTCCGACCCGGCGCCGGGCTCGGTGATCGCGAAGCACGAGCGCCGCTCCCCGGCGATCGTCGGGAGGAGGTACTCCCGCTGCTGCTCCTCGTTCGCGACGAAGAGGATGTTGTCCGCCTCCCCGGCGAGCCGGAACGGCACGAAGCTCCGGCCGAGCTCGATCTCGATGAGGGCGGACGCGATCGCGCCCAGGCCCATGCCGCCGTACTCGACGGGGGTCTGCACCCCGAAGAACCCGGCCTCCCTGGCGGTCGCCTGGAGATCGGCGAGCTGTCCCTCGGCGAACGTCGGGCCGCCGGCCCGCTCGCGCGCGAGGACCTCCTGCTCGAGCGGCGCGACCTCCTTGCGCACGAACGTCCGGACCCAGTCGCGGATGTCGCGCTCGTCCTCGCTCAGTGCCAGGTCCATGGGGGCTCCTTCTCGGTCGGGAGAGACGGGTGCGGCAGGGGAAGCGGGTTCGGCAGGGGGGCCGGGCAGCGTCCGCGGACGTCACCGGGCCCAGCGCCGCAGCTCGGCCTTGGCGAGGGCGTTCCTGTGGACCTCGTCCGGCCCGTCGGCGAAGCGGAGGGTCCGGACGCCCGCGAAGGCCGCGGCGAGCGGGAAGTCCTCGCTCAGCCCGCCGGCGCCGTGGACCTGGATCGCCTTGTCGAGGACCCACTCGACCGTCCCGGGTGTCGCGATCTTGATCGCCTGGATCTCGGTGTGCGCGCCCTTGGCTCCGACGGTGTCGATGAGCCAGGCCGTCTTGAGGACGAGAAGGCGCAGCTGCTCGACGCGGACGCGCGCCTCGGCGATCCAGTCCCGGACGACCCCCTGCTCGGCGAGCGGCCGGCCGAAGGCGACCCGTGTCGTCGCCCGCTCGCACATGAGCTCGATGGCGCGCTCGGCGATCCCGATCGAGCGCATGCAGTGGTGGATCCGCCCCGGACCGAGTCGGGCCTGGGCGATGGCGAAGCCGTCCCCCTCGGCGCCGACGAGGTTCCCCACGGGGACGCGGACCTCGTCGAAGACGAGCTCCGCGTGGCCGCCGTGGGCGTGGTCGTCGTACCCGAGGACGGTCATCCCGCGGACGACCTCGACGCCCGGGGTGTCCCGGGGGACGAGGAGCATGCTCTGCTGACGATGACGGTCGGCACCGGGGTCGGTCCTGCCCATGACGACGAGCACCTCGCAGTCGGGGTTCATCGCGCCGGTGATCCACCACTTGCGGCCGGAGACGACGTACTCGTCGCCGTCCCGGACGATGCTCGTGCGGATGTTCGTCGCGTCCGAGGATGCGACGTCGGGCTCGGTCATCGCGAACGCGCTCCGGATCCGCCCGTCGAGAAGCGGTTCGAGCCAGCGCTCCTGCTGCTCGGGGGTCCCGAACATCGCGAGGAGCTCCATGTTGCCCGTGTCCGGGGCGGCGCAGTTGAGCGCGGGTGGGGCGAGCCCGAGGCAGCGCCCGCTCGTCTCGGCGAGGGTGGCGTACTGGAGCGTCGTCAGCCCCGCGCCGTGCTCGCCCGGGAGGAAGAGGTTCCACAGGCCGAGCTCCCGGGCCCGGGAGCGGAGCTCGCCGAGGACGGGAGCGGCGGTCCAGTGCCAGCGGTTGTCCAGGGCCTCGAGCTCGGCGGCGAACACCGGTTCGGCGGGCACGACGTGCTCGTCGAGGAACCGGCGCAGGGTCGCGTCGAGCTCCACGGTCCGCGGGTCGGGGGCGAAGTCCATGTCAGTGCTCCTTCAGTGCGCGCAGGCCGGCCCCGAGGAGGGGCACGACGAACGGTCCGACCGCGTCGAATCCCTCGCCGACGGTCTGGCCGCGGGTGTGCCGGTAGTGGATGCCCTCGAGGATGACGGCGAGCTTGTAGTACGCGAGGGCCGAGTACCAGCCCATGTCGCCGAGGTCGCGGCCGCTGCCCTCGGCGTACCGGGAGAGGAGGTCGGGGACGGCGAGGTAGCCCGGAGCACGCGAGACGTCGGAGACGGCGTCCGGGGCGAGGTCGGCGAGTCCCTGGTAGACGACGAGGAGGCCGACGTCGGTGAGCGGGTCGCCGAGCGTCGCCATCTCCCAGTCGAGGACGGCGGCGATCTCCTCGTGCTGCCCGACGAGGCAGTTGTCGAGCCGGAAGTCCCCGTGGACGACCGCCGGAGGGGCCTCGTCGGGGATGGCCGCGGCGAGCCGGGAATGGAGCTCGTCGGCGTCGGGGAGGTCCCGGCTGCGCGAGCCGTCGAGCTGGGTGCGCCACCGGGCGACCTGCCGGGTGAGGAACCCCTCCGGGCGGCCGAAGTCGGCGAGCCCGACCTCCGCCGGGTCGACGGCGTGGAGCGCGACGAGGGTGTCGACCATGCGCTCGCTCACCGCCCGGGTCCGGTCCGCGCCCAGGGGGGCGAGCTCGGCCGCGCGCCGGAACGGGGTGCCGGCGACGTGCTCCATGACGTAGAACGGGGCACCGAGGACCTCGGCGTCCTCGCAGAGGAGGTACGTCGCGGGGACGGGGACCGCGGTCGGGTGGAGCGCGGTGACCACCCGGTGCTCCCGGGCCATGTCGTGCGCCGTCGCGAGGACGTGCCCGAGCGGGGGGCGCCGGACGACGACGGTCCGGGTGCCGTCGCCGACGACGTAGGTCAGGTTGGACCGGCCCCCCGCGACGACCTCCGCGGTGAGGGTGCCGTCGAGGAGCCCGGGAGCGACGGTCGCCACGTACGCCGCGAGCCGGTCGAGGTCGAGTCCCGGCAGCCCGGGGCCGCCGCCGACCGGGCGCTCACCCGCCGCGCCGGCCATTCAGGGCACCACGACGCTGAGGACCTCGGCGACGCAGGCGGGCTTCTCCGCGCCCTCGACCTCGACGGTCACCCGGACGGTGACCCGGGCGCCGGCGGGGCCGGTCGCCACGTCGAGCAGCTCGGCCCCGGCGCGGACCCGGGAGCCGACGGGGACCGGCGAGGGGAAGCGCACGCTGTTCGCACCGTAGTTGACCCCCATCGTCACCCCCTCGACGGTGTAGATCTCGGAGAGGAGGAGGGGGACGAGCGCGAGCGTGAGGTAGCCGTGGGCGATCGTCCGGCCGAACGGGCCGGCCGCGGCCCGCTCCGGGTCGACGTGGATCCACTGGTGGTCTCCGGTCGCGTCCGCGAAGGCGTCGACCTGCTCCTGGGTGACGGCGTGCCAGCCGCTGTGGCCGAGGTGCTCGCCGACGGCGGCGGCGATCTCCTCGACACCGGTGAAGATCCGCACGGGTGCTCTCCTCTCGGGGGAGGTCGGGTCGGGCTGGTCAAGGCCGGGTCCGGTCACGGGAGCGCGACGACCCGGCCGACCGTGGCCCCGTCGGCGAGCCGCTGAAGGCCGTCGGCCGCCTCGAGGAGGGTGAGGCGCTCGCTGACGAGCGGAGCGATCGTGCCCTCGGCGACCATGGTCGTCAGCTCGTCGTGGCAGGCCCGGACGAGTCCCGGGTCCCGTGCCGTGTAGAGCCCCCAGTGGAGGCCGAGGATCGAGTAGTTCTTGATGAGGGCGTGGTTGAGGGCGGCCGACTGGATCTGGCCGCCGGCGAACCCGACGACGACGATCCGGCCCTCGAAGGCGATGCACTTCGTCGTGCGGGTGTACGTCTCGCCGCCGACGGGGTCGTAGACGACGTCGGCCCCCCGACCGTCGGTGACGTCCTTGACGACCGCGACGAAGTCCTCGGCGAGCCGGTCGACGACGACGTCGGCGCCGAGGTCGCGGGCGACCCGCGCCTTGTCGGCCCCCCCGACGACGGCGATGACCCGGGCCCCGGCCGCCCGCCCGAGCTGGACGGCGGCGCTGCCGACGCCGCCCGCCGCGGCGTGGACGAGGAGGGTCTCCCCCTCGCGGAGGTGGGCGCGGCGGTAGAGCCCGAACCAGCCGGTCTGGTAGCCGATGTAGAACCCGGCCGCCTGGGCGTCGTCGAGCCCGGCGGGTGCGGGGAAGGCCTGGTGGGCGTCCATGAGGGCCTGCTCGGCGAACCCCCCGGAGGGGATCGCGGCACCACCGAGGACCCGGTCGCCGACCCCGACGCCGTCGACGTCGCCGCCCTTCTCGAGGACCTCGCCGCAGAGCTCGACACCGGGGGTGAACGGGAGCTCGGGGCGGACCTGGTAGGACCCGTCGCACATGAGGACGTCGGGGAAGTTCGCGGCGCACCCGAGGACGCGGACCCGGAGCTGGCCCGGCCCCGGAGCCGGCTCGGGAACGTCCTCGAGCCGCATCGCCGCCGCCGGGGGTCCGAGCTCGTGGACCCGCCAGGCCCTCACGAGAGGCCCCCGCCGACGGTCGCGTCGTAGCGCTGCTGGAGCCGGCGCATCCCGGCGAGCCAGGCGTCCGGGTGGGCCGCCCGGTGGGCGTAGTACCCGGAGACCTCGGGGTGGGGGAGGACGAGGAACGCGCCGGTGGCCATCGCCGACCACAGCGCGTCGGCGACCTCGTCCGGCTCGACGGCCCGGTCGCGGCTGAGGAGGTCCTTGAGCGGCCCGGCCTCCTCGAGCATCCGGGTGCGGACCCCCTGCGGGCAGATCGCGTGCGTCGTGATGCCCCGGTGCCCGTACGTCACCGACATCCACTCGGCGAACGCGACGGCGGCGTGCTTCGTCACGGCGTACGGCGCGCTGCCGACCATCGTCAGGAGCCCGGCCGCCGAGGCGGTGACGACGAAGCGCCCGGACCCGGCCGCGAGCCAGCGGGGGACGAGGAGGCGTGCTGCCCGGACGTGGGCGAGGACGTTGACCTCGAGCGCACGGGCCCAGTCCTGCTCGCTCGCGTCGAGGCCGGTGCCGCCCTCGACGCCGGCGTTGGCGCAGTACACGTCGACCGCCCCGAGACGGGCCTCGGCGGCGTCGACGAGGTGGGCGACGCCCTCCTCCGTCGCGGCGTCGCCGGGGAGGGCGTACCCGCCGATCGCGTCCGCGGTCGCCCGGGCCCGCGCGGCGTCGAGGTCGTTGACGACGACACGGGCGCCCTCGCGGGCGAGCCGCGCGGCGATGGCCCGGCCGATCCCGGCGCCTGCGCCGGTGACGACGACACCGCGTCCCGCGACGTCAGGCCCGGCGACGTCGGGCCCGGTGCCGCCCTCGTGGGACGGCGGGTCGTTGGGGTCGGGCATGGGGGCTCCCTCGCGTCGTGCGGTGACTAAGCGCGCGCTTACCCTCGCCCATGAACGCCGAGCTCGTCAAGGCCCCCGGACGCCCGGCCGCGGCGGCTCAGCGGTAGTTGGTGAACTGGAGGGCGACGTCGAGGTCCTTGCCCTTGAGCAGGGCGATGATCGACTGGAGGTCGTCCCGGGACTTGCTCGTCACCCGGAGCTCGTCCCCCTGAACCTGGGCCTTGACGCCCCTGGGCCCCTCGTCGCGGATGATCTTCGAGATCCTCTTCGCCTCGTCCTGGGCGATGCCCTCCTTGAGCGTCCCCTGCAGCCGGTAGATCTTGCCCGACGCGCGCGGCTCCTTCTCGCCGAAGTCGACCGACTTCAGGGACACGCCCCGGCGGACGAGCCTCGACTCGAAGACGTCGAGCGCGGCGAGGACCCGCTCGGCGGTGTTCGCCTCGACGACGACGGCCTCCCCGCTCCACGCGATCGAGGCGTCGACGCCCTTGAAGTCGTACCGCTGGGCGATCTCCTTGGCGGCCTGGTTGAGGGCGTTGGAGACCTCCTGGCGGTCCACCTTGCTCACGATGTCGAACGAGCTGTCGGCCACGTGACGTCCTTCCTCTGTCCTCCCCGTCCGGGTGCCGCGCTCGCGGTCGGCGGCGGCCGCGCGGCGGCTGTGGGGCGATTCGGTGATCAGGGGGTGCGTTGCTATCGTGTCACGCGCGTTCGTCGCCGACGGGCGCGACGGCAGGTTGTCCGAGCGGCCAATGGAAGCGGACTGTAAATCCGTCGGGTTATCCCTACGCAGGTTCGAATCCTGCACCTGCCACCCACGGGACGCGCGACGCCTCCGGACCGGACGGTCCGGGGGCGTTCGTCGTCCGGTGGCCCGCGCGACCGCCGGGGAGGACGCGCGGTCGGGTGGGGACGCCCGAGGCCCCAGACTGGGGTCATGCCGACAGCGCCGCCCGCCCCGCCCGAGGGCTACCCGCACGTCGCGGTCGTCCCGACCCGGTGGAACGACAACGACGTCTACGGTCACGTCAACAACGCCGTCCACTACATGGCGATGGATACGGTCATCAACGCGTGGCTCGTCGAGCACGCCGGCCTCGACCTCGCCGAGGGGACGAGCATCGGTCTCTGCGTCGAGTCCGGCTGCCGCTACCTCGCCCCGGTGAGCTACCCCGACGCCCTGCTCGTCGGGCTCCGGGTCGCCCGGCTCGGGACGAGCAGCGTCACCTGGGAGTGCCTCCTCCTCCGGCGGAGCGACCGCGTCGAGGTGGCGCACGGACGCTTCGTCCACGTCTTCGTCGACCGTGCGACCCGGACGTCCGTGCCGCTCGAGGACCGGATGCGTGCCTCGCTGACCGCCCTCGTCGTCGGCTGAGCGGCCCCCACCGAGGACCTTCGCCGGTCGGCCCCCGGCGCCCGCGGGGCCGCACCGATACGCTGGCGGGGACCACGCGCGGAGGCGCACCGAGGAGGGCACCAGTGACCGGACAGACCGTCGTCGTCCTCAACGGGCCGAACCTCAACCTCCTCGGCGAGCGCGAGCCCGACGTCTACGGGCGGGACACCCTTGCCGACCTCGAGGCCCGGTGCCGCGAGGTCGCCGTCGCCCACGGCCTCGCCCTCGACTTCCGGCAGAGCAACCACGAGGGCAGCCTCATCGACGTCCTCCACGACGTCCGGGCCACCGCCGCCGGCGTCGTCGTCAACGCGGGCGGCCTGACACACACCTCGGTCGCCCTCCGGGACGCCCTCGCCCTCGTCGAGGGCCCCGTCATCGAGGTCCACATCAGCAACGTCCACGCCCGCGAGGCCTTCCGCCACCGCTCTCTCCTCTCCGCGGTGAGCGCCGGCGTCATCGTCGGGTGCGGCGTCCAGGGGTACGAGTTCGCCATCGAGCGGATCGCGGGTCTGCGCGCCTGAGCCCGGCCGGCCGGCCGGCCGGCAAGTCGGTCGATGAACGGTCACAGACCGATAAAGGATCGTCCTATTGTTGGCAATCTGCGTGGCGGGGTCGGTAGCGTCTCAAAGGATCGGCACCCGGCAGCGCCCGAGTCGCAGCGCCGCGACCGGCAGTCGGGCCAGACCCACGAGGTTCACCCACGAGGAACGGAGTCCCATGTCTCTCGAGATCTCCCGCCGCACGCTTGTCCGCACCGGCGGCCTCGTCGCCGTCACCGCGCCCTTCCTCGCCGCCTGCGGCTCCGACTCGGGGTCCGGTGGGTCGAGCGGCAGCGCCTCGACGAACATCCAGGACCTGCTCGAGCGGGGGAAGAAGCAGGGCTACCTGCGGGTCGCCATCGCGAACGAGCCGCCCTACACGAAGGTCGAGCCCGACGGGACGGTCACCGGCGCCGAGCCCGAGATCTTCCGCGCGGTCGTCAAGCAGATGGGGATCCCCGAGATCCAGGGCACCGTCACCGGCTACGACTCGATGATCCCCGGCCTCAAGGCCGACCGATGGGACGCCGTCACGGCAGGGCTCTTCATGAAGCAGTCCCGGTGTGCCGAGGTCGCGTACTCCGAGCCGACCCTCGTCTCGACGGAGTCGTACGCCGTCCCGAACGGCAACCCGAAGAACATCACGACGATCCAGGACGTCATCGACAACGGCGACCTCAAGATCGCCATCCTCCCCGGCGGGTTCGAGGAGGGCATCCTCCAGGGCAAGAAGGTCCCGGACGGCCAGCTCGTCAGGGTCAAGGACGGCCGGAGCGGGATCGAGACCGTCAAGGCCGGACGCGCGGACGCCTTCCTCCTGCCGACGCTGTCGCTGAAGTCGCTCCAGCAGAAGGACAAGGGCATCGACGTCACCGACCCCATCTCGGACGCTCCGAAGACCGGGTCCGGCGCCGCCTTCCGCAAGAGCGACCAGAAGTTCGTCGAGGCGTACAACGTCGAGCTGAAGAAGTACAAGGACTCCGACGCCTTCGCCACGCTCATGAACAAGTGGGGCTTCGACCCCGAGGCGAGCCGCCAGGCGACGACCGAGGAGCTCTGCAGCAACCCCGGCTGACCGGTGTCACCCACCCACCCCCGACATCGGGAGGTCCATTCGCGTGAGCGCCATCTGGGAGTATCACAGCGTCCTGCTGAGCGGGCTGTGGGTCACGCTGCTCGTCTTCGTGCTCGGGATCACCGTCGCGATCGCCACGGCGTTCGTCGCGGGTCTCGCGGCGCTCTCCGACCACTGGTTCCTCCGCTGGCCGTCGGTCGTCTTCGTCGAGGTCTTCCGCGGGACGTCGATGCTCGTCCAGATGTTCTGGTTCTTCTACGTCCTCCCGTTCTTCGGCCTCGAGCTCAGTCCGCTGACGGCGGCTGTCCTCGCGGTCGGCCTCAACGAGGGGGCCTACGCCGCGGAGATCGTCCGCGGGACGATCAAGGCGCGGCCACGCGGCCAGACCGAGGCGTGCGTCGCGCTCGGGATCGGCAAGACCCTCCGGATGCGGCGCATCCTCATCCCCCAGTCGATCCCGGCCATGCTCCCCCCGTTCGGCAACGTCTTCGTCGACCTCCTCAAGAACACCTCGCTCGTCTCGCTCGTCACCGTCGGTGACCTCACCTTCGGGGCCCAGGCGGTGTGGAACGCGACGGGCGAGACCGTGCCCGTCTTCACGACCCTCCTCGTCATGTACTTCATCCTCTCGATGATCGTCTACTACGCGATGAAGTGGCTCGAGCGTCGGTTCGCCATCGACCGTCCGAGCCGCCCCCGCGGGGGCTTCCTGCGACCCCGGAAGGCGGGAGCCGCGGCATGAACCCCAGCGACCCCTGGAACACGCAGTTCGCGATCGACATCCTCCCCCAGCTCCTCGAGGGGCTGAGGCTCACCGTCGAGATCACCCTCCTCGGCTTCGCCCTCGCCGCGACCCTCGGGCTCGTCGTCGCCGTCATCCGGCGGCTCGACATCCCCGTCCTCAGCCAGCTTCTCGGGTTCTACGTCCAGTTCGTCCGGGGGACGCCGCTCCTCGTCCAGGCGTACGTCGCCTACCTCGTCCTTCCCTCGTTCGGACTGCGGTTCGACCTCTTCATCACGAGCGTCCTCGTCATGGGCGTCAACTACAGCGCGTACTGCGCCGAGGTCTACCGCTCCGGCATCGAGGACGTGCCCAAGGGGCAGTGGGAGGCCGCGACCGCCCTGAGCCTCTCGGCCCGGACGACGTGGGGGCGGGTGGTCCTTCCCCAGGCCGTCCGCTCCGTCATCCCCATCCTCGGGAACTACCTCGTCCAGATGTTCAAGGACTCGGCCATCCTCTCGGCGATCAGCACCTTCGAGCTGCTCAACGTCGCCCGGTCCATCGGCTCGAGCGAGTTCCGGTACGTCGAGCCGCTGACGCTGGCCGCGCTGCTCTACCTCGTCGTCAGCATCCCGTCCAGCCACCTCTTCCGCACCCTGGAGCGACGCCTTGCCATCAACGCCTGAACCCACCGACAGCAGCGGTGCCAGCGGTGCCGCGACGAGCGACCACGCCCCCGGGGAGCCGATGATCCGGTTCGAGCACGTGAGCAAGTCGTGGGGGGACAACCGGGTCCTCCGATCGCTCGACTTCGACGTCATGCCCGGGGAGAAGGTGTCGATCATCGGCCCGTCCGGCTCGGGCAAGACGACGATCCTCCGGATCCTCATGACCCTCGAGACCCCGAACGAGGGGGTCGTCACCGTCGACGGCAAGACCCTGTGGAACGTCGCCGAGGGCGGCAAGGCCAAGGAGACCAAGGAGTCCCGGGCCGCCCGGCGGGACATCGGGATGGTCTTCCAGTCCTTCAACCTCTTCCCCCACATGACGGCGCTCGAGAACGTCATGGAGGCGCCCGTCAAGGTCGCCAAGCTCCCCAAGGCGCAGGCCCGTGAGGAGGCCCAGGAGGTCCTCGACATGGTCGGGCTCGCCGACCACGCGAGCAAGAAGCCCCCACAGCTCTCCGGCGGGCAGCAGCAGCGCGTCGCCATCGCCCGGGCGCTCGCGATGAAGCCCCGGGTCCTCCTCTTCGACGAGCCGACCTCGGCCCTCGACCCCGAGCTCATCGGGGACGTCCTCGGGGTCATCCGCGAGCTCGCCCACCGCTCGGACATGACGATGCTCATGGTCACCCACGAGATGCGCTTCGCCGAGGAGATCTCGGACAAGGTCGTCATGTTCGACTCCGGCTCCGTCGTCGAGCAGGGGCCGCCGTCGGAGATCATGAAGAACCCGCAGCACGACCGGACGAGGCGCTTCCTCCACGCGGTCCTCGAGCACTGACCGCGGACCCCGCGGGACCTCCGCGGCGGTCACCGAAGTGCGTCGCCGGCGGACGGGGTCGACCGTCCCGCCGCTCGATTTTCGCCGCGGTGCGGAGACCGTGTAGTGTCACCGTCGCACCTTTTCGCCCGGCCCGGCCCGGGCGGCGACGGCGCGCCCCAGTAGCTCAGTCGGCAGAGCGTTTCCATGGTAAGGAAAAGGTCTAGGGTTCGATTCCCTACTGGGGCTCAGGCCTCCGGCACGGACCAGCACACCTGGTCCCGCGGACCGGGGACCCGCATGGCGGGGTAGCTCAGCTGGTTAGAGCGCACGACTCATAATCGTGAGGTCGCGGGATCGAGTCCCGCCCCCGCTACGAGAGAGCGATTTCAGGGAATACCCGGGGTCGCGTACCCTGTTGTGTCGGTGCTGCCGTCCGGACGCAGGTCCGGGAGGCCGACCCTCAGGTCGACCCGGCAGCAGAACGCACATCCTCATCCCGTCCGAGAGCAGGTTGCCCCGTGGCCACGAAGAGCGCCGACGTCCGCCCGAAGATCACCCTGGCGTGCACGGAGTGCAAGGAGCGCAACTACATCACGAAGAAGAACCGGCGGAACACCCCCGACCGGCTCGAGCTCGCGAAGTTCTGCCCGCGCTGCAAGACGCACACCGCGCACCGCGAGACCCGCTGAGTGCAGCGGACCCCCGCACGCCGACCGCCCCGCAGGGCCTGCCGCGGGGCGGTCGGCGCGTCGGTAGGGTGACCGCCATGGGAGTCAACGCCGAGTTCGCGGGACGCAGCTACCCGCCCACCGCCCCGTACGACGTCGGGCGGGCGAAGATCGCCGAGTTCGCCGCCGCGGTCGGCGCGGAGGATCCCGTCCACACCGACCCCGGGAGCGCCCGGTCCGCCGGGTACCGCGACGTCATCGCCCCCCCGACGTTCGCCGTCCTCATCGCCCAGCAGTGCGACGCCCAGCTCATCGCCGACCCCGAGGCGGGCATCGACTTCTCCCGCGTCGTCCACGGCGAGCAGAGGTTCGTCCACCACCGGCCGCTCACCGCCGGCGACGAGGTCACCGCCACGCTCACCGTCGACGCGATCCGTGAGGCCGGGGGGCATGCGATGGTGACCACCCGGAGCGAGCTGACGACGGTGGGCGGCGAGCCGCTCTGCACGGCGACGTCGACGATCGTCGTCCGGGGAGGGGAGTGAGCATGGCCGTCCGCCGCGCGAGCGAGACCGGCGTCGGGGAGGCGCTCCCGGAGCGCACCGTCCACGTCGACCGGGCCACCCTCGTCCAGTACGCCGGGGCCTCCCTCGACCGCAACCCCATCCACTGGGACGAGCGCACCGCGACCTCGGTCGGCCTCCCGGACGTCATCGCCCACGGCATGTGGACGATGGGCGCGGCCGGGTCCTGCGTCGCGGACTGGGCCGGCGACGCCGGGCGGGTCCTCGAGTACGGCACCCGCTTCACCAAGCCCGTCGTCGTCCCGCACGACGGCGGGGCCGACCTCGTCGTCGGCGGCAAGGTCACCGCGCTCGACCCCGACACCCGGCGGGCGACCGTCGAGGTCACCGTGACGTGCGCCGGCGAGAAGGTCCTCGGCCGCTGCCGCGCCGTCGTCCAGCTCGACTGATGCGCGAGGAGACCGGCGTCCCGCTCGCGGGGCTGACGACGATGCGCGTCGGCGGGCCGGCGGCCCGGCTCGTCACCGCGACGACGAACGACGAGCTCGTCGACGCCGTCCGCGAGGTCGACGACGCCGACGAGCCGCTCCTCGTCCTCTCCGGAGGGTCGAACGTCGTCGTCGCGGACGACGGGGTCGAGGGGACCGTCGTCCGGGTCGCGACGAGCGGGGTCGACGTCGAGTCCGCCGACGCCTGCGGCGGCGTCGCCGTCCGGGTCGCGGCCGGTGAGAGCTGGGACGACCTCGTCGCCCGGGCGGTCGCCGAGCGCTGGTCCGGGATCGAGGCGCTCTCGGGCATCCCCGGGGCCACCGGCTCGACGCCGATCCAGAACGTCGGGGCATACGGCCAGGAGGTCGCCCAGACGATCGCCTCGGTGCGGGTGTGGGACCGTCGCGAGCAGGCCGTCCGTACCCTCGCGAACGGCGACTGCGCCTTCACCTACCGGCACTCCCGGTTCAAGGGCACCGACCGGTACGTCGTCCTCGACGTCCTCTTCCAGCTCCGCCCGACCGAGCTCTCGCAGCCCGTCGCGTACGCCGACCTCGCCCGACAGCTCGGCGTCGAGCCGGGGGAGCGTGTTCCCCTCGGGGACGCCCGCGCGGCCGTCCTCGAGCAGCGTCGACGCCGGGGCATGGTCCTCGACGCCGACGACCACGACACGTGGAGCTGCGGGTCGTTCTTCACCAACCCCGTCCTCTCCGCCGCCGGGTTCGCCGACCTCGAGCGCCGGGCCGCCGGTCGGCTCGGTCCCGGCGGCTCCGTGCCCCCGCGGTTCGACGGGACCGCGGGACGGGTCAAGACGAGCGCGGCCTGGCTCATCGACAAGGCCGGGTTCGGCAAGGGGTACGGCGCACCCGGGCCCGCGGCCCTCTCGAGCAAGCACACCCTCGCCGTGACGAACCGCGGGGGAGCCCGGGCCGCCGACGTCGTCGACCTCGCCCGCGAGGTCCGCGACGGGGTCCGGCAGGCCTTCGGCGTCACGCTCGTCAACGAGCCCGTCCTCGTCGGTCTCGAGCTCTGAGCCCCGGCCGCGCCGCCGGGCGCGGTCGGGCGGGGCGGACACGTCAGGCGGAGTCGTCCTCGCCGTGGATCCCGAGCTCCGCGAGGGCCGCGCCGAACGCCCCGGACGCATCGACGGCGACGTCGTCCCCGTCGGTCGCGTGGCTCACCTGCGTGAGGGTCCCGTCGCGCCAGAACCACACCTCGCCGCTCAGGGCCCCCGGCTGCTCGCTCTCGCCCCGGGCGATGGCGTGCATCGTCCGGACCGCACGGAGGCAGTCCGGGCCGACGAGGGGGTGGAGGCCGAGGAGGTGACGGTTCGGGGCGATGACGAGGACGCCGTGGGTCGGGTGCTCGATCCGGAAGTCCCGGGTGAGGACGCTGTCGAGGACGAGCGCCCGGCTCGCGTTGAAGAACCCGCCGATGCTCAGGAGGACCCGTCCGTCCCCGTCGTCGGAGCCGGGGAGGGTCCCGGTCTCCTCGGCGTCGAGGCGACGGAGGTTCGCGAGGGCGGCCTCACGGAAGGCGTCCCAGCCCCCGAGACCGTCGACGACGGACCGGGTCGTCACGGCCTTGACGTGCTCGGGGTAGTCGATCGAGGGGAGGGCCACGAGGTCGCCGTCGAGCTCGAGCGCCACCTCGGGCTCGAACGGGAGCTCCTCGGCGGGGGTGAGCCGGAGGTAGACCCGGTCGCGGACCTCGTCAAGGCTGCGCGGCTCGGGTTCGTTCGTCGCGACCACCATCGCCCGGGCGTGCGCGGCGAGGAGCCTCGGCCACTCCCGCTCACGGAGCGTCGCCGCGGCGTGGGCGATGTTGTACAGGCCGAGGCGCTGGCCGTCGAGGGCCCGGAGCGACCCCTCGTCGATCGTCGTCTCGAGACCCGCGTGGGCGAAGGCGTCCCGCGCGAGGGCGGTGAAGCGGGCGGCCTCGTCGCGGGTGAGCATGGGCAGGGCCCCGTCGCGGGGGGCCTCCGCCCGGTCCTGCGCCGCGCCGTCGCACCGACGGCGCCTGAACCACGTCATGGGCACCACACCTCACCTCGGCGTCGTGCCGACCCTACCCGCGCGGGACCGCGCCGCCTCATCCGACGACCCCGGGCGGGTCCACCAGCGGCCGTCGACCTCGGCCCCGGGGGCGGCGAGCCCACGGACCGCGCGCAGACGGGCAGCGGCACGCCCGGCCCGGTCGCGGGCCGACACGCCGTCAGGAGCGGTCCGGGTCGGTGATGTGCATCGCGGCCTCCTCGGCCGTGTCGACGTCGACGTCGGCGGCCTCGTCCGCGACGAGGTCCTTCGTGGCGTCCCGGGCAACGCCCGCCTCGGGCGCGACGAGCTCCGCGACACCGGTCTCGCCCTCGGCCCCCCGGAGGGCGGGGTCGTCGCCGAGGACGTCCCGCGAGGCGGGGATGGCGTCGGGGTCGTCGCCGCCGGCCATCGCGGGGTCCTCGAGGCCGCCCTCGTCGTCGGGCGCGCCGTACGCGGAGTCGGGGTCGGGCTCCTCCTGGGCGATGCGCTGGTCGATCGACTCGTCCTCGCGCTGTTCGGCCGGCGTCGTCCCGTGCCCCGTCGCGTGCTGGAGTCGCTCGGGCGGGGTGTACCCCGAGTCGAGCGGGTCCCCCTCGAGGGACCCGACGAGAGTGTCCTCGGGCTGGAGCTGGTCGGAGTCGAAGGTGTCGCTGCCGACGCCGCCGTCCCTCGTCGGGTGGACGTCGCGCGGGTCGTTCTCGGTGTGCTCAGGCATGGTCCCACCCTAGGCAGCGTCGCGGGACCCTGCCACGGCCGGCCGCCCGCGGCGGCCCAGTGGCCAGGCCGTCGGCTCAGCCGGCGAGCTTCTCCGCGGCCGCGAGGAGCACGCAGGTCGCAACGACGTCCATCGCCGCGGTGACCTCCTCCAGCGGCGGCATCGTCGGGGCGAGCCGGATGTTGCGGTCGCGCGGGTCGTCGCCGTACGGGAACGACGCCCCGGCGGGGGTGAGGGCGACGCCCGCGTCCCTGGCGAGGGCGACGACCCGCGAGGCGGTGCCGTCCGGGACGTCGAGGCTGACGAAGTAGCCACCCGCCGGCCGGGTCCACGACGCGACCTCGAGCCCTCCGAGCCGCTCACCGAGGACCCGCTCGACCTCGGCGAACTTCGGGGCGATGACCTCACGGTGCCGGACCATGTGGGTACGCACGCCCTCCGGGGAGCCGAAGAACTGGGCGTGCCGGAGCTGGTTGACCTTGTCCGGACCGATCGAGGCCTTGGAGAGGTGTCCGAGGTACCACGCGACCGTCTCGGCCGAGCCCGCGAGGAAGGCGACCCCGGCCCCGGCGAAGGTGATCTTCGACGTCGAGGCGAACATCACCGGCCGGTGCGGGCGGCCGGCGGCCGAGGCGAGCGAGAGGACGTCCGCGCTCTTGGTCTCGACCTCGGTGAGGTGGTGGAGGGCGTACGCGTTGTCCCAGAAGATCTTGAAGTCCGGTGCCGCCGTCGGCATCGAGGTCAGCCGCGCGGCCACCTCCTGGCTGCACACGGCGCCCGTGGGGTTGGCGTACGTCGGCACGACCCACATCCCCTTGACGCTCGGGTCGTCGGCGACGAGGCCGGCGACCGCCTCGGCGTCCGGGCCGTCCTCGCGCATCGGCACGGTGACCATGTCGATCCCGTAGGACTCGAGGAGCGCGAAGTGTCGGTCGTACCCCGGGACGGGGCAGACGAAGGTCACCCTCTCCTCCCGGGCCCACGGCCGCGGTGAGTCGACGCCGCCGTGGAGGAGGAGCTGGACGAGGGTGTCGTGCATCATCGTCAGGCTGCTGTTGCCCCCGGCGACGAGCTGGGCGGGGTCGACGCCGAGCAGCTCCCCGAAGATCTCCCGGATCTCGGCGATGCCCTGGAGGCCGCCGTAGTTGCGGGTATCGGTGCCCTTCGCGTCGACGTGGCCGTGGGGGAGCGAGAGCAGCCCCTCGGCGAGGTCGAGCTGGGCGGCGGACGGCTTGCCCCGCGTGAGGTCGAGGGAGAGCGAGCGGGCGGCGAGGTCCGCATGGGCTCGGCGCTGCTCGTCGGCGAGCTCGGCGACCTCCTCCCGGGGCCGGTCGGACAGCGCGAGGGGGGCGGAGATGCGGGGGGCGGCGTCGTCAGTCACCGGGCCATCGTCCCAGACCGGGCAGGCGGCGGGGAGGGGCCGTCGCGTGCCGGTTCGCGTCCGGGCGGCCACCTCGCGTATGCTGACACGTCGGTGGGTGACCTCGGCCATGCTTCCGGCATGCCCGCGCAAGCCCACCCGGATCGCGCCCACCCGACAGCGCGGTCCGTAGGGCAGTGGCTCAATTGGTAGAGCACCGGTCTCCAAAACCGGCGGTTGGGGGTTCGAGTCCCTCCTGCCCTGCGTTGCAGGACACCCGTCAGGCAGCAGTGACCCGAGGAGAGAAGGCAACGTGACCGAAGTCGGCGCCCGCACCCGCGGCCCGCGTCGCCCCGGCGCGCAGCGCGACGGGGACGGGAACGCCGTCGCCCGGCTCTTCGGGTCACTGCGGCTCTTCGTCAGCCAGATCCTCGACGAGCTGCGCAAGGTCGTCCGGCCCACCCGGTCCGAGCTGTGGAACTACACGCTCGTCGTCATCGTGTTCGTCACGGTGATGATGGCGTTCACGGCCTCGCTCGACTTCGTGTTCACCAAGCTCGTCCTCTGGGTGTTCGGCGGCTGAGCGCCGCCCGTTCGGTGACCCGGGCCCTCGAGGCCGGGCACGTTTCGTAGACATAGGTGAGGAAGTAGGTCATGTCCGACCAGTGGACCGAGGCCGAGCAGGCCCCGGAGGAGACCGCCCAGCCCACGGCTGCCCAGGCGGAGCAGGCGGAGGTCGACGCGAGCTCCGTCGTCGGCACCGACGGCCACCTCGGTGGCGTCCCCACCGAGCCGAGCGCGGACGCCGCGCTCACCGAGACCACCACGGCCGTCCGCGTCCCCGAGGAGGGCGGCGCGGCCAGGACCGAGTCCGCCGAGGAGGGCGCCGACGGCGAGTCCACCGACGACGGTGCGGACGAGGACGGCGACGCCCTCCCCGCGGACCCTGTCCAGGCGTTCAAGGACGAGCTCGCGAGCAAGTTCGGCGACTGGTTCGTCATCCACTCCTACGCCGGCTACGAGAACCGGGTGAAGCACAACCTCGAGACCCGGATGACCTCCCTGAACATGGAGGACTACATCTTCGAGGCCCAGGTGCCGATGGAGGAGGTCACCGAGATCAAGAACGGGCAGAAGAAGCTCGTCCGACGGGTCCGGATGCCCGGCTACGTCCTCGTCCGGATGGACCTCACCGACGAGTCCTGGGGCGCCGTCCGGCACACCCCGGGTGTCACCGGCTTCGTCGGCAACGCCCACCAGCCGGTGCCGCTCAGCCTCGACGAGGTCTTCACGATGCTCCGTCCGGCGGACCTCGAGGCGCGGCGCCCCGAGGGCGGCGCGGCGGCGGGCGCCGGTGCCGCCGCGGCGGCGCCGGTCGACGTCGACTTCGAGGTCGGCGAGTCGGTCACGGTCATGGAGGGCCCCTTCGAGACCATGCCCGCCACGATTTCCGAGATCAACGCCGAGCACCAGAAGCTCAAGGTGCTCGTCTCGATCTTCGGCCGGGAGACCCCGGTCGAGCTCTCGTTCACCCAGGTCGCGAAGATCTGAGCCGGACGGGACGACGTCGCGGCAGCGGTGCCTCCAGCCCGCCGCCCGGCACCACACATCACCGCAGAAGACTAAGGACCTGAGAAGACATGCCTCCCAAGAAGAAGGTCTCCGGCTTCATCAAGCTGCAGATCCAGGCCGGTCAGGCGACGCCTGCCCCCCCGGTCGGGCCTGCGCTTGGTCAGCACGGCGTCAACATCATGGAGTTCGTCAAGGCGTACAACGCCGCGACGGAGAACCAGCGGGGGAACGTCATCCCCGTCGAGATCACGGTCTACGAGGACCGATCCTTCACCTTCATCACGAAGACCCCGCCGGCCGCGGAGCTCATCAAGAAGGCCGCCGGTGTCGCCAAGGGCTCCGGTGAGCCGCACAAGACGAAGGTCGCCAAGCTCAGCTCGGACCAGCTCCGCGAGATCGCCGAGCAGAAGATGGAGGACCTCAACGCGAACGACGTCGACCAGGCGATGCGGATCATCGCCGGCACGGCGCGCTCGATGGGGATCGACACCGAGCTCTGAGCGTTCAGCACTCCCGCGCGGTCACGCGACCGCGCAGCCCCGCCTCCGGCGGGACGTGGCAGGGCCAGCGCCGGCCCGAGGACCACACCTCCGACACGACACGCAGCACAGGAGCACCCATGAAGCGCAGCAAGGCCTACCGCGCCGCCGCCGAGAAGGTCGACGGCGACGCGATCTACGCACCGCTGGAGGCGGTGCGCCTCGCCAAGGAGACGGCGACGGCGACGTACGACGCGACCGTCGAGGTCGCCATGCGGCTGGGTATCGACCCCCGCAAGGCCGACCAGATGGTCCGCGGGACCGTCAACCTCCCCCACGGCACCGGGAAGACCGCACGGGTCCTGGTCTTCGCCACCGGTGAGCGGGCCGAGGCCGCCACGGCCGCCGGCGCCGAGCACGTCGGCTCCGACGACCTCATCGAGCGGGTCTCCGGCGGCTGGCTCGACTTCGACGCCGTCGTCGCGACGCCCGACCTCATGGGCAAGGTCGGTCGGCTCGGCAAGGTCCTCGGGCCGCGCGGGCTCATGCCGAACCCGAAGACCGGCACCGTGACGATGGACACCGGCAGGGCCGTCTCCGACATCAAGGGCGGCAAGATCGAGTTCCGCAACGACAAGCACGCGAACCTCCACTTCATCATCGGGAAGGTCTCGTTCGACGAGAAGTCGCTCGTCGAGAACTACGCGGCCGCGCTCGAGGAGATCCTCCGGCTCAAGCCGTCGGCGTCCAAGGGCCGGTACATCGTCAAGGCGACGATGACGACGACGACGGGCCCGGGCATCCCGCTGGACGCCTCCCGGACCCGCAACCTCCTCTCCGAGGACGAGGTCCCCGCCTGAGCGGCCACACGCCCCCGACGGGCCCCCACCGGTACCCCGGTGGGGGCCCGTTTTGACCTCGGTCCGACCGGCACGTACTGTGGGTCGCGACCCAAGACCGCCGGTTGTCAGGTGCGAAGAGCGCCCGACCGAAGGTCCCGTTCGAAGCGGGCAGCCAGCGCAGGCCATGTGAGACCACCCCCGACCGCATCGCGGTCGGAGTGAGCCCCGTGCCCTGCGCCGGGGCTTTCTTCGTGCGTGGCCCTCACCCGTCGGTCCTCACACTGACGGAAGGAGGCCACATGGCCAAGGCTGACAAGGCTGCGGTCGTCGCCGAGCTCGCGAGCAAGCTCCAGAGCTCGAACGCGGCCGTGCTCACCGAGTACCGCGGGCTGTCCGTGGCTCAGATGTCGAAGCTGCGTGGCGCCCTCCGGGGCACCGCGACGTACGCCGTCGTCAAGAACACCATGACGACCCGCGCCGCGGAGCAGGCCGGCATCACCGCGTTCGACGGCAAGCTCACCGGGCCCACCGCGATCGCCTTCGTCGAGGGCGACGCGGTCGAGGCCGCGAAGGGGCTGCGCGACTTCGCGAAGGCGCACCCGGCCCTCGTCATCAAGGGCGGCCTCGTCGACGGCCGGCCGATGAGCCCTGAGGACCTCGCCAAGCTCGCGGACCTCGAGTCCCGCGAGGTCCTCCTCAGCAAGCTCGCCGGCGCGCTGAACGCGTCGCTGAGCCAGGCGGCCTCGCTGTTCGCGGCCCCGCTCTCGCAGACGGCCCGCGTCGTCGAGGCGCTCCGCGCCAAGGTCGAGGCCGAGGGCTCCGCGGTGGCGTCCGCAGCCGAGGAGCCCCCCACGGACGAGGCGGCCGCCGCCGAGTCCACCGCAGACGTCGCCGACGGTGGCGACGAGAGCTGATCCCGCCGGTCGCCCTCGGGCGACCGTCACGGACGGCTCGACCACCCAAGAATCCGCCACCACGGCACAGTTCAGAAGAGAAAGGACGCCCATCATGGCGAAGCTCAGCACCGACGAGCTCCTCGAGGCCTTCAAGGAGATGACCCTCATCGAGCTCTCCGAGTTCGTGAAGGAGTTCGAGGACACCTTCAACGTCACCGCGGCCGCCCCGGTCGCCGTCGCGGGCGCCGCCCCGGCCGCCGGCGGTGGCGAGCCCGAGGCCGTGGAGGAGCAGGACGAGTTCGACGTCGTCCTCACCGCCGCCGGCGACAAGAAGATCCAGGTCATCAAGGAGGTCCGCGCGCTGACCTC
Organism: uncultured Actinomycetota bacterium; assembly: GCA_963783735.1. Taxonomy (GTDB): domain Bacteria; phylum Actinomycetota; class Actinomycetes; order Actinomycetales; family Dermatophilaceae; genus CAWDAQ01. The sequence continues at coordinate 283,575 of CAWAOO010000006.1, read as the reverse complement.
CCTCGGCCTCAAGGAGGCCAAGGACCTCGTCGACGGCGCCCCCAAGCCCGTCCTCGAGAAGGTCGACAAGGCCGCCGCCGAGAAGGCCAAGGAGGCCCTCGAGGGCGCCGGCGCCTCCGTCGAGCTCAAGTGACGTCCTGACGTCACCGCCCCCACGGGGGCACCGCCCCGCGAGGGGCACCGCCGCAGCGCAGGCGGGTCCGGCCACGGTCGGGCCCGCCTGCGCTGCTGTGTCCACCGGTGGGCGTTCGTGCGTCCACCGGTGGGGAGGCTGGGAGCGGGCGGGCGCGCCCCAGGGCCCGGACGCGGGGGAGGGCGCCCGGGACCGCCACGCCGAACCTGCCAGAAGGCTTGACGTACGGCGCTGCGCCCGTCATTCTCGTCGGGTCACTTCACGCCGCGTGTGAGCCCGGAGGATGCCCTCCGGAGGTCGCGGTGCCGACCACCGTCAGGCGGTACGCCTGGGCAGGTTTGGACCAGCGCGCCTCCGTCCGGTATGCTAGCGCTTTGCGCTGTCCTTTGTCCTCCCCCTCTCGACGACCGTCCGCCGCCGCGCGCGCCGTCACGTCCCGGGGAGCGATGATCACCGCCAGCGCGCACCTGAAGTTCTTCAAGGCCCGTGGAAGGACCCTCCTTGGCTGCTTCGCGCACCGCGTCCCAGAATGTGTCCACTGCACAGACGGCCTCAGGCCGTCTGTCGTTCGCGAAGATCCGCGAACCCCTCGAGGTCCCCGACCTCCTCGCTCTCCAGACGGAGAGCTTCGACTGGCTCCTCGGCAACGAGCGCTGGCAGGAGCGCGTCGCGGCGGCACAGGCCGCCGGGCGCAAGGACGTGCACGACCGGTCCGGTCTGGAGGAGATCTTCGAGGAGATCTCCCCGATCGAGGACTTCTCGGGCTCGATGTCCCTCTCCTTCCGCGACCACCGCTTCGAGGAGCCGAAGTACTCCATCGACGACTGCAAGGAGCGGGACCAGACGTACTCCGCTCCGCTGTTCGTCACGGCGGAGTTCATGAACGCGACGACCGGCGAGATCAAGAGCCAGACCGTGTTCATGGGTGACTTCCCGCTCATGACCGAGCGGGGCACCTTCATCATCAACGGCACCGAGCGGGTCGTCGTCTCCCAGCTCGTCCGCAGCCCGGGCGTCTACTTCGAGCGCACCCCCGACAAGACCTCCGACAAGGACGTCTACACGACGAAGGTCATCCCGAGCCGGGGCGCCTGGCTCGAGTTCGAGATCGACAAGCGCGACCAGATCGGCGTCCGCGTCGACCGCAAGCGCAAGCAGTCGGTCACCGTCCTGCTCAAGGCGCTCGGCTGGACCGAGGCCCAGATCCTCGAGGAGTTCGGCGACTACGAGTCGATGCGGGCCACCCTCGAGAAGGACCACACGACCGGTCAGGACGAGGCCCTCCTCGACATCTACCGCAAGCTGCGTCCAGGTGAGCCTCCGACCCGTGAGGCCGCGCAGACCCTGCTCGACAACCTCTACTTCAACCCGAAGCGGTACGACCTCGCCAAGGTCGGCCGCTACAAGATCAACCGCAAGCTCGGTCGTGACGCCGAGCTGTCGGCGTCCACGCTCGCCGTCGAGGACATCGTCAAGACGATCCGGCACCTCGTCGCCCTGCACGCCGGCGAGGACACCATGCCGGGCATCCGCGGCGGCGAGGAGACCGAGGTCATCGTCGAGGTCGACGACATCGACCACTTCGGCAACCGCAGGCTCCGCTCCGTCGGCGAGCTCATCCAGAACCAGGTCCGTACCGGCCTGTCCCGGATGGAGCGGGTCGTCCGCGAGCGGATGACGACCCAGGACGTCGAGGCGATCACGCCGCAGACCCTGATCAACATCCGCCCCGTCGTGGCGTCGATCAAGGAGTTCTTCGGGACCTCGCAGCTCAGCCAGTTCATGGACCAGAACAACCCGCTCGCGGGCCTGACGCACAAGCGGCGTCTGTCGGCCCTCGGGCCGGGCGGTCTCTCCCGTGACCGCGCCGGCATGGAGGTCCGCGACGTCCACCCGTCGCACTACGGCCGGATGTGCCCGATCGAGACCCCCGAGGGACCGAACATCGGCCTCATCGGCTCGCTCGCGTCGTACGGGCGGATCAACGCCTTCGGGTTCATCGAGACCCCGTACCGCAAGGTCGACCACGGCCGGGTCACCGACCAGATCGACTACCTCTCCGCGGACGAGGAGGACAAGTTCGTCATCGCCCAGGCCAACGCGGTCATCGGCGACGACGGCACGTTCGCCAACGACCGGGTCCTCGTCCGGACCAAGGGCGGCGAGGCCGTCGACATCCCCGGTGAGGACGTCGACTACATGGACGTCTCCCCGCGGCAGATGGTCTCCGCCGCAACCGCGATGATCCCGTTCCTCGAGCACGACGACGCCAACCGTGCCCTCATGGGCGCGAACATGCAGCGCCAGGCCGTGCCGCTCGTCCGCTCCGAGGCCCCGCTCGTCGGGACCGGGATGGAGCACCGGGCTGCGCTCGACTCCGGCGACGTCGTCCGGGCGGAGAAGCCCGGCGTCGTCACCGAGGTCTCCGCCGACCTCGTCACCGTCGCCGCCGACGACGGGACCTACCGGACGTACAAGATCGCGAAGTTCGCGCGCTCCAACCAGGGCACGTCGTACAACCAGCGTGTCCTCGTCAGCCAGGGCGACCGGGTCGAGCAGGGCGCGACCCTCGCCGACGGTCCGGCGACCGACGGCGGCGAGATGGCGCTCGGCAAGAACCTCCTCGTCGCCTTCATGCCGTGGGAGGGGCACAACTACGAGGACGCGATCATCCTCAGCCAGCGGCTCGTCCAGGACGACGTCCTCTCCTCGATCCACATCGAGGAGCACGAGGTCGACGCCCGGGACACCAAGCTCGGCCCCGAGGAGATCACCCGGGACATCCCGAACGTCTCCGAGGAGGTCCTCGCCGACCTCGACGAGCGCGGCATCATCCGGATCGGCGCCGAGGTCCGCGACGGCGACCTCCTCGTCGGCAAGGTCACGCCGAAGGGCGAGACCGAGCTCACCCCGGAGGAGCGGCTGCTTCGCGCGATCTTCGGTGAGAAGGCGCGCGAGGTCCGTGACACCTCCCTCAAGGTGCCCCACGGCGAGACCGGCACCGTCATCGGCGTCAAGGTCTTCGACAAGGACGAGGGCGACGAGCTCCCGCCCGGGGTCAACCAGCTCGTCCGCGTGTACGTCGCGAACAAGCGGAAGATCACCGACGGCGACAAGCTCGCCGGCCGGCACGGCAACAAGGGCGTCATCTCCAAGATCCTCCCCGTCGAGGACATGCCGTTCCTCGAGGACGGCACGCCCGTCGACGTCGTGCTCAACCCGCTCGGGGTTCCCGGCCGGATGAACATCGGACAGATCCTCGAGCTGCACCTCGGCTGGGCCGCCAGCCGGGGTTGGGAGATCGAGGGCGCCCCGGAGTGGGCCGAGCTCATCCCCGAGGACGCCCGGGCCGCCGAGCCCGGCACCCGGGTCGCGTCGCCCGTCTTCGACGGCGCCCGCGAGTACGAGATCACCGGGCTCCTCGACTCGACCCGGGAGACCCGCGACGGGCAGCGTCTCGTCGGGGCCTCCGGCAAGTCGCGGCTCTTCGACGGACGCTCCGGCGAGCCGTTCCCGGACCCGGTGTCGGTGGGCTACATGTACATCCTCAAGCTCCACCACCTCGTGGACGACAAGATCCACGCGCGGAGCACCGGGCCGTACTCGATGATCACCCAGCAGCCGCTCGGTGGGAAGGCGCAGTTCGGCGGTCAGCGCTTCGGCGAGATGGAGGTCTGGGCCCTCGAGGCCTACGGCGCCTCCTACGCGCTCCAGGAGCTCCTGACGATCAAGTCCGACGACGTCAACGGCCGCGTCAAGGTGTACGAGGCCATCGTCAAGGGGGAGAACATCCCCGAGCCGGGCATCCCGGAGTCGTTCAAGGTCCTCATCAAGGAGATGCAGTCGCTGTGCCTCAACGTCGAGGTCCTCTCGACCGACGGCAGCGCGATCGAGATGCGCGACAACGAGGACGACGTCTTCCGCGCCGCGGAGGAGCTCGGTATTGACCTGTCCCGGCGCGAGCCGAGCAGCGTCGAAGAGGTCTGAGAGGTGGCCGGTGCGCCCCGAGTCCGCCCTCGCCCGAGGGCCGGACACGCGGCGCACCGGCCCCCGCCGGCCACCCCCTGACCGACCAGACCACCTCAGACCCACACAGAGACACGAGAGAAGGAACCACGTGCTCGACGTCAACTTCTTCGACGAGCTGCGCATCGGCCTGGCCACCGCGGACTCCATCCGCGAGTGGAGCCACGGCGAGGTGAAGAAGCCCGAGACCATCAACTACCGCACCCTCAAGCCGGAGAAGGAGGGGCTCTTCTGCGAGCGCATCTTCGGCCCCACCCGGGACTGGGAGTGCAACTGCGGCAAGTACAAGCGGGTCCGCTTCAAGGGCATCATCTGCGAGCGCTGCGGCGTCGAGGTCACCCGCGCCGGTGTCCGGCGCGAGCGGATGGGCCACATCGAGCTCGCCGCCCCCGTCACCCACATCTGGTACTTCAAGGGTGTCCCGAGCCGGCTCGGGTACCTCCTCGACCTCGCCCCGAAGGACCTCGAGAAGGTCATCTACTTCGCGGCGTACATGATCACCCACGTCGACGAGGACCAGCGGCACGCCGACCTGCCCTCCCTCGAGGCGCAGATCGAGGTCGAGAAGAAGGAGCTCGAGAACCGCCGCGACGCCGACGTCGACACCCGGGCCAAGCGCCTCGAGGCCGACGTCGCCGAGCTCGAGGCCGAGGGCGCGAAGTCCGACGCCAAGCGCAAGGTCCGCGACTCCGCGGAGCGCGAGATGAACCAGATCCGCAAGCGCGCCGACCAGCAGGTCGAGCGGCTCGAGCAGGTCTGGGACCGGTTCAAGAACCTCAAGGTCCAGGACCTCGAGGGCGACGAGATGCTCTACCGCGAGATGCGCGACCGGTTCGGCCTCTACTTCGACGGCGGCATGGGCGCGGCGGCGATCCAGAAGCGGCTCGAGTCCTTCGACCTCGAGGCCGAGGCCGCGAGCCTGCGCGAGGTCATCGCCAACGGCAAGGGCCAGAAGAAGACCCGGGCCCTCAAGCGGCTCAAGGTCGTCACGGCGTTCCAGACGACGGACAACCGTCCCGCCGGAATGGTCCTCGACGCGATCCCCGTCATCCCGCCGGACCTGCGCCCGATGGTCCAGCTCGACGGTGGCCGGTTCGCGACGTCGGACCTCAACGACCTCTACCGCCGGGTCATCAACCGGAACAACCGGCTCAAGCGGCTGCTCGACCTCGGCGCCCCCGAGATCATCGTCAACAACGAGAAGCGGATGCTCCAGGAGGCCGTCGACAGCCTCTTCGACAACGGTCGCCGGGGCCGCCCGGTCACCGGGCCGGGCAACCGGCCGCTGAAGTCGCTCTCCGACATGCTCAAGGGCAAGCAGGGGCGGTTCCGTCAGAACCTCCTCGGCAAGCGCGTCGACTACTCCGGCCGTTCGGTCATCGTCGTCGGCCCGCAGCTCAAGCTCCACCAGTGCGGCCTGCCCAAGCAGATGGCGCTCGAGCTCTTCAAGCCGTTCGTCATGAAGCGGCTCGTCGACCTCGACCTCGCCCAGAACATCAAGTCCGCCAAGCGGATGGTCGAACGGCAGAAGCCGCAGGTCTGGGACGTCCTCGAGGAGGTCATCACCGAGCACCCCGTCCTGCTCAACAGGGCGCCGACGCTCCACCGCCTCGGGATCCAGGCGTTCGAGCCGCAGCTCGTCGAGGGCAAGGCCATCCAGATCCACCCGCTCGTCTGCACGGCCTTCAACGCCGACTTCGACGGTGACCAGATGGCGGTCCACCTGCCGCTGTCCGCCGAGGCGCAGGCCGAGGCGCGGATCCTCATGCTCTCGAGCAACAACATCCTCAAGCCGGCGGACGGCCGTCCGGTGACCATGCCCACCCAGGACATGATCATCGGCCTGTTCCACCTCACCTCCGAGGTCGAGGAGGGCACCGGGAACGGGCGCTTCTTCTCGAGTCCCAACGAGGCCCGGATGGCGTTCGACGCCCACGAGATCGAGCTCGGGAGCCGGATCACCCTCCGGCTCACCGACCTCGTCCCGTCGACGGGGACCGAGCTCGCCGAGGACGTCGAGGTCGACGAGATGGGACGTGTCGGCAGCTGGATCGTCGAGACGACGCTCGGCCGCGCGCTCTTCAACGAGACGCTCCCCGAGGACTACCCGTACGTCAACGAGCCGGTCGACAAGAAGCGGCTCTCGACCATCGTCAACGACCTCGCCGAGCGCTACAGCAAGGTCCAGGTCGCCGCGTCCCTGGACGCGCTCAAGGAGGCCGGGTACCACTGGGCCACCCGCTCCGGGACGACCGTCGCGGTGTCGGACGTCGTCACCCCGCCCCGGAAGCAGGAGATCCTCGCCGGGTACGAGGAGAAGGCGACGAAGGTCCAGGTCCAGTTCGAGCGCGGTCTCATCACCGACGACGAGCGCCGCCAGGAGCTCATCGAGATCTGGACCCAGGCGACCAACGAGGTCTCCAAGGAGATGGAGAACAACTTCCCGAAGACCAACCCGATCTACCGGATGGTCAACTCGGGGGCTCGAGGGAACTGGTTCCAGCTCCGCCAGATCGCCGGGATGCGCGGCCTCATGGCCAACCCGAAGGGCGAGATCATCCCGCGTCCGATCCGGACGAACTTCCGCGAGGGCCTGTCCGTGCTCGAGTTCTTCATCTCGACCCACGGCGCCCGGAAGGGCCTCGCGGACACCGCCCTGCGGACCGCGGACTCGGGCTACCTCACCCGCCGCCTCGTCGACGTCTCCCAGGACGTCATCATCCGCGAGGACGACTGCGGGACCGAGCGTGGCTTCATGATGCCGATCGCGCAGACCGCCGAGGCGACCGGGACCCGGACGCTCCACGACGACGTCGAGACCTCGGTGTACGCCCGGACCCTCGCCCAGGACGTCACGTCCGCCGAGGGCGAGGTGCTCGCCGAGGCCGGGATCGACCTCGGTGACGTCGTCATCGGGCGGATCTTCGCGGCCGGCGTCGACGAGGTCAAGGTGCGCTCGGTGCTCACCTGCGACAGCCGCGTCGGGACCTGTGCGAAGTGCTACGGCCGCTCGCTCGCCACGGGCAAGCTCGTCGACATCGGCGAGGCCGTCGGGATCATCGCGGCCCAGTCGATCGGTGAGCCGGGGACCCAGCTGACGATGCGGACCTTCCACACCGGTGGTGTGGCCGGTGACGACATCACCCAGGGTCTCCCGCGGGTCGTCGAGCTCTTCGAGGCGCGCACCCCCAAGGGCGTCGCCCCGATCGCCGAGGCGACCGGGCGGGTCACCATCGAGGAGACCGACAAGTCGCGCCGGCTCCTGCTCACTCCGGACGACGGCTCGGAGGAGCACGCCTACCCGGTGAGCAAGCGCGGGCGGCTGCTCATCTCCGACGGCCAGCACGTCGAGGTCGGCACCCCGCTCGTCGTCGGGTCGATCGACCCGAAGGTCGTCCTGCGGATCCTCGGGCCGCGCGCGGTGCAGACGCACCTCGTCGACGAGGTCCAGCACGTCTACCGGCAGCAGGGGGTGTCGATCCACGACAAGCACATCGAGGTCATCGTCCGGCAGATGCTCCGCCGGATCACGATCATCGAGTCGGGCAACGCCGACCTCCTCCCCGGGATGCTCGCCGAGCGCGGGCGGTTCGAGGAGGAGAACCGTCGCGTCGTCGCGGAGGGCGGGCGCCCCGCGTCCGGCCGTCCCGAGCTCATGGGGATCACCAAGGCCTCGCTCGCGACGGACTCCTGGCTCTCGGCCGCCTCCTTCCAGGAGACGACCCGGGTCCTTACCGAGGCCGCGATGGAGGGTCGCTCCGACCCGCTGCTCGGCCTCAAGGAGAACGTCATCCTCGGCAAGCTCATCCCCGCGGGGACGGGCCTGCCGCGCTACCGGAACATCACGGTGGAGCCGACCGAGGAGGCGAAGGCCGCGATGTACTCGATGCCGAACTACGAGGACTACGCCTACCCGGTCTTCGGTCCGGGCTCGGGCGAGGCCATCCGGCTCGACGACGCCGAGCTCGGGCTCGACTGACGGCCGACTGCCGACGGGGTCACCGTGCGTCCGCGCGGATGGGTGCGAGAGCCCCATCCGCGCGGACGCACGACCGTCTGAGCGGCCATCCGCGGCGCGCCGCGCCATGGCGCTCTCGGCGCCGTCCCCCGCCCCGGTCTAGGCTGGGGCGCGAACCGGCCGCACAGGCCTGTCCCCCCGACGAAGGAGAAGCATGAACAAGTCCGAACTCGCCAGCGCCATCGCCGAGCACGCAGACATCTCGGCGAACAAGGCCGGTGACGTCATCTCGGCCCTCCAGGACGTGCTGGTCGAGCAGGTCGCCAAGGGTGAGAAGGTCACCGTCCCCGGTCTGCTCACGCTCGAGCGCGTCGAGCGCAGCGAGCGCCAGGGCCGCAACCCGCAGACCGGCGAGTCGATGACCATCCCCGGCGGCTTCGCCGCGAAGCTCACCGCGGGCAGCGCGCTGAAGAACGCCGCGAAGGGCAAGTGAGCCCCTCCGCCCGCGCCCGCTGAGGCGGGACGAGAACGGCGCCCCACCCCCCGCCGGGGGAGGGGCGCCGTTCTCGTCCCGCCCGCGATTTGGCCGCCCCCCGGCATGCCGGTAAAGTTGGCCAACGTGTCTGAGGCATGCCCTCGTGCCTGACCTCGGACGACGGAACGGTCGATGCGGAGCGATCCGCGTCTGAACGGCCCGCACCTCTCGCCGGGCACCTCGCCGCGCGTCCCGCATGGGCGCGGGGAGGGGAGTGCAGGTGGGAGCGCCGGGTCCGACACACCCGGGTGCGGGGGTCGGGGCCGGTCATCACCAAGGAGTCCCCGGCGCGGCCGAGAGCGCCGGCGGGGACGGACAACGCCAACGAGTACGGAGAACAGGTTGCCCACGATCAACCAGCTGGTGCGCAAGGGCCGGCAGGACAAGGCCACCAAGGCCAAGACGCCTGCCCTCAAGGGCTCACCGCAGCGCCGCGGAGTGTGCACGCGCGTGTACACGACGACCCCGAAGAAGCCGAACTCTGCCCTCCGCAAGGTGGCCCGCGTGCGCCTCACGAGCGGCATCGAGGTCACCGCCTACATCCCGGGCGTCGGCCACAACCTCCAGGAGCACTCGATCGTGCTCGTCCGAGGTGGCCGGGTCAAGGACCTCCCCGGTGTCCGGTACAAGATCGTCCGCGGCTCCCTCGACACCCAGGGTGTCCGGGGCCGGCAGCAGGCCCGTAGCCGTTACGGCGCGAAGAAGGAGAAGAAGTAATGCCTCGCAAGGGCCCTGCCCCCAAGCGCCCGCTCGTCGTCGACCCGGTCCACAACAGCCCGCTCGTCACGCAGCTCGTCAACAAGGTCCTCCTCGACGGCAAGAAGTCGACCGCGGAGGCGATCGTCTACGGCGCCCTCGACGGCTGCCGCGACAAGACCGGCACCGACCCGGTCCAGACGCTCAAGCGCGCGCTCGAGAACGTCCGCCCGAGCCTCGAGGTCAAGTCCCGTCGTGTCGGCGGCGCCACCTACCAGGTCCCGGTCGAGGTCAAGCCGAACCGCTCGACGACGCTCTCGCTGCGCTGGCTCGTCGGCTACGCCCGGCAGCGGCGCGAGAAGACGATGACCGAGCGCCTCATGAACGAGATCCTCGACGCCTCGAACGGCCTCGGTGCCGCGGTCAAGCGCCGCGAGGACACCCACAAGATGGCCGAGTCGAACAAGGCCTTCGCGCACTACCGCTGGTGACCGCAGCGCGGTGAGCCCCCGTGGCGGGGACCCCCCGCGGCAGCCGGCCCGAACCGCAGCGGCCGGCCGGCACCAGAGCACAGATTTCCGCCCCACACGAGCGAGATGAGAAACGAGTGGCACTCGACGTCCTGACGGACCTCACGAAGGTCCGCAACATCGGCATCATGGCGCACATCGACGCCGGCAAGACGACGGCGACGGAGCGCATCCTCTTCTACACCGGCATCAACTACAAGATCGGTGAGACGCACGACGGTGCGTCGACGATGGACTGGATGGAGCAGGAGCAGGAGCGCGGCATCACGATCACGTCCGCCGCGACGACGTGCTTCTGGAAGGACATCCAGATCAACATCATCGACACCCCCGGGCACGTCGACTTCACCGTCGAGGTCGAGCGCTCGCTGCGTGTCCTCGACGGCGCGGTCGCCGTCTTCGACGGCAAGGAGGGCGTCGAGCCGCAGTCGGAGACCGTCTGGCGCCAGGCCGACAAGTACGACGTCCCGCGCATCTGCTTCGTCAACAAGATGGACAAGCTCGGTGCGGACTTCTACTTCACCGTGCAGACCATCAAGGACCGCCTCGGCGCCGAGCCGCTCGTGGTCCAGCTGCCGATCGGTGCCGAGAGCAGCTTCGAGGGCGTCGTCGACCTCGTCCGGATGAAGGCGCTGCTCTGGCGCGGCGACGTCCGCAAGGGCGAGGACTACGAGGTCGAGGACATCCCGGCCGAGTTCGCCGACCGGGCCGCCGAGTACCACCAGCACCTCGTCGAGCGGGTCGCCGAGTCCGACGACGCGCTCATGGAGAAGTACCTCGGTGGCGAGGACCTCACCATCGAGGAGCTCAAGGCCGGGATCCGCAGGCTCACCGTCAGCTCCGAGCTCTACCCGGTCCTCTGCGGCTCCGCGTTCAAGAACAAGGGCGTCCAGCCCATGCTCGACGCCGTCGTCGACTACCTTCCCTCGCCGCTCGACGTGCCGCCGATGCAGGGCCACAAGCCGGGCAACGAGGACGAGGTCATCGAGCGGCACGCCGACGCGAACGAGCCGTTCTCCGCGCTCGCGTACAAGGTCGCCTCGCACCCGTTCTTCGGCAAGCTCACCTACGTCCGCGTCTACTCGGGTCACATCGAGTCCGGCCAGCCGGTCTACAACGCGACGAAGGGGCGCAAGGAGCGCATCGGGAAGCTCTTCCAGATGCACTCGAACAAGGAGAACCCGGTCGACTCGATCTCCGCGGGCCACATCTACGCCGTCATCGGTCTCAAGGACACGACGACCGGCGACACGCTCTGCGACATGAACAACCACGTCATCCTCGAGTCGATGACCTTCCCCGAGCCGGTCATCCAGGTCGCCATCGAGCCGAAGACCAAGGGCGACCAGGAGAAGCTCGGGACGGCGATCCAGAAGCTCGCCGAGGAGGACCCGACGTTCCAGGTCTCCCTCGACGAGGAGACCGGCCAGACGATCATCGCGGGCATGGGCGAGCTCCACCTCGACATCCTCGTCGACCGGATGAAGCGTGAGTTCAAGGTCGAGGCGAACGTGGGCAAGCCCCAGGTCGCCTACCGCGAGACGATCCGCAAGCCGGTGCTCAAGTACGACTACACCCACAAGAAGCAGACCGGTGGGTCGGGCCAGTTCGCGAAGGTCCAGATCAGCCTCGAGCCGCTCGACACGACCGAGGGCGAGATCTACGAGTTCGCCAACAAGGTCACCGGCGGCCGCATCCCGCGCGAGTACATCCCCTCGGTGGACGCCGGCATCCAGGACGCCATGCAGTACGGCGTGCTCGCCGGCTACCCGCTCGTCGGGCTCAGGGCCACCCTCGTCGACGGCGCCTACCACGACGTCGACTCCTCGGAGATGGCGTTCAAGATCGCCGGCTCGATGGCGCTCAAGGAGGCCGTCCGCAGGGCGGACCCGGTGCTCCTCGAGCCGATGATGCACGTCGAGGTCCGTACCCCCGAGGACTACATGGGGGACGTCATCGGCGACATCAACTCCCGTCGCGGGCAGATCCAGTCGATGGAGGACATCAGCGGCGCGAAGCTCGTTCGTGGGCTCGTCCCCCTCTCGGAGATGTTCGGGTACGTCGGTGACCTGCGGTCCAAGACCCAGGGCCGGGCGAACTACTCCATGGAGTTCGACTCCTACCACGAGGTCCCCAAGGCCGTCGCCGAGGAGATCATCAAGAAGACGCGGGGTGAGTGACCGCTAGACTCGCGGTCACGCAGCTCGCAGACAGCACGAATCACCCACCGCGCCACGTCCTGCCCGGTCGTACGGCGTAACACGAAAGACAGTCCTGAGGAGGACCCAGAAGTGGCGAAGGCAAAGTTCGAGCGGAGCAAGCCGCACGTCAACATCGGAACCATCGGTCACATCGACCACGGGAAGACGACGCTGACGGCTGCGATCTCGAAGGTCCTGCACGACAAGTACCCGGAGCTCAACCAGGCGTCGCCGTTCGACTCGATCGACAAGGCGCCCGAGGAGAAGCAGCGCGGCATCACGATCTCCATCGCGCACATCGAGTACCAGACGGAGAAGCGCCACTACGCGCACGTCGACTGCCCGGGGCACGCCGACTACGTCAAGAACATGATCACCGGCGCGGCCCAGATGGACGGGGCGATCCTCGTCGTCGCGGCCACCGACGGTCCGATGCCGCAGACGAAGGAGCACGTCCTCCTGGCCCGCCAGGTCGGCGTCCCCTACATCGTCGTCGCGCTCAACAAGGCCGACATGGTCGACGACGAGGAGATCATGGAGCTCGTCGAGATGGAGGTCCGTGAGCTGCTCTCGGACTACGAGTTCCCCGGTGACGACGTCCCCGTCGTCAAGGTCTCGGCGCTCAAGGCGCTCGAGGGCGACGAGAAGTGGATGCAGTCCGTCCTCGAGCTCATGGACGCCGTCGACGAGTCGATCCCCGAGCCGCAGCGCGACATCGACAAGCCGTTCCTCATGCCCGTCGAGGACGTCTTCACGATCACCGGTCGTGGCACCGTCGTCACCGGGCGCATCGAGCGCGGTGTCCTCAACGTCAACAACGAGATCGAGATCGTCGGGATCCGCGAGGGCTCGACGAAGACGACCGTCACCGGCATCGAGATGTTCCGCAAGCTCCTCGACGAGGGCCGTGCGGGCGAGAACGTCGGCCTCCTGCTGCGCGGCACCAAGCGCGAGGACGTCGAGCGTGGGCAGGTCATCTGCAAGCCGGGCTCGATCACCCCGCACACCGAGTTCGAGGGTCAGGTCTACATCCTGTCCAAGGACGAGGGCGGCCGGCACACGCCGTTCTACGACAACTACCGTCCGCAGTTCTACTTCCGCACGACCGACGTCACCGGCGTCGTCCACCTCCCCGAGGGGACCGAGATGGTCATGCCGGGCGACAACACCGACATGAAGGTCGACCTCATCCAGCCGATCGCGATGGAGGAGGGCCTGAAGTTCGCCATCCGTGAGGGTGGCCGGACCGTCGGCGCCGGGCGCGTGACGAACATCATCAAGTGACGATGTGAGTGGCGCTGGTCCGCCAGCCCACCCGAGAGGGCCCGCAGCCGCGACGGCTGCGGGCCCTCTGGGTGTTCCGGCAGGTGGGAACGCACACAGCCCGGGGTGCCGGCTCGGGTCGGGGTCGCTCGGACGGCCTCCCGTGGACGTAGGGCCCGCCGAGGGCGACCGCGTCCGCGTCGACGGCGGGGCGACGAAGGCGTCGGCGCCCGTGCGCACGCCGCCGTCGAGGACGAGCACGGGTCCGGCCCCGACGGCCTGCCGGATGGGGACGCGGGCGTCGAGCGAGGCGACGTCGTCCCACGACAGGGCGGGGTTGGCGTAGACGTCGAGGAAAGGCTCCAGGACAACTGGAACCACCGCGGTGCGCCGCCCGGTCCAGCGACCTCGTCCATGGCCCGGCCGCCCCGACCGGGGCGAGCAGCAGCGGCGCCGGGAGCCGGCGCCCGAGAAGCTCGACGCCGAGGTCACGGTCGGCGCTGCCCCGCAGCACCCGGGGGAGGACCGCCCAGCGGTCGAACGCCTCCCGGTTGCGTCGCGTCGTCCGCTTCTCGCCGGCACCGCCGGCGAGGTGGGCCCACCCCCGCAGGGAGGCCGGTCGGCGAGCCGCGCGCTCGAGGCCGCCTGCCGAGGTCGGCACGACGGTCCGGCGACCGAGGACCCCGGCCCGGTAGACCGCCGCCTGCCGCGCGCCCACGGCCGGGGGGTGCTCCTGCGTCGCTGGGGGCCCCGGGGACTCGTTGACGTCGGCGGGACCGGAGCGGCGACGCGCCGCCACGACCGGGGTGCGCGGGGGCCGGGCCGGGGTTTGCTAGGTGGATTTGGCCCTCGCCCCCTGCCCGTGTCACACTAGTTCGGTTGCTTGTTGAGCGGCGACGGGTCCCCCTGTCTCCGCGACCGCCTAGGTGACAACGCATCGAACCGCATCTCACGGCGGGGCGACACACCAGGCACCGCAAGCCCGGCTCAGCCGGAGATCCGAACCGTCCCTCGTGGCTTCCACGCGCCCCCGGGACGTGCTCGAGGAGGGTGCGACACACCCGACCTCGGGGGTCGGAGCCCGGCAGAGGCGCACATGACCAACCTGTACGGCGAGAGAGAGACGTCACGAAGATGGCGGGACAGAAGATCCGCATCCGATTGAAGTCGTATGACCATGAGGTCATCGACAACTCGGCGCGCAAGATCGTCGACACGGTGACCCGTGCCGGCGCCACGGTGGTCGGCCCGGTGCCGTTGCCCACGGAGAAGAACGTGTACTGCGTCATCCGGTCGCCCCACAAGTACAAGGACAGCCGCGAGCACTTCGAGATGCGCACCCACAAGCGCCTCATCGACATCATCGACCCGACGCCGAAGGCCGTCGACTCGCTGATGCGTCTCGACCTCCCGGCCGACGTCAACATCGAGATCAAGCTCTGAGGGAGGCGACTGTGACCACGACTGCACAGCGCACGATCAAGGGCGTCCTCGGCGAGAAGCTCGGCATGACCCAGGTCTGGGACGAGGCGAACCGCCTCGTGCCCGTGACCGTCATCCAGGCCGGCCCCTGCGTCGTCACGCAGGTCCGGGACGCCGGGACCGACGGGTACGACTCCGTCCAGATCGCCTACGGCGCCATCGACCCGCGCAAGGTGACCAAGCCGCTCGCCGGGCACTTCGAGAAGGCCGGTGTCACGCCGCGCCGTCACCTCGTCGAGCTCCGGACCGCCGACGCCTCGGAGTACGAGCTCGGCCAGGAGGTCACCGTCGAGCTCTTCGAGTCCGGCCAGAGCGTCGACGTCTCCGCCACGACGAAGGGCAAGGGCTTCGCCGGTGTCATGAAGCGGCACGGCTTCTCCGGCGTCGGCGCCTCGCACGGTGCCCACCGCAACCACCGCAAGCCCGGCTCGATCGGTGGCTGCGCCACCCCGGGCCGCGTCTTCAAGGGGATGAAGATGGCCGGCCGGATGGGCGGCGTGCGCCAGACCACCCAGAACCTCACCATCCACGCCGTGGACGCCGAGAAGGGTCTGCTGCTCGTCAAGGGTGCCGTCCCCGGCCCCCGGGGCAGCCTCGTCCTGGTCCGCACGGCTGCCAAGGGAGCCTGATCATGCCGACCGTTGACATCATCAGCCCGGCGGGCGCGAAGGCGGGGACGGCCGAGCTGCCGGCCGACGTGTTCGACGTCCAGACCAACGTCCCGCTCATCCACCAGGTCGTCGTCGCCCAGCTCGCCGCCGCGCGGCAGGGCACGCACGCGACGAAGACCCGCGGCGCCGTCCGCGGCGGTGGGCGCAAGCCGTACCGCCAGAAGGGCACCGGCCGCGCTCGCCAGGGGTCGACCCGCGCGCCGCAGTTCGCCGGCGGTGGCACCGTCCACGGGCCGCAGCCGCGCCAGTACGTCCAGCGGACCCCGAAGAAGATGAAGGCCGCCGCCCTGCGCGGGGCCCTCTCCGACCGGGCCCGTCACGGCCGCGTCCACGTCCTGTCCTCGCTCGTCGAGGGTGAGACCCCCTCGACGAAGAGCGTCCTCGCCGTCCTCGCAGGCCTGACCGAGCGGCACAACCTGCTCGTCGTCCTCGAGCGCGGCGACGAGGTCTCGACGAAGAGCGTCCGCAACCTCGTGGACGTCCACGTCCTGTGGGCCGACCAGCTCAACACCTACGACGTGCTCTGCGCCGACGACGTCGTCTTCACCGAGGGTGCCCTCAGCGCCTTCCTCGCCGGCCCCCGCAAGGGTGCCGACGCCGCGGCCGAGCCGAGCCAGGAGGAGACGAAGTGAGCACTCCGACGAAGGACCCGCGCGACGTCCTGATCGCGCCGGTCGTGTCCGAGAAGTCCTACGGGCTCCTCGATGAGGGCAAGTACACCTTCATCGTCGACCCGCGCGCCAACAAGACGGAGATCAGGGTCGCCGTCGAGCAGATCTTCAAGGTCAAGGTCGACTCGGTCCACACGATGAACCGCCCGGGCAAGTCCCGCCGGACCCGGTTCGGGACCGGCAGGCGCAAGGACACCAAGCGCGCGATCGTCACCCTCAAGGACGGGTCGATCGACATCTTCGGCGGCGCAGGCGCCTGACCGGGGATCGATGAGGAACTGAGGAATTCGTAAGCATGGCTATCCGTAAGCACAAGCCGACCACCCCGGGTCGCCGGGGGTCGAGCGTCGCTGACTTCGTCGAGGTCACCCGCTCCACCCCGGAGAAGTCCCTGGTCCGCCCGCTCGCCAAGTCCGGCGGCCGCAACAGCAGCGGCCGCATCACCACCCGCCACGTCGGCGGGGGCCACAAGCGCGCCTACCGCGTCATCGACTTCCGTCGTCACGACAAGGACGGCGTGCCGGCGACTGTGGCGCACATCGAGTACGACCCGAACCGCACGGCCCGGATCGCGCTCCTGCACTACGCCGACGGGGAGAAGCGCTACATCCTCGCCCCGAACCGGCTGCGTCAGGGCGACCCCGTCGAGAACGGCCCGGGCGCCGACATCAAGCCCGGAAACGCCCTCCCGCTCCGGAACATCCCCGTCGGCACGGTCGTCCACGCCGTCGAGCTCCGTCCCGGTGGGGGAGCGAAGATCGCCCGCTCCGCCGGCGTCCGCGTCCAGCTCGTCGCCAAGGAGGGCCCGAACGCGCAGCTCCGGCTGCCGTCCGGGGAGATCCGCAACGTCGACGTCCGCTGCCGCGCGACCGTGGGGGAGGTCGGCAACGCCGAGCAGTCGAACATCAGCTGGGGCAAGGCCGGCCGGATGCGGTGGAAGGGCAAGCGCCCGACCGTCCGCGGTGTCGCGATGAACCCGGTCGACCACCCGCACGGTGGTGGTGAGGGCAAGACCTCCGGCGGCCGGAACCCGGTCAGCCCGTGGGGCCAGCCCGAGGGCCGGACCCGCCGTCCCGGCAAGGCCAGCGACAAGCAGATCGTCCGCCGTCGTCGTACCGGCAAGAAGCGCTGATAGGAGCCTGAAGAGATGCCTCGTAGCTTGAAGAAGGGCCCCTTCATCGACGACCACCTCCAGAAGAAGGTGGACGCTCAGAACGAAGCGGGCAGCAAGAACGTCATCAAGACCTGGTCGCGCCGTTCGGTCATCTCGCCGGACATGCTCGGCCACACCCTCGCCGTGCACGACGGGCGCAAGCACGTGCCGGTGTTCGTCACCGAGTCGATGGTCGGCCACAAGCTCGGCGAGTTCGCGCCGACCCGGACCTTCCGTGGCCACGTGAAGGACGACAAGAAGGGGCGTCGCCGCTGATGCCCACCACGAGCAACCACAAGGAAGCAGCGATGGAAGCCAAGGCGAGCGCGCGGTACGTCCGCGTCACGCCCATGAAGGCCCGCCGCGTCGTGGACCTCATCCGTGGCAAGCAGGCGACCGACGCCGTCGCGGTCCTCCGGTTCGCGCCCCAGGGTGCGGCCGAACCGATCCGCAAGGTGCTCGAGAGCGCCATCGCCAACGCCCGGGTCAAGGCCGACGAGGCCTCTGAGGCCTTCGACGAGCGCGAGCTCGTCGTCAGCCGCGCCTTCGTCGACGAGGGGCCGACGATGAAGCGGTTCCGCCCGCGGGCCCAGGGTCGCGCGACCCGGATCAACAAGCGCACGAGCCACATCACGGTCGTCGTCGCCCCGCACGAGAAGGCCACGTCCGGACGCAAGGGAGGTACCCGCTGATGGGTCAGAAGATCAACCCGAACGGCTTCCGTCTGGGCATCACGACCGAGCACAAGAGCCGCTGGTTCGCCGACTCCCAGAAGGAGGGTCAGCGCTACCGCGACTACGTCAAGGAGGATGTCGCCATCCGTGCGCTCCTCTCCACGGGCATGGAGCGCGCGGGCATCTCCCGCGTCGAGATCGAGCGGACCCGTGACCGGGTGCGTGTCGACATCCACACCGCGCGCCCGGGCATCGTCATCGGCCGCCGCGGCGCCGAGGCCGACCGGATCCGTGGCGAGCTCGAGAAGCTCACGGGCAAGCAGGTCCAGCTCAACATCCTCGAGGTGAAGAACCCCGAGATCGACGCCCAGCTCGTCGCCCAGGGGATCGCCGAGCAGCTCGCTGCCCGGGTCACCTTCCGTCGGGCCATGCGCAAGGGGCTCCAGAGCTCCCTCCGGGCCGGCGCCAAGGGCATCCGGATCCAGTGCTCGGGTCGTCTCGGCGGCGCCGAGATGTCGCGCTCGGAGTTCTACCGCGAGGGCCGGGTGCCGCTGCACACCCTCCGGGCGAACATCGACTACGGCTTCTACGAGGCCCGGACGACCTTCGGTCGGATCGGTGTCAAGGTCTGGATCTACAAGGGCGACCTCACGGCCCGCGAGTTCGCGGCCCAGCAGGCCACGTCCCCGCGTCCGGCCCGCGGCCCCCGCCGCGACCGCGACGACCGTCCGGCCCGGGCCCGCCGCGGCGAGCGCCGTGACCAGGGCGCGCCCGCGGGCGACGCCCCGGCCGCCGCCGAGGCCGCCACGAGCGCCCCGGCGACCGCGTCGGCCCCTGCAAACGCCGAGGGAGAGCAGTCCTGACATGTTGATTCCCCGTCGAGTCAAGCACCGTAAGCAGCACCACCCGGACCGTACCGGGATGGCCAAGGGCGGCACGACGATCGCGTTCGGCGACTACGGCATCCAGGCCCTGGAGCCCGCCTACGTGACGAACCGCCAGATCGAGTCGGCGCGCATCGCGATGACCCGGTACATCAAGCGTGGTGGGAAGGTGTGGATCAACATCTTCCCCGACCGCCCGCTGACGAAGAAGCCGGCGGAGACCCGGATGGGCTCCGGCAAGGGCTCGCCCGAGTGGTGGGTCGCGAACGTCAAGCCCGGACGGGTGATGTTCGAGCTCTCCGGCGTGTCCGACGAGGTGGCCCGCGAGGCCATGCGCCTCGCGATGCACAAGCTGCCGATGAAGTGCCGCTTCATCCAGCGTGAAGGTGGTGACAACTGATGGCTATCGGTTCCAAGGACCTGACTCCCGCCGAGCTGCGCGGGTTCGACGACGACCGGCTCGTCGACGAGCTCCGCAAGGCCAAGGAGGAGCTGTTCAACCTCCGGTTCCAGTCGGCCACCGGCCAGCTCGAGAGCCACGGCCGGCTGCGCGCCGTCCGCAAGGACATCGCCCGGATCTACACCGAGATGCGTGAGCGCGAGCTCGGCATCGGCACCGCCGGCGGCTCCTCCTCCGAGGAGGCCTCGGCATGAGCGACAACATCAAGGATGAGGCTGTGACCACGCAGAGCACCGACGCGGCCGCGAGCGCGGCCGAGCGCAGCTACCGCAAGACCCGGCAGGGCTATGTCGTCAGCGACAAGATGGACAAGACGGTCGTCGTCGAGGTCGAGGACCGCGTCAAGCACGCGCTCTACGGCAAGGTCATGCGCAAGAGCCACAAGGTCAAGGCGCACGACGAGGAGAACGCGGCCGGCGTCGGCGACCTCGTGCTCATCATGGAGACCCGCCCGCTGTCGGCGACGAAGCGGTGGCGTCTCGTGGAGATCCTCGAGAAGGCCAAGTAGGCCGCTCGCCCCTCCGGCGGGCCGCGCCCCCGACGGGGCGGCCGGTCCGCCCACAGACCACACGAGTTCGGCCAGGCTCGCGGCCGTCAGGCCCGAGAACCAGCACGACGACAGGAGTTAGACAGTGATCCAGCAGGAGTCGCGACTGAAGGTCGCCGACAACACGGGTGCCAAGGAGATCCTCTGCATCCGTGTGCTCGGCGGGTCCGGTCGGCGGTATGCCGGTATCGGCGACACGATCGTCGCCACGGTCAAGGACGCCATCCCGGGCGGCAACGTCAAGAAGGGTGACGTCGTCAAGGCCGTCATCGTGCGGACCGCCAAGGAGCGGCGCCGCAGCGACGGTTCGTACATCAAGTTCGACGAGAACGCGGCCGTCATCCTTCGCGGCGACGGCGACCCGCGTGGTACGCGCATCTTCGGCCCGGTCGGTCGGGAGCTGCGCGAGAAGAAGTTCATGAAGATCATCTCGCTGGCACCGGAGGTGCTCTGACATGGCGACGACCAAGATGAAGATCAAGAAGGGCGACCTCGTCCAGGTCCTCACGGGCAAGGACAAGGCCAAGCAGGGCAAGGTCATCTCCGTCGACACCGAGAACCAGCGGGTCGTCGTCGAAGGGGTCAACCGCGTCACCCGGCACACCAAGGCCGGCGTCCGCGGCCAGTCCGGCGGCCTCGTCGTCCAGGAGGCCTCGATCCACGTGAGCAACGTCGCGGTCGTGGACCCCGACGAGAAGAAGCCGACCCGGGTGCGGACCCGCGTCGAGAGCGTCGAGCGCAACGGCCGGACGAAGGCCACCCGCACCCGCGTCGCGGTGCGCTCGGGTAAGGACCTGTGAGGCAGATGACCGACACGATCAACGACAGCCGCACCGCGCCGCGGCTCAAGCAGCGCTACGCCGACGAGATCAAGGGCGGGCTGCGCGAGCAGTTCCGCTACGACAACGTCATGCAGGTCCCGACGGTGACGAAGGTCGTCGTCAACATGGGTGTCGGCGACGCCGCCCGGGACAGCAAGCTCATCGACGGCGCCATCCGGGACCTCGCCGCGATCACCGGGCAGAAGCCGTCGGTGACGCGCGCCCGGAAGTCCATCGCGCAGTTCAAGCTCCGCGAGGGGATGCCGATCGGTGCGCACACGACGCTGCGCGGCGACCGGATGTGGGAGTTCCTCGACCGGCTCGTCAGCACGGCGCTGCCGCGGATCCGCGACTTCCGCGGACTCTCCCCCCGGCAGTTCGACGGCCACGGCAACTACACCTTCGGGCTCACCGAGCAGTCGATGTTCCACGAGATCAACCAGGACCGGATCGACCGTGTCCGGGGCATGGACATCACCGTGGTGACGACGGCGACCACCAACGACGAGGGCCGCGCCCTGCTCCGCGCGCTCGGCTTCCCCTTCAAGGAGAACTGAAATGGCCAAGACCGCCCTGATCAACAAGGCGAACAGGAAGCCGAAGTTCAAGGTCCGCGCCTACACCCGCTGCCAGCGCTGCGGACGGCCGCACTCGGTCTACCGCAAGTTCGGCCTCTGCCGGATCTGCCTGCGCGAGATGGCCCACCGGGGCGAGCTCCCCGGCGTGACGAAGAGCAGCTGGTGAGCGCCCCCTCGCGGCGAGCCACCGGCACCCCGACCCCCCAGTCCACCAACGTCTACATCGCAGGTCGCCCCGCGTGACGCGGGGTGAAACCACGGTGAGAGAGGGCAGTGCAAGCCCATGACCATGACCGACCCCATCGCGGACATGCTGACGCGAGTGCGGAACGCCAACTCGGCGCACCACGACTCCGTCTCCATGCCGTTCTCCAAGCTCAAGTCCCACATCGCCGAGATCCTCCAGGCCGAGGGCTACATCGCCGGTTGGCAGGTCGAGGACGCCGAGGTCGGCAAGACCTTGACGATCGACCTCAAGTACGGCCCGAACCGCGAGCGCTCCATCGCCGGCGTGCGTCGGGTCTCCAAGCCCGGTCTGCGCGTCTACGCCAAGTCCACGAACCTCCCGAAGGTCCTCGGCGGGCTGGGCGTCGCCATCATTTCCACGTCGTCCGGGCTGCTCACTGACAAGCAGGCTGCGAACAAGGGTGTAGGCGGGGAAGTTCTCGCCTACGTCTGGTAAGGGGTAGCAGACATGTCGCGTATTGGACGACTCCCGGTTGCCATCCCGTCCGGTGTCGAGCTGACCATCGACGGCCAGACCGTCACGGTCAAGGGACCGAAGGGCGAGCTCGCCCACACGGTCACCGAGCCGATCACCGTCACCCATGGCGAGGACGGCGTCGAGGTGGACCGACCGGACGACGAGCGCGAGTCGCGCTCGCTCCACGGGCTCACCCGCTCGCTCATCAACAACATGGTCCTCGGTGTCACCGAGGGCTACCAGAAGAAGATGGAGATCCACGGTACGGGGTACCGCGTCACCGCGAAGGGCGAGAACCTCGAGTTCGCCCTCGGGTACAGCCACCCGATCCTCGTGGAGCCTCCCCTCGGCATCGCGTTCACCGTCGAGAACCCCACCCGCTTCTCGGTGCAGGGCATCGACAAGCAGCTCGTCGGTGAGGTCGCCGCGAACATCCGCAAGCTGCGCCGCCCGGACCCGTACAAGGGCAAGGGCGTCCGCTACGAGGGTGAGCAGATCCGTCGCAAGGTCGGAAAGGCTGGTAAGTAAGCCATGGCTATGACCGTCAAGCGCGCCAACGGCAAGGCGGCCGCGCGCGGCCGCCGGCACGTTCGGGTCCGCAAGAAGGTCGCGGGCACCGCGACGCGGCCCCGCCTCGTCGTCTCGCGCTCCACCCGCCACGTCTTCGTCCAGGTCGTCGACGACACGCTCGGCCGGACGCTCGCCTCGGCCTCGACGATGGAGGCCGACCTGCGCACGTTCGATGGCGACAAGACCGCCAAGGCCAAGCGCGTCGGCGAGCTCGTCGCGGAGCGCGCCAAGGGCGCCGGCGTCGAGGCCGTCGTGTTCGACCGGGGTGGCAACCGCTACCACGGCCGGGTCGCGGCGATCGCCGACGGCGCTCGTGAGGGTGGGCTGTCCCTGTGACCGAGACGAACACCGCAGTGAACGTCGCACCGAACGTTGAAATGAGGAACATCTGATGCCAGGACCCCAGCGTCGAGGCACCGGCTCCGCGGACCGTTCGACCGACCGCGACCGGAACAGCCGTGACGGCCGTCGGGACAACCGCCGGGACTCGGGTGACAAGAACCAGTACCTCGAGCGCGTCGTGACCATCAACCGGGTCGCGAAGGTCGTCAAGGGTGGCCGCCGGTTCAGCTTCACCGCCCTCGTCGTCGTCGGTGACGGCGACGGCACCGTGGGCGTCGGCTACGGCAAGGCCAAGGAGGTTCCGTCGGCCATCGCCAAGGGTGTCGAGGAGGCGAAGAAGAACTTCTTCAAGGTCCCCCGCATCCAGGGTTCGATCCCGCACCCGATCCAGGGCGAGTCCGCCGCCGGCGTCGTGCTCCTCCGCCCGGCCTCGCCGGGGACCGGGGTCATCGCCGGTGGCCCGGTCCGCGCCGTGCTCGAGTGCGCGGGCATCCACGACGTGCTGTCCAAGTCGCTCGGCTCGGACAACGCGATCAACATCGTCCACGCGACGGTCGAGGCGCTCAAGGGCCTCGAGCGCCCGGAGGCCGTGGCCGCCCGCCGTGGCCTGCCCCTGGACGAGGTCGCCCCGGCCGCCATGCTGCGCGCCCAGGCCGCAGGGACCGGTGCCTGATGGCGCGGCTCAAGGTGACCCAGACCCGTTCCGAGATCGGGGGCAAGCGCAACCAGCGGGACACGCTGCGCAGCCTCGGTCTGAAGCGCATCGGCGACGTCGTCGTCAAGGAGGACCGTCCCGAGATCCGCGGGATGGTCCACACGGTGACGCACCTCGTCGCCGTCGAGGAGGTTGAGTGATCATGGCGGACGAGAAGCAGTCCACCGAAGACGCGGCCGGCCGGCCGCACGCCCTCAAGGTCCACCACCTGCGGCCCGCCCCCGGGTCGCGCACGGCGCGGACCCGCGTCGGGCGCGGTGAGGGCTCGAAGGGCAAGACCGCCGGCCGCGGGACCAAGGGAACCAAGGCGCGCTACCAGGTGCCCGAGGGCTTCGAGGGTGGCGCGACCCCGATCCACATGCGCCTGCCGAAGCTGCGCGGGTTCAAGAACCCGTTCAAGGTCGAGTACCAGGTCGTCAACCTCGACCGGCTCGGCGCCCTCTACCCCGAGGGTGGCGACGTCACCGTCGACGGGCTCGTCGACAAGGGGGCCGTCCGCGACGGCCACCCGGTCAAGGTCCTCGGCAGCGGCGAGATCACCGTCGCGGTCAACGTCACCGCGCACGCGTTCTCGACGAGCGCCAAGGACAAGATCGAGGCAGCAGGCGGCACCGTCACCTCTGTCTGACCCGCCCCCGGCCGCAGGGCGGGCCCCGTTCGGGGCCCACCTGCGGCCGGCGGCGTCCCACCTGCGGCCGGCGGCGTCCCACCGGCGGTCACCGGGCCCGGGGGCTCACGGCTGCGGTGATGGGCGCGTCGCCGTCGTCGGGGTATCGTTCTCGGGATCGTCACGACCCAGCGACCGTGGTGTCGCACCTTACGGAGGACCAGTTGCTTTCCGCTTTCGGCCGGGCGTTCAAGACGCCGGATCTGCGCACGAAGCTGCTGTTCACCCTGGGCATCATCGTGCTGTTCCGCCTGGGCAGCCACGTTCCGACCCCGGGGGTCAGCTACGGCGCGGTCCAGCAGTGCCTGAAGGACGCCCCGACGAGCAACAGCTTCCTCGGGCTCGCCAACCTCTTCAGCGGCGGCGCTCTCCTCCAGCTGTCGATCTTCGCGCTGGGCATCATGCCGTACATCACCGCGAGCATCATCGTCCAGCTGCTCACCGTCGTCATCCCCCGGTTCGAGACCCTCAAGAAGGAGGGCCAGTCCGGGCAGGCCAAGCTCACGCAGTACACCCGCTACCTCACCATCGGGCTCGCCGTCCTCCAGTCCTCGACGCTCGTGACGTTCGCGCAGAACCCGACGTCGCTCTTCGGGCCCGGCTGCACCCAGATCCTCACGAACGACTCCATCGGCACGATCGTCATCATGGTCCTGACGATGACCGCGGGGACCGGCCTCATCATGTGGCTCGGCGAGCTCGTCACGGACAAGGGCGTCGGCAACGGGATGTCGCTGCTCATCTTCACCTCGATCGCGGCCCGCTTCCCGTCCTCGCTCTGGGCGATCCAGCAGCAGGACGGGCGGTGGGACATCTTCTTCGGGGTCATCCTCATCGGGTTCCTCGTCATCGCGCTCGTCGTCTTCGTCGAGCAGTCCCAGCGCCGGATCCCCGTCCAGTACGCGAAGCGGATGGTCGGCCGGCAGATGTACGGCGGGACGTCGACGTACATCCCCATCAAGGTCAACATGGCCGGCGTCATCCCCGTGATCTTCGCGAGCTCGCTCCTCGCCCTCCCGGCCATGGTCGCGCAGTTCAACCGGGACCCGCTCGGCAACAGCCCGGGCTGGGTGACCTGGGTCGACGACCACCTCGTCCGGGGCGACCACCCGTTCTACATGCTCGTCTACACCGGGCTCATCCTCTTCTTCACGTTCTTCTACGTCTCGATCACGTTCAACCCGACCGAGGTCGCCGACAACATGAAGAAGTACGGGGGGTTCATCCCGGGAATCCGTGCCGGTCGGCCCACCGCCGAGTACCTCAGCTACGTCCTCACCCGCATCACCGTGCCGGGGGCGATCTACCTCGCGCTCATCTCACTCGTCCCCCTCATCGCGCTCGTCCTCGTCAACGCCAACCAGAACTTCCCGTTCGGCGGGACCTCGATCCTCATCATCGTCGGGGTCGGGCTCGAGACCGTCAAGCAGATCGAGTCCCAGCTCCAGCAGCGTCACTACGAAGGGTTCCTCCGCTGATGCGCCTCATCATTTTCGGTCCCCCCGGAGCCGGGAAGGGCACCCAGGCCGCCCGTGTCGCCGAGCACTACGGCATCCCGGCGATCTCGACGGGAGACATCTTCCGGGCCAACATCAAGAACGAGACCGAGCTCGGCCGGCAGGTCAAGGGGATCCTCGACTCCGGCGGCTATGTCACCGACGAGGTCACCAACGCCATCGTCGAGGACCGGCTCGGGGAGCCGGACGCAGACCAGGGGTTCCTGCTCGACGGCTACCCGCGCACCGAGGCCCAGGTCGAGGCCCTCGACGGGATGCTCGCCGCCCGGGACGCCGCGGTCGAGGCGGTCCTCCTGCTCACCGTCGACGAGGAGGAGATCGTCCACCGGCTCCTCAAGCGGGCCGAGACCGAGGGCCGCACCGACGACACCGAGGACGTGATCCGCGAGCGGCAGGCGATCTACACCCGCGAGACGGCGCCGCTCGCCGAGCTCTTCGAGCGGCGGGGCCTGCTGGTGGCGGTCGACGGGATGGGTGACGTCGACGAGGTCACCGACCGGATCCTCGCCGCCCTCGACGTCGTGGGGAGCTGAGCCCGAGCCGACGCGCACGACGCGCAGCGGTGACGACGACCTCATGGGACTCTTCGGACGCGACCGGATCGAGACCAAGACCCCCGAGCAGGTGCTCCTCATGCGGGCGGCCGGGGTGCTCGTCGCGCGCACCCTCCGGCTCGTCGCCGACCGGGCGCGGCCCGGGGCGACGACGTCGGCGCTCGACGCCCTCGCCGAGGAGCACATCCGCGACCACGGCGGGGTGCCGAGCTTCCTCGGCTACCACGGGTTCACCGGGTCGATCTGCACGTCGGTCAACGACGAGATCGTCCACGGCATCCCCGGCGCCCGTGTCCTCGAGGAGGGCGACCTCCTCTCCGTCGACTGCGGCGCCGTCGTCGGGGGGTGGCACGGGGACGCCGCGCTCTCCCTCGTCGTCGGGGGCCGCGACGCCGGTCGCCCGGAGGACCTCGCGCTCATCGACGCGACCGAGGAGAGCATGTGGGCCGGGATCGCGGCGCTCGTGCCGGGAGAGAGCCTCTACGCCGTCGGCGCCGCCGTCGAGGACAGCATCGTCGCCGCGGGGGAGCGCGACGGCCGCACGTACGGGGTCGTCGAGGACTACGTCGGCCACGGCATCGGGCGTGAGATGCACCTCGACCCGCAGGTCCCGAACTACCGGGTCTTCGGCCGCGGGCCGACCGTCCGGGTCGGGACGACGGTCGCGATCGAGCCGATGATGACCCTCGGGGACCAGGCGAACCACACCCTCGCCGACGACTGGACCGTCGTCACCGACGACGGGCGGCGGGCGAGCCACTGGGAGAACACCGTCGCCGTCACCGAGGGCGGTCTCTGGGTCCTCACCGCCCTCGACGGGGGCGAGGCCGCTCTCGCTCGGCACGGTGCGGCGTACGCCCCGCTCGGCTGAGCGTCGCCGAGGGGGCGGTCGATTTCGCGAGGACACGCCGATCCCTTAGGATCGAGTGTCGGCCATGTGTGTGCTGCACGTGCGGTGTGCATGGGGCCGATTTCCATGGGTGGTCCCACAACCGAGGGGTCTCCCGGCAACCACGGATTGATGGAGGACATGGCCAAGAAGGACGGTGTCATCGAGGTCGAGGGCACGATCATCGAGGCTCTCCCGAACGCGATGTTCCGGGTGGAGCTGACGAATGGTCACAAGGTGCTCGCCCACATCTCGGGCAAGATGCGTCAGCACTACATCCGGATCCTCCCCGAGGACCGGGTTGTCGTCGAGCTGAGCCCGTACGACCTGACCCGCGGCCGGATCGTCTTCCGTTACCGCTGACCGCGAGGGCCGCGAGGCCCGGCCCGGACAGCACCGAGAGCAGGACCCGCCACCCGACCGGGGCGCGGGACGGATCGACGGGACAGCAGAGGCAATGAAGGTTCAGCCGAGCGTCAAGAAGATCTGCGACAAGTGCAAGGTGATCCGCCGCAACGGTCGGGTCATGGTGATCTGCAGCAACCTGCGCCACAAGCAGCGCCAGGGCTGACCCAGCACCGGCCGCCCGCGGCCCCGCACGCTCGCAGACCTCGAGCACGCACAACTCCATGAAGCACGCAGCACCCGGCCCCTGAGGACCGCGCCCCGCGGCGCGGACCACGGCGAGAGAGCCCTCGCCACAGGACGTCACCCCCGGCCCGGAGGCCGGGGACCGGAGCGCACGGCACGAGCCGTGGGACCGCCCGGACCGGTGCTGCACCAGACCTCCGGGTGAATGCAAAGGAAACAGACAAGATGGCACGTCTTGTTGGAGTGGACCTCCCGCGTGAGAAGCGCGTCGAGGTCGCCCTGACCTACATCTTCGGTGTGGGCCGGACCACGTCGCAGAAGGCCCTCGCCGAGACCGGCGTCGACCCGAGCGCGCGCGTCAAGGACCTCGAGGAGCCGCAGCTCGTCGCGCTGCGCGACTACCTCGAGTCGCACGTCCAGATGGAGGGTGACCTCCGTCGTGAGGTGGCCGCTGACATCCGCCGCAAGGTGGAGATCGGCTCCTACGAGGGCCTGCGCCACCGCCGTGGTCTCCCCGTCCGCGGCCAGCGGACGAAGACCAACGCGCGCACCCGCAAGGGCCCCAAGCGCACCGTGGCCGGCAAAAAGAAGGCCGGCAAGTAAGGCGTCCGTCGGCACCCCCGCGGACGCGACTCGCCCCCCACGCTGAAGACCTCGTAGGAGAAACATGCCCCCCAAGAGCCGGACCGGCGCCAAGACGCGTCGAAAGGTCAAGAAGAACGTCGCCGTGGGCCAGGCCCACATCAAGAGCACGTTCAACAACACCATCATCTCGATCACCGACCCCAGCGGTGCGGTGATCTCGTGGGCCTCGGCCGGCCAGGTCGGCTTCAAGGGCTCGCGCAAGTCCACCCCGTTCGCCGCGCAGATGGCGGCCGAGGCCGCCGCCCGCCGCGCCATGGAGCACGGCATGCGCAAGGTCGACGTCTTCGTCAAGGGCCCGGGCTCCGGGCGCGAGACCGCGATCCGGTCGCTCACCGCGACCGGTCTCGAGGTCGGTGCCATCCAGGACGTCACGCCCCAGCCGCACAACGGTGTCCGCCCGCCCAAGCGCCGCCGCGTCTGACTCGAACGGGAAAGTAGGTAAGAGACAATGGCCCGTTACACCGGACCCATCACGAAGAAGTCCCGTCGCCTCAAGACCGACCTCGTCGGTGGTGACAAGAACTTCGAGCTCCGTCCCTTCCCGCCCGGCCAGCACGGCCGCCGGCGGATCCAGGAGAAGGAGTACCTGACCCAGCTCCAGGAGAAGCAGAAGGCCCGCTTCACCTACGGCGTCATGGAGAAGCAGTTCCGCCGGTACTACGAGGAGGCGGCCAACCGCCCCGGCAAGACCGGCGAGAACCTTCTCGTCATCCTCGAGTCGCGGCTCGACAACGTCGTCTACCGTGCCGGCCTCGCGCGGACCCGTCGGCACGCGCGCCAGCTCGTCACCCACGGCCATTTCGAGGTCAACGGCCGGCGCACCGACGTCCCGTCCTACCGCGTCGAGCAGTACGACATCGTCACGGTCCGCAAGCAGTCCGTCGAGGCGTTCCCGTTCCAGCTCGCCCGGGAGACCTTCGGCGAGCGGCCGACGCCCGCATGGATGCAGGTCGTCCCGGGGTCGCTCCAGGTGCTCATCCACCAGCTCCCGGTGCGCGAGCAGATCGACAGCCAGCTCACCGAGCAGCTCATCGTCGAGCTCTACTCGAAGAACTGACCCGCCCCGGGGGGCGCGCCCCCCACGTGCCCCCGGAGCGACCCCCGCGGTCGCTCCGGGGGCGCCGCCCGGCGGGAGGGCCGGTGGCCTCGCCACCCGGACCACCCGTCAGGCCCGGCCCGTGGACAGATGCGGACCGGGCAGCCGGCCCACCCGGCACCGTCACGAGGCGTCATATAGCGGTCGCCCGTGGGAAGGACAGACACCGTGCTCATCGCACAGCGCCCCACCCTCAGCGAGGAGGTTGTCTCCGACAGCCGCTCGCGCTTCGCCATCGAGCCGCTCGAGCCCGGCTTCGGCTACACCCTCGGCAACTCCCTCCGCCGCACGCTCCTTTCGAGCATCCCAGGCGCGTCGGTGACGAGCATCCGCATCGACGGCGTGCTCCACGAGTTCTCGACGATCCCCGGGGTCAAGGAGGACGTCACCGAGGTCATCCTCAACATCAAGAACCTCGTCGTCTCCTCCGAGCACGACGAGCCCGTCGTCATGTACCTCCGCAAGCAGGGCGCCGGCGCGGTCACCGCCGCCGACATCGCCCCGCCCGCGGGCGTCGAGGTCCACAACTCCGACCTCCACATCGCGACCCTCAACGACAAGGGGCGGGTCGAGATGGAGCTCACCGTCGAGCGCGGCCGGGGCTACGTCTCGGCGCAGCAGAACAAGTCGGGGGAGCAGGAGATCGGCCGGATCCCGGTCGACTCGATCTACTCGCCGGTCCTCGCGGTGACCTACAAGGTCGAGGCGACCCGTGTGGAGCAGCGCACCGACTTCGACAAGCTCATCGTCGACGTCGAGACGAAGAACTCGATGGCCCCGCGTGACGCGATGGCGTCGGCGGGCAAGACCCTCGTCGAGCTCTTCGGCCTCGCTCGTGAGCTCAACGTCGAGGCGGAGGGCATCGACATGGGCCCGTCGCCGACCGACGCCGCGCTCGCCGCGGACCTCGCCCTGCCCATCGAGGACCTCGACCTCACCGTCCGGTCCTACAACTGCCTCAAGCGCGAGGGCATCCACACCGTGGGTGAGCTCGTCGGCCGGAGCGAGGCGGACCTGCTCGACATCCGCAACTTCGGCGCGAAGTCGATCGACGAGGTCAAGGCCAAGCTCCACGGCATGGGTCTCGCGCTCAAGGACAGCCCCCCCGGGTTCGACCCGAGCGCCATCGCCGACTCGTACGGCGGGGACGAGGACTACGACGAGGGCGAGGAGACCGTCGACGACGGTCGGTCGCTCGCCGAGGACGAGCAGCTCTGACCATCCGCCTGTCGACCAGGGCGGCGCGGCGTCGAGCCGGCCGCTGAGGTCAGGAACCAAGGAGAACGACAATGCCCACCCCCACCAAGGGTCCCCGTCTCGGCGGCGGTCCGGCGCACGAGCGGCTCATTCTGGCCAACCTCGCCACGGCGCTGTTCGAGCACGACGCGATCACGACGACGGAGTCGAAGGCGAAGCGGCTGCGGCCGCTCGCCGAGCGGCTCATCACGTTCGCCAAGCGCGGTGACCTCCACGCCCGCCGCAAGGTCATGACCGTCGTCCGCGACAAGGGCGTCGTGCACCGTCTCTTCACCGAGATCGCGCCCGACGTCGCCGACCGCCCGGGCGGCTACACCCGGATCACGAAGCTCGGCCCGCGCAAGGGCGACAACGCCCCGATGGCCGTGATCGAGCTCGTCCGGGAGCCGCTCGCGGAGAAGGCCACCGTTGCCGAGGCCGAGGCCGCGACGAGGCGGTCCGCCAAGGACGCCTCCGACGACAACGCCAAGGCCGCCGCCGTCGCCGCCGCGGAGGCTGAGACGGCTGCGGTCCCGGCCGAGGAGCCGGCGACCGAGGAGGCCGTGAGCGAGCAGCCCCCGACCGAGGAGCCCGCACCGGAGAAGTCCGAGGACTGACCCCGCGACCCGCGGTCGCGACGACGGCCGCCCACCCCCGCCCGGGGTGGGCGGCCGTCGTCTGTTCCGGGTGTCGTCTGTTCCGGGTGTCGTCCGTTCCGGGTGTCGCCGGTCGCGCGTCGCTCCCGGGGACCGCGCGGTCAGCCGAGGAGGGTCTCCCGGAGCCCGGCGTCGAGGTGGACGCTCGGGTCGGGGACCCCGGAGGTGATGTAGGTCCCGTCCTCGCGGCGGGCGCCGACCCGAGGGTGCGAGGAGAGCCGGCCGTCGATCCGGGGACCCTGGTCGGCGAGCGGGACGCGGACCTCCTCGTGCTGGGTGACGACGACGCAGTCCCCGCGGACCGTGACGGGCACCCCGGCCTCGGGCGGTGCGCCGGGGTCGTCGACCCGGAAGGCGATCTCGTCCGCGGTGAGCCGCGTGACGAGGCGGGTGCCGCGCCAGCGCAGGCGGAACGTGAGCTCCGGCCACTCGTCGGGGAGCCGCGGGTCGAAGGTCAGCGCGCCCTCGTGCGTGCGCAGCCCCGCGAACCCGTGGACGAGGGCGTTCCACACCCCTCCGGCCGAGGCGACGTGCAGCCCGTCGACGGTGTTCTCGTGGAGGTCGACGAGGTCGACGTAGAGCGAGCGGAGGAAGTAGTCGAGGGCCATCTCGTGGTACCCGACCTCGGCGGCGACGATCGACTGGACGACGCCCGAGAGGGTCGAGTCGCCGGTCGTGATGGGGTCGTAGTACTCGAAGTTGGCCCGCTTCTCCGCGAGCGTGAAGCGGTCGCCCTGGAGGAAGAGCGCGAGGACGACGTCGGCCTGCTTGAGCACCTGGAAGCGGTAGATGACGAGCGGGTGGTAGTGGAGCATGAGCGGGCGGAGCAGCTCCGGCGTCGAGGAGAGGTCCCAGACCTCCCGGTCGAGGAAGTGCTCGTCCTGCGGGTGGATCCCGAGGGTGGCGTCGAAGGGGATCGTCATGCCCTTGGCGCAGTCCTCCCACTCGACGACCTCGGACTCGTCGAGGTGGAGCCGGTGGACGACGCGGTCGTACGCCTGCGGGTCGGTGGCCTTGATGTCGCGGACCGCGCGGGCGGCCCGTTCGAGGTTGTACCGGGCCATGACGTTCGTGAAGAGGTTGTTGTTGACGACCGTCGTGTACTCGTCGGGTCCGGTGACCCCGTGGATGTGGAACGAGCGCTCGCCGTTGCTCCGCCAGAACCCGAGGTCGGACCACATCCGGGCCGTCTCGACGAGGACGTCGATGCCGTCCCGGACGAGGAACCCGGTGTCGCCGGTGACGTCGACGTACGTCGTCAGGGCGAAGGCGATGTCGGCGTCGATGTGGTACTGCGCCGTGCCGGCCGCGTAGTACGCGCTTGCCTCCTCGCCGTTGATCGTCCGCCACGGGAAGAGGGCGCCCTGCTGGGCGAGCTCGCGGGCGCGCTCCCTGGCCGCGGGCAGCATCCGGCGGCGGAAGTGGAGGGTGTTCCGGGCGAGCTCGGGGCAGGTGTAGGAGAGGAACGGCGTGACGTAGACCTCGGTGTCCCAGAAGTAGTGCCCCTCGTACCCCGAGCCGGTCACCCCCTTCGCGGGGACGCCCTGCTGGTCGGCGCGGCCGACGGCCTGGGCGAGCTGGAAGAGGTTGTACCGGATCGCCTGCTGGACCGCCGGCTGGCCGGTGACGGTGACGTCGGTGTCGGCCCAGTAGGCGTCGAGCCACGCGCGCTGCTCGCGGTGGGCGCCCTCGGCCCCCGTTCGGGTGGCCCGGTCCAGGGTGCGGTGGCACCGGTCCGCGAGCTCGCGCACCGGGACGCCCTTGGAGGTGTGGTAGGCGACCAGCTTCTCGAGCGCCACCGGCCGGCCCTCGATGGCGTCCACCCGGTAGACGGTCTTGCCGAGGTCGTCGTCCGTGCTCGCCGTGCACTCGAAGTCGTTGTCCGTCCGCAGGATGTGGTCGGCGGCGACCGCGAGCGTCATCCGGGAGTTCGCGCACTGGTAGCCGAGGAGCATCCGTCCGCTGTCCACGCCGTTCGTCCGGGGGAGGAGGACCCGCTCGTCGAACCGCGCCGCCTTCCGCGGGTCGACGCCGGCCCCCATCGCCGCGGCGGTGACGTGGTACTCGTCCTCGCCGTCCTGCCGGTTGAGGATCTGTGAGGAGATGACGACCGGGCCCGAGCCGGAGAGCATCGTCACCTCCATCGTCATGACCGCGAGGTGGCGCTGGGTGAACGAGACCATCCGGCTCGAGCGGACGAGCACCCGCTTGCCCGACGGGGTCCGCCAGAGCAGCTCACGACGCAGGACCCCGTCGGCGAGGTCGAGGACCCGCTCGTAGTGCTCGAGGTCGGCGGTGCCGATGATGAGAGGCTCGTCATCGACGTAGATCTTCATGACCTTCGTGTCGGGGACGTTGACGAGGGTCTGGCCCGTCCGGGCGAAGCCGAACGCGCTCTCGGCGTGCTTGATCGGCCAGGTTTCGTGGAAGCCGTTGACGAACGTCCCGTGGGCGTGGGCCTCGCGGCCCTCCTCGGGGTTGCCCCGCATCCCGAGGTACCCGTTCGCGACCGTGAAGAGGGTCTCGGACACGCCGAGGTCGCCGAGCTCGAGGGAGGTCTCCACGAGCCGCCACGCGTCGACCGGGTGCCGGCCGCGGTCGACCGGGTCCCGCCCGATCCGTCGGAGGTCCATCAGCGCAGCTCCTCGAGGTCGTCGACGACGACGTCGGCGCCGGCACCGGTGAGGGCTTCGGCCCCGGCGCCCCGGTCGACACCGACGACGAGCCCGAACCGTCCCGCCCGGCCGGCGCGCACGCCGGAGACGGCGTCCTCGACGACGACCGCGCGGGCGGCCGGGACGCCGAGCTCGGCCGCGGCGTGGAGGAAGGTGTCCGGGGCCGGCTTGCCGGCGAGCCGGGCCTCGCGGGCAACGGCGCCGTCGACCACGACGTCGACGCGGTCCTCGATCCCCGCGGCCCGGAGGACGCCCGGGGCGTTCGCCGAGGAGGAGACGACGGCGAGCCGGGTGCCCCGCTCGCGGAGGTCGTCGAGGAGGGCAACCGACCCCGGGTAGGCGGTGACGCCGTCCCGGGCGAGGATCGCCGTGAACGCGGCGTTCTTCCGGTTCCCGAGGCCGCAGACGGTCTCCTCGGCCGGGGCGTCGTCCGGGGTGCCTTCGGGGAGGGTGATGCCGCGGGCGGCGAGGAGGTCGCGGACCCCGTCGTAGCGGGGCTTGCCGTCGACGTGGCCGAAGTAGTCCTCGTCGGTGTAGGGCGGCTGGTTCCCGCGGGCGCTGAGGAAGGCGCCGAACACCTCCGCCCAGGCCCGCATGTGGACCTCGGCGGTCGGGGTGAGGACTCCGTCGAGGTCGAAGAGACCGGCGTCATAGTCGTCCCACTGCACGACCCAACTCTAGGGGCGTTCCGGGGGGCCCCATGACACGTCCCCGAGGACCGAGCTCGACTCGTTAGGGTCGTCGCATGCCCTCCGCAGCCCGCTCCGACGGCTCCGGCGCCCCCCACCTGCGGATACGTCTCGACCTCGCCTACGACGGGACCCACTTCGCCGGGTGGGCGGCCCAGCCCGGCCTGCGCACCGTCGAGGGCAGCCTCGCGCAGGCCCTGACGACCCTCCTCCGGGCAGGCGACCCGGTCCGGCTCACCGTCGCGGGCCGGACCGACGCCGGCGTCCACGCCCGCGGGCAGGTGGCCCACGCCGACGTCGACCCGCTCGCCTGGGCCGCGCTCCCGGCCCGGTCGGCACGGCCGCCGGGGGAGGCGGCGGTGACCCGGCTGCAGGGACTGCTGCCCGCGGACGTCGTCGTCCGCCGGGTCCGGCCCGCCCCGGCGGGGTTCGACGCGCGGTTCTCCGCGACCCGACGGCGCTACCGGTACCGGATCTGCGACGCTCCGGCGCTCGCCGACCCGCTGCGCCGCCACGAGACCGTCACCCACCGGAGGCCGCTCGACGTCGACGCGATGGACGCTGCGGCCCGCCGGCTCGTCGGGCTCCACGACTTCGCCGCGTTCTGCCGGCGCCGGGAGGGGGCGACGACGATCCGCACCCTCCTCGACCACGGGTGGGAGCGCGGGGCGGACGGGACGGTCGAGGGTCGCGTCGTGGCCGACGCGTTCTGCCACTCGATGGTCCGGGCGCTCGTCGGAGCCGTCGTCCTCGTCGGCGAGGGGCGGCGCGAGGTCGCCTGGCCGCAGGCCGTCCTCGCCGCCGGCGTCCGTGACCCGCGGGTCACCGTCATGCCGGCGCAGGGCCTCTCGCTCGAGGAGGTCACCTACCCACCGGACGCGGACCTCGCCGCCCGGGCCGAGACCGCCCGGGCCACCCGGACCCTCGGCTGAGCGTGCGACGGCCCCGCCGGGCTCCGGGTCCGCCGCGGACGGCCCCCGCCGGGGAGGCGGGGGCGTCGGCCGGGGCAGCGCGCTCGGCGCGAAGGGCGGGGAGGTAGAGGACCGCCCCGAGGATGCTCGCCGCCCCGCAGACGACGATCGCGGTCGCCGTCGACGTCGCCTGCGCGAACGGTCCGAGCGCCAGGAGCGCGAGCGCGAAGGACCCGCCGGCGACCATGGAGTTCATGGACAGCACCGTCGTCCGATTGCCGGGTCCGGCCCGGCGGTGGAGGAGCGTGTTGTGCATCGGGCCCGCGCTCCCGTGAAGGGTGTACGCGAGGAGGAACGCCGTGATGAGACCGACCGGGCCGGCCATGACGCCCATGAGGACGACGAAGGCCCCGTTGACGACGCGGGCGGCGAGGGCCGTCCACGCCACCCCGACCCGTCGGCTCGCCCGGCCGGCGAGCGCGGACCCCACGGCGAAGAGCGCCCACGCTGCCGACGAGGCGGGCCCGAGCCAGGCACCCGCCGCGTCCTCGCTCCCGAGGAGCTCGGCGAGGCGGATGCCGTGGAAGGTCTCGAACGCGACCATCGCGAGGCTCCAGAACACCTCGACGAGGACGAGGGCGAGCAGGACCCGGTCGGCGCGGAGGGTTCGCAGGCCGTCGACGACGACCCGCGGGGCGGTGCCGACCGAGTGCAGCGCCGCCCGGAGCCCGGACCGGTCGACGTGGGTGCGCCGCTCGGTCATGAGGAGGGCGACCGCGCCGAGGTGGACGACGGTGAGCCCCACCCAGACCCAGCCGGGTAGCTCGATGGCGGTGACGGCGGCGACGGGGTGCCAGGCGACGAGCCCCCCGGAGGTGAGGGCCCCGGCGGCGATGCTCAGCCCGAGGACGGTGCCGCCGCGGGCGAGGACCTGGTCGACGGGGGCGCCGGCGTCCTCGGCGTGGGCGGCGTCGACGTACCACGCCTCGAGCGGGCCTGAGTCGAGCGCGCGGAACACCCCCTGGAGGGCGAGCGCGGCGACGAACTCCGGGAGGCTCTGGGCGAGCATGAAGAGGGCGGCGGCGAGGACGTTGACGCCGGCGGCGACGAGGAGGACGGGCCGGCGCCCGAGTGCGTCCGCGAACCCGCCGGTGGGCAGCTCGAGGGCGAGGACGACGAGCCCCTGGGCCGAGAGGATGACACCGATCTCGGCGAGGTTCATCCCGCGCTGGAGGGGGATGAGGGTGAGGAGCCCGATGACGAGGCCGACGGGGAACCACCGCGTGCAGGTGAGGAGGAGGAACACCCGTTGCGGATGGACCGCCGGGCGCTCCGGCTGCCGCTGGGGGACGTCCGCGGGCGGGGGCGCGGGGGGCGTCATCGTCGCGGGGGGCGGTCGACGTCGAGGACGTAGCTGAACTGGTAGACGGCGACCCGCTTCGCGGCCGGGTTGCCCTGCCCGACCCGGCGGTACCGGTCGACGACCTCGGCGACCTCGTCGCGCATCGCCTGGAGCTGCTCGGGCGTGACGAGCACGGAGTCGTCGCTCGAGCCGCACGCGTCCTGCCACTCCAGAGGCCACGTCGGCGAGACGTCGACCCACCGCTCGGCCTGCTCGGCGAAGTGGCGCACGTAGTCGCGCGCGAGCCAGCTCAGGGCGGTCTCGCTGTCCTCGTCGCCGGCGAAGTCGCTCGGGAACCAGGAGTGGTAGTCGGTCGACGCGCGCCAGAGCCGGCGCCGGCCCTCGCCCTCCTCGGTGTCGGCGACGAGCCCGGCCGACTCGAGCTTGCGGAGGTGGTAGCTCGTCGCTCCGGAGTTCGTCCCGAGCTCGGCCGCGAGGTCGGTGGCGGTAGCGGGGCCGTGGACGCGCAGCCGGGTGAGCAGGCGGGACCGGAGCGGGTGGGCGAGGACGCGCAGGGCGGTCTCGTCGAGCCGGACGCCGCCGAGACCGGCGCGGGATTCAGGGGACATGCATGCATAATACATGTGCACACTATGTTTGCACAAGATTCGTGTATGTCATCGCCCTGTGGGCATCGTCGCAGGTCAGAGGGCATGCGCCCGCGGCCGCAGAGCAATTTGGGGCGGCGCCCGGAGGCCCGTAAACTTGGTCTCTGTTGTGCCGCGCGCCCTCTGGGGCGTCCACGTCCCCGGACCGACACCCGGTCCGGGTCCACGCCTCCGGGCGCACGCGGCATACCGACTCCACCCGTTTGGACCTCAAGGTAAGGCAGACAACTGTGCGCACCTACACCCCGAAGCCGGGAGACATCACGCGCAACTGGCACGTGATCGACGCGACGGACGTCGTGCTGGGCCGCCTCGCGAGCCAGGCCGCGACGCTCCTGCGCGGCAAGCACAAGGCGATGTACGCCCCGCACGTCGACACCGGCGACTTCGTCATCATCATCAACGCCGACAAGGTCGCGCTCACCGGCGCCAAGCTCGAGCAGAAGCAGGCCTACCGCCACTCCGGCTTCCCGGGCGGGCTGCGGAGCGAGTCCTACGAGCAGCTCCTCGAGAGGAACCCCGTGCGCGCGGTCGAGAAGGCCATCCGCGGCATGGTCCCCAAGACCTCCCTCGGTCGCCAGCAGCTGAGCAAGCTCAAGGTCTACACCGGCGCCGAGCACCCCCACGCGGCCCAGAAGCCGCAGCCCTACACGATCTCCCAGGTCGCTCAGTAGCCGGCGCCGGACCCCCACACGACTGCAACGAACCGAGGAGCCACCGTGGCTGACACCACCGACACCACCGACAACGTCACCGCCGACGAGGTCGAGCTGACCGAGTACACCTCCGAGTCCGACGCCCCCGTCGCGGCCGAGGGCGCCCCCCGCCCGACCGCCTCGGCGCCGGGCGCGGGGACCGGTCGCCGCAAGCAGGCGATCGCGCGGGTCCGGATCGTCCCGGGCACCGGCGAGTGGAAGATCAACGGCCGCTCCCTCGAGGAGTACTTCCCGAACAAGGTCCACCAGCAGATCGTCAACGAGCCGCTGGCCGTCCTCGAGCTCGACGGCGCGTACGACGTCCTCGTCCGGGTCTCCGGCGGGGGGGCCTCCGGCCAGGCCGGCGCGGTCCGGCTCGGCGTCGCCCGGTCGCTCAACGGTGTGGACCCCGACCTCAACCGCCCGGCGTTGAAGCGGCACGGCTTCCTCACCCGGGACGCCCGCGTCCCGGAGCGCAAGAAGGCCGGTCTGAAGAAGGCCCGCAAGGCGCCGCAGTACTCCAAGCGCTGACCCGCACGGGCGGAGCCGCGTCCGCGCGGCTCCGCCCGCTGCCCGGTCCCTGCCGGCCGTCGGCCGCTGCGCGGGTCGGGCCGCGGGTCGGGACCCCAGCGGCCCGCGCGTGAGACGACGAGCGAAAGGCACTACCCCATGGCACGACTCTTCGGCACCGACGGCGTCCGGGGCGTCGCCAACCAGGACGTCACGGCCGAGCTCGCGCTCGGCCTGTCCGTCGCGGCGGCCCACGTCCTCGCCGAGCGGGGGGCCTTCGGCGGAAGCCGTCCGCGGGCGGTCGTCGGCCGCGACCCCCGGGCCTCGGGGGAGTTCCTCTCCGCCGCAGTCATCGCCGGTCTCGCCTCGGCTGGCGTCGACGTCTACGACGCCGGTGTGCTCCCCACGCCCGCGATCGCCTTCCTCGCCGCGGACACGAGCGCCGACCTCGGCGTCATGCTCTCCGCGTCGCACAACCCCATGGCCGACAACGGCATCAAGTTCTTCGCCTCCGGGGGTCACAAGCTCCCCGACGAGCTCGAGGACGCCATCGAGGCCCGGCTCGGCGACACCGGCGTGCGGCCCGTCGGGGCCCAGGTCGGACGGGTGGTGCCGATGCCCGACGGCGCGACGCGGTACATCACCCACCTCCTCAGCGCCCTCCCGCACCGGCTCGACGGGCTGCGGGTCGTCATCGACGCCGCCCACGGCGCCGCGAGCGTCGTCTCGCCCGAGGTCTTCCGTCTCGCGGGCGCGGAGGTCTCCGTCATCGGCGCCGAGCCGGACGGCCTCAACATCAACGACGGGTACGGCTCGACCCACCTCGAGCAGCTCTCGCGTGCGGTGCTCGCCCGTGGCGCCGACCTCGGGATCGCCCACGACGGGGACGCGGACCGGTGCCTCGCCGTCGACGCGTCGGGGACGGTCGTCGACGGCGACCAGATCATGGCCGTCCTCGCGATGTCCCTCCAGGAGCGCGGGGAGCTCGCCGAGAACACCCTCGTCGCGACGGTGATGTCCAACCTCGGGCTGCTCCACGCGATGGAGGCAGCCGGGATCTCCGTCCGCCAGACCGCCGTCGGGGACCGCTACGTCCTCGAGGAGATGCGCCGGTCCCGGTTCTCGCTCGGCGGGGAGCAGTCCGGGCACGTCATCATGCTCGAGCACGGGACGACGGGGGACGGGGTGCTCACCGGCCTCATGCTCGCCTCCCGGGTCGCCGAGACCGGGCGCCCCCTCGCCGAGCTCGCGTCCGTGATGACCCGTCTCCCCCAGGTCCTCGTCAACGTCAAGGGGGTCGACAAGTCCCGCGTCGAGTCCGACGAGGCCCTCACCGCGGCCGTCGCGGCGGAGCAGGCCGGCCTCGACGGTTCCGGTCGGGTCCTCCTGCGCAAGTCGGGGACCGAACCGCTCGTCCGGGTCATGGTCGAGGCGCGGACCGAGGACCGTGCCCGCGAGGTCGCCGACCGGCTCGTCACGGTCGTCCGCGACCGGCTCTCCCTCTGAGCGTGGCGGCCGAGGCTGGGCTCACGCTCCCTCGGGTGCCTCGCGGGTGCCCGCGCCGGAGGGCCCGCCGGCCCGTTGGGCGGCGATGACGCGGGCGTACTCCCGCCCGCTGTCCTTGATCGTCCTGGTCTGGGTCGGGTAGTCGACGTAGGTGAGGCCGAACCGCTTGTCGTACCCGAAGGCCCACTCGAAGTTGTCGAGGAGGGACCACGCGAAGTACCCGCGCACGTCCGTCCCCTCGCGGATGGTGTCGGCGACCGCCTCGAGGTGGCCGCGGAGGTAGTCGACCCGCTCGGGGTCGTGGACTTCCCCGTCCGCGGAGACGACGTCGGGCCACGCGGAGCCGTTCTCGGTGACGACGACGGGGAGCCCCGAGACCTCCGCCCCCCGCCGGAGCACCGCGGCGTGCGACGGCGGTGAGACCTCCCAGCCCATCGCGGTGAGGGGCGGGTGGGGGGCGGCCTCGGCCACCGGCTCGCAGCCGGGGAGGCGCATCCGCTCGTCGCCGCCGCGCGCCGCGCGGACGCGCGTCGGGAAGTAGTTGTTGATCCCGAGGGTGTCGAGCGGGGCGCCGATCGTGCCGACGTCCCCGTCGCGGACGTGGGCGTGGTCGGTGAGGTGGGCGGTGTCGTCGAGGAGGCCGGCCGGGTAGGCGCCCTCGAAGAGCGGACCGTAGAAGATCCCGTTGAGGGCGTTGTCGGCCCGCCGCACGGCGTCGGCGTCGCTCTCGTCGCCGTCCTCGGGGCCGATGACCCGGGTCGGGTTGAGGGTGACCGAGACGGTCGCGCCGGGGGAGAGCTCCCGGATGACGGGGACGGCCCGCCCGTGGGCGAGCATGAGGTGGTGGGCGGCGACGAGCGCCTCGGCGGGGTCCTCGTGGCCCGGGGCGTGGACGCCGAGGGCGTACCCGAGCATCGAGGAGCACCACGGCTCGTTGAGCGTCGTCCAGGTCGTGACGCGGTCGCCCAGGGCCCCCACCGTCGCCGCGGCGTACTCGGTGAACCAGTCGGCGACGTCCCGCTCGAGCCAACCCCCCCGCTCGTCGAGGG
Organism: uncultured Actinomycetota bacterium; assembly: GCA_963783735.1. Classification (GTDB taxonomy): domain Bacteria; phylum Actinomycetota; class Actinomycetes; order Actinomycetales; family Dermatophilaceae; genus CAWDAQ01. The sequence continues at coordinate 242,066 of CAWAOO010000006.1, read as the reverse complement.
CCTGGGGCAGGTCCCAGTGGTAGAGGGTCGCGACCGGTCGGATCCCGCTGGCGAGGAGGAGGTCGACGAGCCGCGAGTAGAAGTCGAGGCCCGCCCGGTTGACCGCGCCGACCCCCGCCGGGAGGACCCTCGGCCAGGCGATCGAGAAGCGGTACGCCGTGAGCCCGAGCTCGCGCATGAGCGCGACGTCCTCGGGGAGCCGGTGGTAGTGGTCGCAGGCGACGTCCCCGGTGTCACCGGCGTGGGTCCGGCCCGGGGTGTGCGAGAAGACGTCCCAGATCGACGGGCTCCTCCCGTCCTCGTCGTGCGCGCCCTCGACCTGGTAGGACGCGGTGGCGGCGCCCCAGATGAAGTCCGGGGGGAAGGCACGGTCGGGGAGGGTCATGACGCTGCATCGTAGGGCCGGCCGGTGGCCCGGCCGAAGCTCCTGTCCGGGTGGTGGACCCCGCCGGGCACGCCCCGGGTGGGGGCGGGTTGGCGACGGCACCAGCCCACCGACGAGAGGTCCTCCGTGGAGAACGTCACCGACACCCGGGACACCGTCGCTGCGGGGTACGCCGCCTGCCTCAGCGGTGCGCTCGACGTCGTCGCGGACCAGGAGGGGCCCGACATGAGCGAGTCGACGGTCACCGCAGACGTCACGCCCGGGCGGACCGGGTCGGGGTTCGGCCTCGCCGTCGAGCTCACCGCGACGATCCCCGGGGTCGACGCCGAGACGGCCGGGACGCTCGTCGAGAAGGCGCACGAGGACTGCCCCTACAAGGCGACCCGCGACAGCATCGGCGTGACGGTCCGGGCGGCCTCCTGACCGGTCCCGGCTCTCGTGTCCGCAGACGCGTTCGACGCGTCTCGCGAGGTCAGGGCCCGGTGTGGCCGGTGACGTGAGCCTCGCCGGACGGTTCCGTCGAGACGACCTGCTCGAGCAGGCCGGTGTCGACGTCGTAGAGGAACCCGCCGATCTCCACCGAGTCGGGGACGAGCGGGTGGGAGCGGACCCTCGCGACGTCCTCGTGGAGGGCCTGGCGCTGGTCGGTGATGACGTGGAAGGCCTGCCAGGAGGCGTCCTGCCCCGCGGACGCGCCGACCCGCTCCCGCAGCTCCGCCTCGGTGCTCGTCGCGACCGCGCACCGGGTGTGCGGGACGATGAGGACGCGCTCGACCCCGAGGAGGTGGACGCCGAGGACGAGAGCCTCGAGGGCGGCGTCGGTGACCCGCCCTCCCGGGTTGCGGAAGATCTTCGCGTCGCCCGGGAGGAGGCCGACCATGCGCAGCGGGTCGATCCGCGAGTCCATGCACGTGATGATGGCGACCCCGGCGTGCGCGACGCCGTCGAAGCCGCTCAGCCCGAAGTCCGCCGCGAACTCCCGGTTCGCTCGCAGCAGGTCGGCGAAGCCGGCGGCTCGTTCGTTCTCGACCTCGGGCATCGCGGCTCCTCACTCACGGTCACGTCGGCGGGCCGCCACGGGCGGCCCCGGAATCAGGGTAGTCACAGCTCGGCGCGGGTGGGCGCGTAGGCCCCCGCCCGCGACACCGTGCGCGCCCCGCACGCGAGGCCGCGCTCGACGGCGGCCCCGATCCGGGCAGCGTCCGCCGCCCGGAGCCGCGAGCGCGCGTCCGCACCCCCGAGGAGACGGTCGTCGAGGAGCCCCGAGAGCAGGCCCGCCATGAACGAGTCCCCGGCCCCGACGGTGTCGACGACCTCGGTCGGCGGTGCCGGCACGGTGACGAGCTCGCCGCTCGAGGCGACCCGGTAGGTCACCCCGTCCCCGGCCCGGGTGACGACGGCGAGGGCGGCTCCGAGCTCGGTCCACCGGCGGAGGACGTCGGCGAGCTGCCGTCCCGGGTAGAGCTCGACGAGGTCGTCCTCGCTCGCCTTGACGACGTCGCTGAGCCCGACGACCTCCTCGACGCGGGTGCGGACGTCCTCGGGGTCGCCCATGATGCTCGGACGGACGTTGGGGTCGTAGGACACGGTGCACGTCACCCCGGCCCGGACGAGGACGTCGGTGACGTCCTCGGCTCCCGGCGAGAGCGTCGCCCCGATCGAGCCGGTGTGGACGTGACCGGCGTCGTCCGGGACGACGACCCGCCCGGGGGACCAGTGGAGGTCGAAGACGTACGTCGCCGCGCCGGAGGCGTCGATGTCGGCGAGGGCGGTCGACGTCGGCGCGGCGCCGAGCGAGCCCTCCCCGAGCCGGACCCCGTGCTCGCGGAGGTGTGCCGCCACCCGCTCACCGCGCTCGTCACGGCCGATCGCGGTGGCGAGGTCGACGGGGACGTCGAGCCGGGCGAGACCGATGGCGACGTTCGCGGGGCTGCCCCCGACGTGCTCGGCGGTCTCCCGGTCGGGCCGCCGGACGATGTCGACGAGGGCCTCGCCGACGACGAGGACCCGGGGGCCGGTCATCGGGCCGCCGCCTGGTCGAAGTCGACCGCGCTGTACGCGCGGAGCTTCTCGAGCTGGTGGTGGCTCTCGATGAGCCGGATCGTCCCCGACTTCGAGCGCATGACGAGGGAGTGGGTGCTCGCGCCGCCGGCGCGGTACCGGACCCCCTTGAGGAGCTCGCCGTCGGTGATGCCGGTCGCGACGAAGAAGCAGTTCTCGCCCGCGACGAGGTCGTCGGTCGAGAGGACCCGGTCGAGGTCGTGGCCCGCGTCGACGGCGCGCTGGCGCTCGGCGTCGTCCTTGGGCCAGAGCCGGCCCTGGATGACGCCGCCGAGGCACTTGATCGCGCACGCGGTGATGATCCCCTCGGGGGTGCCACCGACCCCGAGGAGGAGGTCGATGCCGGTGTCCGGCCGCGCGGCCATGATCGCTCCGGCGACGTCCCCGTCGGAGATGAACCGGATCCGTGCGCCGGAGTCGCGGACCTCCTGCGCGAGGCCCTCGTGCCGGGGGCGGTCGAGGAGGACGACGGTGACGTCCTCGGGGTGGCGGCCCTTGGCGCGGGCGACCCGGCGGACGTTCTCGAGGACGGGGAGGCGGATGTCGACGACGTCGGCGCACTCGGGGCCGGCGACGAGCTTGTCCATGTAGAAGACGGCGCTCGGGTCGTACATGCTCCCGCGGTCGGCGACGGCGAGGACGGAGACGGCGTTCGACTGGCCCTTCGACGTCAGCGTCGTCCCGTCGATCGGGTCGACGGCGACGTCGCACTCGGGCCCGGTGCCGTCGCCGACCTGCTCCCCGTTGTAGAGCATCGGCGCCTCGTCCTTCTCGCCCTCGCCGATGACGACGACGCCGCGCATCTCCACCGTGGCGATGAGGGTGCGCATCGCCTCGACGGCGGCACCGTCGGCTCCGTTCTTGTCGCCGCGACCGACCCACCGGCCTCCGGCCATCGCCGCCGCCTCGGTGACCCGGACGAGCTCGAGGGCGAGGTTGCGGTCCGGTTGCTCACGGGCAACCTGGAGCGGTGCCGGCCGAGGGGAGGAGGCAAGATCACGCAGGTCGCTCACGGGGCGGTCCTTCACACGACGGCGGACGGGATGGGCCCGACTCTATCGCCGTCCGGTGTCGGGGGTCCCTGAGCGCCGAGGACCGGTGCCCTGCCTCCCCCGGTCGGTGCGCGATCGGGGACGATGGGGGCATGACCACCCCAGCGCCCCCGAGCCGGTACGCGAGCGGCTCCGTCGCGAACATGATCCGTTCGCTCGTCGTCATCGGCGGCCTCACCGCGGTGCTCGTCTTCGCCGTGGCCCGGGTCAACGGCGTCTCCCAGCCGCCGGTCGACGTCGCTGCCGCGGCCGTCGGCGTCGCTCGCGAGTCCGGGTGGCCGATCGAGCGGCCGGTCGGGCTCCCGGACGGGTGGACGGCGACGAGCGTCCGGTACGTCCGCTCCACGGACGGGCTCATGACGTGGCACGCGGGGTACCAGACCCCGGACGGGGCCTACGTCGCACTCGAGCAGACGAAGGACGCGACCGCGGGGTGGCTGCGGGCCCAGACGAACCGGGCCCCCGCGACGGGGACCGTCAGCGCGGGCGGCCGGACCTGGACGCAGTACGACCGGGACACGAAGACCCAGCGCACCCTCGTCCACGAGCCCGCGGCGCCCGCGGACCTCACGACCCTCGTCACGGGGACGGGGAGCTTCGCCGACCTCGAGGCCTTCGCCGACCACCTCCGGGTGGTCCGCCCCGGCTGACCCGAACGGCGGCGGGACGTGCCGCGAGGCGGGTCAGGCGGTGGGGTCGCCGGCGGCGAGGGTCTGCTCGGCGGCGTCGAGCCAGGCGGCGCAGTGCGCCGCGAGGGCGTCCCCGCGGCGCCAGAGGGTCATGCTCTCCTCGAGGCCGACCTGTCCGCTCTCGAGGCGTGCGACGATCGCGACGAGCTCGTCCCGGGCCTCCTCGTAGCCGAGGCCGGGGATGTCGGCGTCGGCCCCGTCACCGGCCGGGGGAGCAGCGACCTGCGGGGCGGTGGCGGTGGGCGCGTCGGTCGCCTCGTCGTCGGGCGGGGGGGTGGCAGGCATGCGGGCCACCCTAGGTCACGGCCCCTCCGCGACCCCGGTGGCAGTGTCGGCGGACCCGAGGGCGCGGACCGCGAAGTCCCCGCGGGCCACCTGGACGCGGAGCACCTCGTCCGCGGCGACGTCGTCGCGGTCGAGGACGATCTCGCCGTCCGGGTGCTGGACGATCGCGTACCCCCGGTCGAGCGTCGACTGCGGGGAGAGGACCCGGACCTGGGCGTGCAGGTGCCCGACGTGGTCGACAGCCCGCTGGACGACGACGTGCGTCCGGTGGTGTGCCCGCGTCCGGAGGCCGAGGACGAGGTCGCGCTGTGCGCGGACGAACGCCGCGGGGTCGGCCATGACCGGGCGGCTGCGGAGGTCGCCGAGGTGACGTCGCTCCGCCGCGAGCCGCGCACCGAGCGCCCGGTGGGCTCGCGCCCGTGCGTGCTCGACCCCGCGGTGCTCGGCCGCGCCGTCGGGCACGACGGCCTTCGCCGCGTCGGTCGGCGTCGAGGCGCGGTGGTCGGCGACGTGGTCGAGCAGCGGGGTGTCGACGTCGTGGCCGATGGCGCTGACGACCGGCGTCCGGGCCGCGGCGACGGCGCGGACGAGCGCCTCGTTGCTGAACGGGAGGAGGTCCTCGACCGAGCCGCCGCCCCGGGCGATGACGATGACGTCGACCTCGGGCTCGGCGTCGAGCTCGGCGAGCGCGCGACTCACCTCGGTGACGGCGCTCGCGCCCTGGACGGCGACCTGCCGGATGTCGAACCGGACGCTCGGCCACCGCCGGCGGGCGTTCTCGACGACGTCCTTCTCGGCGGCGCTCGACCGGCCGCAGACGAGCCCGACGCGCCGGGGGAGGAAGGGCAGCGGCCGCTTCCGGTCGGCGTCGAAGAGCCCCTCCGAGGCGAGGGTCGCCTTGAGGTACTCGATCCGTGCGAGCAGCTCGCCGACGCCGACCGGGCGGATCTGCCGCCCGTCGAGGAGGAGCGAGCCGCGCTGGGTCCAGAACGTCGGCTTCGCCTGGACGACGACCCGGGCGCCCTGGCCGAGCGGGACCGGCATGGCGTCGAGGGCGTTCGTCTGGATGGCGACCGAGAGGGACATGTCGACGTCGGGGTCGCGCAGGGTGAGGTAGGCCGTGCGGGCGCCGGGCCTGCGGGTGAGCTGGACGACCTGGCCCTCGACCCAGAGCACCGACATCCGCTCGACGTACTCGGCGATCTTCACGCTGAGGAGGCGGACCGGCCACGGCTGCTCGGCGCTCGTGTCGCCGGCACGCTCGGGCAGCGGGCGCGGGCTCGTCACGGCACTCACTGTAGGGCGGCGGTGGGTTCGGGACGCGAGCGGCCCGGCGCCTACGATGGGGACATGGCTGAACCGACCAAGCGAGTCCTCCTGGCCGCGCCGCGCGGGTACTGCGCCGGTGTGGACCGGGCCGTGGTGACGGTCGAGAAGGCCCTCGAGCTCTACGGGCCCCCGATCTACGTCCGCAAGCAGATCGTCCACAACAAGCACGTCGTCTCGACGCTCGAGCGGCGCGGTGCGGTCTTCGTCGACGAGACCGACGAGGTCCCCGAGGGGGCGACCGTCGTCTTCTCCGCCCACGGCGTCGCCCCGGTCGTCCACGAGCAGGCGCGCGAGCGCAGCCTGACGACGATCGACGCGACCTGCCCGCTCGTGACGAAGGTCCACCGCGAGGCGGTCCGGTTCGCCGACACCGAGCACGACATCCTCCTCATCGGCCACGAGGGCCACGAGGAGGTCGTCGGCACCTCGGGCGAGGCGCCCGAGCACATCACCCTCGTCGACGGCCCCGACGACGTCCCCAACGTCGAGGTCCGAGACCCGGAGAAGGTCGTCTGGCTCTCCCAGACCACGCTCTCGGTTGACGAGACGATGGAGACCGTCCGGCGGCTCCGCGAGCGGTTCCCCGCGCTCCAGGACCCCCCGAGCGACGACATCTGCTACGCCACGCAGAACCGTCAGCTCGCGGTGAGGCAGATGGCCAAGGACTGTGACCTCGTGCTCGTCGTCGGGTCGCGGAACTCCTCGAACTCCGTCCGGCTCGTCGAGGTCGCCCTCGAGCACGGGGCCCGCGACGGCCGCCTCGTCGACTACGCCGACGAGATCGACCCCGGCTGGCTCGACGGCGTGACGACGGTGGGGGTGACCTCCGGGGCCTCCGTCCCGGAGATCCTCGTCCGCGGCGTGCTCGACTCCCTCGTCGAGCGCGGGTACGCCGACGTCGAGACCGTCGTCGCCGCCGAGGAGTCGCTCGTCTTCGCGCTGCCGAACGAGATCCGGCGCGAGCTCAAGCGCCGGGGCGAGTCGGCGGAGGTGCGCCACGACGCCGCCTTCGAGGAGGCCGGCTCGCTCCACTGAGGGCACCCGCCGGCGAGGAGGTCGCCGAACGCACGCCGGTGTGCCGGGGCGCGTGGAGACGCGTCAGGCCGACTCGGGACGGCCCGCCCGCGGGCGCCCGCCGGGCGGGTGGGCGGACCCGAGGTGGAGCTCGGGCCGGGCGTCCTCGGCCGTCGCCTGCTCGATGAGCTCCTCGGCGGTGAGCAGCCGGGGGGTCGCGGTGACCGCGGCGGGCAGCTCGAGGTCGCCCTCGACGAGGTCGAGCTCGCGCATTCGTCGCGCCGTGACGAGCACCCTGCTCTCGAGGGCCCCGACGAAGGAGTTGTAGCTCTCGACGGACCGCTGGAGGGACCGCCCGAGCCGGGAGACGTGCCCACCGAGGGTGCCGAGCCGTCCGTGGAGCTCGCGTCCGAGCGCGAGCAGCTCGCGGGCGTGCGCCGTGAGTGCCTCCTGCTGCCACGTGAACGCGACCGTGCGCAGGAGCGCGAGCAGCGAACCCGGACCGACGAGGACGACCCGCTGGGCGAGGGCGCTCTCGTGGAGGGCAGGGTCCGCGCCGAGGGCCGAGGAGAGCATCGCCTCGCTCGGGACGAAGCAGACGACCATCTCCGGGGTCGTCGAGAACGCCGACCAGTACGCCTTGCCGGCGAGCGAGCGGACGTGTCCCGCGAGCGCCGAGGCGTGCTCGGCGAGCAGCCGGGAGCGTTCGGCGGCCTCGAGGTCCTCGGCCTGCGCCCGGAGGAAGGCGGTCATCGGTGCCTTGGCGTCGAGCACGAGGACCTTCTCGCCGGGGAGCGCGAGGACGACGTCGGGGCGGACCTCGGCGTCGTGGTGGCTGACGGCCCGGACCTGCTCGTCGAAGTCGCACCGGTGGAGCAGACCCGCGTGCTCGAGGACCCGGCGGAGCTGGACCTCGCCCCAGGCGCCGCGGACCGAGGAGGAGTTGAGCGAGCCGGCGAGCGAGCGGGTCTCCCGACCGAGCCGGCCGGTCTCGTCCTCGACCCGCCCCATCGCCGTCCGGATCGCGGCGAACTGGTCGACCCGGTCCCGCTCGAGGGTCCCGACCTGGGCCTCCACCCGGCGGAGGGCATCCCGGAGCGGCCCGAGGACGGTCGCCGTCTGGGCGTCCTCGGACACGGCGGCCTCGAGGTCGACGACCCGCTCGCGCAGGAGGTCCCGCTCGGTGCTCAGCCCGGCGACCCGGGCGGCGAGCACGAGCCGGGCGACCGCCGAGGCGACGCCGGCGCCGAGGAGGAGGCCGACGACAGTACTGACCCATGCGTCCATGCCCGCAGGGTGGCACGGGACACCGACATCCCCCGGCCGACGCGCGACGTACGCTGGCCGGCATGGCAGGACGACCCGGCGACCAGCTCGGGGGGCCGGAGGCCCGCCGCGACTTCATCCGGACCCTCAACGACCGCCTCCCGAAGAAGCGGGCGATCGCGCAGGGTGTCCTGCGTGACTCGACGGACCGGATCCTCCTCTGCGAGCTGACGTACAAGGCCGAGCTCGACCTCCCCGGTGGCGTCGTCGACCCGCACGAGTCCCCGGCCCACGCGGTCGTCCGGGAGGTCCGCGAGGAGCTCGGGATCGACGTCGCCCCGCGCCGCCTCCTCGCCGTCAACTGGCTGCCGGCCTGGCGGGGGTGGGACGACGCGACGCTCTTCCTCTTCGACCTCGGCCGCGCCCGGGACGACCTCCACGTCGCGGCGAGCCTCCTCGAGCGGGAGATCCGCGCGCTCCACTGGGTGACCCCGGGCACGCTCGCGGGGCGGGTCGCGCCGTACACCGCTCGGATGCTCGACCGTCTCCCCGCCGAAGGGCACGGAACGGCGTACCTCGAGAACAGCGAGGGCGGGCTCGGTCCTGACAGCCGGTAGACTCCTGTCCCCGTGGCACTCACCATCGGAATCGTCGGTCTCCCCAACGTCGGCAAGTCGACGCTCTTCAACGCGCTGACCAAGAACACCGTGCTCGCGGCGAACTACCCGTTCGCGACGATCGAGCCGAACGTCGGGGTCGTCCCCCTCCCCGATCCCCGCCTCGGCGTCCTCGCCGGGATCTTCCACAGCGAGAAGGTCCTCCCCGCGACGGTCTCGTTCGTCGACATCGCCGGGATCGTCCGGGGGGCGTCCGAGGGCGAGGGGCTCGGCAACAAGTTCCTCGCGAACATCCGCGAGGCAGACGCGATCTGCCAGGTCGTCCGGGCGTTCGAGGACGGGGACGTCGTCCACGTCGACGGCAAGGTCAGCCCCGCGGGAGACATCGAGACGATCCACACCGAGCTCATCCTCGCCGACCTCCAGACCCTCGAGAACGCCGTCCCCCGGATCGAGAAGGAGGTCAAGGGCAAGAAGACCGACAAGTCCGTCCTCGACACCGCGCTCGCGGCCCGGGCGGTCCTGGAGGAGGGGCAGACGCTTTACGCCGCCGTCCGGGCGGGCGTCGAGGGGGTCGACCCGGCCGTCGCCCGCAGCCTCGGGCTGCTCACGACGAAGCCGTTCCTCTACGTCTTCAACCTCGACGAGAGCCAGCTCACCGACGACGACCTCCAGACCGAGCTCGCCGCCCTCGTCGCGCCCGCCGACGCGATCTTCCTCAACGCCAAGCTCGAGGCCGACCTCGCCGAGCTCGACGAGGACGAGGCCGCCGAGCTCCTCGCGTCGGTCGGGGTGAGCGAGCCCGGGCTCCACCAGCTCGCCCACACGGGGTTCCACACCCTCGGGCTGCAGACCTACCTCACCGCGGGACCGAAGGAGTCCCGGGCGTGGACGATCGGCCGGGGCTGGAAGGCCCCCCAGGCCGCCGGGGTCATCCACACCGACTTCGAGCGCGGCTTCATCAAGGCCGAGATCGTCTCGTTCGACGACCTCGTCGCCGCCGGGTCGATGGCCAAGGCGAAGGAGGCCGGCCGGGTCCGGATGGAGGGCAAGGACTACGTCATGCACGACGGCGACGTCGTCGACTTCCGCTTCAACGTGTAGGCGACGCACGACGCTCCCGACGAGCGAGGCGGGGGCGAGCACATCGGCCGCCGCGGGGTGCTCGCCGCGCTGCGGGACCAGACCGCCGGGGCCGGGGTGACCACCCGGGACGGCGGGCCCCGCCCGTCCCCCTGCGCCGCTACAGCGAGCGGGTGGGCGCGGCCGGTCTCCGCCCGAACCGGAGGTACGCCAGCGGCACGCCGCCCACCGAGCCGACGAGGACCAGCGCCGTCGCCCACGCCCACTTCGGCCCCCTGACCTCGGCCGCGGGGCGACGCGCGAGGTCGACGAGCGCCGCGACCTTGAGGGCACCCTCGACGGCGGCCCCGAGGACGATGAGCCGGCGGCTCCGGTTGCTGAGCTCACTCCACCGTCGTCGGGTCCCCACGGCGTCCTCCCTCACAGTCATCGTCAGGAGGCCCAGCCTAGCCGCGTCCCGCCCTGCGAGGGGTGGTGTCGACTCCGCCCTGCGAGGGATGGTCTCCTCGACGGGCTCGGGACGGGATGAACGACGCCGTGACCGGTGTTGACCCTCGTGACCACTTCGACCACCGACGACGGCGCCCGACGAGCGGGGGCCGGCGAGAGGAGCACCGTGGCGACCTCCGAGCACAACGTCACCTTCCCGACCTCCGACACGACCGCGCACGGGTACCTGCGCACCCCCGAGAGCGGCTCCGGGCCGGGGGTCATCGTCATCCAGGAGTGGTGGGGGCTGACGACCCACATCGCCTCGCTCGTCGAGCGGCTCGCCGGTGAGGGGTTCGTCGCGCTCGCGCCCGACCTCTACGGCAACCGGACGACGCACGACGCCGACGAGGCGATGTCGATGATGCGCTCGCTCGACGAGGCCTCCGCGTCCCGCACCCTCGTCGGTGCCGTCGACTACCTCCTCTCCCGGGAGGAGACGACGTCGGGCACCGTCGGCGTCGTCGGCTTCTGCATGGGGGGCGGTTTCGTCCTCTCCCTGGCCGCCGAGGCGGGGTCCAAGGTCTCCGCGGCGGTCCCGTTCTACGGGCTCCCGTCAGGCGGCCTCGACGCCACCCGGGTCCACGCCGACGTCCAGGGCCACTACGGCGCCGAGGACACCTCGGTCCCGCTCGACGCCGTCCGGGCGGCCTTCGCCGACCTCGAGCAGCACTCCGCCGGGTCGGCCGAGTTCTTCGTCTACGACGCGGGTCACGCGTTCCTCAACGACGAGAACCTCCTCGGGACCTACGACCCCGAGCAGGCGCGGCTGGCGTGGGGCCGCGCCGTCGACTTCCTCCGCAGCCACCTCGAGGACTGACCCGCCGGGCTACGTCCCGGGCGCACGACGGAGGAGCTCGGGCCGGGTGCGCGGCAGCCCGCTCGCGCCCCCCGGGCCCGGCCGCACGGCGAGGACCTGGTTGACGCCGAGGCGGTTGGACTGGAAGGCGAGCGCGGACCCCGCCATGTAGAGCCGCCACACCCGGGCCCGGCCGGGGCTGGAGAGCGCCACCGCGCGGTCCCACTCCCGCTCGAGGTTGCCCACCCACGCCCGGAGGGTGAGCGCGTAGTGCTCCCGGAGGGACTCGACGTCCCGGACCTCGAACCCCGCGGTCTCGATGGCGTCGACCATGGTCGCCAGCGGCTCGAGCTCCCCGTCGGGGAAGACGTACCGGTCGATGAACGACGTCCGGTCGCCCTTGGGGTCGCCCGGGGGCCCGGGGCGGCGGGCGATGGCGTGGTTGAGCAGCCGCCCCCCCGGGGCGAGGAGGCCGTGGAGGTGCTCCGCGTACCCGGGCAGCTCGGCGAGGCCGACGTGCTCGGCCATCCCGATGCTCGCGACCGCGTCGTACGGTCCGTCGGCCACCTCGCGGTAGTCCTGCACCCGGATCTCGACCCGCTCGGTGAGCCCCTCGGACTCGACGCGGGCCCGGGCGGCGGCCGCCTGCTCGCGCGAGAGGGTCACGCCGACCGCGTCGACGCCGTACTCGCGCGCCGCGTGGAGGACGAACGCCCCCCACCCGCAGCCGACGTCGAGCACGCGCATCCCGGGCCGGAGCCCCAGCTTGCGGGCGACGAGGTCGAGCTTGGCGCGTTGGGCGTCCTCGAGGCCGTACGTCGCGGACGGCGCCTGCTCGAAGTACGCGCACGAGTACACGAGTGACGGACCGAGGACGAGAGCGTAGAAGTCGTTGCCGACGTCGTAGTGGTGCGAGACCGCCCGGGCGTCCCGGCCGAGGGTATGCCGGCGTCCGCTGAGCTGGATCTCCTCGGCGGGGGGCCGCGGGCGCGGACCGAGCGCGCCGAGGCGGAGCACGGCCCGGGCGATCGCCGCGGTCGTGTCCCGGCCCATGTGGACCCCGGGTCCCCGCTCGGGGTCGGCGACCTCCTCGAGCATCGTCATCGCCTCGAGGAGGTCGCCCTCCACGAGGACGTCCCCGGAGACGTAGGCCCGGGCGACGCCGAGCTCGTTCGGGGCCCAGAGGAGCCGGCGGAGGGCCCGCCGGGAGGTGAACCGAAGGTGGAGGGTGGCCTCCCGCGGGCCGAGCGTGCTCCCGTCCCAGCAGTCGACCCGGATCGGGAGGGACGTCCCGACCGTCGTCCGGACGAGCGGCTCGAGCACCTCTGCGACGGTCATGTGGCCTCCTCGCGTCAGGGGCCGCGTGGCTTCGTGCGGCCCGTCCGCGGCCAGCCTAGAGGGCAGCCGTCCGGCCGCACCGGTCCAAGGGACCTGGGCCGGTGCCGTCGGCGCAGCCCCGTTCCCGAAGTGGCCCCGCTCAGAGCAGGTCGAACGCCCGGAGCTCGTCCTCGTCCATGAGGCGGGAGCGGATGAGGAACCGGACGCCCTCGGGGGCCTCGACGGAGAAGCCGCTCCCGCGCCCGGGGACGACGTCGACGGTGAGGTGGGTGTGCTTCCAGTACTCGTACTGGGAGCGGGACATCCAGAACTCCACGGGGGCGTCGAGGCCGTCGACCTCGAGCTCGCCGAGGAGGATGTCGGCGTCGCCGGTGAGGAAGTCCCCGGCGGGATAGCACATCGGCGAGCTGCCGTCGCAGCACCCGCCGGACTGATGGAACATGAGCGGGCCGTGCTGGTCGGTGAGGCGGCGGAGGAGGTCCGCCGCCTCACCGGTCAGGCCGACCCGGGTGTGCCGGGTGGTCGGGGTCATCGGCTCAGAAGAACCCGAGCGGGTCGGGCGAGTAGGAGACGAGGAGGTTCTTCGTCTGCTGGTAGTGGTCGAGCATCATCTTGTGGTTCTCGCGACCGATGCCGGACTGCTTGTACCCACCGAACGCGGCGTGCGCGGGGTACTGGTGGTAGCAGTTCGTCCACACCCGGCCGGCCTTGATCCCGCGCCCCATCCGGTAGGCCCGCGAGCCGTCCCGGGACCAGACGCCGGCACCGAGGCCGTAGAGCGTGTCGTTGGCGATCTCGAGGGCGTCCGCCTCGTCGGAGAAGCTCGTCAGCGAGACGACGGGCCCGAAGATCTCCTCCTGGAAGATCCGCATCGAGTTCTGCCCCTCGAAGACCGTCGGGGCGACGTAGTAGCCCTCGGCGAGGTCCCCGTCGAGGACGTTGCGCTCGCCGCCGGTGAGGACCTTGGCCCCCTCCTGCTGGCCGATGTCGATGTAGGACATGACCTTCTCGAGCTGGTCGTTCGAGGCCTGGGCGCCCATCGTCGTCGCGGTGTCGAGCGGGTTGCCCTGGACGATCTGCTCGACCCGGGCGATGGCGTCGCCGACGAAGTCGCCGTAGATCGACTCCTGGACGAGCGCGCGCGACGGGCACGTGCACACCTCGCCCTGGTTGAGCGCGAACATCGCGAAGCCCTCGAGGGACTTGTCGTAGAAGGCGTCGCGCTCGGCGGCGACGTCCTCGAAGAAGACGTTCGGGCTCTTGCCACCGAGCTCGAGGGTGACGGGGATGATGTTCTGGCTCGCGTACTGCATGATGAGCCGCCCCGTCGTCGTCTCGCCGGTGAAGGCGACCTTGGCGACCCGCGGCGAGGACGCGAGCGGTTTGCCCGCCTCGACGCCGAAGCCGTTGACGACGTTGATGACACCCGGGGGGAGGAGGTCCCCGATGAGCTCCATGACCTTGAGGATCGACCACGGGGTCTGCTCGGCAGGCTTGAGGACGACGGCGTTGCCGGCGGCGAGCGCCGGGGCGAGCTTCCACGTCGCCATGAGGATGGGGAAGTTCCACGGGATGATCTGGGCGACGACGCCGAGCGGCTCGTGGAAGTGGTAGGCGACGGTGCTCTCGTCGATCTCGCTGCTCGAGCCCTCCTGGCCCCGCAGGACGCCGGCGAAGTAGCGGAAGTGGTCGACGGCGAGGGGGAGGTCGGCGGCGAGGGTCTCGCGGACCGCCTTGCCGTTGTCCCACGCCTCGGCGACGGCGAGCGCCTCGAGGTTCTCCTCGAGGCGGTCGGCGATCCGGTTGAGGATGAGGGAGCGCTCGCCGAGCGACGTCCGGCCCCACGCGGGCGCGGCGGCGTGGGCGGCGTCGAGCGCACCCTCGATGTCCTCGGCGGTGCCCCGGGCGATCTCCGTGAACGGCTTCCCGGTGACCGGCGAGATGTTCTCGAAGTACTGTCCCTTCTTCGGCTCGACCCAGTTGCCGCCGACGAAGTGGCCGTAGCGGTTCTCGACCGTCACGAGCGAGCCCTGCGAACCGGGTGGTGCATAGACCGTCATCGGTGTTCTCCCAACATCATTGGTGGCGCCCCGTGGGCCGGGGCCTGCTCTCACGCTAGGCAGCGCAACGTTGCACCGACGTTGCACCGACGGCGCGCGCCGGGGCCGGGGGGGCCCGGGCTCAGGAGCGCCGGCGCGCGGACCCCGCGCGCGACCCGGCCCGGGACAGGGCCCGCGCGACGGCGGCGCCCGCCCGGGTGCCCGCGCCGGTGGACGTCCCGGGGAGGCCCTGCTCGTCGTCGAGCCGGGCGAGCTGGCCGGCGATGAGGGGCCGGAGCGGCGAGGAGGCGCCGACGGCGGCGAGCTGGGCCTGCCACATGGCGTAGTCGTCCGCGCCCCACGCGGACCGGGTCCACGTCGACATGAGGTCGGGCTCGCCCCGGGTGAGGACCGCCTGCCGGAGGGAGGCCTCGACGCTCGCCCGGAGCCGGGCGACGCCGGGGGCCCGGGACCCGGGCAGGAGCGGGCCCCGGTACTCCCGCAGCGCCGCTCCGACGTCGCCCGCGGCGAGGTGGGCCTCGACGCCGAGCCAGTCCGCGGAGAGCTCGGCGGCGAGCCGGTAGGGGCGCGAGGGGAGGAGCTCCTCGCCGAGGAGGCCGCGGAGCCGGTTGAGCTCGGCGCGCAGGGTCGAGGCCGAGCCGTCCTCCTCGTAGAGGAGGACGGCGAGCTCGTCCCCGGACAGGCCCCGTGGGGTGGCCGCGAGGAGGAGGAGGATCTCGCTGTGCCGGGGGCTGAGCCGGACGGTGTGGGGGTGCCCGCGCCGGTCGTCGACGGTGAGCAGGGCCGAGGAGCGGCCGAGCGCCTCGAGGGCCACCCGGGTGCCGGAGCCCCGGTCCTCCGGGACGCTCGCGTGCTGGTCCATCCGCCGGACGAGGAGCTCGCGGGCGAGCTCGGACTCCGCCATCCGGGCCGCGGCCCGGACCATGGCCATCGTCTGCGGGACGACGATGGTGTCCGTCCCGGTGATGTCGAGGACGCCGAGCAGGCCCTGCGTCGTCGGGTCGTGGATCGGCGTGGCCGCGCAGCTCCAGCGTTGGACCGACCGACGGAAGTGCTCCGCCCCGATGACGCTCACCGGCTTGCCGAGCGCGATCGCCATCCCGGGCGCGTTCGTCCCGGCCATCCGCTCGTCCCAGTTGCTCCCCTCGACGAACCCGATCCGCTCGGCCTTCCGGAGGACGGAGGAGGTGCCGCACACCCAGAGGAGCTGCCCGGCGGCGTCGCAGACCGCCATGATCGCGTCGCAGTCCCGGGCGGCCTGCCCGAGGACGTCGTCGAGGAGCGGGAAGACCGTCGCGAGCGGGTGCGCCGCCCGGTGGTCGCGCAGGACGTCCCCGGAGAGGGTGAGCGGCGCGTCGACCATGTCCGCGTGGACGCCCGCGGCGGCGGACCGCACCCACGAGTCGGCGACCTGGGCACGGACCCCGCCGGCGCCGGGCCGGGAGGTGGTCATGCCCCAGTGTCACCCCGCGAGCCCGCTGCGGCCAGGGCTTCGCGCGCCTCGGCCGTCTGCGTCCCAGCGACCCCCACGGGGTCACGGATGCTCGCCCCCCCGTCGCAGCGGGAGCGGTGCCCGGGCCCACGCCCCCGCGAGCATCGCCCGCAGAGCGGCCAGCCCCGCTGCCGTCGTCGGTGCCGGCTCCGGTGCCGGCTCCGGGGAGCCGGTCGGTGCCGCGTCCGCGTGGCGCACGACGTCGAGGAGCCCGTCGAGGGTCCGGCACCAGGCGAGGTACTCCTCGACCGGCGGCGCGCCCCGGGAGCCGACGAGCCGGACGTCGGGCCACCTCGTCCCCGCGTCGGCGGCGCGCGTCGCGCAGAGCTCCGGGAGGCCGAGGAGGTACCGGGGGTAGGCCGCCTCGAGGGCCTGGCCGAGGAGTGCCGTGAGCCTTCCTCCGAGCTGCGCCCCGTAGAGGTGATGGATCCGGACGAGCTGGTCGATCCCTGCCGCGGTCTCCTCGCTGACGATCTCGGGAAGGAGGCGCGGGTCGGTCCCGAACGGGACGGACGCCGCCCACGGACCACCGATCCCCCGGGGTGGGTCGACACGGTACGCCGCGAGGTGGGCGACCGCAGCCTCGCTGCTGAGGGCGTCCGGGGGCCCGTGCCCCTCACCCCACCCGTTCGGCATGCCGAGAGCGAAGTCCGCGCTCGTCCCGGTGAGGCACGTCGTGCCGAGTCGCTCGGCCTGGACGGCGAACTGGCGGGCCGCGAAGTCGAGGTACCGCAGGACGGCGAGGTGGTGCTCGACCCCGTCACCCAGGCTCCTCGCCCAGGTGACCTCGTGGAGGCGCACCCGGCGCGACTGCCGGGCGATGGTCGCGAGCGTCGCGCCGAGGGCGAGCGTGACGAGGGCGGCCGTCGCCCACCCGAGCGGGGTGAGGCCGGACGCGTCCCGGGTGTTGCCGAGCAGCGCGAAGACGGCGAGGAGGAAGGAGAGGACGGGCGCCGCGTAGAGCCTCACGCCGACTCACTCCGGGGCGGTGCCGCGCCGATGCCCATGCCCCAATCTCGCGCCCCCGGGGGTCCGCGGTCAAACTCGGTGCCGCTGCCGACCTCGCCGCCGGCGCGGGGCCCGCCGGACCTGCCGGACCTGCCGGGGACGGTGGCCCCGAGACGGGACGGTCAGGCGGAGCGGAAGCGGAGCCGCTGGCCGGGCCGGAGCTGGGCGCACCGGTCGACGTCGGTGTCGTCGACGTAGGCGATGACGGGGTAGCCCCCGGTCACCGGGTGGTCTGCGAGGAAGAGGACGGGGGTGCCCGACGGGGGGACCTGGACGGCGCCGCGGAGCATCCCTTCGCTCGCGAGCTCGCCCTCCCGGGCTCGCTCGAGCGGCGCGCCGGCGAGCCGGACCCCGACCCGGTTGCTCTCGCTCGTCGCCTCGTAGGTCTGGGACGTCAACAGCTCCCAGGCGTCGTCGTCGAACCACGCCCGCCTCGGCCCGGGCGTGACCCGGACGGTGAGGAGGTCGGCGGTGGGCTCGGGGACCGGCGCGACGTCGACCCCCGGGGCCGGCCCCGCCGCGACCCCGACGGGGAGGACGTCGCCCGCCGCGCACGGGCGCGGACCGAGGCCGGAGAGGACGTCGGTCGCGCGCGACCCGAGGACCGGGGCGACGGCGATCCCGCCGCGGACCGCGACGTACGTCCGCAGGCCCGCCGCCGGCGACCCGAGGGTGAGCCGGTCACCGGCGGCGAGGTGGATCGGGGCGTGGTGGGGGGCGCCCGGGCAGCGCGCCCCGGCGGTGGCGAGGACGACCGGCCCGTCGGCGCGCAGGTCGAGTCCGCCGAAGGTCACCTCGAGGGTGGCGAGGGTCGGGCTGTTCCCGACGAGCGCGTTCGCGAGCCGGTGGGCGCCCCGGTCGCAGGCGCCGGACCGGCCGATCCCGAGCGCGCCCTGACCGACCCGCCCGAAGTCCTGGACCGTCGTCAGCGGCCCCGGGTCGAGAACGGTCACCGTCCGCGCCGGTCCCGGCGGGCTCACCGGTCGTACTCCACGAAGCGGACCCGGACGCCGGGCCGCAGGAGGGCGGCGGGCTCGCGGGCAAGGTCGAACACGTCCACCTCGGCGTGGCCGATGAGCTGCCAGCCCCCGGGTGACTCCCGGGGGTAGACGCCGGTGAACTCGCCGGCGAGGGCGAGCGAGCCGGCCGGGACCCTGGTCCGAGGGCTCGACCGGCGCGGGACGGTCCAGCCGTGGCGGCGGCCGGTGCAGTACCCGAACCCGGGGGCGAAGCCGCAGAAGGCCACCGTCCACTCCTCGGCGCGGTGCCGCGCGACGAGCTCCTCGGGGGTCCACCCGAGGAGCGTCGCCGCCTCCTCGAGGTCCTCCCCGTCGTACCGGACGGGGACGACGACCTCCTCGGTCGTCCCCGGGTCCCGGGTCGGACCGCCGGCGGAGCGGAGGCGCTCGGCGAGGCCCGCGAGGTCGGTGCCGCGCTCCGCGGCGACGAGGATCGTCCGGGCGGTCGGGACGAGGTCGACGACCCCGGCCGGCGGCTCGTCCTCGAGGGCGGCGTACGTCGCGAGGACCTCCTCGAGCGTGTCGAGCTCGAGGAGGAGTCCGTGGCTGCCGCTCGGGAGGATGTTCACGTCGACGCGAACGCGTTGAGGCGGACGCCCGCCCCCTCGAGGGCGGCCCGGACGTCCCGGGCGATGTCGACGGCCCCGGGGGTGTCCCCGTGGACGCAGATCGAGTCCGGCGCGAGGCGCAGCGGGTCGCCGTTGACGTCCTCGACCGGCTCCCCGTTGGCCATGGCGACGCACCGGGCTGCGATGCGCTCCGGGTCGCGGAGGACGGCGCCCCGCTCCGAGCGGGGGACGAGCCGGCCCTCGGGCGTGTACGCCCGGTCCGCGAAGGCCTCGACGGCGGTGGCGAGCCCCGCGGCCTCGGCGAGCCTGATCCACTCCGACCCGGGCAGCCCGAGCGCGGTGAGGGAGGAGTCGTACCCGGCGACCGCGGCGACGACGGCGCTCGCCTGCACCGTGTGGGTGCCGATGGCGTTGTACAGCGCGCCGTGCGGCTTGACGTACCGGACCCGGTCGCCGGCGAGCCGTGCGAAGCCGTCGAGTGCCGCGATCTGGTAGATGACCTCCTGCTCGAGGGTGTGGGCGTCGACGTCGATGAAGCGGCGGCCGAAGCCGGTGAGGTCGCGGTAGCTCACGTGCGCGCCGATGGCGACCCCGCCACGCACCGCGCGCTCGCACACCGGGCGCATGATCGTCGGGTCGCCGGCGTGGAACCCGCAGGCGACGTTGGCGCTGCTGACGATCCCGAGGAGGGCGTCGTCGTCGCCCATGGACCAGCTGCCGTGGCCCTCGCCGAGGTCGGAGTTGAGGTCGACGGTCTCCATGGGGTCCTCCCGCTCGGGGTCGGGGCGCCGGAACGGTGGCGGCGCCGAGGGGGCGCTCGACCCCGCTCTCATCACCGACCGTAGACGATTGTTGAACAACCTGTCGAGAGCTGGTGGACGACTCGGTCGGCGGCTCCGTCCGGTGCGGCGTCCGGTGGTGTCGGCTCGGGCATCATGACGGGGTGAGCCATCCCAACCGTCCGGAGGCCGTCGCCCCGTCGCGCGTCGAGGGCCAGGCCCGTCGGGTCGCCGAGGACCTCCGGGAGCGAATCACCGCCGGTCGGCTGCCGCCGGGGACCCGGATGGCCGAGGAACGCCTCGTCGCCGACCTCGGGGTCTCCCGGAACACCCTCCGGGAGGCGTTCCGGCTGCTCGCCCACGACGGTCTCCTCGTCCACCGCTTCAACAGCGGCGTCTTCGTCCCCGACGTCACCGAGTCCGACGTCGCGGACGTCTACCGGGCCCGTCGGCTCATCGAGCCGCCCGTCCTCCGCTCGCTCACCCCCGGTGACGCCGTCCGACTCGGGCCCCTCGGCGACGCACTCGCCGCGGCCGCCGAGGCGGCCGCCGACGGGCGCTGGACCGACGTCGGCACCGCGAACATGCGCTTCCACCAGGAGCTCGTCGGGCTCGCCCGGAGCCCGAGGCTCGACGAGATCACCCGGCGGCTCCTCGCCGAGCTCCGGCTCGTCTTCGCCGCCGTCGACGAGCCGCGCGTCCTCCACGAGCCGTTCGTCGAGCGGAACCGGCGGCTCTACGACGCCATCGCCGCCGGCCGGTTCGTCGAGGCCGCGGACGACCTCGTGGAGTACCTCGCGACCTCGGAGCGGTCGATGCGGGCCGCCTTCGCCGGCAAGGTCGGCTGAGCCGAGCCGACTCCGACCACCGGGGGGCGTGACAGACTGCGTGCGCCCCGTCCCCCGGTTGCAGGAGCATTCGCCGTGGACCCAGCTGACCCGTCGCCGACCCTCGCCGAGCTCGCGCACGCCCACGGCGTCGCCACCGAGTACACCGACTGGCAGGGTCGCCCCGTCGTCGTGCCCGCGGCCTCCATCGAGGCCGTCCTCGGCGCCCTCGGCGTCGACGCCTCCTCGCCCGAGGCGACCGCGCGGGCGCTCGCCGAGGTCGGGGACCGGCCCTGGCGGCGGACGCTCCCGAGCGCCGTCGTCTGCCGTCAGGGCGAGACGTCGCGGGTCGCCGTCCACGTCCCCCACGGCGCCGGGCTCCGGGTCGAGGTCGAGCTCGAGGACGGGGGGACCAGGCCGGTCGGTCAGGTCGACCGCTGGGTCGAGCCGCGAGAGGTCGACGGCTCCCTCGTCGGGGAGGCGACCGTCGAGCTCCCCGGCGACCTCCCGCTCGGGTGGCACGTCCTGCGGGCGCACGTCGGCGGGGGTGGGGACCGTCCCGACCCGACCGCCGCGGCCACCCTCGTCGTCACCCCGGCGGCCCTGACGCTCCCCGAGACGCTCCGCGGGCGACGCGCCTGGGGGCTCATGGAGCAGGTCTACCAGGTGCGCTCCGAGCGCTCGTGGGGGATCGGCGACCTCTCCGACCTCGCCGAGCTCGCGGCCTGGGCGGGGGAGGAGCTCGGCGCCGGCTTCGTCCTCGTCAACCCCCTCCACGCCGCCGAGCCGGTCGCGCCGATGGAGCCCTCGCCCTACCTCCCGACGACACGGCGGTTCGCCAACCCCGTCTACCTCCACGTCGAGGACGTCCCCGAGCTCGCCCGCCTCACCCCCCGCGCCCGGGCTCGCGTCGAGACGCTCGCCGCGGGCGCGCGCGTGCTGAGCCGCCGGGACACGATCGACCGGGACGCCGCGTGGGCGGCGAAGCGGTCCGCGCTCGCCGAGCTCTACGACGTCGGTCTCGTCGGCCGCCGGGCCCGGGACTTCGCCCGCTACTGCGCCCGCGAGGGCGAGGGTCTGCTCACCTACGCGACGTGGTGTGCGCTCGCCGAGGAGCACGGGCTGCCGTGGCGGGAGTGGCCCGAGGAGCTCCGCGACCCGGGCTCCGCCGCGGTCGCCGAGTTCCGTGAGACCCGCGCCGAGGCGGTCGACTTCCACCGGTGGCTCCAGTGGCTCCTCGAGCAGCAGCTTGCCGCCGTCCAGCGGGACGCGCTCGCCGCCGGGATGTCCCTCGGCGTCGTCCACGACCTCGCCGTCGGCGTCAGCCCCGGCGGTGCGGACGCGTGGGGTCTTGCCGGCACCCTCGCCCTCGGCGTCTCCGTCGGCGCCCCGCCCGACCAGTTCAACCAGATGGGGCAGGACTGGAGCCAGCCGCCCTGGCGGCCGGACCGGCTCGCCGCGGCCGGCTTCGCCCCGTACCGGGACATGCTCCGCACCGTCCTGCGCGACTCCGGCGGCATCCGGGTCGACCACATCCTCGGGCTGTTCCGACTCTGGTGGGTCCCCGAGGGCCGTCCGGCGAGCGAGGGCACGTACGTCCGCTACGACCACGAGGCCCTCGTCGGCATCCTCGTCCTCGAGGCCCACCGCGCCGGCGCGGTCGTCGTCGGGGAGGATCTCGGCGTCGTGGAGCCGTGGGTGCGCGACTACATGCGCGAGCGCGGGGTCCTCGGCACCTCGATCCTCTGGTTCGAGTGGGGGGAGGACGGGCGCCCGCTGCCGCCGGAGGACTACCGCGAGCTCTGCCTGTCGACCGTGACGACCCATGACCTTCCCCCGACGGCGGGGTACCTCGGCCTCGAGCACGTCGCCCTCCGTGACCGGCTCGGCCTGCTCACCCGGCCGGCCGAGGAGGAGCGGGCGGTCGAGGAGGAGTCGATCGGCCGGGTCCGCGCCGCGCTCGTCGAGCGGGGACTTCTCGAGCACGGCGCCGACGTCCCGGCGACGGTCGAGGCGCTCCACCGGTTCGTCGCCGCGACCCCGTCGGTCCTGCGCGGCGTCGCCGTCACCGACCTCGTCGGCGACGTCCGGACGATCAACCAGCCCGGCACCGAGGACGAGTACCCGAACTGGCGCCTCCCCCTCGCCGGGCCGGACGGCGTCCCCGTCGGCCTCGAGCAGGTCATGGCCGCGCCGCTGGCGCGCCGGGTGGCGGCGGCGCTGTCCCCCGGGTGACCCGCGCGAGTGCGTCCCGGAGGAGCTCCTCGAGCGCGCCGGGGTGGTGCTCGCGGAGCTCGTACCGTGCGCGGACGACCGGCCGTGCCACGGTGAGGACACGGGAGAGGTCGACCGGGGTCGCCGAGACGACGACGTCGCACGGCGTCGCCTCGATCGTCGCGGCGAGGTCGCGGACCTGGTCCGCCCCGTACCCCATCGCGGGGAGGACGCCGAGCGCGTTGGGGTAGCGGCGGTAGGTCGCGGCGAGCGACCCGACGGCGTACGGGCTCGGGTCGATGATCCGGGAGGCTCCCGCCGCGCGCGCGGCGACGACACCGGCGCCCCACGACATCGACCCGTGGGTGAGGGTCGGCCCGTCCTCGACGACGACGACGACGCGGCCGGCCACCGCGGCCGGGTCCTCGAGGGTGACCGGGCTGTCCGTGCGCAGGACGACCGCGGTGGGGTTGAGGTCGCGGACGGAGGCCTCGACGGCGGCGACGTCCGCGGGGTCGGCGGAGTCGCACTTCGCGACGAGGACGACGTCGGCCATCCGGACGTTCGTCTCGCCGGGGTGGTACCCACGCTCGTCGCCCGGGCGGAGCGGGTCGGCGAGCACGATGTGCAGGTCCGGGCGGTAGAAGGGGAGGTCGTTGTTGCCGCCGTCCCAGAGGATGACGTCGGCCTCCTCCTCGGCGGCGGCGAGGATCTGTGCGTAGTCGACCCCGGCGTAGACGACGTGCCCGGCGTCGAGGAAGGGCTCGTACTCCTCCCGCTCCTCGATCGTGCAGCCGTGGGCGTCGAGGTCGTCGTACGTCGCGAACCGCTGGCACGCCTGCCGGCCGAGGTCCCCGTACGGCATCGGGTGGCGAACCGCGACGACCCGCAGCCCGAACCCCCGGAGGATGCCCGCGAGGTAGCGCGTCGTCTGGCTCTTCCCCGCGCCGGTCCGCACCGCGGTGACCGCGATGACGGGCACCCGGGAGGCGAGCATCGTGTGGGCGGCGCTCGCGAGGAGGAAGTCGGCGCCGGCCGCGAGGCAGCGGGACCCGAGGTGCATGACCTCGGCGTGGGGGAGGTCGGAGTAGGCGAAGACGGCGAGGTCGACACGCTCCCGGGCGACGAGCTCCTCGAGGTCGGCCTCGGGGACGACGGGAATGCCCGCGGGGTAGCGGGGGCCGGCGAGCGAGGACGGGTACGTCCGCCCGGCGATGTTCGGGATCTGGGCCGCCGTGAACGCGACGACGACGTCCTCCG
Source organism: uncultured Actinomycetota bacterium (assembly GCA_963783735.1). Lineage (GTDB taxonomy): Bacteria > Actinomycetota > Actinomycetes > Actinomycetales > Dermatophilaceae > CAWDAQ01. The sequence continues at coordinate 218,431 of CAWAOO010000006.1, read as the reverse complement.
AGCTGTCGCGGAAGAGGGTGGCGAACGTGTGGAAGTCGCGGCCGGCGGCTCCGATGATGACGACCCTGCGCGGACTGGCCATGCCCGGACGGTAGCCGCGCGCGGCCTCCTCCGCCCGGGTCGGAGGTCCCGGTCCCCTGGCCGGCCGCACGCGACCCTCACCCGGCGGATGTCCGTCCGGGCCGACCACGCCGTGCTGCTCCGGCCGCCGGGACGGCGTCAGTCCGGAGGGGGGCCCAAGGGCCCGGCGCGGGGCCGTCGGGTCTGCTGGAATGGGGGTATGGCAGGCGAGCTCTCCTCCCCGCACGCCCGGACCCCCGCCGGCGCGGTCGTCGCCGCGGTGGACGGGACCGACCGGGACGCCCCGGTCCTCGCGTGGGCGCTCGACGAGGCGACCCGGCGGTCCCTCCCGCTCCACGTCGTCACCGTCCGCGAGAGCCTCTCGGGGTTGGTCGTCCCCGGGGACCCGAGCTTCGCCCCGTCGATGGCGACCATGGAGCAGCTCGACGAGCTCGACGGCTCCGACGCGATCGTCGACCGGGCGGTCACCCGGTGCCGCGAGAGCGGCCCCGCCGTGACGGTGTCCTCGAGCCGGCCCTGGGGGACGGCCGTCCAGGCCCTTCTCGGGATGGCCGAGACCGCCTCGGTGGTCGTCGTCGGCGGTGGTCGGCGCGGCCCGGTGGCCCGGTTCTTCCTCGGGTCGACGGCGCTCTCCGTCGTCGCGCATGCCCGCTGCCCCGTCGTCGTCGTCGGCCCCGACTCCGACCCCCGGACGCGCCACGGCCGGGTCGTGGTCGGCGTCGACGGGAGCTCTGACAGTCGCGCCGCCCTCGAGTACGCCGCCGGCGCGGCCCGCATCCGGGATGCCGAGCTCGTCTGCGTCACCGCGTGGAACGTCGAGGTCGACGAGGGCTACGTCGTCACGACCCCGGGCACGCCGGCGTGGGAACGCGTCGTCGCGCGCCACCGGTCGGCCCTCGACCGGCTGCTCGCTCCCGTGCGGGAGCACCACCCCGGCCTCACCACGCGGGTCGAGGTCGTCCACGGTCCCCGGGTCCCCACGCTCGTGGAGTCCTCGACGACGGCCGACCTCCTCGTCGTCGGCAGCCGGGGTCACGGGGGCGTCGCCGGCATGCTCCTCGGCTCGGTGAGCCAGGGGGTCGTCCGGGAGGCGCACTGTCCCGTGGCCGTCATCACCCACGACCGGAGCTGAGCGGCCGGGCCGGGGAGCCGACACGCACCGGCGCCCGTGCCGAGGGTGCCGGGCGCCGGTGCGAAGCCGAGGGGGTGCGGGTCAGGCGCGGGCCGCCCCGTCCTCGGCGAGGAGGGGGTAGACCCCGTCCTCGTCGTGGACCTCGCGACCGGTGACCGGCGGGTTGAACGTGCACGCCATGTGCAGGTCCGTCTCGGCCTTGACCGTGTGCTTGTCGTGCTCGTCGAGGAGGTACATCGTCCCCTTGCGGATGGGGAACTCCTCCCCGGTCTCCCGGTTGACGATGCTCCCGGTGCCCTCGTAGCAGTACACGCACTCGTAGTGGTTGGCGTACCACATGTCGGTGCTCGTCCCGGCATAGAGGACGGTGTCGTGGAACGAGAAGCCGACGCCGTCCTTGGCGAGGACGAACCGACGGCTGCGCCAGGTGTCGTGCTGGACGTCGTTCTCGGTGTCGTTGAGCTCGTCGAGGTGGATGACCTTCACATGCACTCCTTCGGGATGGTGGGGTGGGTGCGCCGGGGGCTCGAGGCCCCCGCGCCGGGAGGGGTGCCGGCCGGGTGGCCGTGACCTCAGGAGACGAGGACGCCCTCGCGGGTGTCGGCGCCCGAGTCGCCCGTCCCGAGGACCGCCTCGGCGGCCGCGGTGAGGATGCGCAGGCCCTCGGCGAGCTCCGCCTCGGTGATGGTCAGCGCCGGCATGACCTTGACGACCTCGCTGTCCGGCCCGGAGGTCTCGACGAGGAGGCCGCGCTCGTACGCGGCGGCGGCGATCTTCTCGGCGGTGTCGAGGTCGGGGAAGACGACGCCCGAGAGGAGACCGCGGCCGCGCAGGGCGGCGCCGTCGACGAGGTCGGCGATCGACTGGAGCCCGTCGCGCAGCTGGGCGGCCCGGTCCCGGACGTTGTCCTGCAGCGCGGAGTCCGCCCAGAACGTCCGCAGCGCGGCCGTCGCCGTGACGAACGCGGGGTTGTTCCCGCGGAAGGTGCCGTTGTGCTCGCCGGGCTCCCACTGGTCGAGCTCGGGGGCGAGCAGGGTGAGGGCCATCGGCAGCCCGTAGCCCGAGATCGACTTCGAGAGGCAGACGATGTCGGGCGTGAGGCCGGCCTCCTCGAAGGAGAAGAACGTGCCGGTCCGGCCGCAGCCGGCCTGGACGTCGTCGACGATGAGGAGGACGCCATGGCGGCGGCAGAGGGCCTGGAGCTCACGCAGCCAGACAGCGCGGGCGGCCTTGAGCCCACCCTCGCCCTGGACGGTCTCGACGATGACGGCCGCCGGGGTGGCGAGGCCGGAGCCGCTGTCGCTCCACACCTTGTCGAGCCACATGAAGTCGGCGGTCTCGCCGTCGAAGTAGTCGTCGTACGGCGCGGGCGTCGCGTGGTACAGGGGGGTCCCCGCGCCCTCGCGCTTCATCGAGTTGCCCGTCACGGCGAGCGAGCCGAGGGTCATCCCGTGGAAGGCGTTGGTGAAGGAGACGACGTCGGGGCGGCCGGTGTGCTTGCGGGCGATCTTCAGGGCGGTCTCGACGGCGTTCGTCCCCGTCGGGCCGGGGAACTGGACCTTGTAGTCGAGATGACGCGGCTTGAGGATGAGCTCGTCGAAGGCCTCGAGGAACTCGCGCTTGGCGACCGTGTACGTGTCGAGCGAGTGGACGACGTTGTCGCCCGCGAGGTAGTCGATGAGCGGCTGCTTCAGGGCGGGGTGGTTGTGCCCGTAGTTGAGCGCACCGGCACCGGAGAAGAAGTCGAGGTAGCGCTGGCCGTCCTCGGTGTACTGGTAGATGCCCTGGGCGGTCTCGAAGACAGCCGGCCAGTTGCGGCAGTAGCTCCGCACGACCGACTCGCGCTTGTCGAAGATCGTCTCGTTCGTGGCGTGCGTGGTCACGGGGTGTCCTTCCGTCCGAAGAGTGGGTGCGTGGGTGTCACGCGGGGGTGTCGCCGGGCCCGGGGGTGGGGCGGCGGCGGAGGCGGCGCCGGCTCAGCGCAGCGGGCCGATGCGGTAGAGCCGCTCGGCGTCGTGGTCGTCGGGGAAGTGCGTCGCGCCGAAGAGGTCGGACCTCGTGATCCGCGCGCCGCGCGTGTCGGCGACCTTGGTGAACAGCCCGATCGAGGCTGCGTTGTCGTCGGTGATCGTCGTCTCCATCCAGGCGGCCTCCTCGACCCGCTCGACGAGGGCGTCGAGCATCCGCCCGGCGATGCCGCGGCCCCGGTAGGTGTCGTCGACCGCCACCTGCCACACCATGAGCGTGTCGGGCGACTCGGGCCGGGTGTACCCGGTGACGAAGCCGGCGGGCTCGCCGTCGACCTCGGCGAGGATGGACGTGCTGGCGTAGTCGCGGCACCAGAGGAGGTACGTGTACGAGGAGTTCACGTCCAGGGTCTGGGAGTCGACGGCGATGCGCCAGAGGTCACCTCCGTCGTCCAGCGCGGGCTCGCGAAAGCGAATGTCCTCGGGCTGTGTCGACGGGGCGGGGGGCGTCAGGGTCGCGCTGCTCACGTCCAGCAAAAGTAACGGGTCTGGCTCACGAATCAACCTGCGGCACAACCAATTTGGAAACCATGGGGGTATTTGCTCGCATAGATTACAACGGATTCCATTACGGCTCAAAGGAATCCGAGAAGTATCGTGACACGACGAAAAAGATCGTGGCCGTCGTCACGTTCGCCTCCCCGCGCCCTCGGGCGGGTCCGCCGCTCGGTGACCCCCGACCGGTCCTTGCCGGTCCTTGCGGCGCCCGCGGCCGGGTGGTTGGCTGGGAGCGTGGCCGAGGTGGCGGGCCCGCGCGGGTGGGCGCGGAGGATCCTCGGGGCGCGCAGGCTCGTCCGCCTCCCCGTCCCCGTCTTCCGCCTCGGGCTGGGCTGGGCCTTCCGGGGCCGTCTCCTCCTCCTCGAGCACACGGGACGGCGGACGGGGCTCCGCCGCCGGGTCGTGCTCGAGACCGTCGACCGTCCCGACCGCGACCACGTCGTCGTCTGCTCGGGCCTCGGGACGTCCTCCCAGTGGTACCGCAACGTCCTCGTGGACCCCCGGGTCCGGGTCAGCGTCGGCCACCTCCGCGACGTCCCGGGTCACGCCGCGCTGCTCCCGCCCGAGCGGGCCCGGGAGCACCTGGACCGCTACGCGCGGGCCCACCCCCGGGCCTGGCGGGAGATCGCCTCGACGCTCGGCGTCGACTCCCCCGACGAGGCCGTCGCGCTCCCCGTCCTCGAGATCACCCTCGACCGTGCTGGCACGATGGGGGAGTGGACAGCGACAGGCAGCTCCTGACCGGCCGCGTCGTCACCCCGGACCGGCTCGTTCCCGCCGGGTGCGTCGCGGTCGAGTCCGGCCGGGTCGTCGCGGCCGGCCCGGTCGACGAGCTCCCCGTGGACTGGTGGGGCGTCGAGCCACCGGTTGGATGGGTGACGGGGCGCACCCTCCTCCCCGGGCTCGTCGACGTCCACTGCCACGGCGGCGGCGGAGGGGAGTTCGGCCCCGACGGCGGGTCCGGCCGGACGGCGGCCGGCTACCACCATCGGCAGGGGACGACGTCGGTCGTCGGGAGCCTCGTCTCGGCCGGACCGCAGGCCCTGCTCGACGCGGTCCGGGCGTGCGCCGGCCTCACCGCCGAGGGCGTCCTCGCGGGGGTCCACCTCGAGGGGCCCTTCCTCTCCCACGACCGGCGCGGCGCCCAGGACCCGGACGCCCTCCGGGACGTCGACCCCGGCCTCGTCGACGCCCTCCTCGGGGCCGCCGAGGAGGCCTGCCCCGGGTCGCTCGCCCAGATGACGTACGCCCCGGAGCGGCCGGGTGCGGGCGCCCTGCCCGAGCTGCTCGGCGACCGCGGGGTCCTCGCCGCCGTCGGTCACACGGCCTGCGACGCCGACGCGGCGTGGGAGGCCCTCCTCCTCGGGCTCGAGGCCGCCCCCCGCGGGGGGCGGCCCCTCGTCACCCACCTCTTCAACGGGATGCCGCCGCTCCACCACCGCGACCCCGGCCCCGTCGCCGCGTGCCTCGCCCAGGCCGCCCGCGGAGAGGCCGTCGTCGAGCTCGTCGCCGACGGGGTCCACCTCGATCCCGGGACCGTGCGGATGGTCTTCGACGTCGCCGGGCCGGACGGTGTCTGCCTCGTCTCCGACGCCATGGCGGCGAGCGGCATGCCACCCGGGCGGTACGCCCTCGGCGGCCGGGAGGTCGACCTCGACGACCGGACCGTCCGTCTCGTCGACGGTGGCTCGATCGCCGGGGGCGTCGCGACCGCCCTCGACCTCGTCCGCGAGTGCGTCACCCGGGCGGAGGTCCCGCTCGCCGACGCCGTCCGGGCCGCGTCGAGGACGCCCGCGGACGCGCTCGCCCTGGACGGCGTCGGCTCCCTCGAGCCCGGCTCGCGGGCCGACGTCCTCGTCGTCGACGAGGACCTCGTCCTGCACCGCGTCCTGCGCGCCGGGGTCTGGCTCGACCCGCCGGCCTGAGGGTCAGCGGGCGTCCCACGCGAGGCACGCGGCGCCGATGCAGCCGGCCCGGTCGCCGAGGGCGGCGCGCTCGACGCGGGGGACCCGCTGGAAGGTCAGCAGCGTGCCGAGGTCGTCGCGCAGGGGCCCGAGCAGGGCCTCCCCGCTCTCGGCGACCCCGCCGCCGAGGAGGACGAGCTCCACCCCGGTGAGGCTGACGGTGGCGGCGAGGGCACGCGCGAGCCCGCGGACCGCTCGCGCCCACACCCGGGCCGCGGGCCCGTCCCCGGCCGCCGCTCGCGCGGCGACGACCTCGGCGGCGGCGTCGAGGCCGGTCGCCTCGCGGTGGTGGCGACGGATCGCCGCCCCGGAGCTCACCGTCTCCAGGCACCCGCGGGCCCCGCAGGCGCACCGCTCCCCGTCCGGCTCGACGACGACGTGGCCGAGCTCACCGGCGTACCCGTCGGCACGGACGACCCGCCCGTCGAGGAGCAGGGCCCCGGCGATCCCCGTCCCGACCGGGACGAAGATCGCGTTGCGCGCCCCCCGGGCGGCGCCGGCCCGGGTCTCGGCGAGCAGGCCCGCGCGGACGTCGTGACCGAGGGTGACCGGCACCCCGAGACGGGCGGCGAGGGGGGCGGTGACCGGGAGGTCGCGCCAGCCGAGGTTGACCGAGAGGACGCCGGTCCCGTGGACCTCGTCGACGAGGCCGGGGACGACGACACCGCCGCCGACGACCCGGAGATCCTCGCCCGACCCGGACGCGGCCGCCGCGAGGTCCTCGACGACCTCCGCCAGGGCCGCGGTGAGCCCGAGAGCGGGCTCGGCCGGCGTCGGGCGGACGAGCTCGACCCGGGCCGTCAGGCTCGGGGCGACGAGGGCGCCCTTGATCCGGGTGCCGCCGACGTCGAGCGCCGCGACGACGTCGACCGGCGTGCTCACCGCCGCCCCCGCCCGGCGCCCGGGGGCGGAGGCGTCCTGCGACGGCTGCGGGCCTCGGCCACCGGTGGTCCTCAGGCGGTGGCGTCATCGAGGATGATCGACCGGCTGAGGTGTCGGGGGGTGTCGGGGTCGACGTCGGCGCTGCGGGCCTTCGCGAGACACAGCCGGTGAACCCGGACGAGCTCGGCGAGCGGGTCGAGGTCCCGGTGCTCGAAGCGGGCGCCGGTCGCCCGGACCTCGTCGGCGAGCCCGTCGGGGACCTCGCCGAGGGCCCACGTCGCCCGGCCCGCCGTCGCGATGCTGATCGGCCCGTGCCGGTACTCCATCGCCGGGTAGGCCTCGGTCCAGAACTGGGCGGACTCGCGGAGCTTGAGCGCGGACTCCTCGGCGAGCCCGACCGTCCAGCCGCGGCCGACGAAGGTCACCTGCTCGACCTCGGCCAGGCCGGCGAGCGCGGCGTCCTCCTCCTCGGCGAGGACCGCGCGCGCGTCCGCGACGGCCGCCGAGAGGTCCTCGCCGAGCGCGGCCCGCAGGAGCGCGAGGGCGGAGGTCGCGAACCGGGTCTGGACGACCGACCGCTCGTCGACCTCCGGCAGGAGGACGGTGCGCTGCGCGCGCTCGGCGAGGGGCGTCCCGGGGGTCGCGACGACGGCGACCGTCGGGGTGTCGTCGGGCAGGTGGTCGAGGACGTCGACGACCTCGGTCGTCGTCCCCGACCGGCTGAGGAGGACGACGGCGTCGTAGCCGCGGTCGAGCCGGTGCTCGCTCGCCGGCCACGCGTCGGTGAGCCCGTGCCCGGCGCGCTCGCGGGCCGCGGCCCAGGCCCGCCCCATGAACAGCGAGGTCCCGCAGCCGACGACGGCGACCCGGGCGCCGCGCTCGGGAAGGAGGGGGAGCAGCTCGTCACCCCGGGAGAGGACCCGCTCCCACGACTCCGGCTGGCTCGCGACCTCGGCGTGGAGGTGGCTCTCGGGGTTGAAGCTCATCGGACCTCGCTGACGATTGAAACGGATCGGTTGCTTCGCAAAATGATCAGAAAACAGCATAGGCTGGACCGTGCGCTCAGGTCGAGCCCCGAACGCGCCGGGGGAACGGAGGAGCAGTGGCCGCACCCGAACGGGACCAGCGCTGGGGCGTGCTCCTCCGGCTGCTCGCCGACCGCGGGCGGCTCACCGTCGCCGAGGCCTGCGCCGAGCTCGCGGTCTCCCAGGCGACCGTGCGCCGGGACTTCAGCGACCTCGCCGCCCAGCAGCTCGTCACCCGGACCCACGGCGGCGTCGTCGCGACCTCGGTGACGTACGACCTCCCGGCCCGGTACCGTTCCGCGGGCTCGGACGGGGCGAAGTTCCGGATCGCCGCGACCGCCGCGGCGGCGCTGCCGCTCAGGGCCTGCGTCGGCTTCAACGGCGGGACGACGACGACGGCGACCGCGCGCGAGCTCGCCGCCCGGGCCGACGTCCCCGACGCGGGTCTGTGGGGCGCCGTCACCGTCGTGACGAACGCGCTCAACATCGCGAGCGAGATGGTCCTCCGCCCCGCCGTCCGGTGCATCGGGCTGGGCGGGGTGGCCCGTCCCGAGTCGTACGAGCAGACCGGGCCGCTCGCGATCCGGTCGATGAACCAGCTCTGGCTCGACGTCCTCGTCCTCGGAGTCGACGCGGTCTCCCTCGCCGGCGGCGCGACCTGCCGGCACGACGACGAGGCCGGCGTCAACGCGACGATGGTCGACCGTTCGGCCCGGGTCGTCGTCGTCGCGACGGGGGACAAGGTCGGGCGGACCGCGTTCGCGCGGATCTGCGAGGCGTCCGCGGTCGACGCCCTCGTCACCGACGCGAGCGCACCCGACGACGAGCTCGTTGCGCTCCGGCGGACCGGGGTCGAGGTCACCGTCGTCGACCGGTGAGCTGGCGGAACGTCCGGCAGGTCGCCGAGGTCACGAAACGTCAGCGATGCGGGCGTGGTGGTGGACGCCGCGGAGCGGAACCCCTAACGTTTGTGAGCGCGAGACGGACGTCTCGATCATTTTCAGTCACGCAATGGGGCGTGGAGGGGAGAGACATGGCAGGCACACGATCGGCGTGGCTCGTCGGTGGGGCGGTCGCCGCCCTGGGGCTGAGCGCATGCGGCGGCGGCACGGGCTCCGGCAGCGCGGGCGGCGGGGACGGGTCCGCAGAGCCCGTCTCCTCGATCAAGCTCGTCGCCGCGGAGTACTCCAAGGACAACACCGCGGCGTTCTGGAACGACTTCGCCAAGACGTACAAGGAGAGGACGGGGACGACCCTCGACGTCCAGGTGGTCAGCTGGGACTCCATCGACCAGACCTCGAGCACGATGGTCCAGAACAACACCCCGCCCGACATCCTCAACCTCAACGTCTACGCCTCGTACGCCAAGGACGGCCTGCTCTACAGCGCCGACCAGGTGCTCTCCCCCCAGGTGAAGAGCGACATCATCGACTCGTTCGTCGCGAGCGGGACCTACGAAGGGAAGATGTACGGCTTCCCGGACCTCTCCTCCGCGCGGGCCTTCTTCTACAACAAGACCCTCTTCACGAAGGCCGGGATCAGCGCACCCCCGACGACGTGGGACGAGTTCGAGGCGGACGCGAAGAAGATCGCCGCACTCGACGGGAACACCATCGGCTACGCGATGCCGCTCGGCCCGGAGGAGGCCCAGGGCGAGTTCTCGATCTGGACCTTCAACAACGGCGGCGCGTGGAAGAAGGACGGGAAGTGGGTCATCAACTCTCCGGAGAACGTCGAGACGCTCTCCTTCATGAAGAAGCTCTCCGTCGATGACAAGGTCACCCAGAACAACCCCGCCCGGACCAACCGCGCCCAGGCCTTCGACCTGTTCAAGTCGGGCAAGGTCGGGATGGTCGTCGGCTTCTCGCCGCTCGCGGCGACGCTCGACGCGGAGGGCAAGGTCGACTACGGCGTCGCACCGATGCCGACGAACGACGGGCAGGACCCGCGGACGTTGGGCGTCACCGACTACCTCATGGCGTTCAAGAAGCCGGGCAACGAGGAGGCCGTCAAGGCGTTCTACGACCTCTACTACGAGAAGGACCAGGTCAACACCTTCATCGAGAAGGAGGGCTTCCTCCCGGTGACGAAGTCCGGGCTCGACTACTTCAGCAAGGACGAGAAGCTCAAGGTCTACCTCGACACCCTGCCCAACGTCCGGCTCACCCCGACCGACGACCCGACGTGGGACAAGGTCAAGCTCGCCGTCCAGCAGAACATCGGGGCCGGTGTCCGGCCGGGCGGTGACCCCAAGGCCGTGCTCGACAAGCTCCAGCAGACCGCGACCAACGGAGGCTGAGCGTGCCGGTGCGGCAGACCGGCGAGGTGGCCGGGGGATCGACGCCCCCGGCCACCGCCCCCTCCACGCCGGACGGAGGGCCGGGCGACGGCCGCGGGGACCGGCGCGCCACCGGGCCGAGGCCACGGCGGCGCCGGGAGGCCTGGGAGGCGCTGCTCTGGCTCGGTCCGGCCCTCGTCCTCATCGTCGGCGTCGTCCTCTACCCGGCCGTCGAGCTCGTCCGGGCGTCCGTGAGCAGGTACTCGATCACCGGGCTGCGCCTCGGCGCCGCGGGCGGGACGAACTACGCCGCCGTCCTCGACCACCCGTCGCTCGGCCGGGTCGTCGGCAACACCGTCATCTGGGTCGTCGCCGTCGTCGGCCTCACCGTGCTCATCTCGCTCGGGGTCGCGCAGTTCCTCTCCAAGGACTTCGTCGGTCGGCGGTTCGTCCGCTGGGCCGTCATCGTCCCCTGGGCGGCCTCCCTCATCATCACGTCCCAGACCTTCGTCATGATCTACGACTACTACTACGGGACGCTCAACCTCCTCCTCACCCGGCTCCACGTCATCGACACGCCCATCGACTTCCTCGGTGACCCGGGGTGGATCCTCCCGTCGATGATCCTCGTCGGGATCTTCGTCTCCGTCCCGTTCACGGCGTACGTCTTCGTCGCGGGGCTCAACGCCATCCCGCGGGACGTCTACGAGGCGGCGGCGATCGACGGGGCGAGCCCTCGGCAGGCGTACTGGCGGATCACCCTCCCGCTCCTGCGGCCCGCGCTCCTCGTCGCGAGCGTCCTGAACATCATCTACGTCTTCAACTCGTTCCCGATCGTCTACACCCTCAACGCGCGCAACCCGGGGTTCACGAACGACACGACGATCACGTTCATGTACAAGCTCGCGTTCAAGAGCGCGGAGAAGGACGTCGGGATGTCGGCTGCGGCAGGGGTCTTCAACGTCCTCCTCATCCTCGCGGTCGTCGTCGTCTACCTCCGGGTCGTCAACTGGCGGGAGGAGACCGCATGACCGCCGCGACCGCGCGGACCGCGCCGCACCCCGGGAGGACGCCCGCCCCCGGGCGCCGGGTCACGGGCTGGCGGCGTCACCGCCGCTGGGTCATGCCCCTGGCCGGGGCCGTCTTCACGCTCGTCCTCCTCTCCCCGTACGTCGTCATGGTCCTCAACTCCCTGCGCCCGAGCGGGGACGTCACCCAGACGCCGGCGACGTTCCTCCCACGGACGTGGCAGCTGACGACGTACGCGGACGTCCTCACCGACACCCGCTTCCTCAACTGGCTGAAGACCTCGGTCGTCGTCGCGGGCACCTCGACGGTCATCGTCATCCTCGTCGCCATCCCCGCGGCGTACTACACGGCCCGCTACCGGTTCCCGGGCCGGCTCGCGTTCCTCCTGCTCGTCCTCGTCACCCAGATGTTCTCCCCGACGGCGCTCGTCGTCGGCATCTACCGCGAGTGGTTCAACCTCAACATGGTCAACACCTACGGGGCGCTCATCCTCACGAACGCCGCGTTCGGGCTCGCCTTCGCCGTGTGGATCCTCCACGGCTTCTTCTCCTCGATCCCCGCCGAGGTCGAGGAGGCCGCCCACCTCGACGGCTGCGGGAAGCTCGGCACCCTGCTGCGGATCATGCTGCCGCTCACCCTGCCGGGTGTCGTCACCGCGGTGATCTTCTCGTTCATCGCCGCGTGGAACGAGTACGTCGTCGCGCTCACCCTCATGCTCGACGAGTCGAGGAAGCCCCTGACGGTCGGGATCACGTCCTACGTCACGGGGTACGAGCAGCACTGGGACCAGCTCTTCGCGGCGTCCGTCATCGCGATCGTCCCCGTCGTCATCCTCTTCGCCCTCATCGAGAAGCACCTCGTCGGCGGCCTCACCGCCGGGTCGGTGAAGTAGCCGGACGGGTCACGGGCCCGCCGTCCTCAGGACACCGCGGTCCCGAAGAGGGTCCCGATGCCGTACGTCACCGCCATCGCGATGGTGCCCCCGGTGACGTTGCGGATGACCGCGCGACCGACCGCGGCCCGCCCGAGCCGCGAGCTCACGGCCCCGGTGAGGGCGAGCGCGAGCAGAACGGCGACGACGGTGACCGGGACCCGCCACGACGGGCCCGGGAGGAGGATCGCGACGAGGGGGAGCGCGGCCCCGACGGTGAAGGCGATCATCGAGGCCCACGCGGCGTGCCAGGGGTTGGTCAGGTCGTCGGGGTCGATCCCGAGCTCGACCTCGGCGTGGGCGGCGAGGGCGTCGCGTTCGGTCAGCTGGACGGCGACCTCGTTGGCGAGGTCCGGGGTGAGCCCGCGCTCGACGTAGAGCCCGGCGAGCTCGGCGAGCTCGGCCTCAGGGGTCTCACGGAGCTCACGGCGCTCGAGCTCGAGCAGCGCGCTCTCGCTGTCGCGCTGGGTGCTCACCGAGACGTACTCGCCGACGGCCATGCTCATCGCGCCCGCCGCGAGCCCGGCGAGCCCCGCGGTGAAGATCACCCCCCGGGAGGTCGTCGCCGCGGCGACGCCGATGACGAGCCCGGCTGTCGAGACGATGCCGTCGTTGGCACCGAGGACGCCGGCACGCAGCCAGTTGAGGCGGCTCGCGATACCGCCCTCGTGCGGCTCGTCGTCGTGGGTACCGGGTCCACCTGCGTCGGCGGCCTGCTGCTCGAGCGGCCGGTCAGCCACGGCGCTCCGCCCCGATTCGCTCGGCGGCGCTGGAGATCCGGTGGGCGAGCTCGACGTCGAGCTGGGTGAGCCCGCCCTCGGAGTGGGTCGACAGGCTCCAGTGCGTCGTGCGCCACCGGATGTCGATGTCCGGGTGGTGGCCCATCTGCTCGGCCTCGTCGGCGACCTCGTCGACGAGCCGGATCGCCGCCGGGAAGTCGGGGGTCTCGAAGGTCGCGACGATGCTCGCGCCCTCCCGGCGCCACCCGGGGAGGTCGGCGAGCTGACGGGTTACTTCGTCGTCGGTGAGGAGCCTGGTCATGTGCCCACGGTGCCTCCTCGCGGCCCGCTTGTCGAGGAAGGCATGGCTGGTCTCACCCCGTGGCGTCCGGGGTCTCCCCGGGCGCGTGCTGGGCCTCTCCCGAGGCGTGCGGGGACTCCCCGGCTGCGCGGCCGTGAGCACCGTCCGCCGCGCCCTCCCGTGGTCGGTCCTGCCCCGTCGAGCCGGACGGCCCGGGGGGGTGGAGGCGCTCGACGAGCCGGACGAGCTCGAGGCGGAAGCGCTCGGGGTCGGCGACCCGGTCGGAGACGAGCCGGTCGGCCATCCCCCCGCGGGCCGCTGTCCGGTAGGCCCGGGCCCCCTCCCGCGTCGCCCGGACGACGAGCCGCCGCCGGTCCCGGGAGTCCCGCTCCCGGGTGACGTAGCCGGTGCGCTCGAGCCGGTCGAGGACCCGGCTCATCGTCTGCTCCTCGACGTAGGAGAGCGACGCGAGCTCGCGCTGGGTGTGCGGGCCGTCCTCGAGTGCGTGGAGGGTGAGCAGGCCCGCGTGCGTGAGACCGTTCCGGGCGAGGACGTCGTTCCACTCGCGCTCGACGAGCCGGGCAGCCGTGGAGAGCAGCCGACCCATCGGCCACTCGGTGATCCCGCCCTGGTCCTCGCGCTCCATGTCGCCTCCACGGTACGTCCACGGGAGGTCCACGGCGCCGCCCCCACCGCCGCGGTCGCCGACTTGCCGCGCCGTGGGGCGGAGGCGCAGAGTGGGCGGGTGACGCGCTCAGCATGCTCAGCGACCCGGCGGTGCTCGTGACGGTCGGTCCGGGGGAGGGGGTGGGCCGCTCGGCCCGGGGCGCCGCCCCCGCGGACCGGCGCCGGTGGGGCGGGCTGTTCTTCCTCAGCCTCGGTGTCGCCCTCATCATCGTCGACGCGACCATCGTCAACGTCGCCGTCCCCTCGATCATCCGCGACCTCGGTATCACCTCGACCGACGCCCAGTGGGTCCAGGAGGCCTACACGCTCGTCTTCGCCTCCCTGCTCCTCACCTTCGGCCGGCTCGCCGACCGGCTCGGCCGGCGCCGGCTCTTCGTCGGCGGGGTCGGCGTCTTCCTCCTCGCGAGCGTCCTCGCCGCCACGAGCCTCTCCGGCCCGGCACTCGTCGGGGCCCGCATCCTCCAGGGGGTCGGCGGCGCGGCGATGCTCCCGACCTCGCTGTCCCTGCTCAACGCGACCTTCCGCGGGCGCGAGCGGGGGATCGCGTTCGCCGTGTGGGGCTCGACGATCGGGGGGACCGCGGCCCTCGGCCCCCTCCTCGGGGGGTGGCTGACGACGTCCTTCTCGTGGCGCTGGGCGTTCGGGATCAACGTCCCGCTCGGCCTCGCCGTCATCGTCGGGGCGCTCCTGCTCGTCGCCGAGTCCCGCGAGGCCCGCGTGCGCCCCGGGGTGGACCTCGTCGGGGCGCTGCTCTCGGTCGTCGGCTTCGGGGGCGTCGTCTTCGCCCTCGTCGAGGGACGCAGCTACGGCTGGTGGACGCTCGAGAAGCCCTTCGACGTACTCGCCGGGATCGGCCTCCCGTGGTCCACCCAGCTCTCCCCCGTCCCCGTCGCCCTCGTCGTCGGGGTGCTCGCGCTCGCCGTCTTCGTCGTCCTCGAGAGGCGCCGCGGACTGTCCGGCAAGGTCGTCCTCCTCGACCTCGACCTCTTCGCGATCCGGTCGTTCCGGGACGGCAACGTCGCCGCCGCCGTCGTCAGCCTCGGGGAGTTCGGGCTGCTGTTCTCGCTGCCGCTGTGGTTCCAGAACGCCCTCGGGTACACGGCCTTCCAGACCGGGCTCGCGCTCCTGCCGCTCGCGGTGGGCAGCTTCGTCGCGAGCGGCTTCGGCGCCCAGCTCGGCCAGCGAAAGGGGGCGCCGTTCGTCGTCCGGGTCGGCATCGTCCTCGAGATCGCCGGGATCGCCGGCATCGGCGTCCTCGTCCGGCCCGGGCTGCCGTGGTGGGCGCCGGTCGCGTTCCTCTTCGTCTACGGGGTCGGCGTCGGGCTCGCGACCGCGCAGCTCACCGGCGTCGTCCTCGTCGACGTGCCCCTCGAGCAGAGCGGCCAGGGGTCGGGAACGCAGAGCATGGCCCGCCAGGTCGGGTCCGCGCTCGGGATCGCCGTCCTCGGGACCGTCCTCTTCACGAGCTTCGGCAGCCTGCTCTCGGACCGGATCGGCGCCGGTGCCGGGGGGCTGAGCGAGCAGCAGCGCGAACAGGTCGTCGCCCGGGTCGTCGAGAGCGCGGGCTCGTCGATCGGGTCCCTCGAGCAGGACCCCGCGACCGCGGGAGTCGCCGCCGACGCCCGGGCCGCGCTGAGCGACGCGACGAGCTACGCGGCGTTCAGCGCCGCGGGGTTCCTCCTCCTCGGCCTCGTCGCGACCCGCTCGCTCGGCCGGGCAGAGACCGATGCCCCGCCCGGGCGCCAGCCGACGGCCGCCGAGGAGCAGCAACGGCGTTGAGGTCCTGGGTCACTCCGACTCGGAGGCCGGCCCGAAGAAGGAGTCGTGCTCCTCGGGACCGTACGCCGTCCCGACCGAGGAGGCCGACCCGCGGGCGGCGACGTCGTGCGGCTGGATCTCGCCGGAGGCGATCTGCTCGACCCAGTGGCAGGCGACCCGGTGCGACGCCGGCGCCCCGGGAACGTCGACGACGCGTAGCTGCGGACGTTCGTCGTCGCACCGGGTCGGCTGCCGCCACGGGCAGCGGGTGTGGAACCGGCAGCCGGGCGGCGGGCTCGCGGGGGAGGGGAGGTCCCCGGTGAGGAGGATCTGCTCGCGCCGGTCCTCGACGGTCGGGTCGGGGACCGGGACGGCCGACATCAGGGCACGGGTGTAGGGGTGGAGCGGCATCGCGTAGAGGTCGTCGGCGTCGGCCTCCTCGGCGAGCGCGCCGAGGTACATGACCCCGACCCGGTCGCTGATGTGGCGGACGACCGCAAGGTCGTGGGCGATGACGAGGTAGGTGAGGCCGAACTCGACCTGGAGCTCGTCGAGGAGGTTGATGACCTGTGCCTGGACGGAGACGTCGAGGGCGCTCACCGGCTCGTCGGCGACGATGAGCTCGGGCTCGACCGAGAGCGCCCGGGCGATGCCGATGCGCTGGCGCTGGCCGCCGGAGAACTCGTGGGGGTACTTCTTCAGGGCGGCCGTCGGCAGGCCGACGGCGGTGAGGAGCTCGCGCAGCCGGGCGGACGTCGCGGCGTCGTCCGCGGTGAGGCCGTGGGCCTTCATCCCCTCGACGAGGAGGGACTCCACCGACTGCCGGGGGTCGAGGCTCGACATCGGGTCCTGGAAGACCATCTGCATGTTCTTGCGCTGTCGGCGCATCCGCTCGCCGGTGAACGTGGCGATGTCGACCCCGTCGAAGAGGACGCTCCCCTCGGTGAGCGGCTCGAGGTGGAGCAGGGCCCGCCCGAGCGTCGACTTCCCGCAGCCGGACTCCCCGACGAGGCCGTACGTCTCGCCGCGGCGGATCTCGAGGTCGACCCCGTCGACGGCGTAGACGTACCCGACGGTCCGGTCGAAGATGACTCCCTTCTTGATCGGGAAGTGGACCTTGACCCCGCGGGCGTCGAGCAGGACGTCGCCCGCCTCGCCCCGTCGTCCCCGACCGGGGGTCCCCGTCGCACTGGGGTCTGCGCGCGTCGTCTCGCTCATCGGGGGGCCTCCACGGGGTTGAAGCAGCGCAGGGCGCGGTGGCCGTCGTCCTCGAGCTCCGGGGTCCTCTCGGTGCACACCCCGACGGGCTGCGAGCAGCGGGGGGCGAACGCGCACGCATGCGCCCACGGAAGGTTGTCGGCGACCGACCCGGGGATCGGGTTCAGCCGTCCCCCCCGCTCGCCGCCGAGTCGGGGGATCGACGCGAGGAGACCGCACGTGTACGGGTGGCGGGGCGCGGCGAAGAGGTCGTGCCGCTCGCCCCGCTCGACCATGCGGCCCCCGTAGAGGACGTTGACCTCGTCGCAGAGGCCGGCGACGACACCGAGGTCGTGGGTGATCATGACGAGGGCGGTGCCGCTCTCCTGGACGAGCTCCTTGAGCAGGGCGAGGATCTGGGCCTGGATCGTCACGTCGAGCGCCGTCGTCGGCTCGTCGGCGATGAGGAGCCGGGGCTCGCAGGCGAGCGCCATGGCGATGAGCGCACGCTGGCGCATCCCCCCCGACATCTGGTGCGGGTAGTCCTTGAGGCGCCGCTCGGGGTCGGGGATGCCGACCTTGTCGAGGAGGTCCCGGGCGACCGGGGTCGCCGCCTTGCGGGACATCCCGCGGTGGCGCTCGAGGACCTCGGTGACCTGGCGGCCCACGGGGACCACGGGGTTGAGTGAGGAGAGCGGGTCCTGGAAGATCATCGCGATGTCGGGGCCGCGCAGGTCGCGCATCGCGGAGTCGCTGAGGCTGAGGAGGTCGGTGCCCTCGAACATCACCGACCCCTCGACGTGGTTCCCCCGGTGGGGGAGGAGCCCCATGATCGCGAGCGACGTCACGGACTTGCCGCAGCCGGACTCGCCGACGAGCCCGACGGTCTGGCCCGGCCGGACGTCGAAGCTGACCCCGTCGACGGCGGTGAACGGCTCCTCGCCGTGCCGGGTGAAGGTCACCCGGAGGTCGCGGACCGACAGCAGCGACTCACTCGAGGAGCGGGTGGCGTCGGGGTTGGCGATGGTCTCGGTCATCGTCGTCACCTCCGGGTCTTCGGGTCGAGGGCCTCGCGGAGCGACTCCCCCATGAGGGTGAAGCCGAGGGCGACGACGATGATGCACGCCGCCGGGTAGAACGCGAGGTGGGGGAAGTCGGAGATGTACACCTGGGCCTTGCCGAGCATCTGGCCCCACTCCGGTTGCCGGTCGTCGGGGTTGCCGAGGCCGAGGAAGGACAGCGCTGCCGCGTCGATGATCGACGTCGCGATGACGAGCGTCGACTGGACGATCACCGGCCCGAGCGAGTTGGGGAGCATGTGCCGGAAGACGATCGCGCCGGGCCTCACCCCGAGGGCCCGGGCGGCAAGGACGTGGTCGCTCGCCCGCTGGCCGAGCATCGACCCGCGCAGCAGCCGGGCGAAGATCGGGATCTGGACGACGGCGATGGCGATGATCACGGTGATCTGGCTCGGCTTGGCGAACAGGGCCGCGATGGAGAACGCGAGCAGGAGCGAGGGGATCGAGAGCATGACGTCGACGAGCCGCATGACGAGCGCGTCGGCCCAGCCGCCGAGGGCACCCGCGACCGTCCCGAGTGTGAGCCCGCCGAGCAGTCCGCCGAGGGTCGCGAAGACCCCGACGAAGAGCGTCTGTCGGCTGCCCACGAGGAGCCGCGAGAGGAGGTCCCGGCCGAGCGGGTCGGCTCCGAGGGGGAACCCGGGCTCGGGACCCGGGACGGGGTTGGTCTGCGGGCGCACCTTGTCGATGAGGAGCCTCGCCGACGGGTCGTGCGGCGCGAGCCACGGGGAGATGAGCGCGAGGAGGACGAAGAGGAGGGTGATCGTCAGGCCGATGAGGAACACCGGGTCCCGGCGCAGGCGGCGCCACGCGCTCGCGATGAGCGAGACGCCGGGCTTCTCCTCGATGGTCCCGGCCTCGGCGACGTGGCCCGCGCCACCGCTGCGCCGGGAGGGATCCCCTGTCGGGGAGCCCCAGGAGCTCTCGGCGAGGTCGTCGATGCGCTGCTTGCGCCAGCGGCCGAGCGGGTTGCGGTCGGGGGTGCGGTCAGCCACGGCGGGTCACCTCGTCCTCACGCGGGGGTCGATGACGGCGTACGCGACGTCCACGAGGAGGTTGACGAGGACGTAGATGAGCGCGGCCGCGAGGATGAGCACCTGGAGGACGGAGTAGTCCCGGCGCTCGAAGGCGATGGCGAGGGCCTCGCCGATGCCGCCGAAGGAGAACACCCGCTCGGTGAGCACCGCCCCCGCGAGGAGGAGCCCGACCTGGAGGCCGATGATCGTCACGACGGGGAGGAGGGCGTTGCGAAGGATGTGCCGTCCCCGGATGACCCGGTTCGTCAGACCCTTGGACTCCGCGGTGCGGACGTAGTCGGCGTCGAGGACGTCGAGGACCGAGGCCCGGGTGATCCGGAAGATCACGGCGAAGGGGATCGTCGCGAGCGCGACCGCCGGGAGGATGAGGTGCTTGACCGCGTCCCACGCGGCGTCCCACTCCCGGGTGAGGAGGCCGTCGAGGACGAAGAAGCCGGTGACCCTCGTCGCGTCGATGCCGCTGCTCTGGCGGCCGGACACGGGGAGCCACCCGAGCTTGATGGCGAAGACGTACTTGAGGAGGAAGGCGAGGAAGAAGACGGGCACGGCGACCCCGACGAGCGAGCCGATGACGGAGACGTTGTCGAACAGCGTCGCCCGGCGGCGGGCGGCGAGGTAGCCGAGCGGGACCCCGATGGCGATGGCGAGGACGATCGCGAAGAAGCTCAGCTCGATCGTCGCCGGGAGTCGCTGGAGGAAGACCTCGAACGCGTCCCGCCCCGGGAGGACCCCGGTCGAGGCGCCGAAGTCGCCGTGGAGAGCGCGCTGGACGAACTTGCCGTACTGGACCCACAGGGGCTGGTCGAGCCCGAGAGTCGTCTCGAGGGCGGCCCGGGTCTCCGGGGTGGCCCGCTCCCCGAGGATCGCCGAGACCGTCCCCCCGGGCAGGGACTTCAGCCAGAAGAAGACGAGCATGGAGAGGACGACCGCGACCCCGACCATCTGGAGCAGCCGCCGGACGATGTAGCGGAGCATGCGAGCCCTCGACTTTCACCTCGGGGGGTGGCCGGTCCGGCACCGGGCCGGCCACCCCCGTGTCGTCGGCCGGGGCCGACGTGGAGCTGCTGTCAGTTCCCGCCGACGGAGACGGTGCTGAAGTCCTCCGCGGTGAGCGGGCTCGGGGTCAGGCCGGTGACGTTCTTCGCGACGACGAACGCCGGCGGCGAGCTGCTGATCGGGAACCCGGGCAGGTCGTCCTGCATGATCTGGGCGTTGATCTTCTCGTACGCCGCCGCGCGCTGCGCGTCGTCGACGATGCCGTCGGCCTTCTGGAGGTCCTGGGCGAGCTGCTTGCCGTAGTCGGTGACCTTCGTGTGGAAGCGGTTCGTCTTGAGGTTGCCGAAGAACGTCCCGACGAAGTTGTCCGCCGAGTCGTAGTCACCGGTCCAGCCGAGGAGGTAGGCGTCGAAGAGGCCGTTGTCGATCCCGTCGAGGTAGCCGCCGTTCCACGGCTTCGTGACGACGTTGACCTTGACGCCGACCTTCTCGAGGTCGGAGCGGAGGGCGTCGAAGATCTTCTGCGGGTCCGGCATGTACGGCCGGGAGACCTCGGACGGGTAGGCGAACTTCAGGGTCATCCCGTCGGCGCCGGCCGCCTTGAGCATCTGCTTGGCCTTGGCTGGGTCGTAGGGCCAGGGCTCGAGGTCCTTGTTGTACCCGCTCACCGTGTCGGGCATGAACTGGGTCGCGACCGTGGCGCCCTCGGGGAGCTGGGTCTTGACGAGCTGGTCGCGGTTGAGCGCGTAGTAGAGGGCCTTGCGGACGTTGAGGTCCTTGAGCTTGGGGTTCGCCTCCGGGTTGAGGCCCATGTAGAGGATGTTGAACGCCGGGCGGACCTCGACCTGGAAGCCGTCGCTCTTCAGGCCCGGCCAGTCGACGGGGTTCGGGAGGTCGTAGCCGTCGATGCTCCCGGCCTCGAGCTCCTGGCGGCGGGTGCTCTCGTCGGGGATGATCTTGAAGACGACCTTGTCCGGCAGGGCCTTCTCGCCCCAGTAGTCGTCGTTGCGGACGAGGGTGACGGTCTTGTTCGCCTCGTCGTAGTTCTCGAGCTTGAACGGTCCGGTCCCGACCGGGTTCCGGGAGTTCTCCGGGTAGGTGAACCCCTCGCCCTGGGTCTTGACGTTGTTCGCGTTGCCCGACTCGAGGGCCTTCGGGGACTGCATCCCGAAGGACGCGAGCGAGAGCATGACGGGGAACTTCGACGTCGCGCGGGTGATCTTCAGGACGGCGGTGTTCTCGTCCTTGGCCTCGCAGCCGCTGTAGAGGGAGTCCGCGTCCCCCTTGAACCCCCCCATCGTCGACGTCCAGTACTCGGCGGTCGTCTGTCCCGCCCCGGTCTGGGTGGACATCCTCGTGAAGTTGTCGCAGACGGCCTGGGCGTTGAACGCGGTGCCGTCGGTGAACTTCACGCCCTGGCGGAGCTTGAAGGTCCACTCGGTGCCGTCCTTGGAGGACTCCCAGCTCTCGGCGAGCCCCGGCTGGATCTGGGCCGTGCCGGGCTTGATGGCGACGAGCCCGTCGAAGATCTGCCGGGTGATCCGGAACGTCTCGCCGTCCGTCGCGTAGAACGGGTCGAACACCTCGGGTGCCCCGGCCGCGCCGAAGGTGAACGTCCCCCCGGAGCTGCCCGACCCCGAGCCGCTGTCGCCGCCCGTGTCGCGGTTGGACTGGGCGCACGCCGCGAGCGTCAGCGCCACCGTGGAGGCGAGGACGACCGGCGTCGCCTTCCGAGAAAGCTTCATTGCTACCTCACTTGTCATGTTCATCTCTCGGCGGGACCCGGTCGGGGGCCGAGGGGCGGACCTGGCCGCGGGCGTCCTCCGCGCCCCGACCGGGCCGTGCCCTCGTGGGGTCGGCCCGGGGTGACACCTGGCGCACGTCCGCGACTGAGGATGCACCCTAGTGACTTTCCCCCCGGGCGGACACCGCGCTCACCGACCGTTCCCAGACTGAGACCTCCGGCCGTCCGTGGTAGGCAGTGTGGGTGTCGACCGAGCCGCCCGGGAGCCCGCGGGGAGTGCCCGCCCCTCCCGCGGGCGTCCGCCACGTCGTCGGCGCGGCCGTCGTCGACGACCTCGACGTCCCGACGAGGCTCCTCGCCGCCAGGCGGACCGAGCCGCCGGCGCTCGCGGGTGGCTGGGAGTTCCCGGGGGGGAAGGTCGACCCCGGGGAGGGGCCGGTGGCCGCGCTCCACCGCGAGCTCCTCGAGGAGCTCGGCGTCACGGTCGTGCTCGGCCGGGTCGTCGCCGGGCCGCTCGAGGACGGCCGGTGGGCGCTCGGGGAGCGGTACGTCATGACGTTGTGGTGGGCCGCGGTCCTCGAGGGGACGCCGCGGCCGCTCGAGGACCACGACGAGCTCCGGTGGGTCCCGCTCGCCGCGCCGTTCGACGTCGACTGGCTGCCGGCCGACCTCCCCATCGTCCGGGCCGCCCGGGCGGCCGCGGCGGACGGCTCGGTCCGCTGACGTCCGCGCGAGTCACCCGCGCACCGTCGGCGTGTCGCGGGCAGGGGGCGTCTCGGGCTCGACTCGCCCACGCACTGGCGGCGTGTCGCGGCCGTCGCGCGGGGGGCGGGCGGGAACGGGCGCGGTCGGCGGGCCGCGCCGCGCCTGAGAGAATGTCCGCCATGCCCATGACTACCCGCGGTGACATCCGCAACGTCGCCATCGTCGCCCACGTCGACCATGGCAAGACCACGCTCGTCGACAAGATGCTCTGGCAGGCCGGCGCGTTCACCGACCACCAGACCGTCGAGAGCACGGGGGAACGGGTCATGGACTCGGGCGACCTCGAGCGCGAGAAGGGCATCACCATCCTCGCGAAGAACACGGCGATCCACTACGCCGGCCCGTCGGCGGCGGCGTACGGGGAGCCGGACGGGGTGACGATCAACATCATCGACACCCCGGGCCACGCGGACTTCGGGGGCGAGGTCGAGCGCGGGCTGTCGATGGTCGACGGGGTCGTCCTCCTCGTCGACGCGAGCGAGGGACCGCTGCCGCAGACCCGGTTCGTCCTCCGCAAGGCCCTTGCCGCCGACCTGCCCGTCGTCCTGTGCATCAACAAGGTCGACCGGCCCGACGCCCGGATCCCCCAGGTCGTCGACGAGGTGTACGAGCTCTTCATGGACCTCGACGCCGCCGAGCACCAGATCGACTTCCCCATCGTCTACGCCTCGGCGAAGGCCGGGACGGCCTCGCTCACCCGCCCCGGCGAGGGCGAGCTCCCGGACAGCCCGAACCTCGAGCCGCTCTTCGCGACCATCCTCGAGGCGGTCCCGGCGCCGGCGTACGACGACGACGCGCCGCTCCAGGCGCACGTGACGAACCTCGACGCGTCGAACTTCCTCGGGCGCCTCGCCCTCCTCCGGGTCCGCAACGGGACGATCCGCAAGGGCCAGCAGGTCGCGTGGTGCCGCGCCGACGGATCGGTCGAGCGGGTGAAGATCACCGAGCTGCTCATGACCGAGGCGCTCGAGCGCAAGCCGGCCGAGCAGGCCGGGCCCGGCGACATCATCGCCGTCGCGGGCATCCCGGAGATCACCATCGGGGAGACCCTCGCCGACCCGGAGAACCCCGTCCCGCTGCCGCGGATCACCGTCGACGAGCCGGCGATCTCGATGACGATCGGGACGAACACGAGCCCGATGGTCGGTCGGGTCCGTGGCGCCAAGGTCACCGCCCGGATGGTCAAGGACCGCATCGACAAGGAGCTCGTCGGCAACGTCTCGCTGCGCGTCCTCCCCACCGAGCGGCCGGACGCCTGGGAGGTCCAGGGGCGCGGCGAGCTCGCGCTCGCCATCCTCGTCGAGCAGATGCGGCGGGAGGGCTACGAGCTCACCGTCGGCAAGCCCCAGGTCGTCACCCGCGAGGTCGACGGGAAGACCCACGAGCCGGTCGAGCGGCTGACCATCGACACCCCGGAGGAGTTCCTCGGGGCGATCACCCAGATCCTCGCCGCGCGCAAGGGCCGGATGGAGCAGATGACCAACCACGGGACCGGCTGGATCCGGATGGAGTTCCTCGTCCCCTCGCGCGGGCTCATCGGCTTCCGGACCGAGTTCCTCACCGAGACCCGCGGCACCGGCATCGCCCACCACGTCTTCGAGGGGTACGAGCCGTGGTTCGGGGCGATCACGACCCGGACGAGTGGCTCGCTCGTCTCGGACCGGAGCGGCGCCGTCACGGGGTACGCCATGGTCAACCTCCAGGAGCGGGGCACGCTCTTCGTCGAGCCGACGACCGAGGTGTACGAGGGGATGATCGTCGGCGAGAACTCGCGCGCCGACGACATGGACGTCAACATCACCAAGGAGAAGAAGCTGACGAACGTCCGGGCGTCCTCGTCGGACAACTTCGAGAAGATCGTCCCGCCCCGTCGGCTCAGCCTCGAGCAGTCGCTCGAGTTCTGCCGTGAGGACGAGTGCGTCGAGGTGACGCCGGACAGCGTCCGGATCCGCAAGGTCGAGCTCGACCAGAACCTCCGGGCCCGGGCCGCCGCCCGCGCCCGGAACTCCTGAGCGCCGTGCGCCGGGAGCCGGCGCGCCTCCTCTTCGTCCACGCTCATCCCGACGACGAGACCCTGACGACCGGGGTGGCGATGGCCCACCACGTCCGCCGGGGTGACGAGGTCCACGTCCTCACCTGCACCCTCGGCGAGGAGGGCGAGGTCATTCCCCCGGAGCTCGCCCACCTCGCCGCGGACGCCGACGACCGGCTCGGGCCGTGGCGGCGCGACGAGCTCCGCCGCGCCATGGTGGAGCTCGGGGTGAGCGGCCACCGCGTGCTCGGCGAGGACCCGGTGACGGAGACGGGGTCCCGGTACCGCGACTCCGGCATGGCAGGGACGCCGAGCGCGAGCCGTCCCAACGCGTTCGCGAACGCCGACGTCGACGCGGCCGCCGGGCTCGTCCGCGACGTCGTCGCCGAGCTCGCTCCCGACGTCGTCGTCACCTACGACCGACACGGCGGCTACGGGCACCCCGACCACGTCCAGGCCCACCGGGTGACGTGCGGGGCGCTCGCCGGGATGCCTGCCGCGCCGAGGCTGTACGCCGTCCTCACGCCGCTCACCTGGGCCCGGGAGGACCGCGCCTGGCTCGCGGCGCACCCGGACGAGGTCGCCGGGTGGTCGCTCCCGACGCCCGACGCGCCGTACCCGCCGTCGGTCCGCCCGGACGCCGAGGTCACCCACGCCGTCGTCGACGAGCGGCTCGTCCCGCGCCAGGCGGCCGCGCTGCGCGGGCACCGGACCCAGGTCGTCGTCCGGGAGCGGACGTACGCCCTGTCCAACCTCGTGGCGGCCCGCCTCCCCGGCCGCGAGGGGTACGCCCGGCTCGACGCCGGGACGGGGCGGACGCGTGCCCTCCCCGGGGCGCCTGACACCGTGGCCGGCGAGGCCCGGGCCGGCCTGACCGACGAGGAGGGGCGATGACGATGACGACGACCGACGAGGAGCGCGACCTGTTCCGGCAGGCGATGGGCCGCTTCGCGACGGGGGTGAGCGTGCTCACGACGTTCTCGGCCGGGCACGACCACGCGATGACGGCGAACGCGCTCACCTCGGTCTCGCTCGACCCGCTGCTCGTCCTCGTCTGCGTCGAGCAGGACGCGCGCTTCCACGACGCCGTCCTCGACGCCGGGGTGTGGGGCGTCAGCGTCCTCGGCGCCGGCGACCGCCCGGCCGCCGACTGGCTCTCGACGCCGGGCCGACCCCTGCACGGCCAGCTCGACCGGATCGACGTCCACCGCGGCGAGGCGACCGGCGTCGCGTTGCTCGACCGGTCGCTCGCGACGCTCGAGTGCCGGACGACGGACGTCCACCCGGCCGGGGACCACAGCATCGTCGTCGGCGAGGTCCACGCGCTGTCGATCGCCGACGACCCCGACGCCGCGCTGCTGTACTACCGCGGCCGCTACGGTGTGCTCGACTGACGACGACGGCGTGAGGATCCGAGCGAGCGCCCGGCGAGTGAGGCCCGGAGCGTCGAGGAGTCGGTCGGACGGGCTCGACTGACGACGACGGCGTGAGGATCCGAGCGAGCGCCCGGAGGTCAGGCCCGGAGCGTCGAGGAGTCGGTCGGGTGGGCTCGACTGACGACGACGGCGTGAGGATCCGAGCGAGCGCCCGGAGGTCAGGCCCCGAGGTAGACGTACTCGTGGTGGGTCGTGAACCCCATCGCGGCGTAGAGCCGGATGGCGTCGACGTTGTCCCGGGTCACCTGGAGGTAGACCGACGTCGCGCCGGCGTCCCGGAGCTGCGCGACCGCCGCCGCCGTGAGCGCCCGGCCGAGGCCCCGGCGTCGGGCCGCCGGCCGGACGTGGAGGCCGAAGAGACCGCCCCAGGTGCCGGACACCGGAGCCCGGACGACGCCGAGCGCCTCGCCCCGGGGTCGGTCGTCGCGCGCGAGGAGGAACGCCTGGCGGGGCGGGCCGCCGATGACGGTCCGCGCGGCCTCCGGGTGCTCGTCGGCGCGCCCGTCGGAGGCCGCCAGCCAGGCGTCGCCGAGCTCCGTCGAGACCTCGACCCGCACGCCGTCCAGGCGCGCGGCGACGTCGATGTCGGCCACCGCGGCGGTCATGACGAACGCCCGCGTCATCGGGGTGTAGCCGCGCGCGAGCAGGCCCGCGCCGAGCGGGTTCGTGCCGATCTCCGCGCCCTCCGGTCCGTAGACCGCGACGAGGGGCCGCAGCCCCCGGTCGCGGTACCACTGCTCTGCGGCCTCGAGCGCGTCCCCGAGCGGTCGTGCGGGGTCGCCGAGGGGGAGGACGGAGTTCGCCCGGGCGGTGTAGCCGCCGCCGGCGCGCAGGAGCCACCCGCCGAGCCAGGCGCGCTCGAGCGGCGGGTTCCCCTCGACGGTGAGCCGCTCGAGCTCGGCGACGCCCACCACCCGGTGCGTCTCCCCGCGCCGGGTCGGGCGGGGCGGGATGACCTTCGCGGCGATGACGTCGCGCCGGGCCACCGTCACCTCGCCCCCCCGGGTGCCGACGACGAGGTGGGTGGGGTCGGCGCCGGTGAGGTCCCCGACGACGTCGGTGAGCCGCTCGCCGCCCGGTCCGAGCTCGTCCGCGGCGAGGCGGCGCCGCAGGACGACCCGCGCCCCGGTGGGCAGGTCGGAGGTCGGGTCGGGCATGGGTCTAGTGTCGTCCCCGCGCCCGCCCCGGACGCCGCGGGGTGGCGGTGCCGCATACGATGGTGGGACGACCGCGTCACGCCCGAGGAGGATCAGGTCCATGACCTACGTCATCGCCCAGCCCTGTGTGGACCTCAAGGACAAGGCCTGCATCGAGGAGTGTCCTGTCGACTGCATCTACGAGGGTGAGCGCTCGCTGTACATCCACCCGGACGAGTGCGTCGACTGCGGTGCGTGCGAGCCGGTGTGCCCGGTCGAGGCGATCTACTACGAGGACGACGTCCCCGAGGAGTGGGCCGAGTACTACAAGGCGAACGTCGAGTTCTTCGACGACCTCGGCAGCCCCGGGGGCGCCGCCAAGCTCGGGCTCATCAACAAGGACCACCCGATCATCGCCGACCTCCCCCCGCAGGAGCACGACGAGTGAGCCGCCCGGGCGTCCGGACGGCAGCGTCGGCGCGACCGTGAGGACCGACCTCCCCGACTTCCCCTGGGACTCGCTCGCCCCCGCCCGGGAGCGGGCGAGCAGGGTGCCCGGGGGGATCGTCGACCTCTCCGTCGGGACCCCCGTCGACCCGACCCCCGAGGTCGTCCGCGCCGCCCTCTGCGCGGCCGCCGACGCGCCGGGGTACCCGCAGACGTGGGGGACCCCCGACCTGCGCGAGGCCGTTGCCGCGTGGTTCGCCCGCCGCCGCGGCGTGCCCGGCGTCGACCCGGCCGGCGTCCTCCCGACGGTCGGGAGCAAGGAGCTCGTCGCCTGGCTCCCGACCCTCCTCGGGCTGGGACCGGACGACACCGTCGGCATCCCCGCCGTCGCCTACCCGACCTACGACGTCGGCGCGCGGCTCGCGGGAGCCCGGGCGCGGGTCGTCGACGGCCTCACCGCACTGGGGCCGGTCACCGCGGCGACCGCCCCGCGGCTGCTCTGGGTCAACAGCCCCGGCAACCCGACCGGGAAGGTGCTCGGTGTCGACCACCTCGCGAAGGTCGTCGCATGGGCCCGGCGGCACGGCGTCGTCGTCGCGAGCGACGAGTGCTACGCCGAGCTCGACTGGCGGGACACCGAGGGCGGCGGGAGCGCCGGGGGGACGGGGAGCGCCCCGAGCATCCTCGACCCGCGGGTCTGTGGCGGCGACCACACCGGTCTCCTGGCCGTGTACTCGCTGAGCAAGCAGTCCAACCTCGCCGGGTACCGGGCCGCGTTCGTCGCCGGTGACCCCGGGCTCGTCGCGGGCCTGCGGGAGGTCCGCAAGCACGCCGGGATGATCGTCCCGTGGCCGGTCCAGCGGGCCATGGTGGCCGCGCTCGCCGACGACGCCCACGTCCGCGAGCAGCGCGAGCGGTACGCCGCCCGGCGCGGGGTCCTCCGCCCGGCCCTCGGGCGGTTCGGGCTGCGGGTCGACCACTCCGAAGCCGGCCTCTACCTCTGGGCGACGGCCGGCGAGCCGAGCGCGACCACCGTCGACCGGCTCGCGGAGCGGGGCGTCCTCGTCGCGCCCGGGACGTTCTACGGCGCCGCCGGGCGCGAGCACGTCCGGGTCGCCCTCACCGCGTCCGACGAGCGGATCGCGGCCGCATCCGAGCGCCTCGGCCGGGCGGACCACCGCCACGGCGGGGTCGCCGACAATGAGAACTCACCCAGGACCGACGTCGCGCCCGGTCTGGGGTAGCGTCGGCGCGAAGGAGACGGCGTCCGACCGGCCCGTCGCGACCGACCTGCGACCCGCACACGAAGGAACCGGTGACATGACCAACGACGCATCCGACGGCGCCACGCTCGCCGCGGCCGGCACGCACCTCGACCTCCCCCTCGTCGAGGCCAGCGAGGGCAACAACGGCTACGACATCAGCAAGCTGCTCAAGGAGACGGGCAACGTCACCCTTGACTCCGGCTTCGTCAACACGGCGTCGTGCTCGAGCGCCGTGACGTACATCGACGGGGACGCCGGGATCCTCCGGTACCGGGGCTACCCCATCGAGCAGCTCGCCCAGCAGAGCACGTACCTCGAGGTCGCCTACCTCCTCATCTACGGCGAGCTCCCGAGTGCCAGCGAGCTCGCGGACTTCGACGCCCGGGTTCGCCGGCACACCCTCCTCCACGAGGATCTCCGGGGCTTCTTCCAGGGCTTCCCCCGGGACGCCCACCCGATGCCGGTGCTCTCCTCCGCCGTCTCGGCGCTGTCGACCTTCTACCAGGACAGCCTCGACCCGTTCGACCAGGAGCAGGTCGAGATCTCCACGGTCCGGCTCCTCGCGAAGCTCCCGACGATCGCCGCGTACGCGTACAAGAAGACGATGGGGCAGCCGTTCCTCTACCCGGACAACTCGCTCTCGCTCACCGAGAACTTCCTCCGGATGACGTTCGGGTTCCCCGCCGAGCCGTACGACCTCGACCCGGACATGGTGGACGCCCTCGAGCAGCTCCTCGTCCTCCACGCCGACCACGAGCAGAACTGCTCGACCGCGACCGTCCGGCTCGTCGGCTCCTCGCAGGCCAACCTGTTCGCCTCGGTCTCGGCCGGGATCAACGCCCTCTTCGGCCCGCTCCACGGCGGAGCGAACCAGTCGGTCCTCGAGATGCTCGAGCAGATCAGGGCCGACGGCGGGGACGTCGACACCTTCGTCAGGCGGGTGAAGAACAAGGAGGCGGGCGTCAAGCTCATGGGCTTCGGCCACCGGGTCTACAAGAACTACGACCCGAGGGCCAAGATCATCAAGACGACCGCGGACACGATCCTCAACAAGAACGGGGTCAACGACGAGCTCCTCCAGATCGCCCTCAAGCTCGAGCAGACCGCCCTCGAGGACGACTACTTCGTCGAGCGGCGCCTCTACCCGAACGTCGACTTCTACACCGGGCTCATCTACAAGTCCATGGGCTTCCCGACGAACATGTTCACCGTCCTCTTCGCGCTCGGGCGTCTGCCGGGGTGGATCGCCCAGTGGCGCGAGATGATCCAGGACCCGAGCACGAAGATCGGCCGGCCCCGTCAGGTCTACGTCGGCGAGCGCGAGCGCGCCTACGTCCCCGTCGCCGACCGCTGACCGCCCGGCTCCCGGGAGCCCCTCACCTTCCGGCGCGGCCGAGGGTGTCCTGCCACGCTCGGCACGCGTCGAGGGTGGGGAGCCGGCCCTCGGCCGCGGCCCGGCGGAGCCCGGGGGCGGCGCGGTCCTTCTCGGAGAGGACGGGCTCGACGCCGTGAGGGAGCTCGAGGCCCACCTCCGGGTCGAGCGGGTCGACGCCGTGCTCCCGGCCGGGGGCGTGGGCCGCGGTGCAGTGGTACACCACCGTCGAGCCGTCCTCGAGCGCGCAGAACGCGTGGCCGAGCCCCTCGGAGAGGTAGACGGCGCGGCGGTCCCGGGTGTCGAGGAGCACCGACTCCCACTGCCCGAACGTCGGTGACCCGACCCGGACGTCGACGACGAAGTCGAGGACCGAGCCGGAGACGACGGTGACGTACTTCGCCTGGGAGGGTGGGACGTCGGCGAAGTGGATGCCCCGGAGCGTGCCCCGGCTCGACACGGAGACGTTCGTCTGGACGATGTCCGGGCGGTGCCCGACGACGTCGGCGAGCCGGTCACCGCGGAAGGACTCGAGGAAGACGCCACGCCCGTCCGGGAACTGCCGCGGGGTGACCTCCCACGCGCCGTCGATGCGGAGCGCGCGGACGTCCATCAGCCGGGCCCCTGCTCGAGGAGCCCGTGGAGGTAGCCGCCGTACCCGCTCTTGGCGAGGGCGTCCGCGAGCTCGGCGAGCGCGGCGTCGTCGATCCAGCCGTTGCGCCAGGCGACCTCCTCGACGCACCCGATCTTCTGCCCCTGGCGGGCCTCGACGACGTGGACGAACTGGGAGGCGTCGAGCAGGCCCTGGAAGGTCCCCGTGTCGAACCACGCCGTCCCCCGGGGGAGGACCGTCACCCGGAGCGTGTCCCGGCGGAGGTAGTGGTCGTTGACGTCGGTGATCTCCAGCTCCCCCCGGGCGCTCGGGCGCAGGCCCCGGGCGACCTCGACGACGGAGCTGTCGTAGAAGTACAGCCCCGGCACGGCGTAGCTCGACCGCGGGTGCTCGGGCTTCTCCTCGATCGAGAGGACCCTCCCCTCGGAGTCGAACTCGACGACGCCGTAGGCAGACGCGTCGGCGACGTGCTGGGCGAAGACGTGGCCCCCGACGACGTCGGCGTTGCCCCGGAGGGAGGTCCCCAGGCCCGGGCCGAAGAAGATGTTGTCCCCGAGGACGAGGGCGACCGTGTCGCCGCCGACGAAGTCAGCCCCGATGACGAAGGCCTGGGCGAGCCCGTCCGGGTTCGGCTGCACGGCGTACTCGAGCCGCATCCCCCACACCGACCCGTCGCCGAGGAGGTGGCGGAACGCCTCGGAGTCCTCCGGGGTGGTGATGACGAGCACCTCCCGGATCCCGGCCATCATCAGGGTCGAGAGCGGGTAGTAGACCATCGGCTTGTCGTAGACGGGCATGAGCTGCTTGCTCACTGCCCGGGTGACCGGGTGCAGCCGTGTCCCCGCGCCCCCGGCGAGGATGATCCCCTTCATGACTGGTGAGACTAACCGTGGACCTTCGCGTATGTGCGGGGTTGACCGTGAACGCCGTTGCTAGCCTGCGAGCATGCTTCTCGTCACCGGCGCCGCCGGGTTCATCGGCTCGAACTACGTCCGGCACGCCCTCGCCGGGGACTACCCCGGGGTGGACGGGGTGGACGTCGTCGTCCTCGACAAGCTCACGTACGCCGGGAACCGCGCCAACCTCGCGCCGGTCGAGGACTCCCCGCGGCTCACCTTCGTCGAGGGGGACATCCTCGACACGGCACTCGTCGACGACCTCGTCCGCGAGGCCGACGAGGTCGTCCACTTCGCCGCCGAGTCGCACGTCGACCGCTCGATCCTCGGGGCGGCGGACTTCGTCATGACGAACGTCGTCGGCACCCAGACCCTCCTCGACGCGGCCCTCAGGCACGGCGTCGAGCGGTTCGTCCACGTCTCGACCGACGAGGTCTACGGGTCGATCTCCGAGGGCTCGTGGCCGGAGACCCACCCGCTCGAGCCGAACTCGCCGTACTCGGCCTCGAAGGCGTCCTCGGACCTCCTCGCCCGCTCGTACTTCCGCACCCACGGGCTCCCGGTGAGCATCACCCGGTGCTCGAACAACTACGGCCCGTACCACTTCCCGGAGAAGGTCATTCCCCTCTTCGTCACCAACCTCCTCGACGGGATCCCCGTCCCGCTCTACGGCGACGGGCTCAACGTCCGGGACTGGCTCCACGTCGACGACCACTGCCGCGGCATCGAGCTCGTCCGGTCCTCCGGGCGTGCGGGGGAGGTGTACAACATCGGCGGCGGGACCGAGCTGACGAACCGGGAGCTCACCGGCCTCCTCCTCGAGGCGTGCGGCGCCGGGTGGGACATGGTCGAGCCGGTCGCGGACCGCAAGGGCCACGACCGCCGCTACTCCGTCGACGTCGGCAAGGTCCGCGACGAGCTCGGGTACGCCCCGGAGGTCGCCTTCTCCCAGGGGCTCGCCGACGTCGTCGCCTGGTACCGCGAGCACGAGGACTGGTGGCGACCGCTCAAGGCCCGGGCGGGCCTGCCGGCATGAGGTGGCTCGTCGCCGGTGCCGGCGGGATGCTCGGGCGGGACCTCGTCCCCGCGCTCGCCGCCGCCGGCCACGACGTCACCGCCGCCACCCGGTCCGAGCTCGACGTCACCGACCCGACGGCATGCCTCGCCGCCGTCGACGGCCACGACGTCGTCGTCAACGCGGCTGCGTGGACGGCCGTCGACGAGGCCCAGGCCCGCGAGTCCGACGCCTTCGCCGTCAACGCGACCGGCGCGGCCAACCTCGCCCGGGCCTGCGAGGCCCGGGCCGCCCGGCTCGTCCACGTCTCGACCGACTACGTCTTCGCCGGGGACGCGGACCTCCCCTACGCCGAGGACGCCCCCCTCTCGCCCCGGACGGCGTACGGCCGGACGAAGGCCGCGGGGGAGTGGGCCGTCCGGGCGTCCTGCCCCCGGTCGTGGGTCGTGCGGACCGCCTGGCTCTACGGGGCTGGCGGGGGGAACTTCCTCGCGACGATGAGCCGGCTCGCGGGGGAGGGCGAGCGGGTCAGCGTCGTCGACGACCAGCGCGGGCAGCCGACGTGGACGGTCGACCTGGCCGACGCGGTCGTCCGGATCGTCGGTGCCGGGGCGCCGTACGGGGTGTGGCACGGCACGTCGGCGGGCGAGACGACGTGGTACGGGCTCGCCCGCGAGCTGTTCACCCGGCTCGGTCTCGACCCGGACCGGGTGGTCGCGACGACCTCCGCGGCGTTCCCGAGGCCGGCGCCCCGCCCGGGGTACAGCGTCCTCGGGCACGACCGCTGGTTCCGGGCCGGGCTCGCCCCGGTCCGGGACTGGCGTTCGGCCCTCGCGGACGCCGTGCCCGGGATCCTCCCCGCGACGGCGGCCCCCGACGACGGGGCGTCCCCGCAGCCCGCGACGAGGTCGCGGCGGTAGCGGCCCGCTCAGGACGTCGCGAGGACGACGGTCGTCGTCCCCTGCGGGGCGTCCGCCGGGTGCCACGACCAGCCGCTCTCGGCCCGGGTCCGGGTCCACTGGCGGTCGCCGACGGTGACCGAGCGGAGCTCGTGCGCCTGGGCCTGGGCGACTGCCCACGCCCCCACCGCCCACGCCGAGCGTGGGGTACCGGCGGTGACGACGAGGTCACCGCCCCGGGGGCGAGCGGTGACCCCGACCTCCCTGCGGAGGGCCCGGCGGAGCGCCCCGCCGTCGGTCGTCCCGGTGGGGTCGTCGAGCCGGCAGCCAAGCCCCCCGGGGGAGTACCCGCTGAGCGCGGACGCGAGGATCCTGCCCTCCTGCTCGTGGTCGGCGTACGCCTCGGGGTAGGCGCTGCGCTGGACGGCCTGGGCGACCTTCGTGATCGGCATCCGCCCGTACCCGTCGATCTTGACGAGCGCGTCGTAGAACGCGTTCGTGGCGTGGACGGGGTCGAGGATCTGCTCGGCGGTGCCCCACCCCTGGGACGGGCGCTGCTGGAAGAGCCCGAGGCTGTCCCGGTCCCCGTAGGTGATGTTCCGCAGCTTCGACTCCTGGATGGACGTCGCGACGGCGATGGTCGCCGCCCGGGCAGGCAGGCCGCGCCTCATCGCCACGGCGGTGATCGTCGCCGCGTGGTGCATCTGCTCGGGCGTGTAGGTGACGCTCTGCCCGAGCGCGGTCGCCCGGCAGCGGGGCTGGACGAACCCGAGGATGACGTCGCGGGCGCCGAACCACACCGCCCCGCCGAGCGAGAGGACGAGGACCGTGACGAGGGACCGGGTCACCCATCGCCGGGGCGGGGAGTCGTCCTCGGCGAGAGGCGCGCGCGGGGGCCGTCGCGGCATGTGTCGTCCTGTCGGTTCGGGTCGGGGTGGGAGCGTCGTCGGTGGCTCGGTGGCTCGGTGGCTCGGTGGCTCGGTGGCTCGGTGGCTCGGTGCGCGGGCAGGCCGGCAGTCCGGTCCGGTGCGGCGGCCATCGCGGTCAGTCGTTGACGTGGAGGGCCTCGTTGAGGGCGACGCCGTGGCCCTCGCGTGCCCGGGCCTCGACGGCCCCGGTCACCGAGTTGCGGCGGTAGAGCAGCCCGTCCACCCCGGACAACGTCCGGGCCTTGACGACGGTGCCGTCGGCGAGGGTGACCTTCGTCCCCGCCGTGAGGTACAGGCCCGCCTCGACGACGCAGTCGTCGCCGAGCGCGATCCCGAGCCCGGCCTCGGCGCCGAGGAGGCAGCGCCGCCCGATCCGGACGCGCTCGGTCCCGCCCCCGGAGAGGGTCCCCATCGTCGAGGCGCCTCCGCCGACGTCCGAGCCGTCGCCGACGACGACCCCCTGGCTGAGCCGTCCCTCGATCATGGAGCTGCCGAGGGTCCCCGCGTTGAAGTTGACGAAGCCCTCGTGCATGACGGTCGTCCCGGATGCGAGGTGCGCTCCGAGCCGGACGCGGTCGGCGTCCCCGATCCGCACGCCGGCGGGGACGACGTAGTCCGTCATCCGGGGGAACTTGTCGACGCCGAGCACGGTGACCGGCCCGCGAGCCTGCATCCGGGCCCGGGTCGTCTCGAAGCCGTCGACGGCGCACGGCCCCTGGGTCGTCCACACGACGTTGGTGAGGACGCCGAAGAGCCCGTCGAGGTTGACCGTGTTCGGCTCGACGAGGCAGTGGCTGAGCAGGTGGAGGCGGAGGTAGGCGTCGGCCGGGTCCGCCGGCGGGGCGTCGAGGTCGACCTCCGTGGTGACGAGGTCGCGGCGGACGCCCCGCACGCCGTCGGTGACGGCGAGGGCCTCGAGCTCGTCCGGGACGGGGGCGTCGGCGGGGCGTTCCCCGAGCGCTGGTGAGGGGTACCACGCGTCGAGCACCTGGCCCCCGTCGGTCGTCGTGGCGAGGCCGTGGCCCCAGGCGGCGCGCGTCGTGGTCATGGCCCTAGCGTAGGAGAGGCCGTCGCGGCGCCGACGGGCGCGGATAGGGTGAGTCGCATGGCACTCGACCCCGAGCCGACGCCCACCCTCGACCTCACCGCCGACGTCGTCGCCCTCACCGCGGCGCTCTGCGACATCGAGTCGGAGAGCCGCGACGAGGAACGCCTCTGCGACGCCATCGAGGCGGCTCTCGCACCGCTGGACCACCTCACGGTGACCCGGCTCGGCAACACCCTCGTCGCCCGGACCGACCTCGGCCGTGGGGAGCGGGTCGTCCTCGCCGGGCACATCGACACCGTCCCGGTGACCCGGGACCCACGGAACCTCCCGACCCGCGAGGAGGGGGGCGACCTCGTCGGTCGGGGCACGGTCGACATGAAGGGTGGCGTCGCCGTCCAGCTCCGCCTCGCCGCGACCGTCCCGGAGCCCTCCCGGGACGTCACGTACGTCTTCTACGAGGGCGAGGAGATCGACAGCGCGTACAACGGCCTCCTCCACGTCGAGCAGCAGCGACCCGACCTCCTCGAGGCGGACTTCGCCGTCCTCCTCGAGCCGACCTCGGCGGTCGTCGAGGGCGGGTGCAAGGGGACCCTCCGGGTCGAGGCGACCGTGCCCGGGGTGGCCGCCCACTCCGCCCGCCCCTGGAACGGCCGGAACGCGATCCACGCTGCCCACGACCTCCTCGGCCGGCTCGTCGCCTGGGAGCCGCGGACCGCCGTCATCGACGGGCTGGAGTATCACGAGGCCCTCAACGCGACCTCGATCAGCGGCGGGATCGCCGGGAACGTCATCCCCGACCGGTGCGTCGTCACGGTGAACTACCGCTACGCGCCGGACACCACCGAGGAGGAGGCCCTCGCCCGGGTCGGCGAGGTCCTCGCCGGGTACGACCTCGTCGTCCGCGACAACGCCGGCGGGGCGCTGCCCGGTCTCGACCTCCCCGCGGCGAAGGCGTTCGTCGAGGCCCTCGGTGTCGACGTCGTCGGCAAGCAGGGGTGGACCGACGTCGCCCGGTTCTCCGCCCTCGGCGTGCCCGCGGTGAACTTCGGCCCCGGCGACCCCAACCTCGCCCACACCGACGACGAGCGCTGTCCCGTCGCCGAGCTGCGCGACGCCGAGGGCGCGATGCTCCG
Organism: uncultured Actinomycetota bacterium; assembly: GCA_963783735.1. Classification (GTDB taxonomy): domain Bacteria; phylum Actinomycetota; class Actinomycetes; order Actinomycetales; family Dermatophilaceae; genus CAWDAQ01. The sequence continues at coordinate 182,080 of CAWAOO010000006.1, read as the reverse complement.
CTGGCTCGCGTGAGGAGGCCGCCCGTGACGACACCTCCGAGGGAGACCGCCCACCAGCAGGGCCCGGTGACGCTCCGGCGCTCGCAGGTGCCGGGGACGACGACCGACCAGCGGCTGCTCGACAGCCGAGGGCCGACCGACTGGGTCCACGCCGACCCGTGGCGGGTCCTGCGGATCCAGAGCGAGTTCGTCGAGGGGTTCGGCACCCTCGCCGAGCTCGGCCCGGCCGTCAGCGTCTTCGGCTCGGCCCGGACCCGACCCGACGACCCGTTCTTCACCCTCGCCGAGGAGGCCGGGGCGGCGCTCGCGGGCGCAGGCTACGCGGTCATCACCGGCGGCGGCCCGGGGGCGATGGCGGCGGCGAACAAGGGCGCCCTCGACGCCGGAGGGACCTCGGTCGGACTCGGGATCGAGCTCCCCTTCGAGCAGGGGCTCAACGAGTTCGTCGACATCGGGGTGAACTTCCGGTACTTCTTCGCGCGGAAGACGATGTTCGTCAAGTACTCCCGGGGCTTCCTCGTCCTCCCCGGCGGGTTCGGCACGCTCGACGAGCTCTTCGAGGCGGTCACCCTCGTCCAGACCCGCAAGGTCACCCGCTTCCCCATCGTCCTCATGGGCTCGGCGTACTGGTCCGGGCTGCTCGACTGGCTCCGGACGAGCGCGCTCGCGACCGGGACGGTGGCAGAGCACGACCTCGAGCTCCTCCACCTCAGCGACGACGTCGCCGAGGCCGTGCGCATCATCACCGAGGCCGACGACGCCGTGCCGGCCGTCAACCCGGAGTGACGCCGTGATCTGGGTGTTCCTCATCTGCGTCGCGGTGGCGCTCGTCGCCGTCGTCGGTGCGCTCGCCGCCGGCCGGCTGCCCTGGGACCCGCTGTCCGAGCCCACCCGCACCCGGCCCGACACCCGCCTGCCCGTCGTCCCGTCCGCCGAGGACGTGGCCGGCGTCCGCTTCGACACCGCTGCGCGGGGCTATCGCATGGACCAGGTCGACGACGTCCTCGCCCGGCTCGCCGCCCGGCTCGCCGAGCAGGAGGACGAGATCGCCCGGCTCGGCGGCGGGCGCGCCGTCCGTCCCGCCCCGGACGACGGTGGACCGGCCGGCGGGGTCAGCGAGAGCGGAGGACCCGCATGGCCTTCACCCTGACCCGGCGGAGCGTCGCCGACCCGGCGACCCTGTGGGCGGTCGTCACCGACGTCGGCGCCCACGGCCGGTGGATCCCGCTGACCCGGATGGTCACCGACCCCGGACCGACCCGGCTCGGCTGGGGGTTCGCCGGCGTCACCGGTCTCGGACCGGTGGGGTTCTCCGACGCCATGGTCATCACCCTGTGGGCCCCCCCGGACGGGGAGACGGGCTCGGGTCGGATGCGCCTGGTCAAGGTCGGGCGGGTCCTGCTCGGCTGGGCCGACGTCACCGTCGGTCCTGGCCCCGACGGGGGGAGCGTCGTCGCGTGGACCGAGGAGCTCGGGCCCCGGCCGCGGGGCCTGTCGCGGCTCCTCGCCCCGGCGTCGCGGCGGCTGGGCGCGGTCCTCTTCGGTCGCGCGCTCGACGGGATGGTCGCCGAGGCCGACGCCCGAGCCGGCCGGGAGGCCGCCGGTGGCTGACGTCGTCGTCGGCGCCGACGGGCTCGCCCGCTGCCCCTGGGGGGACGCGCCGGCGGACTACCGGGCCTACCACGACGCCGAGTGGGGGGTCCCGGTCCGGGGGGAGCAGGCGCTCTTCGAGCGGATCACCCTCGAGGGCTTCCAGTCCGGGCTGTCCTGGCTGACGATCCTCCGCCGGCGTGAGGGGTTCCGGCGGGCCTTCGCCGGGTTCGACCCCGAGGTCGTCGCCGGGTACGGCGACGCCGAGCGCGAGGCGCTCCTCGCCGACCCGGGGATCATCCGCAACCGGCGCAAGGTCGAGGCGGCTGTCGCCAACGCCGGCGCCGTCCTCGCGCTGCGCTCCTCCGGTGGGCTCGACGCCCTCGTCTGGCGCCACGCCCCGGGAGCTCACCGGCCGCCGCGGTCGCTCGCCGACGTCCCGGCCACCTCACCGGAGTCGGTGGCGCTCGCCGCGGCGCTGAAACGGGCGGGCTTCGCCTTCGTCGGGCCGACGACGATGTACGCGACGATGCAGGCGTGCGGCCTCGTGGACGACCACCTCCTCGGGTGCCACCGGTCCGGGTCGGTCCGGTCCGGGACCGGGCGCTCGCCGACGTGACGTCGGCGCTGCCCACCGCGGGCGGGTGGGACCGGGTGGTCCGGTGGGCGCTCGAGCACCCCGTCCGGTCCCTTCTCGTCGTCTACGTCGTGAGCCGGGTGCTCGCCCTCCTCGCCATCGCCACCGCCGCCCACCTCGCCCAGGCCCCCGCGGGGGTGGGACACCTCGACCCCGGGACCGGCGACATGTTCGGCCTCTGGGACGCGCAGTGGTACCGGAGGATCGCCGAGCAGGGCTACCCCGTGCCCCTCCCCGCGGACCCGGTGACCGGACGGCTGACGTACAGCGCATGGGCCTTCTTCCCCGCCTTCCCGCTCCTCGTCCGCGGCCTCATGCTCGCCGGGCTGCCGTTCACCGGCGCGGCGGTCGCCCTCAACGTCGCGCTCGGGGCCGTCGGGACGGTGCTCGTGTGGAAGGTCCTCGGGCACACCGCGCACGCCTCGCCGCAGCCGGAGCGGGAGCGGCTCGCCCTCGTCGCCGCCTGCCTGTGGTGCTTCTACCCCGCGACGGGCATCCTCCTCGTGCCGTACAGCGAGGCGCTCGCGGTCGCCCTCGTCGCCGCGGCGCTCCTGCTCCTCATGCGGCGTCGGTACTGGCCCCTCGCGCTCGTCGTCCCGGTCCTCGGCTACGCCCGCCCCGTCGCGCCCGCGCTCGGCGTCGCCGTGCTCGTCCACCTCGCGGTCCGGTGGCGGGAGGAGCGGGCCGCCGGTGGCGTGCCGCTGCGGGGCTCGCGGGCGGCGGCCGCCGTCCTCCTCCTCGTCACCGGGGCCTCCGCGGTCGCCTGGCCGATGACCGTGGGGTGGCTCACCGGGCTGCCCAACGCCTTCTTCGACGTCCAGGCGGCGTGGGGGCAGCAGCCCGAGAAGGGCCCGTTCGTCCTCTGGCTGAGCTGGGCGTGGGAGGAGCGCGGGCTGTTCGCGGTCGCCGTCATGGTCGCCCTCGTCGGGACCTACATCGCCCTCGTCCTCGGCCGGCACGGACGCTGGCTGCCCATCGAGGTGCGGGGGTGGGCGCTCGCCTACCCGCTCTACCTCTTCGCCGTCGTCCGGCCGATCACGAGCATGTGGCGCTTCCTCCTCCTCGACCTCCCGCTCGCCGCGCTCGTCGCGAGCGTCGCGATGCGGACGTCCTCCGGCGGGCGGGTCGTCCCGCACTGGCGGCGCCGGGTCGTCGTCGTCGTCGCCCTTCTCGTCGTCGGGATGTTCTGGTGGACGGCCGCCCTGCTCACCTACACGCCGTGGAACGCGAGCCCGCCCTGACGGGGGCGCTCACCGGCCCGTGAACGTCGGCGTCTCCTTGGCGAGGAAGGCGTCGACGGCCGCCGCGTGGTCCGCGGTCGCCCCGGTCCGGCCCATGAGCTCCGCCTCGTGGGCGAGGGAGGCCGCGAGCGGGTTCCCCGCGCTGAAGGCGAGGGCGCGCCGGATCGAGCCGTAGGCGAGCGTCGGTCCCTGGGCGAGGGTCGAGGCGAGATCGTCGACGGTCGCGCCGAGGTCCGCGGTCGCGACCACTCGGGTCGCGAGCCCGAGCTCGAGGCACTCCGCGGCGGGGACCGTCCGCGGGAGGAGGAGGAGCTCCTTGGCCCGGGCGGGACCGACGAGCCGCTGGAGGGTCCACGATGACCCGGAGTCGCACGAGAGGGCGATACCCGCGAAGGCGAGGTTGACCCCGGCCGTGTCGACCATGATCCGCAGGTCCGCGGCGAAGGCGAAGGCCGCGCCGGCCCCCGCGGCGACGCCGTTGAGCGCGGCGACGACCGGCTTGTCCATCGTCGCGAGGAGCTCGACGATGGGGTTGTAGTGCTCGGTCACCGTCGTCGCGAGCGACGCGTCGCCGGCGCGCATGAGCTCGACGTGCTCACGCAGGTCCTGACCGACGCAGAACGCCCGGTCACCGGCGCCGGTGAGGACGACGCACCGGACGTCCCCGTCGTCCGCGACCTCGCGGAGCGCGGCGAGGAGCGCGGACTTCGTCGCGAGGTCGAGGGCGTTCATCGCCTCCGGCCGCTCGATCCGGACGGTCGCGACGCCGCCGCGGCGCTCGACGGCCACGGTGGACTGCTCGGGTGTGCTCATCGGGGGGCGCTCCTCGTCGTCGTGGTCCCGGGCCGGTCTCGTCCCTATGCTGGCCATCATGACGCACGCCAGCGGAGCCGCCCCGGAGGGCGCCGACTCCCCCCTGCTCGCGACGATCCGCGAGTCGGTCATCGGCGACGACGAGGTGATGCACGGGCCCTACGGCCCGCGGCGGGTGACCTACGCCGACTACACCGCGTCCGGGCGGGCGCTGACCTTCATCGAGGACTTCATCCGCGAGGAGGTCCTTCCCCGGTACGCGAACACCCACACGGAGTCCTCCGGAACGGGTCTCCAGACGACCCGGTTCCGCGAGGACGCCCGGGCGCTCATCCACGACGCCGTCGGCGCCGACGACGAGACCGTCGTCATCTTCGCGGGGTCGGGGTGCACCGGGGCGGTCGACAAGCTCGTCGGCATCCTCGGCCTGCGGATCCCCTCCGCTCTCGAGGACCGCCACCACCTCACCCGGCACATCCCCGCCAGCGAGCGTCCGGTCGTCTTCATCGGGCCCTACGAGCACCACTCGAACGAGCTCGTCTGGCGCGAGTCGGTCGCCGACGTCGTCGTCATCCCCCAGGACGCCGACGGGCACATCGACACCATGCGGCTGCGGGACGAGCTCGTCCGGCACGCGGACCGGCCGCTGCGGATCGGCTCGTTCTCGGCGGCGAGCAACGTCACGGGCATCGTCTCGGACACCGACGGGATCACCGCCCTGCTCCACGAGCACGGAGCGCTCGCCTTCTGGGACTACGCCGCGGCCGCGCCCTACGTCAGGATCGCGATGTCGGGCGGCCCGGTCGCGGGGGCGGCCAAGGACGCCGTCTTCCTCAGCCCCCACAAGCTCATCGGCGGCCCGAGCACCCCGGGGGTCCTCGTCGTCCGCCGCGAGCTGTGCACGAACCGGGTCCCCGACGTCCCCGGGGGCGGCACGGTGAGCTACGTTGCGAGCGACGAGCACCACTACCTCGACGACGTCGCCCACCGCGAGGAGGGCGGCACCCCGGCGATCATCGAGTCGATCCGGGCGGGCCTGGTCTTCCAGCTCAAGGAGGCCGTCGGCGTCGACCTCATCCGGGCCCGGGAGGCCACCTTCCTCCGGCGCGCCGTCGAGGCGTGGTCCGCCGAGCCCGCGATCCAGATCCTCGGCAACACCGAGGCCGAGCGACTCTCGATCGTCTCGTTCGTCGTCCGCACCGGGTCGGGGCGCTTCCTCCACCACAACTTCGTCGTCGCACTCCTCAACGACCTCTTCGGGATCCAGGCCCGCGGGGGCTGCTCGTGCGCGGGGCCCTACGGCCACGACCTCCTCGGGATCGACCGCGCCCGCAGCCACGAGCTCGAGCGCGAGGTCGCCCACGGCTGCGAGGGGATCAAGCCGGGGTGGGTCCGGGTGAACTTCAACTACTTCATCTCCGACACCGTCCTCGACTACGTCATCGAGGCCGTCCGGCTCGTCGCCCGCGACGGACAGCGGCTCCTGCGCGACTACCGGTTCTCCCCCGCGACCGGGCTGTGGACCCACCGCGGCGGACCGGTCGAGCCGCCGATGCGGCTCGGGCGGCTACGGTACGAGGACGGCCGGCTCACCTGGCCCCGGCTCCACGAGCGGCTCGGGGAGGACGCCCTCGCCGAGCACCTCTCCGAGGGGCGGGCCGTCCTCGCCGCGGGAGGCGCCGCACCCGGCCCCCAGGCCACGGTGTCCGTGGGCTTCGACCACCTCCGCTGGTTCGAGCTGCCGGAGGGCAGTCTCGCCGGACCGCGCTGACCCGTCCGGCCGCTCAGGCGGCCCGGAGCCAGGCGTTGACGTGCGCGCCGGCACCCGGGTCGAGGGCCGCCGCCCGCTCGTCGAACGCCCGGGCCGCCTGCTGGCCCGGCCAGTCCACGGGCAGGACCTCGGCGGGCAGGCCCGGGTCGGAGAAGAGGAACAGTCGCCACCGGTGGACGAGGAGGGTCCGCTCGACGAAGGCCGCCTCGGCGTCGTCGGGGACGGGTCCCCGGCCCACCCCGGCGAGGAAGTCGACGTAGGCGGCGGCCAGGGCGTCGAGGTCCCAGACCCGGCGGGCCAGCTCGGCGTCGGAGGTCTCGGCCGCCGCCCGGAACGTCGTGAGCCGCCCGTCGGGCTCGGACCCGAGGAGGTCGGCGGCGCTGTCGAACTCCGGCGAGCGGCGCGGCGCGACCCAGGTGGGGCCGGCGAGCTGGCCGTAGCCGAGGTACCCGAGCGACCGGCCCACGCGGGCCCGGGCGCTGCGGTCGGCGACCCGGGGTGTGACGACGACGTGCCAGCGCCCGTCCCACGGCTGCTCGTCGGTGCGGTAGATCCGGGCGTGCGCCTCGGCGAGCCGGCGCCGGCCCCGTTCGGTCACCGCGTACCCGCGCTGGTCGCGGACCTCGGGGACGAGCCACCCCTCCTGAACGACCCGGGAGACGGCGGTCCGGACGGTCGGCGCGGAGATCCCGAGCGAACCGAGCAGCCCGACGACCGCGGAGACCGGCGCCCACCCCCCGCGTCGGAGGAGATGGTCGCCGTAGAGGTCGAAGAGGGCGGATCGCGCGTGCACGGAGCCAGTGTGCCCCGGGCGGAGCCGTCCGGCCCCCGGATTTCTCCCGTCGGTGCACGTCGGAGATAATGGACGACGCCCCGGTGCGAACGCCGTGCCGGTTGAGAACACGTGGTGCGGGAGTAGTGGCGCGCCCCGTGGTGAGGGAAGGGATCAACCCATGGCGGCAATGAAGCCCAGGACTGGCGACGGTGACCTCGAGGTCGTCAAGGAGGGGCGCGGCATCGTCCTGCGCATGCCCCTCGAGGGCGGGGGACGGCTCGTCGTCGAGATGACGCCGGACGAGGTCCGCGCGCTGGGCAAGGCCATCGACGAGTGCGAGGGCCTCGCCTGAGCGTGCGCGCCCGGGCGGCCGGGCCGCGGGACGGACCCGCGGCGGGGCGCACGAGGGGCCCCCGCCGGGAGAACCGGAGGGGGCCCTCGCACGTCCGGGCGGCTACAGTCGCGCCGTGGCCGACTCCGAGACCGACACCGAGACCCAGACGGGCGCCGACCCGGGTGCCGGGACCGACACCCTGCTCCAGCCGAGGGCGACTCCCGTCCGGGTCCTCGACTCCCCGCTGCCGGACGTCCTCGGCGGCCTGACCGGCGCGGCCGACGGCGTCGTCCTCGCCGTCGGGGTGGGCCCCGCCGGGCTCGACGGGACGCCCGGCGCGGGCCAGGCTCTCGCCGCGCTCGGGCTCTCCGCGGACGACCTCGCCCGCAGCCACGCCCCGACCGGGACGGCGGGGGACTGTGCCCGCGTCCCGCTCACCGGGGACCGGCACGGCGTCACGGCCCTCCTCCTCCTCGGGCTCGGGGACGGGGGGTCGCGCGCCCTCCGCCGGGCCGGCGCCGAGGCGGCGCGCGCGTCCCGCGGCCGTTCGGCCCTCGTCGTGGCCCCCGGGCTTGGCGGGGGCGCCGGGCTCGGCGGGGGCGCCGGGCTCGGCGGGTTCGTCGAGGGTGTCGTCCTCGGCGGGTACGCCCCGCCGCGCTGGACCGGCGGCGGGATCCGCGAGGGGGCGACCGCGGTCGCCGGGCTCGTCCTCGTCGGCGCCCACGACGCGGAGGCCGCGACGCGCGCGGTCGACCGTGCCCGGGCCACCCTCCTCGCCCGCAACCTCGCGAACACCCCCTCGAACATCAAGAGCCCCGCGTGGATGGCCGACCGGGCCGTCGAGGTCGCTGAGGCGGCCGGGCTCACCGCCCGGGTGTGGGCCGAGAACGGCCTGCGCCGGGACGGCTTCGGCGGCCTCCTCGCCGTCGGGGCCGGGTCGGTCACCCCACCCAGGCTCGTCGAGGTCCGGTGGGACCCGGGCGTCCCCGCCCCGCACGTCGTCCTCGTCGGGAAGGGGATCACGTTCGACACCGGGGGTGTCAACGTCAAGCCCGCCGCCGGGATGCTCCCGATGAAGACGGACATGTCCGGCGCCGCGGTCGTCCTCGCCGTCGCGGCCGCGTGCCGGGCGCTCGCCGTCCCCGTCCGCGTCACCGCCCTCCTCCCGCTTGCCGAGAACGCGGTCGGGGGCGGCTCCTACCGTCCCGGCGACGTCGTCACCCAGTACGGCGGCCGGACCGTCGAGATCGGCAACACCGACGCGGAGGGCCGGATCGTCCTCGCCGACGCGCTCGCGTACGCCGACGCCCAGCTCGACCCGGACGTCCTCGTCGACGTGGCGACCCTCACCGGGGCGGCCCGGGTCGCGCTCGCGCGCTCGATGGCCCCGGTGTACGCGACCGACCCGGCCCTGCGCGACCGGCTCGTCGAGGCGGGGGAGCGCACCGGCGAGCCGCTCTGGGCCTTCCCGCTCGTCGAGGACTACCGCGAGGCGCTCGACTCCGACGTCGCCGACCTCAACCACATCGCCCCCGCCGTCGGCGGCGGCTCGGTCACCGCCGCGCTGTTCCTCCGCGAGTTCACCGGGGGCCGCCGCTGGGCCCACCTCGACGTCGCCGGGCCCGGGCGCTCGGATGCCGACACGGGCACCCTCGCCAAGGGTGCGACGGGCTACGGTGCCCGGGCACTGTTGTCGTGGCTTGAGGAAGGCGTGAGATGAACGCGGGATACGGGCTGGCCGTGCGCTGGTCCCTCGACGAGGCACCCGAGGGCGTCGCGAGAAAGCTCCGGGACTACGTCGTCGGGACGTCGATGGCGCAGTTCATGTTCCTTGACGGACTCGCCTTCAAGACGTGGAGGATGCGCGACGGCGAGTGGTTCGAGGGGACGTACGTCTTCGACTCCGACCGGGAGCGGGCAGCGTTCCGGGCCGAGTTCGAGGCGAAGGCCGCGACCGCGTCGGGCAGCGAGATCATCGGGTCGCCGCCCGTCCTCATCGAGGACTTCGAGGTCGTCGCCATCGCCGAGGGCCCCGCGAGGTTCCGTCGCGGTCCGGGCCCGAGCACCGCGGCCTGACCCACCTCATTCACCCCGCACTCATTGCCGGACGGTTCGGACAAACCGGACGCCGAGCCGGCCGGAAGCGGCCGGTTGCGCCAGGAGTCGGGAGTGGGGAGGGTCCTCAGCGCTTGACGGCGGCGAAGAGGCCGTCGCCGACGGGCAGGAGCGCGCCGATGAGGTCCTCGTGGTCGCGCAGCTGCTTGCCGAGGTCGCGCAGGACCGTCGTCGTCGCGTCCCGGGAGGCCGGGTCGGCGACCTTGTCGTGCCAGAGCATGTTGTCGAGGGCGAGGACGCCGCCGGGGCGGAGCAGCCGGACGGCGTGCTCGACGTACGCCGGGTAGCTCTCCTTGTCCGCGTCGACGACGACCATGTCGTAGGCGCCGTCGGTCATCCGGGGGAGGACGTCGAGGGCCCGCCCGGTGATGACCCGCGTCCGCTGGTGGGTGAGGCCGGCCTGGGCGAAGGCGAGCTTCGCGCGCCGGGCGTGCTCGGGCTCGAGCTCGATCGTCGTGAGGACGCCGTCGGCGGGCATCCCCCCGAGGAGCCACAGCCCCGAGGTCCCCGCGCCGGTGCCGATCTCGATGACGGACCGCGCCGCGGACGCGGCGGCGAGGAGGCGCAGGGCGGCGCCGGCGCCGGTGCCGACGGGGGTCGCCCCCAGCTCGGAGCCGGTCCGCCGCGCGGCCTCGAGCGCGTCGCCCTCGGGGACGAACTCCTCGGCGTACGCCCAGCTGGCCAGTCTCTGTGCACTCATGACGACAGATGCTACTGCCGCCGGCCGCGCCGCCGCGCGCGGCGGCGCGGCCGGCCCACGGCGGTGGAGGAGGCGCGGTGCCTGTGGCCGCGGTACCGGAGGAACGCGGTATCGGGCACGCGGTACAGGAAACGCTCAGGTTGGTGAGCAACGATTTGTCCATCGACGACGTCGAGACAGGACGAGGCAGAGCGCCCCCACCGAGAGGACGAGGCTCGTGTCGGACCACGCACGCGACAGCGGAACCCAGGCATGGGTCCCCCCGACGTGGGAGGAGATCGTCGAGGAGCACTCCTCGCGGGTCTACCGGCTCGCCTACCGGCTCACGGGCAACGTCCACGACGCGGAGGACCTCACCCACGACGTCTTCATCCGGGTCTTCCGCTCCCTCCACTCCTACACCCCCGGGACCTTCGAGGGGTGGCTCCACCGGATCACGACGAACGTCTTCCTCGACCGGATGCGTCGCAAGCAGCGGATCCGGTTCGACGCCCTCTCCGAGGAGTCGAGCGCCCGGCTCCCGAGCCGGGAGCCGAGCCCGGAGCAGGCCTACGACGAGCGCCACTTCGACGACGACGTCCAGCGCGCCCTCGACGCCCTCCCCCCGGACTTCCGCGCGGCGGTCGTGCTCTGCGACATCGAGGGGCTCTCCTACGAGGAGATCGCCGCGACTCTCGGCATCAAGCTCGGGACGGTCCGCTCGAGGATCCACCGCGGCCGGGCGCTCCTCCGGGACGCGCTCGCGCACCGGGCGCCCACCTCCGCCCCCGCCACCGGGCGCCCCGCCCCGGCGGGCCCACCCGTCCCCCTCGGAAGGCCGCTGGCAGGCACACGATGAGCCTCCGCCTCGGTCGGCACGACCCCCGCTGCCTCGGCGAGCGGGTGTCGGACTACGTCGCGGGCGTCCTCGACCCGGCCGAGCACCGTGGGTGGGACCGGCACCTCGTCGCCTGCGCCCTCTGCCGTCAGGACGTCGCGGAGGAGCGCCGGCTGCGTGAGTCCCTCCGGGACCGGGAGCCGGCAGTCCCGTCGAGCCTGCGGTCGATGCTCCTCGCCGTCGCCGCTCCCCCGGACGAGCAGGCCCCGACGTTCCGTCCCGGCAGCCAGGGTGGGGCGGCGGGGCCACGTCGCGCGCCGCCCCCGGCCGCGAGGTCGTTCCCCGCGCTGCCCGTCCTCAGCCCGGGAGCCCCCGCATACCACCGCTCCGCGCTGCGGGCCGCGCTCCTGGCCGCCGCCGCCGCCGGCGCGTCCGCGGCTGCGGCGTGGAGCCTCACCCTGGCCGGCACCAGCGCGTCCGCCCCCGCGGTCACCGTCACCCCCGGCGGGGCGGTCGCCACCCCCGTGGCGACGGACGGCGACCCGGGCGCGAGGACCGCGGCGAGGCCGCCGGGCACGGCCCGGCTCTCGGTCGGCCCCGGGACGAGCGTCCTCGACCCTGCCGTCCCACGCCTTCTCCGACCCGCCGACGTCGACTTCCGGAGCCGCGGGGCAGAATCGCCACCATGACGTACGCCGACGACGACCGGGGCCCGCGCGAGGCGGGACCGGCGACGAGCCCGCAGCACGAGACCGCCGATCCGGCCGCCTGGGACGAGTGGAGCTGGCCCGGCGAGCGTGCCGAGGACACCCGGCCGGTCCCCGTCGCGGGCGGTGCCCCCGTTCCGGTGGGCGCGACCCCGGCACCCGGACCGGCGCACGCCGAGGGGACCGCCGAGGGGACGTGGTGGCGCGAGCGCTGGTCCGACGGATCGACGGGACGCTGGGTCGGCGCGCCGCCCCCGCCCCCGCCGCCGGCCCGACGTGGCCCGACGTGGGGCGCGGTCATCGCCATCGCGGCGGCCAGCGCGCTCCTCGCCGGCGGTCTCGGGGGCGTCGTCGGCGGCTTCGTCGGGGAGCGGGGCGGTCTCACCCTCGGGGGCGCCGGCCCGCTCGGCGGGACCCCGACCCCCGGGGCCGGGGCGACCGAGCGCCCCCGAGGCAGCGTCGCGAACATCGCCGCGAACGCCCTCCCGAGCGTCGTGACGATCAGGGTCGAGGGCGGGAGCGGCGCCGGCACCGGCTCGGGGTTCGTCCTCGACCGCCAGGGGCACGTCATCACGAACAACCACGTGGTCGCGGCGGCGTCCGGCGGCGGATCGATCGCCGTCCAGCTCGCCAACGGGCGTCAGCTCGACGCGACCCTCGTCGGCCGGGACGCCTCGTACGACCTCGCCGTCCTCGAGGTGGGGCGAAAGGATCTCACGCCCCTGCGGATCGGGGCGTCGTCCGACGTCGTCGTCGGCGACCAGGTCATCGCCGTCGGCGCCCCCCTCGGGCTCGAGAGCACGGTGACCACGGGGATCGTCAGCGCCCTCGACCGTCCGGTGAGCGCCGGCAGCGGGACGAGCCGCTCGTACATCAACGCGATCCAGACCGATGCGGCCATCAACCCCGGGAACAGCGGGGGTCCGCTCCTCGACATGTCCGGCAACGTCATCGGGGTGAACTCGGCGATCGCCCAGCTCCCCGGGGCGATGCTCTCCGAGCAGAGCGGGAGCATCGGTCTGGGGTTCGCCATCCCGAGCGACCAGGTCCGCACCACCGCGAACCAGCTCATCAGGACGGGGACGGCCGAGCACCCCGTCATCGGCGTCGTCCTCGACCTCCAGTACCAGGGTGAGGGGGTGCGCATCCTCGGTGCCGGCGAGAGCGACCAGGAGCCGGTGGCCCCCGGCGGCCCGGCGGAGAGGGCCGGCCTGCGCCCAGGTGACGTCATCGTCGGGTTCGAGGGCAGGCCGGTCACCGACCCGGACACCCTCGTCGTCGCCATCCGCGCGCGCGAGGTCGGGGAGCAGGTGTCGCTCACCGTGCGGCGCGGCGGCCGCGAGATCGATGTGAGGATGACCCTGCAGGGGTCGTCGACGAGCTGAGGAGCACGGGCAGCCATGGCGGACATCAACGGGTGGGAGTTCATCCTCCTCATCGTCATCGCGCTGGTCGTCCTCGGGCCGGATCGGCTCCCCGAGTACGCCGCCAAGCTCGCCCGCCTCGTCCGTCATGTCCGAGGTCTCGCCCAGAGCGCGCAGGGCCAGCTGCGTGAGCAGATGGGCCCCGACTTCGACGACATCGACTGGCGGCAGTACGACCCCCGCCAGTACGACCCGAGGCGGATCGTCCGCGAGGCCCTCCTCGACCCCGACCCGGTCGACCGCGGGAGCCCCTCGGGCGTCACCGACACCCCCGCCGAGGGGACCGAGGAGCGCGACGAGGACGACGCGGGCGCCGTCCGACCCACCCCGTGGGACGTCGACGCGACCTGAGCGGGCTCAGCGACCGGTGGGCGTCAGCCCGAGCGAGCGTCCGGCAAGTCCACGCGACCGGCTCGCGAGGCCCTTCGCGACGCCGCGGAGCGCGACCGCGGCGGCGCTCTGCGGGTTCCCGAGGACGACCGGCATCCCGGAGTCGGCCCCCTCGCGCAGGGTCGTGTCGAGCGGGACCTGCCCGAGGAGCGGGACGTCCGCGCCGACCGAGCGGGTGAGGGAGTCGGCGACGCGCTGGCCGCCGCCGGAGCCGAAGATCTCCTGCCGGGAGCCGTCCGGGAGCTCGAGCCACGACATGTTCTCGATGACCCCGACGATCCGCTGGTGGGTCTGGAGGGCGATCGACCCGGCCCGCTCGGCGACCTCGGCGGCGGCCTGCTGGGGCGTCGTGACGACGAGGATCTCCGCGCCCGGGATGAGCTGGGCGACCGAGATCGCGATGTCCCCGGTCCCCGGGGGAAGGTCGAGGAGGAGGACGTCGAGGTCGCCCCAGAAGACGTCGGAGAGGAACTGCTGGAGGGCGCGGTGGAGCATCGGGCCACGCCACACGACGGGCTGGTTGCCGGGGACGAACATCCCGATCGAGATGACCTTCACCTCGTGGCTCACCGGCGGGAGGATCATGTCGTCGACCTGGGTCGGCCGGTGCTCGACGCCGAGCATCCTCGGGATGGAGAAGCCGTAGATGTCGGCGTCGACGACGCCGACCTTCAGACCGTCCTCGGCGAGCGACGCGGCGAGGTTCGCCGTGACCGAGGACTTGCCGACCCCGCCCTTGCCGGAGGCGACGGCGTAGACCCGGGTGAGGCTCCCGGGCTGGGCGAACGGCACCTCGCGCTCCGCCTGCCCGCCGCGCAGCCGGGTCCGCAGCTCGGCGCGCTGCTCGTCGCTCATGACGCCGAGCGTGACCTGGACGTCGGTGACCCCGTCGAGCCGGAGCAGCGCCGCCCGGGTGTCCGTCGTCAGCGTCTCCTTCATCGGGCAGCCCGAGACGGTGAGGAGGATGGTGACGGCGGCCCGGCCCGCCTCGTCGACGGACGCGCTCTCGACCATGCCGAGCTCGGTGACCGGCTTGCGGATCTCGGGGTCGATGACCGTCGCGAGGGCGCGCTGGAGGTCGTCGTCGGTCAGGGACGCGTGGGTGGACGGCATGGCTCCATGCTAGGTCGCCTCCCCCCGGGGGAGCCCACCCGGTCGGTCGTCGCGAACCTCGCCGCCCTCCACCCGGGCGCGGACCTCGAGGCCACGTTCCTCCATGTCCTCGAGGAGGGTTCGCAGCTCGGACCGGACGAAGTCGCGGGTCGCCGCGTCGCGGAGGGCGATCCGCAGGGCCGCGACCTCGCGGGTGAGGAACTCGGTGTCGGCGAGGTTCCGCTCGTCCCGGGCACGGTCCTGCTCGAGGGCGACCCGGTCGCGGTCGGTCTGCCGGTTCTGGGCGAGGAGGATGAGGGGCGCGGCGTACGACGCCTGGAGCGAGAGGATGAGGGTGAGCAGCGTGTAGTTGAGCCCCCGCGGGTCGAACTGGGCGTCCGGCGGGGCGAAGGTGTTCCAGGCGAGCCACACGGTGACGAACACCGTCATCCAGATGATGAACCGCGGCGTCCCCATGTACCGGGCGAACCGCTCGCTCCACACCCCGAACGTCTCCTGGCTGACGCGGGGGGTCGGGAGGACCGCGCGACGGACCTCGCGCGGCTGGTCGAGGCGGGGGTTGCGCTCGCGGCGGAACTCCCGGCGGGGACGGTCGCTGCGGTCAGCCATGTGTCACCTCGTGGCGCTCCTCACGCCAGTCGTCCGGGAGGATGTGGTCGAGGACGTCGTCGACGGACACGGCGCCGAGGAGGCGGCCGTCCTCGTCGGCGATGGGGACGGAGACGAGGTTGTACGTCGCGAGGGTCCGGGTCACCTGCCCGATGGGCGCCTCGGGGGGGAGCGGGTCGACGTCCTTGTCGAGGAAGTCGCCGAGGGGGGCGTGGGGGGGCTCGCGGAGGAGCCGCTGGATGTGGATCATCCCGAGGTAGCGACCGGTCGGGGTCTCGAGCGGGGGACGGGCGACGTAGACCGTCGCGGCGACGGTCGTCGAGAGCTCGGCCCGGCGGACGACGGCGAGCGCCTCGGCGACGCTCGCGTCCGGGCCGAGGACGACCGGCTCGGACGTCATGAGCCCGCCGGCGGTGTTCTCGTCGTAGGTGAGCAGCCGGCGCAGGTCGGCCTGGTCGTCGGGCTCCATCATCTGGAGCAGCCGCTCGGCCGACTCCGGGGGCAGCTGGGAGAGGAGGTCGGCGGCGTCGTCGGGCTGCATCGCCTCGAGGACGTCGACCGCCCGGGAGTTGTCGAGGGTGGTGAGGACCTCGACCTGGGTGTCGTCGGGCAGCTCCTCGAGGACGTCGGCGAGCTTCTCGTCGTCGAGCGCGGCGGCCACCTCGGCCCGCCGCTTCGGGGCGAGGTCGTTGATCACCTCGGCGAGGTCGGCCGCCTTGAGGTCGTCGTAGTTCTCGAGGAGCTTCGCGGCGCTCTGCTGCTCCGAGGAGTCGTGCAGGCCGGTGACGTCCTCGATGGAGACGAGGATGGTCGCGCCCCGGCGGCGGGTGAGCCGGGAGAAGGTCCGCTGCGGGAGTCCCTCGCGGCAGAAGACCTTGGCGACCTCCCAGTCGCGGGTCCGGTGGCGCTCGATGGCGACGTCCTCGACGGTTGCGTCGATCGTCCCGTCCGGGGTGCGGACCCGGACGGGGCGCTCGACGAGCTCGGCGAGGACGAGGGTCTCGTTGCCGCGCTGTTCGAAGCGGCGCATGTTGACGAGCCCGGTCGTGATGACCTGGCCACCGTCGACCGAGGTCACCCGGGTCATGGGAACGAAGACCCGGCGCCGGCCGGGGACCTCGACGACGAGGCCGATGACGCGGGGGCGGCGGTGGCGCCCGAAGGTGACGACGACGTCGCGAACCCGCCCGACCTGGTCGCCGAGCGGGTCGAAGACGCGCAGGCTCGCGAGCCGGGCGACGAAGACACGGGACGGTGAGCTCACGCGCACAAGGCTATCTGTCAGCGCTGGCGACGCCGCCGGGCCGGGCGTCCGCGCAGGTGCCAGGGCCGGTGCGACGCCGTCGCGGCCGGCGACGGGCGGACCGGCGCGGCGCCCGAGGCGTCCCCGTACCCGCCGGGGCCCTCGTCCGGTGTGCCGTACGGTCGCAGCGCCCGGACGGTGCAGTGGTCCCGCCACCGGGCGACGAGGTCGCCGGTGGCGTTGAGGCGTGCGGGGGCGAGCGCGCCGACCGCGGCCTCCCAGCGGGGGTCGTCCGGCGCCACCTCCTCGACGCTCGCCCGCACGGTGAGCAGGCGGCCGCCGGAGTCCTTGCTCCGGAGGATGAGGCGGACGTGCGGGGGGAGCCACGGGAGGGTCTGCTCCCCGGCCCCGGAGACGACCAAGACGGTGTCGTCGGCCCAGGCGTGCCAGACCGGCCACACCCTGCGGTCCGCGTCCTCGACCCAGAGCACGCCCGACTTCGACGCCGCCGCGGCGAAGAGCGCGGTGGCGTTCGGCGGGGCGGCGTCGCCGGCTGCGTCCGTCACATCGTGAACTGTGTCATAACCGGGCTGCGGGGGACGCTGCTAGCGTCGCCGCCGCAGGGCCGGCGACGTCGCCGGCCAGCCCCGTCCGAGTCGCGGCCGCGCCCGGCGAGGGAGAGCCGGACCACAGGAGGCCAGCCGGATGCGCAGTGCCAAGGACTTCTTCGCGCCCCTCGCCGTCGGGGCGCCCACCCCGCTGCGGGAGATCCCGAACCGGCCGTCCCGGGCGGTCCACTTCTTCGACCCGAGCAACCCGAGGATGGCCGCGAAGGTTGCCGGCATGGTCGGCACGGTCGACGTCCTCCTCGGAAACCTCGAGGACGCCGTCCGGGCCGACGCGAAGGTCGCCGCGCGGCAGGGTCTCGTCGACATCGCCCGGTCGACCGACCTCGGCGACTCCACCCAGCTGTGGACTCGGGTCAACAGCCTCGACTCCCCGTGGGCGCTCGACGACCTCACCACCCTCGTCACCGAGGTCGGGGACCGGCTCGATGTCGTCATGGTGCCCAAGGTCCAGGGCGCGGAGGACATCCACTACGTCGACCGGCTTCTCGCCCAGCTCGAGGCCCGGGCCGGGCTCACCCGTCCCGTCCTCGTCCACGCCATCCTCGAGACCGCCCGCGGTGTCGCCAACGTCGAGGAGATCTGCGCCGCGAGCCCGCGGATGCAGGGGCTCTCCCTCGGGCCGGCGGACCTCGCCGCCGACCGCCGGATGAAGACGACCCGGGTCGGCGGGGGACACCCCGGCTACCTCGTTCGCGAGGATCCCACCGACGGCGACGTCCACGGCGAGCGGGTCCCCCGGACGACGTTCCAGCAGGACCTCTGGCACTACACCCTCGCCCGGATGGTCGACGCCTGCGTGGCCAACGGGATCCTCCCGTACTACGGGCCCTTCGGTGACATCGCGGACGTCGTCGGGTGTGAGGACCAGTTCCGCAACGCCTTCCTCCTCGGGTGTGTCGGCGCGTGGACCCTCCACCCGGTCCAGATCCCCATCGCCACGCGGGTCTTCAGCCCGAGCGCCGAGGACGTCGCCCATGCCCGCCTGATCGTCGCGGCGATGGGCGACGGCACGGGTGCCGTCATGATCGACGGGCGGATGGAGGACGACGCGAGCCTCAAGCAGTGTCTCGTCCTCCTCGAGCTCGCCGACCGGCTCAGCGCGACCGACCCCGCGCTCGCCGCGCTCTACGCCGATCCGGGCGGCGAGTCCGGCGACACCGCCGGCACGGGGAAGGGGGCTCGGTGAGCGCCGCCGCGTCCTACCGCCCGCGCCGGTCCGTGCTCTACATGCCGGCGTCGAACGCCCGGGCGCTCGAGAAGGCCAAGGGCCTCGAGGTCGACGCCCTCATCCTCGACCTCGAGGACGCCGTCGGACCCGACGAGAAGGAGGCCGCCCGGGAGGCGGCCTGCGACGCCGTGACCTCCGGGGGGTACGGTCGGCGCGAGCTGGCGATCCGGGTCAACGGCGCCGGGACCCGGTGGCACGAGGACGACCTCGCCGCCGCCGCGGGGGCCGCCCCGGACGGGGTCGTCGTCCCGAAGGTCGGGTCCGCCGAGGAGGTCCACCGGCTCGTCGCCGCGCTCGACGCGGCCGGGGCTCCGGCGTCGACCCGGCTGTGGGCGATGGTCGAGACCCCGGGGGCGATGCTCCGGTGCGCCGAGATCGCCGCCGCCTCGGACCGGCTCGACGTCCTCGTCATGGGGACGAACGACCTCGCGAAGGAGCTCCACGCCCAGCACGTGCCGGGACGCCACCCGCTCCTGCCCGGCCTCGGGCTGTGCCTCCTCGCGGCCCGGGCCGCCGGGACGGTGATCCTCGACGGCGTGTACAACGACGTCCGGGACGCGGAGGGGTTCGAGGCCGAGTGCCGCCAGGGGATGGAGATGGGCTTCGACGGGAAGACCCTCATCCACCCCGGACAGGTCGCGACGTGCAACCGCGTGTTCGCGCCGAGCGAGGCGGCGGTCACCGAGGCCCGCGAGGTCATCGCCGCGTGGGAGTCCGGTGCGGGCCGGGGTGTCGTCACCAACCGGGGCCGGATGGTCGAGAGCCTCCACGTCGAGACCGCGCGCCGGGTCCTCGACGTCCACGCGGCCGTCACCGCAGGCGAGGAGGGCTCGGCCCCCCGGTCCTGACCCCCGGGGCGAGCGAACCGGCACCCCTCCGGCGGCCGCCCGGGGCCGTCGCCGCGCGAGCTCTCGCCCCGGAGCCTGCCGGGGACCGCCGGCGCGGCCGGCCGCTACGACGTCGGTCGATTTTCCGCGATCGGCCCCAGGACATGGCCACGAGCGGCAGAGTGGAGGTGGCGTCGGCAGTGCTCGGGAGGCGCCGCGTCGGATCGAGGCTCGAAGGGGCGTCATGACCACCATCACTCGTCGCTCGGCGATCGCCGGATCGCTCGGGGCCGTCGCCGCGGGAGCCCTCGTCCTGGGGCCTGCCGGGGCCGCCGACGCGGCCGGCAGGCCGCTCGTGCGGCGGGGGTCGCGCGGTCGGGCCGTGCGCTACCTCCAGCGGAGGCTGGTCGCCCTCGGGTACTGGCTCGGCCCGCAGGACGGGGTGTTCGGCTCTCTCACCGAGCAGGCCGTATACGCGGTCCAGAAGGCCGCAGGCCTCACCCGGGACGGCGTTGTCGGCCCGGTCACCTGGGCGCGCATCGACGCGGGGACCCGGCCCCGGGCGCGCTACGGGGGCCGGCTCGTCGAGATCGACCTCGACCGGCAGCTGCTCCTCATCGTCTCCCACGGCAAGGTGGAGACGATCCTCAACACCTCGACCGGGTCGGGGGAGCGGTACTTCTCCCAGGGCCGGTGGGACGTCGCGACCACCCCGCCCGGTGCTTTCCACGTCCTGCGCGAGGTCGATGACTGGGACCCCGGCCCGCTCGGCGACCTGTACCGGCCGAAGTACTTCAACGGGGGCATCGCCGTGCACGGCTACGCCGACGTGCCGCCCCGCCCGGTGAGCCACGGGTGCTGCCGGGTGAGCCTCAAGGCGATGGACATGATCTGGCAGACCACCAAGGCCATGCCGATCGGACGGACGGTGCGGGTCTACTGACGGCCCGCCTCCCGGTGCGGCCCGCCGGCCCAACGGACATAGCTGGAGGAAACGGCCCGCGTCCGGTGGTGTTCCGGAGGGTTCTTCCCGGGTCGGCCACCCGGCGGGGGCCGCGCGCGCCAGAGTGGGTCAGGCGCCGTGAGGGCTCGGGCGCCACACGGGTACCGAGGCTCCTGGGGGCATCGTGACCATCCCCCGCCGTGTTCTCGTCGCCGGGTCGCTCGGCTCCGGCGCCGTCCTCCTCGGAGCCGCGTCGGTGGGCGTGGCCGCGCCCCGACCGACACTGCGCGAGGGGTCGCGGGGCAGCGCCGTCCTGGCCCCCCAGTACCGGCTCAGCGGACTCGGCTACTGGCTCGGCCTCCGTCGACCGGGGAGCTCGGCGCGCTGACGACGCAGGCCGTCCATGCGCCCCTACCCTGCGAGCCACGGCTGCTGCCGCGTCAGCCTCGCCGCGATGGACATGATCTGGTCCACCCGCGTGATGCCGGTCGGCCGGCGGGTCCGCGTCTCCTGAGCGCCGTCCGCTGAGCGACGTCGCCGCCGGCGTCATGCCCGTGGTGGCGCGAATGGTGGCGCCCGAGTGGCTGTGATCACGACCACCCTCGCGCCACCATCCGCGCTCCCGCGACGCGGAGGTGGGTGCCGGCGTCATGGCCCGGCGCGGCGTTCCCGCGCCTGGAGGGTCCCGAGCGCCACCCCTCGACGAGCCCTCCGGCGACGACGAGGGCGAGCGCCGCACCGGGCCGGCCCCCGCGGCGGCCGGGGCCCCGGCCGGGTCCCGGCCCGGGAGGCCACCGCGGCCGCGGCCATCCCGACGGTCTCGCCGCCGGCGCAGGCGAGGGCCCACCGAGGGGTCGACGGCGGTGCCGGTCCTCCGGCCGGGGCAGGCGCGGGCGCCGCCCCGGGTTGCGGCACGTCGGCCACGGTTCACCTCCACGTCTCCTCCGAACCCACGCTCCCGTGGGCGGAGGGCCCCGGGGAGGGGTGAACGTCCCGGTCACCAGCGCGCGGTCGCGCCGGCGGCGGGGTCCCCGAAGCACGCGGGACCGTCGACGTCGAGGCCGCGCACCGCGAGCCAGCGACACATCGTCGCCGTGTCCCGCTCGAGGTACTCGAAACCCCGCGGGTTGCCGATGACGTCGACGAGCTGCGGCCAGTCCGTGACGAGGAGCCGCTCGCCGAGGAGGAGGACGTCGCATGTGGAGAGGTCGCCGTGCGCCCGGGCCTCGCCGTGGCGAGACGGGGGGGGCGCCGACCCCGTCGGGGGTGCCGACGAACTCCATGAGCATCTCGGTCTCGTCGAGCTGGACGGGGTGGGAGACCGGGAGGCCGAGCGACCGCAGCGCGCCGAGCGCCTCGAACTCCGCGGCCGCCCACCGGCCGGCGTTGAGCTCCGTGCCGAAGGCCGTCCGCCGGGCCATGGCCCGGGTCTCCCGGCTCTTGCGGACGCGGGCGGCCCCCGAGGCAGCCCGCGTCCCGGTGGAAGAGCCGGTGGTCGTGGCTGGGGAACCGCTCGGCCGCGAGGAGGACGTCCCGGTGCCGGCCGCCCCCGTCGTCGACCCGGCGCCGGACGACGTGGACGTCGGCCTCCTTGCCGGTCGTGAGGAGGCCGACGTCGGCGTCGACGGCGCCGAGGTCGGTGACGACCCAGTCGGGGCGGGGGACGGGTCCGTGGGTGGCGACGTCCCAGGTCGACCCGCGGTCGCCCTCGGGCGGGGCGTCAGGGACGGTGTCGGTCGAGAACGTCATGTCCTCGACGGGGGATGGGGCACGGGTGGCCTCCGAGCGGTGTGGGGGCGTGGGCCGCCGGCGCGGGACGGTCGGGTGCCGGCACGACGGTCATCGCGGTCCCCACCTCTTTCGCGTCCGGTGCCGCCCGGCTCGGGCGCGCGCTCACCCCTACGGTCGCGCGGTCGGCGACCTGGCGTCACCGGGCCCCCCGGGTGGCCGGTCTCACAGCCCGCGGGGCTGTCTCGGGGGGAGCGCACTCGTCATACTCGGCACGCAGAGCCCTCTCCCCGACCGCAAGGTGGCGACCCCGGATGTCCCGACTCCAGCAGACCGACGGCCTCACCGAGGAGCAGGGGGAGCTCCTCGCGCTCGTCCGGGAGTTCGTCGACGAGCAGATCCTCCCCGTCGCCACCGCGCTCGAGCACGCCGACGAGTACCCGGAGAAGATCGTCGAGGGCATGAAGGAGATGGGGATCTTCGGCCTGATGATCCCCGAGGAGTACGGCGGGCTCGGGGAGTCCCTGCTCACGTACGCCCTCTGCGTCGAGGAGATCGCCCGGGGGTGGATGAGCGTCAGCGGGATCATCAACACCCACTTCATCGTCGCGTACTTGCTCCTCCAGCACGGGACCGAGGAGCAGAAGCGCCGCTACCTCCCGCGGATGGCGACCGGCGAGGTCCGCGGCGCGTTCTCGATGTCCGAGCCCGGCTGCGGCTCCGACGTCGCCGCGATCCGGAGCAAGGGGGTCCGCCGCGAGGACGGGACGTGGTCGCTCACCGGGCAGAAGATGTGGCTGACGAACGGCGGCTCCGCGAACCTCGTCGCCGTCCTCGTCAAGACCGACACGGGCGCCGAGAGCGTCTACCGGAACATGACGACGTTCCTCGTCGAGAAGGAGCCGGGGTTCGGGGAGACCGCCCAGGGCGTCACCGTGCCGGGAAAGATCGAGAAGATGGGCTACAAGGGCGTCGACACGACCGAGCTCCTCCTCGACGCGCACGAGACGACCGACGCCCAGGTCCTCGGCGGCGAGCCCGGCCGGGGCTTCTACCAGATGATGGACGGGGTCGAGGTCGGCCGGGTCAACGTCGCCGCCCGGGGCTGCGGGGTGGCGATGCGGGCCTTCGAGCTCGGCATCGCGTACGCCCAGCAGCGGGAGACCTTCGGGAAGAAGATCGCCGAGCACCAGGCGGTCCTCTTCCGACTGGCGGAGATGGCCACGAAGGTCGAGGCCGCCCACCAGATGATGGTCAAGGCGGCCCGGGTCAAGGACGTCGGCGAGCGCAACGACCTCGAGGCGGGGATGGCGAAGTACCTCGCGTCCGAGTACTGCGCCGAGGTCGTCGAGGACGCCTTCCGGATCCACGGCGGGTACGGCTACTCCAAGGAGTACGAGATCGAGCGGCTCTACCGCGAGGCCCCGATGCTCCTCATCGGCGAGGGGACAGCCGACATCCAGCGGATGATCATCGGCCGGCGGCTCCTCGAGGAGTACCGGCAGCGGTGACGCGGGGGGTCAGAGCTCGTCGAGGAGCGGCGCGAGCCGCCGGAACTCCTCGAGGTGGACCTCCGAGAGGGCGTCGACGATCCGGCTCCCCTCCGCGGTGAGCTGGAGGCGGACGATCCGGGCGTCGCTCGGGTCGCCGATCCGGCGGACGAACCCGAGCTCGGCGGTGCGGTCGGCGAGCTCGCTCGCCGTGTGCGACTTGATGAGGAGGTACGCGGCGACGTCACCGATCGTCGGGCCGGCCGACTCTGAGTGACCGCGGATCGCGACGAGGAGCTGGTGCTGGGCGTGGGTGAGGCCGTGCTCGGCCGCCGCCGCCCGGCTCCACTGGTCGAACCGGCGTAGCTGGGTGCGGAAGGCGAGCAGCCGCCGGTACTGGTCGTCGGTGATCATCACGTACAGGGTAATCTGTGTCGCAAAGCGATCCATTTCCCGGAGGTGCACCCTGCCCGTGAGCGTCGCGTCGTCGTCCTCATCAGCCCCGAAACGCAACGTCCGCGACGTCGGTCACCTCGGTGACTTCACGGCGACCCCTCGCATCGCCATGCTCGCCGCGCTCGCCGTGCCCATCGGCCTCGTCAGCGCCGGCGTCTCCTGGGTCCTCCTCCGGCTCATCGGGCTCATCACGAACGTCGTCTTCTACCAGCGGATCGACACGGCGATCGTCGCCCCGGGCGCCAAGGACCACAACGTCCTCGTCATCCTCCTCGCGCCGGTCCTCGGCGGTCTCGTCGTCGGGCTCATGGCCCGGTACGGCTCGGAGCGCATCCGCGGTCACGGGATGCCCGAGACGATCGAGGCCGTCCTCATGCACGGGAGTCGGGTCCAGCCCCGGGTCGCCCTCCTCAAGCCGATCTCCGCCGCCATCTCGATCGGGACCGGTGGGCCGTTCGGCGCCGAGGGCCCGATCATCATGACGGGCGGAGCGTTCGGCTCGCTGTTCGCCCAGTTCCTCCGGCTCACCGCGGACGAGCGCAAGACCCTCCTCATCTCGGGGTCGGCGGCGGGGATGGCAGCGACCTTCAACGCCCCGCTCGCCTCGATCGTCCTCGCGGTCGAGCTCCTCCTCTTCGAGTGGCGTCCCCGCAGCTTCGTCCCCGTCGCGACCGCGGTGAGCGTCGCCGCGATCGCCCGGATCCCCCTGCTCGGGTCCACCGCGCTGTTCCCGTCGACCGCCGCCTTCCACATGGGCGGGGCCACGTACGTGTTCTGCCTCGTCTCCGGAGCGTTGTCGGCACTGCTCGCAATCGTCGCGACCGGCCTCGTCTACACCTCCGAGGACGCCTTCGCTCGGCTGCCGTTCCACTGGATGTGGTGGCCCGCGATCGGCGGGCTCATCATCGGGGTCGGGGGCCTCATCGTCCCACAGGCCCTTGGGGTCGGGTATGACGTCATCCATGCCGAGCTCACCGGCTCGATCACCCTCGGGCTCGCCCTCGGGGTCCTCATCGTCAAGACCCTCATCTGGTCGCTCTCGCTCGGGTCGGGGACCTCCGGGGGCGTCATGGCGCCGATGTTCCTCATCGGCGGGGCCCTCGGCGCCGTCGAGGCCTCGGTCTTCCCCGAGGTCGGCCCCGGGTTCTGGGCCGTCGTCGCGCTCGCGGGGGTGCTCGGCGGGGTGATGCGCTGCCCGCTCACGGGGATCGTCTTCGCGATGGAGCTCACCGGGCGGCTCGACACCCTCCTCCCGCTCATCATCGCGTCGTCATCGGCGTTCGCCCTCTCGGTCCTCGTCCTCAAGCGCTCGATCCTCACCGAGAAGATCGCCCGACGCGGGTACCACCTCTCACGGGAGTATGACGTCGACCCGCTCGAGGTCGTCTTCGTCAGCGAGGTCATGGACACCGACGTCACCCAGATCGAGCAGGACACGACCGTCGCCGAGGCGCTCGAGGGCATCGAGCCGCACGACGGCGACACCGGGGCGTGGCGTCAGCGGCTCTACCCCGTCGTCGACGGTGACGGCCGGCTCACCGGGGTCGTCACCCGCGGGGCCCTCCTCGAGGCCCGCCACGAGGACCCCGACGCCGACCTCGCGACGGTGATGACCGCCGACCCCGTGATGACCCACGGAGACCAGCCGCTGCGCTACGTCGCCGAGCTCATGGCGACCCACGAGATCAACCGGATCCCCGTCGTCGACCGGGACGACACCCGGTACGTCGTCGGCATGGTCTCCCTCACCCTCCTCCTCTGGGGCCGCCGGCGCGACCAGCTCGAGGCTCGGGATCGGGAGCGGGTGCTCCGGATGCGGTTCGTCCGGCCACGCTGGACGCTCTGGCCCTGACGACCGGCTCCGGGGTGGCGTTCAGCCGACTCCCAGACGTCTTTGGGAGAATGGTTCCATGAGCACGCAGCCGAACGTCCGAGGGCTCGGGCCCGGTGCCCGGGCGGCCATGTCGCTGGACTACCCGATGTCGCTCGGGGTCTTCGACGAGTACGCCGACGCGCAGAAGGCCGTCGACTACCTCTCCGACCACGAGTTCCCCGTCGAGAACGTCCTCATCGTCGGGACCGACCTCCGCCAGCTCGAACGGGTGACCGGTCGTCTCACGTGGGGACGGGTCGCCGCTGGCGGGATCCTCTCCGGGATGTGGATCGGGTCGTTCGTCGGTCTGATCTTCGCCCTCTTCGAGACCCAGGGAGGCGCCCTCCTCCGGTTCGTCGCGACGGTCGCCTTCGGCGCCGTCTTCGGCCTCGTCTGGGCCCTCGTCGGATACCGGCTCACCGGCGGGCACCGTGACTTCACCTCGGTCACCCAGGTCGTCGCGACGCGGTACGAGGTCCTCACCGAGCACAAGTACGTCGCCCAGGCCCGCGAGCTGCTCGCGAAGATGGACCCCATGCGGGCCGCCCACGAGCAGGTCCGCCAGGCCCAGGAGCAGGCCCGCGCGCAGTCCGCCGACGCCGGGCAGACCCAGCCCTACGCCGCCGGCCAGTCGGGGCACCCGGGGCAGTCAGGCGCGACCGGCGGCACCGGCGGGTTCGTCGGGGAGCACCGGCCGCCGCAGCCCCCCCGCGGCTGACGCCCCACCGGGCCCCCCCGCGGCTGACGCCCCACCGGCCCCCCCGGCGATGCCCGTCTCCGCGCCGTCCGTCCGTCTGGCCCTCCGGCACCACCCCGGGGTCAGCGCGACCGGACCTCGCGGATCCAGGCCTCGACGTCGGCGGCCGCGCGCGGCATCGCCGCGGAGAGGTTCTCGCAGCCGTCCTCGGTGACGAGGACGTCGTCCTCGATCCGCACCCCGATCCCGCGGAACCGCTCGGGGGTGAGGAGGTCGTCGTGCTTGAAGTACAGGCCGGGCTCGACGGTGAGCACCATCCCGGGCATCAGCTCGGCGTCCATGTACTCCTGGCGGCGGGCGAGGGCGCAGTCGTGGACGTCGATCCCCAGGTGGTGGCTCGTCCCGTGGACCATCCACCGCCGGTGGAACTGGCCGTGCTCGGCGTCGAGCGTCCCCTCGACGCCGACGCCCTCGGGAAGCAGGCCCCAGGCGTGGAGGTGCTCGGCGATGACCCGGATCGCGGCGGCGTGGACGTCGGAGAACCTGTTCCCGGGCCGGACCGCCGCGAGGCCTGCCTGCTGGGCCGCCTGCACGGCGTCGTAGACCTCGCGCTGGGCGGCGCTGAACGTTCCCCGCGCCGGCAGGGTCCGGGTGATGTCGGCGGTGTAGAGGCTGTCGACCTCGACGCCCGCGTCGAGGAGGACGAGGTCGTCGGCGTCGATGTCGCCGGTGTTCTTGATCCAGTGGAGCGTGGTCGCGTGGTCGCCCGCCGCGCAGATCGAGTCGTACCCGACGCCGTTACCGGCATGGCGGGCGTGCAGGCCGAAGACGCCCTCGACCCAGCGCTCGCCGCGCCCCCGCTCGACGGCGTCGGGGAGCTCGGCGATGACCGCCTCGAAGGCCCGGTGCGTCGCCGCGACCGCGGCCCGCATCTGCTCGACCTCGTGCTCGTCCTTGACCATCCTCAGGTGGGAGAGGGCGTGGGCGAGCTCGTCGTCGAGGGTCGCGAGCGCGGACGCGTCGGCACCGTTCTCGACGCGGGCGGCGTCGAGGTCGCGGGCGAGGTCGTGGTCGGCCGCGCGGACGACCCGGACGGTGACCTCGCCGGCGTCCTTCGCGGCCGCCTCGGGGAACTCGTCGAGGTGCCGAGCGGTGATCGCGAGCTCGGACTCCATGTCCGCGATCGTCGGGCGGGGACCCACCCAGAACTCTCCGTACCGCGAGTCGTGGAAGAACTCGTCGGTGTCCCGCTCGGCCATCGGCCGGAAGTAGAGGACGGCGTCGTGGCCGCCCGCGGGCCGGGGCTCGAGGACGAGGACGGCGTCCGGCTCGCGGTCGGCCCCCAGGCCGGTGAGATGGGCGAAGGCGCTGTGCGGACGGAAGACGTAGTCGGTGTCGTTGCTGCGCACCTTGAGCCCTCCGGCCGGGACGACGAGCCGGTCGCCGGGGAAGGCGGCGCTGACCCGCTCGCGGCGGGCCGCGGCGTACGGTGCGACCTCCGCCCGGGCGGTCCGGCCCGCGGGCCGGGGGGCCCACCCCGCGCGGACGAAGGTCCGGAACTCGTCGGTGGTCGTTCCGGACCGGTTGCCTGACGTCTGCTGCTCCTCGCTCACCTGCCCATCGTTTCACGTCCCGGTCCGGGACATCACGTGACCAACAGCACGAGCCGTCGGTCTGGGCGCCCGTCCCCGGAGTCGGCAGGATGGGCGGGTCCCGCACCGTCGACGGAGGAGTGACCATGCAGTTCGGGCGCAGCTACGAGGAGTTCGAGGTCGGGGCGAGGTACCGGCACTGGCCCGGCAAGACGGTCACCGAGTCCGACGACCACCTCTTCTGCCTGCTGACGATGAACCACCACCCGCTCCACCTCGACGCGCACTACGCCCGGGAGACGACCCAGTTCGGGCGCAACGTCGTCGTCGGCAACTACGTCTACTCCCTCCTCCTGGGGATGTCCGTGCCGGACGTCTCGGGCAAGGCCATCGCCAACCTCGAGGTCGAGTCCCTCCGGCACGTCGCCCCGACGTTCCACGGCGACACCCTCTACGGCGAGACGACCGTCCTCGACAAGTGGGAGTCGGCCTCGAAGGACGACCGCGGTGTCGTCCACGTCGAGACGGTCGGGTACACGGGGGAGGGCACGGTCGTGTGCGTCTTCCGGCGCAAGGTCCTCGTCCCGAAGCACGCCTACCTCGACGCCCGCGGCGGGGAGCAGCCGGGACGGCCCACCCCGGTCCCGGACCGGAACTGGCCCGGGCCTCCGTCGGCCTGAGGCGTCCGACGGTGCGGGCCGGCCGCCGGCGCGCTCCGGTCAGGGGTGGCGCCCCCTCTGCCCTAGCCTTGGGCCGATGACCATCGACCTCCACACCCACTCGACCGCGAGCGACGGGACCGACTCGCCTGCCGAGCTCGTCGCCGCCGCGGCCGAGGCGGGGGTGGGGACGCTCGCCATCACCGACCACGACACGACCGCGGGATGGGCGGAGGCGGCCGGGGCCGCGTCCCGGGTCGGCGTGACGCTCGTCCGGGGCATCGAGATCTCCACCCAGTACCGGGGGATCAGCATCCACCTCCTCGGCTACCTCCTCGACCCCGACGACCCCGATCTCGGCGCCGAGCTCGCGGCGGCCAGGGCGAGCCGGGACGTCCGGCTCGACCGGATCGTCCGGCGGATGGCGGCCGACGGCGTCCCGGTGACCGTCGAGGAGGTCCGCGCACAGGTCCAGGACGGTGCGACGGTCGGCAGGCCCCACATCGCCGACGCGCTCGTCGCCTCCGGGGTCGTTGCCGACCGGGACGAGGCCTTCGCGACGTACCTCCACGGGAGCAGCCCGTACTACGTCCCCCACTACGCTCCCGACGCCCTCCGCGCCGTCGGCCTCGTCGTCGCGGCGGGGGGCGTCGCGGTCATAGCGCACCCGTTCGCCAACCGCCGGGGCCGCACCGTCGGCGAGGCCGACGTCGAGGAGCTCGCCACCGCCGGCCTCGCCGGCCTCGAGGTCGGGCACCGCGACCACGACGCGGGGGAGCAGGCCGCGGCGGCCCGGCTCGTCGCGCGGCTCGGGCTGCTCGCGACCGGCTCGAGCGACTACCACGGGACCGGCAAGCCCAACCGCCTCGGGGAGCACACGACCGACCCGCGGGTGCTCGCCGAGATCGAGGAGCGCTCGAGCGGCGTCACCGGGATCCTCCGGCGATGACCCCGGACGTCCAGCTCTTCACGTCGACGTTCGTCACCCTCGTCGTCATCATGGACCCACCGGGCGCGGTCCCGGTCTTCCTCGGTCTCACCGGGTCCCTCACCGCCCGGCAGAAGGTCGCCGCCGCGCGACGGGCCTCCCTCGTCGCGCTCGGCGTCATCGCGGTCTTCGCCGCGTTCGGCCAGTACATCCTCGGCTACCTCCACGTCTCGCTGCCTGCCCTCCAGGGCGCGGGAGGTCTGCTGCTCCTCCTCGTCGCCCTCCAGCTCCTCATGGGGGTTGAGTCCGGGGGGACCGGCGACGCGGGCGTCAACGTCGCGCTCGTGCCGCTCGGGACCCCGCTGCTCGCCGGCCCGGGGGCCATCGTCGCCGTCATGCTCGCCGTCCAGCAGGCCGACGGCGTCGGGGAGGTCGCGTCGGTCGCGGGGGCGCTCGTCGGCGTGCTCGCGGTCGTCTGGCTCTTCCTCCGCTTCGCCGGGCGGGTCCACGCGGTTCTCCGCGAGTCCGGCACGGTCCTCGTCACCCGGATCGCCGGGCTCCTGCTCTCGGCGATCGCCGTCCAGATGATCGCCAACAGCGTCCGGGCATTCGTCACCGGCGAGGGTTAACCTGCCCGGCATGGTCAGGGACGAGCAGGCCGAGCTGCCGGGGATGTCCGGGATGCCGGAGCGGCTCTACGCGGCGAGCCCGAGCCGCCTGCTCGCGTGGCTGGACTGCCCGCGCCGGTACCGGATGCAGTACCTCGACCGTCCCCGGCCGCAGCCCCGTCGCCAGCGCGCCCACACCTCGGTCGGGGTCGCGGTCCACAACGCGCTCCGGGACTGGTGCGACCTCCCGCCGGAGCGGCGCACCCCGGAGGCCGGCGCCGGGCTCGTCCGGGACGCGTGGATCGACGTCGGGTTCCGCGACGGCGACCATTCCCGCCGGTGGCGTGCTCGGGCGCAGGAGCAGGTCCGGGCCTACCTCGAGGGCGACCACGGCCCACGCGGGGAGCCCCGGGGCGTGGAGCGGACCGTGTCGATGCGCACCGGTCACCTCGCCCTCTCGGGTCGGGTCGACCGGCTCGACGAGCGGGACGGCGAGCTCGTCGTCGTCGACTACAAGACCTCCCGTCGGCCCTCGAGCGAGGACGAGGCACGGACCTCGCTCCCGCTCGCCCTCTATGCCGCGTCCGTGTGGAAGATGTTCCGCCGCCGGTGTGTCGCCGTCGAGCTCCACCACGTCCCGAGCGGGACGGTCGCCCGCCACGAGCACACCCCGGAGTCGCTGCGCCGCAAGGTCGACGAGGCCCTGTCGATCTCCAGGGACGCCCGACGGGCGGACCGGGAGCACGCCGAGGTCGGGGCCGAGTCGACGCTGTTCCCGCCCCGGGTCGGCCCCATCTGCCGGTGGTGCGACTTCCGGGCGCACTGCCCCGAGGGCCAGCAGGCGGGCCCCGAGCAGACCGACTGGGCCGGCCTGCCCGCCGAGGACGAGGACGCCATGGGCTGACGCCCTGCCCGGCCTGACAGACTGGAGGCGGCGCCGCAGCGGCGTCACCGGCGTCACCGGACCTCGTCCGGCGTCCGTAGCGACCCGCCCCGGGCCCGGGGCGCCCCGACGCCGTGGGCAGGACCAGTCGAACCGAAGGGGTTCCGAACGTGGCAGCACGATCGCGCAAGGCGGCACGGGTCATCTCCGTGGCGAACCAGAAGGGCGGCGTCGCGAAGACGACCTCGGTCGCCTCGCTCGGAACGGCCTTCGCCGAGATGGGCCGGCGGGTGCTCCTCGTCGACCTCGACCCGCAGGCCTGCCTGACCTTCAGCCTCGGGGTCAACCCCGAGGA
This sequence comes from uncultured Actinomycetota bacterium, assembly GCA_963783735.1. Taxonomy (GTDB): domain Bacteria; phylum Actinomycetota; class Actinomycetes; order Actinomycetales; family Dermatophilaceae; genus CAWDAQ01. Next base: position 150,905 of record CAWAOO010000006.1, on the reverse strand, counting down.
GGTCGAGCTGTCGATCAACGAGGTCCTCCTCGGCCAGGCCGAGATCCGGGACGTCGTCGTCGACACCGGGGGCGGGGTCGACCTCGTCCCGAGCGCGATCGAGCTCGCCGGTGCCGAGGCCCAGCTCCTCCCGCGGCCGGGCCGCGAGTACGTCCTCCAGGGGGCCCTCGACGCCGTCCGGACGAAATACGACATCGTCCTGCTCGACTGCTCGCCGAGCCTCGGTGTCCTCACCCTCAACGCGCTCACCGCGAGCTCGGGGCTCATCGTCCCGATGCCCTGCGAGATGCTCGGGCACCGCGGGGTCGGCCAGCTCCTCGACACCGTCGCCGACGTCCGGCGGATCCTCAACAAGAAGCTCACCGTCATCGGCATCCTCCCGACGATGTACGACGGACGGAGCAACCACGCCCAGGAGGTCCTCGCCGACGTCGGCGAGCGGTACGGCCTGCGGGTCCTCGACCCGCCGATCCCCCGGACCGTCCGCTTCGCCGAGGCGCCTGCGGTCGGCCGGTCGGTCCTCGAGACCTCGCGGGCGTCCAAGGGTGCCCAGGCCTACCGGCAGGTCGCCGAGAGCCTCGCCGCGACCGTGGGCTGAGGTCCCCCGGTCGCCCCACGAACGTCCCGGGCGGGCCGTCGTGGTTCGCGGGGCCCGACGTCAGCCGGTCTGCCCGCCGTCGGCGGAGCTGCCGCCGCGGGTCCGGCGCCGGTTGCGCCGGCGGCGCGGACGGTCCCCGCCCTCGCCCTGGGCGCCGGCGCGGGACTCGCGCTCGTCGCGTCCCCGGCCCGGCCCGGCTGCCTGGCCGCCACGACCGCCTCGACCACCGCCGGAGGGTCCGCCCCCGGAGCGCCCGCCGCGGCCGCCGTGCTCGCCGGATCGGCCGGTCTCGCCGAGGTCCTCGACCTCCTCGGCGTCGAGGCCGGCCCGGGTGCGCTTCGAGCGCGGCAGTCGGCCCTTGGCCTCCCGGGGGATGTCGAGGTCGGCATAGAGGTGGTCGGACGAGGAGTACGTCTCCTGCGGCTCGGGGATCCCGAGGTCGAGGGCCTTGTTGATCAGGCCCCACCGGCTCATGTCGTCCCAGTCGACGAAGGTCACGGCGACGCCGGTGTTGCCCGCGCGGCCGGTCCGTCCGATCCGGTGGACATAGGTCTTCTCGTCATCGGTGCACTGGTAGTTGATGACGTGGGTGACGTGCTCGACGTCGATCCCGCGGGCGGCGACGTCGGTGGCGACGAGGATGTCGACCTTGCCGTTGCGGAACGCACGCAGCGCCTGCTCGCGGGCCCCTTGGCCGAGGTCGCCGTGGATCGGGGCGGCGGCGAACCCGCGCTCGGCGAGGTCGTCGGCGACCTTGGCGGCGGTGCGCTTGGTCCGGGTGAAGATGATCGTCAGCCCCCGTCCGTCGGACTGGAGGATCCGGGCGAGCATCTCGACCTTGTCCATCGCGTGCGCCCGGTAGACGAACTGCTCGATCGCCTTGACGGTGTGGGAGTCCTCGCCGCCCTCGTCCATCGCCCGGATGTGGGTCGGCTGGGTCATGTACCGGCGCGCGAGCGCGACGACCGCACCCGGCATCGTCGCCGAGAAGAGCATCGTCTGGCGCCCGGAGGGCGTCATCGCGAGGATCTTCTCGACGTCGGGGAGGAAGCCGAGGTCGAGCATCTCGTCGGCCTCGTCGAGGACGACCGTCCGGGCGAACCCGAGGTTGAGGTAGCCCTGGTTGGCGAGGTCGATGAGCCGGCCCGGCGTGCCGACGACGACCTCCACCCCCCGCTGGAGGGCCTCGATCTGGGGCTCGTACGCCCGCCCGCCGTACACGGTGAGGACGCGGACCCCTCGGCGCCGCCCGGCCCGCTCGATGTCCCCGGCGACCTGGACCGCGAGCTCACGCGTCGGTGCCACGGCGAGGGCCTGCGGGCGGCCGGCGGAGGGAAGGTCCGCGAACCCGGCGTCGCCCGGCGCCACGGTCCGGTTGAGGATCGGGATGCCGAAGCCGAGGGTCTTGCCCGTTCCCGTCTTGGCCTGCCCGATGATGTCGTGGCCGGAGAGCGCGACGGGGAGGGTCATCGCCTGGATGGGGAACGTCGTGACGATGCCGCCGTCCGCGAGTGCGGCGACGATGTCGGGGTGGATGTCGAAGTCGGCGAAGGCGGGCGCCTCCGGGGGGCCGACGGTCGCCTGGGCGGCGTCGGGAGTCGTGGTGTCGGTCATGGAGTTCTCTCGATCGGGGCGGGCCCTCTGCGGACTGCAGCGGCCTCTCGCCGTGTCCGGGCCGATCGGAGGTGTCGTCTGCGAGGGGCGGGCGCCCATGCCCGCGGCACGCACGTCCTCCACTCGCACCAGGGGCAGGCTCGTCGACCTGCGCAGGTGTCGTGCCGACCGGGCACCGTGTGGTCACGCCCATCGTAGCGGGTGACCAGCAGTAGGCTCGAACCATGGGCGACCCACCGACCGACGCATCCGCCGCCAGCCCGACCGCACCCTCCGGCGCACCGGCGGGCGACCCCTTCGCCGACCCGGCCTACCGAGAGGCGATCGTCGACCTCCTCGGCGTCCTCGCCTACGGGGAGCTCTCCGCGTTCTCGCGGATGGCGTCCGACGCGGAGATGGCTCCCTCGCTCCGGCTCAAGGCCGCGCTGTCCCGGATGGCCGCGGGCGAGTTCGGTCACCACGACCTCCTCGTCGCGCGGATCCGCGAGCTCGGCGCCGACCCCGAGGAGGCGATGGCCCCGTTCGTCGGGCCGGTCGACGCCTTCCACGACCGGACGAGGCCCACGACGTGGCTCGAGGGCCTCGTCAAGGCCTACATCGGCGACGGGATCGCCAACGACTTCTACCGCGAGGTCGCGAGCTGGGTCGACGCCGGGACCAGGGACCTCATCACGGACACCGTCGACGACGCCGGCAAGGCCGAGTTCATCGTCGCCGCCGTCCGTGAGGGCATCGCCCACGAGCGGACGGCAGCGGGGCGGCTCGCCCTGTGGGGGAGGCGGCTCGTCGGCGAGGCGCTGAGCCAGGCCCAGGCCGTCGTCGTCGAGCGGGACGCCATGGCGAGCCTCCTCGTCGGGGGGATCGACCGCGACGGCGCCGACCTCGCCGAGATCGGGCGGATGTTCACCCGGCTCACCGACGCGCACACGCGGCGGATGGGACGGCTCGGACTCAACGCGTGAGCCGGGAGCGGCGGCCGGGCGGCGCTCAGGCGCCGAACCCGACCCGGCCCTTCGTCGGCTCCCCGATCTCGACGTAGCCGAGCGCGGCGGCGGGGACGACGACGATCTTGCCGTGCTCGTCGGTGAGGCGGACCATCCCGCCGTCGCTCATGGCCGACGTCACGGCGGCGAGGACCTCCTCGGACGAGGACGGGGTGTCCACGGTGATCTCGCGTGCGACGTTCTGCACGCCGATCTTGACCTCCACGGTGGCTCCTTCTCGGTTGGTCGCGCTCGGTGGGTCGCGGGGCCCCCGGGGCGTCGCGACGCCGCGGCCCGGTGGGGCACTCCCCTCGCAGGCTAGTCCCTGCCGGTGTCGGGGGAGGCACCGGCCGCGCCGCGCGTGCCGGAGACCCCGCGGGAGGCAGCGGCGGCGGCCCGGGTCGGGAAGGACCCGATCCCCCGCCAGGCGAGGTGGCCGGCCGCACGGGCGGCCTCCTCCCGCGAGAGAGTGCCCTCCTGGGCGAGCCAGGCACGCGCCGTCACCTGGGCCATCCCGGCGAGCGCGACCCCGAGGAGGGCGGCGTGCTCCTCGGGGAGCTCGGTGTCCCGGGTGATCCGCTCGGCGATCGCCTCGGCGCACGCGGCCTCGACGGAGTCGAGCCGGTGCCGGACGGCCGGCTCGTTCGTCAGGTCGGACTCGAAGACGAGCCGGAAGGCCGCCCCGTCCCGCGAGACGAAGTCGAAGTACGCCGCCGTCGTCGCGTAGACCCGCTCCTTGTCGCCCTCGGTCGAGGCGAGCGCGGTGCGGACGAGCTGCTCGAGGGTGTCGCAGTGCGTGTCGAGGAGGGCGAGGTAGAGCTCGAGCTTGCCGGGGAAGTGCTGGTAGAGCACCGGCTTGGACACCCTTGCCCGGTCGGCGATGTCCTCCATCGCCGCGGCGTGGTAGCCGTTCTCGACGAAGACCGCCTGGGCGGCCTCGAGGAGCTGGGCGCGGCGCTGGGAGCGGGGGAGGCGCTGTCCGCGCACCGCCCCCGGCGACTCGGTGGCCCTGTCGGTCATCGTCCTCTCCTGCCGGCTCGTCGCTCGCCCCGAGGGGCCGGGGGCGCGTGCGCGGTCCGTCGCGCCGGCTCCGGGCGCTGGCCGGGTGCCCCGCCAGGTCATCGTACGGTCACTAGGCTGGCCCCATGGCTTTCGGAGCGCTCGTGCCCGCCGGCCGCGACCTCGCCCCGGAGGAGCGGGCGCGGTACGCCCGGCACGTCCTCCTCCCCGAGGTCGGCCTCGAGGGGCAACGACGCCTGGCCGACGCCCGGGTCCTCGTCGTCGGCGCCGGGGGCCTCGGGTCGGTCGCGCTCACCTACCTCGCCGCCGCGGGGGTCGGGACGGTCGGCGTCGTCGACGACGACGTCGTCGAGACATCGAACCTCCAGCGTCAGGTCGTCCACGGCTCGTCCGACGTCGGGCGCGCGAAGACCGCCTCGGCGGCCGAGCGGGTCGCCGAGCTCAACCCCCACGTCACCGTCGTCCGGCACGACGCCCGGCTCGCGGTGGGCAACGCGCTAGGGATCCTCGCCGACTACGACGTCGTCATCGACGGCGCCGACAACTTCCCGACCCGCTACCTCGTCGGCGACGCGTGCGCCCTCCTCGGCCTCCCGCACGTGTGGGGGTCGGTCTCCCGGTTCGACGGCCAGGCGAGCGTCTGGTGGGCGGGCGACGGCCCGTGCTACCGGTGCGTGTTCCCGTCCCCGCCGCCGCCCGGGACGGTCCCGTCGTGCGCGGAGGGCGGCGTCCTCGGGGTGCTCTGCGGGTCGATCGGCTCGGTCCAGGTCGCCGAGACGCTCAAGCTCCTCCTCGGCATCGGTGACCCGCTCGTCGGACGGCTCCTCGTCCATGACGCGCTCAGGATGACGTGGGACACGGTTCCCGTCCGGCGCGACCCCGGCTGCCCGCTCTGCGGGGACGGCCCGAGCATCCGCACGCTCACCGACGTCGAGGACGCGTGCCGACCCGACGTCCCCGACCCCGACGGGCCGGCGGAGGAGGACGGCGGGGTCCCCACCGTCTCGGCCGCCGAGCTCGCCGGGCGGCTCGCCTCCCGGGCGCGGGGGGAGGACGACTTCGTCCTCGTCGACGTCCGTCGCCCGGAGGAGCGCGACGTCGTCGCGATTCCCGGGGCCGAGGCCGTCCCCGTCGAGGCCTTCCGCGCGGGGGACGCGCTCGACGCCCTCCCCGCGGACCGCCCCGTCATCCTCCACTGCCGGTCCGGGGCGCGCTCCCTCGAGGCGGCGCGCCTCCTGCGCCGGGCCGGACGGCGCGACGTCAGCCACCTCGAGGGGGGCGTGCTCGCCTGGGTGCGGGACGTCGACCCGAGCCTGCCGTCGTCCTGAGCGGACCGGAGCCTGCCGGGTCGCCGAGCGGAGGAGAGAGCGGTGGCGAACATCCACGAGGACGGCCTCCCGTCCGCGTACGCCGAGGAGGTCCTCGACCTCGTCGCCCGGGTCCCGCCGGGACGGGTCGTCACCTATGGCGACCTCGCCGCGCTCGTCGGCCGCGGGGGACCTCGGTCCGTCGGCGCGGTCATGGCGCACTTCGGCGGGGACGTGCCGTGGTGGCGGGTCGTCCGTGCGGGTGGGCTCCCGCCCCGGTGCCACGAGGAGGAGGCACTCGCGCGATGGCGTGCCGAGCGGACCCCGCTCGCCCCCGCCCGCGCCCCGGGCCGGCTCGGGGGCCGGGTCGACCTCGACCGGGCGCGCTGGGTCCCGGGCTGAGGACCTCAGGCGGTCATCCACTCCACGGCGGCGTCGCAGTGGACCCGGGTCGTGTCGACGACGGGGACGTCCGCGTCCTCGGCGCCGACGAGCAGGCCGACCTCGGTGCAGCCGAGGACCACCGCCTCCGCGCCCTGCCGCACGAGCCCCGCGATGACCCGGCGGTAGAGCGCTCGGGAGCTGTCCGCGACGACGCCGTGGCAGAGCTCGTCGTAGATGACCCGGTGCACCGCGTCCCGCTCGCCCGGCCCCGGCGTCACCGTCGCGACGTCGTGGCGGGCGAGGCGGCCGGCGAAGAAGTCGTCCTCCATCGTGAACGCCGTCCCGAGCAGCCCGACCCGGGCCGCGCCGACGGCGCGGACGGCCTCGGCGGTCGCGTCGACGATGTGGAGCAGGGGGAGACCGGTCGTGGCCTCGACCCGGTCGGCGACCTTGTGCATCGTGTTCGTCGCGAGGAGGAGACCGGTCGCGCCCGCCGCCCGGAGGCCGCAGGCGGCCTCCTCGAGGACCCGCGCCGTCCCGTCCCAGTCGGACGCGTGCTGCATCGCCGCGACCGGCGCGAAGTCGACGCTGTGGAGGAGGAGCCGGGCCGAGTGGAGGCCCCCGAGCCGGCGTCCGACGCCCTCGTTGAGGAGGCGGTAGTACTCGGCGGTGCTCGCCCAGCTCATCCCGCCGAGGACCCCGAGCAGCCTCGCCGGGGGCGCCCCGGCGGGGCCGGTGGTCGTCCCTGAGCCGGCCGGCGTGTCCACGGGGCAAGGGTACGCCGGTCGGTGTCGGTGTCGCGTGGTCCAATCGGTGCCGTGCTCACCTTGCGACGAACCCCGGTCGCCGACACGACCGCACCGGACCTCGACGAGGTCCAGCAGGCCGCGGTCGCCCACCGGGGCCCCGTCCTGCGGGTTCTCGGCGCCCCGGGGACGGGCAAGACGACGACGGTCGTCGAGGTCGTCGTCGGCCGGGTCGCGGCCGGCGAGGTCGAGCCGAGCGGGTGCCTCGTCCTCACCTCCTCGCGGGTCGCCGCCGCGGCGGTGCGCGACCGGGTCACCGCCCGGGTCGGGGGGACCTCGACGGAGCCGCTCGCTCGCACCCACCAGTCCTTCGGCTTCGGCGTCCTCCGCCAGGACGCGGCGCTCCGGGGCGAGCCCGCCCCCCGGCTCCTCTCCGGGCCCGAGCAGGACGTCATCCTCCGTGAGCTCCTCGCCGGGCACGCCGCCGGGGAGCGACCCGGTCCCGAGTGGCCCGAGCGGGTGCGCGAGGCCCTCCCGACGAGGGGGTTCCGCGGTGAGCTGCGCGACCTCCTCATGCGGGCGGTCGAGCACGGCGTCGAGGCGTCCGCGCTCGCCGACCTCGGACGCGAGCACGGCCGCCCGGAGTGGGTCGCGGGCGCTGAGGTGCTCGCCGAGTACGACGAGGTGACCGCCCTGTCCGCGCCCGGCGGCTACGACCCCGCCTGGGTCCTCACGAGCGCCGCTGACCTCCTCGAGGACGACCTCGATGCCCGCGACCGGGTCCGGTCCGGGCTCCGCCTCGTCGTCGTCGACGACGCCCAGGAGCTCACCCCGGCCGCTGGCCGGCTCCTCGAGGCCCTCGCCGGGCCGGGCACCGACGTCGTCCTCGTCGGCGACCCCGACAGCGCGGTGCAGACCTTCCGGGGTGCCGACCCCCGCATCCTCGCGAGCGGGTGGACGCGGCTCGGCGAGGGCCCGACCCTCGTCCTCCCGACCGCCCACCGCCTTCCCAAGACCGTCCTGGACGCGGCCGCACGGGTCACCCCGAAGATCGGCTCGACCGCCGGCGGCCGTCACCGGGCCGTGGCCCCGGGCAGGTCCGGCGGGGAGGTCGCCGTCCACCTCCTCCGGGCGGTCTCCCAGGAGGCGGCCTTCGTCACCGGCGAGCTCCGGCGGGCCCACCTGCGCGACGGGGTCCCCTGGTCGCAGATGGCGGTCGTCGTGCGAGGGCGGGGGCGCACGGCGACGCTGCGCCGGGCCCTCATGGCAGCCGGGGTCCCGGTCACCGCCGCCGGGAGCGACGTCCCCGTCCGGGACGAGGTCGCCGCCCGGCCCCTCCTCGCCCTCCTCGACGTCGTCCTCGCCGTCGCCCGCGGCCGGGTCGCGGGGGTCCCCGCCGACGTGGCCGTCGACGTCCTCCAGTCCCCGGTCGGGGGGGCCGACGCGGTGACGCTCCGCCGGCTGCGCCGGGCCCTGCGCAGGGACGAGCTCGCCGGCGGCGGCTCCCGGACGAGCGACGAGCTCCTCGGGGAGGTTCTCCTCGCGCCGCACCGTCTCGCCGGCCTCGGCCCCGAGTCGCTCCCGGCGCGCAGGGTCGCCCGGATGCTCGCCGCGGGCGTCGACGCCTCCCGGCTGCGGGACGCCCCGGGCCGCCCCTCGTGGGCGCCCGGCGTCACCGCCGAGAGCGTCCTCTGGGCGATGTGGGACGCGAGCGGCCTCGCCGTGGAGTGGCGGGCGGCCGCCCTCGGCGGGGGTGCCCCCGGCGCCCGGGCCGACCGCGACCTCGACGCGGTCGTCGCGCTGTTCGACGCGGCCGCCCGGTTCGTCGACCGGCTCCCCCAGCTCGGTCCGGACGCCTTCCTCGAGCACGTCACCGGCCAGGACGTCCCGGGGGACACGCTCGTCGCCCGAAGCCCGGCCGGCGAGAGCGTCGCCCTCGTCACCCCCCAGACGGCGGCGGGACGGGAGTGGCGCCTCGTCGTCGTCGCCGGCGTCCAGGAGGGGGTCTGGCCCGACCTCCGGCTGCGCGGGTCCCTCCTCGGCTCGGAGCAGCTCGTCGACGTCGTCACCGGTCGGGGACGGTCTCTCCGGGCTGCCCAGGCCGCCGTCCGCCACGACGAGACCCGGCTCCTGCTCGTCGCCGTGACCCGGACCACCGAGCGGGTCGTCGTCACCGCGGTCCGCACCGACGACGAGCAGCCCTCCGTCTACCTCGACGTCCTCGACCCCCCGGAGGGGGAGGGCGAGGCGCTGCGCCCGTTCACCGAGGTGGGCCCGGCGCCCACCCTCTCCGGGGCCGTCGCCGAGCTCCGGCGCAGGGTCGTCGGGACGGACGACGGCGTCGCCGCCCGGTCGGCCGCGGCGCTCGCCCGGCTCGTCCGCGCCCGGGTCCCGGGTGCCGACCCCGAGGGCTGGTGGGCGCTGCGGACGGTGAGCGACGACCGCCCCCTCCGGCCCGCGGAGGCCGCGGTGCGCGTCTCCCCCTCCCGGGTCGAGTCGTTCGGGCAGTGCGAGCTCCGCTGGCTCCTCACGACCCGCGGGGGCGACGGCCCCTCGAAGGGCGCCAACGACATCGGGACGCTCGTCCACGACATCGCGGCCGACGTCGGCGACGCCGACGCCGCCACCCTCCGCGCCGAGGTCGACGCCCGCTGGGGCCGGCTCGGGCTGCGACCCGGCTGGCTCACCGACCGCAAGCGCGCGGATGCCCACGCCATGGTCGGGCGGCTCGCGAGGTACGTCGGCGAGGCCGCGGCCGAGGGCTGGGTCCGGGTCGGCGCGGAGGTCCCGATGGAGGTGACGCTCGGCAGGGCGCTCCTCGCCGGCCGGGTCGACCGGCTCGAGCGGGACCCCGCGGGCCGACTCCGGGTGATCGACTACAAGACGGGCAGCGGCAAGCCCCGGGCCGCCGACCTCGCCGGGCACCCCCAGCTCGGGTCCTACCAGGTTGCCGTCGAGGAGGGGGCGTTCGCGCAGCACGGGAGCGAGTCCGCGGGCGCGGCCCTCCTCCAGCTCGGCAAGGCCGCGAACCGGTCGACGACGGTGCAGCCGCAGGCGCCGCTCGCCGAGCACGACGACCCTGAGTGGGCGGTCGACCTCATCGAACGGACCGCGGCCGGGATGGGTGGCTCCTCGTTCCGGGCGACCCTCGGGGACTGGTGCCGCACCTGCGCGGTGCGCGCCTGCTGCCCGGTCCAGCCCGAGGGGGGTGGGCTCGCGTGAGCGCCGACGCCGCGGGGGTGCGCTACTCCGCAGACGACATCGCGGAGGCGCTCGGCTCCGGCCACCTCCCCACGGCCGAGCAGCGGGCGGTCATCGAGGCCCCGCTCCGACCGTTGCTCGTCGTCGCCGGTGCCGGGTCGGGCAAGACCGAGACGATGGCCGCGCGCGTGGTCTGGCTGGTCGCGAACCGGTTCGTCGAGGCCGACCAGGTGCTCGGCCTGACGTTCACCCGCAAGGCGGCGACCGAGCTCGCCGAGCGGATCACCCTCCGGCTGCGCCGGCTGCGCCAGGCCGGTCTCTGGCAGCCCCCCGCGGACGAGGCGGAGAGCCTCGGGGACACGCCGACGGTCTCGACGTACCACTCCTACGCCGGGCGCCTCGTCCGCGAGCACGCACTCCGCCTCGGCTACGAGAGCGACTCCCGCCTGCTCTCCGAGGCGGCGGCCTGGCAGTACGCCAACGAGGCGGTCCTCGCCCACGACGGGCCGATGGCGGGGGTCATCCGGGCGGAGTCGACGATCACCAACGCCGTCGTCGACCTCGCCGGCGAGCTCGCCGAGCACCTGCGCACACCGGCTGAGGTCGCCGCCCACCTCGACGGGGTCGAGGCGGCCCTCGCCGCCCTGCCGGGGGGAGTGGGCGCCGGTGGCAGCCTGGGCACCGACCTCACGAAGGTTCGCGCCGACCTGCGGGAGCAGCGCGCCGTCCTCCCCATCGTCGAGCGCTACCTCGCGCTCAAGCGCGAGCGCGACGCGATGGACTTCGCCGACCAGATCGCGCTCGCCGCCCGGCTCGCGCTCCGCTTCCCCGACATCGGGGGGATCGAGCGCAGTCGGTTCCGGGCCGTCCTCCTCGACGAGTTCCAGGACACCTCCGAGGCGCAGCTCGCGCTGCTCCGCTCCCTCTACGTCTCCGACCGCGACCCCGTACCGGTCACGGCCGTCGGGGACCCGCACCAGTCGATCTACGCGTGGCGCGGGGCGAGTGCGACGACGCTCGACCGCTTCCCGAGGATCTTCCGGGACCGGTCCGAGGCCGCCGTCCGTCCGCTCTCGACGAGCTGGCGCAACTCCCGGACGGTCCTCGACGTCGCCAACCACGTCGCCGGACCCCTCCGGGAGCGCTCCGTCGTCCCCGTGGCCACGCTCTCGCCCGCCCCCTCGGCCGGGCCCGGCGAGGTCCTCGCCGCCCGCCTCGAGACGGTCGAGGAGGAGGAGGCGCTCGTCGCGGACTGGGTGCGTGAGCGGCGCGACGCGGGGGCGAGGTCGGCCGCCGTCCTCTGCCGCCGGCGGTCACAGTTCGGCGGGGTCATCGAGGCGCTCGAGGCCCGGGGTCTGCCCGTCGAGGTCGTCGGCCTCGGCGGCCTCCTGCTGACCCCGGAGGTCGAGGACGTCGTGGCCCTCCTCCACATCGTCCAGGACCCGACCCGGGGGGACCAGCTCATGCGGCTGCTCACCGGCCCGGTGGCCCGGCTCGGACCGGCCGACCTCGACGGGCTCATGGCGTGGGCCCGGCAGCAGCAGCGGCTCCGGGTCGACGCCGACGTCCGGGACCTCGCCCCGGACGCCGCCGACGACCCGAGCATCGTCGAGGCCCTCGACGAGCTTCCCCGGCCCGGGTGGTCCGGCCCCGAGGGACAGGTCCTCGGTGATGTCGCCCGGACCCGGCTCGGCGACCTCGCGCGGGTGGTCCGCCGGCTGCGCGGCGTCACCGGGCTCCCGCTCGCCGAGCTCGTCGGGGAGGCCGAGCGGGCGCTCGGCCTCGACGTCGAGGTGCTCGCCCGACCCGGGTACAGCCCGGCGGCCGCCCGGGCCCACCTCGACGCGTTCGCCGACGTCGCCGCGTCGTTCGCGGTGAGCGCGGACCGTCCGACGCTCGGCGGGTTCCTCGGCTGGCTCGCCGCCGCCGTCGAGGAGGAGCGCGGGCTCGACAGGGGGAACATCGACGTGTCTCCGGACGCCGTGCAGGTCCTCACGGTCCACGCCGCCAAGGGGCTCGAGTGGGACGTCGTCGCGGTCCCGGGCCTCGTCGAGGCGACCTTTCCCGAGCACTCCGGCCGCCGGAGCGCGGCGGGCGAGGACGGGACGTGGACGCACGGCCCCCCGAAGGACAAGGGGTGGACCGGCGGCATCGACGGCGTCCCGTACGAGCTCCGAGGAGACCGGGACGGGCTCCCGCACCTCGACTGGCGCACCGCCGAGGACGTCGGCGACCTCAAGGCCCGGTACGCGGCCTTCGTCGCGGCCGGGGGGGAGAGGGGCGTCGCCGAGGAGCGCCGGCTCGCCTACGTCGCGTTCACCCGCGCGCGGGAGGCGATGCTCCTCACCGCCCCGGTGTGGGCCGCGCCGAGCACGCCGCGGATCACGTCCCGCTTCCTCCTCGAGGTGCTCGAGGACCCGGCACTCGGGGTCAGGCGGCTGGCCTGGGCGCAGATGCCGGACCCGGACGCCGAGAACCCCCGGACCGCGGAGCCGGTGACCGCCGTGTGGCCGCAGCCGCCACAGGCGGACGAGCGTCGGCTCGCCCTCGAGGAGGCCGCCCGGCGGGTCGCTCGCGCCGCCGGCGACGGCGGCGGGCCGGGACGTGTGCTGCCCGGGGAGGGTGCGGTGCCGGGACCCGCGGCCGACGACAGCGACCCGCTCCTCGCCGAGGTCGACCTCCTGCTCGCGGAGCGCGAGCGGGGCCGGGCCCGGGGGGACGTCCCCGTCGCCGTGCCCGCGCACCTCTCGACCTCCGCGCTCGTCGCGCTCGCCGCCGACCCGGAGGCCTTCGCGCTCGGGCTGCGGCGCCCCATGCCGACGGCCCCGGCGCTCGCGGCCCGCCGGGGGACCGCCTTCCACGCCTGGGTCGAGCAGCACTACGCCCGCGCGGCCATCGTCGACGTCCTCGAGCTGCCCGGGAGCGCCGACGAGGACCCCGGCGAGGACGACGACCTCCCCCGGATGAAGGAGAACTTCCTCGCGAGCGAGTGGGCCGGACGGACCCCGACCGAGGTCGAGCTCGCCGTGGAGACGGTGCTCGACGGGATCGCCGTCCGGGGCCGGGTCGACGCCGTCTTCCCCCGGGACGACGGCGGGATGACCGTCGTCGACTGGAAGACCGGGCGCCCACCGAGCGGCGCGGAGGCCGCCGTCCGCGACCTCCAGCTCGCGGCCTACCGGGTCGCCTACGCCCGGCTGCGCGGCCTCGACCCCGCCGTCGTCGACGCGGCCTTCTTCCACGCGGCGACCGGGGAGACCCGTTGGCCCGCGCTGCCCGACGAGGCGCGGCTCGTCGAGGTCCTCAGGTCCGTCCCGTCCCGGTGACGCCGTCGTCGGTCTCGACCGCGACGGCGTCACCCTCGCTCGACCGGTCGGCATCGGCCGGGTCGGCGCCGGTCGGGTCGGCGCCGGTCGGGTCGGGGGCGGCCAGGTTGCTCGGGTCGGTGTCGGTGGGGGCGTCCTCGGCGCCCGAGGTGTCCTCGGCGGCCGTGTCCTCGGCCCCCGCCGACTCGACGTTCACCACCGGCGGCGGGCGTCGGACCGCGGTGTGCTGGGGGACGAGGTCGGGGACGGTGGAGCCCTCGCCGTTGACCCGCTCATCGAGGGCCCGCAGCGCGGCGGCGTGACGGTCGGCCGCGGTGCGGTCTCCGGCGGCGGTCGCGGACATGAGGCGCCCGAGGTGGCGCAGCTCGGAGACGAGGCGTGCCCGGACGAGGAGGTGCCGGTCGGGCCGGTCGACGCGGGCCTGGGCGTAGGCCTCCATGACGGTGTCGACCGCGTCCGGGACGGCCTCCTCGACGAGGGCGGCGAAGTCGTCCGCCGGGTCGGCGACCTTGGCGTGCTCCCAGCCGGTGAGGGCCTTGACCGTGCCCGTCGTCGTGTGCTCGTCGGGGAACCGGGCGAGGACGTGGCCTCCGGTGAGCGACCCGTGGACGGGGACGGGGGCGAACCGCCACAGACCGACGTCCTCGAGCGCATGCTCCCAGCGCGTGAGGAGCCCCGCCGGGACACGCCCGCTCGCGGCGGCTCGGTCGAGGGCGGCGAGCCGGCGGCTCCGGTACTCCTCGGCGTCGTAGGAGGGCAGGCCCGCCTCGTCGAAGATCGCCCGGTCGCAGTTGTGCACGAGGGCGATGGTGCGCCCGAGGTGCGCGGCGATCCCCGGCCCCGGGGGGAGGCGGGCGAGGTCGAGGGCCATCCCGGGGATGTACGCGTGGACGCTCGTCCTGGTCCCGTCGCCGGTCGCGGCGAAGCCCGTGGGCAGCGGGACGCCGAAGGGCGCCCGGTGGGCGAGGAGGCCGAGGAGCGCCGCAGCCTGCTCCATCTGAGCCGAGGCCGCCGGCGTCCGGGGAGCCCGGACGACCCAGCGCCGGTGCTGGGTGTCCTGGACGAACGCGACGTCGTAGGGATGGTCGTCGTCGGTGCCGACCGCCTCGACGCTCACCGGGTCGAGTCCGGGGACCGCAGCGCTGGCGAGGGCGGCGAGGTGGAGGGGCGCGCGGGTCACCCTGACACCGTAGGCGCTCCCGGGCCGGTCGTCGCGCATCCGGCACCCGTGGGTCGCCACCGGGGGGCGCCCGCGTCGACCCGGGGCCTCCGGAGGGCGGGTGCCGGAGGACTATCGTGACGGGCGTGCCGCGCCCCCCTGACGCCCTCAGAGACCTCACCCTCGCCCGGTCCACACTCGACCGCCGGGCCGAGCGTCGGCTCGACCCCGCCCTGCTCGGGTCGCTCCTCGACGACCCGGCGACGCGGGTCGTCGAGGTCCGCGAGGGCCGGACGGCCGTCGCGGGGCCGGAGGGGGCCCCGGCCCTCGTCCTGCGCGCCCCCCGTACCGGGGACCGGAGCCACCTCGGCATCTACCTCGGGGACGAAGGGGACGGCACGGCCTACGTCGCCGTCGTCGACGACGCGGCGGACGTCGGCGGCCTCACGTGGCGGGGACTCCGGGAGGTGGGCGCCCATCTCGGTCCCAGGGACGCCGGCCTCTTCACGACCGCCGTGGCGCTGGCGAACTGGCACGCGCTCCACCGGCACTGCCCACGTTGCGGCGCGCCGACCGTGGCCACGCAGGGGGGCTGGGTGCGGACCTGCCCGGAGGACGGGAGCGACCACTACCCCCGGACCGACCCCGCGGTCATCATGTCGGTCGTCGACCCCGAAGACCGGCTCCTCCTCGCCCGGAGCCCGGTGTGGACCCGACAGCGGTACTCCGTGCTCGCCGGGTTCGTCGAGCCCGGCGAGACCCTCGCGACGGCCGTGGCGCGCGAGGTGAGGGAGGAGGTCGGTCTCGACGTCACCGACGTCACCTACCTCGGGGACCAGCCGTGGCCCTTCCCCGCCTCCCTCATGGTCGGGTTCACCGCCCGGGCGACGGGCACGGCGCTCATTCTCCAGGAGAGCGAGATCGCCGAGGCCCACTGGGTCGAGCGGGGCGAGCTGGGACGGCGCGTGGCGAGCGGGGAGTGGGGCATCCCGAGCCCGATCAGCATCGCCCGCCGCCTCGTGGAGCGCTGGTACGGCGGCGCGGTGCCCGAGCCCGGCTGAGCCCGACGCCTCCCGGCGGGGCGACGCTCAGGCGAGGCGGCGCTTGACCTCGACGATGGACGGGTTCGTCGCGCTCGACCCGTCGGGGAAGAGCAGCGTCGGGACCGTCCGGTTGCCGCCGTTGACGTCCATGACGAACTCCGCGTGCCGCGGGTGGTCCTCGATGTTGACCTCGGTGAAGCCGATGCCCTCGCGCGCCATCTGGGACTTGAGCCGGACGCAGTACCCGCACCAGCTGGTCGTGAACATCGTCACGGACCCGGCGGCGGGGGTGGGAACGGTCTCGGTCGCGTCGGGCATCGGGTGGGCTCCTCGAGGGGCGGGGGTGGCGTGCTGACAGTGGGGGTCAACGTCACGGGCGGTGAGATCCTTCCCGGCGCCGGGCCGGGACGTCGTCCCCGTCTGAGAAGATCGGCGCGATGACCTCGCCGACGACCCCCACCCGACAGCTCCCGGCCTCCGCCTCGGCGGACGCCGTCCTCGACGGGCTCGACCCCGAGCAGCGCGACGTCGCGGCGAACCCGCTCGGGTCGATGTGCGTCCTCGCCGGGGCGGGCACCGGCAAGACCCGAGCCATCACCCACCGGATCGCCTACGGCGTCCACTCCGGGGTCTACACCCCTCAGCAGGTCCTCGCGGTGACGTTCACGGCGCGGGCGGCCGGGGAGATGCGCACCCGGCTGCGCGACCTCGGTGTCGGCGGGGTGCAGTCGCGCACGTTCCACGCGGCGGCCCTCCGCCAGCTCCACTACTTCTGGCCGAAGGCCATCGGGGGAGCCGCACCCGAGGTGCTCAGCCAGAAGGTCCCGGCGGTCGCGGAGGCGGCCAGCCGTCTCCGCCTGCGGTTCGACCGGACCGAGCTGCGCGACCTCGCGGCAGAGGTCGAGTGGTCCAAGGTCTCCCTCCTCACCCCCGAGACGTACGCCCCCGCGGCGCGGTCCGCGGACCGGGAGCCGCCGGGCGTGGACGCCACCGGGATGGCGCGGCTCCTCGAGACCTACGAGGAGGTCAAGTCCGAGCGCGGGGTCATCGACTTCGAGGACGTCCTCCTCCTCACCGTGGGGATCCTCGAGGAGCGCGAGGACGTCGCCCGGACCGTCCGGCAGCAGTACCGCCACTTCGTCGTCGACGAGTACCAGGACGTCAACGCCCTCCAGCAGCGGCTCCTCGACCTCTGGGTCGGGGGGAGGAAGGACCTCTGCGTCGTCGGCGACCCGGCCCAGACGATCTACTCCTTCACGGGGGCGACGCCGCGCCACCTCCTCGAGTTCGAGGGCACCCACCCGGGGACGAGGGTCGTCCGGCTCGTCCGGAACTACCGGTCGACCCCGCAGGTCATCGCCCTCGCGAACCAGTCCCTCCGCGGTCCCTCCGGGGCGATGCGCAGCGGCGCCGTCGAGCTCGAGGCGCAGCGGCAGGGCGGCCCCCAGCCGACCCTCGAGGTCTGCGACGACGACCCCGCCGAGGCCGCCCACGTCGCCGACCGGATCGCCGCACTCGTCGCCGCGGGGCGGTCGCCGGGAGAGGTCGCCGTCCTCTTCCGGACGAACGGGCAGAGCGAGGCGTTCGAGGCCGCGCTCAGCGACCGCGCCATCCCCTACCTCGTCCGCGGTGGGGAGCGCTTCTTCTCGCGGGCCGAGGTGCGCGAGGCCATCGTCCTCCTCCGCGGCGCCGCGCGCTCCGACGACGGCAGCGTCCCGCTCCCGGACCTCGTCAGGGACATCCTCGTCGGCGCGGGCTGGTCGCGGCAGCCCCCGAACTCCGGGGGGGCGACCCGCGAGCGCTGGGAGTCGCTCGCCGCCCTCGCCGAGCTGTCCGACCACCTCGCGGCGACGCTCGAGGGGGCGCGGCTGCCCCAGCTCGTCCACGAGCTCGACGAGCGTGCCGCCGCGCAGCACGCCCCTGCCGTCCAGGGGGTCACGCTCGCCTCGCTCCACGCGGCCAAGGGCCTCGAGTGGGACGTCGTCTTCCTCGCCGGCTGCTCCGAGGGGCTGCTCCCGGTCATCATGGCGGACACACCGGAGGCGGTCGAGGAGGAGCGGAGGCTGCTGTACGTCGGCCTGACCCGGGCCCGCGACGGGCTTCACCTCAGCTGGTCCCGGTCCCGGACGCCCGGAGCGCGCGCCACCCGCCGCGTCTCCCGGTTCCTCGACGGGACGGCCGCGATCCTCGGCGACGCGGCCCGGACCGAGCCCCGGGGTGGTGGCCGATCCGGTCGCGGGGGCCGCGGGGGGCAGGGGCGGCTCAAGGTCGCGGCGCCGGCCCACTGCCGGGGGTGCGGGACCGAGCTCGGCAGCGCCGCCGAGCGCAAGACCGGCCGCTGTCCCGACTGCCCGCCGACCTACGACGAGGCCACCTTCGAGCGGCTCCGGGCCTGGCGGCTCGCGGTCGCCCGGGCGGCCGGCGTCCCCGCGTACGTCGTCTTCACGGACGCGACGCTCATCGCCGTCGCCGAGCGCGAGCCGTCGACCGAGGCCGAGCTCGCGGGCATCAGCGGGGTGGGGCCCCGCAAGCTCGGCCTCTACGGAGCGCAGGTGCTCGAGGTGCTCGCGGGAGTCGAGCCGGACGAGGTCGTGGCGCCGCGCACCGCGGACACCTGAGCCGGCCCGGCCGGGAAGAACCCGTTGCCGACCCCCGAGGGGCTCCCTCGCGCCGACACGGGTGCCGCCACGGCCGTCGGGTGCGCTCCGACCACGGGAGCCGTGTCTCCGCAGCCTGGAGGACCACCGGCCCAGAGCGCCATCGGTCACCTCACGGGCCGCGGATCCCGATCCCGGGACCGCGGCGTGACCGCTCGAGGGGGGCGAGCGGCGCGGGAGCGGTCGTAGGCTCCCCTCATGGCCGATGTCGCCCGCCCCCGGGACGCCGCCGTCGCGGCGCTCACCGCTCCGGCGCTCGCCGCAGTCGTCGACCTCGTCCTCTGGGTCGAGCCCGGTCCGGACGGGGAGCCGGTCGCCCACGCCGCGAACCACCTCGGTCGGGTCCGGCTCCACGAGGACGGTCGCCACGAGGTCCTCGGCGGGGTCGACCCCGTCCCCAGCGAGGACCCGATGGCCTTCCTCCCGTACGCCGACGAGCTCGCCCACCCCTCGCCGCACCCGTCGACGCGCAACGCCTACCCGGACGCCGCGCGGCGGGTGCTCTCCCTCTTCGCGGACGCGGACCGGAGCCCGGACCTCGCCGTCGTCCACACGCCCGGCCACTTCTTCCCCGAGCAGGGCGGACACGTCGGGGAGCACGGCTCGCTCGACGTCGTCCAGTCCAGGGCGCCGCTTGTGCTCGCCGGTGCCGGGGTGTGCCGGGAGGGGGCCGTCGACGCGCACGCCCGCCTCGTCGACGTCGGCCCCACGCTCGCCCACCTCGCCGGCGTCCCCCCGGAGGGGCGCCTCGACGCGTCCGGACGCCCCCTCGACGGACGCGTGCTCACCGAGCGCCTCGACGCCTCCTCGACCCCGCGCTGGGTCGTCGGGGTCCTCTGGGACGGCGCCCACTGCGGGGAGCTCCTCGCCGGAGCGGAGAGCGGCGACCTGCCGGGCGTGGCCCGACTCCTCGCCCGGGGGACGGCGCTGCGGGGCGGCGCGGTCGCGGAGTTCCCGAGCGTCACCCTGACGAACCACACGTCGATCCTCACGGGCGTCGGGCCGGGACGTCACGGCGTCCTCGGGAACGTCTTCTTCGACCGGGCGACGCGCGAGCGGGTCGTCCCGAACGACGCGGCGACGTGGCACCGGAGCGCCGAGTGGCTCCGCCCCGAGGTGCGCACCGTCTTCGAGATGGTCGGGGACCACGTCGGGGGGCGGGCCGCCCCGCGGACCGCGAGCATCGACGAGGCGATCGACCGGGGCGCCGACGTCTCGACGATGGCTCGGGTGCGTGCCAGCGGCAACCGGGCGGGCGCCGGGGGCCTCGGCGACCTCCTCCCCGACCCGGCCGCATCGGCGTTCCTCGTCGACTCCGGCCACCTCGCCGACCCCTCGTTCGCGTGGGGCGTCCAGGTCGACGACCTCGGTCTCCGGCAGGTCCTCGACCTGTGGGAGGACCCGGCCCGGGCCCCGCGCCTCACGTGGTGGGCGAACGTCGTCACCGACGCGGGCAACCACGCCGGAGGCCCCCGGTCCCCGATCGGACGCGCCGCCCTGCGGCAGTCCGACGCGCGGCTCATGGCGTTCCTCGACCACCTCGAGGGTCTGGGGGTCCTCGACGATGTCGCCGTCGTCCTCACCGCCGACCACGGATTCGAGACCTCCGACCCGTCGGTGACGGGAACGTGGGGTCCGGCGCTGGATGCCCTCGGCATCCCGTACCGCGACGAGGGTCCGGGGCTCGTCTACCTCTCCGACTGACACGGCGGCACGGCTCGGCGCCGCCTCCCGCGGCCCTCTCGGACGGCTTCCGGCGGGTCGGCCGGGCTACGCTGACCTCCATGGCCACGCTGTGCATCGCCCAGGACCCCGACGCCGACCGTGTCCTCAGCGAGGACCCCTTCGCCCTCCTCGTGGGCATGCTGCTCGACCAGCAGTTTCCCATGGAGCGGGCCTTCGCCGGCCCCGCGAAGGTCCTCGAGCGGTTCGGCACGCTCGACCCGGCCGACGTCGCGGCCGTCGACCCCGAGCGCTTCGCCGACCTCTGCGCGACGCCGCCGGCGATCCACCGCTACGGCCGCTCGATGGCCGGCCGCATCCAGTCGCTTGCCGCCTGTGTCCGCGACGAGTACGGCTCCGACGCCGCCCGGATCTGGACGACCGCCGCCGACGGGGCGGACCTGCTCGCCCGGCTGCGCGCCCTGCCCGGGTTCGGCGAGCAGAAGGCGAGGATCTTCGCAGCCCTGCTCGGCAAACAGCTCGGGGTGCGCCCGGACGGGTGGCGCGAGGCGATCGGGCCGTACGCCGAGGACGGCTCCCACCGCTCGGTCGCCGACGTCGTCGACGAGGAGTCGCTGACGAAGGTCCGGCAGTTCAAGAAGCAGTCCAAGGCCAAGGCGAAGGCCGACAGGGACGCGGCCCGGACGGCGGGCGCGGGGTCGCGGTGAGCGAGCCGGCGCCCGCCGAGGACCTCACCTGCGCGGTATGCGGCGCGCGGACGGACGCGGGGTCCAGGGAGGGCGCCCGGCTCACGTGGAGCCGGGGGGTCGAGGCCGGCCGGAGCGTGTGGACGTGCGGGGCGTGCACGCGCCGGTACGCGCGGAGCATCGAGGGGCGGCTCGACTCCAGCTGGTGGTGAGGGGCGCCGCGTGCCGCGCCTGCCGGGAGCCGGACCACGGTGGGTGGAGCAACCGGGGAGGCGCAGGCCGGCCGAGGGCGCGAGGTCAGGCCGAGGGCGCGAGGTCAGGCCGAGGCGAGCGCCGGTCCCGGGTCGAAGCCGGGGAGATAGCGCGTCATCGCCTCCCGGGCCTGAACCGTACCCCCGAGCTGGCAGAGGACGCCGATGCCCCCGAGCCAGACCCGGTGGATGAGGAGGTACTCCGGGGGAAGGTTGAGCTTCATCCCGACGGTGAACTCGGGGCGCCGGACGTCGTTGATGTGCGCGCTGATCCCGCGCAGCCAGGACCGGGTGAAGACGAACTCCTCGGACCGGATCGGCTCGACGAAGGGGGAGAGGTAGCGCAGGAGGTCCTCGGCGTCGACGTCGATCCGCGGCTTGATGAACCCCTCGGCGCGCAGCCCCACCTCGGTGGCGGTCGCGTCGCCGGACAGGGCGAGCGTGAGGAGCTCGCCCATCGCCGGGGGCAGCCCGTTCGGCAGGTGCTTGACCGCGCCGAAGTCGAGGACCCCGAGCCGTCCGTCGGGAGTGAGCCGGAAGTTGCCGGGGTGGGGGTCGGCGTGGAGCAGGCCGGCCCGGACCGGCCCGGCGAGGAGGAACTCGAAGTACAGCTGGGCAGCCGCGTCCCGGGTCTGCGCGTCCCCCTCGGCGATGATCCGCGAGAGCGGGACCCCCTCGAGCCACTCCGAGACGATGACGTGGGGAGAGTGAGCGAGGACGTCGGGCACGGCGTAGTCGGGGTCGTCCCGGAACGCCCGGGCGAACGCGCGCTGGTTGCGGGCCTCGGCGTCGTAGTCGAGCTCCTCGCTCATCCGGGAGGTGAGCTCGACCATGATCGGCTTGATGTCGATGCCGGGAACCCACCCCGCGGCCACCCGGGCGACCCGGGAGACCTGCGCGAGGTCGCTGAGCAGGGCCTCGCCGGCGCCGGGGTACTGGATCTTCACCGCGACCGGCCGACCGTCGCGCCAGACACCCCGGTGGACCTGGCCGATCGACGCCGCGGCGGTCGGGACGTCGTCGAAGGAGGTGAACTTCGTCGTCCGCCAGCGCGGTCCGAGCTCCTCGGCGAGAACCGCGTGGACCCGTTCGGTGGGGAGCGGGGGGCCGGCCTCCTGGAGCCGGGTGAGGGTCGCGCGGTAGGGCCCGGCGAGCTCCTCCGGCATGGCCGCCTCCATGACGGACAGGGCCTGGCCGAACTTCATCGCCCCGCCCTTGAGCTCGCCGAGGACGGCGAAGATCTGCTCGGCGGTCCGCTCCTGCATCTCCGCCGCGACGATCTCGGCGGGTCGTCCTCCGATCCGCTTGCCGAGCCCGAGCGCCGACCGCCCGGCGATCCCGATGGGGAGGCGGGCGAGCCGGGCGGTCCGGGCCACGGACCTGCGGGGGAGGTCGGTCACTCCGCCATTGTGCCCCGTGGCCGGAAGGTGGGCTCGGGTGCGGTCCCCCCCGGACCTTCCGGAGCCGGCACGCAGCCGCAGCGGGGGTGGACCGGCCAGTGCCGCTCACGCAGGACGGGCCAGGGCAGGTCGACGTGGAGCGAGACCCCCGCCGGCTGCGCGAGCCCGTCGAGGTGGGCGAGGAGGACCATCGCGGTGAGCCCGGCCGCGACCGCCGCGAGCGTCGTCTCGGCGCGGACCGGGGTCTCCGGGGACACCCCCGGGACCGAGAGCTGGGTCCGCACCCCGGGCCAGGAGGGGTCGAGGTCGCGCCGGGTGAGCTCGTGGCAGAGCAGGCACGGGGTGCGCCCAGGCAGGACAAGCGGCCCGATGCCCGCGCCGGTCGTCGAGACGACGAGCGGGAGGTGCGGGACGCCGCGGCGCTGCCACCGGGCCCCTGCTGCCGGCGGGGGCGGGACGTTCCCGGCGAGGACGACCGCGTCCGGGGACGCGGTCTCACCCGGCTCTCCTGCTCGCCGGCCGACCCGTGGCCCGGGCGGGTCCGTGGCCCCCTCCGTGGCCCACTCCGCGGCCTCGGCCGCGTACCGACCTCGGGCGACGGCGCCGACCCCGGCCCGGACGAGCACGGCGGCGAGCGACCCCGTCGTCGGTCCGGCCCCGACGAGGAGGACGGAGCGTCCTGCGCGCCGGCCGAGGATCGCGTACCCGTCCGAGGAGCGTGGGTCGAGGGCGCTCACGGTCTCCGCGTCGGGCGCGAGGAGATCCCGGGCACCCCGGGGGAGGGCGGCGAGGTCGGCCCGGTCGGCGGGCTCGAGGACCGTCGCGCCGTGCGTGTCGAGGAGGGAGAGCAACCGCTGGACCCGCTCCTCGGGCACGCCCGACCGAGCACCGTCCTCGAGGAGCTGCCCGACCTCGCGGGTGCCGTCGATCTCGAGGAGGAGCCCCCGCTCGGCCGCGGTGAGACCGGCGACGCGCACCGCCCGCTCGGCGTCGGTCCCGAGCTGCACCGTCCCGTCGTCCCGCAGGAGCGGCCGGCAGTGGGCTTTGAGGCGGGGGCGTCGGCTCATCGTCGTCCTCGACGGCTCGGAAGCGGGCGGTGGCGTCACTGTGGCACAGGAGCGCGCGCCCGCCGGGGCGCGGTCCACAGCCCGTAGGCTCCGCCCATGACGAGATGGTGGGCCGAGCCCCTCGAGGACCTTCGTGCCGAGGTGAGCGAGGTCGACGGGCGCCGCATCGCGACGGTCACGCTCGACCTCCCCGGGCGCCGCAACGCGATGAGCGGGCCGATGACCGAGTCGTGGGTCCGTCTCATGGCGGCCCTGCGGGACGACGACGCCCTCGCCGCCGTCGTCGTCACCGGAGCCCCACCCGCCTTCTGCGCGGGCGGGGACCTGTCGTGGATCGTCTCCGAGCCGGACGCGAAGGTCGCCGACCTCCGGGCCCGGATGATGCGCTTCTACCGGGACTGGCTCTCGGTCACCGAGCTCGACGTGCCCACCATCGCGGCCGTCGGCGGGCACGCCATCGGGGCCGGCCTCGCGCTCGCGCTCGCCTGTGACATCCGGTACGCCGCCGAGGACGCGCTCCTCGGCGTGCCGTTCACCTCGCTCGGGCTCCACCCCGGCATGGCGACGACGTGGTCCCTCGGCGACGTCGCCGGGTCCGCCGTCGCCCGCGACCTCCTCCTCACCGGGCGGCTCGTCACCGGCGCCGAGGCCCTCGACCTCGGGCTCGCCTCCCGCGCCCTCCCCGCCGACGCGGTGCTCCCCGAGGCCCTCGCGGCCGCGGAGCGGGTCGCGCGGGCGGCCCCCGTCGCGACCCGGCTGACGACCCGCGCCCTCCGGGACGGGGGTCCGGCCACCCGGGACCGGGCCCTTGAGTGGGAGGCCCTCGCGCAGGCGGTGACCCTCGCCGGGGCCGACGCCGTCGAGGGGGTCGGCGCCGTGCGCGAGCGACGGCCCCCGCGCTTCACCGGCCGGTGAAGCGGGTCGGTGGGCGAGCCGGCGTGACGGGCACGACACCACGCCGGGACGGGTCGTGAGCGCCCCCGAGGTCGAGATCCGCCGGAGCCGCCGACGGCGGCGCACGGTCTCGGCCCACCGCGAGGGGGGACGGACCGTCGTCCTCGTCCCCGCCGGGATGTCCCGCGCGGAGGAGGAGCGCTGGGTCACCAGGATGCTCGCTCGCCTCGACGCGGGGGAGCGGCGCCGTCGGCCGAGCGACGCCGACCTCCTCGAGCGGGCCGGGGAGCTGTCCCGGCGGTACCTCGGGGGGCGCGCCCGCCCGGCGAGCGTCCGTTGGGTGACCAACCAGCATCGGCGCTGGGGGTCGTGCACCTCCGTCGACGGGAGCATCCGGCTCTCCCACCGCCTCCAGGGGATGCCGGGGTACGTCGTCGACTACGTCGTCCTCCACGAGCTCGCCCACCTGCTCGTCGGTGGGCACGGGCCACGGTTCTGGGAGCTGCTCGCCGGCTACCCCCGGCTCGAGCGGGCCCGGGGCTACCTCGAGGGGGTCGCCGCCGCCGCCCACCTCGACCTGTCCGACGCGGACGGCGAGCCCGCCGGCGACGCCGAGGCCGACCCCCTCGACGGGGCGGGCGGGCAGGAGCGGTGAGGCACCGGCCGCGGTTCGCCCCGACGACCCGTCAGGCGAGGCCGTCGACGGCCACCCGGACGAGGGGGCCGAGGTCGTCGGCCGCAGGACCGGGGAGCGACCCGATCGGCCACCACCGGACGTCGACGGACTCCGCGCTCGCCGCGACGTCGATGGCGGCATCGGCGACGGCGACGTACCGGACGTCGAGGTGGCTCCGGCACGGCCCGAAGGCGCCGTCGAGGGCGTGTCGGTCGAGCTGGACGACGTGGGGGAGGGGGGTCAGCCCGGGCACCCCCGACTCCTCGCGGGCCTCCCGGGTCGCCGCCTCGTGGAGGCTCTCGTCACCGGGCTCGAGGTGGCCGCCGAACTGGAACCATCGCCGGGCCTTGCGGTGGAGGGTGAGGAGGACGTGCTCGAGGTCGTCGTCGACGACGAGGCAGGAGGCGGTCAGGTGGACCGGCGGCCCGGTGCGGGCGACCCCGTCGGGGTGCCGGTCGAGGTGGGTGAGGAAGGCGTCGCGCAGCCGCGCCTGATCCGGGTCGGGGGCCTCCCACACGGTGAGCGTCCGGACGGCGTCGGCGTGCAGCCGCGCGTACCCGTTGCCGGGTCCGGCACCCTCGTGGGCCCCCGGTCGCGCAGGCGTCACCCGTCGCCGTCCCGGAGGATCTCGTCGAGCGCGGCGTCGATGTCGTCGCCTCCCCCGGCCGCCCGGCGCTCGACGTAGCCGAGCGGGTCGTCGAGGTCCGCAGCCGAGGGGGCGACGTCCGGGTGGTCCCACGCCCGGTCCCGGGCCTCCTGCCCGAGCCGCGACTCGAGCGCGGACCAGAGGTTCGCCGCGTCCCGGAGACGCCGCGGGCGCAGCTCGAGCCCGACGAGGGCGGCGAACGTCTTCTCCGCGGGACCACCGGTCGCCCGCCGCCGGCGGACGGTCTCCCCGAGCGCGCCGGCCTGGGGGAGGTGGGCCCCGGCCGCCCGGGCGCTGACGACGTCGACCCAGCCTTCGATGAGCGCGAGCCACGTCTCGAGGCGGGTGAGGGCGGCCTGCTGGCTCGTGCTCGGCTCGGGCGAGAAGAGCGACCCGGAGAGGACGTCCTGGAGGGCCTGCGCATCGGTCGGGTCGACCGACTCCACCGCCCGCTCGATGCCCTCGGTGTCGATCGTGATGTCGCGCGCGTAGTCCTGGACCGCGGTGAGCAGCTGCGGGCCGAGCCACGGGACGTCGGCGAAGAGGCGGACCCGGGCCGCCTCCCGGACGGCGAGGTAGAGCCACACCTGCTCGAGGTCGATCTCGAGTCCCTCGGCGAACGCGGCGATGTTCCCGGGGAGGAGGGCGAGCGTGTCGGCTGGGGTGAGCGGGAGGGAGACCTCGGTGCCGGTGACGGTCTCCCCGGCGAGGGCTCCGACGGCCTGGCCGAGCTGCATGGAGAACATCGAGCCGCTCATCCGCTCGACGAGCGGCTCGATCTGGGAGAGCATCGCCGCGGGGTCCATCCCCGGCGGCACGAGCCCCGGCGGGAGGTCGCCCTCGGTGAGCCCCTCGAGACGCCCGCGCATCGCCCCGCCGACGGCGTGCGCGACCCCCTCGGCGACCGGTTCGACGAGCTCGAGCCACACCGGCATCGTCGCGTCGACCCACTGTCGGCGGCTCCACGGCACCCCGCGCAGGCCCGGGGCCTCGAACGCTGTGACTTCGTCGAGCCAGAGCGCGGCGACCCGCCCGGCCTGGTCGGCGAGACGGTGCTGCTCCTCGCCCATCTCCTCGTCGCCGGCCGCCTCGACGGTCTGCCGGGCGACGTCGCCGGCCTGCGTCGCACTGACGGGGCCCTCGCCCGCGGGCGCGCTGAACATCGCCTTGACCTGCTGGGCCATCATCGAGATCGCCTGCGGGTCGGCGTCCGCGATGCCCATCGACCGGAGCTGCTGGACGACCTCCGGGGGGAGGTCGGCGCCGCCGGTGAGCGAGCGGAGGACCTCGGCGAGCTCCGGGGGGAGTCCCTCGGGCTCCTCGGGTCCGGTCGGGCCCGGGGGGGTGGGGGTGTCAGGCACGGCGTCTCCTTCGCCTCCTGGGAGGTGTACGTCATCCAAGACAACCACGGCGAGGTGCCGCGGGGTTCCCCCGGGCGGTGAGGTTCGCTGCGGGCGTACGAGCCGGGGTGGCACGGGTCGCTCACGGCAATGCGTCATGCTGGGCTCCCGAACAGCCGAGGGACCGAGGGAACGGAGCGAGCGTGACGAGCCAGGCCGGCGTCATCCGGTGCGAGCTGAGGGAGGAGCCGCTCTCCGTCGACGACGCGCTCGCCGACGTCCGTGACCCCGCCTGCGGCGGCGTCGTCCTCTTCCTCGGTGCCGTCCGGGACCACGACCACGGGCGGGACGTCGCGGACCTCGACTACAGCGCGCACCCCACCGCCGCGGCCGCACTGCGACGGGCCTGCGAGGAGGTCCTCAGGCGCTCACCCGGGGTCCGGCTCGTCGCCGTCCACCGGGTCGGGCACCTGCGCGTCGGGGACCTCGCCGTCGTCGTCGCGGCGGCCGCCCCCCACCGCGGCGAGGCGTTCGCGGCGTGCCGGGACCTCATCGACACGCTCAAGGCGACGACCCCGATCTGGAAGCACCAGCACTTCCGCGGCGGCGACGACGAGTGGGTGGGCCTGCCGTGACGTGGCACGACACCGGTCCCGAGGAGCCTCCGCGTCTCGGCCGCCGGGCGAGGGCGGCGCTCGTCGTCGCGTTCCTCGCCCTCGCCGTCGCCGCGGTGATGTCGCTCGTCCACCTCCCGTACGTCGTCATGTCCCCGGGACCGATCGAGAACACGCTCGGGACGACGGGGTCCGGCACGCCCCTCGTCGAGGTCACCGGGGCCCGCACGTACCCGACCAGCGGCGAGCTCGACTTCACGACGGTCCGGGTCCTCGGCGGCCCGGGGGCGGCCGTCGACGGCTGGGACGTCCTGCGCGGCTGGCTCGACCCGTCGAGCGCCGTCATCGACGAGGACCGGGTCTTCCCGCCCGGGGTGACGAGCAGCGAGGTCGAGAAGCAGAACGCCGCCGAGATGGCGGGGTCCCAGCAGGAGGCCATCGCCGTCGCCCTCCGCAGCCTCGACGTCCCGGTCGAGGAGAGGATCGTCGTCGTCGGCGTCGGGCCGAACGCCCCCTCCGGCGACGCACTCCGGGGCGGCGACGAGATCCTGCGGGTCGACGGCACCCGGGTCGCGAGCGTCGCGGCGGTCCAGAAGGCCGTCCGCGCCCACGCGGCCGGGGAGAAGGTCACGCTCGTCGTCCGCCGAGGAGGGGCACGCCGTGAGGTCACGGCCACCACCGGGGACGTCGCCGGACAGGCTGCCCTCGGGGTGTACCTCCGCAGCGACTTCACCTTCCCCTACGTGGTGAAGATCGACGCCGGCAACGTCGGCGGGCCGTCCGCGGGCATGATGTTCTCCCTCGCGGTCCGCGACCTTCTCACCCCGGGGGCGATGACCGGTGGCGCGAAGGTCGCCGGGACGGGGACGATCTCCGACGACGGGACCGTCGGGCCGATCGGAGGAGTGCGCCAGAAGCTCGTCGGGGCCGAGCGAGGTGGGGCGGACTGGTTCCTCGCGCCCGCGGACAACTGCGGCGAGGTCGTCGGGCACGTGCCGGACGGCCTGCACGTCGTCCGCGTCGGGACGTACGACGACGCGGTCGCCGCCGTCTCCGCCATCGCCGGGGACCGGGCCGGCGACCTCCCGACCTGCACGGCGCCGCGCTGAGGGTCGGGCCGAGCGCCGGTCGGCACGCGGCCGGTCCGGACGGTGAGCCCCCGCCGTGAGCCCGCCTAGTCCTCGAAAGTCGCGGCGAGGGCGTGGACGAGGCCCGGCGCGATGTCGTCGCCGACGGCGACGTGGTCGTCGGTGTCGTGGGCCCGCTGGCGGAGGAGGCAGACGCTCCGGCCGCCGCGGAGGACGGCCGCGAGGAGCCGGACGTCCTGGCGGTCGGGGTGGCGGGTGAGCGCCTCGACCGCCTCGTCCGGGTCCTCGGGGAGGTCGCGCTCGGCCGCCGGCGGGACGACGATCCGCTCGACCGCGATGGCGGCACCGCGAACGGCCTCGGGCCAGGCCATCCGCCCGAGGATCGACTCGAGCGAGGACGTGCTGGGCAGCCCCTCCTGCTCGACGGCAGTGAGGGCCTCCGGCGGCGGCTGCTGCCCGAAGCGATCCCTGAGGTGCGGCTCCCGCTCGACGAGGTCCGCGGTCGGGACGAGCGCGAACAGGCGTGGGTTCTGGTCCCACCCCCCGGCGGCGACGTGGCGCTCGGTGTCGAGGGCGACGAGGGCGAGGGGGTCGGTGACGGGCTGCGACGGCGTACTCACCCGCCCATCGTGCCGCATCCACCCCCGGGGAGGACGCCTGCCCGCGCACCCGGGCGGCGGGCCCGGGCGGCCGGCCCGGGCAGGCGGACCCGGGGCCGGCGAGACCGAAGTGAGACGTCGGTGTGCGCCCGATCACTCAGGAACTCGGGTTACGTTGGGTGCTCACCGCGCCGGCCAGCACGCGCGGGGCACCGAGACGATGGGGCGTTCGTGAGTCAGTCAGATTGGTTCGAGCGACCGGGAGGCGGCGACGGGACGGAGGGCCCCGGCGGCGGCTCCGGCCAGCCCGGCGGCGGACCGGGTCCCGGCCGTCCCGGCGGGGGCCGTCCGGGTGGCGGGGCTCCGCGGGGCCCGCTCGGCCCGCGTCGACGGGGCCCGCTCGTCCCCACCCTCATCGTCCTCGCCGTCGTCCTCGTCGGGGTCAGCCTTCTCGCCCAGCTGTGGACCGACATCCTCTGGTACGACGCCATCGACTACCGCAGCGTCTTCACGACGCTGCTGTGGACCCGGGTCCTCCTCTTCGTCCTCGGGTTCGTCGTCACCGGCACGCTCATCGCCTCGAGCCTCGTCATCGCCTACCGCACCCGGCCGATCTACGTCCCGACGACCCCGGCGCAGCAGAGCCTCGAGCAGTACCGCCAGGCGATCGAGCCGCTTCGCCGGGTCGCGGTCATCGGCATCCCCGCGGTCCTCGCCGTCCTCGCCGCCATGGGCGTCGCCGGGCAGTGGAAGAGCTTCCTGCTCTGGCGCAACCAGGTGCCGTTCGGGACGACCGACCCCCAGTTCGGTCTCGACATCGGCTTCTTCGTCTTCAGCCTCCCGTGGATCCAGTTCCTCCTCGGGTTCGCGACGATGATCCTCGTCCTCGCCCTCGTCGCCGCCGGCTTCACCCACTACGTCTACGGCGGCCTCCAGCTCCCCGGCCGCGGGCCGTCGACGACGGCCGCGATCGTCCACCTCTCCGTCCTCGGCGCCCTTCTCGCGCTCGTCCGGGCCGGTGTGTACTGGTTCGACCGGTACGCCCTCGCCACCAAGGACGGCGACCTCCTCACCGGCATCGCGTACACCGACGCCAAGGCCGTCCTCCCGACGAAGGCGATCCTCGCCGTCGCCGCCATCATGTGCGCCGGGCTCTTCCTCGCGGCGATCTGGACCCGGTCCTGGCGGCTGCCCATCATCGGCGTCGCCCTCCTCACCGCGATGTCGGTGCTCGTCGGCGGCCTCTACCCCGCCCTCATCCAGTCCTTCCGGGTCAAGCCGTCGGAGAAGTCGCTCGAGACGCCCTACCTCCAGCGGAACATCGATGCGACCCGGGCCGCCTACGGCCTCGACGGGGTCGAGACGACGCCGTACGACGCGACGACGAACGCGAGCAAGGGCCAGCTGCGCAACGACGCCGACACCATCCCGGGCATCCGGCTCGTCGACCCGATCGTCGTCTCGCCGACCTTCCGCCAGCTCCAGGCGCTGAAGTCGTACTACGCCTTCCCCGACGCCCTCGACGTCGACCGGTACCGGATCGGCGGCAAGGACGCCGACACCGTCATCGCCGTCCGCGAGCTCTCCCTCGACGGCGTCCCCACGGCCCAGCGCAACTGGCTCAACGACCACACCGTCTACACCCACGGCTTCGGGGTCGTCGCCGCCTACGGGAACAAGCGCGACGCCGACGGCCAGCCCGTCTTCCTCGAGAAGAACATCCCCCCGGCCGGAGACCTCCCCAAGTTCGAGCCGCGGATCTACTTCGGCGAGCAGTCCCCCGCATACTCCATCGTCGGGGCCCCGGCGGACGCGAGCCCCCGCGAGTTCGACTACCCAGACGGCAGCGCGGAGGGGCAGAAGAACACGACGTACGGGGGGAGCGGGGGCGTCGCGATCGGGAGCTTCGCGCGCAAGACGGCGTACGCGATCAAGTACCGGGAGCTGAAGTTCCTCCTCTCGGACGCCGTCAACAGCCAGTCCCGGCTGCTCTACGACCGCTCGCCGGCGGAGCGGGTCGCCAAGATCGCCCCCTGGCTCAACCTCGACGGCAACCCCTACCCCGCGGTCGTCGACGGCCGGGTCCAGTGGATCATCGACGGCTACACGACGACGTCGCACTACCCGTACTCGAAGCTCCAGAACATCGACACGGCGACGTCGGACTCGACGACCGAGCGGTCCTCGAGCGTCACCGCGGTCCGGGCGGGCGAGGTCAACTACATCCGCAACTCCGTCAAGGCGACCGTCGACGCGTACGACGGCACCGTGAAGCTCTACACGTGGGACGACCAGGACCCCGTCCTCCAGGCCTGGAGCAAGGCGTTCGACAACACCGTCCTCCCGCTCAGCGACATCAGCGGGGACCTCATGGCGCACCTGCGCTACCCGGAGGACCTCTTCAAGACCCAGCGGTCGCTGCTGAGCAAGTACCACGTGACGAGCGCGGGCTCGTTCTACGGCGGCAACGACTTCTGGCGGGTCCCGAGCGACCCGGCCCAGGAGACCCGGAGCGTCTTCCAGCCGCCGTACTACCTCACCCTCGCGATGCCCGGGCAGAACGACCCGACGTTCTCGCTGACGACGACGTTCATGCCCGTCGGTGACCGGGAGGTCCTCTCCGGGTTCCTCGCCGTGGACGCCGACGCAGGCCGGACCGCGGGAAAGCGGGCTCAGGACTACGGCAAGCTCCGCCTCCTCGAGCTGCCTCGCGACTCGAACGTCAAGGGGCCCGGCCAGGTCCAGAACGACATCAACAGCAGCAACGACAACTCGCCCGGGTTCAGCCTCACCCTGAGCCAGTTCCTCAACAACAACCGGCAGCAGGGCTCGAAGGTCACCCTCGGTAACCTTCTGACCCTCCCGGTCGGGGGCGGGCTGCTCTACGTGCAGCCGATCTACGTCAGCGCGCAGTCGGCCTCGGCCTACCCGCTCTCCCGGGTCACCGTCGCCGCCTTCGGCGACCGGCTCGGCTGGTCCGACACCCTCAACGGCGCCCTCGACCAGGTCTTCGCGGGCCAGTCCGGGGCGACCGCGGGCGACTCCGGCTCGGGGACCGTACAGCAGGGGAACGGAACCGGGAACACCGGGAACACCGGGAACACCGGGAGCACGGGCGGGACCGGGGCGCCGTCCTCGGCCCTCCAGCAGGCCCTCGCGGACATCCAGAAGGCCTACGCGGACGGCAAGGCGGCGCTGCGCAACGACGACTTCACCGCCTACGGCGAGGCCCAGAAGCGCCTCCAGGACGCGATCGAGCGGGCGGTCGCGGCCCAGCCCAAGGGCGGGTCGGTCGACGTCTCGCCGTCGCCGAGCCCCTCGGCCTCGCCCTCCGGGACGGGGACCACGTCGCCGAGCCCGTCGCCGACATCCGGCGGCTGAGTCGGCGCCCGGGGTGGCGTCGGGGTCGATTTGCCCCGGCGCCACCCCGTCGCCTAGTGTTGAGCACACAACGACGCGGGGTGGAGCAGTTCGGTAGCTCGCCGGGCTCATAACCCGGAGGTCGCAGGTTCAAATCCTGCCCCCGCTACGAATTTCAGGCTCGGAATCTACGGATTCCGAGCCTGAAAGCATTTACGAACTTGATCACATGTCCATTTAGTGACGGGTTTTCCGGACAGCCTCGGCCCCGGCTGACGTACGCGGCCACCCCGGTGACGGCCTGGTACGACGGCTGGCTGTGCAGTCCCGACATGACGCACCTGACAGCCATGACCGCTGCCCACGCCACCGACCGACTCGCCGACTGGCAGACCGCCCTGCGCGCCGAGAACAAGGCTCCGGGCACCGTCGCGATCTACGCCGACGGCGCCACCCGCTACCTGCGCTGGTGCGCCGCAGGCGACCACCTGCCGATGACCCGAGCCGCGCTCAACTCCTGGATCGCCGGTCTGCTCGACGCCGGTGCCGCACCGGGCACCGCCCGTATCCGTCAGCTCGCCGTGCGCCGCTTCGCGTGCTGGCTCACCGCCGGCGGCGAGATCGGTACCGATCCGTTCCCCGGAGTCAAGGCGCCCCGCGTCGAGCCGCCGCTGGTCGAGCCCCTCACCGACGACGAGCTGCGCACCCTCATCGCCACCTGCGCCGTGCCCGAGGAGAAGACGTCGGCCAAGGACTCGCTGCACCATCGCCGCGACGAGGCCATCATCCGGCTCATGTTCGAGACCGCGATCCGCTCCGGCGAGGTCGTCAACCTCCAACTCGACGACCTCGACATCATCGGTCGGATCGTCACGATCCGCCGTGGCAAAGGTGGACGGGGGAGGCTCATCCCGATCGGCCGGGCCACCACCGAGGCGCTGCTGACCTATCTAGTGTCGCGCGTCGTTAGTTGGTTTACAGTTGTGGTTGCCTGAGAATGAGGCATGTCGACACAGGTGTTGGTGATCAGCGACGAGGACCGGGCCACCTTGGACTCGTGGGCCAGGTCGCGGGCGATCCGGGCGAGTCATGTGGAGCGGGCGCGGATCGTGTTGGCGGTCGCGGACGGCAAGGGCACCTCGGGCACGGCGCGCGAGGTCGGGGTGTCGCGCCCGACGGTGATCAAGTGGCGCGACCGGTTCGCTGAGCTCGGGGTGGCGGGGTTGGAGGACGAGCCGCGCCCGGGGCGGCCCAAGACCGTTGATGACTCGGCGGTCATCGCCGCGACGCTGGAGCCGCCGCCGGACTCGCTGGCGGTGACGCACTGGTCGAGTCGGCTGCTCGGCAAGCACCTGGGCGTCGGGGACGCCACCGTGGCACGGGCGTGGCGCAAGTACCGGGTGCAACCGTGGCGGCGCGAGACGTTCAAGTTCTCCACCGACCCGCAGCTGGAGGCCAAGGTCCGCGACGTCGTCGGTTTGTACCTGAACCCGCCGGAGAAGGCGGTCGTGCTGTGCGTGGACGAGAAGTCCCAGATCCAGGCGTTGAACCGGACTGCGCCGATCCTGCCGTTGCGAGAAGGCCTGCCGGAGAGGGCGACCCACGACTACAAGCGCAACGGGACCACCACCTTGTTCGCCGCGCTTGAGGTCGCCACCGGCAAGGTGACCGACCAGTGCTACGACCGGCACGGCAAGGCCGAGTTCCTCGACTTCCTCAAGAAGGTCGCCAAGGCCTACCCGCGGCGTTCGTGCGCTCCTCTCTTCGCGGCCCGGGTTGAGCGCAGCCGGTAGGAGCTGGTGCCGGTGGTGATGATGTGGGCGTTGAAGGTGAGTCGGTCGACGAGCGCGGCTGCGAGGCGGGGGTCGGTGAAGGTGTTGCCCCATTCGCTGAAGGGGGCGTTGGAGGCGCAGGCGATGGAGGCTCGTTCCTCGCGAGCGGTGATGATCTGGAAGAGCAGTTCGGCGCCTTTGGGGTCGAGGCTGACGTAGCCGACTTCGTCCAGGACGAGGAGGTCGAGGCTGTCGTAGCGGGCCACGAGCCGGTTGAGGCGTTTGTCGTCGGCGGCTTCGGCGAGCTCGTTGACCAGGGCGGCGGTGGTGATGTAGCGCACGCGGCTGCCTTGTTCGGCGGCGGCGGTGCCGAGCGCGATGAGCAGGTGGGTTTTGCCGGTGCCAGAGTCGCCGAGGAGGACCAGGGGTTGCCCGGCGTCGATCCAGGCGCCGGTGGCCAGGTGCGCGAGGGTGGCTGGGGGTAGGTCGGGCACGCAGGTCGCGTCTAAGTCCTCGAGGCGCTTAGTGCGGGGGAACTTCGCTTCGGTGACGCGCCGGATCCGGCGGCGTTGATCGCGGTCGTCGCACTCGGCGGTGAGGACCTCAGCAAGGAACGCGTTGTGGGACAGGCTCTCCCGGGCTGCTGCGTCGGCGATGCGGGTGTGTTCCTCGCGGATGGTGGGCAGGCCCAGGATCTTGGTGGCGGCCGTGATCGCGGCCTGCGCGGCGGGTTCGCTCATCGCGGTTACCGCGGCGCGGGGCCGGGTCGGTGCGCTGGTTCTGGTGCTCATGCGAGTTCTCCTGTCAGGAGCTGGTCGTACCCGGCGAGCGACGGAGCCGGGCGGGTGCCAGCGGTAATAGCGCTGGCGGGCAGCGGTATCGGAGCGGCCGGGGTGCGGGGGTGCTGGTGGGTGCGGGCGGTCACGGCGAGGATGTCCGCGTCGTAGCGGCCTGGACCACGGCCTTGGCCATCGCTGCTTGGACTGCGGACGCGGGCAGGGTGCGGTGCAGCAGCAGCGCCCCGATCAGGGCGCGGGTGCCCTCACGGTCCCCGAGGGAGGCCCGGGCGGCGTCCCAGAACTTCTGGTGCCCGGGGGTGAAGGACCCGCTGCGGCGGGCGGTCACCAGCGCTGTCGCGCCGGCCAGCGCCCCGTTCTTGCGGGTCAGGACCTCCAGGTAGTGGTCGAGCTGGAGGTCCTCGCTGCCCTTGTGCAGGGAGCGAGTGTGGCAGGCGATCACCCTCGCCCCGTCGAACACTCGAACGGTGTCCGCGCCCAGGCGGACCTGTACCCGGCGCCCGGCGTAGGACGCTGGCACCGAGTAGTACGACTGGCGCACACAGACCCGCGCCTTCATGTCGACCCGGCACGACAACACGCTCGAGGCGTCAAACGGGCTGTCCGGCAACGGGTTCAGCAGAACCGCTTCACGGGCGAAGTCAGCCCTCACGGTGCTGGTGCGGGGGCCGATCCGGCTTGAGTAGTCTCGGGCGTCCGCGGCGGCCATCGCCTCGTTCAGCGCAGCCAATTACGGCAGGTGCGGCACCTCAGTCAGATGCGAACGCCGGAACCGGCCAATCTCACCCTCGACCCCACCTTTCGTGAGCGCCCCCGATCCCGGGCAGGCAGTGAAAGAGTCGAAGACGTAGTGCGACCGCAGCGCGACGAACTTCGGGTTCTCCAACCGCTCCCGACCCAGCAGGCACGTGATCACCGCGGGCTTGAGGTTGTCGTAGCGGATCATCCCAGTGGGCACTGCACCCAGGACGTCGAACGCCTTGACGTGCCCGTCCAGGAACGACTCCTGCGCCTGGTTGGCGTACGCCAGGTGCACCGCCCGGCCCGAGTGCGATAACCGCATCACGAACATCCACATCCGCAGCGCCACCCCCGCGATCGAGGCCTCGAACTGCCCGAAGTCGACCTCCGCCTCGGCCGCTGGCGGGTGCGTCTGAGGGACCGTCACGTCCTTGCGGGCCGACTGCACGTCGTGGTGGACAACTACCACACCCACAAACACCCCGAGATCAACGCCTGGCTGGCCAAGAACCCCAGGGTGACACTGCATTTCACCCCGACCTCAGGGTCCTGGCTCAACCTCGTCGAGGTGTTCTTCGGGATCATCACCCGACAGGCGATCCGGCGCGGGTCCTTCAACAACGTCAAGGAACTCATCGCTGCGATCAGTGCCTTCATCGACGGCTGGAACGACCGCTGCCACCCCTTCACCTGGACCAAGACCGCCGACGAGATCCTGCCCCACGCCACCCGTAAACGAAACTCAGACGCGCGACACTAGCCGAACGCGAGCGGCATCCTCTTGCCCATGCACCTGATCTGTGGCTGGGCAGCCGCGGCAAGCAATTCGGCCGTAAAGGACTAAGCCGATCTCTGCGACGCCGCGCCCAGCGGGCCGGAGTCGCGGGCTTCCGACCCCACCGGCTCCGCCACACCGCCGCCCACCGCTGGCTCGCCGCAGGAGGCTCCGAATCCGGACTCATGGCCGTCGCCGGCTGGACCCGCACCGACATGCTCATCCGCTACACCCGGGCCCGCGCCTCCGAACGCGCCGCCGACGAAGCCCGACGCCTCAACCTCGGGGCAATCTGAGGACTCCGTCCAGCACAGCGACATCGACGGGCGCAGCCTCAAGGGGGCTCGGTCCTCGACGCTCACAGGTGCGGGCTACGCCGGAACCACCTGTCCGGTAAGGATCGATCCGAGCCGTTCCACGCCCACTGGCTCCTCGGACATCAGCGGGACGATCGCGACCCGGTCTGACAGGGACTCGACCCGGGCGACCTGGTCGACCTCGTTCTCAGCGCGAACCTGGAGGAACGGGGACTCTGGTCGTGCGGCGAGCAGCGAGTTGTTGATGACCCAGGCCCAGGGTTGGATGCCGGCGCGTTCGAGATCTTGCTGGAGCACCTCGGCCTCGGTGACCGGGGTCGGTTCGGCGAGGGTGATGAGCAGGATCTTGGTCTGGGTGGGGTCCTGGAGTCGCATCAGGGGGGTCGTGTAGGGCATCGCGTCGCCCATCTGCCGTACGACGTCGCGGTGGTAGGACCCGGCAGCATCCAGGAGCAAGAGCGTGTGGCCGGTGGGTGCGGTGTCGATGACCACGAACTCGCGTCGTGACTCGTGCACGGCTTTGGAGAACTGTTGGAAGACAGCGACTTCTTCGGTGCACGGCGAGAGCAGGTCCTCGGCGAGGTTGCGTCGCCCGGACTCGTCGAGGTTCTTGCCCTTGGTGGCCATCACCCGGGCGCGGTACTCCCTGGTCGCCTCCGTGGGATCGATGCGGGACACCCGCAGGCCGGCGACGGAACCGTGCAGGGTCTCCTCCAGGTGCGCCGCCGGGTCGGTCGTGGTCAGGTGCACGGGGTGGCCTCGGTGCGCGAGCTCGACGGCGATCGCCGCGGCGATGGTGGTCTTCCCGACCCCACCCTTGCCCATGCACAGCACCAGGCCGTGCACGTCCTTCTCAATCTCGTCGACCAGCGCTGCCAACGGCCCCGGCATCGCGACGTCTGATGCCGGGGTCTCCGCGGAGACGGACCCTGCAAACGCGTCGTGGCTCAACAGGGACCTCAACGCTGGCAGGCCGACCATGTTGGTCGGCCGCAGTCCGATGACATCTCGGGTCAGTGCCGCGATACCGGCCGGCATCGCAGCCAGAGCCGCGTTCTCGCGGTCTCGTACGGCAGCGGCGAGTGCTTCGTCTCCGGCTTCGAGCGGCAGCACGCCGTTGATGACCACGTGGGTGGCGTGGATGCCGATCTCGCCGAGCTCGTCGTTGGTCCGCTCGATCTCCGTCAACGAGGACGTCTGCGCGCGGGCGACCAAGATCAGACGCGTGCGGGTTGGGTCCTTGAGAGCCTCGACCGCGGCGGCGTACGTCGAGCGTTGCTTGTCGAGACCGGCCAGCGGACCCAGGCAGGACGCGTCACCCTTGCCGGCCTGGAGGAAGTCGGTCCAGGAACCGGGGAGCTGGAGCAACCGGACGGTGTGGCCGGTCGGCGCGGTATCGAACAAGACATGGTCGTAGCCGCCGTAGAGGGCTGGGTCGGCGAGGAAGGAGGTGAACTCGTTGAACGAGGCGATCTCGATCGTGCAGGAACCGGAGAGCTGTTCGGTGATCGAGGCGAGCTCCTTGTCCGGCAGGAGCCCGCGGACGGGGCCGATGATCCGTTCCCGGTAGGCCTCGGCCGCCTGCTCCGGGTCGATCTCCAGTGCCGAAAGCCCGGGGACGGCCTCGATCGCGGTGATGGTGTTCCCGATGACGACGTCGAAGACCTGGCCGACGTTGGATGCCGGGTCGGTGCTGATCAGCAGGACCCGTTTGCCATGCTCAGCCAGCGTGACGGCGGTGGCGCAGGCGACCGACGTCTTGCCGACTCCGCCCTTGCCGGTGAAGAACAGGAACGGGGGAGCGTTCTCGAGGAATCGCACGGTCAGCAGCAACCCGACGGGCCACAGGAGTTGCTCTCAGTGACCGTGAGCTCGGTCGCTCCCCCCGGAACGGCGACCGGTCCCTGGGCCAGGCCGGTGTATCGCAGCAACTGGTCGCGGGTGGGGTAGGCGCCGGTCAGGACGGTGATCCCGTCCACCGTCGTCAGCGGCAGGCCTTCGGAGCCGGCCACCTCGAGAAAGGAGCGCACCGAGTCCTGCCCTGCGAAGGCGAGAGGGTCGTTGGCCAGGTTGTGCCGCGCGATGTCGGCTCCCTGATCGGTGAGGTGGTTGAGGTCGGCGGTGAACTCGACGAGGCTCTGGTCGACGTCCTCCCCGCAGACCCCGGTGTTGCAGCACAGGGCCGGTTCGTAGACGTGGACGCTGGGCATGTGGGTCTCCTGGGTTTCGGTCGCGGTGCTGCCGATGGCTGGTGTGGTGGGTGCGCCGGGCTTGGTGGCGCGCAGGGAGGCGCTGCGGATGACGCCGTCGAAGTCAGCGATGAGCGCGTCCATGTCGGCGTTTGCAGGCAGGTCCTCGGGACCTAGGCCGGAGGCGAGCCCTTCGAGCTCACTGCGTCCGAAGACGTTCGTCGCCTCGATGTCGACCTGCTCGAAACCGGCAGCCCTCATCAGAGCGGTGGCGTCGTCCTCGACCAGAGCACCGGCGATGCAGCCGGTCCACAGCGACATCACCTCGGTGAGTTCCGGAGTCAGCGGTCGGGACAACACGACATCGGAGATGGCGAGGCGTCCGCCGGGGCGAAGCACTCGGAACGCTTCGCGGAAGACCTGACCTTTGTCGGCGGAGAGGTTGACCACGCAGTTGGAGATGATCACGTCGACAGATTCGTCAGGGAGTGGGATGTCCTCAATGCTCCCGAGCAGGAACTCGACGTTCTCGACTCCGGCCTTGGCCTTGTTGGCGTTGGCGAGCTCGAGCATCTCCGGAGTCATGTCGAGGCCGTAGGCCTTGCCGTCCGGTGCGACCCGGCGTGCCGAGAGCAGCACGTCGATGCCGCCTCCCGAGCCCAGGTCGAGCACCACGTCACCTGGCTGGAGGGCAGCGAGCAGGGTCGGGTTGCCACATCCCATCGATGCCGTGACGGCTTCATCCGGGAGTAGGGCGCGGGTGGCGTCGTTGTACTGGGACTGTCCGAAGGGGTCGGCGTCGGTGTAGGTGGCTGGGCCGCAGCAGGAGGAGACGTTGCGAGCCGCATCGGCGTACCGCTCCTGGACGGCGCTGCGGATCGTGTCGGCTTCGTGAGTCGTCATGGTGGGTTCCTCATCAGGTGGGACGGTCGGTGGCGCCGGCAAGAGTGGACAGCAGGGCAATTGGTTCAGCGATCGCGTCGCAGCACAGGGCGTAGACGTTGGAGCGGCCCACCGGTGTCGCGACGACCAGGCCGTTCTCGCGCAGGCTCTTGAGGTGATGGCTCACCAAGGTCTGCCCCAACCTCGTGGTCGCGACCAGCTCAGTCACCGTCGACTCGCGGTCCGCGACCGCGAGCAGGATCATCAGCCGGTTCTCATCCGACAGCGCCTTCAGGACCGGAGCGATCTCTCGGGCTCGGTCAGCCGGAGTCGTACGCGTTCGAGTCGCCATACACTGAACCTAGCACCAGCCGAAACTGCTTTCAACAGCGAACGCTGTTGAAAGACTCACACTTCGACCAGCGACGACCGATGACACCGTGCCCGGGCGGGCTCGGTCCTCGGGCCTACAGCCGCCACTTGTGGTCGGCGCGCCAAACGATGACAAGCGCCAGCACACAAGCAATCGGGATCAGCAGCAGCACGCCGACCTGCAGCGCTTCAATCACGGGGCGCTCACCACGCTCACTGAGTTTGTTCGCGTCCTCGTAGCGGCTACCGAGGCGCCGACGCAGGAACCCCGAGCTCGTCCAGGAGGGTCAGGACGCGCTGCTCGATCTCGTCTCGGATGGGCCGGACGGACGCGATGTCTTGCCCGGCTGGGTCTTCAAGCACCCACTCCTCGTACTTCTTGCCGGGGAAGATCGGGCAGGCGTCGCCACAGCCCATGGTGATGACCGCGTCGGCGGCCTGGACGACCTCGTCAGTCCACGGTTTGGGGAACTCGCCGGAGATGTCGCTGCCCTTCTCGGCCATGGCGGCGACCGCGACCTCGTTGATCTCGGCACCGGGTTCGGAGCCGCCCGACCAGGCGATCGCGTTGTCGGCTGCGTGGTGGTTGAAGAAGCCGAGGGCCATCTGTGAGCGGCCGGCGTTGTGAACGCACAGGAACAGCACGACGGGTTTGCCGTCGGAGACGTGTCCCTCGACCCGGGACAGCGCCTGAAGTCGCTGGCGGGCGAACCGCTCGGCCAGCAACGGGAGGAAGTTGCTGATCGTCGCCTTGTCGGCGAACTGATCGAACGAAGAGTTCAGGAATCGCTCGATCGTCTCGGCGTTGAAGACAGTGGAGAACTCCTCGGCCAGTCGCGAGGCGGAGGTCTTCAGAGCGAGCTGCTGGTCGAGTGTGATGGACGGGTTCATGCTCATCGTTGAGCCTCCAGTCAGTAGTGCGAGTGAGTGGTGTGGGTCAGGATGCGAGGCGAGGACCGAGGGCACGCACACGACCCTCGATCTCGTCATAGGCGGCGTCGAACGCCGCGTCGGTGCCGACCCGCACAGGGTCGGGGATCGACCAGTGCAACTCGTGAGGCACGCCTAGTTCCTCGTGCGCCAGATCGCACACCGTGATCACCAAGTCACCCTCGGCGATCACATCCGCCAGCCCCCGTGGGCGAAGCCGCGGAAGAGGCAGATCGCGGCGACCCGCCACCTCGATCGCACCAGGATCGATCCGATCGGCCGGATGCGTGCCCGCCGAGGCCGAAGGGACGTCGCTGGTCCGTCGCCACAGGGCGGCGGCCAGATGAGAGCGCGCAGAGTTGGCTGTACACACGAACACGACCCGCGCCGGTGTCGGTGTCGGCGGGGCATGCGGAGGGACCGCGCGCGTGTGCTCGACCAGGCGTAGGTACTGCCGGCGCCCATCGCCCTGGGATCGGTGACTCGACACCAGGCCGACCTCGCGAAGGACTTTGAGGTGGTGGGCGAGCAGGTTCGACGGCATCCCCAGTGCCTCGGTGAGCTCCGAGGGAGCGGCATCACTGGTCGTCAGGATGTCCACGATGCGCAGACGCGCCGGATCGCCCAACGCGGCGTAGACGGCGGCCCGTCGAGCGAGAGATGTATCAATCTCAAGAGTCATTGACTCAAGTTTGACTGAGACAATGGGGAAGGTCAAGATGTCGCTGTGACTTCCTCGCTCGCCCGACGACTCTTCGCGGAGTTCCTCGGCACCGCACTCCTGGTCGCCGTGGTCGTGGGCTCCGGCATCGCTGCCCAGCAGCTCTCACCGGACGACACCGGTATCCAGCTCCTTGAGAACTCGACGGCCACCGTGTTCGGCCTGGCGACCCTCATCTTGTTGTTCGGACCCGTCTCAGGCGCGCACTTCAACCCGGTCGTCTCCTTGGCGGACTGGTTCCTCGGCCGCCGATCCGAACACGGCCTCTCGCTGCCCGACGTCGGCGCATACACGGTCGCGCAGGTGACCGGCGCCGTCGCCGGTGCCGTGCTGGCCAACGTCATGTTCGACCTCGACACGGCGATCTCCACCAAGCACCGCGTCACCAGCGGTCACTTGGTCGCCGAGGTCGTCGCCACCGCGGTCCTCGTTGCCCTCATCTTTGCGCTCGTGCGCAGCGACCGCGGCGCCTTTGCTGCACCTGCTGTTGGCGCCTTCATCGGTGCGGCGTACTGGTTCACCAGCTCGACCTCTTTCGCCAACCCCGCGGTCACCATCGGCCGGATGTTCTCCGACACCTTCGCCGGCATTGCACCGGCCTCGGCTCCCGCGTTCATCGCCATGCAACTCATCGGCCTCATCGTGGGACTCGCGATAACGCTCGCCCTGTACCCCGACGCGGGCACCAGGGCCGACGACGTGGTCGTCCCGCACCCTCACTGACCAGACCGGCAGCACCGGACCAGAGCAAGGAAGAAAGCATGAAACTCGTAGCCATCGGCGGTAGCGACGCAGGCATCTCCGCAGCCCTTCGCGCGCGGGAGCTCGACCCTTCGGTCGAGGTCACCGTCGTCGTGGCCGATGCCTATCCGAACTTCTCTATCTGCGGCATCCCCTACTACATCTCCGGGGAGGTAACCCACTGGCGCAACCTCGCCCACCGCACCCACGCCGACCTCGAAGCCACCGGCATGAAGCTGCGCCTGGACACCTGGGCATCCTCGATCGACGTCGCCGGACAACGACTCGCCGTCCTTAACCCCGACGGCACCAGTGACTTCATCGCCTACGACGAGCTCATCGTCGGCACCGGAGCCGTCCCCGTTCGACCACCCATCGAGGGCCTCGACTCGCTCGACCAGGCAGATGGCGTGCACCTGCTGCACTCGATGGGCGACACCTTTGCCCTGACGGAGTCCCTGGACCGGATTCAGCCCAAGCGTGCGCTCATCGTCGGCGCCGGTTACGTCGGCCTAGAGATGGCCGAAGGTCTCACGATGCGCGGGATCGAGGTCACCCAGGTCGAGATGCTGCCCGAGGTCCTCCCGACCGTCGAGGTCGAACTCGGCGCCCTCGTCCACGACGAGCTGGCCAAGCACGGAGTCGACGTCCACACCAACGCCACCGTCACCCGCATCGCCAAGACCGACACCGGACTCCACGTCGACGGCAACACCACCGACGGTGAAGCCCTCGCCTGGGACGTCGACCTCGTCCTCGTCGTTGTGGGCGTCCGCCCCGACACCGACCTCCTCGTCCAGGCAGGCGCCCAGACCGGCTCACGCGGCGCCGTGCTCGTCGACGAGACCATGGCCACCGGACTCCCACATGTGTGGGCCGCCGGCGACTGCATCGTCACCCACCACCGCCTGCTCGGCACCACCTACCTTCCGCTGGGCACCACCGCCCACAAGCAAGGTCGCGTCGCCGGGGAGAACGCGCTCGGCGGATCGGTCAAGTACGCGGGATCGCTGGGCACCCAGGTCGTCAAGGTCTTCGACCTCGTCGCCGCCCGAACCGGCTTGCGCGACCACGAGGCAATTGCCGCTGGCTTCGCCCCCGTCAGCACGACCGCCACCCCCGATGACCACAAGTCCTACTACCCGGGTGCGACGCCGATCTCGATCCGCATCACCGGCGACGCCGACACAGGCCGCCTCCTGGGCGCACAACTCATCGGCACCCGCGGTGCCGAGATCTCCAAGCGAGTCGACACCTACGCGACCGCGCTTTTCCACGAGATGACCGTCGCCGATATGACCGAGCTCGACCTCTCCTACACGCCACCGCTCGGATCCCCATGGGACGCCGTCCAGATGGCCACCCAGACCTGGGTCAAGGAACACCAACTCGCCGCCGAGCGCGCCACCCTCACGAAGGACACACAGTGACCAAGCCGACCCTGCTCTTCGTCTGCACCCACAACGCCGGCCGCTCCGCTCTCGGTGCGGCCCTCGCCCGTGAACAGGCGGGCGACCGAGCCGTCGCATTCTCCGCTGGCATCAACCCCGCCGAGACTGCGAGCGCTGGCACCATCGCCAGCCTCGCCGAGATCGGCATCGACGACTCGGCCCACCTCCCGTCCAAGATCACCGAGGAGCTCGTGCGCAACGCGACCGTGGTGATTTCGATGAAGCCGGGACTCGACCTGCCCCACGTCGACGGCGTCACCTACGAGACCTGGGACCTGCCCAACCCGCA
Organism: uncultured Actinomycetota bacterium; assembly: GCA_963783735.1. Classification (GTDB taxonomy): domain Bacteria; phylum Actinomycetota; class Actinomycetes; order Actinomycetales; family Dermatophilaceae; genus CAWDAQ01. The sequence continues at coordinate 106,586 of CAWAOO010000006.1, read as the reverse complement.
AGGATGGGAAGCCCCGGCCATCCGTCCCCTACGCGATCACATCGGTGACCGGGTCAGGGACCTGTTGGAGCGGGTCGCCCCGGCGCAGTGAGAATTGGAACCCTGTCCATTTAGTGTCCACATTGGGCCCGTCCCATCCGGTACTGGACGGGTATCCTGAGGCCGGAAGCGAGGGCGAATCCCTCACCACACCGAGCGAATCGGTAGCTTCCGGCCCGAAACCGTAGTAGTCGCAAAGCCTCTGATCAGGCCCGGAGGTCGCAGGTTCAAATCCTGCCCCCGCTACCAAAAGTGACAGATCCCAACCGCGGTCCTTCCGAGGGCCGCGGTTGTGTGTCTCCCAAGGGAGACTCCTCGTGGGCGTTGCAGGGCGAGGTTCGCGCCCAGAGGCGGGAGAACCCGGTGCGCGACGTCGCGACGGCGCGCACCGACGGTCAGCCGGAGCCGGCAATCGACGTCGTGCTCGGGACGTCGGCACGCACCGCCCCCGTGGGGAACGCCGTTCCGCCTCAGACGAGAACCTTGCCGGGGTTGAGCACCCCCGAGGGATCGAAGACCTGCCGAATCTGGCGGTGCAGCGCGGCGCTGGTGGCGCCCAGCTCACGCTCCAGCCACTCCCGCTTGAGCAGGCCGACGCCGTGCTCGCCGGTGATCGTGCCGCCGAGCCCCAGCCCGAGCTGCATGACCGCGTCGAAGGCGCGCACGCCGCGGGCTCCGGACTCCGGGTCGTCGCGGTCGATGATGATGGTCGGGTGCATGTTGCCGTCGCCGACATGTCCCGGGCAGGCGATCGTCGCACCGGTCTCCTGCGCGATCTGCTCGACGCCCCGCAGCAGGTCGGGCAGACGGGACCGCGGCACGGCGACATCGTCGACCAGCGTCGATCCCAGCGTCTCCAAGCCGGCGTTGACCAGGCGCCGTGCCTCCAGCAACATCCGGGACTCCTCGGCGTCCGCGGCCTCCGCGACCTCGGTCGCCCCCTCGGCGAGGCAGATCGCCGCGACCCGGCGCACGTCCTCGGCGGCGCGCTCCCCGCGGTCGGACTGGGCGATCAGTAGACCGCCGACGTTCTCCGGGAGCCCCATGTCGCGCACAGAGGAGATGGCGCGGGCCGTGATCGCGTCGATGAACTCGAGCAGGGAGGGCCGTAGCCCGGCGGCCATGACGGCCGCGGCCGCACGCAGGGCGTCCTCGCCGCTGCGGAAGGTCGCGGCGGCCGTGAGCGCCGCCTCGGCGGCCGGACGCAGTGCCAGGGTCACCTCGGTCACCACGCCGAGGGTCCCCTCCGAGCCGGTCATCAGCCGGGTCAGGTCGTAGCCGGCGACGCCCTTGACCGTACGGCGGCCGGTTCGCACCACCTCACCGGTGCCGAGGACCACCTCGAGCCCGCGCACGAAGTCCGCCGTGACGCCGTACTTGACGCAGCACAGGCCCCCGGCGTTCGTGGCCACGTTGCCGCCGATCGTCGACTCCTCCCACGACGACGGGTCGGGCGGGTAGAACAGCCCCCGCTCCGCGACGGCCCGGGAGAGCGCGGCGTTGACCACGCCCGGCTGCACGACCGCCACCATGTTCTCCGTGTCGACCTCGAGGACACGGTCCAGGCGCTGGGTGGAGAGCAGTATGCAGCCGTCGACGGCGTTGGCGGCGCCCGACAGCCCGGTGCGCGCGCCCTGGGTGACCAGCGGCACCCGGTGCGCGCGGGCGGCCAGGACGACCGCGCGGACCTCCTGGGTGCTCCGCGGACGCACGAGAACCAGCGCATGGCCGGCCGGGCAGTAGGTGGCCCGGTCGTGCCGCGCCGACTCGAGCAGGTCGGCGTCGGTGATGACGCCGTCCTCGCCGAGCCGCGCGACGAGGTCGGTCACGACCGGGGCAGCGCTCGTCATGCCCGCACCCCACTCCTCACGGCGGCCAGGACCTGCAGCACGAGCTCGGCGCGGCGGACCCGCTCACGGCCCAGCGCCATCGCGGTGTCGGCCAGGTGCGCTCCCACCGGGTAGATGTTCGGAGCGTTGCGCAGCCCCATCTTGAGGTAGACCGGCGCCGCCACGCGGACGACGTCGGGCACGTCGAAGAACCGGACGCTGCCGCCCTGGTCGTCGGGCACCTCGACGTACATGTCGAGCGGCACGGTGGTCGCCGACCGGATTTCGCCGAGGGTGGCCAGGTCGAGGTCGGTGGACACGTTGAGGCTGGTCGCGCCCGCCTCCTGGTAGATCGCGGCCGTGGGGGCGTTGCTCAGCGGCATCATCACCGATGTCTTGAGCACCAGGTCGGTCGGCAGGCGGCCCTGCTGCTTGAGCCGGTCGAGCAGGCGGAGTACGCCGAGGTCGCCGACCAGCAGGCTGCGCACCCCCAGCTCGACGGCCCGGACGGCGTCGAACAGGCTGGCCGCGACGGCGCGGCCGCCGCGGACGGCCGCCCCCACGGCGCCGGAGACCTTCGCCTGCCCGCCGATGTCCCAGGCGCCCCGGGGGCCGAGGAACAGGCACACCTCGATCTCGTGCTGGCGGCCGAGCGCCACCATCCGTGTGATCTCCGCGTCGGTCAGCATCATCACGCCGCTGCCCTGCGAGACGCGGTGCACCGGCACCTGGCGGCGGGCCGCCTCCTCGATGACCACCTCCATCACCGCCGGCCCCTCGCAGCTGGGGACCTCCACCCGCCAGGGGGCTCCGTCCGGGAACCGTCCGGTGCTGTCCGTGGGCGGGTCGGCGACCGGGTAGCCGAGCTCGGTGAGCAGGGCGAACGACTCGTCGATGTGCATCTGTCTCCTCGTGTCCGCGGGACTGCCCGGTCCGGGGTCTCCGATCCTGTGCTAGGACAAACCCTTGCGTCGGACCAGGTGATTTCCTATACGATAACGCTGCATCGTCGAGATATGGCGCAGGCCACATAGCGAGATTGCACTCACGCGCGGCGAGGACGTCGCCGCCGACACCTGGCACAGCCACACCAATGAGGAGTGACGGATGAGGATGAAGAGGGCACGGGCGGGCATCGCGAGCGTCAGCCTGCTGGCGGCGGGTGCCACCTTGCTGGCCGCCTGCGGGGGCGGCTTCAGCAGCAGTGACGCCGCCGGCGGCTCGGGCAGCAGCAGCAGCGGCGCCAGCGCCAGCGGCCCGAAGCTGTCGGACCAGCCGCCGATCACCGGCAAGGTGGTCGCCGACGGTGCCTCGCACACCATCAAGTTCGGCATCGGCCTGTCCAAGGGATCGCCCCAGGACCTCTCGGTGGAGTACTTCAAGGACATCCTCGACAAGCGGACCAAGGGCCGGCTGAAGGTCAACGTCTTCACCGACAGCCAGGTGGGTGACGACAACCAGATGATGTCGGCGCTGCAGTCCGGCACGCTGGAGATGACCTACCCGTCGACCTCGCCCGCGGCGAGCATCGTCCCGCAGCTCTCGCTGTTCGACCTGCCGTTCCTCTTCCCCACCCCCGAGGCTGCCGACAAGGTGCTCGACGGCCCGATCGGGCAGAAGATGCTCGACGGGTTCAAGGGCTCGGGGATCAAGGCGCTGGCCTTCTCGGAGAACGGCTACCGCGAGCTCACCAACGACAAGCGGCCGGTGACCTCGCCCGCCGACGTCAAGGGCCTGGCGGTCCGCGTCATGGAGAACCCCATCCAGGTCGACATCTGGAAGGCCCTGGGCGCCAACCCCACGTCGATGGCCTTCGGTGAGGTCTTCAGCGCGCTCCAGCAGGGGGTGGTCGACGGCCAGGAGAACCCCTGGAACACGATCCTGACCTCGAAGTTCTACGAGGTGCAGAAGTACGCCTCGGACACCCGGCACGTGTACTCGCCGTTCATCATCATGATCTCCGAGAAGTTCTTCAACGGCCTCAGCCCGCAGGACCAGGAGATCGTCCAGCAGGCGGCGTACGCGGCACGTGACTACGAGCGCACGGTCAGCCGCGAGTTCAGCGACTACGCCAAGCAGCAGCTCAAGGCCAAGGGCATGAAGATCAACGACCTGACGCCGGCGCAGCTGGCTGACTTCCGCAAGGCGGTCCAGCCCGTCTACGACAGGTGGGCGCCGAAGGTCGGCAAGGGCTTGGTCGCCCAGGTCCAGAAGGAGGCCCAGGGCTGATCGCCCAGCCGTCTCGAGCTGGGGTGGGGCGGACCCCGCTGTGGACGCCCCACCCCTGCGACCCGAAGGAGCACACAGAGCCGATGGATGGAACGACACAGGTGAACGAGGCGGGATCCGAGCAGTCGCCCCCGCTGGGCGAGGCCGGCAGTCCGGAGGAGTTCGCCGTGCAGGACCGACAGCGGCTGCAGTCGCTCCCCGCCCTCTTCCGGTTCCTCGACACCTCGCTGAAGAGCCTCATGGTGGTGCTGCTGGTGGTGCTGATCGTCGCCGTCGGCGCCAACGTGTTCGGCCGCTTCGTGCTGGACAAGTCCCTCGCCGTCTCCGACGAGCTGGCCCGGCTGCTGTTCGTCTGGGTCATCTTCCTCGGTGCCGGCCTGGCGCACCTGCACCGCGAGCACATCGTGGTCAACACCCTCCTCGAGAAGCTCCCCCCCGCGGGCCAGCGGGTCCTCGTGGTGATCCAGGAGCTCCTTGTCCTGGTCCTGATGGGGGCCCTGCTGCTCGGCGCGCGCGACGTGATGTCCACCTCGCCGGGCAACACCCCGCTGCTCGACGTGCCCTACAACCTCTACACCGCCGCGGTGCCGGTCTCGGCGGTCGTGATCGCGCTGATCACCCTCTACCGCATCGCCGTAGCCGTCCGGCCGGTCCGCCCGGCACTGGAACAGGAGCATTGAGCCATGTTGTGGGTCTTCCTCGGTGTGCTGTTCGCGGCCATCGCGATCGGCATCCCCGTCTCGTTCGCGCTCGGCCTGTCCTCGCTCGTGCTCCTGGTGGTCAGGGACGCCAACACGGCCGTCCTTGTCGAGCAGGCGGTCAGAGGCGTCAACAGCTTCCCCCTGTTGGCCATCCCCTTCTTCGTCCTCGTCGGCGAGCTGATGAGCACCGGCGGACTGGCCCGAAGACTCGTCGACTTCGCCCAGTCGCTGGTCGGCTTCATCTCCGGTGGGCTGGGGCAGGTCAACGTGGCGGCGTCGATGTTCTTCGGCGGCATCAGCGGGTCGGCGGTCGCGGACGCCTCCGCAATCGGCGGAATGATGATCCCGTCCATGAAGCGCGAGGGCTACACGGCCGGGCACGCGACGGCGATCACCGTCTCGGCCGCCGTCATCGGCATCATCATTCCGCCGTCCATCCCGCTGATCCTCTACGGCATCGTCACCAACACCTCGATCAGCCAGCTGTTCATCGCCGGCATCATCCCCGGCATCCTCGTCGGCCTGGCGCTGATGGTGACGACCTTCATCACCGCTCGCCGGTCCTCGGGTGCCACGACGCAGCCGTTCTCCCTGCGCCAGCTCTGGGTGTCCTTCCGCAGAGCGCTGCTCGCGCTCTTCCTGCCGGTGATCATCGTCGGCGGCATCCTCGGCGGGGTGTTCACCGCGACCGAGGCCGCCGTGGTGGCGGTGGCGTACTCCCTGGTCGTCTCGATGTTCATCTACCGCGAGATCCACCCGCGGCAGCTGTGGCCGATCCTCGTGCGCACCGGCCGGACCACGGGCATGGTGCTGTTCCTGCTCGCGATGGCGATGTCGGTGGCGTTCCTGCTCACCACGGCGCAGGTGCCCTCCCACCTGGTCACGCTCGTGCAGGGGATCTCGTCCTCGCCGTACGTCGTGCTGGGCCTGCTGTGCCTGCTGCTGCTCGTGGTCGGAGTCGTGATGGACTTGACCCCGGCCATGGTGATCCTGGCGCCGATCATGGTGCCGATCGCGACCAGCGTCGGGGTGCCGGCGGTCTACTTCGGCGTGATCATGTCCCTCGTCCTGGGGATCGGGCTGATCACCCCGCCGGTGGGCACGGTCCTCTACGTCGGGTGTGCCGTGGGCCGGGTCTCCATGGGCGACCTGCTCCGCCGGATGCCGCCGTTCTACCTGGCCCTGCTGGGTGTCCTGGTGCTGCTCCTGGCGGTGCCGCAGCTGGTGCTCTGGCTGCCCCAGGCAACCGGATGACCGCACACGTCCCCTGTGCCCCGGCGGTGGTGTGCATCGGCGAGTCGATGATGCTCGCCGTGCCGCCCTCGCCGGGGCGGCTGCGGCACGCACCGTCGGTGCTGCTGAAGATCGGCGGAGCCGAGTCGAACGTCGCGATCGCGCTTGCTCGCCTCGGGATCTCCTCGGCGTGGGCCGGCCTGCTCGGCGACGACGAGCCGGGCGCCCTGGTGCTCGACCGGATCCGCGCCGAGGGGGTCGACACCTGTGCGGTACGCCGGGTGCACGGCCGTCCCACCGGGCTCTACCTGCGTGAGGAGCTGGCCGGGCAGGTGCGGGTGCACTACTACCGCGCCGGGTCGGCCGCCTCGACGATGGCTCCCGGCAGCCTCGACCTCGACTGCCTCGACGGTGCGGACGTCCTGCACCTGACCGGCGTCACCCCCGCCCTCTCGCCGGAGTGCGCCGACTTCGTCCGGTGGGCGGCACAAGAGGGGCGTCGCCGCGGGCTCCAGGTCAGCTTCGACGTCAACTACCGCTCCTGGCTCTGGGGTCCTGCGGAGGCACGCACCGCCATCGAGTCGGTGCTGCCCTACGTCGACGTGCTGTTCGTCAGCGCCGAGGAGGCCGCGGCGCTGTGGGGCTGGGCCGACGACGAGGACGGCGTCCGGCGTCTGGCCGACGCCGGACCACGGGAGGTGATCCTCAAGCGAGGCCATCTGGGCGCCAGCCTGTGGAGCGAGAAGGAGCGGTGGGACGCCGAGCCGTTCGCGGTGCGCCAGGTCGACCCCATCGGTGCAGGCGACGCCTTCGCAGCCGGCTATCTCGCCGGCACGCTGCAGGGCGCGCGCCCCGAGGCGCGGTTGCGCCTGGGCAACGCCATGGGTGCGCTGTGCGTGACCACGCTCGGTGACTACGAGGGGCTGCCGACCGCCGAGGAGCTCGCCCGCTTCATGTCCGACACGACCCAGCTCGGGAGATGACGATGTCCCACGCTCTCGGCGGCGTCTACGTCGCCAACGTGACCCCCTTCCGCGACGAAGCCGACCGCACGCTGGACCTCGACGCCTACCGCGCGCACGTGCGCTGGCTGGCGGGCCACGGGGTGGACGGCGTGGTCCCGTTCGGCACCAACGGTGAGGGCCCGTCGGTCACGACCGCGGAGAAGGCGCAGGTGCTCGACGCGCTCGTCGCCGACGACCCGGGCATCGGCCTCCTCCCCACGGTGGCCGAAGGGAACCTGCCCGACACGCTGGCACTCCTCGAGCGCATCAACGACCTGCCGGTCGTCGGCGTGCTGGTGCTACCGCCGTACTACTTCAGGCCGGTGGAGAGCGACGGCCTGCGCCAGTTCTTCGAGCGGGTGCTCGAGGTCGCGCGGCACCCCGTGGTCGGGTACCACATCCCCAAGTACGCCGTCCCGGTGCCGGCCGACCTGGTGACCTCGCTGACGTTGTGGGGGGTCAAGGACTCCGCCGGCGACCCGACGTACGCCGCGACGATCCGGGCGGCCGGGCAGGGCGTCATGCTCGGCACCGAGGACGACCTGCCCGCCCGGCTGCCCGACGCGGACGGGGTGATCTCCGCGCTGGCGAACATCGTGCCCGAGCAGGTGGTCGAGCTCGTCCGCCGCGTGCGGGCGGGTGACGTCGGGGCAGCAGCACGGCTCTCCGCCCACCTGCGCGCGGTACGCGCGATGACCAAGGAGTACGCCACCCCGGGCCTGCTCAAGCGCCTCGCGCAGGCCCGGCACGGCGCCGCGATGGGGACGGTGCGTCCCCCGCTCGTGCCCGCTCCCGAGACCTACGACGTGGCTGCGGCGCTCGAGCGCCTCGCGCTGTCCCCCTGACCCGTTCCCGGCGAGGCCCGCCCGCCCCAGCACAGGAGAGCTGATGACCGACCAGACGAACGCCGCCCGCCGCCTGCGCAGCCAGGACTGGTTCGACAACCCCGACAACCCCGGGATGACCGCGCTCTACATCGAGCGCTACATGAACTGGGGGCTGACGCGGGAGGAGCTGCAGTCGGGCAAGCCGATCATCGGGATCGCGCAGACCGGCTCCGACCTGTCCCCGTGCAACCGCCACCACCTGCAGCTCGCCGAGCGCGTGCGCGAGGGGATCCGCGAGAGCGGCGGGATCGCCTTCGAGTTCCCGGTGCACCCCATCCAGGAGACCGGGCGCCGGCCCACCGCCGCCCTCGACCGGAACCTGGCCTACCTCGGCCTGGTGGAGGTGCTCTACGGCTACCCCCTCGACGGGGTGGTGCTGACGACCGGCTGCGACAAGACCACACCGGCGTGCCTGATGGCGGCGGCGACGGTCAACCTCCCGGCGATCGTGCTGTCCGGCGGCCCGATGCTCAACGGCTGGCACAACGGCGAGCGGACCGGCTCCGGGACGATCGTGTGGAAGGCCCGCGAGATGCTCGCGGCCGGGGAGATCGACGAGGCGGAGTTCGTCGAGCTGGTCGCCTCCTCGGCACCCTCTCCCGGCCACTGCAACACCATGGGGACGGCCTCCACGATGAACGGGCTGGCCGAGGCCCTGGGGATGAGCCTGCCCGGCTCGGCGGCCATCCCGGCACCGCACCGGGACCGGGCCCGCGTCGCCTACCTCACCGGCCGGCGCATCGTGGAGATGGTGGCCGAGAACCTCACGCCCTCGGACATCCTCACCCGGGAGGCGTTCGAGAACGCGATCGTGGTCAACTCGGCGATCGGCGGCTCGACGAACGCGCCGATCCACGTCAACGCGATCGCCCGCCACATGGGCGTTCCGCTCGAGGTCGACGACTGGCAGGAGCACGGTCACCGGGTGCCGTTGCTCGTCGACCTCCAGCCGGCGGGCCACTACCTCGGCGAGGAGTACCACCGGGCCGGCGGCGTCCCTGGCGTGGTCAACGAGCTGATGCGACACGGGCTGATCCACGAGGGTGCGCTCACCGTCAACGGCCGAACGGTGGGGGAGAACTGCCGCGACACCGCGCCGGACGGCGCGGTGATCCGCCGATTCGAGGACGCGCTCGCCCAGGACGCAGGCTTCATCGTCCTGACCGGCAACCTCTTCGACAGCGCCATCATGAAGACCAGCGTCATCACCGCGGAGTTCCGGGAGCGCTACCTGTCCGACCCGGCCTCACCCAACGCCTTCGAGGGGCGCGCCATCGTCTTCGACGGACCCGAGGACTACCACGACCGCATCGACGACCCGGAGCTGGGAATCGACGACGGCTGCGTGCTCTTCATCCGTGGCAACGGCCCGGTCGGGTACCCGGGTGCGGCGGAGGTGGTCAACATGCAGCCGCCCGCCGCGCTCATCAGGAAGGGCGTGCACGCCCTGCCGTGCGTCGGGGACGGCCGGCAGTCCGGGACCTCGGGCTCACCCTCCATCCTCAACGCCTCGCCCGAGGCGGCCGTCGGTGGCGGGCTGGCCCTGCTCCGCACTGGCGACACGGTGCGCATCGACCTCGAGCGCGGCCGCGCCGACGTGCTGCTCGACGAGGACGAGATGGTCGCTCGCCGCGCGCAGCTGGCCGGGACGCCGTTCCCGGTGCCGGAGTCCCAGACCCCGTGGCAGGAGATCCAGCGCGCGATGGTGGGACAGATGTCCACCGGCATGGTGCTGGAGCCGGCGGTGGCCTACCAGCGGGTCGCGCAGACCAAGGGCGTCCCGCGCCACAACCACTGAGGGGCGCGCGTCACGAGCGCCGCGGTGGGACCTCAGTCCATCTCCCGCGCCCGTGGCGCCCTGGTGCGCGCCAGCGAGTCGCCCTCCGGTCCGCGGGCGTCGAAGGCCTTCGCGGAGCGCTGGTAGGAGCTGCGGATGTGCGTGGCCATGGCCTCCTCTGCGCCGTCCGGGTCGCCGGCCTTCACCGCCTGCCAGATGCTCCGGTGCTCGGGAATGGTCAGGGACCCGTCGATGTCGACCGGGTAGAGCCGGAAGACGTGGAGGTGGCAGTGCGTCTGCGCGTAGGCGTGACGGACCACCTCGTTGCCGGTCGCGGCGAGGATCATGTCGTGGAAGCGGGTGTCGTGGCTGAGCATCTGCTGGCGCACGTCCCCCTGCGCCGCCGCGGCCTTCTCGAAGGACGTGATCTCCTCGTCCAGGTCGGCGGCCGGGTTGGCGAGCCGGTCGCCGGCGGCCGTTCGCGCGGCCCACGGCTCCACCAGCAGGCGGAACTCGAAGACCGACCGGAGCCCGGCGAGGTCCAGCATCGGCGTCGTGCGGTAGCCCCTTCCGGGGGTGTACATCAGCAGGTCATCGGCCTCGAGCCGCTGCAGCGCCTCGCGGACCGGGGTCTGCGAGACGCCGAGGTCGCGTGCGACCGCGTCGATGTTGATCCGAGTGCCGGGGGCGATCGCGCCGTCGACGATGGGCATCCGCAGGGCCGCGTACACCCTGCTGACCGCGGCTCCGGACTCGGTGACCGGGGAGCTGGGGTTCGTCGCCACGGGGACCTCTGCTTTCAGTCGACTATCGCAACTTCGACAAAATCATATGTGATTTGCGGCGTCCGTGCCCGAGGGCCGGCATCGTGCCCGACCGGTGGCTCCTCAGGACCCCGGACGGCTGCGGAGCCGGAGGGCGCTCAGGCCCCCGTCGACGGTCAGGCACGTTCCGGTCGTGGAGCCGGCTCGCGGACTGGCCAGCGAGCAGACCGCCTGCGCCACCTCGTCTGCGGAGACCAGCCGGCCATGAGGCTGTCGGGCCTCCAGGGCGGCGCGCTCGGCGAGCGGGTCCTCGGCACGGGAGAGCAGCCGGCCGATCCACGGCGTGTCGGCGGTGCCGGGGCTCACGCAGTTGACGCGGATCCGGGCGTCGACCAGGTCGGCCGCCATCGCCCGCGAGGCCGCGACCAGCGCGCCCTTGCTGGCGCTGTAGAGCACCCGCTCGGGCAGCCCGACCTCCGCGGCCACCGAGGCGGTGTTGACGACGGCCGGCGAGCGGGAGCGCCGCAGGTGGGGCAGCGCCGCCCGGGTCACCCGGACCATGCCCAGCAGGTTCACGTCGAGGACGCCGTGCCACTCCGCGTCGGGGTTGTCCTCGACGGTGCCCTGAGCGCCGATGCCGGCGTTGTTGACGAGGATGTCGAGGTGCCCGAGCTGCTGGACGACCTCCTCCACACCGGCACGCACGGACGCGTCGTCGGTGACGTCGGCGCGGACCGCGAGGATCTGCTCGGGCACGCCGTCCGGGTCGCGGTCGAGGACGGCGACCCGGGCGCCGCCCTCGAGCAGGGCCCCGGCGACGGCCGCGCCGAGGCCGGACGCCCCACCGGTCACCAGGGCCACGAGCCCCTCGAAGTCGCTCATCGGAGGGCCTCCACCTCCTGGCGCTGGCGCCCCAGTCCGTCGATCTCGAGCTCGACGACGTCGCCGGCCCGGAGGTAGTCGAAGCGGCCCGAGAGCGCGACGCCCTCGGGCGTGCCGGTGAGGATGAGGTCGCCCGGCTCGAGGGCGAGGTACTGGCTCAGGTTCCAGACCAGGTGCTCGACGTCGAAGACCATGTCGGAGGTGCTTGAGTCCTGCCGGGGCTCGCCGTTGACCCGGCTGCGCAGCCGCAGCGCGCGGTGGTCGACCTCGTCGGGAGTGGCCAGCCACGGTCCCGTGGGGCAGAAGCCCGGGGAGGACTTGCCCTTGCCCCACTGCCCCCCGGACACCTCCAGCTGGAAGGTCCGCTCGGAGAGGTCGTTGCACAGCACGAACCCGGCGACGTGGGCCATGGACTCCTCGCGCGAGGAGAGGTAGGAGGCCCGGCGGCCGATGACGATCCCGAGCTCCACCTCCCAGTCGGTCTTCGTGCTGCCGGGCGGAATCGTCACCGGGTCGTCGGGACCGACCACGGTGTTCGGAGTCTTCTGGAAGATGATCGGGACCTCCGGTGCGGCCGAGCCGGACTCCGCTGCGTGCGCGGCGTAGTTCATCCCGACGCAGAGGACCGCGCTCGGACGGGCGATCGGCGCACCGACCCGCAGGGACGCGGTGTCCGCCAGCTCGGGCAGGTCCCCGGCCTCCCAGGCCAGGCGGGCCCGCTCGAGGCCGTCTCCGCCGAGGAAGCGACCGTCGACGTCGTCACTGGTCGCGCTCAGGTCGAGCACCCGCTCGCCGTCGAGCACGACCGGTCGCTCCGCGCCGACGGGACCGAGGCGCGCGAGCCTCATCGGCCGTCCTCGCCGAGGACGAGCGTGCCGTCGACGCGTCGCGGTACGCCGCGGTAGTCCTCGAGCAGCTCCTCCGGCAGGACGGCCTCGGGGGCGTTCTGCCACACGAACGGCCGCAGGAATCGGCGGAGCGCGGTGACCCCGACGGAGGTGTGCTGGGAGTTGGTCGAGGGCCACGGACCCCCGTGGTGCTGGGCCCAGGAGACCCGTACCCCGGTGGGGTAGCCGTTGTAGACCAGCCGACCGACGCCCGGCTCGAGGAGCCGGGTCAGCTCGGCGACCAGGTCGGCCTCGTCGTCCTCGGCGTGGATCGTCGCCGTCAGTGACGCGGGCATCCGCCCCACCGCGGCTGCGACCTCCGTGACGTCGTTGTACCTCGCGACAACAACCAGGGGACCGAAGCACTCCTCGGTCAGCTCCTCGGTGACCTCGGCCGCGCGGGTGGCCAACAGGGTGGGGGGGACGACGAACCCGTCCCCCTCCGGCTCCGGGCCCCGGGCCTCGACTGGCGCGCCGGCGGAGACGAGGCGGCTGGAGATGGCCTCGAACGACGAGCGGATGCCGCCGTTGAGCAGCACGTGGTCGGCGCCCTGCGCGGTCAGACCCTGCATCTCCTCGACGATCCGGTCGCCCTCGGCGCCCGACGGCACGAACGCCAGGCCGGGCTTGGTGCACAGCTGCCCGCCCGACGCGGTGAAGGAGCTGAACAGGCCCTGGGCGATCTCGGAGGCGCGTGCCCGAGCGGCACCGGCGGTCACCACGAGCGGGTTGAGGCTGCTGAGCTCGCCGTAGAAGGGGATCGGGTCCTCACGACGGTTGATCAGGTCGATCAGCGCCTGTCCGGTGGAGAGGGCACCGGTGAAGCTGACCGCCCGGATGAGCGGCTCGGTGACGAGCTCGGCCCCGGCGTCCTGGCCGAAGACCAGCGCCACCGTCCCCTCCGGCGCCCCCGTCGCACGCACGGCGGCGCGGATCGCCTCGAAGGAGCGCAGCGAGGTGCGCGGGTGCGACGGGTGCGCCTTGAGCACGACCGGACAGCCGGCGGCCAGCGCGGAGGCGGTGTCGCCACCGGCGACCGAGAAGGCGAAGGGGAAGTTGCTGGCCCCGAAGACGGCGATCGGGCCGATCGGCAGCAGCATCCGGCGCAGGTCCGGGCCCGGGCCCAGCGGGGTCTCAGCGGCGTGGTCGATCATCGCCTCGACGTAGCTGCCCTCTCGGACCGCCTCGGCGAAGAGCCGGAACTGGAACGTGGAGCGGCTCAGCTCGCCGTTCAGCCGGGCGTCGGGCAGACCGGTCTCCTCACCGGCGATGCGGACGAGCTCCTCGCGGTCGGCCTCCAGGGCGTCCGCGACGTGCTCGAGCAGGCCGGCCCGGCCCTCGCGGGCGAGCCGCTCCAGCCCGGCGACGGCCTCCTGGGCCCGCTGGGCCAGGGTGCGCACCTGGGAGGGCGAGGTCTCCTCCACCTCGATCGGGGTGGTGGCACCGGTGCGGGGGTTCGTGGTGGTGATCAAGCGATCCTCCTCGTTCGTCAGCGGTTACAGCAGGTTGCGGGCGGCAAGGTTGCCCATCAGTGCGCGTATCCCGAATGACCAGGGCGCACACGTGTGGCAGTGGCCGACCTCGTTGGTCAGCGTGCCGAGCTCGTCGGAGCGGATCCGGACGCGATCACCCTGCTGGTGGGTGAAGCCCATGCCCTCGACCTCGCGGTCCACCACGGGGGCGAACATGGTGCCGAGCATCAGCACGACGCCGTCGGGGTACTGGTGCGTGGCGTGCATCTGCTCCACGAGCACGAGCGGGTCCCGGCTGATCTGGGCCATCTCCGAGACGCCGTCGAGGTGGAAGCCCTCGGCCCCGTCGATCTCGAGGCGCACCGTCATTGACCGGACCGCATCGAGGCCGAAGGAGTCGTCGAAGAGCCGCAGCAGCGGCCCGAGTGCGCACGAGGCGTTGTTGTCCTTGGCCTGGGGCAGGAGCAGGGCCGAGCGTCCCTCGACGTCGCGGAGGTTCACGTCGTTGCCGAGCATCGCGCCGATGACCCGGCCGGTCGAGGAGACCACCACCGCGACCTCGGGCTCGGGGTTGTTCCACGTCGACGAGACCGGTACGCCGACCGGGGTCGCGGTTCCCACCGCGGCCAGCGTGGGCGCCTTGGTGAAGATCTCGGCGTCGGGGCCGATGCCGACCTCGAGGTACTGGCTCCACAGCCCCCGCTCGGTGAGGAACGTCTTGAGCCGCGTGGCCTCCGGAGAACCGGGCCGGACCTGCCCGAGGTCGGTGCCGATCTCGTCGAGGATCTGCGTGCGCATCTTCGTCGCGGCTTCGAAGTCGCCGCGCACCCGCTCCTCGATGACGCGCTCGATCATCGAGACCGCGAAGGTCACCCCGGCCGCCTTGAGCGTCTGCAGGTCGACCGGCGCCAGCAGCCAGGGGCGGGTCTCGTCCCGGGTGCCCGGAGGGGTGTTGGCCAGGAGTTCGGTGAAGTCGCCCAGGCGCCGGCCGGCCGCGGCGACCGCGGCCGCCGCCGGGTCCGCCTGCTCGCACAGGTCGCGCACCGTCGCGAACGTCGGGGTCAGGTCGTAGACGCCGTCGTCGCGCACCAGGACCGGCGAGGGGCCGCACGCGGCCGGGTCCCAGACCCGACCGATCAGCGTCCCGGTGCACCCGTCGGCGGGGAGGGTCCGCGCTGCCTCGGGGCCGAGCGTGGGCTCGAGGGTGGTGTCGCGGTTCGTCATGGTCACAGCACCTTGCTCAGGAAGTCGCGGGTGCGGTCCTGCTGCGGATCGCCGAAGACCTGGGCTGGCAGCCCCTCCTCGACGACAACGCCTCCGTCCATGAAGATCGCGCGGTCCGCGACCTCGCGGGCGAAGCCCATCTCGTGGGTGACCACCACCATGGTCATGCCCTCCCGCGCGAGGCCCTTCATGACGGTGAGCACCTCGCCCACGATCTCGGGGTCGAGGGCCGAGGTGGGCTCGTCGAAGAGCATCAGGGCAGGGTCCATCGCCAGGGCTCGGGCGATCGCCACGCGCTGCTGCTGGCCGCCGGAGAGACTGCCGGGGTAGGCGTGGGTCTTGTCCTCGAGGCCCACCTTGGCCAGCAGCGCCAGCGCCTTGTCGCGAGCCTCGTCCTTGGCCACCTTCGAGACCTTCGTCGGCGCGAGCATGACGTTGTCGACGACCCGCAGGTGCGGGAAGAGGTTGAAGTGCTGGAAGACCATGCCGACCTCGCGGCGGACGACGTCGATGTCGGTCGCCGGGTCGGTGAGCACATGCCCGTTGACCGAGACCGATCCGGAGGTGATGGTCTCCAGGCCGTTCAGGCAACGCAGGAAGGTGCTCTTGCCCGACCCGGAGGGACCGATCAGGCAGACGACTTCCTGCTCGTCGACACGCGCGTCGACCCCGCGCAGCACCTCGTGGGTGCCGAACGTCTTGTGCAGGTCCTTGACGATGATCATTCAGACACCTTCGAGCTGGAGGGCGGGCTTCTCCGCGGGCTGCGCGACCGCGGTGCGGACGTCGGTCCGGTTCTCGTACCACCGGCCGAGCCGGGATACCGCGTAGCAGATGGCGAAGTAGAAGGCGGCCACGACGGAGTAGGTCGTGATGGGGTCGGCGGTGAGGTTGCTGACCACGGTCCCCGCGTGGGTGAGCTCCAGGAAGCCGATGACGGTCACCAGGGAGGAGTCCTTGACCAGCGCGATCAGGAAGCCGATGCCGGGAGGCACGGCGATGCGCATCGCCTGGGGGAGGACGACGTAGCGGAACTTGGGCCAGTAGCCGAGCCCGAGCGCCGCGGCGGCCTCGGACTGCCCCGTGGGCACGGCGTTGATGCTGCCCCGGAAGATCTCGGCCATGTAGGCCGCGGTGAAGACGGTCAGCGCGACCACCGCGGTGACGAACGCGGACAGCTCCAGGGTCGGGAACATCAGCGGGATGCCGAAGTAGGCGAAGAACACGATGATCAGCAGGGGGACCCCGCGCACGACGTGCACGTAGACCGCTGCCACCCACCGGGTGAGCCGGCTGGGGGAGGTCGCCCCGAGGCCGAGGACGAGCCCCAGCAGGGTGCCGAGGAGACCTGCCGTCGCGCACAGTGCCACGGTCCAGGCGGCGCCGCGCAGCAGCAGCTCGAGGTCGTGGGAGTTGAGGGACCTAAGCACGGCTGCTCACCGCCCAGCGGAAGAGGGAGGACTCGGCGGACTTGGAGGCGAGGGCGAACAAGCCCGAGGCCAGGAAGTAGAGCAGGCCACCGACGGCGAGGATCTCGAAGGTCCGGTAGGTCTCCGAGTTGATGTTGAGCACCGAGTTCATCAGCTCGGGCAGCCCGATGATCGAGGCGATCGAGGAGGCCAGGAACAGCAGGATGAACTGGTTGGTCAGCGCCGGGAACACGTTGCGGGTCGCGGGCATGAACGTCACGTGGCGGAAGACGTGCCACCTCTTCATGCCGAGCGCCTGCCCGGCTTCGACGAGTCCGTGCGGTACCGACTCGAAGCCCGCCCGGTAGATCTCGGCGGTGTAGGCCGCGTTGTTCAGCGTGAGCGCGACGATGCCCGCCCAGGTCGGGTCGAGGTTCACGCCAAGCTCGGGCAGCCCGAAGTAGATGAGGTAGAGCTGAACCAGCAACGGGGTGTTGCGGAAGACCTCGACGTACGCCGAGGACAGCCGGGGCACGATCGGCGCAGGACTCGCCTTGCCGAGGTAGAACATCACGCCGAACGCGCTCCCGACCGCCATCGCGATCACCGAGATGTAGACGCTGGTCCACAGTGCGCCCAGCAGCTGGCCCACGTACGGCAGAAGGTCGCCGAAGTAGAAGGTCATCACAGGTCCTGCCGGTCGCGGTGGGGTGAGGCGACTGTCGCCCCACCCCACGCTGAGGCGGTCACTTGAGGAAGGCGGCCATCGGCTGGTGCAGCCACTTCTGGCTGGCCGCGTCGTTCTGGCCGGAGACGTTGTAGTTGCGGATGAACGTGTTGAGGTAGTTCATCCATACCTGGTCGCCCTGCTGGACGCCCATGGACATCAGCGACGGCTCGAGGACCGGGCCGTTGAGGATGCGGAGGTTCGAGTCGTGGCTCACCAGGTCCGGCACGATGACGTTGTTCTCGATGAGCGCGTCCACCTTGCCGCTCTTCACCGCCTGGACGGAGTCGGCGAAGGAGTTGAACAGGGCAGGCTTGGCCCGGGGGAAGTGCGCCTTGAGAATCGACTCGCCGATGCTTCCCCGGCTGGCCGAGACCGACCTGCCGGCCAGGTCGGCATAGCTGCGGATCGAGCTGCTCCTCGGGACCGCGATCAGGGTGCCGCCCGCGGCGTAGGGGACGGTGAACCCCACCTGCTGGGCCCGCTCGTCGGTGGCGGTGAAGGAGGCGATCATCACGTCGGCCTTGTCGGCCTGCAGCATGGGGATGCGGCTCTCGTTCGTGGCGGCGACGAACTTCACCTTGGCCCCGAGTGCCTCACCGAGTGCCGTGGCGATGTCGATGTCGAAGCCCTCGTAGCTGCCGTCGGACTTCTGCACGCCCCACGGGGCTGCCTCTGACTGCACCCCGACCCGGATCGTGTGCGACTTCAGCACGCGGGTGAGGTGGCTCTGCCCCACCGAGGTGCCCCCGCCGGAGCTCGCGCTGCTCGAGGAACATCCGGCGGTAGCCAGGGCGAGGGCTGCGCCGAGCCCCGCCAGGATCTTCTTCTTGACCCCAACCATGTTCTTCCCTTCGGTGTGGTGATGCTGCTCGGATCGTGCGTGGACTGGTTCAGACCTCGGTCGAGGCCAGCTGGGGCTCGGAGACCGCGGCGCTGCCGCCGACCTCGCGCCACCCGGCACCGGTGGGGAAGGTCCACCGCTCCCGTGACTCGGCGAGCATCTCGGCCCCGGTGCCCGGCTGCCGGGGCGCGAGGTACCGTCCGCGCTCGACCCGGACCGGCTCGGCGAAGTGCTCGTGCAGGTGGTCGACGTACTCGATGAAGCGGCCGTCCTGGCTGCCGCTGAGCGCCGCGTAGTCGAAGAAGGAGAAGTGCTGGACGAGCTCGCAAAGTCCGACCCCGCCGGCGTGCGGGCAGACGGGTACGTCGAAGTGCGCGGCGAGTAGGAGGTTGGCGAGGTTCTCGTTGATGCCGCCGACACGCGTGGCGTCGATCTGCATGACATCGATGCCCTGGGCCTCGAGCAGCTGCTTGAAAACTATCCTGTTCGCCACCGCCTCGCCGGTCGCGACACGGATCGGGGAGACGCCCGTGCGGATGGTGGCGTGGCCGAGGATGTCGTCGGTGCTCGTGGGCTCCTCGATCCAGTACGGCTCGAACTCGGCCAGCTCGCTCATCCAGGTGACGGCCTCGTCGACCTCCCAGCGCTGGTTGGCGTCGACGGCGACGGGGACGTCGGGGAAGTTGCTGCGCATCAGGCCCAGACGACGGCGGTCGTCCTCGACGCTGCCGCCGACCTTCAGCTTGATCATCGAGAAGCCGTCCCGGATCGCCTCGTCGGAGAGGCGCACCAGCTTCTCGTCGCTGTAGCCCAGCCAGCCGGGCGAGGTGGTGTAGGCGGGGAAGCCGTGGGCCTTCAGCGACGCGATGCGCTCGGCCTTGCCCTCCTGTCCGCGGCGCAGGATGTCCACGGCCTGCTCGGGGGTGAGGACGTTGCGGATGTGGGTGAAGTCGACAACGTCGACGATCTCCTCGGGGGACATCTCGGCGAGCAGCAGCCACAGCGGCTTGCCCTCACGGCGGGCGCGGATGTCCCACAGGGCGTTGACCAGCGCACCGCACGCCATCTGCGAGACGCCCTTCTCCGGACCCAGCCAGCGCATCTGGGAGTCGTGGATCAGGCCCTTCGAGGCGCTCCCGAGGTCGTTGACGAGCTCGTCGGCGTCACGGCCCACCAGGAGTCCGGCGTAGACGTCCATGGCGTGGGTGATGATCTCGTTGCCGCGTCCACAGGTGAACACGAACGCGTGGCCCTCCTCGCCGTTGTCGAGCCGGACCGTCACATAGGCGGCCGAGTAGTCCGGGTCGACGTTGACGGCGTCGGACCCGTCGAGCTCGAGTGAGGTGGGAAATCGGACGTCCTGCGTGGTGACGGAGGCGACGATGGGCACGATGCGTGGCCTTTCTAGAAATCCTATAGGTATTAATGTGAAACTATAGCCTACCCAGGCGCACGTCAACCATGCTCCTCAGCGTTTCTGTGCGGTGCGCCAGCAGGGGCTCGAGCACCCGAACCTGCTGAGAACCGCTGGGGGCTGCCACTCTCGCGCGGACGATGGTGATGGCGACGTCAGCGTCGGCCGGGTCGAAAGGGGCATCTCGTCGGTGAAACCCTCTCACCCGATCCGTCCGGCCTTCGACGACCGGGACCTCGTCCCGACGGTGGGGCTGGCCGACTCGGCGGGCTGGGACGCCCTGCTGGAGTCGGTGACCGTGGCCTCGCCGAACGATGCCGCGAATCGCCGCAGCGGGTGGCGGGGATCCTCGACGGTGCCGGCCTGGATGACGTTCGTCGATGTCGACGACACCGTGCCGGAGGTCCACGGGCTCGCCTCGGCCGGCTGAGCAGGCGGGCTGCTGGCCCGGGCCCCGGACCACCGCCCGGGCTGCCCGCTCGGGTCGTCCCCGACCACGCGGCCCCCGGCGCGCCATCCGAGGGGCCGGACGTGGAGGAGCCGGCCAAGGCCGGCAGGACAGCCCTGCCCACCACCGGCCCGACCCGCCTCACCCGACATGCGACCCACGGGAGGAGCCGGTCGGTGGACCAGGCTCAGGGGCAGGTGTGGTGGAGCGGGCACGCGCACCCTCGCCGCCCCTCGGCCGCCGAGGCCGGAGGGGCGGTGGGCTGACGGCGACGGGTCAGATGAAGAGGAGCTGCGCCCCCTCGGTGAGCTCCATGAAGTCGCTCGCGCTGATGATCCCCTCGACGTCGTCCATGAGGTCCTCCTCGGTGAGGTGGTTCATGTCCGCCGACATCCGGCAGGCCCAGAGGTGGCCACCGGAGGCGACGATCTGCTCGAGGAACTCGGGGACCTCGGGCACGTCGAGCTCGGCGATCGACTTCTTGAGCTTCGACGTCGCGAGCGCGGTCATGCCGGGGAGGCCGCCCAGCCCCTGGGGCATGTGGGTGGCCGTGTTGCCGAGCATCGTGAACTTCAGGTCGTGCATCGTCTCCTTGTTGATCATCTCGAAGCCCCAGAAGGTGAAGAACAGGTGCGTCTCCATCCCCTCGCCGAGGGCCGCGTTGGCGAGGATGAGTCCGGGGTAGGCCATGTCGAGGCTCCCCTTCGAGCAGATGATCGCGAGCTTGCGACCGCTTGCCGCCTCGTCGTCGAAGCTGGGCACGATGGCCGGGGCCGGCTGGGTTGTCGTCATGGTGGGTGGGCCTTCCTTCTCGGTGGTCAGACGCAGCCGCGCGGCTTCGGCAGCCCCGCGACGTAGGCCATCTTCTTCGCGGGCTTCGCGGGGAAGAGCTGGAAGAGCTCCTTGATCGGGATGCCCCCCACGGTGGAGACCCGGCGCAACGTCGCGGTCTCGCCCTTGGTGGCGTAGTCCTCGCGGAGGAACCGGACCGCCTTCCAGTGGGCGTCCGTCATCTCGATCCCGATCTGTGCGGCGAGGGCACGCCCGAGGGCCTCGTCCCACTCCGTCGAGTCGGTGAGGAAGCCCTCGTCGTTGACGGCGATCGGGCGTCCGTCAATGGTCGTCACGGGCATGGGTGCTCCTTTGCGTGAATGGTGCGGGTCGGGTGTCGTCGGGTCATCAGCCGACGACCTGGCTGTCGGCCGGCTCGGTGACCTTGCCCGCCATCGACATGTGGGCGGGCAGCGGGATGGGCCGGCCGGGGAGGAGGACGTTCCAGTAGACCCACCGGAAGGCGAGCTTGCCGAGGTGGTTGGCGCGGGTCTCCTTGAGCAGGTCGAGCGGGCCGACTCGCGGGACGGGGTACTTGCCGGGCAGGGGCTCGGTGTCGTAGTTGAAGTCGATGAGCAGACCCTTGCCGTTGCCGGACTCGATGAAGCAGTTCGCGTGCCCGTCGAACGACTCGGTCATCGGTCGGCCCGCGATGTGGTCGAGGAAGTTCCGGACGAAGACCTCGACGGAGAAGTGGGCGACTGAGCCGGCCTTCGACGTCGGGATGTCCGAGGCGTCACCGACGGCGAAGATGTTCGGGTGGGCCGTCGACTGCAGCGTCCCCCGGTCGACGGGGACGTAGTTGAGCTCGTCGCCGAGGCCGGACCGGGCGACGAAGTCCGCCCCCATGTTGAGCGGGACCGTGACGAGGAGGTCGAACGGGATCTCGCGCTCGTCGTACGACACGAGCACCTTGCGCTCGGGGTCGACGCGCTCGACCATGAAGTCGGACTCGAGGGCGATCTTCCGCTCGTCGAGCATCGACCCGAGGTGGGCCGAGGCCACCGGCTTCGTGAACGCCCCGGACAGCGGGGTGACGTAGACGAGCTCGACCCGGTCGCGCAGGCCGCGCTCGCGCAACCAGGCGTCGGCGAGGAAGGTGAACTCCAGCGGTGCCACCGGGCACTTGATCGGCATGTCCGTGACGTGGACGACGAGCCGGCCCTGGTCGAAGCGGCGGAGGGCGTCGGTCAGCGCGGTGGCGCCCTCGAAGCTGTAGAAGTCGAAGATGCTCCGCCGCCACTCCTCGCCGAGCATGCCGGGCGTCTGGTCCGGTCGGGGCGAGGTGCCGCTGGCGATGACGAGCTGGTCGTAGCCGAGGACCTGCCCGTCCTCGAGGGTCACTGTCCCGGCCTCGGGGTCGACCCGGTCGACCTCGCCGAGGACGAGGGTGACCCCGTCGGAGATGAACGCGTGCCGCGAGCGGTGGATCTCGTCGGCGGAGTACGTCCCGAAGGGAAGGAAGAGGTACCCCGGCTGGTAGGGGTGGCGGTCGTCCCGGTCGACGACGGTGATGTCCCACTGGGACCGGTCGAGCCGGCCCCTGAGCTTGTTGACGATCATCGTCCCGGCCGTACCGGCGCCGAGGACGAGCAGCCGCTGTCGCATCGGGGTCCCTCGCGTTCCATCGTGGTTGGGGTGTCACCTGAGAACTTACGGAGCGGCCCCGACGCCGCACAGGGCCGAAGGTCCCGACTACCCCCAGGGGTATGACTGGCCGGGATGGGGGAGGGGCGGCGACCCGGCGCCGGGGCCGTCAGCCGTCGCGCTCCCCCCGCAGGCGCCGGTTGTCCCGTCGGAGCCGGACGAGGTCACGTTCGAGCTCGAGCACGAGTGCGATGCCGGCGAGGTTGAGACCCTCCTCGAGGAGCGCGCCGATCCTCCGGAGCCGAACGAGGTCGTGCTCGCTGTAGCGCCGGGTCCCGCCGACGGTGCGGGTGGGCGAGACGAGCCCGTGGCGCTCGTAGAGGCGCAGCCGCTGGACGCCCATTCCGACGAGCTCGGCGGCGACCGAGATCGCGTACACGGCCCGACGGTCGCCGTGCCCGGTGGGTCCGCTGTCCCCGTGTCCGCCACCCTTCGGCATGGCCGCCCTCCGTCCCGACCGGCAGGGCGTCCGGGACTTGTCTCTCAGCCCCTCCCGGTGCTATATAAAACCTATGGTCGTCACAATAGATCAAGGGATCCGTGGCGGCCACCCCAACCCTGCGAGACCTCAGTGGAGGTGGAGACCATGCTCATGCGGACCGATCCCTTCCGGGACATCGACCGGCTCACCCAGCAGCTCCTCGGGACGGCTGCCCACCCGGCCGTCATGCCGATGGACGCCTGGCGTGCGCAGGACGAGTTCGTCGTGGAGCTCGACCTGCCCGGGGTGACCCCGGAGTCGATCGACCTCGACGTCGAGCGCAACGTCCTCACCGTGCGGGCCGAGCGCCCGACCCGGCGCGAGGACACCGAGATGCTCGCAGCGGAGCGCCCACGCGGCGTCTTCAGCCGCCAGCTCGTCCTCGGCGACGCGCTCGACCTCGAGCGGATCACCGCGACCTACGACGCGGGCGTGCTCACACTGCGCATCCCGGTCGCCGAGCGCGCCAAGCCGCGCAAGATCGAGATCCGGAGCAGCGGGCACGACCGGCGGGAGATCAACGCCTGACGGCGGAGGTCGGGCCCGGCCGCTCCGGCTGCCGGCCCCGGCGGCCGATGGGGGAGGACCACCGGACCCTGCCCGGTGGTCCTCCGCCGGGCCTCCGTGGCCGCTCCGCGACGGGAGGTGCGAGGCTGGGGGACATGACCACCTCGGAGCGCGCCACCGCCACCATCGGGCTCACCGGCCTCGCCGTCATGGGCCGCAACCTCGCGCGGAACATCGCGCGCCACGGTCACACCATCGCCGTGCACAACAGGACGACCTCGCGGATGACGAGCCTCGTCGAGGAGTTCGGTGACGAGGGGAGCTTCGTCGGGTCCGAGAGCCTCGAGGACCTCGTCAGAAGCATCGAGCGGCCGCGGGCCGTCATCGTCATGGTCAAGGCGGGCGCCGGGACCGACGCGGTCATCGACGAGCTCGTCCCCCTCCTCGACGAGGGCGACGTCGTCGTCGACGCCGGCAACGCCCACTACGCCGACACCGCCCGGCGCGAGGCGGCTCTCGCCGGGCACGGCCTCCACTTCGTCGGGATGGGGGTCTCCGGAGGCGAGGAAGGGGCGCTCCACGGCCCGTCGATCATGTTCGGCGGGTCGGACGAGGCGTACGAGCGGCTCGCGCCGGTCCTCACCTCGATCGCCGCGGAGGTCGACGGCGAGCCGTGCTGCGCCCACGTCGGCCCCGGCGCCGCCGGGCACTTCGTCAAGATGGTCCACAACGGCATCGAGTACGCCGACATGCAGCTCATCGCCGAGTCCTACGACCTGCTCCGCACCGTGCTCGGGCGCGCCCCCAGCGAGATCGGGGAGACCTTCCGCACCTGGAACGAGGGTGACCTCGAGTCGTTCCTCATCGAGATCACGGCCGACGTCCTCGCCCACGAGGACGCCGCGACGGGAGGACCGTTCGTCGACGTCGTCGCCGACGCCGCCGAGCAGAAGGGCACTGGCCGCTGGACCGTCCAGAGCGCCCTCGACCTGGGGGTCCCCGTCACGGGGATCGCCGAGGCGACCTTCGCCCGGAGCCTGTCGGGGCACGTCGAGCAGCGGGCGGCCGTCCGGGAGGTCTTCGGGTCGGCGACCGCGGACGTCACCCCCGAGGACGCCGACGCGTTCACCGACGACGTCCGGGCCGCGCTCTACGCCTCGAAGGTCGTCGCCTACGCCCAGGGGTTCGACCAGATCCGCGCGGGAAGCGAGGAGAACGACTGGAACGTCGACCTCGGCGCGATGGCGACGATCTGGCGCGGGGGCTGCATCATCCGGGCCCGGTTCCTCGACCGGATCCGCGAGGCGTACGACGGCTCGCCGGAGCTTCCGTCCCTCCTCACCGACCGCTACTTCGCCGACGCCGTGACGGACGGGCTCGACGCGTGGCGCCGGGTCGTCGCGACCGCGGCCCGGGCCGGGGTCCCCACCCCGGCGTTCGCCTCGTCGCTGGCGTACTTCGACGCACTCCGGCGCGACCGGCTGCCGGCCGCCCTCATCCAGGGGCTCCGCGACAACTTCGGCGCGCACACCTACCAGCGCGTCGACCGGGAGGGGACCTTCCACACCGCGTGGGCCGGGGACCGCTCCGAGTCGGAGGCGTGATGGCTCGGCGGCGCCGACGGCGCGACCCCCACCGATGAGGCACGGCGACGAGCACCGTCGCCGCGTGGCCGCTCCCCCGGAGCGGCTCTGGGAGGTCCTGGCGAGCACCGGCGGCGACCCCGGCCGCTACCCACCGGTCCTTCTGTGGCAGGCCCGCGGCCTCGTCGACCGCCTCAGCGGGGGTCCCGGCTTCGTCGTGGGCGGCCAGGAGCGCGGGCTGCGCCCCGGCGACGTCGTCGACTTCTGGCAGGTTGTCGAGGTGAGGCCGCCGGAGGCGCTGCGGCTCCGTGCCCGGATGCGCCTGCCGGGCACGGCAGTCCTCGACCTCGAGGCCGCACCGGAGCCGCGCGGCTCCCTCCTCACGGTCCGGACGACCTTCGACGCGACCGGTCCGCTCGGGAACGCGTACTGGTGGGGGAGCCTCCCCGCCCACCGGGCGGCCTTCGCCCTCATGGCGAGCCGGCTCGCCCGGCTCGCCGAGGACCGTCCCGGACCCTCGTGACCGGTCTGTTGCCGGCGGCCCGGGTCAGCTCCTGCGGACCCACCGGTCGACGCGACGGGCCGGGAGGTCGTCCCAGGCCCGGGCGAAGTCCCGTTCCGCCTCATGGGCGCGCCACTGCTCGAGGGCGTGGAGCCGACCGTAGGTGAAGGTGTCCTCCCCGTCCTCGTGGGCACGGGCCGCGGCCTGCCGGAGGAGCTCGCGCGCGACGACGGCGTCCTGGTGGAGCCCGAGGGCCTGCTGGACGGCCTTGGCCCGTTGTGCCAGGCGCCTCGCCCGCTTCCCGAGGACCGGGGTCGCCGCCTCTGCGGCGTACCGGAACCGCTTGGCCTTCTTCCGGGTCTCGTGGAGGGCGAGGTCGCGGGCGTGCGCGTCCGTGCTCTCCTCGACCCCCCGGGCGGCCCGGCGCAGCCGTCGGGCGTCTCGCCGGAGCAGCCGCGGGAGGACGTCACGGGCCTTCTCCGCTGCGGCGTCGGTGAGCGGTGGGGCGTCGACGAGGTCGTCGAGGGCGGCGAGGAGCCGGAGGTACCGGTCGGAGGCGAGGGCCTCGAGGGCCTCCTCGCGGCCGCGCCGGGCGGACTCGTCGAGCTCGGCGTCGAGGCGCCTGCTCACGGGCCCGAGGACGAGGTCGGGCGGCTGGTCCGCGACGAGCGCGTGGAGCCTCTCCCGGAGCACGGTGGCGTCCCGCGCCCGGCCGAGGGCGAGCCCGAGCCAACGGAGCTCCTCGCGCAGGGCGTCGGTCGACCCGGGTTCGAGGAGCGGCCGGAAGGTCGTCAGCGCCGAGCGGAGCCGCCGGGCGGCGATCCGCATCTTGTGGACCCCCTCGGCGTCGTCGCCGCGCACGCGGGCGTCCTCGGTGTGGAGGGCCGCGACGTGCTCGGCGAGGTGGGTCTGCAGCGCCAGGGCGGCGGATCCCCGGGCGAGCCGCCTCGGCGAGGGCGGGGCGACCGGCTCGCGGAGCCCGTCGCCGAGGGTCCGGGCCAGCTTGGAGCCCGACCGGGCCTGCTCGGCCCCCGCGGCGAGGAGGGCGTCACCGAGGACGTCGAGGAGCCCCGGGTCGCCGTCGACGAGCTCGACCTCGACCTCGCGCCAGTCCGAGACGGACTCCGCCTCCCCGGCGGCGTCGAGCCGTTCGGCCCGGACGTCGTCATCGCAGAGCTCGGCGAGGACGGTCCCGTCCTCGTCGAGGAGGGCGCGCTCGAGGCGCCGCGTGCTCACCCGCGCGACCGGCCGGAGCCTCCGGTCCCGCGCGAGCGCCCGGACCTGCTCGCGCAGCGGCTTCGGGACCGTCCGGCGGGCCCGGCCGAGCGGCAGCCGGACCTCGGTGCGCGCGTCCCCGCCGCGGGGGAGCTTGAGGTGCCAGCCGGCGTCGTCGCCCCCGGTGCGGCGGCGCAGGGTCACCCGGTGACGAGCGAGGACGAGGTCGTCGGTGTCGAAGTACACCGCCTCGAGGGCGTGCTCCGCGGCCGCCCCGACGGACGCGACCGGGCCGGTCCCGGTGAGGTCGGGCAGGTCGGTGTCGCGGTCGAGGTCGAACTTCCGCTCGACCTCGGGGTGAGGGGATGTGGTCATGGGCCATTCTCCCCCGGGTGCCCGGTACAGGGCCCGGATACCGTGGTCGTCGTCAGGTCGGCCGGCCCCGGCTTGGTGGGGTCGCGTCCGGTCGCTAGGGTGGCCCGAAATACCCCCTATGGGTATCCGAGCAGGAGAGACGGCGGACGCGGAGCGACGGAGCCGGTCCGAGCGCGAGGAGGACGGACGTGTACGCAGGATTCGCGGCGATGGCCGCAGCCGGGCTGTTCGTCGTCGCCGTCGTCGTCGCCCTCGGCCGCCTCGCCGCGCCGGACCCGGAGCCCGCCCGCTCGCGGCCGTTCCTCTCCGGGTGGGCGCCGACGGAGCATGCGCTCTCGCGGTACCACGTCCGCTGGTACCCCGCGACGCTCGTCTTCCTCGCCTTCGACGTCGAGATGCTCTTCATGTACCCGTGGGCGCGCGTCCTGCTCGGCCTCGGGCCCGAGGCTGTCGTCGAGATGTTCCTGTTCCTCGGGGTCCTCCTCGTCGCCGTGCTCTGGGCGCGCCGGGAGGGGGCGTTCCGGTGGGTCTGAGAGACGCGCTGGCGCGCTCGGCGGTCCAGCGGGTCCACGTCCTCCCCGTCGAGGTGCCGGGTCGCCCGGCCCTTCGGGTCGCCGTCGAGCGAGCCGTCGCGGAGCGGGGGTGGGTCCTCGCCTCGTCGCCGGCCGACACCGACCTCCTCGTCGTGTGCGGGACGCCGGGCCCCCGCCTCGGCGCGGCCGTCGCCCTGGTGTGGGACGAGATCCCCGGCCCCCGGGCGCGGGTCGACGTCGTCGCCCCGTCCGTCGTCGCCGCGGAGCTCGACCGCGGGGCCGCGCGCCTGCTCGTGCCCGTCCGCGAGGACGACGGAGCCGGTGGTGACGGCGACGCGGACCACGGCGACATGGACCACGGCGACATGGACCACGGCGACGCGGACCACGGCGACATGGACCACGGCGACGCGGACCACGGCGACATGGACCACGGCGACATGGACCACGGCGACATGGAGATGGCCCCCGACGGGATCCCCCTCGCGGAGGGCGACGAGGACCGCGACGGGCTCGAGATGGACGTCCTTCACCTCCCGCTCGGCCCGGTCCTGCGCCAGTGGCCCGCCGGGCTCGTCCTCACGTGCACCCTCCACGGCGACGTCGTCGCCGAGGCCACCGCCGAGGTCCTCGACGGCGAGGGCGCCGCCACCGACGGTCGGGACCCCGACCACCCCGGCCCCCTCCCGGTGTGGGGCGGCGTGCGGGACGCTGACGCGGTGGCAGCCCTCCTCGACCTCGCCGGCTGGCCGGTCGGCGCCGCCCTCGCCCGTCGCGCCCGGGACGCAGCCCTGGACGGCGACGTCTCCGCCGCACGCGCCCACCTCGGCAGGCTCCGTGACCGGGTGAGGCGCTCCGTCGTCCTCCGGTGGTCCCTGCGCGGGGTCGGTCGGCTCGATCCGCCGACCGTGCCCGCCGGCCTCGAGGGGGACGCCCACGACCGGCTCGTCCGGCTCCTCGAGCGGGCCGTCACCGGCGTCGCCGGTGACGGGCCCCCGCCGCCGGCACTCGCGGCCGTCGACCTCGCGGAGCTCGTCGGCGGCCTCGAGCTCGCGACGGTCCGTCTGCTCGTCGCGAGCCTCTCGCCGTCGCTGGACCCGGCCGCGGCGGAGCGGACGGGGGACGCTCGTGTCTGACGTCACCCTGACGACCGTCGGCCCGGCGTGGGCCCTGCTCGCCGCGGTGCTGCTCCTCGCGGTCACCCTCGTGACGACCGGCCTCGCCGGGGCCCTCGACGCCCGGGCAGCCGGGCGGCCGTGGGCCGGCGGGCTGGCCGCGCCCCTGCGCGAGGCGGCACGCCTGCTCCGCCAGCGGCGCCGGACGACCCTCTCCGCCGACGTCCTCCTCTGGCGGACGGCCGCGGCGAGCGTCCTCCCGGTCGCGTTCCTTCTCGCCAGCGTCGTCCCGCTCGGGAGGTGGACGCTCTTCGACAGCCCCGTCGGGGTCGTCTGGGCGAACGCGGTCGACGTCGTCGTCTGGGGGATCGTCTGGCTCCTCGGGTGGGGCCCGAACTCGGCCTTCTCGCTCGTCGGCGGCTACCGGTTCCTCGCGCTCGCGCTCGGCTACGAGCTGCCCCTGATGTTCGCGCTCGTCGCGCCGGCCGCCGCGGCGGGGAGCCTGCGGCTCGGCGACGTCGCGTCCGCCCAGTCCGGGCTGTGGTACGTCGTGTGGATGCCGGTCGCCTTCGCCGTCTTCTGCCTCGGGGTCCTCGCGTTCTCCGTGACGGGGCCGTTCGCCGCCCCGGCCGGAGCCGACCTCGCGGGGGGTGTTCTCGCCGAGCTCTCCGGCGTCGACCGCCTCGTCGTCCTCCTCGGACGGGAGACGCTCCTCGTCGCCGGGGCGTCGGTCGCCGTCCCGCTCTTCCTCGGCGGGGGCGCGGGCCCGCTCCTGCCCGGCTGGGCCTGGGTGGTCCTCAAGACGGTGCTCCTTGCCGCCGCCCTCGTCCTCCTCCGGCGACGGGTCCCGGCGCTGCGCCCGGACCGGTTCGTCGAGCTCGGGTGGGCCGTCCTCCTTCCCGTGGTCGTGCTCCAGGACCTCGTCGTCGCCGCCGTCACCGTCTGGAGGGGCTGACCCGTGCTCACCGGCACCGTCTTCTGGCTCTCGGCCGTCGTCGCCGTGCTCGCCGGGGCCGCCGTCTTCGTCGTCGACTCGATGGCGCGGGCGACGTACGCGCTCGCGCTGTCCTTCGTCGCCGTCGGCGTCGCCGTGCTCCTTCTCCACGCCGACTACGTCGGGGTGGTGACGATTCTCATGATGGTCATGGAGATGGCCGTCATGGCCGTCTACATGGTGATGTTCATGGGGATGAACCCGGCTCTCATGCCGATGAGCATGGTCCACGACAAGCGCGCCGCGCTCGTCGTCGCCGTCGGCGCCTTCGCCGTCCTCGTGGCCGGCATCCTCCTCGCCCCGTGGCCCACCCGCTCCGGCGAGCCGGCCCCGGACGTCACCGCCGCCCTCGGCGAGGCGCTCATGGGCCCGAAGATGCTCGTCATGGTCGCGGTGAGCCCGGTCATGGTCGCGACGATCGTCGCGGGCGTCGCCCTCGCCGCCGGGCGGGGGCGGTACGAGCGGCTCGGGGACGGCCTCGACCGTCCGAGCGCCGACGACCCGCAGCCGGGAGGGGCCGGCCGATGACACTCCAGACCGTCCTCCTCGTCGCCGCCGCGCTCCTCAGCGTCGGACTGTACGGCGCGATCTCCCAGCAGGTCGTCGTCATGGTCATGATGGGCCTCGAGCTCATGGTCAACGGGGTGATCCTCGCGGGGGCCGCCCTGTGGTGGTACCTCACCCCGGCCCCCTCGGGCCAGGTCCTGCTCCTCGTCGTCATCGCCGCGATGACCGTCGAGATGGCGATGGGCTTCGCCGTCGCGACGCTGCTCCACCGCGAGCAGGGCGCCGACATGACGGACATGGCCGCGGAGCTCCGGCGGTGACGGCGGTGCTCTGGTCCCTCGTCCTCCTCCCCGCGCTCGCCGGCGCAGGGTTCCTCCTCCTCGGCAGGAGGGCGGAGCGTGCGGCCGGGCCGGTGGCGGTCCTCACGGCGACGACGACCCTCGTCCTCGCGGTCGGTGCCGCCGTCGGCCGGCCCGCGGTGTCGGTCCCGGCGATGGCGGGCAGCTCGTGGGCCCTCGCCGTCGACGGCCTCGCCGCCCTGCTCGCGCCCACCGTCTCGGCGGTCACCCTCGCCGTCCTCGTCTTCGCGGCCGCCGATGTCCGGCGGGCGCGGGCCCGCTTCCACGGCCTCATGCTCCTCTTCGCCGCCGCCGCCCTCGCCACCGTGCTCGCGACGACCCTCCCGACCCTGCTCGCCGCCTGGGAGGTCATGGGGGCGACGTCGTACGCCCTCATCGGGTTCGGCTGGCGGACGGAGCGCCGGGTCGCGTCGGGGCTCACCGCGTTCCTCACGACCCGCACGGCCGACCTCGGGCTGTACCTCGCAGCGGCCGCCGCCGTGGCCGGGGGAGCCGGTCTCGGCCTGTCGACGCTCCCGGCCGCGACCCCGGGATGGCGGGACGTCGCCGCCGCCGGGGTCCTCGTCGCCGCTCTCGGCAAGGCCGCCCAGCTCCCGTTCTCCTTCTGGCTCTCGCGGGCCATGGACGGCCCGAGCCCGGTGAGTGCCCTCCTCCACTCCGCCGCCATGGTCGCGCTCGGGGGGTACCTCCTCCTCCGGGCCGAGCCGCTGCTCGCGGCGACGGGGTGGGCGGCGACAACGGCCGCCTGGGTCGGAGCCACGACCGCGCTCGTCCTCGGCGCGGTCGCCGTCGTCCAGACCGACCTCAAGCAGCTCCTCGCCGCCTCGACGTCGGCGCAGCTCGGGTTCGTCGTCCTCGCGGCGGGAGCCGGGGCGACGGCCGGCGGCGCCGCGCACCTCGTCGCCCACGCGGCGACCAAGGCGCTGCTCTTCCTCGTCGCCGGCGCCTGGCTCAGCGCCCTCGGGACGAGACGACTCGACGCGCTCCGTGGCGCCGCCCGGCTCGACCCGCTCGTCGGGGCGGCGGCGACGCTCGGTGGTCTCTCCCTCGCAGGGGTCGCCCCGCTCGCGCTCTGGGCGACGAAGGACGCCGTCCTCGCGGGGGCGTTCGCGGCCTCGCCGGCCCTCTACGTCGTCGCGCTCGCCGCCGCCGGCCTCTCGGCCGCGTACGCCGGCAGGATGCTCGTCCTCCTCTGGCGTCCCCGTGCCGAGGCGGCGCCCCTCGAGGAGGAGGAGGCGGAGGCCACGCTCCGGGTCGGCGTCCTCGAACGCCTCGCGCTCGTCCCGCTCGCCGCCGGAGCGGCCGTCCTCGGCCTGCTGGCCCTCCCGCCCGTGGGCGAGCGGGTCAGGCGGCTCGTCGGCTCCGTCGGCGAGGCGACGCCGTCATGGCCCGAGGTCCTCCTCGGGACGGTCCTCGCCCTCGCCGTCCTCGGGGCGGTGGCCCGGTGGTGGCCGAGGCTCGAGCGCACCGACGGCGGGCTCCTGCGGGAGTGGCTCGGGCTCGAACGGGCCGCCCACGCCGTCGTCGTGGGCCCGGTCCTCGCGCTCGCGTCGCGGCTCGCCGTCCTCGATGACCGTGGCATCGACCGGGCCGTCTCCGCCGTGGCCGGCGCCACGCTCCGGGCGGCCGACCGGGCGGCGGCGTTCGACACCGGGGTCGTCGACGGGGCCGTCGAGGCCCTCGTCCGGGGGTCCCGGCGGCTCGGGGAGCTGGCACGGCGCCCGCAGACCGGCCAGCTCCACCAGTACTACATCCAAGCCGTCGCCGTCCTCGCGACGGCGGCCCTCGTCCTCGTCGTCGTGAGGTGACCCGTTGCTCAGCCTGATCGTCCTCCTCCCCCTCGTCGCGGCCCTCGCCCTCGCCCTCGGCCGCGGGGTCGGGGACCGGGTCGCGCGCCGGGCCCTCGTCGCCGTGGCGGCCACCGAGGTCGTTCTCGTCGGGCTCGCGTGGGCGGCGTACGACACGCCCGGGCCAGGCCGGCTCGCACTCGAGGAGCGGGTTCCGTGGATCCCCGGGGTGAACACGAGCTACCACGTCGGCGTCGACGGGCTCTCGCTCCCACTCGTCGCGATGACCGTCGTCGTCTTTCTCGCCGTCGCCGTCCACGCCCTCCACGAGGAGGACCGCCCGCGGCTCCAGGCGGCGCTCCTGCTGTTCATCGAGGGCGTCTCGCTCGGCCTGTTCGTCTCCGCCGACCTCCTCGTCTTCTTCGTCTTCTTCGACCTCTCGATCGTCGGGATGTACTTCTCCATCGCCGGGTGGGGCCACGGCGACGCCGCCCGCTCGGCGCTGAAGTTCTTCCTCTACACGTTCCTCGGCTCCCTCGCCCTCCTCCTCGGCTTCATCGGCCTCGCCGTCGCCGCGGTCCCGCACACGTTCGACATGGTCGAGCTCGCCGCCTCGCCCCCGACCGGGGGGCCTGTCGCGCTCGGGCTCGTCCTCGCGGCGATCCTCGCCGGGCTCGCCGTGAAGACCCCGACGGTCCCGTTCCACACCTGGCTCCCACCTGCCCACACCGACGCGCCGGCCGTCGGGTCCGTCGTCCTCGCGGCCGTCCTGCTCAAGATGGGCACCTACGGCTTCGTCCGGGTCGCGATGCCGATGCTGCCGGGGACGTGGCGGGACCAGGCCCCGCTCATCGTCACCGTCGGGGTCGTCTCGGTCCTCTACGGCGCGCTCGTCGCGCTCGCCCAGACCGACCTCAAGCGGATGATCGCGTACACCTCGGTCAACCACATGGGCTACGTCGTCCTCGCCGTGGGCGTCGCGGGCGTCCTCGCGGACAACACCGAGCAGGAGCGCGCCCTCGCCGTCACCGGGGCGGTGACCCAGATGGTCAGCCACGGGCTCGTCACCGGCGCGCTGTTCCTCCTCGTCGGCGTCATGCACGACCGTGGCGGGGGTTACGACCTCGACGCGTACGGCGGTCTCGCGGGAGAGGCGCCCCGGTACACCGGCCTCTTCGCCGTCGCCGCGTTCGCCTCCCTCGGTCTCCCGGCACTCTCCGGCTTCGTCGCAGAGCTCCAGATCTTCACGGGAAGTATCGCCACGGTGCCCGTCGTCGCCGTCGCACTCCCCGGGATCCTCCTCACCGCCGCCCTGTTCCTCCGCGCGTTCCAACGGGTCTTCACCGGCCCGACCCGCGGGCGCTCGGTCGGCTTCGTCGACGTCCGGCCCGCCGAGCTCTGGGCGAGCGGCGGCCTGCTCGCGCTCTCGCTCGTCATCGGCATCTGGCCTCGGCCCCTGCTCGACGTCATCGAGCCCTCGGCCGAGACCGTCGTCTCCCTCGTCGGACGATGAGCGGGGTGCCCGGCATGCTCAGCGATGTCGCCCGCCTCGCGCCCGAGGCGGTCCTCCTCGCGGGGGCGCTGACCGTCCTCGTCCTCGGCTCGTTCACGCCGCGGGAGCGACAGTGGCGCGGGCGTGTCGTCACCGTCGTCGTCCTCCTCACCGCCGGCGGACTCGCCGCCGCGGCACTCCGCGCGCCGGCCGGCACGGCCTTCAGCGGGACCTTCGCCGTCGACGCGGCGACGGGGGCGGCCCGGCTCGTCGCCGTCGTCGCCGCGCTGCTCGTCGTCGTCATGGCGGGGGACGAGGTCGCCGGCCACCGGCGGGAGAGCGAGGTCTACGTCCTCGTCCTCCTCTCGACGACCGGGACCCTCCTCCTCGCCGGTGCGAGCGACCTCGCCCTCGTCGCCGTTGCCTTCCTCCTCGCGAGCATCCCCCTCTACGGCCTCGTCGGCGTGCTCCGCCGGCCCCTCTCGGCGGAGGCGGCACTCAAGACGTACCTCCTCGGCGCCCTCTCCGGGATCGTCCTCCTCCTCGGGGTCGTCGTCCTCTCGGGTGTCGCCGGGGAGACGGTGTACGTGCGGGTGGGACCCGGGCTCTCCGGAGCCCCACCCAGCATCGTCGTCGCCGGGGGCGTCGGCGTGCTCGGGGGACTGATGTTCAAGGCCGGCGGGGTGCCCGCGCACTTCTGGGTCCCGGACGCGGCGCAGGGGTCGGCGGGGACGGTCGCCGCGTTCGTCACGACCGTGCCCAAGGTCGGAGCGCTCGTCGCCGCCTACCGACTCGTCGTCCTCCTCCCCGACACCGCCGGGTGGGTGGGGCTGGTCGGGGCGCTCGCCGTCGCGAGCATGACCCTCGGCAACCTCGCGGCGCTCGGGCAGGACGACCCCCGCCGGCTCCTCGGCTGGTCCACCGTGAGCCAGGTCGGGTACCTCCTCGTGCCCGTCGCCGTGGCCGGTCGGAGCGGTGACGCGCTTCCGTCGCTCCTGCTCTA
The DNA here is from genome assembly GCA_963783735.1 of uncultured Actinomycetota bacterium. GTDB lineage: Bacteria > Actinomycetota > Actinomycetes > Actinomycetales > Dermatophilaceae > CAWDAQ01. Next base: position 71,885 of record CAWAOO010000006.1, on the reverse strand, counting down.
CCTCGCCGGCTACGCGGTGACCAACGTCGGGGCGTTCGCCGTGACGAGCGCGCACCCGGGACGGCGCGACCTCGCGGCGTGGCGGGGCCTGTCGCGCTCGAGCCCCGTCCTCGCCGGCGCGTTGCTCGTCGTGCTCCTCGGCCTCGTCGGGACGCCACCGACGGCCGTCTTCGTCGGCAAGCTCACGGCGGGGCTGAGCGCGTGGCAGGGGGACGCCGGCTGGCTCACCGTCGCGCTCCTCGCGAACACCGTCCTCAGCCTCGTCTACTACCTCCGCTGGGTCGTCCCGGTCTTCCGGCACGAGCCGACCCCGCGGGTGCCCGACCCGGCCCGGTCCCTCCCCGGGGCGTTCGTGCCGCGGAGATGGTCGGCCGCCGTCGCCGTCGCCGGCGCGGGCCTCGGTCTCGTCCTCGGGGTCGGCTCAGGACTCCTCTGGCCGCTCGTCGACGGGGTGCTCGCGCGATGACCCCCGAGCCCGCGTCGTCGGTACGTTGAGGGGGTCGACGCTGCCCGGTGACGAGGAGGACGCAACCGTGACCCGTGAAGCGCTCCTCCTGCCCGGCATCCCCCTCACGGGGCTCGCCGCCGCGGACGCCTGGGGCGGGCTCCTCGGACCCGGCGCCGGCGTCGTCCTCGTCCTTCTCCTCGTCCTCCTTCTCCTGCTCGCACGCTGGGTCTCGACCCCCGCCCGGCGCCGCCGCGGGAGCGCCCGGACCCCGGGTCCGGAGGGTCACGAGCCCCTCACCGACCCGCGGGACCCCGGCGGCCGGGGCCACCCCCAGGACCCGCGGGACACCCCCGACGAGCACTGAGCGGGCCGTCGCGGCCGGGGACGGCCTCTCTCAGCCGGCGACGGTCTCGAGCGCGGCGGCGAGGCGGCGCCGGGCCTCGGTGGCGACGTCCCGCAGCCCCTCGTTCCCGGTGAGCTCAACCATCATGTCGGGGTCGAGGGCCTCGACGACCGTCGTCGCGTCGCCGACCGAGCGGACGACGACGTTGCAGGGGAGGAGCAGCCCGACCGAGGGCTCGGCCTCGAGGGCGGCGTGGGCGAGCGGCGGGCGGCAGGCGCCCAGGATGACCTGGGGCGGGACGTCGGCGTCGAGCTTGGCCTTGAGCGTGGCCTGGATGTCGATCTCGGTGAGGACTCCGAACCCCTGCTCGGCGAGTGCGTCCCGGGTCGCAGCCAGCGCCTCGGGGAACGGCGTCTCGGTCGTCGTGCTCATCGCGTATCCCATGGGTCGACCTCCTGCTCGGGTGCCTTGGGACTGCCGAGCAGCCCCTCGATACCCTCCACCGTATCGAGGGTCCGGCCTGTGTGCCATCGGGGCCCTGGGTCCGCGGGACTCAGCGACGACCGGTGAGCCCGGCGCCGCCCCTGCGGCCCGGAGCGGCACGAGGCCGGACCTACCGCGCGCCAGCGGAGGGCCCGAGTTGCGTCGGGGGGTGGGGCCGCATGTACGGTGGGGGGTATCAACATACCCCACTGGGTATGTGTTCGGGGTCGAACGAGGAGTAGAAGTTGAGGAAGTCAGCCTCGAGTGGTTCGCCGCCGCGCACAGCGACGGCGCGACCGTCATCGACGTGCGAGAGCCCGGCGAGTACGTCGAGGGCCACGTCCCAGGGGCGGATCTCATGCCGATGAGCAAGGTGTCGAGCCACGTCGACGACCTGCCGGCCGGCCGGCCCGTCCACAGCGTCTGCACGAGGCGCAGCCGCGGCAGCGCTGCGGCGTCCCTCCTCGAAGGGCTCGGCATCGACGCCCGCTCCGTCACCGGAGGCACGAGCTCGTGCCTCCGGCCGTTCCGTCGTCGCCGGTCGCCTATCCGGCGCCGCGTGACCCAGCACCGCACAGTCCGCGACACAGGAAGGACATTCTGACCATGGCCACGATCACCTCGATCGAGACCCCGTCCCTCGGGGACCGCAGCTACGTCGTCCACGACGGCGAGGTCGCCCTCGTCGTCGACCCGCAGCGCGACATCGACCGCGTCCTCGACCTCGCCGCCGAGGCCGGCGTAAGGGTGACGCACATCTTCGAGACCCACATCCACAACGACTACGTCACCGGGGGTCTCGCGCTCGCGGAGGCGACCGGAGCGGCGTACCACGTCAACGCCGAGGACACGGTCTCCTTCGACCGGACGCCCGTCCGCGGCGGCGACACCGTACGGGTCAGCTCGTCTCTCGCCGTCCGCGCGATCGCGACGCCGGGACACACCTTCACCCATCTCTCCTACGTGCTCGTCAGCGACGGCGAGGAGGTCGGCGTCTTCACGGGCGGCTCGCTCCTCTTCGGCGCGACCGGGCGCCCCGACCTTCTCGGGCCCGACCACACCGACGCCCTCGTCCGCCACCAGTACGACTCGGCCCACCGGCTCGCCGACGAGCTGCCCGACGAGGCCGAGGTGCTCCCCACCCACGGGTTCGGCAGCTTCTGCTCCGCGGGGTCGACGGGGGGGACGACCGAGTCGACGATCGGACGCGAGAAGCTCGAGAACTCCGCCCTGACGACCGAGCAGCAGGAGTGGGTCGAGGAGGTCCTCGCCGGCCTCGCCGAGTACCCCGCGTACTACGCCCACATGGGCCCCGAGAACTCCGCCGGCCCGAGTGCTCCGGACCTCAGCGCCCCGGCACCGGCCGACGCCGCCGCGATCCGGGAGGCGCTGACGGCGGGGGAGTGGGTCGTCGACCTCCGCACCCGGACCGCGTACGCCGCCGAGCACGTCCACGGGTCGTTCAACTTCGGCCTCGACGGCCAGTTCTCGACCTACCTCGGCTGGCTCATCCCGTGGGGCACCCCGGTGACCCTCCTCGGCGAGAGCGCCGAGCAGGTCGCGGAGGCCCAGCGCGAGCTCGTCCGGATCGGGATCGACCGGCCGGCGGCCGCGGCCACGGGCGGACCCAGGGACTGGACCGACGGGGAGGTGGCGAGCTTCCCGACGGCGACGTTCGCCGACCTCGCCCAGGTGCGTCACCACCGCGACGTCGCCGTGCTCGACGTCCGGCGCGCCGACGAGTTCGCCGAGGGACACATCGAGGGAGCCGTCAACGTCCCGATCCACGAGGTGCCGACGCGCACCGACGACGTCCCCGGCGGGGAGGTCTGGGTCCACTGCGGGGGCGCGTACCGCGCCTCGGTCGCGGCCTCGATCCTCGCCGCCGCCGGCGTCAAGGTCGTCCTCGTCGACGACCCGTTCACCAACGCGGAGCCGGCCGGCCTCCCCATGGCCTGAGGGCCGTGACCGGCCGATGGTGGCGCGCCGAGGGTCGTCATGACGACCACCGGCGCGCCACCGTCCGCACCCCACCCACGCACCGCCACCACTGACACCGCCCCACCGACCACACGGCAACGGAAGGAGACCGCGTGCTGTTCGCGGCCATCCCCCTCGGAGTCCTCATCGGCCTGAGCCTCGGCGCCCTCGGCGGCGGGGGGTCCATCCTCACCGTCCCCGCGCTCGTCTACGCGCTCGGGCAGGACCCGAAGACGGCGACGACGAGCTCGCTGCTCATCGTCGGCGCGACGTCCCTCATCGCGCTCGTGCCGCACGCCCGGGGCCGGCGGGTCCGGTTCGGCCAGGGACTCGTCTTCGGTCTCCTCGGAACGGCCGGGTCGCTGGCCGGCACGGCCCTCTCGGTCCACGTCGCGCCGCACGTGCTCCTCACCGCCTTCGCGGTCCTCATGCTCGTCGTCGCGGTCCTCATGCTCCGCAGGAGCCGGGCCGGGGCGTCCCGGGGCGGCGGGGGCTCGGGGCACGCCGAGGAGCCGATGCTCACCCTCCGCCCCAGGGTCATGTGCAACTGCCCGAGGGTCGTCAAGGTCGTGCTCACCGCGACCGCGGTCGGGGTGCTCACCGGGTTCTTCGGCGTCGGTGGCGGCTTCGCACTCGTCCCCGCCCTTGTCCTCGCCCTCGACTTCCCGATGGCGGTCGCGGTCGGCACCTCGCTCCTCGTCATCTCCGTCAACAGCGCGACGGCGCTGCTCGCCCGCCTCGGCAGCGGCGTCGACATCAACTGGACGCTCGTCGGGGTCTTCACCCTCGCCGCCATCGGCGGCAGCCTCCTCGGCGGGCGGATCGCGGGGCGCGTCGACCCCCGACGGCTGTCGCAGGCCTTCGCGGTCCTGCTCCTCCTCGTCGCCCTCTACACCGCGGTCCGCAGCGTCCCCCAGCTGTTCTGACCCGGCCGCGGGGTCACGGGGCGCCCGCGGCCAACGCCCTGCCAGAGACCGCCAGAGACCAACCCACCACACCAGCCACGGCAGAACCGCCCTCACCCCGGCCCTCCTGGGCGTGTCCAGGGGAGCCACCGAACGAAAGGACACCAATGACTATGACCGACCACGCCTCCAGCACCATGACCCGCGAGCCGGCCGCCATCGACGTCGCCGGACTGCACGAGTGGGTCGTCTCCGGGACGGCACCCCGACTCCTCGACGTGCGGACCCCGGCCGAGTACACGACCGCACACATCCCGGGCTCGGCCAACGTCCCGCTCGACCTGCTCCGCGAGTACCGGCACGAGCTGGGGTCCCACCTCGACGACGACGTCGTCCTCGTCTGCCGCTCCGGCGCCCGTGCGACCCAGGCCAGCGCGCTGCTCACCGAGGCGGGGGTGGCGAACCCCCGCGTCCTCGACGGCGGGGTCTCGGCGTGGGAGTCCGCCGGCGCGCCCCTCAACCGGGGCGCGACCACGTGGGAGCTCGAGCGCCAGGTCCGGCTCGTCGCCGGCGGGCTCGTCCTCACCGGCGTCCTCGCGAGCACCGTGCTCCCCTGGGCGAAGTGGCTCGCCGCCGGCATCGGCGGCGGCCTGACATTCGCCGCCGTCACGGACAGCTGCGCGATGGGGGCGGCCCTCTCCCGGCTGCCGTACAACAGGCGGAACGCGCCCGCGCTCCCGGACGTCGTCGCCGAGCTCTCCGGGGACGACCGGGGCTGACCCCGGGGGGGCGGGAACCTCACCGAGAGGGATGGCCGCGTGCGGCCATCCCCCTCGGCGAGAACCCGGTGGGCCCCAGCGGTTGAGCCGTCGCCCCGGACGGGGCAGGCTGGTCGGAGCGACCGTCGAGCACCCGCCGGCGGTCGCCTCCCGGATCGCCTCCGGGGGTGAGACCGCCGACCCGGGGGGCACGATGACGACGTTGACGACGGTCGAGCGTGACCTGCGTCCGCTCTCCGAGCGGGAGGCCGAGGCCTATGTCGCGTCGACGTGCTTCAAGACCGGCCCCCCCGGTCAGGTGGGCGTCGAGATCGAACGCGTCCTCCACGATGTCGACGACCCTCGCCTCCCCGTCCCCGTCGCCCGCGTCCGCGACGCGCTCGCGGGCACCGCCCTCCCGGGGGGAGGGCTCGTCACCATCGAACCCGGAGGTCAGGTCGAGCTCAGCACGGCGTGCGCTCCCGACCTCCCCCACCTGCTCGGCTCGACCCGCCGGGACCTGCGTGCCATCGACCACCGGCTCGCCGCCCACGGCCTTCGGCCGTCCCCGACCGCGCTCGACGTCCTCCGCCCCCCGGTCCGGACCCTCCAGGCGCCGCGGTACGCCGCGATGGAGCGCCACTTCGACCGGCGGGGCGGGTCCGGCCGGACGATGATGTGCTCGACGGCGTCACTGCAGGTCTGCCTCGACGCGGGGACCGCAGGCACCGGCACCGGGAGTGCCGTCGACCGGTGGCGCCGGCTGCACGACCTCACCCCCGTCCTCGTCGCCCTGTTCGCGAACTCCCCGTGCGCCGACCCCTCCGGCGTCCGGTGGCGCAGCGGACGCCAACGGTGCTGGCTCGGGATCGAGCCTGGCCGCGCCGCCGCCCCCGAGCCGACGTCCGACCCCGCCGCGGCCTGGGCCCGGTACGCCCTCGACGCCTCCCTGCTCTGCCTGCCCGGCGACGGGGACCGCTGGGACGCCCCGGCCGGCCTGACGATGCGGGCGTGGCTGCGCGGACACGGTCCCCGCCCGGCCACCCTCGAGGACCTCGACTACCACCTCACCACCCTCTTCCCCCCGATCCGTCCGCGCGGGTTCCTCGAGTTCCGGGCGCTCGACACCCAGGCGGGGGAGGACTGGGAGGTCGCGACCGCCGTCGTCACCGCGCTCGTCGAGGACCCGGACGCGAGCGACCTCGCCGCGGCAGCCTGCGAGCCCCTCGCCGCCCTCGACGCCCCGATGCTCGTCGCCGCGCGGGACGCCCTCGCCCACACCGTCGTCTCCCGGGCCGCTCTCGCCGTCGCCGAGTGTGCCCTCCGGGCGCTCTCCCGGCTCGGGGTCGACCCGCCGACCGCTCGCCGCGTCGAGGACTTCGTCGCGCGCTACCCGGCCCGCCGTCGGTGCCCCGCGGACGACCGCACCGGCGTCTCGGACGACCGGTGCGCCGCCACGGCCGGCCGCCCGACACCCGAGGAGGACGCATGACCGTCCACGAGACCCTGCGCCCGCCCGTCGCCGAGACGCCGGCCGCCGACACCGCCGACCTCAGGGCGAGGCTCGCCGACGAGCTCGTCCGGGCCCGCGACCGTACCCTCGCGCTCGCGGACGCCTGCGACGAGGAGGACCTCGTCCGGCAGCACTCCCGGCTCATGTCGCCCCTCGTCTGGGACCTCGCGCACGTCGGGAACCAGGAGGAGCTCTGGCTCGTCCGCGACGTCGGCGACCTGGAGCCGCTCCGGTGCGACATCGACGAGATGTACGACGCGTTCCAGCACGCTCGCGCGGACCGTCCCGGGCTGCCCCTGCTCGACCCCCGCGAGTCGCGCGACTACGTCGCCGGCGTCCGGGACAGGGCCCTCGACGTCCTCGACCGGACGGCACTGGAGGGCTCGGCCCTTCTCGAGCGCGGCTTCGTCTTCGGCATGGTCGCCCAGCACGAGCAGCAGCACGACGAGACGATGCTCGCGACCCACCAGCTCCGGCGCGGCGAGCCCGTCCTCGAGCCGGAGCCGCTGCCCGCGGCGGCCCGCCCCGGGGGCGCGCCGCTCCCGCCCGAGGTCCTCGTCCCCGGCGGTCCGTTCACGATGGGGACCTCGCTCGAGCCGTGGGCGCTCGACAACGAGCGGCCTGCCCACCCCGTCGACGTCGGCCCCTACTGGATCGACACGACGCCCGTGACGAACCGGGCCTACCGTGCCTTCGTCGAGGACGGCGGGTACGACGACCCCCGCTGGTGGTCCACCGAGGGGTGGGCCCACCGATCGGCGGCCGGCCTCGCCGCCCCCGGCTTCTGGCGACCAGACGGTGGCGGCTGGTCCCGGCGCCGCTTCGGGGTCGTCGAGCCCGTGCCCGACGACGAGCCGGTCCAGCACGTCTCCTGGTACGAGGCGGACGCGTGGGCGCGCTGGGCGGGACGCCGGCTCCCGACCGAGGCCGAGTGGGAGAAGGCTGCGCGGCACGACCCCGGAACGGGCCGGAGCCGGCGCTACCCGTGGGGCGACGAGGACCCCCGCCCCGAGGTCGCCAACCTCGGAGGCGCAGCCCTGCGGCCCGCCCCCGCCGGCGCCTACCCGCGGGGGGCGTCGCCTCTCGGCGTGCGCCAGCTCATCGGGGACGTCTGGGAGTGGGTCGCGAGCGACTTCCTGCCCTACCCGGGGTTCACGGCGTTCCCCTACGACGAGTACAGCAAGGTCTTCTTCGGTCAGGCGTGCAAGGTCCTCCGCGGCGGGTCGTGGGCGGTCGCCCCCGTCGCCGCCCGCGGGACGTTCCGGAACTGGGACCTGCCCGTCCGGAGGCAGATCTTCAGCGGTTTCCGCACCGCCCGCGACCCCCGCCCCGGCGAGGTGGCCTGACCGGTGTGCCGCCACCTCGCCTACGTCGGTCCGCCCGCCACCCTCGCCGACGTCGTCGCGACGCCGCCGTACGGGCTGCTCCGGCAGTCCTGGGCTCCCCGCCGGCAGCAGCACGGGACGATGAACGTCGACGGCTTCGGCGTGGGCTGGTACGCAGCGGACGACCCGACGCCGGCGCGCTACCGGCGGGCGGTGCCGATCTGGGCCGACCGCTCGTTCGCCGACCTCGCGCGGGTGACGTCGAGCACGGCCGTCCTCGCCTCGGTCCGCTCCGCGACGGCACAGACCGCGCCCGACGAGTCCGCCGCCGCCCCCTTCGCCCAGGGACGCTGGCTGTTCAGCCACAACGGTGCCGTCGACGGCTGGCCGGGATCCATCGACGGCCTCGCCCGCTCGCTCCCGGTGGAGCGGCTGCTCGACCTCGAGGCCCGCGTCGACTCGGCGCTGCTCTGGGCGCTCGTCCTCGACCGGCTCGAGGGCGGGTGGGAGCCGGTCGACGCGCTCGCCGACGTCGTCGTCCGGGTCCGGGCCGCGACGACCGCCCGGGTCAACCTCCTCCTCACCGACGGGCGGACGGTCGTCGCGACACGGGCCGGCGACACCCTCTTCTGGCGACGCGACGACCGGGGGACGCTCGTCGTGAGCGAGCCCCTCGACGACGCCTCGGGGTGGGTCGAGGTCCCGGAGTGGTCGGTGCTCACCGCGACGACGGCCTCCGTCGACGTCGCCCCCCTGCCCGACCCGCCCCGTCGGGGCGCCGCACCCCCCACCGAGACCGACCCCGCGCCAGGAGGCCCCCGCCGATGAGCCGCTCGGCCGACGACGCCGTCACCCTCGCCCATCACCTCCCGCCCCACCACCTCGAGGGGTCCATGCGCCGCGACGTCCTCGCCGGGCTCACCGCGAACCCGAAGTGGCTCCCGCCGAAGTGGTTGTACGACGCCCGGGGCAGCGAGCTCTTCGAACAGATCACCGTTCTGCCCGAGTACTACCCGACCCGGGCCGAGCAGGAGGTGCTCGACGTCCGCTCGCCGGAGGTCGCCGCGATGTCCCGGGCCGAGACCCTCGTCGAGCTCGGCTCCGGGTCATCGCGCAAGACCCGTGCCCTGCTCTCCGCGCTCCGCGCGGAGGTGACCCTGCACCGGTACGTCGCCGTCGACGTCAGCGAGAGCGCGCTCCGTGCGGCGGGCGCAGCGCTCCTCCGGGACCATCCCGACCTCGTCGTCGAGGCCGTCGTCGCCGACTTCGAGGACCAGCTCGACGTCCTCCCGAGAAGCCGGCCCCGTCTCGTCGCGCTCCTCGGGGGGACGATCGGCAACCTCGAGCCGGATGCCCGCGCCCGGTTCCTCGTCGCCGTCCGCGGCCTCCTCGGCGACGACGGCGCGTTCCTCCTCGGGACCGACCTCGTCAAGACCCCGGACGCGCTCGTCCCCGCGTACGACGACGCCTCCGGGGTCACCGCCGAGTTCAACCGCAACGTCCTGCAGGTCCTCAACCGGGAGCTCGGCGCGACCTTCGACGTCGAGGCCTTCGACCACGTCGCCGTCTGGGACGACGAGGCCGAGTGGGTGGAGATGCGCCTGCGCGCCACCCGGGCGATGACCGTCGACCTCCCCCGGGTCGAGCTCCGGGTCGACCTCGCCGAGGGGGAGGAGATCCGGACCGAGGTGTCGGCGAAGTTCCGGCCGGAGGGCGTCGCGGGGGAGCTCGCCGGGGCCGGCATGGAGCCGCTCGGCCAATGGACCGACGCCGCGGGACGGTACGCCGTCACGCTCGCCGGTCCGGCCCGCTGACCACATCGTGGTGAGGGTGCCTCCCGCGGGACCCGGACGATAGCGTGGGGGACGGCAGCGGGCGCCGCGGCTGGACGACCTGCCACCGGCGGCCCTCTCACCGCCGACGAAGGAGATTCCGTGGGCACGTCCCAGGAGCAGTCCGGACGGCACCGAGTCGTCATCATCGGGTCCGGCTTCGGGGGCCTCTTCGGGGCCCAGGCCCTCAGGCACGCCGACGTCGACGTCACCGTCGTCGCGAAGACGACCCACCACCTCTTCCAGCCGCTCCTCTACCAGGTCGCGACGGGGATCCTCTCCGAGGGCGAGATCGCCCCGACGACCCGCGAGGTCCTCTCCCGGCAGGGCAACGCGCGGGTCGTCCTCGGCGAGGTCACCGACATCGACGTCGCCGCGAAGACGGTGACGTCGCACATCGTCGGCCGGGTCACGGTCACCCCGTACGACTCGCTCATCGTCGCGGCCGGCGCGGTGACGTCGTGGTTCGGGCACGACGAGTACGCCCGGTACGCCCCCGGGATGAAGAGCATCGACGACGCACTCGAGCTCCGGGGGCGGATCTTCGGCGCCTTCGAGCTCGCCGAGCTCGCGAGCACCCGCGCCGAGATCGAGCGACTCATGACGTTCGTCGTCGTCGGCGCCGGGGCCACCGGCGTCGAGATGGCCGGCCAGATCGCCGAGCTCGCCCGGACGACGCTCAAGGACGACTTCCGTCGGATCGACCCTCGGGAGGCCCAAATCGTCCTGCTCGACGCGGCGCCGCAGGTCCTCCCCGCGTTCGGCGAGCGGCTCGGCGGCAAGGCCCGCCGCCGGCTCGAGCACCTCGGCGTCGACGTCGAGCTGGGGGCGAAGGTCGTCGACGTCGACGCGACGGGGATCGACGTCGAGGACGCCGACGGCACCCACCGCCGGATCGAGGCGGTGACGAAGGTCTGGGCCGCCGGGGTCCAGGCGTCGCCGCTCGGGCGGATCCTCGGCGAGCAGACCGGCGCCGCCGTCGACCGGGGCGGCCGGCTCGAGGTGAGCGAGGGGCTCACCCTCCCCGGACACCCGGAGATCTTCGTCGTCGGGGACATGATGAGCCTCAAGGGGTACCCCGGCGTCGCCCAGGTCGCCATCCAGAGCGCCCGGCACGCCGCCGACCAGATCCGCCGGCGGGTCGAGGGCCGCCCCGAGCCCGGGCCCTTCGTCTACAAGGACAAGGGAAGCATGGCGACGGTCTCTCGGTTCAGCGCGGTCGCGAGCATCGGACGCCTCCGGCTCACCGGGTTCGTCGCGTGGGTCGCGTGGCTGGGGGTCCACCTCCTCTACATCATCGGCTTCAAGCACCGGGTGACGACGCTGCTCCACTGGTTCATCAGCTTCCTCGGCGGCGGGCGGGCCGAGCGCGCCGTCACCCAGCAGCAGGTGTTCGCCCGCAACGCCATCGAGAAGCTCGGCCAGGGCGACTCCTTCCCCGAGCTGCCGCGGGTCTCCAGGGACCGAGGCGAGGACTGAGCCGCCCGTCTAGGGTGAGCCCATGCCGCTCGACTACCCGATCCACGAGCGCACCCTGCCCAACGGGCTGCGCGTCATCGTCTCCCCGGACCCGAGCGTCCCCACCGTCACCGTGAACGTCTGGGTCGGCGTGGGCTCCCGCCACGAGAGCCCGGGGCGCACCGGCCTCGCCCACCTCTTCGAGCACCTCATGTTCCAGGGCTCGCGGAACGTCGCGAGCGGCGAGCACTTCGCCGCCCTCCAGGGCGAGGGCGGCCGGCTCAACGCGACGACGTGGTTCGACCGGACGAACTACTTCGAGACCGTCCCGCGTGGCGCCCTCGAGCTCGCGCTCTGGCTCGAGGCCGACCGGCACGGGCTCCTCCTCGACGCCGTCACCCAGGCCAACCTCGACAACCAGCGCGACGTCGTCAAGGAGGAGAAGCGCCAGCGGTACGACAACCAGCCGTACGGCACCGCGCTCATGGAGGTCTACGCCGCGGTCTTCCCGGACGACCACCCGTACCACCACCCGACGATCGGGTCGATGGAGGACCTCGACGCGGCGAGCCTCGAGGACGTCCACGCGTTCTTCTCCCGACACTACGGCCCGGACAACACCGTCCTCACCCTCGTCGGCGACGTCACGCCCGAGGACGGCTTCGCCCTCGTCGAGCGGTACTTCGGCGGCCTCCCCCCGACCGCGGAGCCGCGCCGCGAGAACGTCGCGCCGCTCGCGCCGCTCGCCGAGCCGATCCACGTCGAGCTCGTCGAGGACGTCCCGAACGACCGGATCCACCTCGCCTTCCGCCTCCCCGAGGACACGACCGACGAGTTCCTCGCCGCAAGCCTCGCCCTCGACGTCGTCGGCGGGCTGACGATCTCTCGGCTCGTCCGGCGGCTCGTCCGCCGGGACCAGGTCGCCAACACCGTCCAGGCCCACGCGATGGGGCTCGTCGACGGCGTCTCGCTCGGCTTCGTCGTCGTCGACGTCGCCGAGGGCGCCGACCCCGCAGGCGTCGAGGGCGCCGTCGTCGCCGAGCTCGACCGGTTCCTCAACGAGGGTCCGACCGAGGTCGAGATGGAGGCCGTCGTCGCGCAGAACGAGCGGTCCTGGCTCTCCGCGCTCGCCGGCCACGACCACCGGGCGAACCTCATCAGCCAGTACGCCCTCCTGCACGACGACCCCCGGTACGTCAACACCTACCTCGACCGGGTCCGGACGCTCACCCCGGAGAACGTCCACGAGGCGGCCCGGCGCTGGCTGCGTCCGCAGAGCCGGGCCGTCGTCACCTACCTCGCCCGCCAGGAGGCCGTCGCGTGACCCCCGTCGAGAGGACCCTGTCCGACAACGGCGGCCCCGGGGAGGTCCCGCGGCCCGCCGTCGCCCCGCCGGAGCCGTGGGCCTTCCCGGTGCCTCGCACGTCCCGGCTCGACAACGGGCTCACCGTGCTCGGGTACGACGTGCCCGGCCAGTACGTCGTCTCGGTGCGGGCGGTGCTCCCGCTCCCGCTCGCCGAGGAGCCGGCGGAGCTCGAGGGAATCGCGACCCTCATGTCCCGACTCCTCGACGAGGGCACCGCCGAGCACTCGGCCGAGGAGTTCGCCGAGCTCCTCGAACGCAAGGGGATCTCGCTCGGCGCGGGCGTCACCGAGGCCGGACTCATGGTCGACCTCGACGTCCCGAAGCGCTACCTCGCCGAGGCGCTCGACCTGCTCACCCAGGCCCTCGATCGTCCGGACTTCCCCGAGACCGAGGTGCGCCGGCACGTCCGGACGCGGCTCGCCGAGATCGAGCAGGAGCGGGCCTCGGCGCCGCACCGGGCCGCCCGCGAGCTCGTCGCGACGTACTACGCCCCGGAGGAGCGGGCGTCCCGACCCAGCGGCGGACGGCCCGAGACCGTCGCCGCGGTGACCCGCGACGCGCTCGCGGATTTCCACGCCCGGCACGTCAGGCCGGACGGAGGCACCGTCGTCGTCGCCGGGGACCTCACCGGCGTCGACACCGAGCGACTCGTCGACGGGACGCTCGGCCGCTGGCGCGCAGCCCCCGCCCCCGTGGGCACCCGCGCCGTGGCCGCGCCCGTGCGGGCCGCGGACGCCGCCCGCATCGTCCTCGTCGACCGGCCGGGCTCGGTCCAGAGCGAGCTCGCGGTCGCCTGGGACGGCCCGGACCGCGCGGTGCCCGAGGGGTGGGCGCCCTACCCGGTCCTCTCCTTCGTCGTCGGGGGGTCGCCGAGCGCCCGGGTCGATGCCGTCCTGCGCGAGGAGAAGGGGTACACGTACGGGATCCGCTCGACGTTCCGGCCACGACGACGGGGCGGGCTCTTCCTCACCGGCGGCTCGGTGCGGGCGGACTCGACGGTCGAGTCGCTCCGCCTCCTGCTCGACATCCTCGACGGAGGGCCCGGCGGCGTCGCCGGGTGGGCGCGGGTCACCGACGGGGAGCGGCACGCGGGCGTCGACTACGTCTCGAAGACCGCCCCCGGGCGGTTCGCGACCGCCGACGCCATCGCCGACGAGGCGGCCGGGCTCGCCCTCGACGGCCTCCCGCTGGGCTTCACGACCGAGAACCTCGCCCGGACCCGCGCGCTCACCGCCGACGAGCTCAGTGCCGCCTACACCCGCTACGTCGACGGCCGGTGGAGCGTCGTCGTCGTCGGCGACGCGAACCTCTACGCGGACGCCGTCCGCGCGCTTGGGCGCGGCGAGGTCACCGTCGTCCCGAACTGACCCGCCCCCACTCATTGCCCGCGCGGCCGCCATGAGCCAGGACGAACCGGACTGTGACGCGGCAGTCTGAGCAATATGTCGGGGGTCAGGGGCGGGGGGCGAGCCGGGCGAGGACCTCGTCGTGGAGGAGGCCGTTCGTTGCGACGGCGTTCCCGCCCCACGGACCCTCGACACCCTCGAGGGAGGTGAACCGCCCACCGGCCTCGGTGACGATGGGGACGAGGGCAGCCATGTCGTACACGGCGAGCTCGGGCTCGGCGGCGATGTCTGCCGCGCCTTCGGCGACGAGCATGTAGGACCAGAAGTCCCCGTAGGCCCGGGTCCGCCAGCACGACGACGCGAGGTCGAGCATGCCGTCGAGCCGGCCGTGGGCCCGCCACGAGTCGATGTCGGAGTACGTCAGCGAGGCGTCCTCGACCCGGGCGACCCTCGAGACGTGGATCCGCCTGGCCGCGGTGAGGCTCCGCCCCGACCACGCGCCGGACCCGAGGGCGGCCCACCACCGTCGGCCGAGGGCGGGTGCGGCGACGAGGCCGAGGACCGGCCGCCCGTCGTCGACGAGGCTGATGAGCGTCCCCCAGACGGGGACACCCCGGACGAAGCTGTGTGTCCCGTCGATGGGGTCGAGCACCCAGCGTCGCTGGCCGTGGCCGGTCGTCTCGAACTCCTCGCCCTCGACGGCGTCCCGGGGGCGGGTGCGCTTGAGCTGGGCCCGGATGAGCTCCTCCGCGTCCCGGTCGGCGTCGCTGACGAGGGTGAGGTCGGGCTTGGTCTCGACGACGAGGTCCTCGGCACGGAAGCGCGCCGTCGTGATGCGCTCGACCGCGTCGGCGAGGACGTGGGCGAGCCGGAGGTCGTCGTCGTAGTGGGGCACAGGGGGCACGCTAGCGCGCCGCCCCGGGTCACCCGCGGCGACGCCGGGACGAGCCCGGAGACAGCGCCGCCGACGACGCCGGCTGCACCGACCTCGCCGGGCCCCGGACACGCCCGGCCCAGCACGGATGCACAGCGTGTTCACAGGCGTCGCCAAGCCCGTGTGCTCTCCGCGCTGGCAGGATCGCGAGCCATGTTCGATACCGTCCTCGGCCTCCCGGTCCACGTCCTCGTCATCCACGCCGTCGTCGTCCTCCTTCCGCTGATGGCGGTCGTCACCGTGCTCCTCGCCCTCCGGCCACGGTGGTCCCAGCGGACCGCGCAGCTCGTCGTGCTCGGCAACGTCGCGGTCACAGGCCTCGCGTTCGTCGCGTCCCAGAGCGGGGAGGACCTGCGACGGAGGCTCGCGGCGAGCCCGGCCATCCGTGAGCACGCCGAGCGGGGGGACCTCCTGCCGTGGGTCTCGGTCGCCCTCCTCGCCGTCTCCGTCGGCACCCTCCTCCTCCGCGGGCGGGGGCGGGGCCGCGCGCCGCTCGGAGTCGCCGTGACCTCGCTCGTCGCCCTCGCGGCCATCGGATGGACCGTCGTCGTCGGCCACACCGGCGCCGAGGCGGCCTGGGCGGCCGTCGTGTCGCGCACCTCACCGTGACCTCCGGCGTTCATCCGGCAGGATGACACCGCCGTGAGGCAAGGGTTTGCGCGTCCTCCCCCAATGTGACGGAAGACCTGTCGATCGTCCTCCTTCTGGTCACATTTCCGTCTCGTCTGCGTGGATGTCTCGATTTTGTCGTGTGTGTGGTCTTTTATTGGGCCTGCATGGCGCCGCAGCGCGTCGTCAGGGCTGCACCCGACCGGGGGCACTCGACCCAGCGCCGCCCGTCCGACACGGGCGGCTGACCCATACGTAGGAGGACATCCATGCGAGGAACCACTCGCACGGTCGCCGTGGCCGGCATCTCCGCCCTTGCGCTGCTCACCGCAGCGTGCGGCGGCTCGGACAGCAGCGGGAGCACGGCCACCGGCTCGGGCGGCGGCACCGGCGGCGAGTACGTCGCCTACGGCTGCAACCCGCAGAACCCCCTGGTCCCCGGGAACACCGGTGAGAACTGCGGCGGGCGGATCGTCCGGCTCTTCGAGGCCACCCTCTTCCACTACGACCCGAAGACGGCGGAGCCGAAGAACGACATCGCGGAGTCGATCGAGACCAAGGACAACAAGCACTTCACGGTCAAGATCAAGCAGGGCTACAAGTTCTCCGACGGCACCGAGGTCAAGGCCCACAACTTCGTCGACGCGTGGAACTACACCGCCTACGGCCCGAACGGCCAGTATCTCTCCTACTTCTTCGAGCCGATCGCCGGGTTCACCGACCTCCAGGCCGCCGAGGGCAAGACCCCGAAGGCGAAGAAGATGTCGGGCCTGAAGGTCGTCGACGACTACACGTTCACCATCGACACCTCGGAGCCGGTGTCGAACCTCCCGGTCCGGCTCGGCTACGACGCGTTCGCCCCAGAGCCCGACGCGTTCTTCAAGGACCCGAAGAACTTCGGCGAGAAGCCGATCGGCGCCGGCCCGTACAAGGTCGACAGCTGGGACAAGGGCCAGCAGATCGTCCTGACGAAGAACGAGAACTACTCGGGCGACTTCGCCGGGACCGCCGAGAAGATCACCTTCCGGATCTTCCAGGACACCGACTCGGCGTACAACGACCTCCTCGGTGGCCAGCTCGACGTCCTCGACCAGGTCCCGACGAGCGCCCTCATCGACGACAAGTACAAGCAGGACCTCCCGGACCGCAACACCAGCCAGCCCTACGGCGCGGTCCAGACGATCACCTTCGCCCCTGACAAGGTCGACCCCCGCTACGCCAACGGCAAGCTGCGCCAGGCGATCTCGATGGCGATCGACCGGGACACGATCGTCAAGCAGATCTTCAACGGCGCCCGCAACCCCGCCGACGGCTGGGTCGCCCCCGGCGTCCAGGGGTACGCGGCCGGAGCGTGCGGCGACTACTGCACGTACGACCCGCAGAAGGCCAAGGAGCTCCTCAAGGAGGCCGGCGGCTTCGACGGCAAGATGACGATCGCGTACAACGCCGACGGCGACCACAAGGCGTGGACCGAGGCGACGTGCAACTCGATCCAGAAGGCTCTCGACGTGCCCTGCGTCGCGACCCCGGTCGTCGACTTCGCGACCTTCCGCGACAAGATCGGCAACGGCAAGCTCAAGGGGATGTTCCGGTCCGGGTGGGTCATGGACTACCCGCACATCGAGAACTTCCTCGCGCCGCTCTACAAGACGAACGCCGCGAGCAACGACAACGACTACTCCAACCCGGCCTTCGACAAGAAGCTCAACGAGGCCGCCGCGGCGTCCACGCCCGAGGAGTCGAACAAGCTCTACCAGGAGGCCGAGCGGATGCTGGCGAACGACATGCCGGCCATCCCGATGTGGTACTACGCGGCCCAGGCCGGCTGGAGCGACCACGTCGACAACGTGACGGTCACCGCCTTCGGCGAGCCGGACTACCGCAGCATCACCGTCAAGTGAGCTGACGGCCACGGACGGACACCGTTGACCGGGCGTCGGCTCGTCGCTCCCCACCGGGGGGCGACGAGCCGGCGCCCGTGTCGCGGTGCACCGCGCGGCGTGACCCGTCGCGCGCCTCGGTGACGACCGACCCCGCGTCTGCCCCGGCACCCCCGTGGCACGTCCCGGCGTCACTGGTGCATCCTGTGACTGCTCCATCCGCCGGGCAACGACGTCCGGACCGCCTCGGCCCACCACCCCCGGGCCGTCGCCAGAGACACCAAGGAGGTGACCGTGGGCAAGTACGTCGTGAGGCGCGTCCTCCAGATGATCCCGGTGATGATCGGGGCGACCTTCATCATCTTCGCCATGGTCTTTGCCCTGCCGGGTGACCCCACGTCGGGCAAGTGCGGTGACCGGGCCTGCCCCGAGGCCTTCGTCCAGGCGTTCCACAAGAAGTACAACCTCGACGACCCGCTGCCCGTCCAGTACGGCAAGTACGTCGTCAAGATCGCCCACGGTGACCTCGGCGAGAACTTCTACCAGGTCCCCGTCATCGACGACCTCAAGGAGCGCTACACGGTCACGGGCAAGCTCGCCCTCATGGCGCTCCTCTTCGAGGGGGTGATCGGTGTCCTCGCCGGGATGCTCGCGGGCATCCGCAAGGGCAAGTTCATCGACAGCCTCGTCCTCGTGAGCACGCTCGTCGTCATCTCGGTGCCGATCTTCGTCATCGGGGCTCTCGCGCAGTACTTCCCGGCGCTGAAGTGGGGCTGGTTCCCGGTGACCACCCCGTCGAACCCGTCAATGTACGACCTGCTCCTCCCGGCGATCGTACTCGGGTCGCTCTCGCTCGCCTACGTGGCCCGGCTCACCCGGTCCAACCTCGTCGAGAACCTCCGGGCCGACTACGTCCGGACCGCGACCGCGAAGGGCCTGAGCAGGCGGCGGGCCGTCGGCGTGCACGCGCTGCGCAACTCGCTCATCCCGGTCATCACGTTCATGGGGTACGACTTCGGCGCCCTCCTCGGGGGGGCGATCGTCACCGAGCGGATCTTCAACATCCAGGGTGTCGGCGGCTACATCTTCCAGGGCATCCACGCCCGCGACGGCTTCGCGGTCGTCGGTGCGGTCACCGCGCTCGTCCTCGTCTACCTCCTCGTCAACCTCGTCGTCGACCTGCTGTACGGCGTCCTCGACCCCAGGATCAGCCATGACTGAGAGCACCCGTCACACGACCGACCCGCAGGACGTCGAGCAGACCGAGGAGGCGCAGCGTCACCGCGCGCTCGAGCGGCCGAGCCGGGTCGAGGCCGAGACCCCCGACACCGGGCCAGCCCGCTCGCTGACCTCGGACGCGTGGCGTCACCTCCGGCGCAGCCCGCTGTTCTGGGTCTCGGCGACGCTCATCGTCGTGCTCGTCCTCATGGCGGCGGTGCCGTCGCTGTTCACCACCGTCGACCCGAACGCGGCCGACCTCAGCAAGGCCCGTGCGCTGCCGAGCTCCGACGCCTGGTTCGGCCGGGACTTCCAGGGCCACGACATCTTCTCCCGGACGGTCTACGGGGCCAGGGCCTCGATCCTCGTCGGGGTCTTCACCTCCCTCGGCACCGTCATCGTGGGCGGCGTCGTCGGCGTCCTCGCGGCGTACAACGGCGGATGGCTCGACAGCGTCATCTCCCGGATCGCGGACGTGTTCTTCGCGATCCCCCTGCTGCTCGGGGCGATCATCTTCATGAGCGCCTTTCCCAACAGCGAGGACAGCGCCTACCTCCTCGTCGTCGGCAAGGTCTGCATCGCGCTGGTCATCCTCGGGTGGCCGAGCCTCGCCCGCCTCATGCGGGCCTCGGTGCTCCAGGTGCTGCCCAACGACTACATCTCCGCGGCGCGGGCGATGGGCGCGAGCCCGTGGCGCATCATCCGCTCGCACATCATCCCCAACTCGCTGACCGCGATGGTCGTCGTCGCGACGATCAACCTCGGGGTGTACATCTCGGTCGAGGCGACGCTGTCCTTCCTCGGCATCGGGCTGACGCCGCCGGCGATCTCCTGGGGCGTGATGATCAACGACGCCATCGTCGGGCTGCGGACCACCCCGCACATGCTGTTCTTCCCGAGCGTGTTCCTCAGCATCACGGTGCTGGCGTTCATCATGCTCGGCGACGCCGCCCGCGACGCCTTCGACCCGAAGACGCGCTGAGCGGGAGAGAGAGACATGACCACGACTTCGACCGCCGCCGAGCGCGGCACGACGTACGTCCCCCAGGACGGGGTGCTGCTCGAGGTGGACGACCTCCACGTCGAGTTCCACACCGAGGAGGGTGTGGCCCGCGCCATCAACGGGGTGAGCTTCGAGCTCCGCGAGGGGGAGACCCTTGCCGTCCTCGGCGAGTCCGGCTCGGGGAAGTCCGTGACCGCGCAGGCGATCATGGGCATCCTCGACATCCCCCCGGCCCGGGTGGCCGGGGGCGAGATCCGGTACTGCGGCCACGACCTGCTCACCATGGGTGAGGAGGAGCGGCGCCGGACTCGCGGCCCCGAGATCTCCATCATCTTCCAGGACGCGCTGAGCTCGCTCAACCCCGTCTTCCCGGTTGGCTGGCAGATCGCGGAGATGTTCCGCAAGCACCGCGGGATGAACCGCTCGGACGCGCTCGAGCAGGCGGTCCGGCTCATGGACCGGGTCCAGATTCCCGGGGCCCGGCAGCGGGTCAAGGCCTACCCGCACCAGTTCTCCGGCGGGATGCGCCAGCGGATCATGATCGCGATGGCGATCTCGCTCGACCCGGCGGTGCTCATCGCCGACGAGCCCACGACCGCCCTCGACGTCACGGTCCAGGCGCAGATCATGGCCCTGCTCCAGGAACTCCAGGAGGAGCGGGAGATGGGGCTCATCCTCATCACCCACGATCTCGGCGTCGTCGCCGACGTCGCCGACCGGATCGCCGTCATGTACGCCGGCCGGATCGTCGAGCAGGCGGAGGTGCGCGAGATCTACGCCCGCCCGGGGCACCCGTACACCAAGGGGCTCATCGACTCCATCCCTCGGCTGGACCAGAAGGGGCAGGAGCTCTACGCCATCGGCGGGCTACCGCCGAACCTCACCCGGATGCCCCCCGGCTGTGCCTTCCACCCCCGTTGCCCCAGGGCGCGCGACATCTGTGTCGAGAAGCGACCCGAGCTCATCGAGCACGCCCCCGGCCGGCTGAGCGCCTGCCACTTCGCCGAGGAGGTCCTCCGTGGCTGACGACGTCATCCTGCGAGCCGAGGGGCTCGTCAAGCACTACCCCATCAAGGGCGGGGTCCTGCGCCGGACCGTCGGCCACGTCAAGGCCGTCGACGGGGTGTCGTTCGACCTCCACAAGGGCGAGACCCTCGGGGTCGTCGGCGAGTCCGGGTGCGGCAAGTCGACCCTCGGCCGGCTGCTCATGCGACTCGAGGAGCCCACCGCCGGTCGGCTCGAGTTCGACGGGGTCGACATGTACGAGCAGTCGGGGCGCGACCTGCGCCGGATGCGCCGGGACATCCAGATCGTCTTCCAGGATCCCTACACCTCGCTCAACCCGCGAATGACGGTCGGCGACATCGTCGGGGAGCCGTTCGACATCCACCCCGACGTCGTGCCGAAGAAGGGGCGGCGGAAGGCGGTCCAGGACCTCCTCGACCTCGTCGGGCTGAGCCCGGAGCACATCAACCGCTACCCGCACCAGTTCTCCGGCGGCCAGCGCCAGCGCATCGGGATCGCCCGGGGGATCGCGCTCAACCCCAAGGTCCTCGTCTGCGACGAGCCGGTGTCGGCGCTCGACGTCTCGGTCCAGGCCCAGGTCGTCAACCTCATGGAGAAGCTCCAGAACGAGCTCGGCCTCGCCTACGTCTTCATCGCGCACGACCTCTCGGTCGTCCGGCACATCTCGGACCGGGTCGCGGTGATGTACCTCGGCAGGCTCGCCGAGCTCGGCGAGAACACCGAGGTCTACGACCGGCCGACCCACCCGTACACCCAGGCGCTGCTCTCCGCGGTCCCGGTCCCCGACCCGACCCTGCGCGGGCACCGGGAGCAGATCGTCCTCAGTGGCGACGTCCCCTCGCCGGCGAACCCGCCGTCGGGGTGCCGGTTCCACACCCGGTGCTTCAAGGCCCAGGAGCGGTGCAGCGTCGAGGAGCCTCAGCTCGAGCAGCGCGACGACGGTATGGGCACCCACCTCTCTGCGTGCCACTTCGCGGAGCCGCGCCACGTCATCGCGGCGACGACCGGAGCCGTGAGCTGACCCGGGCCTGAGGCGCCGGCCGGTCGCCGGGGACCGGCGAGGGTCAGTCCCCGGTCTGGGGGGACCGGGCGCGCAGGAGGCGGCGCAGGGACTCGAGCCGGGACGGGCCGGCGGGGCCGGCGTGCCCGCCGGCCACCCAGGCGTCGAGGGCGCACTCCTCCTCGTCGTGGGTGCAGCCGCGAGGGCAGTCGTCCGTCCCGGGCTCGAGGTCGGGGAAGTGGTGGATGATCCGGTCCGGTTCGACGTGGGCGAGGCCGAAGGAGCGCACCCCCGGGGTGTCGACGACCCAGCCTCCGCCGTCGAGCCGGAGCGCGACGGCGGAGGTCGAGGTGTGCCGCCCGCGCCCGGTGACGTCGTTGACCCGGCCGATGGCCCGGCGGGCGTCCGGGACGAGGGCGTTGACGAGGGTCGACTTGCCGACCCCGGAGTGGCCGACGAGGACGCTGACCCGGTCCGCGAGGGCCTCGCGGAGCGTCTGAAGGCCGCCCACACGCTCCTCGTCGAGGCTCGTGACGAGATGGGGGACGTCGAGGGGGGCGTAGTTCGCCAGGAAGTCGTCCGCCTCGATGATGTCGGACTTCGTCAGGACGAGGAGGGGGTCGAGGCCGGCGTCGTACGCGGCGACGAGGCACCGGTCGACGAGGCGCGGACGGGGCTCGGGGTTGGCGAGGGCGGACACGACGACGAGCTGGTCGGCGTTGGCGACGACGACCCGCTCGACCCCCTCGGAGTCGTCGGCTGTGCGGCGCAGCACGCTCGACCGCTCCTCGACACGGACGATCCGGGCGAGCGCGTCAGGGTTGCCCGAGGTGTCCCCGACGAGGGCGACCCGGTCACCGACGACGACGCCCCGCCGCCCGAGGCGTCGGGCCTTCATCGCGACGACCTCGGGGCCGGCGCGGTCGCTCCCGGTGACGACGGCGAACCGGCCACGGTCGACGCCCGTGACCATTCCCGGGACCGCGTCCTCGTGGGCGGGCCGCTCCTTGGACCGGGGTCGGGAGCCCCGACGGCTGGGGCGGATGCGCACGTCGGACTCGTCGTAGTCCTGCGCGCGTCGGCTCATCGACCCGTCACGGGGTCGGGGGTGAGGCGGGGGGCTGCGGGCGTGACCTCGGCGTCCCGGGCCGCGAGCATCTCGGTCCACAGCCGGGTGAAGTCGGGGAGGGTCTTCGCGACCGTCTGGACGTCCTCGATGACGACCCCGGGGACCGCAAGGCCGAGGACGGCCCCCGCCATGACCATCCGGTGGTCGCCGTAGGTGTGGAAGGTCGCGGGGCGCAGCGGTCGCGGGGTGATCCGGAGCCCGTCGGCCCGCTCCTCGACGCCGACACCCAGGGCACCGAGCTCACGGGCGAGGCCGGCGATCCGGTCGGTCTCGTGCCCCCGGATGTGCCCGACCCCGCGAATGACCGTCGCCGAGTCGGCGACCGCCGCGAGGGCCGCGACGACGGGCGTGAGCTCGCTCGCGTCGTGGAGGTCGACGTCCACCCCGCTCACGCTCGCGCCTCCCCGGACGGTCAGCTCGTCGCGCCCGAGCCGGACGTCGGCCCCCATCGCGTCGAGGATGTCGCGCAGGGCGTCGCCTGCCTGGGTGGTGTGCTGTGGCCAGTCCGGGACGCTCACCGCGCCTCCGGTGACGAGGGCGGCGGCGAGGAAGGGGGCGGCGTTGGAGAGGTCCGGCTCGACGGTGACGTCGAGGCCGGCGAGCTCGCTCGGGTCGACCCGCCAGGTGTCCGGGTCGGCGTCGTCGACGATGGCCCCCGCGTCCCGGAGTGTCTCGACCGTCATGGCGACGTGCGGCTCGCTCGGGATCGGGCTGCCCACGTGGTGGACGACGACCCCGTCGTCGTACCGAGGCCCGGCGAGCAGCAGCCCGGAGACGAACTGCGAGGACGCGGAGGCGTCGAGCGTCACCGCGCCCCCGGGCATCCGCCCGGCCCCACCCACGGCGAACGGGAGGGACCGCCGGCCCCCGTCGTCGACCACCGCGCCGAGGGTGCGGAGGGCGTCGAGGACCGGGCCCATGGGGCGGACGCGGGCGGCGTCGTCCCCGTCGAACTCGACCGGCCCGTCACAGAGTGCGGCCACCGGAGGGAGGAAGCGCATGACGGTCCCGGCGAGACCGCAGTCGACCCGGGTCCGTCCCCGGAGCGTCGCAGGGGAGACGATCCAGTCCGAGGAGCTGTCCCGGGCGTCGCGGGGGACCTCGCCGGTCGCGTCGTCGATCCCCATCCCGAGCCGGCGCAGCGCCTCGGCCATGAGCAGGGTGTCCCGCGAGTGCAGGGGGCGACGGATCCGGGAGGTGTCGTTCGCGAGGGCGGCGATGACGAGGTAGCGGTTGGTGAGGGACTTGCTCCCCGGCAGCCGGACGGTGGCGTGCACCGGTCCTTCGGCTACCGGCGAGGGCCAGTCAGGTGAGGGCATCGTGCGCCTGGGCCGCCTTCAGCCGGGCCTCGAGGCGGGCGGTGCGGGCCGCCCGGTGGGCCTGCCGACGGGTGGACTTCGCTGCGCGCTCGACGGTGCCGCTCGCGAGCCTGGCTCGGTACGCGAGACCCGGCCGCCCCTCGGTGTCGACCGCGGCGAGGAGGACGCCGCCGAGCATGCTGAGGTTCTTGAAGAAGTTGACCTTCTCCCGGGCCCGGTCGGCCTCGTCCTCCTCCTCCCAGAACGGGTGCCCGGCGACGGTCGTGGGGAGGAGGGACACGGCGAGGGCGAGCGCGGAGAGGCGGGGCAGGCGACCGAGGGCGAGGAGGCTCCCCCCGACGACCATCGTCGCGCCGTTCGCCCGGACGAGCAGCTCGGGGTCGTCCGGGAGCCTGAGGGGCCCCGCGAGCCGGTGGACGAGGGGCTCGGCCTTCGCGGTCTTCGTCGACGGGTGACGCAGCGCGTCCAGCCCGCCGATGACGAACATCGAGGCGAGCAGCGGACGGGCGATGCGACGAACCACGGTCATGACGTCTCCTTGCGCTCTGGGGTCCCGGTCAGGCTCCTACCGTAGTTGAGCCGGGAGCCGCGTGCGTAGCCTGTGCCCCATGTGCGGACGGTACGCGGCGAGCGCCAGCCCGGAGGACCTCGTGCTCGAGTACGAGGTCGAGGAGGACCGGACGGCGGACCGAACCCGCAGCATCCTCGTCAACGCCCAGGAGCCGCCGGCGGGGAGCCCGGACTGGAACATGGCGCCGAGCAAGCAGGCGCCGGTCGTCCTCACCCGCGTCCCCCGGCGCGGGGGAGGCGACGCCGCGGGCGGGGACGCCCTGACCGTGCACCCGGTGCGCCAGCTCCGGCTGCTCACGTGGGGCCTGGTCCCGAGCTGGGCCAAGGACCCGAAGGTCGGCGCCCGGATGGCGAACGCTCGAGCCGAGAGCGTCCTGTCGAAGCCGTCGTTCGCGCGGGCGGCCGCCGTCAGGCGGTGCCTCGTGCCCGCCGAGGGGTGGTACGAGTGGCAGATGTCGCCGAGCGCGACGGATGCGCGGGGGAAGCCGCGCAAGCAGCCGTTCCACGTCCGGCGGGCCGACGGGGAGCCGCTCGCCATGGCGGGGCTGTACGAGTTCTGGCGGGACCCGGTCGTCGAGTCTCCGGAGGACCCCGCCGCGTGGCTCGTCACGTTCACGATCATCACGACGAGCGCCGACCCCGGGCTCGACCGGCTCCACGACCGGCAGCCCCTCGTCCTCGACCGGGAGGACTGGGCTCGCTGGCTCGACCCCGGGACCCAGGACGCCCGACAGGTCGAGGACCTCCTCGGGGCCCACCGACCCGGACGGTTCGAGGCATACCCCGTCTCGACGGCGGTCAACGCGACGAGGAACAACGGCCCCGAGCTCGTCGAGCCGGCCCCTGCGGAGACGCTCGAGGGCGTCGTCGACCCGATGACCGGGGAGGTCCTCGGGCGTGGCTGAGCCCCACACGGTCGACGTCGGCACGCCCAGAGGCCCCGCCCGGGCCCACGTCCACCCCGCCACCGTGACGGCCCGCGGGTCGGTCGTCCTCGGTCACGGTGCCGGGGGACAGGGCTGGTCCGCGGACCTGCGGCTCCTCGCCGGGACCCTGCCCGGGCAGGGGTGGACGGTCGTCCTCGTCGACCAGCCCTGGCGGGTGGCGGGCAAGCGCGTGGCCACGCCACCGGCCACGCTCGACGAGGCCTGGCGGCCCGTCCTCGCGGCGCTGACGGCCGGCGACGGCGCGCTCCCGCGGCCGGTCGTCGTCGGTGGGCGCAGCGCGGGGGCGCGGGTGGCCTGCCGGACGGCGGAGGCCGTGGGCGCGGATGCCGTGCTCGCGCTCGCCTTCCCCCTCCACCCCCCGGGCCGACCGGACCGGTCCCGGGCGGGCGAGCTCCGGCTGCCCGTCGAGGCCGGCATTCCCACCCACGTCGTCCAGGGCGAGCGGGACACCTTCGGGAGGCCGGGTGAGGTCCGGGCCGCGCTGCCCTCGCCGGACCTCGTCACCGCGGTTCGCGGTGGGCACGGGTTCGGCCGGAACCCCGCCGACGTCCTCGAGGCCGCACGGAGGTTCCTGCGGTCGGTCGCCTAGCTCGCGAGTGGCGCTCCGGGCGCGCCGCCCACCCGTGCAGCCGATCAGGCGTTCGACCATCGACACGTCGGCCCACCGCCCCGCCGGACGGCCGCGGGAATGGAGCGCCGGGAGCAGCCGTTGTCACGAGGGACCCCATCCCCGGGCCGGAGGAGCACAAGTGCTGGTGCTGCGCACCGCGTCGCCGTTCGACGCGGCACTAGGGTGGACCGCGATGACTGAGCCCACCACCCATGACGCCGAGGCCGCTGACGCGGTCGTCGACGTGGAGACCGAGACCTCGCAGGAGCGCCAGGCGCGCTTCGAGCGCGAGGCGATGCCGTTGCTCGACCAGCTGTACTCCGCAGCCCTTCGAACGACGCGCAACCCGGCCGACGCCGAGGACCTCGTCCAGGAGACCTACGCGAAGGCGTACGCGGCGTTCCACCAGTACAAGCCCGGGACGAACCTCAAGGCGTGGATGTACCGCATCCTCACCAACACGTACATCAACACCTACCGCAAGAGACAGCGCGAGCCGCAGCAGAGCGACGCCGCCGAGGTCGAGGACTACCAGCTGGCGCGCGCCGAGTCGCACACCTCCCGCGGGCTGCGCTCGGCGGAGAACGAGGCCCTCGACCGGCTGCCCGACTCCGAGGTCAAGCGGGCGCTGCAGGAGCTGCCGGAGGACTTCCGGCTCGCTGTCTACCTCGCCGACGTCGAGGGCTTCGCCTACAAGGAGATCGCCGAGATCATGGACACTCCCATCGGGACGGTCATGTCGCGGCTGCACCGCGGGCGGCGCCAGCTCCGCGGGCTCCTCGGGGCGTACGCCCAGGATCGCGGCATCGCCAAGGAGGCCACGTCATGAACGCCAGTGACCCGTCCGACCTGACCGACTGCAGCGCGACGCTCCATCGGATCTACGAGTACCTCGACGGGGAGATGACCCCAGAGGACACCCGGAGGATCGCCACCCACCTCGACGAGTGCGGCCCGTGCCTGCGAGAGTACGACCTCGACCAGGCGCTCAAGGCCCTCGTCAAGCGCTCGTGCCGGAACGAGGCCGCTCCCGTCCAGCTGCGGGCGCAGATCATCCAGCGGATCACGATGATCCAGGTCGATCTCGGCGACTGACGCCGGCCACCGTCCTCGGGCGGGCCGCGGGTCACCGGGACGCAGCTCGCGTCCACCAGCCCGAATGCACCAGGCCCCCGCCGACCACCATGGTCGTCGGGGGCCCTCGTGTCGCTCGGGCTGGGGTGCCTCAGGCGTTGGGCTTCCTGCCGTGGTTCGCGGCGTTCTTCTTGCGGGCGCGGCGCTTGCGGGCACGCTTGCTCATCTGCGCTCCTCCTCGGGGTCGGGGTTGTCCTCGTATGTCTGCGTTCGTCTCCGGGACCGGTGCAGGTCACTCGATCGCGGGCTCAGATCGCCGCTATTGTCGCACACGAGCCACCCCGCCCCCGGGTGGCCACTCGCTCCACGCCCACCCGGAATCCGTGCGGGCCGGTTCCGGACTCGTCGGGGGCCCGACCTGTGGAAGACGGGAGGGACCCCAGTTGGTAAAAAAACCACCGACTATGGTAAAAAAAAGGTCAAGAAATGCCCAAGCGTGCGTCATTCTCTTGCCGCCGCGACCCTGCTGTGTCCATGATTGACCTACCTCGACAAACCGGACATATCGGTACATTGAGGACCTTGAATCCCCACCACCCGTGGCGGCCCCAGTCCGCCACGACGAAAGGACTCACCATGGACACGACCACCGCCGCCAAGGGCCCCCGCATCACGACCGTCTGGGGTTGGGGCGGCTGACCCTGAGCCCAGGCTCACGACCACTAAACTCCGTGGTCATGGATGCTCCCGGCGCCCAGCCCCCACCGTCGCGCACAGCCATCAGGCTGTATGTCGCGGCGACGGGGGCGGGCGCCGGGCTCATGCTCGCCCTCGCCTGGGCCGTCGGTGGGCCTCCGAAGTCGTGGTCGGCGACGCTCGTCCTCGCCGGCCTCGCGATGCTCAGCTGGGTGATCCGCGAGAAGGACGTCGGGTCCCGGGTCAACTTCTCCTTCACCTCCATCGTCCTCCTCGCCGCCGCGGCGATCGTCTCGCCGTTCGCCGCCGGCCTCGTCGGGTTCGCGGCGACCCTCCTCCAGCGGGGGGGCCAGTCCCTCATCAGCCGGGTCTTCAACGTCTCGATGGTGACCGTCATCGGCGCCGTCGGAGGGCTGACGTACCGGGTCACGGGCGCGGAGCTCGACATCGGTGCCGGGCCCGTGAGGATCCTCCTGCACCTCGGCCTCGCGCTCCTCGTCGCCGACGTCGTCCAGTGTCTCGTCAACGCCCTCCTCCTCGCTGGGGTCATGCAGGCCAACGGCAACGCGGCGTTCCGCCCCACCCTCGTCCGGATGCTCACGACGACCGGGCCCGCCTACGTCGGCTACGGCATCATCGGCCTCCTCTTCGTCGTCCTCTGGGTCCCCGCCGGAGTGGGCTCGTTCAGTGCGGTCCTCATCCTCGCCCCCCTCCTCGTCGCGCAGTGGGCGTTCGTCCAGTACGGCGACGAGGAGCGTGCGCACCAGCGGACGCTCGCGGCGCTCGTCGCCGCGGTGGAGACCAAGGACCCCGGTGCCGTCGGCCACAGCACCCGGGTGGCCCGACTGAGCGAGTGGACCGCACAGTCCCTGGGCCTCGGTCCGCGCGACATCGAGGACGCCCGGATGGCCGGCGAGCTCCACGACCTCGGCCTCCTCGCCGTCCCGACGCGTGTGCTCCGCGGGCCGAGGCCGGAGGCGCCGGACGAGGTCGCCGAGCTCGTGACCCACCCCACCTCCGGCGTCGAGATGCTCGCGGGGATCCACTTCCTCCGACGGGCGCTCCCCGCGGTCGGCGCCCATCACGAACGGGTCGACGGCCTCGGGTACCCGAGCGGCCTCGTCGGCGACGCCATCCCGCTCGGCGGCCGGATCGTCGCCGTGGCGGACGCGTTCGACTCGCTGACGACGACCCGCACCTACCGCGGGGCCGTCGGCACCGAGGCCGCCCTGTCGATCCTCCGGGGACGGGCGGGCACCCACCTCGACCCCGACGTCGTCGACGCGCTCGCCCGCGCGGTCCGCCGGCACGGGTGGCAGCCGGTCGAGGCGCCGGCTCCGGGCGCCGGACGCCGGGCCGCCTGGGACCACGACGACCCGGACACCTCCGACCTGCTCGCCGTCCGGTCCGAGACGCTCGACGCCGCCCAGGGGCCCGCATGCTGAGGCAGGCTCGGACGGTCGTGCTCGACGCCCGGTGGGTCGCCGTCGCCGCCGCGGCGGTCGTCCTCGGGGTGGCACTGACGTCGCGCCCGACCGACCTCGTCGCGGTTGCCGACGAGCCCGTGTTCGTCCTCGTCTTCGTCGTCTCGATCGCCCTCGGTGAGGTCGTCCGGCTCGCCGTCCCGGGCCGCCCGGAGGTCGCGCCGGTCGCCATGGCCGCCGCGCTCGCCCTCGTCCTCACCGACCGGGGTCTTGCGGGGCGCCCGGGACCGGTCACCCTGGGGACGGTCCTCGTCCTCGTCGCGGCCGGCCTCGTGGCCGGGGGCGCCCTGCGGCGCCTCTCCGGCCGGCGGGCCCGGCCCGCCGACATCGCGTCGCGGTTCCTCGCCGTGACGGGTGCCGCGCTGCTCCACCGATCGGTCGTCGCCGGGGGGCGCTCGCTCGCCGACCTCCAGGGCGACCTCGACGACAGGCGATGGGCGGTGGCGCTCGTCATGCTCGTCGTCTCGGCGGTCGCCGCGCTCCTCGAGCTCGTCCTCACCGCGATGTGCCGCTCCGAGCGCGAGCACGCCCCTGCGTGGGCGACCGTCAAGGACGCCGTCGTCACCGGCATCCTGGCGAGCCTCGCGCTGCTCAGCTCCGGCCCGCTCATCGCCCTCGCGGAGCGCGCCCTCGGCGTGGCCGCGGTACCCCTCTTCCTCATTCCCATGGTCTTCACGCTCTTCGCCGTGCGCCGGTACACCAACATCCGAGTGACCTACCGCGAGACGATCCTCGCGCTCTCGCGCCTGACCGACATCGCCGGGCAGACGAGGACCCTCCACGCGAGCCGCGTCGCCAAGCTCGCCGTCCGGATGGGCCGCGACCTCGGGATGACCCAGCGCGAGGTCGCCGACCTCGAGTACGCGGCGCTGCTCCACGACCTCGGCCAGGTCGCCCTCCGGGACCCCATCCCCGGGGGGGCCACCGTGCTCGCCGCGCCGGGGGACCAGCTGCGGATCGCCCACGACGGCGCCCGGATCGTCCGCGCGACCGGGGTGCTCGCCGTCGTCGCCGACGCCATCGACGAACAGACCCGTCCGTTCCGGGAGACCCGGGAGCTCGGGAGGCCGCTGCCGCTCGCCGCCCGGATCATCAAGGTCGCCAACGCCTACGACGACTTCCTCGGGGACGGGGTCGAGGAGGCCGACAGCGAGGGTGCTCTCGAGCGGATCCACCTCGGTCTCGGGTACGAGTACGACCCGCTCGTCGTCGACTCGCTCACCCGGGTCCTGCGTCGGCGGCGCCGCCACGGCGCCGCCGCGCCGCGGGCCTGACCGCAGCCGGAACCGGCACGCGACGGCGCCGCGCACGCCGAGTCGGGCGTCCAACGTGGGGAGGCCGTCCGGTCTCTGCCCGGACGGCCTCCCCACGTCGGTGCCGGCCCGACCCCGCGACGGGGTCGGGCCGGTCGGTGACGCTCTCAGCTCACGGCGCACCAGTCGTGAGGTGGGCACCGGTGTCGAGGTTCTTCTCGACGCGCGGGTCCCCGGCGTCAGCGAAGAAGTCGCCGGTGATCGTCTCGTCGGCGCCGTTGGAGACCTTCGTCGCCCGAAGGCCGAGGGTGACGACGGCCGCGACGAGGGCGTTGAGAACGAACGCCGTGAGCGCGATGTAGCCCATCTGCCCGATGACCGGGATGTTCGCGACCGAACCGCCGAAGTGGCTGCCCGTCACGGGGTTGACGACGTTCCACGCCGCCACCGTCCCGTAGACCATCCCGACGACCCATCCGCTGAGCAGGCCCCACCGGTGGAACCACCGGGTGTAGAGGCTGAAGACGATCGACGGGAAGGTCTGGAGGATCCAGATCCCCCCGAGGAGCTGGAAGTTGATCGCGTTCTGCTTGTCGAGGGTGAGGACGAACACGAGGGCGAACGCCTTGACGACGAGCGAGACGAGCTTGGAGACCCGGGCCTCCTCGGCGTGCGTCGCGTTCGGCCGGAGCCACTCGCGGTAGACGTTGCGCGTGAAGGTGTTCGCGGCGGCGATCGACATGATCGCCGCCGGCACGAGCGCCCCGATGGCGATCGCCGCGAAGGCGACCCCGGTGAACCACGACGGGAACGCGTCCTCGAACAGCTGCGGGATGACGAGCTGGGCGTTCGGCTTGCCGTCGAGCCCGATCGGCTGCGTCCCGGCCGCGATCGCCACCCAGCCGAGAAGGGCGAGCAGCCCGAGGACGAAGCTGTACGCCGGCAGGATCGAGGCGTTGCGCCGGATCGTGTTCCGACTCTTCGACGACAGCGTCGCCGTGACCGAGTGCGGGTACATGAACAGGGCGAGCGCCGACCCGAGACCGAGCGTCGCGTACGCCCAGTGCGCACTCGCTCCGGGGACGAAGGCGCCGACCGGCTTGCCCGTTGCCGGGTTCGTCCCGGACATCTTGTCCTGGGCTGCGGAGAAGACGCTGTCCCAGCCGCCGACCTTGCTCGGTAGGTAGATCACCGCGACGATGATGACGAGGTAGATGAGCAGGTCCTTGACGAACGCGATGATCGCCGGGGCCCGCAGCCCGCTGGAGTACGTGTACGCCGCGAGAAGCGCGAACGCGATGAAGAGCGGCGCATCCTTGGCGATGACGTTGCCGGTCCCGCCGATCCCCGCCACCTCGAGCACCGCCTGGATGCCGACGAGCTGGAGGGCGATGTACGGCATCGTCGCGAGGATCCCCGTCACCGCGACCGCGAGCGAGAGCCCCCGGGACCCGTAGCGACCGCGGACGAAGTCCGCCGGCGTGACGTACCCGTGGCGGTGGCTCACCGACCATAGCCGCGCCATGAAGACGAAGATGATCGGGTAGAGGACGATCGTGTAGGGGACCGCGAAGAACCCGCTCACGGCCCCGAGCGCGAACATCGCCGCGGGAACGGCGACGAAGGTGTAGGCGGTGTAGAGGTCGCCGCCGAGGAGGAACCACGTGATCCACGTGCCGAACCCGCGTCCACCGAGCCCCCACTCGTCGAGCGACTCCATGCTCGTCGGGCGGCGCCAGCGCGAGGCCCAGAAGCCCATGACGGTGACGAGCCCGAAGAGGAGGATGAGGACGATGAGGGCCGTCCAGTTGACGCCGGTCCCGGCGGCGGTGGGCAGTGCGGTGCTCATCGGCCGGCCTCCCCGGTCCCGGGACGGTCGTCGGCGTCGGTGCCCGTGGCAGAGGCCGGGCTCTCCGTCATCGGGCGGTGCGGGCGCGCGACGAGGACGATCCGGTAGGCGGTGTACGTCAGCGCCGAGGTGAGGAACACCCAGAGGAACTGGTACCAGATGAAGAAGGGGAAGCTTCCGAGCCGAGGCTCGATCCGCGAGTAGCTGCTCACCCACATGAGGGCGACGATGGGGATGAGGAGCAGGACGCCCGCAAGCGCGAGCAGCCCCTTGTTGGCGGGTGGGGCCGTGGAGTGGTCGACGGCGTCGTGTGTGTCCACGTATGACCTCCTGAGGTCCCGGGCGGGCGGGGGGGGGGGGGGGGGGGGGGGCGGCTTCCGCCTACTGCCGGGGGGACGCTACTCCCCGCGGAGGCGCACGTGTGGGATGCGCCCCCGCAACCTCGACCCGTCGTCATCGGCGGTCGGGCCCGCGGATCCCGGGGAACTGGCACGGGCCCGGGGTCGACGTCGGTAGCATCCCTCTCAGGACCCACCCCCGAGAGCCGGGGCGCCCGAGGCCGAGGGGAGCCGTGATGACCGAGGTAAGCGACCGGACGAACCCGGCGCTCAGCATCCTGACCGACCGCCGGCCCTGGGGGAGCTTCGACCAGTTCGTCGCCAACGAGCCGGTGACGGTCAAGACGATCACCGTCGAGCCCGGGCAGCGGCTCTCCCTCCAGACCCACGAGCTTCGGGGGGAGCTGTGGCACGTCATCGACGGGCCGCTCGAGGTGACCGTCGGCGAGGAGACGTGGAGCGCCGGGCGGGGTGAGACGATCTGGGTGCCGGTGGGGACCGTCCACCGGATGGGTAACCCGGGGGTGCGGCCCGCACGGATGCTCGAGATCGCGTTCGGCCACTTCGACGAGAACGACATCGAGCGCCTCGAGGACGACTACTGCCGCTGAGCGAGCCGCCGCCGGACCGGAGGTCGGCGGCCCGTGCGCAGCGCCGAGCGCTGTTGGGGGACCTCGAACGACGAACGGGGCCCCACCGCCTCCGGTGGGGCCCCGTTCGTCGTCGGGAGGTGGGAGTCAGCCCTTCTTCGTCTCCGCGAAGATCTCGGCGATCCGGTCGACCTTCTTCAGGAGCTCGTCCGCCGTCGCGACGTCGAGACTGCCCTTGGTCCCCTGGGCGCCGGCGAGCTTGGTCGCCTCGTTGACGAGCTCGTGGAGCTCGGGGTACTTCTCGAAGTGCGGCGGCTTGAAGTAGTCCGTCCACAGCACCCAGAGGTGGTGCTTGACGAGCTCGGAGCGCTGCTCCTTGATGATGAGGGCGCGGGTACGGAAGTCCGGGTCGTCGTTGCTCGCAGCCTTCTCGCAGATGCCCTTGATCGACTCGGCCTCGATGCGGGCTTGGGCGGGGTCGTAGACGCCGCACGGCAGGTCGCAGTGAGCGCTGACCTCGGTGAGACGGAAGATTCGGGAAATGCGCATATCAGTCCCTTCTACGGTGGTGGGCGCGTTGGCCGTTCTCCAACCTACCCCTCGCCGGTGGCGCCTGCACGGGCGGGCGGGGTCCCCCCGGCGAGCCGGGGGAGGCGGAGCAGGACCCGGGCGCGGATGGCTGACCTGCGCAAAGAGCCGACGGTCCACGAGTCCACGCCGACGCCGGGGTTGTCCCCCTCGACCCAGACGCGGTCCGGGTCCCCGGGGCGGCCCGGGTCCGGCCCGGTGAGCCGTTTGACCGCTAGCGGACGGGGCGTGCCGTCGCTCGTCGGGGGGAGCTCGGCGAGGACGACGGCTCCGGTGCGCGGCGACCCTCCCCAGAGGACGAGGAGGACGTCGCCGTCGCGCAGGGTCGGGAGCATGGAGCGGCCGCGGACCCGGACGAGCCCGGGCCGGACGCGCGGCAGGGTGAGGAGGGGCATCCTCCGCATCGTGCCAGTCGCGCGCGACGTCGGTCACACCTCGACCGGAACGGGGGGATCCCGTGCGAGGATCGCCGCACGGGAGACCCCCGTGCACGCGACCCCCGACGGTTGCGCCCCGGCTCGCTCCACCGCGAACCCGGTGCCCGTCATCCCCGCTGCATGAGGTGGCCCGAATGTCCGCGTCTCCCGCGCTTGCCCTGCCCGACGACACCGATCCCGCTCTGCGCGCCGTCCTCGCCGCGCACGAGGGCGGCAAGCTCGGTGTTCACCCGACCAAGCCGTTGCGCGGCCGGGAGGACCTCTCCCTCCTCTACACGCCCGGCGTCGCCGACGTGTCCCGGGCGATCGCCGCCGACCCCGCTCTCGCCGCGCGGTACACCTCGCGGGGCAACACCGTCGCCGTCGTCAGCGACGGCACCGCGGTCCTCGGGCTCGGAAACGTCGGCCCCCTCGCCGCGCTGCCCGTCATGGAGGGCAAGGCGGTCCTCTTCTCCCACTTCGCGGGCATCGACGCGGTGCCCGTCTGCATGGAGACCGGGACGGTCGCCGAGCTCGTCGAGGCGATCGCCCGGATCGCGCCGTCCTACGGCGGCATCAACCTCGAGGACATCTCGGCACCGCGGTGCTTCGCCATCGAGGCCGCGCTCGTCGAGCGCCTCGACATCCCCGTCTTCCACGACGACCAGCACGGGACGGCCATCGTCGTCCTCGCCGGACTGACCAACGCGGCCCGGGTCGTCGGGACCCCGCTGCACCGCATGCGCGTCGTCGTCAGCGGTGCCGGGGCCGCCGGGGTCGCGGTGACCCGCCTCCTCCAGCGGGCAGGAGTGACCGACATCGTCGTCTGCGACTCGACCGGCGTCCTCGCCCCCTCCCGACCGGAGCTGCCCGACCACAAGCGCCGGCTCGCCGCGACGACGAACCCGCGGGGCGTGCGCGGGCCGGTCGGCGCGGCGCTCGTCGGCGCGGATGCCTTCATCGGGGTGAGCGGGGGGACCGTCGCCGAGGCCGACGTGGCCGGGATGGCCGGCGACGCGGTCATCTTCGCCCTCGCCAACCCCGACCCGGAGGTCCACCCCGACGTCGCGCACCGCCACGCGGCCGTCGTCGCGACGGGGCGCTCGGACCACCCCAACCAGATCAACAACGTCCTCGCCTTCCCCGGGATCTTCCGGGGCGCCCTCGACACCGGCGCACGGCGCATCACCGAGCCGATGAAGGTCGCGGCGGCCCGGGCCCTCGCGGGTCTCGTCGACGACGTGCGCGCCGACCGGGTCGTCCCGTCCGTCTTCGACCCCGGCGTCGCCGAGGCGGTGGCGTCCGCGGTGGCGTCGGCCCGCTGACGCGGGGGCGGGCGGGGACGGGTCCCCGTCGGCCTCGCCCGTCCCGGGCTCCGGCCCCCGGCTCAGGGGGCGGGGGCGAGGTGGGCGAGGGCCTCGAAGATCCGTGGGGCGACCTCCGGGCGGGCGACGACGAGGTCGGGGAGGTACGGCTCGCGGGTGTTGTAGACGAGGGCGGACCCGTCGAGCCGGCTGGTCAGCAGGCCCGCGGCGCGCGCGACGGCGACCGGCGCGGCCGAGTCCCACTCGTACTGCCCGCCGGCGTGGACGTAGGCGTCGGTCTCGTCGACGACGACGGACATCGCCTTGACGCCGGCCGACCCCATCGGGACGAGCTCCGCGTCGAGGTGGTCGGCGAGGGCGGCGACGAACGCCGGGGGCCGGGAGCGGCTCACGGCGAGCCGGATCCGCTCCGGGGCGCTCCACGGGACGACCCCGGGGTCGGCCGTCGAGTAGGTGATCCCGCGGGCGGGACGGGCGACGGCACCTGCCGTGAGGTCGCCGCGCTCCCAGAGGGCGACGTGGACCGCCCAGTCGTCCCGGCCGGCCTCGCCGTACTCGCGGGTGCCGTCGAGGGGGTCGACGATCCACACCCGGTCGGCGGCGAGCCGGCTGGCGTCGTCAGCCCCCTCCTCGCTGAGGACGGCGTCGTCCGGGCGGCTCGCCGCGAGCTCGCGGACGAGGAGGTCGTGGGAGCGACGGTCGCCCTCGGCCTTGAGCTCGGTCGGGTCGCGGTCGGGGTCGCGGATGTCGAGGAGGAGCCGTCCCGCAAGGGTGGCGAGGCGGGCGGCTTCCTGGTGGTCGGGGCGATCGGGCATGACTACTCCTGGGGTGTGCGGGCGAGGACGCGGCCGCGAAGCCGGGCCCGGGTGAGGTCCCGAAGGATGCTCCACAGGACCGGCCCGAGGATGAGGAGCCCGGCGCCGATGAGGCCGACGACGAGCGGCGGCGTCCCGAGCATCGTCAGTCCGGTGAGGCTGAGGACGATGGCGATGCCCCGTCGCACGACCGACGAGGAGACCCGCCCGGCGATCCGGGCGCCGACGTAGGTGCCGGGCGTGCCTCCGAGGACGAGCGGGACGAGGACCGTCCAGTCGACACCGGTGACGATGACGTGGCTCACCGCGGCAGAAAGAACGAGGGGGATCGCCTGGACGAGGTCGGTGCCGACGAGCCGGACCGGGGAGAGCATCGGGTAGAGGATGAGGAGGGCGACCATGATGAGCGAGCCCGACCCGACGCTCGTCAGGCCGACGAGCAGCCCCCCCACGGCGCCGATGGCGAGGGTGGGCAGCGGCCGGACGACGGGCGTCCGGTCGACGCGGACGGCGAGCATCCGCCGGCGCATCTCGAGGTAGGTCCGGGCGACGTACGTCAGCGCCGTGAGGACGAGGGTGGCACCGATCGCCGCCTTGACGAAGCCCTGCCGGTCGGCGTCGGACCCGAACGCGTCGATGATGAACGCGCCGGCGAACGCCATCGGCACCGACCCGGCGATGAGCCACAGCGCGAGCCGGACGTTGGGGCTCCCGGAGCGCAGGTGCACGGTCGCGCCGACGCTCTTGTTCACCGCGGCCGCGACGAGGTCGTTCGCGACCGCGGCCGTCGGGGGGACCCCGAGGAAGATGAGGGCGGGCGTCATGAGGGCGCCGCCGCCCATGCCGGTGAGGCCGACGACGATCCCGACGGCGAAGCTCACGAGCAGGAGCGCGCCGGTGTCGGCGGTGAGGAGGTCGCTCACGCGGGCCCCACCGGCGCAGGGACGGCCGCGGCGGCCGGGAGCAGGCCGCGCGCGCGGAGCAGGGCGTGGACCTCGTCCCCGACGTCGGCGATGGTCCGGCCGGTCGTGTCGACCCGGAGGTCGGCGTCCTCGGGCACCTCGTAGGGGGAGGAGATGCCGGTGAAGTCGGCGATCTCGCCGCGACGCGCCCGGGCGTACAGGCCCTTGCGGTCGCGACGCTCGCACTCCTCCAGGGGGGTCGCGACGTGGACGAGGACGAAGTCGCCGCCGCGGCCGGTGACCGTGTGCCGGACCTCGGCGCGGGTGCGGGCGAACGGCGCGATCGGGCTGCAGATCGCCGCGCCGCCGTGGTGGGCGACCTCGGCGGCGACCCAGCCGATCCGGCGGATGTTCCGCTCCCGGTCCTCGGGGGAGAAGCTCAGCCCCTCGGAGAGGTTGCGGCGGACGACGTCCCCGTCGAGCAGGGTGACCGTCCGCTCACCCTGCTCGAGGAGGACGTCGCGCAGCCCGCGGGCGAGGGTGGACTTGCCCGACCCGGAGAGGCCGGTGAAGAAGACGACGAGCCCGGGCGCGGCGCCCGCCCGAGGGTCGCGGACGAGGGGCTCGTCGGCGTCCGGGGAGCCGCCCGGGTGATGAACCGGGGCCCCGCCGGTGTACGCCTCGAGGACCGCCCGGCGGGCGTCCGCGGTGGCGGAGGGGTCGAGGGGGACGGCGACGACCCGGGTGTCACCGAGGGCGGTCGCAAGCGCTCGGGCCGACCTGAGGAGCGTCACCGACCCGGGCGACCCGCTCCCGGCGAGGCCGAGGACGAGGACCGGCCGTCCCCCGCGGGTGTCGCGCAGGGCAGCGAGGTCTCCGACGGTCGCGGGCCGGTCGAGCAGGACGGGGAGCGCCCCGTCGCCCGCGGCCTCGTCGCGGACCTCCACGGGGCGCCGGTACAGCCGCTCGAACGGTCGGGAGGAGCGCTGGGCGAGCCATGTCGGCGGGCCGGACGCGACCGCGACGACAGGGTCGTCCGTCCCGGTGCCCGGTCGCGCGGACCGCACGGGGACGGTCGCGACCGGGACCCCCTCGGGGTCGACGACCTCGACCGCGCCCGCGGCGAGGGCGTCGGCGGCCTCGGTGGCGGGGACCTCGAGGGACGCCGGTCCGTCGGGCCCGACGCTCCCGCGGTCCCACACGCCGTGACGGAGGAGCTCGAGCGCGTCGAGGGTCTCCGGGTCCGCGAGGACCTGGGGCGGTCTGGCGCTGTGCATGCGTCGCATTGTGTCAGCGTGCGGGCGGGATCGATGGAGCAGCGCCGGGCAAGTAGGGTGTCACTCGACCATGAGGAGAGGCCCTGCGGAGATGTCCACACACGCTGACTACCGACTGACCCAGCTCGACGAGCTCGAGGCGGAGTCCATCCACATCTTCCGGGAGGTCGCGGCAGAGTTCGAGAAGCCGGTGCTGATGTTCTCCGGCGGCAAGGACTCCATCGTCATGCTGCGCCTCGCCGAGAAGGCGTTCTACCCTGCCCGGATCCCGTTCCCCGTGCTCCAGGTCGACACGGGGTACGACTTCCCCGAGGTCCTCGAGACGCGTGACCGCTGGGTCGCACGGCTCGGCCTGAGGCTCGTCGTCGCGTCCGTCGAGAAGGCCATCGCCGACGGGGTCGTCGTCGACGACGGCAAGACGAGCCGGAACCGGCTCCAGATCGGGACCCTGCTCCACGTCATCGAGGAGGAGGGCTTCACCGCGGCCTTCGGCGGCGGACGGCGCGACGAGGAGAAGGCCCGGGCCAAGGAGCGGGTGTACTCCCACCGGGACGAGTTCGGGCAGTGGGACCCGAAGATGCAGCGCCCCGAGCTGTGGCGGCTGTACAACGGTCGCCTCCACGAGGGTGAGCACATGCGGGTGTTCCCGCTCTCGAACTGGACCGAGCTCGACATCTGGCACTACATCGGCCGCGAGGGCATCGAGATCCCCTCGATCTACTTCTCCCACCAGCGTCGGGTCTTCGAGCGGGACGGGATGCTCCTCACCGAGAGCGAGTACAACCCGCTCCGGTCCGGGGAGGAGGCGCGCGAGCGGACGGTCCGGTTCCGCACCGTCGGGGACCTCACCCTCACCGGGTGCGTGGAGTCCTCGGCCGCGACCGTCGACGAGATCATCGACGAGGTCGCCGCCTCCCGGATCACCGAGCGCGGGGCGACCCGGGGTGACGACCGGTTCTCGGAGGCCGCGATGGAAGACCGCAAGCGAGAGGGCTACTTCTGATGGACCTGCTTCGATTCGCCACGGCCGGGTCGGTCGACGACGGGAAGTCGACCCTCATCGGCCGGATGCTGCTCGACTCGAAGTCGATCTTCGAGGACCAGATGGAGTCCGTCGAGCGGACGAGCAGGAGCAAGGGGTACGACTACACCGACCT
Organism: uncultured Actinomycetota bacterium; assembly: GCA_963783735.1. Taxonomy (GTDB): domain Bacteria; phylum Actinomycetota; class Actinomycetes; order Actinomycetales; family Dermatophilaceae; genus CAWDAQ01. The sequence continues at coordinate 32,119 of CAWAOO010000006.1, read as the reverse complement.
CGCGCTCCTCACCGACGGCCTGCGCTCCGAGCGGGAGCAGGGCATCACCATCGACGTCGCCTACCGGTACTTCGCCACCCCCCGGCGGAAGTTCATCATCGCGGATACGCCCGGGCACGTGCAGTACACCCGGAACATGGTCACCGGTGCGTCGACGGCCGACCTCGGGCTCGTCCTCGTCGACGCCCGGCAGGGGATGACCGAGCAGTCCCGACGGCACGCCGTCCTGCTCTCGCTCCTCCGGGTGCCCCACCTCGTCCTCGCGGTGAACAAGATGGACCTCGTCGACTACGACGAGGCGGTCTTCAACCGGATCTACGAGGAGTTCACGAACTTCGCGACGAAGCTGTCGATCCCCGACCTCCAGGTCATCCCGATCTCGGCGCTCCAGGGCGACAACGTCGTCAACCGGTCCGAGAACATGCCGTGGTACGACGGCACGTCGCTCATGCACCACCTCGAGCACGTCCACGTCGCCTCGGACCGGGACATGATCGACGCCCGGTTCCCCGTCCAGTACGTCATCCGGCCGAAGTCGGACGACTTCCACGACTACCGGGGGTATGCCGGGCAGGTCGCCGGCGGCGTCCTCAAGCCCGGCGACGAGGTCATGGTCCTCCCGAGCGGACTGACGAGCCGGATCGCGGGGATCGACCTCCACGACCGGGAGGTCGACGAGGCCTACCCGCCGATGTCCGTCACGGTCCGGCTCGAGGACGACCTCGACGTCTCCCGGGGCGACATGATCTGCCGCCCCCGCAACGCGCCCGAGCCGAGCCAGGACATCGACGCGATGATCTCGTGGATGTCGCCGCAGGCACTGCGGCCCCGCCAGAAGCTCGCGATCAAGCACACGACCCGGACGGGGCGGGCGGTCGTGAAGAACATCCAGTACCGCCTCGACGTCAACACCCTTCACCGCGACCCCGAGGCCGGTGAGCTCGGGCTCAACGAGATCGGCCGGGTCCAGCTCCGGACGACCACGCCGCTGCTCTGCGACGCGTACTCGAAGAACCGCGACACCGGGTCCTTCATCCTCATCGACGAGGGGACCGGCGTCACCGTCGGCGCGGGGATGATCAACTGACGCGCCCCGGCTCGTCCCCGGCGGGGGCTGACGTTACCGGCCGGTGGTCGGCTACCGTGGCCGGGTGCTTGCCGCCACCGCCGTCAGCCAGTCCGCCGACGACCCGCTCTCGGGTCTCGAGGTCGGGGAGCGCCCCGACCCCGTCGTCCCCGACGGCTGGACCCGGGTGCGGCTGCACGCGTGCGCCCTCAACCACCACGACGTCTGGTCGCTGCGCGGCGTCGGGCTCGCCCCGGACCGGCTCCCCATGGTCCTCGGCTGCGACGGCGCAGGGGTCACCGACGAGGGGGACGAGGTCGTCGTCCACGCCGTCGTCGCCTCCGCGGGCTGGCGCGGCGACGAGACCCTCGACCCCCGCCGGACCCTCCTGTCCGAGCTCCATCCCGGGACCCTCGCCGAGCAGGTCGTCGTCCCGGCGGGCAACGTCGTCCCGAAGCCGGCGTCGCTCTCGTGGGAGCAGGCGGCCTGCCTGCCCACCGCGTGGCTCACGGCGTACCGGATGCTCTTCACGAACGCCGACGTGGCCCCGGGGGAGACCGTGCTCGTCCAGGGGGCCAGCGGTGGGGTGGCCTCGGCCCTCGTCCAGCTCGGATCGGCCGCGGGCCTGCGGGTGTGGGTGACGAGCCGGGACGGGCGGAAGCGGGAGCACGCCCTCGAGATCGGCGCCGACGAGGCCTTCGAGTCCGGGGCGCGTCTGCCCGAGCGGGTCGACGCCGTCATGGAGACCGTCGGCGCCGCGACGTGGTCGCACTCGGTCAACTCGCTCCGTCCGGGGGGACGGATCGTCATCTGCGGCGCGACCTCCGGCGACGCCCCCGAGAAGGCCGAGCTGACGAAGATCTTCTTCAAGCAGCTCCGGGTCCTCGGGTCGACGATGGGCACGCGGGAGGAGCTCGCCCGGCTCGCGAGGTTCGTCGCGACAGCCGGCATCGAGCCCGCCGTCGACTCGGTCAGGCCACTCGCCGACGCCCGCGCCGGGTTCGAGCGGATGGTCGCCGGCGACGCGTTCGGCAAGATCGTCTTCACCGTCGACGAAGGGGAGTGAGGGTCGGGCCCGACCGGTCGAGCGAGTGAGGACCGCTGCCCCGTCCGGGCGGCGACCTTCGGCTCACGCCCTCCGGGGGGTCACGCGATGTCGAGCCACTCGTACCACCCGTTGTGGAGGACGAGCCACGCGATGAGCCCGTAGCCCGCCTGCCCGGGGTGGTCCGGCACCGTGCTCGCCGCGAGGTCGCTGTGCCACTGCTCGTGCTCGACGAGCGGGTGGTAGGCGTCGACGAACGGCACGCCCCGGCGGGAGCACACGTCCGCCTGTGCGTCGACGAAGACCTCGAGAGCCTTCGACAGGACGGGGTCGGCGGTGGGGGGAGGGCTCACGACGAACGACGCGATCCCGCGGCTCGAGGCCTCGTCGAGGATGTTCGCGAGGTTGAGCCGGTGTCTGGCGAGGGTCGTGCCGCTCCGGGCGTCCTCGGTCCCCACGGAGACGACGAGGCGCCGCTCGGAGCGGCCGACGAACCGGGGCAGGCACTCCGAGGTCCACCGCGCGAGGAGGTCGGCCGAGGAGGACCCTCGGACGCCGAGGTTGTACGGCGTGAGCTGGATGTCCCGGTGGTGGGTCCGGCCGACGACGCGGGTGACCCAGCCCTGTCCCTTGGGGTCCCCGACCCCGGCGACGAGCGAGTCGCCGAGGAACACGAGCCCGACGTCGCGCGCCCCGTCGGACGGGACGTGGAACGCCGCGCTCGGGGTGAACTCCGTCCCCGTCGCGTCGGTCGTCGTCGGGTCGTGGTGCTCCCCGGCGGGGGGGTCGGCGTGCTGGGTCTCGCGGGTCGGGTCCGTGCTCACGGTGGGACTGTGCTCCTTGGGGTCTGCTGTCCAGCGAAGGCTACTCGTCGGGGGCGGGCATGCCCGCGGGTCACTCGTCGTCGTCGAGCCGGGCGAGCCACGTCGCGAGCCGCTCGACGGGGGTCTCGAAATCCGGGTGGAGGTCGACGAAGGTCCGCAGCTGCTCGGCGAGCCAGTCGAGAGTGACCTCCTCCTCCCCTCGACGGCTCGCGAGCTCCTCGATGCCCCGGTCGGTGAAGTACACGCCTCAGCGGTCGAACGTCGCGGAGAGGAGGTCGGCGAGCTCCGCCTTGTGCTTGCGCGACGACCCGGTCGCCGGCGAGGCCGCCGGCGGGCGGGCGGCCACGCGGATCTGGCGGGTCTCGCCGAACGTGGCGAGCGCCTCGGGGAGGTTGAGGGCCATGAACGGCCACGCGCCCTGGTTGAGCGGCTCGTCCTGGACCCAGAGGACCTCGGCGTCCGGGTAGTGCGAGAGCGCCTCGGCGACCTCGCGGCCGGGGAGCGGGTAGAACTGCTCGACCCGGAGGATCGCGGTCCGGTCGTCCCCGCGGCTCTCCCGCTCGGACTCGAGGTCGTAGAGAATCCGGCTCGAGGCGAGGACGACCCGGTCGACCTTCGCAGGGTCGGGCTGGAGGGTGTCGGGGAGGACAGGCCGGAAGGTGCCATGGGTGAAGTCCTCCGGCTGGCTCGACGCGGTCTTGAGCCGGAGGAGCTGCTTCGGGTTGAACACGACGAGCGGGCGTCGCGGACGGGCGTACGCCTGGCGCCGGAGGAGGTGGAAGTACGACGCCGGCGTCGAGGGGTAGGCCACTGTCATGTTGTCCTCGGCGCAGAGCTGGAGGAAGCGCTCGATCCGGGCCGAGGAGTGGTCCGGTCCCTGCCCCTCGTACCCGTGGGGGAGGAGGAGCACGACCGAGGAGCGCTGGCTCCACTTCTGCTCCGAGGAGGAGATGAACTCGTCGACGATCGTCTGGGCCCCGTTGACGAAGTCCCCGAACTGGGCCTCCCAGAGGACGAGGGCGTCGGGTCGCTCGACGGAGTACCCGTACTCGAAGCCCATCGCCGCGAACTCGGACAGGAGCGAGTCGTACACCCAGAAGCGGGCCGACCCCTCGCCGAGGTAGAGCAGGGGGGTCCACTCCTCGGCGGTCTCCTTGTCGATGAGGACGGCGTGACGCTGGACGAACGTCCCCCGGCGGCTGTCCTGTCCGGCGAGCCGGACGGGCGTCCCCTCCTTGAGGAGCGAGCCGAACGCGAGGAGCTCGCCGGTCGCCCAGTCGATGCCGCCCTCGCGGACGCTCTGCGCGCGCTTCTCCATCCCCGCACGGAGCTTGGAGTGGACGGTGAAGTGCTTGGGGAAGTCGACGAACGCGTCCCCGATGTGATGGAGGTCCTCGGTCGAGATCGCCGTCTTGTTCGGCGAGTGCCGGGCCTGGTCCCCGGACTGGGCGGACGGGGGCTCGAGGCCGCTGTGCCCCTCGACGTCGGTGCCGGAGTAGCTCGGGTCGACCTGGCCGGTCTCCGGCCGCTTCAGCGCTTCCTTCGTCTCGACGAAGACCCGCTCGAGCTGCTGCTGGTAGTCGCGCAGGGCCTCCGCGGCCTCCTCGCCGCTGATGTCCCCGCGGCCGATGAGCGCCTCGGTGTAGAGCTTGCGGACGCTCCGCTTGGCCTCGATGAGGTTGTACATCAGCGGCTGGGTCATCGACGGGTCGTCGCCCTCGTTGTGGCCGCGGCGTCGGTAGCAGACCATGTCGATGACGACGTCCTTGTTGAACGCCTGCCGGAACTCGAACGCGAGCTCGGCGACCCGGACGCACGCCTCCGGGTCGTCGCCGTTGACGTGGAAGATCGGCGCCTGGATCATCCGGGCGACGTCCGTACTGTACGTCGAGGAGCGCGACGACGACGGCGAGGTCGTGAAGCCGACCTGGTTGTTGATGACGACGTGGACCGTCCCACCGGTCCGGTAGCCGCGCAGCTGGGAGAGGTTGAGGGTCTCCGCGACGACCCCCTGCCCGGCGAACGCCGCGTCCCCGTGGAGGAGGAGCGGGAGGACGGTGAAGTCCTCGCCGGCGAGGTTGAGGCGGTCCTGCTTGGCCCGGGCGATCCCCTCGAGGACGGGGTTGACCGCCTCGAGGTGGGAGGGGTTCGCGGCGAGGTAGACCTTCGTGCTCTTGCCGTCCTCGGCGACGAACCTTCCCTCGGTGCCGAGGTGGTACTTGACGTCTCCGGAGCCCTGGACCGAGCGCGGGTCCTGCTTGCCCTCGAACTCGCGGAAGATCTGCCCGTAGGACTTGCCCGCGATGTTCGCGAGGACGTTGAGCCGTCCGCGGTGGGGCATCCCGATGCAGACCTCGTCCATCGCCGCGTCGGCGGCCCGGCAGAGGATCCGGTCGAGGAGGGCGATGACCGACTCGCCCCCCTCGAGGGAGAACCTCTTCTGGCCGACGAACTTCGTCTGGAGGAAGGTCTCGAACGCCTCGGCGGCGTTGAGCCGCCGGAGGATCCGCAGCTGCTCGTCCCGGCCGGTCTTGGCATAGCCGACCTCGACCTTGGACTGGATCCACGCACGCTGGTCGGGGTCCTGGATGTGCATGTACTCGATGCCGACGGTTCGGCAGTAGCTGTCCCGGAGGATCCCGAGGATGCGGCGGAGCTTGAGCATCGGCTCGCCACCGAAGCCCCCGGTCGCGAAGTCGCGCTCGAGGTCCCAGAGGGTGAGCCCGTGGCTCGTGATGTCGAGGTCGGGGTGGCGGCGCTGCCGGTACTCGAGCGGGTCGGTGTCCGCCATGAGGTGGCCGCGGACCCGGTACGCGTGGATGAGCTCCTGCACGCGCGAGGTCTTGTTGATGTCGTCCTCGTGGCCCGCGTTGATGTCCTGGACCCAGCGAACCGGCTCGTAGGGCAGCCGCAGGCTCTCGAAGATCTCGTCGTAGAACCCGTGCTCGCCGAGGAGGAACTGGTGGACGAGCCGGAGGAAGTCCCCGGACTGGGCGCCCTGGATGATCCGGTGGTCGTACGTGCTCGTCAGCGTGAGGATCTTGGACACCGCGTTGCGGTTGATCGTGTCGTCGCTGGCACCCTGCCACTCGGCGGGGTACTCGAGCGCGCCCACCCCGATGATCGTCCCCTGGCCCTTCATGAGGCGCGGGACGGAGTGGACGGTGCCGATCGTTCCCGGGTTCGTCAGCGAGATCGTCGTGCCCTTGAAGTCCTCGACGGTGAGCTTGCCGTCGCGCGCCTTGCGGACGACGTCCTCGTAGGCCGTCCAGAAGTGCGCGAAGTCCATCTTCTCCGCGGCCTTGATCGACGGCACGAGGAGCTGGCGGGTGCCGTCGGGCTTGGCGACGTCGATGGCGAGGCCGAGGTTGACGTGCGCGGGTTCGATGAGGGCCGGCTTGCCGTCCTTCTCGCCGAAGCCGTTGTTCATCTGCGGCATGAGCGCGAGGGCCTTGACGAGGGCGTACCCGATGAAGTGGGTGAAGGAGACCTTGCCGCCACGCGAGCGCTTGAGGTGGTTGTTGACGACGACCCGGTTGTCGATGAGGAGCTTCGCCGGAACCGCCCGCACGCTCGTCGCCGTCGGCACCTCGAGGGAGGACTCCATGTTCGCGACGACCCGGCTGCTTGCCCCGCGGAGCGGGATGACCGTGTCGTCCGACGTCACCTCGGGCTCCGCGGGCTTCTGCGCGTCCCGGGGGGTCGGCTTGGAGTCGACGCTCGCCGGCGTCGGCTTCGCGCGGTCGGCGCCCCCGCCCTTCGTCGGGGCCTTCGCCGCGGGCTTCGCGCCGGAGTCCCTCGAGCCGGAGCTCTTGGTGGCGGCGTCCTTGCTGGGCGGGGACCCCGTGCCGGAGTCCTTCGAGCCGGAGCTCTTGGTGGCGGCGTCCTTGCTGGGCGGGGACCCCGTGCCGGAGTCCTTCGAGCCGGAGCTCTTGGTGGCGGCGTCCTTGCTGGGCGGGGACCCCGTGCCGGAGTCCTTGCTGGGCGAGGCCGTCGACCCGGAGGACCGGCGGGGGGCCGACGTCGTCTCACCCGAGCCGCCGCCCGCGGAGCCGTTGCCTCCGTTCGCGTCGGACCCGCCCGGGGTGTAGTCCTCGAAGAAGTCCCACCAGGCCTTGTCGACGAGGTTCTTGTCCCGCTGGTACTGCTCGTAGAGCTCGTCCACGAGCCACTCGTTCGGCCCGAAGGCCGCCAAGGGGTCGTTACTGGAGGGCTGGTCAGGCACGGCGAATACGCCTCTTTCGGTGCGTCTGCGATGACGGGTTGTCGGGTGCACGACCAGCCTATCCCCGCGCGTCGGCGAATGCCCCGCCCCCCGGCGCGTGTTCCGCCGGGGGAGGGGGACCTCGCCGGTCAGCCGGTCAGCCGGTCAGGCGACGTCCCGACGGCTCGTCAGCACCGCGCCGAGGATGGCGAGGACGGCGGCGTAGCCGGTGAGGACGAGGGCGGACACCCACCAGTGCGCGAAGTAGGGGTTCGCCGAGGGGTCCCCGGCGCCGGTCGGGTCGACGGTGATGAGCATCCCCGAGGTGAGGTTGCCGGGGAGGAACTTCGCGGCCGTCGTCCACCCCTGGATCCCGAAGAGGATGTTGAGGGCGATGTGGGCGATGAACGCGACGCCGACGGCGGTGAGGACGGCGGCGATCTGGTTCCGGACGAGCATGCCGAACCCGAAGCCGAGCAGGGCCCAGACGATCGCGACGACGATCCCGATGCCGAGCGACTGCTGGACGTCGGGGTTGCCGAGGAGGAGCGGCTCCCCCTTCGGGAGGAGGATCGCGGAGGCCCCGGCGACGCTCGCCCCGGCGTGGACGACGGCGAAGATGACACCGATGACGACGACGGCGACGACCTTCGAGGCGAGGACGACCCAGCGTCGGGGCGTGCTGAGGAAGGTCGCCGTGATGGTCTGGTGCCGGTACTCGCTCGTGATGAGGAGAACCCCGAGCGCGAGCGGGAAGAGCGTCGTGAGCTGGTAGAAGTGCCCAGCGTTGTAGACGAGCTGGGCCGTGCCGGGGGTCATCGTGGCGAACGGGTTGCCCTGCCCGTCCTGGCTGGCGACGTCGGTCCCGACGAGGGCGCCGAAGCCGAGGGAGACGAGGGCGGCGAGGAGGGCCATGCCGAGCGCCATCCCCCACCACAGGCGGGTGGTGAAGATCTTCCGGATCTCGGAGCGGGTGGCGGGCAGCATCAGCGAGAGGCTCCTTCCCGGTTGGAACCGGCGTGGACCGGCGGGGGAGGTGGCGGTGGGGGGCTCGGGTGGTCGGTCGCCTCGCCGAGGTTGCGGTTCTGGCCCTCGGTGAGCTCGAAGAAGAGCGCCTCGAGGTCGGAGGAGGCGGTGCGCAGCTCGTGCACGGGAACGCCTGCGCGCAGCGCGACGTCGCCGACGAGCCGGAGGTCGGCGGTGTCGACGAGCAGGGCCCCGTCCTGGCTGGGCTGGCTCGTCACGTCGGAGACCCGAAGGGCCCCGGCGAGGGCGTCGACGTCGCTCGTGCGGACGAGCGTGCGCGTGCCCCCGTGGAGGTCGGACATGCTCCCCTGGCGGATGAGTCGTCCGTTGTTGATGATGACGACGTCGTCGACGGTCTGTTCGACCTCGGCGAGCATGTGGCTCGAGACGAGGATCGTCCTGCCCTCGGCGCTGAGGTGGCGGAGGAACTGGCGCAGCCACCGAATCCCCTCGGGGTCGAGCCCGTTCGCGGGCTCGTCGAGGACGAGGACCTCGGGGTCGCCGAGGAGGGCCGCTGCGAGGCCGAGGCGCTGACGCATCCCCATCGAGTACCCACCGGCGCGCTTGCGGGCGGCGGCGGGGATGCCGACGAGCTCGAGCATCTCGTCGACCCGCTTCGTCCCGACGCCCGCCGTGTCCGCGAGGACGCGCAGGTGGTTGCGTCCCGAGCGCCCGGGGTGGAACCCCGTCGCCTCGAGCGCCGACCCGACGACGGACATCGGGGTGTCGATGTCGTGGTATCGGCTGCCACCGATCGTCGCCGTGCCCTCGGTGGGACGAACGAGCCCGAGGACCATCCTCAGCGTCGTCGTCTTGCCGGCGCCGTTCGGGCCGAGGAACCCCGTGATCCGGCCCGGCTCGACGTCGAAGGACAGGTGGTCGACGGCGACGAAGCCGCCGAACCGTTTCGTGAGGTCCCGGACCTCGATGCGCGCGCCTTGCTTTGCCATGGTCTCCCCTGCTCGTCGTGACGGGGAGCATCCTCGCAGCCACACCTGAGCGTGCTGGCCACCCGGGAGGGGAAGGCGTGTCCCGCTCCGGGGCCGGAGCCGGCTGCGGGACGACGCCTCGGCGCAGGTGGGGCGGCTGGACCGGCCCCGGCCCATAGGATGTGGCTCACTATGACCGAGTGGTTACTCGTCCTCGCCGGCGTCCTCCTCACCGTCGGGACCGCCTTCTTCGTCGCGTCCGAGTTCTCGCTCGTCGCCATGGACCGGCCCACCGTCCAGCGGGCGGTCGACGAGGGGGACTCCCGGGCGCGGGGGGTCCTCACGGCGCTCGCCCAGCTCTCGACGATGCTCTCTGCGAGCCAGGTCGGGATCACCGTGACGACACTCGTCCTCGGCTACCTCGCCAACCCCTCTGTCGGGGCCCTCCTGCGCGGGCCGCTGACGGCGCTCGGCCTCGGGGAGGGGCTCGCCCGGTCGGTCGCCGCGACTGCGGCGATGGCCGTCGCGACGGTGTTCTCGATGATTCTCGGGGAGATGGTCCCCAAGACGTTCGCGCTCGCCCTCCCGCTCGAGACCGCGAAGCTCGTCGCCACCCCCGTGCGGGCCTTCGGCATCGTCGCCCGGCCGCTCACCGCGGTCCTCAACGGGTCGGCGAACTGGGTCCTGCGTCGCGTCGGCGTCGAGCCGCAGGAGGAGCTCTCGGCGGCCCGGAGCCCCTCCGAGCTCGCCTCGCTCGTCCGGACGTCGGCGGAGGCCGGCACGCTCGACCGGCACACGGCCCGGCTCGTCACCGCCTCCCTCGGGTTCAACGAGCAGACCGCCGCCGACGTCATGACCCCGAGGTCGCGGGCCACCGCCGTCGACCGGACCTCGACGGCCGAGGACATCCTCGACCTCGCCCGCCGGACCGGCCACTCCCGCTTCCCTGTCCTCGGAGACGACTGGGACGACGTCGACGGGGTCGTCCACGTCAAGAAGGCCATCGCGGTGCCGCACGACCGGCGACCGGACGTGCCGGCTTCAGCGCTCATGGTGCGTCCGCTCCTCGTCCCCGAGACGATCCGGCTCGACCCCCTCCTCCTCCTCCTGCGCGAGGCCGGCCTCCAGCTCGCCGTCGTCGTCGACGAGTACGGCGGGACCTCGGGGGTCGTCACGCTCGAGGACGTCGTCGAGGAGATCGTCGGGGACGTCAGCGACGAGCACGACCTCGCCCAGACCACGGGTCGACGGCTGGGCGACGGGAGCTGGACCGTGCCCGGGCTGTGGCGGCCGGACGAGGTCCGCAGCCGGGTCGGCGCGGAGGTCCCGGAGGGCCCGGCGTACGAGACGGTCGGGGGGTTCGTCATGGCCGAGCTCGGGCGGGTGCCCCGGGTCGGGGACGTCGTCGAGGTCCCGGGGTGGCGGGTCGCCGTCGTCGACATGGACGGCCTCCGGGTCGACCGTCTCCGGTTCGAGGTCCGGTCACGGCGCGAGGGTGAGAGCGAGGACGACACCGCGCGCACCGACGACACCGAGCGTGCCGACGCGCCGCGCGGGTCGGGGTCGACGGGCCGGGAGCGCGCCCGCGGGGATGAGCGGCGATGAGCATCGGCACGGTCCTCGTCACGGTCGCGCTCCTCCTCGCCAACGCCTTCTTCGTCGGGGCGGAGTTCGCGTCGATGACCGCGCGCCGAGCCCAGCTCGAACCGCTCGCGGACGGGGGGAGCCGGGGCGCGCGGATCGCGCTCGACGCCCTCCACCGGACGGGCGTCCTCCTCGCATGCTGCCAGCTCGGCATCACCGTCTGTTCCGTGCTCCTCGGCGCGATCTCCGAGTCCGCCCTCCACCACGCCCTCCACCCCCTCGTCGAGGGGGTCGGGGTGCCGGCGGCCTTCGTCGACGGGGTGGCGCTCGCCGGGGCGCTCCTCGTCGTCGTCTACCTCCACGTGGTCGTCGGGGAGATGGTCCCGAAGAACCTCGCGATCGCCGGGCCGGAGCGTGCCGCCGTCCTCCTCGTGCCGCCGCTCGTCGTCGTCGCCAAGGTCCTCGGCCCTCTCGTGCGAGTCATGGACCGGGTCTCGAAGGCGTTCGTCCGCGGGATGGGAGCCGAGCCCCGGGACGAGGTGTCCTCGGCCTTCACCGCCGAGGAGGTCCACCACATCGTCGCCGAGTCCCATCGGGAGGGGCTCGTCGAGGAGGACCAGTACGGGCTCGTCGGCGCCGCCCTGGAGTTCAACGACAAGGACGCCGGCGACGTCGGGGTGCCCGTCGCCGACCTCGTCACGGTGCCGGTCGGAGCGACCCCCAACGACATCGAGCGGCTCGTCGCCCGGCACGGGTTCTCCCGGTACCCGACTGTCGACGCCACCGGCGAGCTCACCGGGTACCTCCACCTCAAGGACGTCCTCTACGCCGACGAGTCCGCCCGGGAGGAGCCGGTCCCCGGCCAGCGCGTCCGTCGGCTCGCGACCGTCCGCGCGGAGGACGACGTCGAGGCCGTGCTGGGGACGATGCAGCGCACCGGCTCCCACCTCGCCCGGGTCGTCGACGGGTCGGCGATCACCGGCGTCGTGTTCCTCGAGGACGTCCTCGAGGAGCTCGTCGGCGAGGTCACCGACTCCTCGCAGCGCTGAGCGTCCGCACCCTGCCACCCACCGGGCACCCGCCGGGGCGGGCGGTGAGCGGGTGACTCGCGATGGGGACGGGCCGAACGGGTCTGGTCGGCCGACCGGACCGACGGGCGTTCGATGGTGCCGTAGGCGGCGTCGAGTCCCCGGACACGGCAAGCGGAGGGGGGTCAGGTTGTGATCAGGAGACCCCGACGAGGATGAGCACTCCCCACAGCACCATCAGAGCGCCGAGCGCGCGGGGCAGCGCGTCGCTGCGGGTGATCTTCTCGGCCAGCACCACCGTGGCCAGCAGCGCGACCCACAGGAGGTTCATCACCCCGAGGACGAACAAGAGCCCCATCAGCGCCCAGCAGCACCCGACGCAGAGGACGCCGTGGTGTGCGCCCATGACTGCGGCGCCGGTGCGGCCGTCACGCCAGTCGTGGAGCAGGAACCCCAACGGCGTACGGCACCTTCCGAGCATGGAGTGCTTGAGGTCGGTGAACTGGTAGGCGCCGGCGAGCAGGAGCACCGGGCCAGCCAGCCAGCGGCTCGTCGAGACCCCCATGCCGTCGACCAAGGCCGCATCGTGCAGGACCCACTGGAGACCGGCGGCGAGCAGCGCGAACCCGCTCCACACCGCAAGATAGCCGCCGACGAAGAACGTGGTCGATCCCTGCACCGAACGTCGCGGCGAGCTCACGGTCCTGGCATATGCGAGAACCATAGGTGTCGCCGACGGCAACATCATCGCAGCCATCATCACCGCCCACATGCTCCAGACGACGGCGACGTCAGCGAGTGACCAGGCGGTGGTCATGGGCATGGCCAGCGCTGCGGTCATCGAGCCCATGGCGGCGCTGACGGCCAGGAGATAGGCCCAGCAGGCGGCCGTGACCCCGGCGAGCACCGCGATGACCAGGCGTGGCCGACCCGGGGTGGCGTCGACGGACTGGACGGACACTCAGCCCTCGTAGGCGAACGGCGAGAAGAGTCCGTTCTTGCCGGAGAACTCCCAGGCGAAGCCGTGGTCGTTGAAGCGGAAGTGGTCGGAGCGAGCAGCCACCGCGCTGTATCCCGGCGCGATGCACAGGGGGTGGTTGGTGATGCTCACCTGTGCCTCGCCCTGTCCTGCCATCGCTGTGACCTTGAAGTCTGCGACCTCGCCGATGCGCAGCGCTCTGGAGTCCCCCTCGCCCTCGAAGGTCATCGGCGCGGTGGCCACGCCGAGAACCTCGCCGATGTGCCCGGCGAGTCTCTCCGGGTGCCCCCCGGCGGAGCCGGAGAAGATGGCTCCGAGCGCACCGACCTGCGCCTCATCGGCTTGGTCGTCGAGGTACAGCGCAGCGGACCACTTCACCTCCGCCATGTGCCCGGGTGCATGGACGGCGAGGGCGACGTTGAGACCGTCCAGCGCGGTGTCCTCATGCATGCCCGACTCGATGTGCCAGCACACGACAACGGTGCAGTCACCGGTGGTGGGGGGACTGAGGAAGATGCATGGGCACGCGGTCTCGCAGTTGCAGGACTCGAAGTAGCTTCCTGAGACGTTCCAGCTCATCGCCATACCTCCTGGGGACCTTCATGGGAGCGGCTGACGGACGTCGGCGCCCGGTAGGAGACCGGCCCGCGCCCCCCGGGGGAGATCGCCTCCGACCTGCGGGCCTCGACGTCGGCCCCGGTGGCCGCCCACGGCTCTCTCGCTGCGGTGTTCGTCTCTGTCGGCATGAGGACCTCCGCCCTACCCAGTCAACGTAGGACGATTCGAAGGCCGCGTAAAGAGGCTGGCCAAGCAGGGTGACCCAGGCATGCCGGTGACCTCCCCGCGGATGGGGACACCTCTGCGGTCACGTCGGCGTCCGGTCGTCCGTCGCCGGCTTCTCACCGTGAGCGAGAGAATGTCCGTTCGGGAGGATGGCCCTGTGGGAGCGGCGACCCGGCGACCCGGTCGTGACGCGTGACGCCGTCGAGCCGGTGGAACACTTCGGTGGCCTCCTGCTTTCGCTGAAGCCCCCGGGCCTCGGCCGTGCGGGGACGGGATGCGTTCGTCCTCGTCCGTCGGTCGCAGCGGCACCGCCATGGCGTCATGGAAGCACAGCGGCATCTCTGCGAAGGAGCCGGTGAGGACGACGTCAGCGCCGAGACCCCGTCAGGCCCGGCGTCGCTCTCCCGCGGGTCCCCCTCCTCAGGTGTGAGGGGGACCGGTGCACGCCTGTGGCACGCGCAGACACCCTGGACCGCAAAGCCGCGGGTCAGAGACCTGCGGCTGGGTGCCCGCGGCAGGACTCGAACCTGCACATTGCGCGGTGCACGAACTGGAGCACGAGATGGTGACAAGACGGCGCGGCCTCGGCGCCGGGGTGCGGGAGGCGGTCAAGCGGTTCGCCCCCGCCTGCGCGAGTACGCACCTGGTGCGCCGAGCGGCCGGCGCGCACGCCTGTGCGCCGCTCCGCTCGATCTTCGAGCAGGCGAGGGAGGAGGGCGTTCTCGTCGGCGAGAACCCCTGCCGGATCCGCGGGGCAGGGGTGTCGCGCTGGGAGCGGATGATGGAGCCATTGTCGATCCCGCAGCTCGAGTCCCTGGGGCGGAGCCACCCGACGGCTTCCGCCCGGCGGGGCTCGTCCCCGCCTGGTGCGGGCTGCGCTACGGCGAGGTCTTCGAGCCGCGGCGTGGCGACCTGGAACCGCACCGGACACACGGGAACTTCGACGAAGCCGCGCGGATCCCGGCGCGGTCGGGCGCCGGCGTCCCGCACCTGCGCTTCCACGACCTGCGTCACACTTCGGCCGTACTCGCAGCCCGGGCCGGGCAGCGCTGGCCGAGCTGATGCTCGCCTCGGCCAGCGGCACCTCGATGGCGAGGTGCCGCTATCAGCACGCTGCCCAGGTGCGGGATGCCGCCATCGCGGAGGCGCTGTCAGTCGTGGCCGCGGACCAGTCCGCGCCGGTGATCCCGCTCCGTTCCTGGCGCTGTCCCCCCTGCTGCATACCGCCCAGTGTGGGCTACCCCCGATCGTCCGTGGCGGGAATGGCTCGCAACGTAGGACCTGACCTGCCGGTGTAGGCCACTGCAAGCCTGAACACGGACCACAGCACACCTGTCACCGCGGTGGCGACCAGGATCAGGACGAGGTCGGGGGCGTACAGGCGCAGCGTGCCCAGCGGGGTGCCGAACAGCTTCGACACCAGGCCGAGAAGGACCCACGCCGCGACGAGGGTCGTGAGCAGCGGGAACCACAGGCTGAACAGGCCGAAGACGCCCGACCTGGTCTTCGCGCGCACCGCGCTGCGGCGCACCCAGGCCCAGGCCATGCTGAGGAGGTAGACGACCGGCAGGGCCGCCAGGCCGATGAACAGGACCTTGCGGGACCACCCGGAGCCCTCGACGTCGTCGAGGCCGAGCGCCCGGGCGGCGATGCCGGCGCGAAGGTGGCCCGTTTCTGCGAAGCCGAACCCACTACCGCCGTTGACGAGCACGACGGCCGCCTTCTTCTCGGCGGGGACCATCATCGCGAGGGTCTCGACGCCGGGGCTGGTCCCGTCGTGCCACGCCGTCCCGGTGCTGGGCTCCAGCTTCCAGCCGAGGCCGTAGGACGGCGACACCTCGCCGGCCGGGCGCATCATCAGCGCCTTGCCCTCGGCGCTCAGCACGTCGTCTTCGCCGTTCATGATCACCTGCAGGTAGCGCGCCAGGTCGTTGGCGCTGGCGACGATCCCCCCTTGCGGAGCGGTTGCCCGGTCTGTCGTGGTGTCGGGCAGCGGCCGCTTGGTGCCGAACCACGGGGTGTGCCCGGTCGCCATGTCGGCGTGGGCCTTGCCGTCGGCGACGAAGCTGTGCTCCATCCCGAGCGGCTCGAGGATGTGCTCTGCGACGTAGGCCTGGAACTCCTGCCCGCTCACGACCTCGACCACGCGGCCGAGGATCTCGTAGTTCGCATTCGAGTACTCCCACTGCGCGCCGGGTGAACCCGCTGGCGTCACCCCTGCCAGCTGTTCCACCCCGCGCGCAAGCTCATCCTTCTCCCCGGTCGGATCCGGATGCGAGGCGTTGCCCTGCCCCGTGGAGAAGCCGCTCGTGTGGCTGAGCAGCTGCCGGATGGTGATCGCGCCGGCGGGCCGGTCGGAGAACACGTCGAGGTAGTGCGAGACCTCGGTATCCAGGTCGACCTCGCCCGCCTCGACCAGCTGTAGGACGGACAGCGCCGTGAAGCTCTTGGAGATCGAGCCGATGACGAACGGGGTGTCCGGCGTGACCGCCACCTCGCCTCCGAGCCTGACGACGCCCCGCGCGCCCCCGGTGGTGATCCCGCCGTCGTCCACGACCGCGTAGGCCAGACCGGGTACGCCAGACGCAGGCATCTCGCTGTCGACGAAGGCGTCGATCGACCCCTCCGGCCCACTCCCGGGAAGGACGGCAGTGACACCGAGAGCGAGGACCGCCAGAAGTGTCCGCACCGAATCATCTCCAGGCTCGTGTTGCCTTCACGGACAGTGGCTTGGTCTCGCCCATTCGGCCCGATCACCACTGTCGCGGCTCCTCGGGGCTCTTCGACGACGCCAGCCAGACTCTCCCAGGACAGTCACTGTGGTCAAGCGACTGCCGGGGTACACGACGGCCAGCGTCGCGTGGTGGGGTGTCAAGCAGCCGTGAGCCGTCCTCGACGCGGCCGGGCGGGGGGTGTGACTGGCGTACGGCACGGTAGCCATGCGACGCAGGCCAGCGCAGGGCGGGCGCTCGGACGGCTCCTGCCGCGACCGTCGGGCGCGCCTGGCTCAGGCGGGCACGAGGCCGTGGCGCGCGCGGCGAAGCAGTACCTCATGCAGCCCGGTGGTCAGTACCCACACCACGAGCAACCACGCGAGCGCCTGGTCGCCGAGGTCGAAGCGCTTGTCCACGAGCAGCACCGCCCCGGTGAAGATCGCGGTGATGAGCAGGTAGGTGCCCACGGCCATGCGTTCTCTGCGCTTCCTGACCACCGAGTTCTTGCCGAACTCCGCACTGAGGTCGGTGGGCGCCCCGAAGGATCCCAGCGCCGATGCGAAGGCGTCGTCGATGGCGGCACCGTCGTCGATGCGGTCCTGTGCACTGGAGCGCACGTGGTCCGCGAGCTCGCCGACGTGGGGGGCGAGCTCGGGGTGAGTGGCGCGCAGCTGGTCGGTCCACTGGCTGATGAGTGCGTCAAGCGATGGCATGGGTACCTCCTGGGTTCGGGCCGCGCAGGGCGGCGAGGGTTGTCGAGATCAGCTCGAAGTCGCGCGACTGGGCGTCCAGGTGATCGCCTCCCGCAGTGAGCAGGCGGTAGTACTTCCTGGCTCGACCGGCGGCCGACGTTGCGTGGTAGCTCTCGATGAACCCTCGGGACTCGAGGCGGTGCAACAGTGGGTACAGCATCCCCTCGGTCCACTCGAGCCGTCCGCCGGAGGCCGCCTGTATGTCCTGCAGGATGGCGTAGCCGTAACTGTCCCCCCTGCGGAGAACGGCGAGCACGAGTGGCGTCGCAGAGGCGGCCACGAGGTCCTTGGCAAGTTTCACGTGATCTCACCTTGTCGACGGAGGGATACCTAGAACTGGCAGGTACTATACCCAACAGTGCGAGGTATGCAAGACCCGTGCGAAGAGGGGCGCCCATGATGGGGCGAGGTCACGCTCGGTCTTCGGCGGCGCGGCCGCGCACCGCAGCTTGGCGCTGTCGCTTGCTGAGGGGGGCAGTCGCGAGATCAACGGCCTGTGAGCGGAGGTTCTTGAACCCGTAGCCGCGATCATCCAGCCAGGTGGCCGCTGCGGTCTCGGCCCGACGGGTGGCAGCGGTGCCGTCGTCCTCTTCCTCTCCTGTGTCCAGGAACCGGAATGCGAACGCCTCGCGCGCGGACAGGTCGTAGCTCAGATGCCCTGTGGGCGTGTGGGCCGTCCGGAGAATGTCGTGTTGGTCGGCTTCTGCGAGGAGCTCGCTGCGCTGAGCCTGGGTCAGCGCGTCGAAGAAGCCGCGGACGGTGATGCGGAACGTATGCGTGCTCATGAGGGAAACCGCCTGTCCACGTTCGGGTGCTCCACAGGACGCGCGCGCACTGGCTTAACCGTTGGCATGGTCTACCTGTTCTGTCAGCCAGTCGCGGATGACGGTGTTGATTCGGATGCCGAGATCGATCTGCGGGCTGAACGCCTCCGGTAGCTCCGAGCCGTGAAGCTGGGCCCGCAGCTCCTCGAGTTCGTGGAGCTCGAACTCGACGTGACGGAGGTCGCGCTCGTAGGCGATGCGCCGATCGGTGGCACCCAGGAGCGGGGTGAGGAAGAGTCGTACGCCGCTCTCGTTGCGCTGGGACCGGTCGGGCTCGGCCTCGACCAGCCAACGACGCAGCTCCTCGCGGCCGGGACCCGTCAACCCATAGGTCTTGCTCCGTCGTGCTCCGCGTCCGACCACTTCCACCAGCCCGGCGCGCTCGAGCTTGCCGAGCTCGGGATAGATCTGGCTGTGACTCGCATGCCACGAAGTCCGCAGCGAGCGATCGAAGGTCTGGGCCAGCTCGTAGCCAGTCGACGGGCGTCGGGCCAGCAGGCCGAGGATCGCGTAGCGCAGGGACACAGTCACAGCATAGCCAAAGTTGTCGAACTTGACATGTTGATATGTACATGTAATTTTCTATATATGGAAGACCTCGGCAGCCTCTCACGCCGCCGCCGCACCCTGTTGTGGCTGGCCGTGCTCTCCGGCCTGCTCCTGGCCATGCTCGACCAGACCATCGTCGGCACCGCACTGCCCCAGATCGTTCGCGACCTGGGTGGTGAGTCCTGGTACGTCTGGGGGATCACGGCTTACCTCGTGCCCGCCACCGTCCTTCTGCCGGTCTTCGCCCGCCTGTCCGATCGCTACGGCCGCCAGCGCATGCTGCTGCTCGGGATGGGCCTGTTCGTGTTCGGCTCCGCGCTGTGCGCGGTCGCCCAGTCGATGGGGCAGGTGGCCACATTCCGGGCAGTGCAGGGAGCCGGCGCCGCCGCGCTCGAGGCGCTCTCGTTCCTCCTTGTCGCAGAGCTGTCCGGACCCCGCCGCAACGCCACGGCCCAAGCCGTGCTCGCCGGCATCATGGCCTTCAGCTTCATCGCCGGACCGATGATCGGCGGCCTGCTGACCGACCGCGTCGGATGGCGGTGGGTGTTCCTCGTGAACGTCCCGCTCGGCCTGACAGCCATCGCCGTCGTCGCGCGGGTGCTGCCCGCAGAGGTAGGTCGCCGGCAGGGTCGCGAGACACCGCTGGACATCGCGGGCATCGCCACGCTGACCGCCTCACTGGGATTGGTCCTTGTCGGGCTGAACCAGCACCTGCTCGTTCCGTCGTGGCTCGCCGCACGCACCGGAGGTTTGGTGATCTTCGGGCTCGCCGGCCTGGGGCTGCTGGTGCTCGTCGAGCGTCGCGCCGAGTCCCCGGTCCTGCCGCTGCGGCTACTCACCCAGCCGGTGATGATGCGCCTGCTGGTCACGGCGGCCACTGCCACCTTCGGCCTCTACGCCTGCGTGATGCTCCTGCCGCGCTACTACCAGCAGACGCAGGGAGTCAGCGCCACCCGCTCCGGCCTGTTCATCTACCCACTCCTGCTCGGCCTCCTCATCGCGGTCAACGTCGGCGCCGCCGCGATCGCGCGCCGCAGCGCGTTTCGCGGCACGCTGCTCGTCGCCAACGCAGCCGTGGCGCTCGGAGCCGTCGGCTTCACCGCCTTCGGCTCCTCCTCCCCGGCGGCGCTGCCCCTGCTCCTGATGGCGCTGATCGGGGTCGGGGTCGGGCCAAACCTGTCCGGCCTGCAGATCGCCGTGCAGCGCACCGTAAGGCCGATGGACCTGGGTGCAGCCATGGGTGCGCTCCTGCTCGGACGGCAGCTCGGTGGCGCGCTCGCACTGGCGGCCACGGAGACCATCTACGTCGGACGATTGCGCACCGGCGCCTCCACGGAGGCCGCCACCGGTTGGAGCATCTTCATGGTGGCCGCCGCCGGCGCGGTGATCGCGGTGCTCGCCCTGCTCACGCTTCGCAAGGGCGCCGACCAGATACCAGCACCCACGCCGACCCCTGCGAGCTCCACCGCAGGCGACCTTGCGCGTACGACCGCGTGAGCATCTGTCGCAGAGCAGGGATGCCGGGGAGAGAGTCGGACCACGCACCCTCGAGTCCCGCCGCTTCCCCCGCCCGGGCAGCAAGAGCCTCGATGAAGCGAGCCGCACCGCCCCCATCAGCAGTATCCGGCTGCACATCCGCAGCTGACCGCACCACGAAGGGGCACACCCATGACCACCCGAGCACGAACCCACACAAGGACCTGGCCCCGCCGGGTCCTCGGCACAACCTTGGCGCTCACTCTTCAGCCGCGAGCGAGCTCCTGGAGGTGGTGGTCCGCGACGCGCTCACCATCGCGCCTTCGTCGCGCGCCAATCAGGGCGAGGCGCCGGGCGAGAGGTCAGTCAGCCCGATCCACTCGGCGGCCCGCACCGCCTCGGCTTCGAAGACCTCCGCGCGTCGCTCGGGCCTCACCGTACCCTCGAGCTGACCGAAGAGCTCGAAGGAGACGGTGCCGAACAACCAGGCCCAGACCATGAGCCCGTGCGCCGTCCACTCGGGGGTTGCGGGGGGGCCCATGAATTCCACGGCAGGTGCGAGTCCCTCGACCGCCGCTTGCGCCAGCGGCAGGTGCTCGTCGCCACCCGGCCCGAGGGCTCGCGCCTGCGGCCCGTGCGCGGCCATGGTGTCGAGGAGCAGGACGGTGAGCAGGCGGCTCACCCGCGTCGCCGGACCGATCGTGTCCTGCGGTGCTGCGTACCCCGGCACCGGCGAGCCATACACGAGCGCGTAGAGGGTGGGGTGCTCGAGTGCCCAGGCCCGCACGGAGGTCGCGATCCGGAGCCATCGTCCGAGCAGGTCGTCACGCGATGCGGTGGCCTCCGCGGCCTCGACGGCCTCCCCGAGCGAGTCGTAGGCATCGATGATGAGTGCGGTGAGCAGCGCGTCGCGGTTCTCGAAGTAGCGGTAGAGAGCGGACGATGCCATTCCCATCTCGCGGGCCACCGCCCGCAACGACAGTCCGGTCGCCCCGCCCTCGGCGAGTTCACGGCGGGCGGCGTCGAGGATCGCGGTTCGCATCTCGGCCCGGGCCCGGGCCCGCACGTCCTCGGCTCGGCTGGTGATCGGCATGGCAGCAGTCAAGCACAGTCGTGCGAGCAACGCACACATTGCAGAGCAGTGATTCTTGCGTTGCCGGACCATTTAGTGTTCACTGATCACTGTAGAGATCAGTGATCACAAGGAGTAGTCATGGACATGCACGTCGTTGTCGGGTCGGGGCCAGTCGGTACCCGAACCGCCCTCCTGCTGGCCGAGGCGGGTAGCCGCGTTCGCGTCATCACCCGTTCAGGGGGTGGACCTGAGCACCCACTGGTCGAGCGAGTGGCCGCCGACGCCTCCGATGCCTCCGTCATGCAGCGGTTCGCGACCGGTGCGACGGTGATCTACAACTGCGCCAACCCGGCGTACACGCGGTGGACCACCGACTGGCCACCGCTCGGCGCCGCCCTGCTCGCGGCCGCGACCTCCACGGGTGCGGTGCTCGCGACCGTCAGCAACCTCTACGGGTACGGCCGCGTCGAGGGCCCGATGGGCCAGGACACACCGCTCAACCCGTGCGACCCCAAGGGCGAGGTGCGGGTGCGGATGTGGCGCGACACGCTCGCGGCACACGAGGCGGGGCGGGTCCGCATCGTCGAGGTGCGAGCCAGCGACTACGCCGACGCCGGCGCCAACTCTCACCTGGCGCGCAACGCACCGGCCGTCCTCACCGGCCACCGGGCCCGGGTCCTCGGCTCCGCGGACCAGCCGCACAGTTGGACGACCACGCACGACACTGCACGCCTGGCGGTGCACCTCGCAGCCGACGAGAGTGCCCACGGCAGGGCGTGGATCGTGCCGAGCGCACCACCGCGCACGCAACGGGAGGCGCTCGGAGACATCGCCCGAGCAGCCGGGGCACCTCCGCCGCGGATGAGTGTCCTGGGTCCGCGGGCCATGCGTGCGGTGGGCCTGTTCGCGCCGATGGTGCGCGAGCTGTCAGGCACCGCGTACCAGTTCACCGCACCCTTCGTCGTCGACGATCAGGCGACGAGGCGCCATGTCGGGTGGGAGGCGGAGGCGTGGCCGACCACCGTAGCGCGCGTGGTCGACACAGCCCGTGCCTCGAGGGCGGCAGGGGCTCCGTGATGCGCCACGGCGCTCGGGCTGCTGCTCCTGCGCCGCTCCCAACGCCGCTCGTCCGCCCGACCATGATCAGGTAGGAGGCGCAGGGGAAAGCCTGGCGTCGTAGCCCCGACGTGTGTGATTGCAGCCGCGAGCAGGGCGGGATGTCGGGCAGCAACTCGGCGTTGAGCGCCTACCCGTAGTGGTAGCGGCAGGCGGCGATGCGTATCTCGTCGCCCACGATCTTGTGGACCAGGCGGTGTTCGTCGGTGATGCGGCGCGACCAGTAGCCGGCGACGTCGTGCTTGAGGGCTTCGGGTTTGCCGATGCCCTCGTTGCCGTTGCGCCGGATGTCGGTCAGGAGCGTGTTGATCCGTGTGAGGACCTCGCGGTCCTGCGCCTGCCACCACGGGTAGTCCTGCCAGGCGTTTTCGTCCCAGACGAGCGGCACGTCAGTCGGTCTCGAGCAGGTCGCGGGCCTCGCGCGCGAGGGTTGTTCACGTCATGAGCGCGTGGCGGCACGACTGACGCACGAGTTGGGGTGGCTCAGGGGCGCCCTCGAGCGTCGACCCGGCCGCTCTCGTAGGCCCAGATCACGATCTCGACGCGGTTGCGTGCTGAGAGCTTGGTCATGAGTGCGCTGATGTGGGTTTTGACGGTGCTGAGCGAGAGGTAGAGCTCCTCGGCGATCTCGGTGTTCATCCGGCCGGCGGCGACCAGATCGAGGACAGCCTCCTCCCGAGCGGTCAACGGCTCGACAGGCTCCGTCACTGCCTCGCCGCGGGACGAGGCGAAGGTCGCCAGGAGCCGAGCCGTGACGGCTGGCGCGATCAGGGCCTCGCCCGCCGCGGCGGATCGAACGGCGCGGGCCAGGAGGTCGGGGTCGGCGTCCTTGAGCAGGAAGCCGCGGGCGCCTGCCCGCAGCGCGTCGTATACGTACTCGTCCTGGTCGAAGGTCGTGATCACGATGACGGGAACCGGGTCCTCGACATGGGGACCGGCGACCTGTCGGGTGGCCTCGATCCCGTCGAGGTTGGGCATCCGGACGTCGAAGAGGCAGACATCGGGACGCAGCGACCGAACTTGTTGGACGGCCTCGAGCCCATCGCGAGCCTGCCCGACGACGTCGATCGAGGGTTCGGCGTCGAGGATCGTGGCAAGTCCTACGCGAACCATGTCCTGGTCGTCTGCGATCAGGACCCGCACCGGCGCCGTCACGAGCCGGCCTCGACGTCCACCGTGGCGACCGGGACCGTTGCCTCGACAGTCCAGCCGCCCTCGGGATCGGGACCGGCGCGAACGTCGCCGCCCAGCAACGCCAGACGTTCTCGCATGCCGATCAGGCCATAGGACGGGCTCGCTCGTCGCGTGCGCCCCGAGGTCGCCGGCCGCCCGTCGTCGTGCACCCGCAGCCGCACCGTGCGTCCATCCCTGCTGAGGTCGACTGACACCACCGTGGGGTCCTGGGCGTGACGCCCCGCATTGGTCACCGCCTCCTGGGCGGCTCGGAACAACGCCGAATCCACCGGTGCCGGCAGCCGGTCGAGTTCACCAGAGGTCTGGACGACGACCCGAGGGCCGGGGTCCTGGTCGCGGGCGAGCCGCGGAATGTCGGATACGCCGTAGGTAGGACTTCGGCCCCCGTTGCCGGTCGGCTCGTCGTGGCGCAGTAGGGCCACCATCGCGCGCATGTCTTCCAGGGTGCGTGCGGCGGCTTCCTCCACCCCGTCCATCGCCTCGGCGGCGGCGCCGGGGTCGACGCGGGCACGAACCTTGGCGGCCCGGGCGTGCATCAGGATGCCGGAGACGTGGTGGGCGACGGTGTCGTGAAGGTCGCGGGCCAGCTGTTCACGCTCGCGGGCCCGGATCTCGTCGCGGGTTCGCACCTGGGACCTGGCCCAGAACCGCATCAGCGCGCCGAGAGCGACCGGCAGCATCAGCGCCCCGACGCCGAGCGCCATCGAGGAGCCGCTGGAGTCGTACAGGGGCTCACGCGTCAGGTGGAGCACCAGCAGGAAGCAGCTACCCGCGACCACCGCGCGCCCGCTGGCCCAGCGGCCCAATGAGTAGGCCAGCAGCAGGACGACAGCGGTGACATCGGGGACGCTGTGAGGCTCCCCGGCGAGCGCGGGGACGACGCCGTCGACGGTCTGGGCGGCGAAGGCCACCACGAGCATCGCGAGAGGGTGGTGGGGTCGCCACAGGAGCGTGGCCACACAGACCAGTGACCACCCCGCGTGCCAGAGCGGCCACACCATGTCCTCGCGAAGCGCAACCTCGAGCACGGTGACCGGGATCAATCCCGCGACCAGGGCGCGGTCCCACCAGGCTGGCCCCGCGGGAGCGATCACCCGCGGTTCGTCCCAGAGCGCGCGCAGCGCACCTCCGCCCATCGCCTCATCCTAGGCCGCCGACGCCGGTGACCGGATGGAACTTTCGGTTGGCTCGGTCCGGCCCCAGGGACGAGACGGCTTCGGCCCTGACTCCGATGTGGCGGCGCGCCAGTTCCCAGAGGATCGATGCATGAGACGAGACACCGCTACCACCGCACATGACACCGCCACCACGGCCGGACAGGCTCCGGTCCCTCCTCCCCCCTCCTCGCCCCGAACGTCGCCCACTCTGATCCGCGCCGGCGGCACCGCCGCTCAGGTCGTTGCCGGCACCTACGTCGTGGGCTTCCTCGTCATGGCCGCCTACCTCCTCCCTCGCGGATTCACCGGGCCCGTGGAGGACCCCGCGGGCTCGCTCGGCTTCCTCCTGGACCACCAGGCCGTGCTGGCCGGATGGTACCTCGTTCTCTACCTCCTCGGTGGAGTCGCGATGGCCCTGGTCTCGCTCGGAGTCGGCCAGCGACTGGCCGCAGCTCCCGCGCTTGGCCAGTTCTCCACCGCACTCGGGCTGATCTGGTCGGGACTGCTCGTCGCCAGCGGGAGCATCGCCCTCGTCGGGCAGCACGCCGCGGTGACCCTCCACGCCCAGGACCAAGACCTCGCTGTGAACACGTGGGTCTCGACCAGCGTGGTCCAAGACGCACTCGGCGGCGGCATCGAGGTCATCGGCGCCCTCTGGGCGGCCGTGGTCGGACTCGCCGCCCTGCGGACCCGTGCTCTCTCGGCCCCCTTGGGCGGGCTCGCGCTCGGCCTCGGGGCTGTCGGAATGGCGACGGTCATCCCGGTCGCGTCCGAGGTCGCGACGTCCATCTTCGGGATCGGACTCATCGTCTGGTTCACCTGGCTCGGACTCGCACTGCGCCGACGCTGAGGACCCGGGTACCCACACCTGCGACCACGGCCGGTCCGCCGCCTATGCGTGGCGGACCCGCCGCGCGCTCTCACAGCCCCACGTCGCCTCCGCACGCTGGCCCAAGCAAGTGCCCCACTCCGCCGTGAAGCGCGCACCTTCAGCAGCGCCAGAGCGTCGAGATGCGGCTGCCAGACTCACCTTCGGCGAGGTGCGCACGTCGAGCTGGACCAGAGCTACGGGCGTCACGGGTCAGGAACCGACCTCGGGCCGAGGGGCCAAGGCTTCGAGCGCGTCGAGGATGAGGTCGAGACCGAACTCGAACTCGGTCCGGAAGTCGTAGCCGGGCCGCAGGACGTAGTCGGTGGCGAACTCGGTCAGGTGGGGGAAGACCCCGTCGGGTATCGGCTCGATGAGGGCTCCCGCGAGGTCGGCCATCTCGGCGCCCCCGGTCGCCGGGAGGCTCGCCTCCTGCAGGGCGAAACCGTAGACGTAGCTGTCGAGCAGGGCGTAGGCGTGCGCCGTCATCTCGAGCGACAGTCCGCCCCGGCGGAGGCATCCGAGCACGGCGTCGTGATGCCCGAGGGTCTCGGGGAGGGCGTTGGTGCGGGACTCCATGAGCGGCACGGCCCAGGGGTGCCGGCTCAGCACCTCGCGGGCGGAGAGGCAGCGATGGCGCATGGCCGGCTTCCAGCCCAGATCGGTGGGCGGCCGGTCGATCTCGGCGAAGACCCGGTCGACCATCCCGTCGAGGATGGCCTCCTTGTTGGGGAGGTGGTGGTAGATCGTCATCGGCTTCGTGTCGAGGGCGTCGGCGAGCCGGCGAATCGTGAGCGGGTGAACCCCGATCTGGTCCGCGAGCTCCAGGGCACCGTCGAGGACGCGATCGGCCGTGAGCCGTGGCTTCTTCGTGTCCGGCGCGACGTCGTGCGTTGCCATGAGGGTCTCCGTTCAGGGTCGATTCCTTGCCAACAGTACTAAGTACCGATACGGTACACCGACACCAGTACAAAGTACGACTTATGGAGTGATGACGATGAAGACTCTCGACGGCCGAACCGCTGAGGCTGAGGTAGGCACCCGGATGAGGGCGCTCACCCAGCGCGCGTACGGGTCAGCCGACGTGCTCGAGGTGGCCCGGATCGAGCGACCGTCCATCGCCGGAGACGAGGTCCTGGTCGAGGTCGAGGCGGCCGGGCTCGACCGCGGCGTGTGGCACCTGATGACCGGCAAGCCCTACCTGATGCGGATCATGGGTTTCGGCTTCGCCAGGCCCAAGAACCCGGTGCCGGGCATGGACGTCGCCGGTCGCGTCGTCGCCGTCGGGGATGACGTCACCCGGTTCGCTGTCGGCGACGAGGTGTTCGGCATCGGCACCGGCACCTACGCCGAGTTCGCCGCGGCCAAGGAGTCCAAGCTCGCCCACAAGCCTGCAAGCGTCACGTTCGAACAGGCCGCGGCGTCAGCCATCTCGGGCATCACCGCGCTGCAGGCCCTGACCACCCACGGACGCCTCCAGCCTGGCCAGCATGTCCTGGTGATCGGCGCGTCCGGCGGGGTCGGCTCCTTCACGGTGCAGCTGGCCAAGACGCTGGGGGCCACCGTCACCGGGGTCGCCAGCGCCGGCAAACTCGACACGGTCCGCACTCTCGGTGCCGACCACGTCATCGACTACACGACTCAGGCGATCGACGACGGCGGACGGCGGTACGACCTCATCGTCGACATCGGAGGCCGCAACACGCTCTCCCGCCTCCGTCGAGCCCTCAGTCCCACGGGCACGCTCGTGATCGTCGGCGGCGAGGACGGCGACCGCCTCACCGGAGGCATCGGACGCCAGCTACGGGCAGCGCTGCTGTCACCCCTCGTCAAGCAGCGACTCACGTTCTTCATGAGCAGCGAGTCGCTCGAGTCCATCGAAGAGCTGGCCGAGCACCTCGCCAGGGGCACCGTCACCGCCGCGGTCGGCCAGCAGTTCACCCTCGAGGAGGTGCCCCGGGCCATCGAAGCGATGGAGGCCGGCACGCTCACCGCCAAGGCTGTCATCACGGTTCGGTCGTGACGCCGAGCATCTTCAGCCTCGGACCCGCCGGCTTCCTCCGGCGCCACCTGCCCGAGATCGGCTTCGTCGCAGCATCGATCATCTGGGCCGCGGTCATCATCGACACCGGCGACATCGCGTGGCCGCTGGCTGTCTGGATGGGCACCGCCCTGGCCCCGCTCTCACTGCTCAGGCGGAAGCGGAAGCTCCGAGACGAGGGCTCATCGACTGGATAGCTACCTGGCAGCCGGTGCCGCAACCACCCCGCGCGACGCGCGGTGCAGAGGAGGGGAGAAGACCGTGTGGCAGGACGACCTGGCGCGTCGGGTGGACGGGCTGACGGAGGTGTCCCCTGCATCTGCGCCCGGTGAGCGGTGGGAGTACTCGACACCAACTACCAGATCCTCGGCCGCGTGACCGAAGTCGTCAGTGGGCAGGAGTACCAGAGCTACGTGGCGACCCACATCGTGGAGCCGGTCGGCATGGAGCACAGCTTCGTCGCCGACGGTGAGATCCATGACGCCATGGCGACCGGTCACCAGCCGTGGTTCGGCACCGGACGACCAGTGCCCGAGAACACCACCGACCGGGCAACTTCTCCCCAGCGCGGGACCATCGCCAGCGCCAGCGACCTGGGCCGCTACCTGCAGATGATGATGAACGGTCAGGACGACGTGGGCGAGATCAGTTGGCCATGGCTTCGAGCATGTGGTCGAGCTCGTCGACCGAGCGTCCGGGTGGGAGGACGAGGGTGGGCATCTGCGCCCCGGCCGCGTACCAACGGTCCAGACCTTGGGCCGCCTGCTCGGCGTCGCCTCTGAGGGTCAGCTCGTCCAGCAGGACACGCGCCGACTCGGGCACATGGAACGTGCCTCTGGTGGGGTTGGCCGCGAGGACCTGCTCGACGGCTCGACCATGGCCGAGCCGGAGCAGGGTCTGACGGTAGAGGGGGCCCATGCTCGTGAGGTAGAAGGCCACCCACCATGAGGCCATCTCGAGGGCCTTTGCTGCGTCGCTCGAGACGGCCGCGGGGATGCACGGGGCGATGAGGGGGAGCGGCCGGTTCGGACCGCTGCGCGCTGCGCCCTCCCGGAGCAGCCCCAGCGCTCGGCTCGAGCCCGGTGAGGGGGAGGAGGAAGGGCGCCCAGCCGTCGGCGAGCTCGCCGGCCAGCCGGACGGACCGAGGGCCCAGTGCGGCCAGGTGGATGGGGATCTCGCGTTGCGGTGTGACGGCCAGCTTCAGGGGCCGGTTGTCCCGCTCGACGGCGGTGTCGAGGCGTTGGCCGTTCAGCAGCCGGCGAACCTGCCGTGTCACCGCGGCGAGCCGCTGGACCGGTTCGGTGAACTCCACGTCGTGCAGGCCTTCGGCAAGGGGTGGGCTCCCCGCGCCGAGTCCCAGCACGAACCTGTCGGCCGACACCTCGGCAAGGCTGGTGGCGAGCATGGCGATGGTGGCCGGTGTGCGCCCCCAGACGTTGAGGATCCCGGTGCCGAGGGTGATCCGGTCCGTTCGCGTCGCAATCTCCGCGAGGAGCACGCCCGCGTCGTGCCCCCAGCCCTCGGCCACGAAGAACGCGTCGTAGCCGAGGGCCTCCGCGTGTTCGGCCAGGTGCAGGACGACGGGACGCCGCGTCTCCATGGGTGTTAGTCCAACCGCCAGCTGCCGTGAGGGCACCACATGATGATGCTCAGTCGACAGCCCGATGTACAGGAGCACCCCCGGCCCGGCGAGGAGTTCAGTCCGGCGGCCTCCGACCGCCCCACTGCCCGCCAGTCGACCGTCCGTGCGACGCGCGAATCGGCGGATGCATGCCGACGCAGGCATCCCGGTGTGGGACTTGCACCATGGCCGACACCGAGCACAGGGACGGACGATCACCCGATGGTCCCTCCTACGATTGTCCGGGCTTCCTGCCCCATTGCCCGATCGCCCCGACCCTCGACAGGCGGTTCGCTGGGCGCAGAGAGACCCGATCTCGGGAGGGTGGCTCGATGGCGAGTACCAAGCGCGAGCAGTCCCCTGATCCGGTGGCTGCGAACACGGTCGATGCGGTCCATCGACGCGACCACCAGCACGGAGGTGCAGAGGCATGCCATCCGCACCTGGTAGAGGTCGTCCACCTCGGCCGACGAGCCGTCACGGTCTGCCACGACTGCCACCAGGACTCAGGGTTCCTTCCCGAGCGCGACGCCGACCGACTGGCGACCGCTCACCGGGAGGCGACGGCCGGCGACGCCCCCTCCTCTCTTCTCCCCCCGAGTCCCTGAGCTCACGTCCCGCGGCCGCGCGAACCGGCACCTCGAAAGGGCCGCACAGTGCCGCGAGTCGACCAGGCCGTGTGACATCGAGAGGCGGGCGCAGGGGGCTCAGCGCACCGACCCGCGACCGGCTTTCTTCAGCGGACGCGGCCAGAGCGCCGGGGGGCGCGCTGGCCTGCCGGTGGAGGGCTGGTTGACGTCTAGATCTATATAGCTAGAATAAGCGCCATGGAGCCGCTGAGCCGCATCACTGCCGCCACGGTCGACGTGGTGAGGTCGCTGCATACCGAGGGGCCCGACACGTGGGGGCTTCGGATCGTCAAGGCCACCGGTCGTCCCGCCGGGACGGTCTACCCGATCCTGGAGCGGCTCGAACGCTCAGGCTGGGTGGAGTCGACGTGGGAGCCGGGCGGGGCGCGTCCCGGACCTCGGCGTCGTCTCTACCGCCTCACGGTGCCTGGCGCGGCAGCAGCCGTTCGTCTCATCACCGAGCAGCCGCGCGAGAGTCGGCGCCCTGCCGTCGACCTGGCGAGAACCCCCGGGAGCCTCGCGTGAACGGCCTCACCCGGGTGTTCCTGCGCGTGGTCTCGCTGGCATGGGCAGGGCAGCACCGCGACCGATACCGCGAAGAGCTCGAAGCCGATCTCGAAGGCGCCCACGAGCTCGGCCTCTCACGGGCATCGGTGGCTCTCGGGCAAGTTCGAACCGCTGCATCCGTCGTCCTCCGAGGAGAAGCCGTGCCACACCCGATTGGTCCTCTGGCCATCGCACTCCGCCACGCCGGCGGCAAGCGTGGCCCCGTCGTGATCCTCGCCCTCACGCTGGGATCGGCACTCCTCATCGGCTTGGGGCTCCTCCTCATCCACTGATCCGTGCTGCAGGGACGACGACGCGACGGCGCGGTCAGCTCGAGGGCAAGCGCGTTCGCCGTCGACGACGATGGGGTCGGTCACGGCGCCGGTGGGACGCCGTGTGCGGCGAAACACTGGCCGTGTGCGGCGAAACACTGGCCGTGTGCGCGTCGCGTACTACGCGGCGGCCCCCGGCGGAACCGCGACGTTGGGGTCGAGCGGACTTCCACAGTTCCTGACGGAGCTCGGCCTCACCGGGAGTTGCTGCACCGCCGTCAGTCGACCGTCCGCGTCGCGGCACGGGGGTGCGCTGCCTCGGGGCTCGAAGGTTGTCGAGTCGAAGCCCCTCCTACCATGGGGACGTGGCCTACGACGCGGTCGCTGAGAGCGTCCGTTTGATCCAGTCCCGGCACGTCGAGCCGGTGTTTCGGCTGAGCCGACGTCGCCGGTTCGCTCCGATGGCAGTTGACGTCGTCGACGATGTCGCGGTCACCCTGTTCGCCCGGCGCGGGGCGGGGGGCGTCCTGTCCGAGACCTGGGCCTTGAGCAGGCTCGGCACGAGCTGGCACCTGCTCGGCGGTGGCGGCGGGACAGCGGACAGGGACCTGCTCGACCCGCGTCCCACCCGGTTGCCGGATCTCCTCGGCTGGCCGCCAGCAGCGGATCCCGGGATCGATCCCGGAGTCATCGCCATCGAGGGCGGCGGCGGGGTCCACGACGGCCGAGGGGGCGCGGATCGATGGCCGTGGAGTGGCCGCTGGATCCGATACGTGGTCCTGCGCACCAGCGCCGAGGTGGAGTCGCTCAGGGTCGACGGCCGGACCCTCGTGGTGCCGTGGCACGGCCAGGTCATCCTCGCGTCGACCAGGCGGCGATCACCACGAGTTCTCGTCAACGGCAGTGGCGGGGTGGTTCTCGGCGAGGTCCGCGCATTCGGACGAGGGATGTGAGACCTCCCCCGTCGGCGGGCGTCCTCCCGCCGCGAACCGGTTCGCAGAAGGCGCCGGTCTCGTCAGCCGCGGGCGGCGTCGCCGGGCCCGGGCGACCCGGGCGGACGCGGGTGGATCAGAAGAACTGGTCGATCAGCACCGCGTTGCCGTCCGGGTCGCTGAGGGCTATCGACGCCGGACCGCACTCTCCCTCGGCGCGGGCCTGCAGCTGGACACCCTCGTCCTCGAGAGACTTCTGGATGGTGCGGACATCCGCGTAGGACTCCAGCCGCTCCATCCGCGGGGTGAGGCCCGGGTTGAAGGTGAGGATGTTCCCCTCGAACATGCCGTGGAACAGACCGATCGTGCACTCACCGTTCTTGAGGATGAGGTAGTCGTGTTCTGACGCACCGCCCGTCACCTCGAAGCCGAGCTTCTCGTAGAACGCGCGTGAGGCTCCGAGATCCGCCACGCTCAAGGAGACCGAGAAGGCACCGAGTTCAAGACGTCCCGGGAGACCGGTCGGCGCGGCAGGGACAGCGGGCAGGTCGTCGACGTCGGACATCCCGAAACTCTGGCGACCGCGGTCGCCGCGTGTCAACCCCGCCCGGGCGACCGGCCCGGGAGGAGCCACCGGCTACGGTCGGCCGGCCAGGGAGCGGATCCACGGAGCCACCGCGGCGGGGTACAGCGGCAGAGGCTCCCCTGAGTCGTCGAAGGGCCGCCAGACGACCGGCACGATGCTGCCGTCGCTCTCGGTGAGGGTGGCGTTCGTGGCAGCCGGCTGGGGCTCGAGGCGACCCGAGTACAGGAACACGACCTCGTGCCCGGTCGCGCCGTCGATCCGGAAGATGCTCTCCACGGCGGCCAGGAGGACCCCACGGA
>CAWAOO010000005.1:0-20886 GCA_963783735.1 uncultured Actinomycetota bacterium | reverse complement strand
CGTGCGTCAAGGACTGGCTCTCCGAACAGAGCGCCGAGTTCCGGGACGCGATCGAGGTCGTCGTGATCGACACCTCCGCGCCGTACGCCTCCGGGATCCGCGCGGCCCTACCGGGTGCGCGGATCGCTGTCGACAAGTGGCACCTGGTGGCCCTGGCCAACCAGGTCGTCACCGAGGTGCGCCAGCGGGTCACCCGTGAGCGCTACGGCCGGCGCGGCACGACCGCCGAGCGGGTGTGGGTCAACCGGCAGCTGCTCCTGACCGGCTACGAGCACCTGTCCACCAAGCAGCGCGCCCGCCTCAAGGCGACGTTCGCGTCCGAGGACCCCACCGGCGAGATCGGCGCCGCCTGGGGCGTCAAGGAGCGCCTACGGATGCTGCTCACCGAGACCGACGAGCACCGGATCCGACATCGCCTCTACGAGTTCTACCGGGACGCCGCGAGAGCGGACATGCCCGAGACCACCCGGCTCGCCACCACCATCGAGACCTGGTGGCCGGCCATCCACGTCGCCCTCACCCTCGAAGTCACCAACGCCCGCACCGAAGGCTTCAACCGGATCATCAAGAACACCAAGCGCGTCGCCTGCGGCTTCCGCAACCTCGAGAACTACCAGCGGCGG
The DNA here is from genome assembly GCA_963783735.1 of uncultured Actinomycetota bacterium. Lineage (GTDB taxonomy): Bacteria > Actinomycetota > Actinomycetes > Actinomycetales > Dermatophilaceae > CAWDAQ01. The sequence goes on along the minus strand of CAWAOO010000005.1, from coordinate 20,263 downwards.
ATACTCTCAACCATCGCGCTCACCCGAGCACGACGAGACGCAGCGTGACCACGGCCCCGCCCCGCGGAAAGTCGAAGAGCCGTGTATGGTTGCGGGGCAGGGATATTTCAACAAGCAGTAGTTGGGACGACGTTCTTTGGGCAACTCGGAAACTAAGCGACGCCCTTCGGGTAAGACCATGGTATTTCACGGCGCTCTTCTCGTCGTGTCCCTGGTGGTCAGCCGTCTCGTATCCAGCGCGGGCCATCGCTCGGGAGGTTCGACCTTGCTATATGTGTTGGGGTCGGTATCTATTGTCGTATTTCTGTATGCTACTGTGCGATGCTTGATGCTTCTTGTGCAGTTTGGATCTTGGCTGGACCATCGCCGGAATGCTGATGGAAAATAGAGCACGTTGCCGCTGTCCTAGCGCTGTCGGGGCGTATTGGTTGGTCAACTGACTCTTCCCAGTTGAAGTGGCTCTTCGACTTTCCGCGGGGCGGGGCCGTGGTCACGCTGCGTCTCGTCGTGCTCGGGTGAGCGCGATGGTTGAGAGTATCCGCCGCTGGTAGTTCTCGAGGTTGCGGAAGCCGCAGGCGACGCGCTTGGTGTTCTTGATGATCCGGTTGAAGCCTTCGGTGCGGGCGTTGGTGACTTCGAGGGTGAGGGCGACGTGGATGGCCGGCCACCAGGTCTCGATGGTGGTGGCGAGCCGGGTGGTCTCGGGCATGTCCGCTCTCGCGGCGTCCCGGTAGAACTCGTAGAGGCGATGTCGGATCCGGTGCTCGTCGGTCTCGGTGAGCAGCATCCGTAGGCGTTCCTTGACGCCCCAGGCGGCGCCGATCTCGCCGGTGGGGTCCTCGGACGCGAACGTCGCCTTGTCCTGACTCGTGCCACGTTGGGCGGTTCGGTGTGATCGGGCGGCGTTTGTGCTGGTCAGGGAGGTGCGAGCGAGTGTGTTGACACACTAATCCGGCCGGTAGGGTCGGGCTCGTGGCGTTCGTGCGGAAGGTGAAGACCGCCTCGGGGGCCACCGCCGTACAGATCGCCGAGCGTGTCGCCGGGCGGGACCGGGTGCTGGAGCACCTCGGGTCGGCGCACACCGACGCCGAGCTGTCGGCCTTGCTGGCGGCGGCGCGGAATCGGTTGCACCCGGGGCAGGGCGAGCTGGACCTGGCCCAGGGGCGGGTGCCCACGGGTCACGCGGTGATCACCGGGAAGCGTCATGCGGTGCTGTGGCAGGTGTTGGCCGGCGCCTACGCCCGGCTCGGGTTCGACGCCGTCGACGACGCCGCGTTCGCCCAGCTGGTCCTGGCGCGGATCATCGAGCCGACGTCGAAGGTGGACTCGCTGCGCGTGCTGGACGAGCTCGGGATCGAGCACGCCTCACTGCGCACCGTGTTCCGCACGTTGAAGCGGGCCGGCGCCGGTGGGTACCGGGACCAGGTCGCGGCCGCCTGCTTCACCCACGCCGCCACCAACGGCGACATCAGCCTGTGCCTGTACGACGTCACCACCTTGTACTTCGAGGCGGAGAAGGAGGACGGGCTGCGCAAGGTCGGCTACTCCAAGGAGCGCCGCGTCGACCCCCAAGTCGTCGTCGGGCTCCTGGTCGACCGGGGCGGGTTCCCGTTGGAGATCGGCTGCTTCGAGGGCAACAAGGCCGAGACGGCCACCCTGCTGCCGGTCATCCAAGGCTTTCAGGCCCGCCACGGTCTGAGCGACTTCGTCGTCGTCGCTGACGCCGGGATGCTCTCCGGCTCGAACCTCAAAGCGTTGGACGAGGCCGGGCTGCGGTTCATCGTCGGCTCCCGGGTTACCAAGGCTCCCGCTGACCTGGCCTCGCACTTCCGCTGGCACGGTGACGCGTTCACCGACGGGCAGCTCATCGACACCATCACCCCGCGGGTCGCGACCAAGACCGCGGCCGCGGTCAACGACACCCACCTGCGGGCCGAGCCGGTGTGGGACCCGGCGGTCCACGAGAAGTCGTGGCGGGCGGTGTGGGCCTACTCCGCGAAACGCGCGGCCCGGGACGCCAAGACCCTCACCGCGCAGGAGAACCGCGCCAAGGCCGTCATCGCCGGCGAGAAGGCCGCCCGCACTCCCCGGTTCGTGACCGTCAAGAACCGGACCACCACCCTGGACGAGGCCTCCCTCGCGCGGGCCCGGCGCCTGGCCGGGTTGAAGGGGTACGTCACCAACATCCCCGTCCCGGTGATGCCCGCCGGCGAGGTCATCGCCAGCTACCACGACCTGTGGCACGTCGAGGCCTCGTTCCGGATGTCCAAGACCGACCTACGCGCCCGGCCCATGTTCCACCACACCCGCGACGCGATCGAGGCCCACCTGACCATCGTGTTCGCCGCTCTCGCCGTCGCGCGCTACCTGCAGGACGCGACCGGGCTGAGCATCAAGAAGATCATCCGCACGCTGCGGCCCCTGCAGCAGATCACCGTCCACATCGCAGGTCACGAACACCTCGCCGCCGACCCCATCACCAACGCGGCACAGCAGATCCTCGACGCGATCAGCCCCTCAGCATCGACACACTAAAGTGGCACGACTCGGGCGGTAGAACTCGTAGAGGCGATGTCGGATCCGGTGCTCGTCGGTCTCGGTGAGCAGCATCCGTAGGCGTTCCTTGACGCCCCAGGCGGCGCCGATCTCGCCGGTGGGGTCCTCGGACGCGAACGTCGCCTTGAGGCGGGCGCGCTGCTTGGTGGACAGGTGCTCGTAGCCGGTCAGGAGCAGCTGCCGGTTGACCCACACCCGCTCGGCGGTCGTGCCGCGCCGGCCGTAGCGCTCACGGGTGACCCGCTGGCGCACCTCGATGACGACCTGGTTGGCCAGGGCCACCAGGTGCCACTTGTCGACAGCGATCCGCGCACCCGGTAGGGCCGCGCGGATCCCGGAGGCGTACGGCGCGGAGGTGTCGATCACGACGACCTCGATCGCGTCCCGGAACTCGGCGCTCTGTTCGGAGAGCCAGTCCTTGACGCACGCCCCGGACCGGCCGGGCGCCAACCCGAGCATCCGGCCGGGGCCGGTGGTGTCGGCGTCGACGAAGCTGGTCAGCCACGGGTCGGTGCGGCGCCAGCCGGCGTCGGCCAGGACCCACCGTACCGAGCGGGCTCGGGTCTCATCGATCCCGAGCACCCGCACCGGCTCCGGGGCCGGTAGCCACCTGGCCGCGGCGGCGACCAACGCCCGGTGCGCCGTCGGCCACGACACCCGATGGGACCGGGCGACCTCGTCGACCGCCCGGTTCCCGGAGGCGATCTCGGTCGCGATCGCCTCGCGCAGCCGGCAGGTCAGCCGCGCCCGCGCGGGGATCGCCTCCGACTGCTGCGTGAACGAGCCTGTCGCGCACAGCGGCTCGGGGCAGGTCAGGCGCCGCTTTCGCCACCACAGCTCGATCACCTGCCCGCACGCGTCCAGGTCCTTGATCCGCACCAGCGGGCGGTCCTTGACCCGGGTCGTGAGGACACCGCACGCCGGGCAGGGCGCTTCCCGGTCCCGCTGCTCGATGACGACCCTCAGGTCGCTGCTGCTCAGCCGCTCGAGACTGGTGACGGCGAACTCGTCTTCCAGCCCGAACAGCACTGACGTACTGTCGATCATGCTCGTGGCCTCGTGCCGCTGTAGGAGTAGAGACCAACAGCATGACCGGGGCCACGAGCCCTCTCAGGTCAGGGCACCCCGCTCAAAGTCGGAGAGCCGTTGAGCCTCTACGAGTTCTACCGGGACGCCGCGAGAGCGGACATGCCCGAGACCACCCGGCTCGCCACCACCATCGAGACCTGGTGGCCGGCCATCCACGTCGCCCTCACCCTCGAAGTCACCAACGCCCGCACCGAAGGCTTCAACCGGATCATCAAGAACACCAAGCGCGTCGCCTGCGGCTTCCGCAACCTCGAGAACTACCAGCGGCGGATACTCTCAACCATCGCGCTCACCCGAGCACGACGAGACGCAGCGTGACCACGGCCCCGCCCCGCGGAAAGTCGAAGAGCCCGCAATCGCCGCTTGTAGTGGTCTAGGGGCCCTTGTGGGTTACGCTTACCAATACGCATACGAAAACTTTAAGGGATAGTAATGGGAATTGACCCCCTGAGCGCCATCTTCGTGTGGATTGGTCCCCTGACGTTCACGGTTGCGGCGCTTCTTGTCCTTCGTCGTCGTGGCGAGGCGAAGTTGTCACAAGCCGCAAGAAGGAGGCTCTCGGTCGGTGCTGTCTTTGTCCTCGTACTCGCCATCGCGCTCTTTGCCCTAGGTCACGCGAGCGTTGGAGCATCTCTCGTCATGTTCGCTGTCCTTGTTGTCACTACTTTGGCCCTGACGTCACGCAGGGAAACTAGGGCAGAATGACATCTGCTGCATCTCTGCCGCAATCGCTGCCTCTGTGTTTTCGTCCGACACCAGTTGAGTGTTATGTGATTGGGGGGCGGAGCCGGTTCCCGGACGGTTTTGAACCGCCCCGGGTCTCGTGCAGGGTCTGATTTCCCGAGAGGATCAGGTCATGCCGGCACCGAGGAAGTATCCGCAGGAGCTGCGGGAGCGAGCGATGCGGCTCGTGCACGAGGCCCGTGAGGAGGATCCGGAGCTGTCGGTGAACGCGGCGGTCCACCGGATCGGCACCACCTGGGTCAAGCACGGCACCCGCTGGAACGACACCACCACCGGCGCCTGGACCACCACCGACCCCATCACCCATCTGAACGACCCGAGCAACGCCAACCCCTACCAATACGCCGGCAACAACCCCGTCAACTACGTCGATCCAACTGGGCGAATCGATTGGCTAAAGGACATCGCAGCGGTCTTCGCTATTACCATTGGCAGCGCGCTCCTGTTCTACACAGCGTCGGTGGCTCCGTGGCTGTTCTTGGCTGTGCTTGGCTACGAGTTTGATTTCGTCATTTCCGCGCGTCAACTGGGCTGGGACCTTGGTGGGAAGTGCAATTGATGCGAAAGTTACAGCGCTACGAAGTCACCGCTCTTTTGACGATTGCATCGGGCCTATTGGGCATAGTCCTCACGGTCGGCTTTATGCTCAGCCGCTCCGACGATAGTCTCTGGTTCGACGTGATCCTTCTCCTCTGCGGTGGCTTCTTGGTGGTGGCGCCTCTTGTGAGCCTGACCCAAGAACGCAGACGATCAAGACGGGGCCACGACTAGGCGACCAGCGCCACCGCCTGCCCCTGGTCGGTGGTCGGGCCCGCGACCAGGGTGCTCGAGCCCGAGGGGTAGGCCAGCCGGGTCACCGCCGGGGTCTCCCCCGAAGCCGCCGAGATCCTCGACGATCTCAAGGACCCGCCCGGCAACCGACTCGACGACCCCAGCGGAGACTGCGCCGGGCGACCAGATCCAGTCACGGCAGAGCACCTGACCGGCGCCGCCACGCAGGGCGGCACATGAGTCCGTTCCGTGGTGAGTAACTGGACGAGCCTGGCTCGGCGCTCTGGACCTGATGCGATCTTCGATGCCCTGCGGCGGCGAGGCGGCACCGGAGTGCGTCACACTCGGACCGTCCCCGCAGCAGCACCGGGCGGACGCCCGTCGGGGGAATCGAGGACGCGATGAACGAGGCACGAGACGACGTCGACCCGACGGACCGCGGCCCCGAGGCCGACCCGCACCCCGGCGAGGACCTCCCGGACCCGCCGGTCACCCACGTCGAGGTCGACGCGGACGAGGCTGACGTCGTCGAGCAGTCCGTCGTCGTCGGCGACGAGTCGGAGGAGTACCCGAGGGAGTGAGACCCGCGGACTCACCGACGGCCCGCTCGTCGAGTCGAAGGAGCGCCGCTGGCCGCCGCCCGCCCTTGGCGCGGCGCCGGGAGCAGACGATCATGGGGGGATGGTGTACGACACCGCCCTCGCCGACCGGGTCCGTGACGAGCTCGCCCCGCGAGCGCCGTTCGAGGAGCGCGCGATGTTCGGGGGGCTCGTGTTCATGGTCAACACCCACATGGCCTGCGGCATCATCCACGACGACCTCATGGTCCGGCTGGGCCGGGAGGCCCACGACGACGCGCTCGCCCGCGGCGCCCGGGAGATGGACTTCACCGGGCGGCCGATGCGCGGGATCGTCGTCGTCGACGCGAGCCTCCTCGACGCGGACGGCCTCGCCGACTGGCTCGAGGAGTCCGTGCTCCACGCCGAGTCCCAGCCGCCGAAGGCGCCGAAGCCACCGAGGGCGCGCACCCGCCCGCGGTAGCCCGACCCGGGCAGCGCAGCCGCCCGGACCCGTTGCCTCGGGCCCCTGCCGGACATACCGTGGCGGGGGGAGGGTCGATGGGAGCACAGCCGACGTTCATCAAGTCGGTCCGCCGCGCCCTCCGGCTGCTCGACGTCGTCGGTGACGCCGATCGTCCCCTCTCCGCGAAGAGCCTCGCCCGAGCCGCTGCCCTTCCCCTCCCGACCGTCTACCACCTCGTCCGCACCCTCGTCCACGAGGGCTACCTCCGCAGGATCGAGGGCGGGTACGTCCTCGGCGACCGGATCGCAGCGCTCTCCAGCGGGCCCGGAGGCAGCGGCCTTCGGCCCGCCCGCTCCCACGAGGTCCTCGCCGAGCTCCGCGACGGGCTCCACGCCGCCGCCTACCTCTCGGTCCTCGGCGACGGCGAGGTGCGGCTCGTCGACGTCGTCGACTCCCCCGACGCCCCGCGCGCTGACCTCTGGGTGGGCTTCCACGACGCCGCCCACGCGACCGCACTCGGCAAGGCCGTCCTCGCGACCCTCCCGGCAGCCCAGCGCCGGGACTACCTCTCCGACCACCCGCTCGCGGACCTCACCCACCACACCGTCACCGACGCCCGGGCCCTCATGCGCGAGCTCGAGGCTGCTCCCGGGTACAGCCTCGACCGGGAGGAGTACGCCCTCGGCACGGCCTGCGTCGCCGTCGCCGTCCCCTCGGCATCGTTCTCGGCCGCGGTCGCGGTGTCCGTCCCCTCCCACCGGCTCGGTCGCGTCCTCGAGCGGCGCGAGAAGCTCGTCCGGGCCGCCCGGCTCATCGCCTTCGCCGGCCCCGAGGAGACCGCCGGGGCCTCTATCACCATGTGAACAACGGGCCGTTGTGACGGCCTCGCCGGGGTCATAGCGTGCGAGGTGACGAGCGTGCACGGGAGGCCCTCATGACGACACAGTCCGCTCCATCGGCGTCCGCCGCGTCCGAGGCGCAGGCCCCCGAGACCGACCGACTCGGCGGGAGGCCGACCCCGTCCCCGGGCGTGCGCCACCGCCTCTACGAGACGATGGTGCTCTGCAGGACGTACGAGGAGGCGATCCTGCGCGAGTACCACGCCGACAAGGGACCCGGCTTCGACATCGCCAAGGGGCTCATCCCGGGAGAGATGCACCTCTCGGCCGGCCAGGAGCCCGTCGCCGCCGGCGTCTGCGCCCACCTCACGGCCGGCGACGCGGTGACCGCGACCCACCGCCCCCACCACTTCGCCGTCGCCCACGGGGTCGACCTGCGGCGGATGACGGCCGAGATCTTCGGCCGGGAGACCGGCCTCGGGCGGGGCCGGGGCGGCCACATGCACCTGTTCGACCCGGCCACCCACTTCTCGTGCTCGGGCATCATCGCCGAGGGCTACCCACCGGCGCTCGGCCAGGCCTTCGCCTTCCAGCGTCACGGAACCGGCGGGATCGCCGTCGCCGTGACCGGCGAGGGCGCGGCCAACCAGGGGGGGTTCCACGAGTCTCTCAACCTCGCGGCGCTGTGGTCGCTCCCCGTCGTCTTCGTCGTCGAGGACAACGACTGGGGAATCTCGGTGCCGCGGTCGGCCTCGACGGCGGTCGGCTCGAACGCCGAGCGGGCGACCTCCTACGGCATCCCCGGGGAGCGGGTCGAGGACAACGACGTCGAGGCGGTCTTCGACGCCGCCCGGCACGCCATCGAACGGGCCCGAGGGGGCGGCGGCCCCACCCTCATCGAGGTGCACACCGTGCGGCTCTTGGGCCACTTCGAGGGCGACGCCCAAGGCTACCGGCCCGACCTCGCCGAGGTCGCGGCGCACGACCCGATCCCCAGGTACGAGCGCATCCTCCGTGACGCCGGCATCCTCGACGACGCCGCCGTCACGAGCGTCCGCGAGGCCGCGAGCGCCCGGGTCGAGGACGCGGTCACCTTCGCCAAGGACAGCCCGGTGCCCGACCCGGCGTCGGCGACGTCCGACGTATTCGCCTGAGGAGACCCGAGGATGACGATCACCGACGCACCGAGCACCCCCACCGCCCACGCGAGCCGACGGCTGACGACGTCCAAGGCGATGGTCGAGGCCGTCGCGCAGGAGATGGAACGCGACCTGTCGGTGTTCTACCTCGGCGAGGACGTCGGCGCCTACGGAGGGATCTTCAGCTCGACGACCGGCCTGCTCGACCGGTTCGGCCCCGAACGCATCATCGACACGCCCATCTCGGAGACCGCGTTCATCGGTCTCGGCATCGGGGCCGCCGTCGAGGGGATGCGTCCGGTCGTCGAGCTGATGTTCGCCGACTTCCTCGGGGTCTGCCTCGACCAGATCTACAACCACATGGCGAAGATCCACTACGAGTCGGGCGGCCACGTCGCCGTCCCCATGGTCCTGACGACCGCGGTCGGCGGCGGCTACGGCGACGGCGCGCAGCACTCGCAGTGCCTGTGGGGGACGTTCGCCCACCTGCCGGGGATGAAGGTCGTCGTCCCGAGCACCCCCGCCGATGCGAAGGGCCTGATGACGTCGGCGATCCGGGACGACAACCCCGTCGTCTACATGTTCCACAAGGGGATCATGGGGATCCCGTGGATGACGAAGAACCCCAGGGCCACCGACGAGGTCCCCGAGGGGGAGCACGTCGTCCCGATCGGCCGGGCGCGCGTCGCCCGGGAGGGCGCCGACGTCACGGTCGTGACCCTGTCGCTGTCGGTCCACCACGCCCTCGACGTCGCGGACACGCTCGCGGCCGAGGACGTCGACGTCGAGGTCCTCGACCTGCGCAGCCTCGTCCCCCTCGACCGCGACGCGATCCTCACCTCGGTCGCGAAGACGGGCCGGCTCGTCGTCGTCGACGAGGACTACCTCTCGTTCGGCCTCTCCGGGGAGGTGGTCGCCACGGTGACCGACCACGACCCCACCCTCCTCACGGTCCCCGTGGAGCGGGTCGCCGTCCCCGACGTCCCCATCCCGTACGCCCGCTCGCTCGAGTTCGCCGTGCTCCCGCGGCCCGACCGGATCGAGGCGGCGATCCGCCGCTCCGTCGCGCGATGACCGACGTCCTCTTCCCCGCCCTGTCGAAGGAGACGCCCGACGCCGAGGGAGTGCTCTCGACGTGGTTCGTCCGGGACGGGGAGACCGTGCGCGTCGACCAGCTCCTCGCGGAGGTCCAGGTCGACAAGGTCGCCGCCGACGTCCCCTCCCCTGCCGCAGGTGTCGTCCACATCCTCGTCGAGGAGGAGGCCACCGTCCTGCAGTCGACGCCGATCGCCCGGATCGACTGAACGTGCCGTGCCGTGCCGGCCGTCCGGACACCACAGCCGAGCCCGTCCCGGCCGGCGTCGGTCAGCGGAGGTCGCGGACGCCGGAGCCCGCCATCGGGATGCAGCCCGCGGACCGCCCGAGCCTCCGGAGCCCGGCGGTCTCCCCGGGGGCGGAGTACAGCCTCGGCGTCCTCGGGCCGAGGACGGGGTTCATCAGGGCCGTCCTCAGCCCGACGTGCTGGAGGCCGACGGCGTGCCCGAGCTCGTGCGCGAGGAGGTTTGTCCGGCGTGGCCCCGGCCCGAAGCCGGGCCGGGTGCGCCGGAGCATGTCCGGGGCGTCGATGACGACGTACCCGCGGGTCGCCGCCGCCCGGTACACGGTCCGCCCGTGGGAGGCCCTCCCCCACGACCGGTAGCTCACGCCGCCCTGGCCCATGATGTTGCCGGAGAGGTCGATGTTCGTCGCCCCCGGCTTGGCGTAGGCGATGAGGAGCTCGGCGCTCTGCCGGTCGATGTTCCCGCGGCGCGGGACCTCCGCGGTCTGCCCGCGGTAGGTGAAGGTGAACCGGGTCCTCGCACCGAGCGCGTGGACCGTCGTCCGCGTCTCCCGAAGGACCGCCGCCCGGCGCGGCCGGGGCACGGCGGCGAGGTTGACCTTGTACGTGATCCGCTGGCAGCCGTTCCACCGGACGACGGGTCGTGCGCCGGTGGGGAGGGTCGTGTGCAGGACGGCGTACCCCGCGGAGCGTGACGCCACTGCGGGCGCGGCCGCGAGGACGGGCGCGGCCGCGAGGACGGCGGCGGCGAGCAGCACGGCGGGTTTTCTCTTCATCATGACCTCCACACCGGCGAGAGCCTACCCGCCGGCGGGGCGTGACGTCACAGCGGATCGGTTGCAGGATGGACCCATGAGTGCACCCACACCGGCGGCCCAGCTCATCATCGACGCCCTCGGGCGCGTCCGGAGCCTCGTCGCGTCGATCGCCGACGACCTCGACGTCGAGGCGCTGCTCTGGCAGCCGAGCCCCGGGACGAACTCGATCGGGTGGCTCCTCTGGCACCTCACCCGGGTCGAGGACGACCACGTCGCCGGGCTCGCGGGCAGCGAGCAGGTGTGGACCGCGCAGGGGTGGGCGCGGCGCTTCGACCTGCCCTACCGCGACGGGGACTTCGGCTTCGGCCACTCCCCCGAGGACGTCCGCGCCTTCCGGGTCGACGACCCCGCCCTGCTCACCGGATACCAGGACGCCGTCCACGCCCGCGCGGTCGAGGTCGTCGGGGGGATGTCCGACGCCGACCTCGAGCGGGTCATCGACGACAGGTGGGATCCCCCGGTGACTGCGGGCGTCCGGCTCGTCAGCGTCATCGGGGACACGACCCAGCACGCCGGTCAGGCGGGGTACGTCAAGGGCCTCCTCGAGCGGAGGTGACCGATCCCGTGGCAGGTCACGAGCCGGGGCGGGAGGAGGCCGCGAGGGCGAGCTCCACGGCACGGGCCGGGCTGCCCCGGTAGGCGGGCCCGTGTCCGGGGACGACGACCTCCCCGGCCAGGCCGCGTAGAGCCTCGAGCGACCGAAGGGCCCTGCTCGTGTCGGTGTTGAAGAAGTCCGGGAGCAGCCGGGGCCCCGCGCCGGGGTCGAGGGCATGCTCGGTCATGAGCGCGTCCCCGGCGAGAACGACGCCCCGGCCGGGCAGGTGGAGCGCGCAGCGCCCGCTCGTGTGCCCCGGGGTGGGGACGAGCACCGGGGAGCCGGGGACGTCGAGCGGTCCGGCCCGGTCGAGCTCGAGGTCCATGGTGCGGTCGGGTCGGGCGATGCCGTCGCGGAGGACGTCGAGCATCCACCGGGCCACCCGCGGCCGCCAGACCATCCGCAGCAGCCGGGCCTCGCCCACCTGCTCCGTCCGCTCTCCCCGGACGTTCGCGGCCTCGTCGGGGTGGGCGTGCACCGGAACGCCGTGCGCGGTGTGCAGCCAGGCGGCGGCGCCGACGTGGTCGGGGTGGCCGTGGGTGAGGACCACCGCGTCGACGTCGGCGGGGCCGCGGCCGATGCGTGCCAGCGAGGCGACGACCCGGTCCCGGTCCCCCGGCAGGCCCGCGTCGACGACCGTGACCTCGCCGCCCTCGACGACGAGGGTCCACCCGACGTGCCTGGCCCGGGCGTGGTGGACGCCGGGAGCCACCTCGGTGACGTCGACGTCCATCCCGGCACCTCGATCCCGGCCCCGTGTCGCCGGTGAGTGGCCACCACGCCCACCCCCGGGCGGGAACCACGGTACTGCGTGGCCGGTGCCGGGGCGGAGCGAGCCTGCAGGGAGGCCGAGCCGTGCGGCGGGGCCGCGCGCCGTCCTGGCACGCGGCCCCGCCGGGACCCGGTCTCCCGGCTCAGCCGGTGAGCTGGCTGACGAAGTCCGGGTTGTCCTTGAGCCACTCGTTGACGCCCTTGGCCGGGTCGTCGCTGTTCTCCTGGAGGACGAGGTTCTCCAGGGAGCCGAGCTGCTCGTCGTTCATCGTGAACTTCCCCAGCATCTTCGCGACGTCCGGGAAGTCGTTCGCGAAGCCCTGGCGGGCCAGGGTGTGGATCTTCTCCGCGTCACCCATGGCGTTCTTCGGGTCCTTGAGGTCCCGGATCGGGAACGCCGCGTACGCCCAGTGCGGCCGCCACAGCGTGACGACGACCGGCTTCTTCGCGTCCGTGGCCTTCTTGAGCTCGGACAGCATGGCCGCCGTCGAGGACGTGAGGAGCTTGTAGCTGTCGCCGAGCTGGTAGTCCGGGATCGCCTGGTCCTGGGTGATCCGGGTCAGCCCCGCGCCGGGCTCGATCCCGATGATCTTCCCGTTGAACTCGTCGGCCTTGCCCTTGAGGTCGGCGATCGACTGGACGTCGACGTAGTCGGGGACCGCCATGGTGAGCTTGGCGTTGTCGTACCAGACCCCCATGTCGTCGATCTTGTCGCCGTACTTCTTCCAGTAGTCCTCGTGGGTCTTGGGCAGCCACGCGTCGAAGAAGAGGTCGATGTCGCCCTTCGAGAGGCCGACGAACGTCGGCGCCACGTCGAGCTGCTTCGTCTCGACGGTGTAGCCCTGGTCCTCGAGGACCTGCTTCCAGGTGTTCGTGACCGTGATGTCCTCGTCCCACGGGATGTACCCGATGGTGATGGTGCCGCCCCCTCCGCCGGAGGCGGACGAGGAGCCGGAGGCGGTGTCGGACCCGGCCGAGCCGCTGTCGCTGCTCCCGCAGGCGGCGAGCCCGAGGATGGCGATGCCGGCCGTGGTGGCGGTGGCGATGGAGCGCAGTGTGCGCTTCATGACGATGGTTCCCTTCTGTTGCGAACAGGTCGGTGGTGTCGGGACTCCGAGTGGCGGGGCCCCGCCTCCGCGCTCATCCCCGCGCGGAGGTCATCCGTTCGGCCTTGGCGACGGCCGAACGCTCCCCGAGGGCGCCGGTCATCCGGTCGAGGTAGATCGCGAGGATGACCACGGCGAGGCCTGCCTCGAACCCGAGCCCGATGTTGAGCCGGGTGATCGCTTCGAAGACCTTTCCGCCCAGCCCGCCGGCGCCGACCATCCCGGCGATGACGACCATCGACAGGGCCAGCATGATGACCTGGTTGACCCCGGCCATGATCGTCGGCGTCGCGAGCGGCACCTGGATGTTGCGGAGGATCTCGGACGGGGTCGCGCCGAAGGCGTGCCCCGCCTCGACGACCTCCTTGTCGACCTGGCGGATGCCGAGCTCGGTGAGGCGGACTCCGGGAGGCATCGCGAACACGACGGTGGCGATGACGCCGGGCACCTTGCCGATGCTGAAGAACGTCACCGCGGGGATGAGGTAGACGAAGGCGGGCATGGTCTGCATGAAGTCGAGCACGGGCTTGACGACCCTCGACGTCGCCTCGTTCCGGGCGGCGAGCACACCGACGGGGATGGCGATGACGACGGCGACGATGCTCGCGACGAGGATGAGCGCGAGCGTGCTCATCGAGTCCCCCCAGAGCGCCATCCCGTCGACGAGGAGGAGTCCGAGCGCGCTGAAGAGGGCGAACTTCCAGCCGCGCAGGAGCAGGGCGATGCCGGCGAGGACGACGATGAGCACGAGGGTCGGCACGGCGAGCAGTCCCGACTCGATCCCGTCGACGAGGGCAGAGATGACGCTGTCGATGAGGTCGAACAGGCCGCCGAGGTGGGTGGTCAGCCAGTCGACGATGTCCTCGAACGCGGTACCGATGGGGATCCGCGGCACGACCGGGTCGGCGCTGCGCACGATGTCAGCGAACACCGGCCACCTCCTGGGTCTCGGTGGGCTCCTCGTCGTCGGGCTCGTTCCCGCCGCCGAGCACGGACAGCAGGGTCACCCGCGGCAGCACGCCGACGAGCTTGCCCGATCTCGAGACGACGGGCAGGACGGCCTGGGCCGCTGCGCGGGAGAGCACCTCGATGAGCGGGGTGTCCTCCGCGATGGCGAAGTCGACGTCCTCGATGACGCCGTCGAGCTGGTCGGGGCCGCCCTCGAGGGCCCGGGCGACGGCCCCCTCGTGGACGACCCCACGCAGCAGCCGGTCCCGGCCGACGACGAAGATGGAGGTCTGCTGGTTTTCGCGCATGAGCCGGAGCGCCGCCCGGGGGCCCTGCTCGGCACCGAGCACCGCGACGGGACGCTCCATGACGGCGCCGGCGGTGAGGACACGCGCCCGGTCGACGTCGGCGACGAACTGGGCGACGTAGTCGTTGGCCGGACTGGTGAGGATCTCCTCGGCTGTGCCGACCTGGATGATCTCGCCGGCCCGCATCATCGCGATCCGGTCCCCGATCCGCATCGCCTCGTTGAGGTCGTGGGTGATGAACAGAACGGTCTTGCCGAGCCGGTGCTGGAGCTCGAGGAGCTGGTCCTGCATCTCGCGCCGGATGAGCGGGTCGAGCGCGCTGAATGCCTCGTCCATGAGGAGGATGTCGGTCTCGGCGGCGAGCGCACGGGCAAGGCCGACGCGCTGGCGCATCCCGCCGGACAGCTGGGCGGGCAGCTGGTCGGCCCACCCCTCGAGCCCGGTCATCGACAGCGCCTCGCGGGCCTTGTCCTCGCGTTCCTTCCGGCCGACCCCCTTGGCCTCGAGACCGAAGGCGGCGTTCTCCACGACGGTCCGGTGCGGGAACAACGCGAAGTGCTGGAAGACCATGCTCACCCGGTCACGCCGCACCTGGCGTAGCTGCTTGGGGGACATCGCCGTGATGTCGTCCCCGTAGACCCGGACGTGCCCGGCGGTCGGCTCGAGCAGCCCGTTGACCATCCGGATGAGCGTCGACTTGCCCGAGCCGGACAGGCCCATGACGACGAAGATCTCGCCCTCCTCGACGGTGAACGACGCATCGACGACACCGGCGGTCAGCCCGTCCTCGAGCAGCTCGGCGCGGGTCTCCCCGGCCTCGAGCCGGGAGACGCCCTCGCGTCCCCTGCGCCCGAAGACCTTGTAGACGTGCTCGGCCTCGATGACGGCCACCGCTCACCATCCTCACCTCGACGTGCATGCTGTGTTCATCCAGAGGGTAGTGCGACGCTGCCCACTGGACCCGTCCGTCCTTCTTCACGCAAGCACATGCCACGGCGCTTGGCCACAGTCCCGAATGGATCCGTCCCCTTTGGGCCCCAAGCGCAACCGGTCCGTGATGCATCCGTTGCCGAGATGTGAGAGTCGGGGGCAATAGCCTCCGGTCTGTGACCGGTCGATGCGCCTACCGTGGACTGACGTGAGTGGAGGAAGCCGGTCGGCGAGCGCCGTCGCGCAGTTCGTCGACAACCCCGCCCGGGCGGTCATGCTCGGCTTCGCCGGCGTCATCGCCGTCGGCACGCTCGTCCTCATGACGCCCCTGGCGACCGCGACGGGCGTCGGGACGAGCTTCCTCACGGCCCTCTTCACGGCGACGTCGGCGACCTGCGTCACCGGCCTCGTCACCGTCGACACCGCGACCCACTGGTCCGCGTTCGGCGAGACCGCGATCCTCGTCATGATCCAGGTCGGCGGCCTCGGAGTGATGACCCTCGCCTCCCTCCTCGTCCTCCTCATCGGGCGACGCCTCGGGATGCGGGCGTCGCTCCTCGCCGCCGCCGAGTCGCGGACGATCGCCGTCGCCGACGTCCGCCGCGTCCTCCTCGGCATCGTCGCGATCGCCGCCGTGGTCGAGGTCGCGGTCGCCGCCGTCCTCACGGCCCGCCTCTGGCTCCACTACGACGAGCCCGTCGGCACCGCGCTGTACTCCGGCGTCTTCCACGCCATCTCGGCGTTCAACAACGCGGGCTTCGGGCTCGAGAGCGACAGCCTCGTCCGGTACGCCGCGGACGCGTGGGTGTGCGTCCCGGTCATGCTCGCCGTCGTCGTCGGGGGGCTGGGGTTCCCCGTCCTGTGGGAGCTGCGGCGGCAGTGGCGGCGTCCGGGGCGCTGGTCCCTGCACACCGCCATCACCGTCTGGGTCTCGGCCGCCCTCCTCGTCCTCGGGTCGGTCCTCCTCACCGTCATCGAGTGGAGCAACCCCCGCACCCTCGGGGCACTCGACCCGGGCGGCCGGGTCCTCGCCGGGGTCTTCCACTCGGTCGTCGCGCGGACCGCGGGGTTCAACAGCGTCGACATCGGGAGCCTGCGCCCCGAGGGCCTGCTCACCCTCGACGGACTGATGTTCGTCGGCGGCGGGTCGGCGGGGACTGCCGGGGGGATCAAGGTGACGACGTTCGCCCTCCTCGGGTTCGTCATCTGGGCCGAGCTGCGCGGCGAGCCGACCGTCCACGTCCTCCGCCGGCGGCTGCCCACGGACGTCCAGCGGCAGGCCCTCACCGTCGCCCTGCTCGGGGTCGGCGCGATCGCCGGGGGGACGATGGCCCTGCTCGCCGTCACCGACCACACCCTCGACGAGGCCCTGTTCGAGGCGATCTCCGCGTTCGCCACCGTCGGACTGAGCACGGGGATGACCCCGGACGTCCCCCCGATCGGCCAGGTCGTCCTCATCCTCCTCATGTACTTCGGCCGTCTCGGGCCGATCACGCTCGGAGCCGCGCTCGCCCTACGGACGCGCGCACGGCGATACGACTTCCCGGAAGAGAGGGCTCTCGTTGGCTAGCCGGACCCCGCGTCGCGTCGTCGTCATCGGTCTCGGACGGTTCGGCAGCTCGCTCGCGCTCGCGCTCGAGAAGCGCGACGTCCCCGTCCTCGGGATCGACGTCGACCCGGACATCGTCCAGGCGCACGCGGAGCGGCTCCGGGACGTCGTCGTCGCCGACGCGACCACCCACGAGGCCCTCGAGCAGCTCGAGGTGGGTCCCGACACCCGGGTCGTCATCGCGATGTCGGGGCTCCAGGCGTCCCTGCTCACGATGACGATCGTCAGCGAGCTCGACGTGCCCGAGGTCTGGGCGAAGGCGTCCAGCCCGACGCACGCCCGGATCCTCCGGCGGCTCGGCGCCCAGCACGTCGTCCAGCCCGAGCACGAGATGGGCTCGCGGGTCTCGCACCTCCTCACCGGGCAGATGGAGGACTACCTCGAGTTCGACGACGACTTCGCCTTCGCCAAGACCTCGGTCCCGCGGTTCGCCGCGGGCCGGCCGCTGGGCTCGACGTCGATCCGCTCCGACTACGGGATCACCGTCGTCGCCGTCAAGCGTCCGGGCCAGGAGATCGAGTACGCGACGACCGAGACCGTCCTCGAGGCGGGGGACGTCCTCATCGTCTCCGGCAGGACGACGCAGGTCGACCGGTTCGCCCAGTCGACGTGACCTGGGCGGATCAGCCGGCCTCGGCGCGCTCGGCCCGCTCGATGAGCCACCGGCGCTCGCCCTCGGTGGCGGTGAGGGCCGCGGCCCGCCGGAGCTCGGCCGCCGCCTCGGCATCCCGGCCGGCCCGACGGAGCAGGTCCCCGCGGACCGCGGGAAGCACCGGGTCGCCGGCCAGTGACGGGTCGCCGGCGACCGCCTCGATGACGGGGAGCGCGGCCTCGGGCCCCACCGCGTGCGAGAGGGCCACCGCGCGGCTGACCTCGACGCGCGGCGACGGCTGCTGCTCGGTGAGCTCCGCGTAGAGGATGACGATGCGGACCCAGTCGGTGTCCTCGGGGCGCACCGCACGTGCGTGGCAGGCGGCGATCTCGGCACGGAGGACGTAGGGGCCGGGGTCGGCGCGGAGCGCCTTGGCGCGGGCGATCGACGCGAGCCCGTTGCGGACGAGCAGCCAGTCCCACCGGGTGCGGTCCTGCTCGTACACCGGGACGGGCTCCCCGCGGGCTGCGGTCCGGGCCCCCGTCCGGGAGGCGTGGAGCTTCATGAGGGCGAGCAGCCCGTGGACCTCGGGCTCGCCCGGGACGAGGCCGGCGAGGACGCGCCCGAGCCGCAGGCCGGTCCCCATGAGCTCGCCGCGCGCCCGGTCGCCGCGGGCGGTCGCGACCTCCCCGAGGGCGAAGATCTCGTCGAGCACCTCGAGGACGCTCCGCAGCCGCGGGACCAGCTCGTCGCCCGAGGGGACCTCGAGCCGCACGCCGGCGTCCCGGATCGCCGCGGTGGCCCGGACGACCTGCTCGGCGGCGGCGCTCTCGCCCGTTCCCAGCGCCTCGGCGACGTCCGCGGGAGTCAGGCCGGCGACCATGCGCAGGGTCAGGGCGACCCGGTGGGCCAGCGGGTTCACCGGGTGGCAGACCGTGAAGATGAGCCGGAGCACCTCGTCGGTGACGTCGTGGGCGACGTCGTCGAACGACGCCTCGACCTCGCCCGCGGCCCGGGCCTCCTCACCGCGGGTGCGACGGTCGACCGCCCGCGAGCGCGCCGGCCCGCGCCGGAGCCGCTCGACGGCGTGCCGGCGCGCGGTGGCGGTCAGCCAGGCGCCCGGCGCGTCCGGCACCCCGGTCCGGCTCCACCGGCCGTACGCGTCCCGCAGGGCTGCCTGGGCCGCCTCGTCGGCGACGCCGACGTCACCGACCGTCCGCGCCACGACGGCGCCGACCTGCGCCGCCTCCATCCGCCAGACGGCCTCGACCGTTCGGTTCACGTCGTCCCACACGAGAGATCCCCACCACACCGGCTGCCGTCGTGGAAACCACACGGGCCGGATGCGGACGGACGTCGCGTCGGGCTCATCCGGTCGCCCCCTCCCCGTCGAGCTGGGCGCGCATCGCCCGCTCGCGGGCCTGGAGCGCCGGGGTGAAGGCCTCGCCGAAGTCCTCCGGCGAGAGGACCTGTCGCAGCTCGAGGTCGACGGGGCCGTCCTCGGGCGCGTGCGGCCAGCGCTTGAGCCATTCGAGCGCCTCCTCGCGCGAGGAGACGTCGATGAGCGTGAACCCGGCGACGAGGGTGCCCGGCTCCGGGAACGGCCCTTCGGTGAACTCCTGCCGGCCGTCCTCGACGTGACCCGGGCCCCCCTGCTCGAGGGGTGCAGACCCTCCCCGGTGAGGAAGACGCCGCTGGCGAGGAGCTCCTCGTTGTACGACGTCATGTGCGCGAGCTGGGCCTCGGTGGGCATGACCCCGGCTTCGGTCTCGGCCGTCGCCTTGACGATGATCATGAACCGCATGCAGGAACCCTCCGGGTGCGTTCGTCCGGGGGCGCCCGATGCGCCTCCGTGACCACGGACGACGGCAGGCGAGGCCGCTGCCGTCGTCGGGTCGCGGCCCGTCCTCGGCTACGCCCGGTTGCCGACGGACGGCACCCGGGCGTAGGACGGTCGCATGACCCGGATCGAGTGTATCCGTGGGGACATCACCCGCGTGGACGTCGACGCCGTCGTCAACGCCGCGAACTCCTCGCTCCTCGGTGGGGGCGGCGTCGACGGGGCCATCCACGCGGCCGCGGGCGCCCGGCTCCTCGAGGAGTGCCGCCGCCTGCGCGCGACCTCGCACCCGGACGGGCTGCCGGTCGGCGAGGCGGTCGCGACCGGGTCGGGCGACCTGCGGGCCCGGTTTGTCATCCACACCGTCGGTCCGAACTGGCACCGCGGCGAGCGGGACCCGGGCCTGCTCGCCGCGTGCTTCCGCTCGTCGCTCGTCGTGGCCGGCGAGGTCGGGGCGCGGACGGTCGCGTTCCCCGCCGTGAGCGCCGGGGCGTACGGGTGGGCCGCCGACCGGGTCGCCGAGATCGCACTCGCGACGGTGGAGGACGTGGCGGGCTCCGGCACGATCGACGTCGTCGAGTTCGTCCTGTTCAGCGAGGCTCTGCTGGCGAG
This sequence comes from uncultured Actinomycetota bacterium, assembly GCA_963783735.1. Classification (GTDB taxonomy): domain Bacteria; phylum Actinomycetota; class Actinomycetes; order Actinomycetales; family Dermatophilaceae; genus CAWDAQ01. Next base: position 634 of record CAWAOO010000005.1, on the reverse strand, counting down.
CTTCCGGCGCGCGCGAGGAGGTTGCTGAAGACCTCGACGGGCTGGGCGCCGTGGACGGCGAGCGAGCCGCCGGCGAGGACGTACGGGACACCGGTGACGCCGACGTCCCGCGCGGCCTCCTCGTCCGCACGGACCTCCTCGGCGAGGTCGTCACCCGCGAGCACCGCCCCGAGCCGGCGCTCGTCGAGCCCGGCCTCGGCACCGAGCCGCTGGAGCTCCTCGTGGTCGTCGATCGCCCGGCCCTCGGTGAAGTGGGCGCTGAACAGTCGCTCGAGGACGGCGGCCTGAAGTGGCGGCCCCCCCTGGGCGAGCCCGAGGGCGACGAGCCGGTGGGCGTCGAAGCTGTTCGAGTGGCGCAGCCGCTCCGGGTCGACGGCGAGGGCGTCCTCCCGCGCGGCGGCCGCCGCGCGGCCCACGAGGTCGCGGGCCTCGTCCGGGCTCCGCCCCCCGGAGGTCGTCAGGTGGTCGACCGCCAGGACCCCGCTGCCACGGGAGGCGTCCGGGTCGAGCTCGTAGGCCCGGTAGCGGACGGTCACCTCGGCAGGACGGTCGCTCATCGCGATGGCCCGTTCGAGGCGGTGCTTGACGATGTAGCACCAGGGGGAGACGACATCTGCCCATACCTGGAGGTCGA
>CAWAOO010000004.1:0-116366 GCA_963783735.1 uncultured Actinomycetota bacterium | reverse complement strand
TCGTCCCGCACGATGCCGCCTGACAACGTCGAGGGCCGCGGGCGCGCGGAGTCGACATTGGCCCGCTACCGCACCGACCTCGACACCGTCCATCCACCGTCGGTCCGCCGGCCGGCGCCTGCCAGCGGGCGCGCCTCCCCTGCGCTCGACCAGTGGGCCGAGCACGGAGACGTTCCTGTCACTGCCCGGCGCACGACGTCCCGGGCGCTCTCGGTCGAGTCCGTGCGGGCTCTTCTCGAGGTGCGGCCGAGGACCCGGACACCCTCGCGCGGTGGGCCATCGCCGTTCTCTGCGGCCTGCGCCAGGGCGAGGTCCTCGGCCTGCAGTGGGGGCGCGTGGACTGGGAGCGCCGCACGCGCACCATCGACCGCCAGCTGCGTCGTCTGCAGGCCTGGCACGGCTGCGGGGCACCGACACGGAGAGCGTGGGGACGATCCTCGTCATGTTCGACATCGTCGACGAGGTCTGGCTCGACCTCTCGAACCAGGCCACGAGCCCGCTCGCGTGCCTCGGGACCGGCTCGGTCGTGACCTGACCGGTCCCGAGGGCGTGGGCCGGCCCGAGCCACCGGCGACCCGGAGCAACCCGCGCGCGCCAGCCGGCGGAGACCTGTCCTGCCGAGTCGGACGCTGCGGACATGGCACCCTCGACGGTCCCATCACGGCACGGAACCGCCACGGCGCAAGCAGCCGCCTACCCTCAGTTCGGCGCCGGTGGCCGCGGGAGGTCGACGTCCTCGAGCGCGTCGCCGGAACCACGGGAGCGGGAGGGGATGACGCTGAGAGTGCCGTCGGTCTCGAGAACGACCGCGTCGACGAGCTCGAGACCACCGATCCCGGCAGCCCGCGCCGCCTGCCGCACCTCACCAGCGGTGACCCGGTGGGTGGCCAGTTGGTCCTCCAGGACCCGCCCCCGGTGCAGCAGCAGGCTCGGGGAGGACTTGACCACCCGCCGAACGGCTCCGGACCGCGACGACAGCCACGCCACGACGAACTGCAGGACGACCAGGAGCGCCATGCCGGCGACACCACCGACGAGGCTGACGCTGCCGCTGAGCAGGACCGTGGCCAGGGTGGACCCGAGGGCGACGGTGACGACGAGGTCAAAGGCGTTCAGTTTGGCCAGCGTCCGCTTGCCGGACAGGCGCAGGAACAGAACCAGGGCTGCGTACGCGCACGACCCGGCGACGATGACTCGCGGGATGTCGGACCAGTGGTCGGGGGGCATGTTCGGACCGTACCCGCGGCGCCGCCGGTGACGCGGAGCCTCGTCGCGCGACCTGGGGTCCGGCGCGCCCGTCCGAAGTGCATTCCGGCGCGTTGATCCCCGGGGCGAGTACTCCTCGGGCACGGCCGCAGCGGAAGTCGCGGCCCGCCGGGAAGGGCTGGGCAAGGAGACGGTTCGACGCTGGGTGGTCCAGGCCCAGGTCGACGGTGGCCAGCGACAGGGAGCGACCAGCGAGGAGCTGTCCGAGATCAAGGATCTGAAGGCCAAGGTGCGCCGGCTTGAGGAGGACAACGAGGTCCCTCGCCGGACCTCGATTCTCTTCGCGGACGAAACCCGCGCTCACCCGGAGCAGCCAGGCCAGCTCGTCAGCGGTCCTCGCCCCCGGCCGGACGATCCGGCTCCACCGTGCTCCGCCGGGAGTCCCCCGGGGGCCTCGTGACGTGGCCGGACAGAGACTTCAGACATCCCGATCCTGTTGCATCACAGGGGCATTCTCATGTCACGACCCGCACCCACCCACATCATCGGTGGACCAGGGCTGAGACGGACTCGACCTCTTCCTCGCCGGGGTTCTCAGAGGGGAGATGGTCTCGGTGAGCCGGTACAACCAGCGACCCCGATCCTTGGCACCGATGTCCTGGACCATTGGGATGCGCTGAGCGAGGTACTCCGCGACGGCCCGATCCAAGGCCTTCCACTCCTCGAGCCTGGAAACGATCTCGTCGTCGGAGAGCTCCCAATCGTCGGGCATGTCCTCAACTTGGCTCCATGGGCACGCACTCCGATCGCTCTCTCGTGGCCACCAGCCGAGCCGAAGCATTTGCGGGGTGCCCGCATGACAGTTGATCGGCCAGGTCGCCCGACCACACGCACAGGGCAGCTGGCTCAGGGGGTCGCCGTCCCCGCCTGCGGCAGCAAGTCGGAGATGTCAACGTTCCACAACACGTGCTCCAAATCCCAGGTCGACCACGGGGTGCCCTGGTCCTCCCACGTGATCGCGATGCGCTTCGGAACCCGCGCCCCGTCCACAACCTGCCAAGCCAGGAAGTCGGCGTGCCAGGGGATCCTGCCGCTGTCCTCGTCGCGATGTCGCAGCGCGGTAATCCGGGTGATCAGGTTGCCCTGCGGATCGAAGCAGACCGTCAACTCGTCGAGGGTATCGGCGAATGGGAAGACCAAGCGCGCCGACGTCTCATCGATGGGCTGCCACCGGACTCGCGGGTCGGTGATCCACAACGAGGGGATGAGTGGCGCCTCGGCCCACAGAATCATGTTGGCCGCCTGGTCGACAGCCGGTCCTGTGGCCTCCCGACCCATCGGGCCGGTCGTGCCCCGACCGTCAACGTAGCGGTCCAAGGCCTTGAGGACCGTCCGGCCGTACAACGTGAACTCCATGTAGCGCTCGAACGCCTGACCGGGACGATGCACCAAGCGGAAACGCAGCGGTACCCAGATCCCGAAATTGGCCCGAGCGCGCCCGTAGACCACCAGCGACTCCACCCGCGGGGCCTGGTCACCATACGCAGTGAGGAAGAAGCGGCGCACCGGCGCGGGCACGTCCGTTGGAGTGTCCACTGCGCCGAGGTCCCCGCGTTCCTCAGCAGGCAGCGCCAGATTCGCCGGGCGAACCTTCAGCCCCATCAAGCCACCGCCAGCCAAAGCCCCCAAGAAGGCGAAGACACCTCCCGTGGTGGTCACGATTCGCTTCATCGCTTACCCCCTCCCCGGGCCATGGGTTCCATCGTCCACGGCCGTGCGCACCCATGACACCGAACCAGGCCCTTCGGCGCGCCCCACCATCCATGCTCAACGCGGCGCGGCGACGAGTCAACACGGAGCGCGGGCCGCTCAGGGCATGACCGGAGAAGCCTCCGCCGCGAGCCGACCGTGGGGGTGGTGATTGTCATCACGCGGTCGGCCGTCTTGAGAGGGGCGCAGGCCGAACGGTCAGGTGTGGGAGCGGCTCCGCCACGCCCTCCAGGCCGTGGCGCAGCCACGAGGCGGACCACCGCGCCGGCCGGTGCGACCACGCCGCAGCCTGACGGCGGAAGTCACGGCCCTCCGTACTGACAGCAGCGTGGCAGAGGAGCCCATGGTGGAGCTGGACAGCAAGAACCTCGGACACCTTGAGCGCGTCAAGGACCCGCGCAAGGTGTGGTCCTCGGAGTCGGCCCACTTCACGACGTGGCTCGCGGAGAACATCGACGTCCTCGGGGCGCTCTCGGTCGAGTCCGTGCGGGCTCTCTCCTCGAGGTCGCGGCCGGGAACCCCGACACCCTCGCGTCCAAGCCTGCGGATGACTCCCCCGCCTCGCGGCCTCGGAGGCTCCAGCACCGCGACTGGTCCTGCGGCGCCAAGCGGCCGATGGACTGCCCGCAGCGCGTCGGCGTCTCCGGGCTGGTGCTGGTGCCCCTGAAGACGGGCGAGTCCGAACGGACGATTCCCCTGCCGTCCCTGGTCCTCACCGCCCTGTCGGACCGCCTGACGCAACAGCGCCGGGACGCGGCCACGGCGCGCAGGCCCTGGCAGGGGCCGCCGCCGGAACACCCGTCGCGGACGGTGTTCTCCACGCCCCTCGGCGGTCGGACCGTCGCCGAGGGCCGCTGCCGGGGCCTGAGCCAGTTCGTGGTCGCCGTCCCAGTTCCGCGCTTCGAGCGCGTCGGCGCACGCGCGAGCCAGCTGCGGCGCCTCGTCGACGCCGTCGGAGACCGCCCTCACCAGGCCGTCGCCGGTCAGCTGCAGCGAGTCGGCCGGCCACGGCTCCTGGCCGAGGACGGCCACCAGGCCCGCACCATCGTCCCGGTACACGAGCGACCGCAGCCGAGTCAGCGCTTCGGGGTCGGCCATCTCGCTCAGTCCCCCGCGAGGGCCCGGTCGCGTTCGTCGATCAGTTCGCGGCGGCGTCGGGAGACCAGGAGGCTCGGGTCACCGAATCGGAGCGAGCCATACGTCAGCGGATGGTCGATCCCGGCTGCACGGAGGAGCGACTGAGCCCGGTCCGAGACCGACCCGGTGATGCCGAAGTGCGCCAGCAGGTCCTTGCTGGTCATCGAGGACCGGTAGGAACCCACCGTGCGGTTCGCCGTGGCGATCACCCAGGCGACCGCCGCGGCGCCGCGAACGGGTGAACCCCTTCGCCGGAAGAGCCCGGCATCGTTCCTCGCGGCCTTGGCGAGGAAGCGACGCATCGCAGTCCGGTGCTCGAGGTCCAGGACCGCGTCGGCACAGGCATCGCACTCGTCGAGGATGGCCCGCACCGCCGGCCTGACCTGCTCGTCGATGCCGCTCCAGTCGAACTCCTCGTCGGCGAGCGGCTCGGCGTCGAGCCTCATCAGCGTCTCGACGCCGCCGACCTCGTCGGCGATGTACTCGAGGTGGATCTCCTCGTCGCTGAGGTGCTCGACCCGCTCGGACTCCACAATCGCCTCGACCAGACCCGCCATCGCCTGCTGCCGGTCGCCGCGGATCAGCTGCAGGTACTCCGGCTCGTACCGGTCGACCGCCGCGAGGGTCTGCTCGGTCAGGTCGGCCCGGATGACGCTGCGGTCGTGGCAGTAGCGGATGTAGGCGCGCACCAGGCCGGGCAGCTTCGCCAGGTACGCCGGCTCGGCGATCACCTTGCGCGGGAACCAGTCGGCCAGCAGCATCTCCACCGTCACCGGGCTCCACCGCCACGGGTCCCCGGTCGCGTAGTCGGTGCTGAACCAGATCACGCTCTCCAGCAGGCTGCGATGGTCCTCGTCGTCAAGTGCAGCGCCGAGCGGGGAGGCGAAGAACTCGGCAGCCACCTGGGCCGTCTCCGCCCGGGACCACTCTTTCCGGTCCGGGGCCACGCCTCCGGCCGGCAGCATCCGGAGCATCCACTCCACGAGCGGCCGGCACATCGGCCAGCTCTCCGACGTGAGCGGCGGGTACAGCCGGGAGCCGGAGTCGATCGCCGCCTCGATCAGGGCCCGCGCCGTGGCCGGGTCGGTCCGCGTCAACGACTGGTCCGCGTCGTCGATCAGCGTCCCCATCGTGATCGCCAGGTCATCCAGCGGCTCGGGGACCACGAACGCGTCCTTCACCACGGTGCCCAGGTTGTGGTCGACGTACACCACCGCCGACAGCGACTGCCCGGACGGCAGCGCCACGCCGAGCAGGTAGTCGTCGCCGTCCCCGAGCACGTGGGTCATGAACCACACGTCCGGGTCGAGCCGGGCCCGGTCGAGCCCGATCAGCCAGTCCGGCATCGGGTGCCGGCGACCCTCGAGCTCGCGTCCGATCCGGGCAGCAAGCACCTCGTCGGTGACCAGCGCCCTGATCCCGGTCAGCGCGGCAGTGGTCTCGGCGTAGGGCGTCCCGACGAACGACTCCACCAGATCGGCGAGACCGGGTCGCTGCTCGTCGGGTGCGAACGGATCCCGGCTCCGCGGATCGGTGACATCGAGGAACCCGCTGACGATGGCCAGCAGATCCAAGGGCCCACCCGACCGCAACGCCGCACGCAGACTCTGGAACAGTTCCTGCTCCTTCGCGCCGTGCGGCTGCCGGCCTGCCCGGGAGGCGGGGTGTCGTCGCTGCGGCTGACGTCCTCGGCCATACTTCTTCTTCGCCACGCTCAGACCCTATGGGCCGGCGCCGGAGCCTCGAAAGCCGTCACCGAGGGCCGGACGCCACAGTTGCGCGGTCGACTGGGCAGCGGTTCGTGGGTGACGCAGCGGACGGTCCGGCTGTCCCGCTCGTAGACAGCCTCCGTGCCTCCCAGCAGGTCGATGCCACACATGCGGCACGTGCCGGCGTAACGCAGCCGCATCCGCCTTCCGCCCGGTCCGCGTCCGTCACTCATGGCCCGGCCCGTAATGCCGAATGGGCAGGGGCGCGCGGCTTGGACCCGCAACCTTCGTTCGGGACGCCGTCGTTGAGTTCGGCAGTGACCCGCGGTGCCCCGTAGGCCTTGTCGCCGCCGTGGGCGGGGTCCTGGACGGCACGAATCCGGGCAGCGAGCTCACCGTCCGCAGCAGCGCGTTTGGCTCGCGCCGGGGCGGCGTCGTCCCAGGCGTAGAACGAGGACCGGTTGACCTCGATGACCTCACACAGCCGCTTCACCTCGAAGGCGTCTCGGTGGTCGGAGACGAACTGGAAGCGGCTCACCAGTTCGTCTCCCCAGCGAAGTACTTGGCCGCCTGGCGGAGTATCGACTTCTCAGTCTCGATCTTCGCCTTCTCCGCCCGCAACCGGGCGACCTCGGCCTCGAGCCGGGCGACCTTCTCGGCCTGCGTCTCCGGCCTCCCGGCCGGCGGCTTTGCTGCTGACGATCTCGGCAGTCGTCGAACCCGTGCCGAACGTCTTGACCCAGTCCGCCAACGTGCCTCGGGAGGTCCCGAGATCAGCGGCGATGCCCCTCAACGTGGCACCCCGGGTCGACTCGTACAGATCAACGGCCTGCCGACGAAACTCATCGGAGTAGTTCTTCCTGGCCATGCGGTGGATCATCTCGCTTCCCAGCTGAATCTGGATTCAGCGTGTCCACGATCAGGGGTAAAGGCCCATCAACCGGCGTACCGTCACCCGGCACCTGGACCGTCTCGGCCTGGGAAGGCGACGCTTTCTCGACCCCTGCGGAGACAACAACCGCAAGCCGGGCACGATCACCGCCCGCTGGCCCGGGCACATGGCCCACCTGGACGTGAAGAAGGTCGGCCGGATCCCCGACGGCGGCGGCTGGCGGGTCCACGGCCGCGACTCGGACCAACACCGCTGCGCCGCCCGCGCCAAGAGCGCCGGCGCCAAGCGTGGCTACGTCTACCTGCACGCCATCGTCGACGGGTTCTCCCGACTCGCCCACACCGAGCCTCTCCCCGATGAGAAGGGCAAGACCACGGCCGCGTTCCTGGCCCGGGCCAAGGTCTGGTTCGCCGCGCACGGCATCACCCACATCCACCGGATCGTCACCGACAACGGCGCCTGCTACCGCTCGGGCGGCGTCGACGAGCTCTGCGAGCGGGCGGACGTGTCTCTCCGGGCGAGCCGCCAGGGTCGCCGCCTGCCGCAGCTTCAATACTTCTCGCGCGGTCTGCTCCCGGCCGTGGTCGCGGGTGAACTGGGTCTCCGACTTTCCGCGTGATGGCCGCGCGGTGGGTCGGGGTGGTCACGCCGCCGTCCGGGTGGCGTTGTCGAGCATGATGCGGCACCTGTAGTTGTCGTGGGAGCGGTAGCCGCGGCCGGTTCTCTTGATGTTCTTGATCGTGACGTTCGCGGCATCGGTCTTGGCGTTGGTGGCCCGGGTGCGGATGAACGTGGCGATCGCCGGCCACCACGTGTCGATGGTCTTCTTCAGGCGGGTGGTCTCGGGCATCGCGGCTAGGGTCACGTAGCGGTTGAAGGTGGCGCGTTCCCGCTGGGCGGCCTCGACGCTCGTGCAGGCCAGGAGGCGTCGGAGCTGTTCCTTCACTCCCCAGGCGGCGCCGATCTCGTTGGTCGGGTCGTCGGCGGCGAGCACGGTCTTCAGCCGTGCTCGTCCGCGCGCGGAGAGGGTGTCGTAGCCGCGCAGCAGCAGCAGCCGGTTGGCCCAGGCCAGGTCGTGCTTGCGGCCGCGTCGGCCGCGGGTGTCCAAGGACACGCGGCGGCGGACGGCGGTGACCATGTCGCCTGCGAGCTTGACCAGGTGGAAGTGGTCGACCGAGACCCTGGCCTTGGGCAGCAGGGTGGCCACGGCGGAGCGGAACGCCGCGGAGGGGTCGATCGCGACCACGGCCAACCGATGGCGCCACCACCGCTGCCGGGTCCTGAGCGGCGCCACGGCTCCTGCGGTCGTCGGGTGATCCCCCCGCTCCGGGGGCGCCGTGCCGCACCCGCTCGTCCGAAGGGGCACGGTCGGGTCCGGACGCCTCGCCGCGTCCCCGGCGACGCCCTCGAGGCGTTCGTCGCCTGACCCCGCTCGGTCAGCCTCCTGAGTCGGGCGAGCCGACTTCGCCAGGACCGCCCTCGATGAGGCCGTAGTGACCGTCGTAGCGGATGTAGAGCACCCGCGCGTCCCCGGTCTCAGCGTCCACGTAGAACACGAGGGGCTCGGCGCTCGCCTCGATCCGGTCTCGCGCGGCACTCTCCGTCAGGCTCGGAGGTGCCCCCTTCGGCAGCGCCGAGCCGGGGGTTGCGACCTGGTCGCGCAGCCCGGCGCCGCCGCTGACGGCGAAGCCACCCTGGGGGAGGCGGTGCACCAGTGCCGGGGTGCCGGTCTCGGTGTCGGTGTAGAGGAAGAAGTCGTGGTCGAGGAGGTCCATCTCGTACGCCGCCTCGTCCACGGTCATCGGCGTGGTGGCGAAGGACTTGCGCCGGACGACCTTGCGCGACGACGCCGGCCGCGGGTGGTGAGGCAGCTCGCGACGGGGCAGGTCCCCGTGGCGCCACTCGTGCTCCGAGGCGACGGCGACCCAGCGGTGACGGGTCCGGCGCCGCTCACCCACCTGGACCAGCCGCCGGTCGAGCCGTCCGGCGAGCAGGTCGACCGCCTCGCGCATGCTCGGCGCGAGTGCCTGGGCCCGCACCGGTGTGCCGTCGACGTCGATGGTCGCCTCGGCCTTGGCGGGTCGGTCGAGCGCAGGGTCGGGCCGGTGCTCGAGCACGATGCGCGCGGAGCGCACCGGCCCGGGAGCGTGTCGGCTCGCGTGCCGGACCTTGTCCTCGGCGTACTCCCGCTCGGCCCGCGGCACCTCCCCGCGGACGACGGTCCTGACCGGGGGCGACTCCGTTGTCGACGGCATGACACTGCCTCCTTGCAGGGCGCCCGGCAACCGGGCGGCGTCCGCGCCCGTCGGTCGCCCTCACCCCGATGCAACCCCGCCTGACCCGTCAGGTCGAGTGACGAAGGTCCCGCTGGGAGGTCCCGGGCCCAACGGGCAGGACGTCGAGGCCAAGAGACGGCACGCCGGAGCGCCCGCGGTCCGCGTCGTCAGGGGGACCTTCGTCGCAGGCGTCCGCCCCGACACCGCGCGACGATGGAGGTGCACGCACGTGGAGGGAGCGGAGGGGATGACGACGACCGGGGGGACCGACCTGTCGGGAGCCCCGCTCGAGGTGGTCGAGCAGGTGCTCCGCGCCGGTGAGGGCGGGCTCTCCTCCGCGGAGGCCCGGGCGCGGCTGGACGGCTACGGGGCGAACGAGGTCCTCGAGCGCCGAGAGAACCCGCTGTTGGCCCTCGCCGCGTACTTCTGGGCCCCGATCCCGTGGATGATCGAGGCCGCGCTCGTGCTGTCCGTGCTGGCCCGGCACTGGGCCGACGCCGTGGTCATCGGTGTGCTGCTCGCGATGAACGGCGTCGTCGCCTTCGCCGAGGAGCACCAGGCAGCCACCGCCGTCGCCGCGCTCAAGGAGCGGCTCGCCGCGACCGCGACGGCGCTCCGCGACGGCCGGTGGACCGACGTCCCGACCCGCGAGCTCGTCCCCGGGGACGTCCTCCGGCTCCGCCTCGGCGACGTCGTGCCCGCCGACGGCCGGCTGCTCGGCGAACAGCTCCAGGCCGACGAGTCCGCGCTCACCGGCGAGTCGATGCCGGCGACGCACGAGCGCGGCGGCCTGCTCTACTCGGGCGCCGTCATCCTCCGCGGGGAGGCGGACGTCCTCGTCATCGCGACGGGCGCCTCGAGCTTCTTCGGACGCACCACCGCGCTCGTCGAGGGCGCCGGGGCCGTGAGCCACTTCCAGCAGGCGGTGCTCCGGATCGGCAACACCCTCATCGTCCTGGCCGCCGCGCTCGTCGCGGTGACGACGACGGTCTCGCTGCTGCGCGGCAACCCCGCTCTGCAGACCCTCGAGTTCGCCCTCGTCGTGACGATCGCCTCGGTCCCGGTGGCGCTCCCCGCCGTCCTGTCCGTGACGATGGCGGTGGGTGCTCGCCAGCTGGCGCACCGGCAGGCCGTGGTCAGCCACCTTCCCGCAGTCGAGGAGCTCGGCGGGATGGACGTGCTCTGCTCGGACAAGACCGGGACGCTGACGCGCAACGCCCTCGCCGTCGCCGAGCCGTGGTGCGCCCCGGGGGTGGCGCGGGAGGACCTGCTGCGGGCCGCCGCGCTCGCCTCACGCGCCGAGGACCGCGACCCCATCGACGCCGCGGTCCTCGCCGCGGCCGCCGACGAGCCGGACCACCGCCGCGTCGGGCGAGTGCGGGCGTTCACCCCTTTCGACCCGGTGACCAAGCGGACCGAGGCCACCGTCGAGACCCCCGACGGGCACCTCCTCCGGGTGACCAAGGGCGCCCCGCAGGTCGTTGACGTCCTCTGCCGCACCGCCCCGGACGTCGTGGATGCGCGGGCCGTCGTGGACCGGTTCGCCGACCAGGGCTACCGCTCGCTCGCGGTGGCCCGCGACGACGGGGACGGTGACTGGCGGATGCTCGGGGTGCTCGCCCTCACGGACCCGCCGCGGGAGGACTCCGCCGCAACCATCGCGGCGGCCCGGCACCTCGGGGTCGAGGTCAAGATGGTGACCGGGGACCAGATGGCGATCGCCGCCCAGATGGCCCGCCAGGTCGGCCTCGGGCAGGCCATCCTGCCCGCCTCGGCCATCGACTCGGCCATCGACTCGGCCGGCGCTCCTCCCGGGTCGGAGTCGGGCGGCGGGGAGGGTGACGCGCTCGCGGACCTCATCGAGCAGGCGGACGGGTTCGCACAGGTGTTCCCCGAGCACAAGTACCGGATCGTCCGGCTCCTCCAGGAGCGGGGACACATCGTCGGCATGACCGGGGACGGCGTCAACGACGCCCCGGCCCTCAAGCAGGCCGACGCCGGGATCGCGGTGTCCGGGGCGAGCGACGCAGCCCGCGCCGCCGCCGACGTCGTCCTCCTCGCCCCCGGCCTCTCCGTCGTCGTCGACGCGATCCGGCTCGCGCGGGAGATCTTCGCGCGGATGACGAGCTACGCGACCTACCGGATCGCGGAGACGATCCGGGTCCTCCTCCTCGTCAGCCTCGCCGTCGTCGTGATGAACGTCTTCCCGGTGACGGCGATCATGATCGTCCTGCTCGCAGTGCTCAACGACGGGGCGATCCTCGCCATCGCCTACGACCACGTCCACGGGTCCGACCGGCCCGCGGCGTGGGAGATGCGGACCGTCCTCACGGTCGCGACCGTCCTCGGGGTTCTCGGGGTCGCCGAGACCTTCCTGCTGTTCGTGCTCGCCGACCGCGTGCTCGGCCTCGACACCGACACCATCCGGACCCTCGTGTACCTCAAGCTGTCGGTGTCGGGTCACCTGACGATCTTCGTCACCCGCGCCGTCGGACCGTTCTGGACCCCGCCGGCGCCGTCCCGGCCGCTCCTGCTCGCCGTCGTCGGAACCCAGGCGCTCGCCTCGCTCATTGCCGGGTTCGGGCTGCTCATGACCCCGCTCGGGTGGGGCTGGGTGGCGCTGGTCTGGGGGTACGCACTGGCGTGGTTCCTCGTCGAGGACCGCGCCAAGCTGCTGACCCACCGCGTGCTCGACCGGCGGACCGAGGCCCGGGGCGCATCCGTCGGGTGAGTCCCCTCGGGTCTCGTCTCGGACTCCGACAACCGTGACCAGGCGCTGAGCGCCGCCGATGCGGGGGAACGGGCGGTGGGTACCACGTCGGGCCGTGCCTCGGTCGCCCGGGGGCGGACGCGACCGTCGTTCAGCAGCGGGCCGACGCGCCGCCCCTCCTCCCCGGTAGGGCTCAGCCTCGGCCGGAACGGTCCGATAGGCGAAGTGGCCGGTCGCCGTCCGGACGCCCTCCGAGCGGCGTCCCGGCCCCGTCCGGAACCTCACGGGGGAAGAGCCATGAACGTCTGTACGAGCTGCGGCGAGCGCACGCCGATCCCCGTCGGGTCAGCGCGAAGGGCGCGGCCGTGAGGCACAGCTCGCTCGTCGCCGCCACTGCCGTGGCGGTCGCCCTCGTCGCGGGCACGACCGCGGCCTCCGCGACGCCCACCCCGGACACCTCGACCTTCTCCGGCACGGTGACCTCGGTCATCGCCGAGAACCACACCGGCCCCGACTCCTCGACATCGAGCGGGACCCCGACCGGGACGGAGACGAAGGTCGTCGTCACGGGTGGCCGCTTCCTCCCGGTCGAGGTCGGCGCCCTCGACTCGGCCGCGGACGGCGCCACCGTCACGGGGCAGGCCAGGCCGAGCCGGGCCGGCGGCACGGTGCTCTCGGCTCGGACCGTCGCCGGCCCAACCGCGGCGGCCCCTTCGCCGTACCCCGCGGTTCGCGACCTGTACGTCGCCGTCGTCACCCCCGCCGGGGTCGCCCCCGACCCACATCTCACCGCGTCCGTCATCCGCTCCACGGTGGCCAAGGCCTCGTCCTACTGGTCCTCGCAGACGGACGGCAAGGTGTCGTTCACGGTGGCCCGGGTCCTGCCGGCGTACACCTCGCGGTACGCCTGCGGCGACACCTACGCGATGTGGAACGAGGCGATCGCCAGGATGCCGGACGCGGCCGGAGTCGGCAGGCACCTCGTCGTCGTCGTCCCGTCCGCCGCCGAGGCCCAGGGGTGCGACCTCGGGCTGGGCACCGTCGGCGGCCTCGACAGCGACCTCAACGCCGTGTTCGTCTCCGGCGTCGGCCAGTCCCTGTTCGCCCACGAGCTCGGCCACAACCTCGGGCTCCGCCACTCCAACTCCGTGCGCTGCCGCGACGCCGCCGACGGCGCGTGGACCGGGTCCGGGTTCGCCGCGTGCGTCACGGCGCCCTACGACGACCTGTTCGACGTCATGGGGTTCTCCGGGGAGACCTACGGCGAGGGCAGCCTCAACGCGGTCCACGCCGCCGACCTCGGGCTCCTCCCCGCCACCGTCCGGAGGCTCGGCGCCGGGACGGCGACGGTCCGTCTCGCCCCGATGTCCCGGACCACCGCCACCGGCCACCTCGTCAAGGTCACCGACGCGAGCAAGGTGAGCTACTACCTCGAGTACCGCACCGACTCCGGACGCGACCACGTCGCGACCCTCAACCCCTGGCGACCGAGCCTCGGCGTCGAGGTCCTCCGCGAGGACCCCGCGGTCCCCGGGGCCTCGGGGAGCTACGTCCTCGACGCCACGCCCACCGCGACGGGCACCGAGGACTACGACCGCACGCTCAGGGTGGGGCAGGTGGTCGCCACCGCGGGCGGGACGCTGACCTTCCGGCTGACGTCCGCGACGTCCTCCTACGCCGAGGTCACGGTCGTCAACGGCGCCGCCGCCGCGACCCTGCGGTCGCCGCGGGGGGTCGGCATCTCCGTGCCCCGGAGGGCGTACATCGGCCGGCGGGTCTCGTCGGTCAGCCTCGTCAAGGACCACACGGACACCCCGCTCCCGCACTGGCCGATGATGCTCCAGCGCCGGGTCCTGGGCCATTCGACGTGGCGGGACTACGTCCGCACGACGACGAGCTCCCGGGGCCGTGCCACCGCCACCTTCAGGGTCGTCCACTCCGCGTCCTACCGGTGGCGGTCGCTCCGGGCCGACGGCGCACCGGTGACGTACTCGGCCGTTCGCGCCACCCGGTCCGTGGCCCGGGTCGGGATGGCCCCGCCGCCGCGGCGGGTCGCGCCCGGCAGGGTGCTGGCGGTCGCCGGAACCACCTCGCCGTTCGTCGGGTCGGCCGCGTACGTGCAGGTCCGGGTGCGGGGACACGCGTGGACGACGATGACGCGGGCCACCCTCCGCGCCGGTCGGATCACCGGCCGGGTGCGGCTGCCCGCCAGGGGCAGGGTGGACGTCCGGCTCGCCGTCGCCCCCGGGTCGACGTACCGCGGGGCCGGCTCGGTCCCCTACCCGGTGTCCGTGCGCTGAGCCACCGGCGGGGCCGCTCCCGTCCTCGACCGTCCGAGGAGCCCCGCCCGGGCCTCCGGCGCCGCCGACTGTATCTCGCCGCTGCCCACTCGCCTCCCTAGTGGTCGAGGGGACGAGGTCCCGGTGACGAGGGGAGGCACGGTGGTCCAGCTCACGCTCGCACCGCCGGACCCCGGCCTTCGGCGCGCCGTCGGCATCGTCTCCGAGGCATGGAGCGGCGTGTCCGCGGCCGCCCGGCTGCTGCGGGGTCGCGGACCGGAGCTGCTCCTGCGGACACCCGGGGACGACCTGCGCCTCGGCCCCCTCCCCCAGCCTCCGGTCATGCTCGTCCACGGCCTCGGCGCGGACGCCTCCTGCTTCAGCACGATGGCGCGCGAGCTCCACGTCGCCGGCTACACCGTCCACAGCGCGAGCTACTCGTGCCTGGGCTCCGACATCGAGTCGTGCGCCCGGGATCTCGAGGGTGCAGCGGCCTGGCTGCTCGAGCAGACCGGCTCGAACGCCCTCCACGTCGTGGCGCACAGCCTCGGCGGGGTGGTCCTGCGCTGGGCGGCCACGCACACCAGCCTTGGTGACCGGGTCGCGGTCGCGGTGACTCTGGGGAGTCCGCACCGGGGCACGCCCACCGCCCACCTCGCCCCGTCCGGGCTTCCGGGATTCGGCAGGATCATCAGCCAGCTCAGGCCCGGGAGCCACGACGTCGACGACCCGGCCCCGGCCCCGGGGGCCTCGACCCGGTGGGTCACCGTCGCCGCGAGGGACGACTGGGTCGTCCCTCCGAGGTACGCGAGCCTTCCGGAGGCCGCCAACGTCCGCAACGACGTCGTGTCCTGGGGCGGTCACATGACGCTGACCCGGAACCCGCAGTGCCTCGCGATCATCCTCGAGGAGCTGGCGGCCGCGGGCGAGGGCGGTGTCCGCCGGGCCGGGCGGGCGCCCGCCCGTGGTGGGCCGGGCGGCACCCTCCCCCGTCATGGCCCCGACAGCCGGGTCCCGGGACGTCGTATCAACGCCGCCCCTTGTCCCTCTTGACGGGGACGACACATCCACCACCGAGAGCACGGAGGGTAGCCACGTGGGACTCCTCGACCGCGAACGCGCCACACTCGAGAGCCACCTTCCGGGACTCGACGACGTCCTCGGCGGAAGCCTCCTGTCCGACCTCGAGTCGCCCGGGGGCAAGGCGGTCGCGCAGTTCCGTGACCACGGTGGCCCCGGCCTGCTCGTGCCGGCCGAGCACTCCGGACGCGGCGCCAGCGCGCTGGACGCGCTGAGGATCCAGCGGGCGATCGGGTCGCGCTCGCCGTCGCTGGCGGTGGCGACGACGATGCACCACTTCTCGGTCGCCAGCCTCGTCGCCCTGAGCGAGCGGTCGACCGGCGTGGAGTGGATGCTCCTCGAGGGCATCGCCACCGGCAGCCTCCTACTCGCCTCCGGCTTCGCCGAGGGCCGCACCGACGGCGGCATCCTCCACCCCAGCATGACGGCGACGGTCACCGACGAGGGCGTGCGCCTCACCGGGGTGAAGCGCCCCTGCAGCCTGGCCCGGTCGATGGACCTGCTCACCGCCAGCGTCCGGGTGCCGCGACTCGACGGCCGGGGGGACCAGCTCGCGGTGGCCCTCGTCCCCGCCCACTCGGACGGGCTGAGGGTCACCCCGTTCTGGAGCACCTTCGCCCTCGCCGGCGCCGAGAGCGACCAGGTCAGCCTCGACGACGTCCTCGTCCCGGCCGACCTCCTCGTCCGGACCGACGTCGGCGACGACGAGCAGCTCGACGACATCCAGACGGCCGGCTTCGTCTGGTTCGAGCTGCTCATGATGGGCTCCTACCTCGGCGCGGCGTCGGCTCTCGTCGAGCGCGTGCTCGACGACGAGCGCGTCCCGGAGGTCGAGCGGCTCCGTCTCGTCGTCGAGGTCGAGGGGGCGATGGCCGCGGCGGAGAACGTCGCGCGCCAGGTCCCCACCGGCCAGCACGACCGCCGCCTGCTCGCCGACTCCCTGTACGCCCGCTACGCCGTCCAGGGTGCGATCGCCCGAGTCGTCCCCCACGCCGTCGAGCTGCTCGGCGGGCTGAACTTCATCGGCTCCGACGACACGGCCTACCTCGCCGGCGCCGTCAACGGCCTCGGCTTCCACCCCCCGTCGCGACCCAAGATGGCCGGCCCCCTGCTCCGCCACCTGTCCGGCGCCCCCCTCGAGATCAGCTGAGGACCGACCATGACCCACCGCCCCACCCTCCTGCTCACCGGCGCCTCCGGCGTCCTCGGCCGCGCCTTCGTCGAGGAGCTCGCCACCGACTTCGACCTCGTCGCCCTGCGCCACCGCACGCCCGTCTCCGACCCCCGGGTCTCCGAGTACGGCGCCTCCCTGAGCGGCCCCCACCTCGGCCTCTGCCCGCGCGAGCACGTCGACCTCCTCCGGCGGGTGGACGTCGTCCTCCACGCCGCGGCGACGACGAGCTGGAGGTCGGACCCCGAGCACATCCGCGAGACCAACGTCGGCACCACCCGGGCGGTGCTCGCCTTCGCCGAGCGCGCGCAGGTGCCGGTCTACTTCGTCAGCACGGCCTACGTCGCCAACCCACCCCGGTCGGCCGACCGCTCCCCGGGCGCCGCCGCCTACATCGCCTCGAAGGTCGCCGCCGAGCAGCTCACCCGCGAGTCGGCCGTCCCGACCGTCATCGTCCGACCCTCCGTCGTCATGGGCGACTCCCGGGACGGCCGGATGGCCGGCTTCCAGGGCCTGCACCGGGTCGCCGGGATGATCGTTCGCGGAAGGGTCCCGCTGATCGCCTGCGACCCCGGGGCGCTCATCGACGTCGTCCCCCAGGACCTCGTCGCCGCCGCCACGGGCCGGCTGCTGCGCGACGGCGTCCGCGAGGGCGAGTTCTGGCTCACCGCGGGCGCGGAGGCGATCACGGCGGAGGACGTCGTGCGCGTCTCGCTCGACCTCGGCGGACGGCTCGGCCTCGACCCGCCGTCACCACGCTTCATCCCCGCCGAGGCCGTCGACCGGCTGCTCGTGCCGCTCCTCGAGGACGCCATCTCGCCCGAGCTGCGCCGGACGTTCGCCGAGCTGCTCGAGAGCACCTGGCTGTTCCAGCTGCCTCGCGCGCTGCCGACGTCGCTCGCCGAGCTCGGACTCGCCGAGCGGGCGACCCGAGCCCGGCTGCGCGGGGCCCTCGAGCTGTCGATGGCGTACTGGGCCCGGAGGAAGGGCCTCCTCGCGGACGGCGCACGACGCGCGCGGGCGCAGGAGCTGGCGTCGTGACCCTCGCACCGCCGCTGACCGCGAGCCCCCTCCTCACCGCGTACCGCCGGCACTTCGGAGGCGGCCGTGCCGCGGTCGGCCAGTTCCTCGGGGGCACGGCCGAGGTGTCCTCGCACGGGGCCTGGATCGAGGCCGACGACGGCCGCAGCTACCTCGACGTCGGCGGGTACGGCGTGTTCATCCTCGGCCACCGGCACCCACGGGTGGTCGCGGCGGTCCGCGAGCAGCTGGACCGGCACCCCCTCGCCACCCGCACGTTCCTCGACCCCGTGACGGCGGGGGCGGCGGCCGCCCTCGCCGCCGTCACCCCGGGCGACCTCGACCTCGTCCACTTCGTCAACTCCGGGGCGGAGGCCACCGAGGCGGCCCTCAAGCTGGCCCGCGCCCACGCGAAGACCTCGGTGGTCACCACCCGGTCCGGGTTCCACGGCAAGACCCTCGGCGCGCTGAGCGTCACCGCGAACCCCACGTACCAGGACCGCTTCCGCCCGCTGCTGCCCGGGGTGGCGACGGTGGCGTACGGCGACCTCGACGAGCTCGCCGCGGCCCTCGCGGGCACCGGCGGACGCGGCGTCGTCGTCCTCGAGCCGGTACAGGGCGAGGGGGGCGTCGTGCTGCCCCCGGCCGGCTACCTCGCCGGGGTCTCCTCGCTCTGCAGGGCCCACGACGCCCTCCTCGTCGTCGACGAGGTCCAGACCGGTCTCGGCAGGCTCGGCACGTGGTGGGGGGTCGAGGAGGACGGCGTCGTCCCCGACATCCTCCTCGTCGGCAAGGGACTGTCCGGAGGCGTCGTCCCGGTCGCCGCCATGGTCGCGACCCCCGCCGCCTACGCGCCGTTCGCGGCCGATCCGTACCTGCACACCTCGACCTTCGCCGGGTCCCCCCTCGCGAGCGCCGCGGCGCGAGCCGCGGTCGAGACGATCCGCGACGAGCACGTCGTCGAACGGGCCGCCGCACTGGGCCACCGGCTGCTCGCCGAGCTCCGGGAGGTCTGCGCGCGCCGACGTCCGACCGGTCTCGTCGACGTCCGCGGCAGGGGACTGCTCATCGGCGTCGAGTTCGCCGACCCCGGCGCCGTCGGGGAGCTCGCCCTCCAGCTCGTCGAGCACGGCGTGCTCGCCTGCCACTCGCTCAACTCCTCCCGGGTGCTCCGGTTCACCCCGCCGGCCACCCTCGACGACGCGGAGGTCGAGACGTTCCTGCGGGCGTTCACCTCCGCGCTCGGCGCCCTGTGACCCCTCCCCCACCGTCGACCCCCACCGAAAGGACCACCTCATGCGCAACGTCGTCATGCACGTGCACGCCCCCGAGGTCGACGCCGCCGAGGCGTACGCCCGGATCAGCGACTTCGCCCGGTACCCGAGCCTGACCGACACCGTCCGGGCGGTCAGCGTCGCCGCTCCCGACCCCGACGGGTCCGTGGTCTCGGACTGGTCGGTGCGCTTCCGCAGCGGCGTGCTTCACTGGACCGAGCGGGACGTCCTGGACCTGCAGGCCCGCACCATCGAGTTCACCCAGCTGAGCGGGGACTTCCACCGCTTCCACGGCCGCTGGCTCGTCGGCGACGCCACGGACGGCGCCGCCCTCGTCGTGTTCGACGCGACCTTCGACCTCGGGATGGCGAGCCTCGAGGCCATCCTCGACCCGATCGCGGAGTCGACCCTGCGCACGAACCTCGTCCAGATCCTCCGCGGACTCCTCGGCGACGTCCGCGAGGAGGGTCCGCACGCGCTCGTGGACGGCTCCCGATGACCGTGCTCGAGTTCCCGGACGAGGCCGGACCGGGCCTCTCGGCCTGCCTCGGGCTCTACCGACGGCTGGCGGCCGGGGTGTCGGTCGTCACGGCCCTCGGTGACGACGGGCCGACGGCGATGACCGCCTCGTCGGTGACCTCCGTCTCCCTGCGCCCACCGCTGCTGCTCGTCGCCCTCGCCGAGCACTCCCGCACCCTCGCCGCGATCAGGTCCCGCCGCTCCTTCGGAGTGTCCCTGCTCCGAGAGGACCAGCGGGTCCTCGCCGAGCGCCACGCCTCCGCGACGCGGGGCGCCTGGGAGCCCGCGGGCCGCCGGGTCCTCGGCGTGCCCACGCTGCCCGACGTCCTCGCCTGGTCGGTGTGTCTCCTCGAGGGCGCGCACGACTACGGGGACCACACCCTCGTCGTCGGCCGAGTGGTGGCGGCCCACTCGGGTCGCGGCCGCCCGCTCCTCTGGCACGACCGTGCGTACGCCGCGCTCACCGGGTAGCCGTGCCGCCCACCACGACCACGACCACGACCACGACGAGAGGACACCGGATGCCCATGACGCCCGAGGCCTACCTCGACCTCCCCTTCCACGAGGTGCCCGTCACCGGCGGGCGGATCCGCTACCGGCGAGCGGGCACGGGAACGCCCCTGCTGTTCGTCCACGGGGTGTTCGTCAACAGCGACCTGTGGCGAGGCGTCGTCCCACGGCTCGTCGACCGCTTCGACTGCGTCGCCCTCGACCTGCCGCTCGGCAGCCACGGCCTCCCGATGCACCCCGACGCCGACCTCTCCCCCGACGGCCTCGTCGCGATCCTCGCCGAGGTGGTCGACGCCCTCGGGCTGGCGCCCGTGCGGATCGTCGCCAACGACAGCGGAGGGGCGCTCACCCAGATCCTCACCAGCCGGCGTCCCGACCTCGTCCACTCGGTCGTGCTCACCTCCTGCGACGCGTACACGTACTTCTTCCCGCCGCTGTTCCGCACGCTCCCCGTCGCGGCCCGGGTGCCCGGGGCCCTCCGCCTCCTGGCCCAGGCGCTCCGGCTGCGCTGGGTCCGCCGTCTGCCCGTCGCCTACGGGTGGGTGACCCGCCGCCCGATGCCCCCCGAGACCGAGGAGTCCTACCTCCGGCCGATGCGCGAGTCCGCCGCCGTGCGTCGGGACCTCGCGAAGGCGCTGAGGGACGTCCGCGGCTCGTTGACCCTCGCCGCCGCCGAGCGGCTCCGGTCCTACCCCGGGCGGGTCCTCGTCGTGTGGGGCGAGTACGACAGGGTCTTCCCACTGCGGCACGGCCGCCGGCTCGCCGCGGACCTCCCGCACGCCGAGCTCGTCACCCTGCCCGACACGGGAGCCTTCGTGCCCGAGGACGCACCCGGCGAGCTCGCCCGGCTCGTCCGCAGATTCTTCCTCTCCGCGGACGCGACCCCGTCGGGCTCATGATGCTCGCCCCGCTCGCCCGTGCCGTCGCCCGGCGCCCCCTGCTCGTCCTCGCCGGTGCGCTCGCGTTCGTGCTCCTCGGCGGGCTCGTCAGCATGGGCGTGGGCGAACGCCTTGGCGCCGGCGGCTTCTACGCCGTCGGCGACGAGTCCACCCGGGCCGACGCGGCCTTCGACCGCGCCCTGCCGGGCGGGCCGCACAACCTCGTGGTCGTCGCCGGGGCCGACGGCGGGGTCGACTCGGGCCCGGCCCGCCGGGCGGGCAGGAGGCTGACGCACCTCCTCTCGACCCAGGGCGGGATCTCGTCGGTGGTCTCGTACTGGTCGACGGGCGACCCCCACCTGAGGACCGCCGACGGGGGCAGCGCGCTCGTGCTCGCGCGGATCGCGGGTACCGAGGACCAGCGCAAGGCGACGCTCACGCGGGTCTACCCGCGCCTGCACGCGGACCGGGGCCCCCTCCACGTCCGGCTCGGGGGGCAGCCGGCGATCGAGCGCGAGGTGACCGAGCGCAGCCAGCACGACCTCCACCGGATGGAGCTGCTCGCGACCCCCGTCGTCGCGGTGCTGCTCCTGCTCGTCTTCGGCAGCCTCGTCTCGAGCCTCGTGCCCATGGTCATCGGTCTCACCGCGGTCGTCGGGGCGATGCTCACCCTCAGGGTCGTCTCGCTCGTCACGGAGGTGTCCCAGTACTCGCTGAACATCGCCACCGCGCTCAGCCTGGGGCTGGCGATCGACTACGGGCTGTTCCTCGTCACCCGCTACCGCGAGGAGCTCGACACCGGGGCGCCGGTCCCGGCCGCCGTCGCGACCACGGTCTGCACCGCCGGGCGGACCATCGTGTTCTCGGCGCTCACCGTCGCCCTCTCGCTCTCCGCGCTGCTCGTGTTCCCGCTGTACTACCTGCGCTCGTTCGCCTACGCCGGCATCGCCGTCGTCGGGTTCGCCGCCCTGAGCGCGGTCGTCGTCCTCCCCGCAGTGCTCACGGTGCTGGGGACCCGCATCGACCGGTGGGACGTCGTCGTCGGCCTCTCCCGGCTCCGGGAGGCCGACTGGGGCAGCGCCCGTCGCCGGACCCGCCACCGGCCCCGCCACCGGACCCCGGCCGGAGCCGGGGGCCGGCTCAGCCGGACGGGCTCCGGGCACTGGCACCGCCTCGCCACGGGCGTCATGCGGCGCCCGGTGCCGTTCGCACTCGCCGCGGTCACGCTGCTGCTCGTGCTCGGGTCACCGTTCCTCGGCGCCCGTTTCGCCCTCCCGGACGAGACGAGCCTGCCGCGCGAGAGCGAGAGCGCCCAGGTCGTCGCCCTCCTGCGGTCGGAGTTCCCCGACCTGAGCACCGACGGGATGTACGTCGTCTCCCCGGAGCGACGACTCACCCAAGCAGAGACCACCGCCTACGCCCGAGCCCTCTCCCGCGTGCCCGGTGTCGACGGGGTGCAGGCGTCGACCGGGGGCTACGCGGCCGGGCGGCGCGTCGCCGTCCCCCGGCCGGCGACGCGGACCGGGTTCGACGGCGCGCACGCCTCGTGGCTGAGCATCGCCCTCGCGGGGGACCCGCAGGGCGGCCGCGCGGCCGACACGGTGGCGGCCGTGCGGGCGCTCCGCGCGCCTGCCCCGGTGCTCGTCGGTGGGACGGCCGCCCACCTCGCGGACACGAAGGCCACCCTCGGCGCGGCGCTCCCCCGGGCGCTCGCCCTCGTCGCCGGGTCGACGCTCGTGCTCCTCTTCCTCTTCACCGGCAGCGTCCTCATCCCGCTCAAGGCCGTGCTCCTCAACCTCCTCAGCCTCACCGCGACGTTCGGGGCCGCCGTGTGGATCTTCCAGGACGGCCACCTCCGCGGGCTGCTCGGCGACTTCCAGTCCAACGGGGCCATCGAGCTGACCACCCCGATCCTCCTCTTCGCGATCGCATTCGGCCTGTCGATGGACTACGAGCTCTTCCTCCTCTCGAGGATCACGGAGGAGTACCACCGGCTCGGCGACACCACCGCCGCGGTCGCCTCCGGACTCGAGAAGACCGGGCGGCTCGTCACGTCCGCGGCGCTGCTCTTCGTCGTCGTCATGGTCGCCTTCGCCACGTCCGAGCTCGGCGTCCTCAAGCTCGTCGGCGTCGGGCTCGGCCTCGCGGTGGCGTTGGACGCCACGGTCGTGCGGGCCGTCCTCGTCCCCGCGGTCATGCGGCTGGCCGGCCGGGCGAACTGGTGGGCGCCGGCTCCGCTGCGGGCCGTCCACGGCCGGTGGGGGCTCCGCGACGGCCCCAGGGCCCCTCGGTCGACGCACCACCCGACCACCCCCGGCGCCGGCACCGAGCCCCCACCGCGACGCCCCCTTCACCCCCCCTCCCGCATGGCCACGACAAGGAGCGACTGATGGACCCCGAGAACCTCTTCCACACGCCCACCACCTACCGGCTGCTCCGGGCGGAGTACCTGGGCCTCCTCCTCGTCGCGGCCGGCCTCGCGGTGACACACCTCGGCGAGATCAGGTGGACCGTCTTCGTCGGGATGTTCGCCTACATCGACCTCGTCGGCTACCTCCCCGGCGTCGTCGCCCGGCGGCGCCGGGGGACCGCGTACCTCCCACGCCGGTACTACGTCCTCTACAACCTCATGCACAGCCTCGTCACCGCGGGCGTCGTCGCGGGTCTGTGGTGGTGGCTCGTCGGTCCCGAGTGGGCCCTGCTCGCCCTCCCGCTCCACCTATTCGGCGACCGAGCGCTGTTCGGGACCTTCCCCAAGTCCTTCGGGATCGGGTTCGAGCCGAGTGCGCACCCCGACTACGCGGCCGTCAAGCCGCTGCTGGACCGCCCGCGACGCGTCGACCCCCGGTCGACGGTCCCTTCCGGGTCGACGGCGACGTCGACGGCGGTGGCCGCGTCATGACCACCCCGGTGGCCGACCCGGCCCGCGACGGCGGCGTGCTCGGGGTGCTGGCCCGGCACGCGGACCACGCGTCGGCGTTCCTCACCCTCAACGACGGCACCGCCTACCACCGCGCCCCCGGCGTCGACGGCGTCGTCGCCTACCGCGCGGTCGGCGCTCGCTCCTGGGTCCAGCTCGGCGGGGCGTGCGCGGCGGCCGACGCGCGGGACGTCCTGTGGGCGTCGTTCCTCGACGCGGCCGGTGCGGCCGGCCGGCGGGTCGTGGCCGTCCAGCTCGACCGCGAGGCCGCCCTCCGGGCCGCCCGGACCGGCTTCAGCGTCACCCAGTTCGGCACGTCGTACAGCGTCGACCTCGCCGAGCTCACCCTGTGTGGCCGGCGGTTCGTCAAGACCCGCAACATGGTCTCCCGCTCCCGGCGAGAGGGGGTCACCGTGGCCGAGGTCGGCGTCGACCTCCCGTTCGGTCCCGGGCTCGAGGCGCAGCTGGACGCCATCGACCGGGACTGGTTGCGGGGCAAGGGCCGGTACGTCCGGGAGCTGCGGCTCCTCGTCGGCCAACGGGGCGGCCCGTTCGCCGGGCAGCGGCGGCTCTTCGTCGCCCTCGTCGGTGACCGGGCCGTCGCCTACGTCTCCTACTCGCCGGTCTACGGCACCCGTCCCGGCTGGCTCTACGACCTGACCCGGCGCCGTCACGACGCCCCGCCCGGCGTCATCGAGCACGTCTTCCTCGAGGCCGGCCTCCGGCTCGCCGCCGAGGGGGCCCCGTGGGTCCACCTCGGGCTCACGCCCTTCGTCGGGCTCGACCGGGAGCACGAGGTCGGCGGAGCGCACAGCCCGGCCCTCGGGGCGGCGCTGCGGTGGGCCGGCATGCACGCCGACTGGCTCTACCCCTCCGCCGGGCAGCTCGCCTTCAAGCTCAAGTGGCGGCCGACCGTCACCACTGCCGAGTACGTCGCCATGCCCGGACGCCCCCGGGTGCGCGACGCCCTCGCCCTCGCCCGCGCGACGAACGCCCTGTGAGCTCCGATGACTCCCCTCCACACCGAGACCCCGCCGATCTGGCTCTGGGGGTCCACGCGCGAGCCGATCCGGCCGGCCCACGTCGGGCACGTCCGGGCCGACGTCCTCGTCGTCGGCGCCGGGCTCGCCGGGCTGGCGACGGCCTACCACCTCGCCGCCCGCGCGCCTGGTGCCCGCGTCGTCGTCGCCGAGGCGGCCCACCTCGGCTTCGGGGCGACCGCCCGCAGCACCGGGGTCGTGGGCCCCGGGCTCGGCGCCCCGGTGAGCACCCTGCGCCGACGCCACGGGGACGCGGTCGCCGCCGAGGCGTTCGCCAGCACCGTCCGCGGCGTCGAGGGAGCACGGCGGCTCGTCGAGGCCGCGGCGATCGACTGTGACGCCCGCGTCGAGGACCAGGTCGTCGCCGCGCTCACCCCAGGCCAGGAGCGGCGGATCCGTCGGCACGTCCGCGACCTCGCCGACCTCGGAGCCGCCGTCCGGTGGTGGGACGGGGCCGAGGCGCGGGACCGCCTCGGCGCCGGCTACCGGTGCGCCTACTCCTACGACGACGTCCTCCTCCTCGACCCGTACCGGCTCGTCCTCGGCCTCGCGCGGGTCGCGGAGCGTCTCGGGGTGCACATCGCCGAGCGCACGCCGGTGCTCCGACTGGAGAGCCGCCCCGACGGCGTGCGGGCGCACGTGCCCGGCGGCACGGTCAGCGCCGACCGGGTGCTTCTCGCCGTCGACGGGTACGCGTCCCGGCTCAACCCCCACCCCTCGTCGGTCACGCCGGTGCGGGCGCACGCCGTCGCCACAGCCCCCCTGTCCCCCGCCGAGCGGGCCAGCCTCGGCTGGGACGGGGTCGGCGGGGTCATCGACCAGCGCAGCTACTTCGACTACTTCCGGCTCGGCGCGGGCGGGCGCCTCGTCTTCGGCGGGGGCCCGGTGCGCGTCCCCAGCGGGGACCCGCACCGCGACGCGCTCGGGTCGAGCCACGTCTTCGCCGAGGTCGAGCGTCGCCTGCGCGCTCGCTTCCCGGGGCTGCGCTCGGTGCCCGTCGAGGCCCGGTGGTCCGGACTCACCGGGGGGACGCTCGACCGGCTCCCCGTCGTCGGGCCGCTGCGGCGCGACCCGCGGGTCCACTTCGCCGGGGGGTGGTGCGGTCACGGGCTCGCGCTGTGCGTGGACACCGCCGAGCGGTACGCGGCCGTGCTCGCCGCCGAGCTGGCCGGGGACGCGCCACCCGGCGGGCCGGGACCCGGGCCCGCCTCGGGGGCGTCGCCGCCGTGGTTCCGGAGCTCCGCGACCGGCCTGCCGACCTCGGGGCTCCGCGCCGCCGCCCTGCCGGCGTACCTGCGAGCCATGGACTGGCAGGACCGGCTCTCCCTGCTCGGTCGCCACTCCCCCGGGCCGACCCCGGGCACCCACCACGACCTCGCGAAGGGGACGACATGACCAGACGGCACCACCTTCGGCTCATGCACGAGGAGAGCCGCGACCTGGCCGACTTCCTCGAGACCCTCTCCGCGCCGGAGTGGGACCTGCCCTCGCTGTGCGACGGCTGGCGGGTGCGCGACGTCGTCGCCCACATGGCGGTCGGCCACACGACCTCGGTCCCGGCGTACGCCGCCGCCGTCGTCCGCCACCGGCTCAGCACCGACGACGCCTCCTTCACCCTCGCCGTCCGGCTCGCCGACGCCCACTCACCGGAGGGCATCCTCTCCCGGTTCCGCGAGGGCACGTCGGGGCCACCCCGAGGCGCCGCCCGGCTCGTCCGCGCCCACGAGCTGTTCACCGACCACCTCGTCCACCACCAGGACATCCGGCGCGCGCTCGGCGCCCCGCGTGAGGTCCCGGCGGCCCGGGCGGCGGCCGCGCTCGCCGCCCTCCCCCGACTGAGCTCGCGAGTCGGCAGCCGCGCCCGGATGTCCGGGCTGCGGATCGTCGCCACCGACGTGGACGTCGTCCTCGGCCGGGGCGACCTCGAGGTCCGGGGCACGGCCGAGGCGCTCGTCATGGCGCTGTCCGGCCGTCAGCACGCGATCCCCGACCTCACCGGCACCGGTGTCCCCGTCCTCACCCAGAGGGCACGCCCGCACGTCCCCACGAGAAAGGCAGCCCGATGACCGCCCACCACACGAGCCCCAGGACAGTCCACCGCCCCGCCCCCACGTCCCTGCACGGCACCGGGCCCGCCGGCCCCGGCACCCGGAGCCGCTCCGGTCTCGCCCTGCGCATCGGCCTCGCCCTGCTCGCCGGCGAGAGCGGGGTGATCGGGGTGCACGCCCTGTTCTTCCCGGCGTACTTCTACGACAGGTTCCTCCTCGGACGCGGCTGGGTGCAGATGCTGCCCCCCTACAACGAGCACATCACCCGCGACCTCGGGGCCCTCTACCTCGGGTTCTTCGTCCTGCTCGCCTACACCGTCGTCCGGATGAGCCGCGACCTCGTCACCGGCTCCGTCCTCGCCTTCACGGCGGCGACGATCCCGCACATGGTCTTCCACGCGCTGCACACCGACGACGCCCCGCTGCTCCTCGACAAGGTGCTCCAGGTCGGCCTCCTCGCGCTCACCGCAGGCGTCGGACTGCTCCTGCTCCGGCTGGCCCGGGTGCACTTCGACGCCGCCCCCTCCGGGGACGAGGCGGCGGGTAGTCCCCGACCGCAGCCCCGGGGCCGATGACCCGCCAGCACGCGCCGTCCTTCGACGTCGTCGTCGTCGGCGGACGCGTCGCGGGCTCCTCGCTCGGCGCCCGGCTGGCCGCCGCCGGGCTGGCCGTCGCCGTCGTCGAGCGGGAGCCGGTGCTCGGGGACACCCTGTCGACCCACGTCGTCCAGGACCTCGACCTGCTCCGCGAGCTCGGCGCGCTCGAGCCGGTCCTCGCGTCGGGCGCCCCTCCGCTCACCGCGACCCGGCTCACCGTGGACGGGGTCGACCTCTCGGCCGCCCACCCCCGCCGCCCGCGGCTGTGCGTGCGACGGGCCGTTCTCGACGGCGCCCTGTCGGCCGCGGCCGACCGGGCCGGCGCGACCCTGCTCGGCGGCACGGCGGTGGTCGGTCTGGTCCGTGACGGGGTCCGCGTCGTCGGGGCCCGGGTCGAACGTGCCGACGGGACCCGCCACGAGCTGCGCTCCGCGCTCGTCGTCGGCGCGGACGGCCGCAACTCCACGGTCGCCCGGCTCGTCGGCGCCGCGCGGTACGAGGTCGCGCCGAACGAACGCACCGCCCACTGGCAGTACTACGCCGGCGTCGCGATGCCGCCCGAGTTCCACGTCAGCCGTCGCGGGCGCGACCTCGCCCTGGCCGCGCCCTGCGACGGCGGCCTCACCCTCGTCGCCGCCCAGCCCCCCGTCGACGACGTCCGCGACTGGCGCGTCCCGGCCCTGCTCGCCGCAACCGTCGAGGACCTCATCGGGCCCCTGCGCGGCGTGCTCGCCCACGCCCGCACGGTGGGCCCGGTGCGGAGCGTCCGCCGGATGGACGGGTTCTTCCGCGAGTCCGCCGGGCCGGGCTGGGCCCTGCTCGGGGACGCCGGACACTTCAAGGACGTCGTCGTCGGTCAGGGGATCAGCGACGCGATGAGGCAGGCCAGGTCGCTGGCGGAGGTCGTCCCCTCCGCCCTGGACGACCCCGACCGGCTCGACGCCGCGCTCGCGGCCTGGTGGGCGGCCCGGGACGCCGACGCCCGGCCGATGTCGTGGTTCGCCCAGGACTTCGGCCGCGCGGAGACCGGCGTGCTCGACCTCGAGGTGCTGCGAGTCGTCGCCCGCTCCCGCCGGTCCCGACGTCACCTCCACGAGGTGCTCGAGCACCGGCGCGACCCGCGGACCGTCGTCGGACCGGCGGTCACGAGCCGGGCGGTCGCGGCGGCGACGCTGCGCCCTGACGTCCCGGGCCCGCGCGTGCGGGCGGCGGTGACCGTCGCGGTGAGCCGCGAGCTCGAGCGCCGCCGGGCCGCGCGGGTACCGCGGGCGGCAGCCTCGTGTGGCACGGGACGACCGCTGCCCGTGACCGGCGGCACGGCACCCGGACCCGGGTCTTCCCAGGGCGGGGCAGGGGGAGGACGATGAGGAGATGTTCATCTCCAGCGTGAGCGAGGACGCGGCGGAGGACGAGCTCGCGGACTACTACCGGGGCCAGCACGCGGCGTGGGGGTTCCTCCCGAACTACGCCGCCGCCTTCTCCACCCGCCCGGACGTCGCGCGGGCATGGAACGCCCTCAACACGGCCGTCCGGGAGGGAATGGACCGACGGCGCTTCGAGGTCGCGACGATCGCGGCCGCCCGTGCCAGGCGCTCGACGTACTGCACCGTGGCCCACTCGAAGTTCCTCAGGGACACGTGCGGTGACGACGCCGCGATGCGGTCCATCGCCGAGCGGCCCGACGGCGCCGACCTCGACCCCGAGGACCGCGCGGTGTACGAGTTCGCCGGCAAGGTCGCCACCGACGCGGCGTCGGTCGAGCGGAGCGACGTGGACCGGCTGCGTGAGGTCGGGCTGTCCGACGGCGACGTCGCCGACGTCGTCTTCGCCGCGTCCGCGCGCTGCTTCTTCACTGCGGTCCTCGACGGCCTGGGCGCACAGCTCGACGCCGAGACCGCCCGGGAGTTCCCCCCGGACCTGCTCGAGTCCATGGTCGTCGGCCGTCCCGTCGCCGGGACCTGAGGCCGAGCCGCGGGCACGCGCGGCACGCGCGGCACGCGCGGCACGCTCGGGCCTCGGGCCCGCCGGCGGGGACGCGCACGGGCCCCTCCCCCGTGAGCGCCGTGACGCCGGCGACGACGCCGCCCCTCGACGAGGACGGAGCTCGTCCACTCGAGCGTGGGCCGGACCCGCGTGACCCGGATCGCCGTCGTCGCCCGCCGGCGTGGCCCGGCTGGCGGGGTACGGGACGTTCCTCACCGGGCACCTGCTGTACGGGCTCGCACTCGGCGTGCTGCTCGCGGCGGCGGACCTCGTCGGCCTCGGCGTAGGTGAGCCGGTCGACGTCGACGAGCAGCGGGACCGACCCGGAAGCGGGGGTCGAGCGGCCGCACCGCGCTCTCGAGGTCCGCCTCGAGGATCTCGTCGGTCACCCGGTCCCCGGGCGTCGGCACGGTCGCCAGCCCGGACGCCGGTCATGCGCCGCGAACCTCGGCGATGTCCGCGACGACCCAGCCGCCGTCGCCGGTTCATGTCGACGTTCGTGTGCCGGAGGATCGTCGGCAACCACGCCCGGGGGTGCCGCCCGTCGAGCACGTCCATCGAGCGGGACGCCCGGATGAGCGTCTCCTGGACGCGGTCCTCGGCGGCGGGGACCGACCCGGTGAGCGTCGTCGCGACCCGGAGGAGCACCTCGACCTCGGGCTCGACGTGCGTGCGGAACGCCCGCGCGGCGGTGTCCGGGGTCGCTCCGAGGGGTGCCTACGGACGGGCAACCCGGTGGGGGCCCGCGATCGTTCCCGCCGGTGGCGGGGGTCCGGGCGGTCACCGGGTCTGGTGGACCGCCCGTTGGCGGAGGACGTCCCGCCGGTTCCGGACGAAGGTCCAGGTGAGGACGGTGTAGACGAAGGCGAAGAAGGCGACGACGAACGCCGCCGCCCAGAACTCGGGGTCCGAGGGGCCGCGGCGGACCGCGGCGACGGCGAGCTCGACGACCCCGACCGACGCCGGGACGATGAGCTGGACGACCGTGACGACCCCGACGCCGATCCCGACGAGGCACCCGAGGAGGTAGCCGCGCACCGCCAGCCGCCGCATCCCCACGGCCCGCGGGTGCCGGCGGGGGCGACGGACGAGGACCCGGAGGAGGTCGGCACACTCCGCCCGGGCCTGGGGGACGAGGTTGTCGAGCCGGGCGAGGGTCGTGACGACGTAGTAGAGGTCGGTCCGGAAGAAGATCCCCGTCTGGAAGAGGAGGTTCGAGAAGAGCATGTAGGCGATGACGTACGGCGCGCGGCCGGCGGAGTGGGTGGCCTGGAGGAGCAGGCACGCGTCGAGGACGAGGACGTCGAGGGTCATCCCGGCGAGGAGCGGCCGCAGCCGCCGCCGCCGGGGCAGCGAGTACACGCTCGAGAGGTCGGTCTCGCAGACGAGGTTCCACAGGCGGTTGCCGAGGCGGGTGTACGCCGGGCAGCCGAGCGCCCGGGCGACGAGGCTGTGCGCGAGCTCGTGGAGGGCGAGCAGCACCCACGCGACGGGGACGAAGACGAGGAGGAGGACGAGGACGCTGGGGTAGACGAGGGCGTCCTCGGCGCGCGGCGTGTGGCCGAGGACGAGGAGGGCGGGGAGCGTGACCCAGGCGCCGACCGACAGGGCCGTGACAACCGGGGAGAGCAGCCACCGGCAGTGCCGCCGGGTCAGCCCGCCGAGGAGCACGATGCCGCGGGACCGCTGGGGAACCGCCTCGAGTACCGTGCCGCCGGCGCGGGCGACGAGTCCGACGTCGGCGAGCCCCGAGACGAACGCGTCGAGGTCGGGGGCCTCCCCGAAGCGCGCCCGGACCGTCTCGGACACCTCCGCGACGGTCCGCCCGCGCTGGAGCTCGCGGACGACGACGACCCCCGGCTCGGGGACGGAGACGAACTCGCCCGTCGCGCGGTCCCCGACGAGGTACTGGCCCGAGGCATCCTCGGTCACCGAGAGGTCCCGGAAGGCGACGGTGTCCTCAGCCGCGAGCGGCGGCACGGGCACGGACGTCACCCCCCGCGTCCGGGGTCGAGGAGCACCGCCGGCAGTCCGGGTGACGCCGGTCGGGCAGGTGGTGGACCTCGGCGTTCGGCAGGTCGACGACGAGCTGGTTGTCGAGGAGCGGGCTCGGCGCGATCCCGGTGAGGACCTTCATCGCCTCGAGCGCAGCGAGCGACCCGAGGAGCCCGGCGACCGGGGCGACGCACGGGCTCACGGCGTCGTCGCCGAGGGAGCGGATCGCCTCGACGAGGTCCCCGTCGCCCGAGCCGTCCGCGTCCGGCTCGAGACGGCACTCGGCGCACGCCGTCCGCCCGGGCACGAAGAGGTCGAGGACGGCGGTGAGCCCGACGCTCGACCCGCGCATCCACGGCCGCCCGCTCGCGAGCGCGGCGGCGTTGAGCCACCGGTCGAGGTCGACCCGCGGCCGGTCCGCCGCGCAGACGAGGAGGTCTCCGGCGGCGAGCCACCTCGTCGCGTCGTCGACCCCCCGGACGGCGTCCTCGGTGGCGACGACCTCGACGTAGGGGTTGGCGGCGCGCAGGCGCCGAGCGGCGACCGCCGCCTTGGGCCCACCGATGTCGGCGTCGGTGAAGAGGACCTGACGGTTGAGGTTGCTCTCCTCGACGGTGTCGAAGTCGACGAGGTGGATGCGCCCCACCCCGAGGGCGGCGAGGTGGAGCGCGACGTGTGACCCGAGGCCGCCGACCCCGAGGACGACGACGGTCGACCGTCGGAGCGACTGCTGCGGGGAGTACCGCGTCGCGAGCGGGTCGATGCTGCCGTCGCCGGCCGCGGTGTCGTGAACTCCCTCGGCCCGGTCGGTGAAGTACGAGAAGAACTCGCTGTTGCGGCTGTACCTGCGGACCTCCGGCCCGGTGAGCTCGGGCGGAGGGGCGATCGCGGCGTCCTCGAGGAAGCCCTCGGCGGAGAGGGCGTCGAGGACGGTGAGGACGGCGGTCCGGTCGCACCAGCCGGCGAGGTCCCGGACGACGTCGTCGACCTCGCGGGTTCCGTCGAGGACGTCGAGGACGGCTCGGACCCGACCGTCGGGGTCGGGGACGACCGCGCTCCGGGGGGTACGCGGGAAGCCGAGCGAGACCGTCACCGGGTCGAGCTCGATCGGGGTGAACACGGGCTTGAGTCGCGGACGTCGCATGAGCGTCGCCTTCCGGGTCGCGGGGGCCGGGTGGGGCGGGGCCGGTCTCGTCCGGCCCCGCCCCGGGGGTCACGGCTCAGCCGCCGGTGCGGCGGCTCACCGGCGCGTTCAGCAGTCGCCGCAGACGGGACACGGCTTGCGGCTGGTGGTGTCCAGGTGCTCCAGGCGGGTGATCGTGATGGTCATGGGGTTCACCTCCTCCGTACCTGTGGGCGGTCGCGGACCGGGGCACCGGCTCGCTCGCGCTCGCGGTGCGTGGTCCCACGGGTAAGGAGGGCGGGGATGCCGGGGAGATACGTCGCCGGGAGAGAAACGTCCCCGGCCCCCGGGGTCAGAGGCCGGGGGCGTCGTAGACGGGGAACCAGCGTGAGAGGTCCTTCTCGACGCGCAGGTCGTCCGCGAGGGCCGCGCTGACCTCCAGCTCGAGGCTCGAGTCGCGCCGCTGTCCGCGGTCGGGCACGAACGGGTACCAGCTGCCGCGTTTGTAGAGGTAGACGAGCCCGAGGTGCCTCGTCCCGTCGGTGAAGGCGACGACCGTGCAGAGGAGCGTGGAGCCGAAGCCGGCGTCGGCGAGGGTGGAGTTGACCGCGTGGAGGTCGGTGACGAGACCGTCGAGGTCGTCCGGGGTCGTCGTCCGGACGAGCCACGTGAAGCCGTACCCGTCGGTGTGGTCGGTGTACCGCCCCTCATCGAGCGCGAGGAGCTGGCGGACCTCGTCACGCAGCCCCGTGAACCCGCCCCCCTCGGCGGCCTTGAAGCACACCGAGCCGACGCCGGTGGGACGGAACCGGGTGCTCGTCTCGAGCGTCACCGCAGCCGCGGGGAGGCCGAAGAGCTCGTCGAGGTCGGGGGGGACCGGCCTGGTCCGCCCGAGGAGGACGTCGAGGAACCCCACCGGCCTACACCGCCTGACCGAGCTGGCGGGAGATGTCCGCGAGCTGCTCGAGCCGCCGGTCGAGGCTGGGGTGGGTGGAGAACAGCGACGTGAGGCTGAACCCCTGGGCGATCGCCGGGGCGAAGAAGAAGGCGTTGAACGCCTCGGCCCGCCGGAGGTCCCGGGTCGGGATCCGGGCGATGTCGCCGCTGACCTTCGTCAGCGCGGACGCGAGCGTCGAGGGGTGGCCGGTGAGCAGGGCCCCGGCCCTGTCGGCGGACAGCTCGCGGTAGCGCGAGAGCGCCCGGATGAGGAGGAACGAGACCGCGTAGACGACGGCCGAGACGGCGACGACGGCGAGGAGGACGGCGGCGGTGTTGCCGTCCTGCCGTCCTCGCCCCCGGCCTCCCCCGCCGAACATCCCGGCGTAGAGACCGAACCGGGTCATGAGGCCCGCGATGACCCCGAGGAACGAGGCCACCGTCATGACGGCGACGTCCCGGTGGGCGACGTGGGAGAGCTCGTGGGCGAGGACGGCCTCAAGCTCCCCCGGCGTGAGCCGGCGCAGCAGGCCGGTCGTCGCGCACACGACGGCCTTGTCCGGGCTGCGTCCGGTCGCGAAGGCGTTGGGGACGTCGACGTCGGCGATGGCGACCTCGGGCTTGGGCATGTCGGCGAGGGCGCAGAGTCGGTCGATGGCCCCGTGGAGCTCGGGGGCCTGCTCCGGGGTGACGACCCGTCCGTGCATCGCGTAGAGCGCGATCCGGTCCGAGAACCAGTACTGGGCGAACAGGAGCCCGGCGGCGACGGCGACCGCCAGCACGGCGCTCTTGATGAGGACGACGAGCGCGGCCGTGAACGCGACGTAGAGCAGCCCGAGGAGGAACGTCGTGAGGAGCATCCGGGCGGTGAGACCGCGGTCGGGTTCGAATCGGCTCTTCATCGTGTCATCTCGTCACTCGTCGTCCCGTCATCCCGGGATCAGCCCCTCCTCGCCGAGCAGCGCGGCCACCTCGGGGATCGTGCTCCCCGGCCCGGGGAGGATGAGGTCGGAGGCGCCGAGGTGCTCGGCGGGTACGGGTCGGCCGAGCGCGCGCACCCGGTCGAGGAGCCGGGAGAGCTCACCCTCGAACGCCTCCTCGTCCTCGGCCGTCACCGCTGCGGCGACCTGGTCGTCGAGCTCGTTGAGCTCGTCGAGGTGACTCTCGTCGAGCTCGAACTGCCCCTCGCCGAGGATCCGGACGATCATGACCGGCCCTCCTGCCCCTGGGACGGGCCGGACGTCAGCTCGCCGGGGGCCGAGCCGCCCGGGAGCGCCGTCCTCAGCTTCGCGAGCTCGACGTCGACGTCGGACCGCGACGACATCCGCTCGAGCTCGAGCTGGATGTCGTCCTTCGTCGAGCCGGTCGCGTCCTCGAGGGCCCCGGAGGCGAGGAGGTCGTCGATCGCCCCGGCCCGGGCCTGCATCTGCGCGGTCCGGTCCTCGGCCCGCTGCATCGCGAGCCCGACGTCGCTCATCTCCTCGCTGATCCCCGAGACCGCCTCGCCCACCCGGGTCTGGGCCTCGGCCGCGGTGTAGCTCGCCTTGATCGTCTCCTTGCGCGTCCGGAACGCCTCGACCTTGGCCTGGAGCCGCTGGAGGGCGAGGCTGAGCTGGTCCTCCTGGGCCTGCAGCGCCGCCTGCTGCTGGGCGAGGTCGGCGAGCTGCTGCTGGGCGGCGGACCGGCGCGTGAGCGCCTCCCGGGCGAGGTCCTCGCGGCCCGCGGACATCGCCGTCGCCGCCTGCTGCTGGAGCTTGTCGGCGCTCGCGGTGAGCTGGTTGACCTGGAGCTCGACGCGCTTGCGGCTCGTCGCGACGTCAGCGAGGCCGCGGCGCACCTTCTGCACCATCTCCACCTGCTTCTGGTACGAGTAGTCGAGGGTCTCGCGGGGGTCCTCGGCGCGGTCGAGGGCGCGGGATGCCTTGGACTTGAAGATCATGGCCAACCGCTTGCTCAGGCTCATCGTCTGTGGTCCTTTCTCGGGGACGACGCACGCGTCCCCGAACCGATCATCCCCCGGAACACGGCCCGCGGTAGGGCATTCGGTCCGTGAACTTCCCGAGACCCGGCCGGCGCCCTCCGCCCACCGGGGGGATCGACAGTCCCGAGCGGGCCCACACCGCCCGGACGACCCGGGGAGGGGGCACACTGGGGTCATGAGGTATCTCGACGTCCCGGGGCTCGGCGAGGTGAGCCGGGTCGGGCTCGGGACCTGGCAGTTCGGCTCTCGGGAGTGGGGGTACGGCGAGGGCTACGCCGGCGGGGCCGCGATCGACATCGTCCGGCGGGCCCTCGAGCTCGGGGTGACCCTCTTCGACACCGCCGAGGCGTACGGGTTCGGGCGGAGCGAGCGGATCCTCGGCGAGGCGCTCGGCGAGGACCGCGACCGGGTCGTCGTCGCGAGCAAGCTCTTCCCCGTCGCCCCGTTTCCCCCGGTCGTCCGGCGGCGCGCCGAGGCGAGCGCCGGGCGGCTCCGGCTCGCGCGCATCCCGCTGTACCAGATCCACCAGCCCAACCCGCTCGTCCCCGACTCGGTGACGATGCCGGGGATGCGCAGCCTCCTCGAGGAGGGCCGGATCGGCGCCGTCGGGGTGTCGAACTACTCGCTCCGGCGGTGGCGGGCCGCCGACGCCGCGCTCGGCCGGCCGGTCCTGAGCAACCAGGTCCAGTTCTCGCTCGCCCACCCCGCCCCGCTCGACGACCTCGTCCCGTTCGCCGAGCAGGAGGGCCGTCTCGTCATCGCGTGGAGCCCGCTCGCCCAGGGACTGCTCGGCGGGAGGTACGACGTCGACCACCGTCCCGGCGGGGTCCGGGCGGCCAACCCCCTCTTCGGCACGGAGAACCTCCGCCGGGTCGCCCCGCTCCTCGACACGCTGAGGGAGGTCGCCCGGGCCCACGACGTCGAGCCCGCCCAGGCCGCGCTCGCCTGGCTGCTCGGGCTCCCCAGGGTCGTCGTCATCCCCGGCGCCTCGAGCGTCGCCCAGCTCGAGTTCAACGTCGCTGCCGCCGACCTCGACCTCGACCCGGACTCGCGCGCGGCGCTGAGTGCCGCGGCCCGCGACTTCACACCGGTCTCGCGAGCCCAGACCCTCGTGGACGCCGTGCGGGAGCGGCTGGGGGTCTGACCGGGGCGGTCGACGCCGTCGCGAATAGCGACGTCGCTATTCTCACCGTATGGGTCTCGCCGACGAGCTCGCCTACGTCCACCCCGGCCCCACCGCCGTCCAGCGGGCGTGCCAGAAGGTCGGCGCGACCCGGGCGGGGGCCTGGGTGTTCTCGCGGACCGTGGCGACCCTCGACCGGGCGGCGGCCGCCGCGACCCGCGGGCGGACGAGCGGCTCCGAGGTGCTCTCCGGCCTGCCTGTCCTCGTCCTCACGAGCACCGGCCGGCGCACCGGGCGAGCGCGTCAGACCCACCTCGTCGGGGTCCCCGTCGGGGACGAGCTCGCGCTCCTGGGGACGAACTTCGGGCAGGCGGCGACTCCGTCGTGGGTCCTCAACCTCGAGGCGGACCCGCGCGCCGCGGTGACCTACCGCGGCGTCACCCGTGAGGTCCTCGCCCGTCCCGCCACCGACGAGGAACGTCCGGCCGTCCTCGCCGCCGCGAGGCGGGTCTACCCTGGCTACCCGGCGTACCAGGCGCGGATCACCGGCCGTCGCGTCCGCGTCTTCGTCCTCGAGCCCCGCCCCTGACCGGTCCTCGCGCCGCGCCCCTGACGGCGTGTCCTGCCCGAGCGTGCCACCGGAGCCGTGCCGCAGGTGCCGTTCCCCGGGTGCAGGCCGTGCGGGGGCCAGGCCCGGGCTAGGCCGCGTCGGGGTCGGGCTGGTGGACCCCGAAGGTGTTCCCCTCGGTGTCGAGGTAGTACCCCTGCCACGCCATCCCCGTGAGTGCCGCCTTGGGGAGCGCGACCCGGCCGCCGGCGTCGAGGACGCGCTTCTCGGTCTCGTCGTAGTCGTCGACCGCGATGGTGCAGACGAAGCCGTTCGCCCCCGCCTGCTCGGCCGGGGTGGGCGCGGGACGCGCGAGGAGCCCCCCGTTGATGCCGGGCTCGTCCTCCGGGCCGGTGACGACCCCCCAGTACGTGGACCCGGTGAACTGGCTGTAGTCCTCGAACGACCAACCGAACACGGCGGCGTAGAACGCCTTGGCGCGCTCGAGGTCGTCGGCCTGGATCTCGAAGTGCACGACGCGGGACACGGGTCCTCCTCGGGGTGGGTCCGGTGGGCTGCGAGGACCAGTCTCGCACCGTCTCCGGGCGGCGGTGGGGCTAACGGCGGGCACTGTCGTGGGCGTCATCCGTCGGCTCCGGCACGAGGGGACGGAGCGCGACGGCGACGGCGACGGCGACGAGGGCCGCCCCGGCGCCACCCGCGGTCGCCGCGCGGAAGGCCGCCGAGGTGAGGTCCGGGGCGCCGCCCCCGAGGAGCGGGCCGGTCCCGCGGATGACGGCCACCACGGTCCCGGTGAGGAGGACGGCGGTCCAGGCGCCCGCGGCCACCGCTGGGGGGAGACCGGCCGCGTCCCGGGTGTCGGGGGTGTGGCGCCACCACGCGGCGAGCCAGGCGACGACGACCCCGGCGCCGACGACCGTGCTCGCGTGCTGTGCCCAGACGTATCCGGGCAGGGGCCCGTGAACCTGCGCGAGCCACGGGACGACACCTGTCCCCCACCGGCCGGCGTGGGTGAACGCGTCCCAGGCGACGTGAGTCGCCGAGCCGAGGACGAGGGAGGCGACGACGAGAGCCGCCCGCGGCAGGCTGCCCAGGCGCGTCCGCACTCCGGCGACGGCTCCTCCCCCGACCCGCCCGCGGACGCCGGGCGGGGCGCACGCGAGCGCCGGCCGGGCGAGGAGGCCGTGCCAGAGGACGACGCCGGCGAGCCCGAGGAGGACGTCGACGCCGACGACCCCGAGCGGCGAGTGCGTCACGTCGGCGCCGACGAGGCCCGGGGCGTAGTACGGAACGTCGGGGGCCATGCTCCCGATGACGAGCGCGGAGGCGTCGAGCGGCGCCCGGGCGAGGGGGAGCACCGCCGCGACGTGGCTCGGCGTGAACGGCACCGCTAGCCCGCCGGAGGCGTCGTCGGGCCGTGGTCGGGCGCGGGCAGAGGCGTCACCGCACCCAGTCTGCCCGTCCTCGGCCCCGCCGGGGCCTCGATGGCCCTACCCTGTCGAGATGGAGGTTCTCGTCGTCGACGCCGCGAACGTCGTCGGGAGCCGGCCGGACGGGTGGTGGCGCGACCGGCCGGGGGCGGCCCGACGGCTCCACGACCGGATCTCCGGGGCCGGCCTCCCGCACGACGAGGTCGTCCTCGTCCTCGAGGGCGCAGCCCGGGCCGGGCACCCCCCGGGGTCGGAGGGCCGGCTGCGCACGGTCCACGCCCCCGGGTCGGGGGACGACGCCATCGTCGAGGCCGCGGCGGCGTCCGCCGTCCCCGACGGCGGGTGCACCGTCCTCGTCGTCACCGCCGACCGGGGGCTCCGGTCCCGGGTCGAGGCGGTCGGGGCCACCGCCGTCGGTCCGGCCTGGCTGCTCGACCGGCTCTGAGGAGGACGCGGTGGCCCTGACGACCGGGATCGTCGACGAGCTCGGCGGCCTCGTCGTGCCCGTGACGAGGGGCTCGGGGCTCTCCGCCCTCCCGCCCGGGCTCCGGCTGACCCTCGACCTCCTCGAGGAGCGGCGCTTCGGCAGCGGCGTCGTCCCGCTCCGCCACCGCTCCCCCGCGAGGCTCGGCGACCCCATCGGTGACACCGCCCCTCGACCGCACGAAGGCCCGACCGCGACCACCCGCTCCGTCGCCCCTCGAGACCCCAGGAGACCCGATGCTCCCCGCACCCGTCCGGGCGTTCGTCGAGGCCGAGGTCGCGGCCTCGGCGACCGACTTCACCGACCTGCGCGTCCTCTACCTCAACGGGACCCTCAAGCGCTCCCCGGGAGCAGAGCCACACCTCGGGGCTCGTCGCGGTGAGCCGCCTCGTCATGGAGGGGGTCGGCGCGACGGTCGACGAGGTCCGCACCGTCGACCACGTCATCCCGCCCGGAGTCCAGCCGGACATGCGCGAGCACGGGTGGCCGACCGACGACTTCCCCGACCTCTACCACCGGCTCGTCGAGCCCGCCGACATCGTCGTCGTCGCCACCCCGATCTGGCTCGGCGACCAGGCGTCGGTGACCCGGCTCGTCATCGAGCGGCTCTACGGCTGGAGCAGCCGGCTCAACGCCGCCGGCCAGTGGTCGTACTACGGCAAGGTCGGCGGCGTCCTCGTCACCGGCAACGAGGACGGTGGCAAGCACTGCGCCGCCCAGATCCACTACGCCCTGTCCCACATCGGCTTCACGATCCCGCCGCAGGCCGACTCCTACTGGGTCGGCGAGGACGGCCCGGGCCGTCCTACCTCGACGACGACCGGGGGGCGCACAACCACTGGACGACCCGCAACACCGTCTTCGCCGCCTGGAACATGCTCCACACGGCCCGCCGTCTCAAGGACGCCGGCGGGGTCCCCGCCCACGGGAACGTCACGACGAACTGGAACCTCGCCGACCCCGATCACCCCAACCCCGAGTACCGCTGACCGGTCTGGCACTCGGGTCGCGGGCGGGGACGCCGCCGTCAGGGGGCGGTCCGTCCGCGCTCCGGGCCGGCCGCCCCCGGCCAGGTGCCCGCCCACACCTGGACGTGCCCACCGCGGGCGCTGACGCGGCTGACGTCCGTGCACTCCGCGGCGAGCCGGCCCCACGGGTGGGCGGAGATGTCGGCGCCCCCGAGCGCGCAGGCGAGGCGTGCAAGCGGCGCGAGCGGACGTGCATGGCCCCGGGGGACGGCCATGTCGACGACGACGACCCGGGCCCCTGGCCTGGCGAGCGCCGTGGCCGCCCGCCAGGCCATCCCCCAGGGGCGCATGAGGGAGAGCGCATAGGTGAAGAGGACGGCGTCGACGGGGTCGGGGAGGAGCGACGGGTCGGACCGGGCGAGCTCGGGGAGGCGGGTCGCGTCGTGCTGCGCGAGCCTGACGTTCGACCACCCGGAGCGGACCGCCCTCCGGTCGGCGACCCGGAGCATCTCGGCGCTCGAGTCGACCCCGACGACCCGGCCGGTGGCCCCGACGGCGGCGGCGAGAAGGGGGTGGTTGAGCCCCGTGCCGCACCCGACGTCGAGGACCGAGTCGCCCGGGGCGAGCCGCAGCAGCGGGATTCCGAGGACCCGCCCTGTCCGGTACACCGGCCGTTCGAGCGAGACGAGGTGGTACACCGGGGCGACCGCCGTGTACCTCTCCATGACCGGGTCTCCCCTCACTCGGACGACCGTCACCGTCGGACGGTCCCGTGTCGTCATCGTCCCCCCTGCCCGTCCCCGGGTGGCCGGTCGGCTCCGGGCGGCGTGGCGGCCGATGCGCTCACCCGTCGAGGAGCGTCGCGCTCACCTCCGCGGGGAGGACCCCGGTGCCCGCGAACGGGCGTAGGGCGAGGAGGCGGTAGGCCGCGGCCGCGGCCAGCCCGCCGTCGTCCATGAGCACCTCGGCCGCGTGCTCCTCGGGGAGGGCGTCGAGCCAGGCCTCGGTGCGCTCGACGAGGCTGCCCGGGTCGACCTCGCCGTGGACGCGGAGCCGTGCGAGCCCCCCGTCGGGGAAGACGTCGAGCCGGACGTGGGTGACCGGCGCGCCGGCGCCGACCCGGAGGTGGTGCCGGGTGTCCGGCTGGAGCCGGACCCTCGGGACGAGGTCGACCCACGCGTCGGCCTCGCCGAGGTCCGCGGTGGCGGCGTCCGCGCCGCGCAGGCTCGCCCACCCCGGGGCGTTGCCGACGAAGTACGACGTGTCGACCTCGACCCGGCGCACCCGGCCCCGAGCGCCGAGCCGGACGGTGACGTGGTCGTTGCCGTCGTCCCGGCGGCGAGCGTTCTCCCAGCCGTCGCCCATGACCCGCGCGCGCCCCGGCTGGAGGATCTGGACGGGCGAGGAGTAGAACATGTTCGAACAGTCGACGACGTCACCGCCGTTCTCGAGGGCCGCGAGGTCGACGGTCCCGGTGAGGAGCCGCGGGTCGGGCATCGGCTCCCCGTGGACCCGGAACCGGGCGACGCCGCCGTCGGGGTAGATCGAGAGCCGGACGTGGGTCCAGCGCCGCCCGTCGGTGACGGCGAAGAGGTTGTCGGCGTCACCGACCACGGCGGAGCGCTCGACGAGGGTCACCCAGTCGGCGGCCTCGAGCTCCGCCGGCGACGGGTGACCCTCGAGGCTCGCCGCCTCGACCGACGCCTCCGGCGGGTAGTTGCCCCGGAACCACGAGGTGTCGACGACGACGCCCCGGACGACGCCGGGCACGCCGAGCCGGACGACGGCCCAGTCGTTGCCCGGCTCTCGCCGGCGCCGGGTCTCCCACCCGTCGTAGACCTTGCCCTTGTGGCCGAAGTCCTCGGTCGAGAACACTGCACGTCCCGGCGTGATGAGGTTCTCGCGTTGGGCGAAGAGCTCGTCGTTGGCGCTGACGACGCTCCCGGCGAGGGCGCGGGAGGCGAGGTCAGGCAGCCGGGTGAACTCGGGGGCCGGGCCGCCTCCGGTCGGCGTCCTCGTCGTCATGGACTCGTCGATCGTCATCCTTCTCCTCGGGTCAGGAGCCGCCCACGCGGCCCGTCGGTCGTCTCGACCCGCTGTCCGCGCAGCCAGGTGCTGCGGACGACACCGACGAGCGACCTGTCGGCGTACGGGGTGACGGGGTTCTTGTGATGGAGCCTCCCCGGGTCCACGCGCTGGGAGGCGTCGGGGGCGAAGACGGCGAAGTCGGCGTCGTACCCGGGCGCGATCCGGCCCTTGCGCTCGAGGCCGACGAGCCGCGCGGGCCCGCTCGACATCCAGGCGGCGACGTCGCCGAGGGTGAAGCCGCGGGCGCGGGCCCCGGTCCACACGGCGGGGAGCCCGAGCTGGAGGGAGGAGACCCCTCCCCAGGCGGTGCCGAAGTCGCCGGTGTCGAGGTGCTTGAGGGCGGCCGTCGACGGCGAGTGGTCGCTGACGACGACGTCGATGCTCCCGTCGCGCAGGCCCTCCCAGAGGAGCTCGCGGTTGGCGGCCTCGCGGATCGGGGGGCAGCACTTGTACTCCGTCGCGCCGTCCGGGATCTCCTCGGCGGCGAAGGTGAGGTAGTGCGGGCACGTCTCGGCGGTGACCCGCACCCCGTCCCGTCGCGCGGAGGCGATCATCGGCAGCGCGTCGGAGCTCGAGACGTGGAGGACGTGGACCCGGCACCCCGTCCGGCGGGCGAGCTCGAGGACCCGGGCGATCGCGAGGTTCTCCGCCCCGCGCGGCCGCGACGCGAGGAAGTCGGCGTACGCGCGGCCGTGCGCGGCGGGGGCGTGGTCGATGGACCCGGCGTCCTCGGCGTGGACGAGGAGCAGCCCGTCGAACGTCCGGATCTCGCGCATCGCCTCCTCGACCTCGGCCGTCGTCAGCGCGGGGAACTCGTCGACACCGGAGTGGAGGAGGAAGCACTTGAACCCGAACACGCCGGCCTCGGAGAGCGGTCGGAGGTGGGCGACGTTGCCGGGGACGGCGCCGCCCCAGAAGCCGACGTCGACCCACGTCCGACCCTGCGCCGTCGCCCGCTTGACGGAGAGGGCGGACGGGTCGACCGTCGGGGGGATGCTGTTGAGGGGCATGTCGACGAGCGTCGTCACCCCGCCCGCGGCCGCGGCCCGGGTCGCGCTCGCGAATCCCTCCCACTCGGTGCGCCCCGGGTCGTTGACGTGGACGTGGGTGTCGACGACGCCCGGCAGGAGGACCTCGTCCGGGCCGAGCTCGAGGACACGGTCACCGGTGAGGTCCGCACCTGCCGGCTCGACGGCGACGACGGTCCCGTCCTTGACGCCGACCGTGCCGGGCTCCTCGCGGCCGCCGTGGACGAGCCTCGGGGCCCGGACCACGAGGTCGAGGTCGGTCATCTGTCGGGCCTCTCTCTCGCGGTGGGTGGGACGGGCGGGGCGGGCGGTGGGCCGACCCACCGGCAGGTCCCGACCGGGGATGGGCCGCTGCCTCGGGCGACCCTACGGCAGGGGGGGCGATCCTTCACGGCGTCGTCCCTCCCGCCGGCGGGAGGTGTTCGGCGGCCACCCGGGCGCCGACCTCGACGAGGAGGTCGGCGGCGTCGCGAAGGCACCGCCCGACGTCGGGCTCGAGGTCGGTGAGGGCGTACGCCGCGGTGAGGTGCGCCTCGGCGAGCTGCGCCGGTGTCAGGGTGACCCGCCCGGCGACCGCGACGACCGGGACGCCCCGGGCGGCCGCGGCGGCGGCGACACCGGCCGGGGCCTTGCCGCTCAGGGTCTGCTCGTCGAGGGACCCCTCGCCGGTGACGACGAGGTCGGCCCCGGCGAGCCGGTCGGCGAACCCGACGAGCTCGAGGACGAGGCCGATCCCCGGTCGGAGGTCGGCCCCGAGGAGGGCGAGCGCCGCGAACCCGACCCCGCCAGCGGCGCCCGCTCCGGGGGTGTCCCGCTCGTCCGTGCCCGTCGCCGCCGCGACGACGTCGGCCCAGTGCCCGAGCGCGGCGTCGAGCCGGTCGACCTGCTCCGGGGTGGCGCCCTTCTGCGGGCCGTAGGAGGCTGCCGCCCCCCGGGGTCCGGTGAGCGGGTTGTCGACGTCGCAGGCGACCGTGAAGGTCACGCCGGCACACCGGGTCCGCAGCGGGGTGAGGTCGACGGTGGTGAGGGCGGACAGGGACACGCCCCCACCACCGAGCTCGTGTCCCTCGGCGTCGAGGAGGCGGGCGCCCAGGGCGGCGACGAGGCCGGCTCCCCCGTCGCTGCTCGCGCTCCCGCCGATGCCGAGGACGACCTCGGTGCACCCGTCGTCGATCGCCGCCGCGACGACCTCGCCGGTCCCGTGGCTGCTCGCGGTCATCGGCTCGAGCCGCCCTGCGGGCAGCCGGACGAGCCCCGAGACGTCGGCCATCTCGACGACGGCGGTCGGGCCGCGACGGGCGTACCGGGTCCGGACCGGGGTCCCGGTCGGTCCGGTCGCCCTGACCGGGACCTCGGCGTACCCCGCCGCGAGCGCGGCGTCGACGGTCCCGTCCCCGCCGTCGGCGACCGGGAGCGCGACGACCGAGGCTCCGCTCCGGCGCAGGCCGGCGCCGATGGCGTGGGCGACGGCGGCGGCGGTGAGCG
The DNA here is from genome assembly GCA_963783735.1 of uncultured Actinomycetota bacterium. Taxonomy (GTDB): domain Bacteria; phylum Actinomycetota; class Actinomycetes; order Actinomycetales; family Dermatophilaceae; genus CAWDAQ01. Next base: position 72,139 of record CAWAOO010000004.1, on the reverse strand, counting down.
AGCCCTTGAACTTGTCGGGCGCGACGAGGACGGTGGCCACGGGTCGCCTCAGTCGAGGAGCGCGACGGCGGTCGGCGCGTCCTCGCCTCGTTCGGCGAGGTCCTCGAACTCCACGACCCCGTCGATCTCGGTGCCCATCGAGACGTTCGTCACCCGCTCGAGGATGACCTCGACGACGACGGGGACGGCGAACTCGGCCATGAGCTTCCTCGCCCGCTCGAGGGCGGGGAGGATCTCCTCGGGCGCGGTGACACGCAGGGCCTTGCACCCCAGTCCCTCGGCGACCGCGACGTGGTCGACACCGTAGCCGCCGAGCTCGGGGGCGTTGACGTTGTCGAAGGACAGCTCGACGCAGTAGTCCATGTCGAACCCGCGCTGGGACTGGCGGATGAGGCCGAGGTAGGCGTTGTTGACGACGACGTGGACGTAAGGGATGTGGAACTGGGCGCCGACGGCCAGCTCCTCGATGAGGAACTGGAAGTCGTAGTCCCCGGAGAGCGCGACGACGGTCGCCTCCGGGTCCGCGGTCGCGACCCCGATGGCCGCAGGCACCGTCCAGCCGAGCGGGCCGGCCTGGCCGGCGTTGATCCAGTGCCGCGGCCTGTAGACGTGGAGGAGCTGGGCCGCCTGGATCTGGGAGAGCCCGATCGTCGAGACGTACCGGGTCTCCGGCCCGAACGCCCTGTTCATCTCCTCGTAGACGCGCTGGGGCTTGATCGGCACCGCGTCGAAGTGGGTCCGGCGCTGGAGGGTCCGCTTGCGGTCCCGGCACGCCTGCGCCCACTCGCCCCGGTCGGGCAGACGACCGGCCTCGGCCCACTCCCCGGCGACCTCGACGAAGACCTCGAGAGCCTCCTTGGCGTCGGAGACGATGCCGTAGTCAGGCGGGAAGACGCGTCCGATCTGGGTCGGCTCGACGTCGACGTGGACGAAGGTCCGCCCGGCGGTGTACGTCGCCACCCCACCCGTGTGCCGGTTGGCCCACCGGTTGCCGATGCCGAGGACGAAGTCGGACTCGAGCATCGTCGCGTTGCCGTACCGGTGCGAGGTCTGGAGCCCGACCATGCCCGCCGTGAGCGGGTGGTCGTCCGGGATCGTCCCCCAACCCATGAGGGTGGGCACGACGGGGACTCCGGTGGTCTCGGCGAACCGGACGAGGAGGTCGGACGCGTCGGCGTTGACCACCCCGCCACCGGCGACGACGAGCGGGCGCTCGGCGTCGACGAGCATGCCGAGCGCCTTCTCCACCTGGGCCCGGGTCGCCCGAGGTCGGACGACGGGGAGTGGCTCGTAGGTCTCGATGTCGAACTCGATCTCGGCGAGCTGGACGTCGATCGGGAGGTCGATGAGGACGGGCCCTGGCCGGCCGCTCCGCATGAGCTGGAAGGCCTTCTGCAACGTCCCCGGGACCTGCCCGGGCTCGAGGATGGTGACCGCCCACTTCGTCACCGGTGCCGCGACGGCGGCGATGTCGACGGCCTGGAAATCCTCCTTGTGGAGCCTGCCGACCGGCGCCTGGCCGGTGAGGGCGAGGATGGGGACGGAGTCGGCCGAGGCCGAGTACAACCCGGTGACCATGTCGGTGCCGGCCGGACCGGAGGTGCCGACGCAGACCCCGATGTTCCCGGGGGCGGCCCGGGTGTACCCCTCGGCCATGTGCGACGCGGCCTCGACGTGTCGGGCGAGGACGTGCGCGATCCCGCCGTGGGCCCTCATCGCGCTGTAGAAGGGGTTGATCGCGGCGCCCGGGAGCCCGAACGCCTGGGTGGCCCCCTCCTTCTCGAGGATGAGGACGGCGGCGTCGACGGTTCGCATACGGGGCATGGTCGGTCCTGACTGGTCGGGCGGGCGGGGGATTCGGGTGCGGCGGTGGTCTCGGCAGCGGGCCGACGGGTCAGTCGGCACGGCCGGAGAGCCGCTCGACGACACGGAGGAGGGCGGAGTGGTCGAGGCCGCCGTCGCCGACGGCCCGGGCCGAGGCCATGAGGACGGCGACGAGGGCCCCGACGGGGGCGACGACCCCGGCCTCGCGGGCCGCCGCCGTGACGATCCCCAGGTCCTTGTGGTGCAGGTCGACCCGGAACCCGGGCTCGAAGTCCCGCCCGAGCATGTTCGCCTTCTTCTGCTCGAGGACCTTCGACCCGGCGAGGCCGCCACCGAGGACCTCGAGCGCGGCCTCGGTGTCGACGCCGTAGGCCTCGAGGAACACGAGCGCCTCGGCGAGGGCCTCGATGTTCGCGGCGACGACGAGCTGGTTCGCGGCCTTGACGGTCTGGCCGGAGCCGCTCGGCCCGACGTGGACGACGGTCCTGCCGACGACCTCGAGGAGGGGGCGGGCCTCGGCGACGTCGTCGGCGTCCCCGCCCACCATGACCGACAGGACGCCCTGGACCGCCCCTGCCTGGCCGCCGGAGACCGGCGCGTCGAGGAGACGCAGCCCGTGCCCGGCCGCCTGCCGGCCGAGGGCGACGGTGACGTCCGGACGGATCGTCGAGAAGTCGATGACGAGCGTGCCCGGCTTCGCGCTCGCGAAGACGCCGCCCTCCCCCGCGAGGACCTCCTCGACGTCCGGCGAGTCGGGGACCATGACGCAGACGACGTCGGCGTCGCGGACGGCGTCGGCGAGCGACCCCGCCGCCCGTCCGCCGGCGTCGACGAGCGGCTTGGTCTTCTCCGGGGTGCGGTTGTACCCGGCAACGTCGTGTCCCGCCTCGGCGAGGTGGACGGCCATGGGGCTTCCCATGATGCCGAGCCCGATGAAGGCGATGGTGCTCATGCTGGGTCTCCTGGATGGTGGCTGTTCATGGCTGTTCATGGCTGTTCGTGGCTGGTTGCGGCTCGCCGTGTGGCGTCGCGGACGGCCCGCTCAGGGGCCGGCGCGGCGGGCCCGCGGGAGCCACCGGAGGCTCGCCTCGGTCGTCGTGCTCGGCGTGTACTCGAGCCCGACGTGTCCGGTGTATCCGGCCGCCTCGAGCGCGCAGAGGTGACGGTCGAGGTCGAGAGTGCCGCTGCCGGGCTCTCCTCGTCCGGGGTGGTCGGCGACCTGGACGTGCGCGGTGACCCCGGCGAAGGCCGCGATGGCGGCCTCGATGTCGTCGCCGTTGTTCGCGAGGTGGAAGAGGTCGCAGAGGAAGCCGACGTTGCCACCTCCGGCCGCCCGCACCCGCTCGACGACGGCGACGGCGGCGGCGGCGGTCCGGAGCGGGTAGGGCTTGGGGCCGCTCACCGCCTCGACGAGGACGGTGGCGCCGACGCGCTCGGCGGCTCGCGCCGCGAGGACGAGGTTCTCGGTGGCGAGCTCGTCCTGCTCCCGGGTGGCCGTGCCCTCGACCCGGTTGCCGTAGAGCGCGTTGAACCCGCGGGTGCCGAGTCGCTCGCCGATCCCGACGGTGACCTCGACGTTGTCCCGGAACAGGCCAGAGCGGTCGGGGATCGACAGCACGCCGCAGTCGGGGCCGGCGAGGTCCCCGGCGAAGAAGTTCAGGCCGGTCAGGGTCACGCCGGCGTCGGTGACGGCGGTGACGAAGTCCTCGACGTCCCGTTCGGCGGGGACGGGCTCGTCCGGCCACGGCCACCAGAACTCGACGGCGTCGAAGCCGGCCTCCTTCGCCGCCGCGGGACGGGCGTAGAGGGGGAGCTCGGTGAAGAGCATCGAGCAGTTGGCCGTGTACGGCAGGGAGTGCGGCATCTCGTGGCTCGCTTTCGACGTGGAGGGTGGGGCCGGCGACGGGACCGTCGGTCTCACGAGCCCGGGTCGGTCGGCGTCCCCGCCCCGGGTGTCCCGGCCGCGGCGACGACCGAGGCGCCCGGCCTGTTCCCCGCGCTGACCTCGTTGAAGAGGACGTTGAGGACGACGGCGACGATCGCGGTGGCGCTGATCCCCGAGCCCATGACGACGCCGAGCCACTGGGGGAACTCCGCCCAGAACTCCGGGGCGGCGATGGGGATGATCCCGACGGCGACGGCGACCGAGACGATGACCATGTTGAGGTTGTCGTGGTAGTCGACCCGGGAGAGGGTCCGGACGCCGCTCGCCGCGACCGAGCCGAAGAGGACGACCCCGGCGCCACCGAGGACGGGGTAGGGGATGGCTGCGACGACGGCCCCGACGACGGGCAGGAGCCCGAGGAGGAGGAGGACGAGCCCGCCGGTCGCCACGGCGAACCGGCTCTTGATGCCCGTCAGGGCGACGAGGCCGACGTTCTGGGCGAAGGCGCTGCACGGGAAGGTGCCGAGCAGCGGCGCGACGGTCGTCGCGGCCATGTCGGCCCGGAGCCCGTCGGCGACCCGACGCGCGTCGACCTTCGTCTCGACGATCTCGCCGATGGCGAGGATGTCCGCGGTCGTCTCGGTCATGATGACGAAGATGACGATCGTCATCGAGACGATCGCACCGACCTCGAACGTCGGCGTCCCGAAGTGGAGGACCGGGGGCAGCGAGAACGCCGGGGTCTCCCCGACCCGGGAGAAGTCGGCCGTGCCGGTGAGGGCGGCGACGACCGTCCCCGCGACGAGGCCGATGAGGATCGAGAGCCGGGAGACCGCGCCCTGGAACACCCGGCTGATGACGAGGATGACGAGGAGGGTGAGGCCCGCGAAGCCGATGTTCGACGGTGAACCGAGGTCCTTCGCCCCGGCGCCCCCCATCGCCCACGTGAACGCGACGGGCAGGAGCGAGAGCCCGATGACGGTGATGATCGTCCCGGTGACGACCGCGGGGAAGAGCCGGACGAGCTGGGCGAAGAACGACGACGCGACGAGCCCGATGAGGCCGGCGACGATGATCGCTCCGAACACCGGGCGCAGGCCGCCGTCGCTCGCGATGGCGACCATCGTCGAGACGCTCGCGAACGAGATCCCCTGGACGATCGGCAGCTGGCTCCCGAACGGGCCGAGACCGACCGTCTGGAGGAGCGTGGCGAGCCCGCTGAGGAAGAGGCCGGCGGTGACGAGGAGGGCCATGTCGGCGGGCGAGAGCCCGGCGGCGCCGCCGACGATGAGCGGTGGGGCGATGACACCGCCGTACATCGTGAGGATGTGCTGGGTGCCGTAGGCGAGGAGCTGGCCCGGACCGTACGTCTCGTCCTCGGGGCGGCCACGCCGTCCCGCGGCGAGCAGGCTCATGCTGCGTCTCCGGTCTCGGGTGAAGGCATGTGTCATTCCTCTCGCATTGCGGAATCCAAGTTCCGTTTCACGAAAGCGTGACAGGTTCACCCTGGCACGTCAACAGTTTGTTGAAGTGCGGGACGGTCCTCCGTGGTGGAGGCCCGGGTAGGTCCTCAGGCGGCCCGGCGTCGCGCGAGGACCGCGAGCCGCTCGCGCCCGAGCCCCGTCCGCTCGGCGACCTCCGCCTCGTCGACGGCGCCGCACTCGAGTCCGCGGAGGACGAAGCCGGCGAGGGCGACCACGGTCGCGGGCTCGTCGAGGAACCCCGACTCCCCGCCACCGGTGTACGCCGCCAGACGGGTGGCGGCCCCGGCGAACCCCTCCCGGTAGAAGGCGTACGTCGCCGCGTACCGGGTGGGCAGCTGGGCGGGGTGGAGGTCCCACCCCTGGGGGAAGCCCCGCTCGAGGGACCGTCGGACGAGACGGGCGTGCAGGGCCCAGGCCCGCCGGACCGCGCCCTCGTCCCCGACGGGGAGGACGTTCGTCGACCCGTCCGAGAGGTGGACCCCGGTCCCCGCGGCGGCGACCTGCATGACGGCCTTGGCGAAGTCGGCGGCGGGGTGCTCCATGCTCTGGTACCCCGCGGCGATCCCGCACGAGGCGGAGTAGTCGTACGTGCCGTAGTGGAGCGCGGTGCACCGGCCGGCCGCGGCGTGGACCATCCGGGCGACGAGTGCCGAGCCGTCGGGGCCGAGGATCGACTGCGGGGTCTCGACCTGGATCTCGAACCCGAGCCGCCGGTTCGGGAGCCCGTGCACGTCCTCGAGCCACGCGCACACGGTGACCATCGCCTCGACCTGCTCGACCGAGGTGACCTTGGGCAGGGTGAGGACGAACCCGTCCCCGACCGCGCCGGCTCGGGCGAGCTCGCCGACGACGAGGTCGAGGGTCCGAAGCCCCCGGCGCCGGGTCGGGGCCTCAAGGCTCTTGAACCGGATCCCCGCGTACGGCGCGGCGGTGCCGTCCTCGAGCGAGACGGCGAGCTCGCGGGCGGCACGGACCGCCGCGACGTCCTCCTCGTCGTCCGGGCGGGACCCGAAGCCGTCCTCGAAGTCGATGCGCAGGTCCTCCACCGGCTCGGCCTCGAGCTTGCGCTCGACCCGCGGCCGGACCTCGGCCATGAGCTCAGCCGGAAGACCGACGGCGTCACCGAGCCCGGCAGCGGAGGCTCCGTGCCGGGCAAGGGCCTCCCGGGCGAGCCCACCCCACCGCGCCACCGTCTCCCGGTCGTACCGGTCGGCGGGGACGTAGACGGTGTGGACGGGCTGGCGGACACCCCGCTCGCCGGGGAAGCCGGCGGTGAGGGCCGCGTCTGCTCCGGCGAGCCGTTCGTCGAGGGTGCGGGCGAGGTCCTCGACGCTCATCCGGCGGTCCCGACCGGGCTCGCGGGGTCACCCGCGGGCCCTCGCGGTCCGGGGGTTCCGGCGCCGTGCGGGATCGGCGGCCCCCCGGGGAGCGGGGCGCGCCTCCCGGCCGCCTCGCGGACGGCGGTGGCGACCGCGGGCGCGACGGCGGGGTCGAAGACCGAGGGGACGATGTAGCTCGCGTTGAGCTCGTCCGGGGCGACGGCGTCGGCGATGGCGTGGGCGGCGGCGAGCATGACGGCCTCGGTGATCTCGCGGGCGCCGGCGTCGAGCATCCCCCGGAAGAACCCGGGGAAGGCGAGGACGTTGTTGATCTGGTTGGGGAAGTCCGAGCGGCCGGTCGCGACGACCGCGGCGTGCTCGCGGGCGGCGTACGGGTCGACCTCGGGGTCGGGGTTGGCCAGGGCGAAGACGATGGCGTCCGGGGCCATCGTCGCGATGTCGTCACCGGTGAGGAGGTTCGGGGCGGAGACGCCAATGAAGACGTCCGCGCCGGCGAGGACCTCGGCGAGCGTGCCCGTCTCGCCCTGCTCGTTCGTCGTCTCCGCGATCCAGCGCCGGTCCGGGTCGAGGATCTCCTGGCCGCGGTGGACCGCACCGCGACGGTCGCAGGCGACGATCGTCCGGACGCCCTGGGCGTGCAGGAGGGTGATGATCGCGTGTCCGGCGGCGCCGACCCCGCTGACGACGACGCGGACGTCCTCGATCCGCTTGCCGACGACGCGGAGGGCGTTCGTCAGGGCCGCGAGGACGACGATCGCGGTCCCGTGCTGGTCGTCGTGGAAGACGGGGATGTCGAGCTCGTCGCGCAGCCGGCGCTCGATCTCGAAGCACCGCGGGGCGGCGATGTCCTCGAGGTTGATCCCGCCGTAGACGGGGGCGATCGCCTTGACCGTCCGGATGATCTCCTCGGTGTCCTTCGTGTCGAGGCAGACCGGCCACGCGTCGACCCCGGCGAACTGCTTGAAGAGCGCGGCCTTGCCCTCCATGACGGGCAGCGCGGCCTCGGGCCCGATGTCGCCGAGCCCGAGGACGGCGGTCCCGTCGGTGACGACGGCGACGGTGTTGCGCTTGATCGTCAGCCGGCGGACGTCCTCGGGGTTCGCGGCGATGGCGAGGCAGACCCGGGCGACACCCGGGGTGTACGCCCGGCTGAGGTCGTCCCGGTGCTTGAGGGGCACCTTGGGGGTGACCTCGATCTTCCCGCCGAGGTGGAGGAGGAAGGTCCGGTCGCTCACCTTGCGCACGGTGACGTCCTCGACCTCGGCCAGGGCCGCGGTGATCGCCTCGGCGTGGTCGGCATCGGTCGCGTCGCAGGTGACGTCGACGACGAGCCGGTCGTGGTGGGACTCGACGACGTCGAGCGCGGTGAGCGCCCCGCCGGCCCGGCTCACGGCGGCAGCGAGCCCGCTCGTCGCCGTCGCGGAGGAGGGGGCGTCGACGCGGACGGTGATCGCGTAACCGGGGCTCGGGGTCGCCATCGGACAGCCTTTCGTTCGATCTTTTCGCATTGTGGACGCTAGTGACTACCATGTGGAAAGGCAAGGGAGCGCGGCGCCCTTCCCGGATCGGGCGGCACGCGGGCCTCGGCAGACCGAGGTGTGAGAGGGAGCAGTCGATGGACGACACCGAGAGCACCACGGCCGGGACCACCACGGCCGAGAGCACCACGGCAGAGAGCACGAGTCCCGGCGGCACCGTCGTGGCGCCGGGTGCGCGGCCCCGCACGGGGGGCGTCCAGTCCGTCGAACGGGCCTTCGGCCTTCTCGAGGTCATGGCGGACGCCGGCGGCCTCGTCGGCCTGTCCCGGCTCGCCGAGGACTCCGGGCTCCCCCTGCCGACGATCCACCGCCTCGTCCGGACCCTCGTCGACCTCGGCTACGTCCGGCAGGAGCCGAGCCGGCAGTACGTCCTCGGTCCCCGGCTCATCCGGCTCGGGGAGAGCTCGTCCCGAATGCTCAGCGTCTGGGCGCGACCCCATCTCGAGACGCTCGCGGAGGCGCTCGGCGAGTCCGCCAACCTCGCGCTGCTCGACGGCGACGAGGTCGTCTACGTCGCCCAGGCTCAGTCGGGCCGCTCGATGAGGATGTTCACCGAGGTCGGCCGCCGGGTCCTCCCGCACTGCACCGCCGTCGGGAAGGCCGTCATGGCCGGCCTCCCCCGCGCCGAGGTTCGGGAGATCCTCGGCCGGACGGGGATGCCGCGGTACACCCCGACGACGATCGCCGACGTCGCCGGCTTCGAACAGGCCCTCGACGTCATCGCCGAGCGGGGCTACGCCCTCGACGAGGGCGAACAGGAGGACGGCGTCCGCTGCGTCGCGGTCCCCCTGCCGGAGGCCCCGGCGCGGCTGGCGATCTCGGTGTCCGGCCCGGTGAGCCGGATGACCGACGACGTCGTCGCGCGGGCCGTTCCCCTCCTCCACGACGTCGGCGCGGACCTCACCCGCGACCTGCGCTGACGGCCCGCCCTCGGGCCCGGGTCAGTGCCGGAAGCCGGCCGGCCCGCTCGCGACGGCCCCCGGGTCGAGCGCGTCGAGGCCCTCGACGGCGGCGCGCAGGTCGGCGAGAAACAGGGCGGCGAGGTCGAGGGTGAAGCCGTTGCGGCAGACGACCCGAGCAACGGAGAGGCTCTCGAGGTGCTCCGGGAGCGGGTACGCTGGGACCTGCCAGCCCCGCTCACGCAGCGCGCGGGAGAGTGCGTAGACGTCCCAGCCGGTCACCGGGTCCGAGGTCGTGAAGGCGAAGACCGGCAGCTCGTCGCCGCGGGTGAGGAGCCGGAACTGCGGCATCGCGCCGATCGCGTCGGCGAGGTGGGTGGCGACGTCCCGCGACGCCTGCTGGACGGCCCGGAAGCCGGCCCGGCCGAGCCGGAAGAACGTGTAGTACTGGGCGACGACCTCGGCGCCCGGACGGGAGAAGTTGAGCGCGAACGTCGGCATGTCGCCGCCGAGGTAGGAGACGTCGAAGACGAGCTCGTCCGGGAGGGCGTCCGCGTCTCGCCAGAGGACCCACCCGACACCGGGGTAGACGAGCCCGTACTTGTGGCCCGAGGTGTTGATGGAGGCCACCCGTGGGAGGCGGAAGTCCCAGACGAGGTCCTCGTCGAGGAACGGCGCGACCATGGCCCCCGAGGCGCCGTCGACGTGGACCGGGACGTCCGGGCCGCCGGACGCGGCGAGCTCGTCGAGCGCGGCGGCGATCTCGCCGACCGGCTCGTAGCTCCCGTCGAAGGTCGACCCGAGCACGGCGACGACGCCAATGGTGTTCTCGTCGCACCGCGTGACCGCCCCGGCCGCGTCGAGGTGGTACCGGTCCCCGTCGACAGGCACCATCCGTGGCTCGACGTCCCAGTACCGGCAGAACTTCTCCCAACAGACCTGGACGTTGGCTCCCATGACGAGGTTGGGCCGGCGGGTCCGGTCGCGGACCCGGGCGGCCCAGCGCCGCTGCAGGGCGAGACCAGCGAGCATGCAGGCCTCGCTCGACCCCGTCGTCGAGCATCCGGTCGCGTGGGAGCGGGAGGGCGCGTTCCAGAGGTCGGCGAGGATCGCGACGCACCGACGTTCGAGCTCGGCCGTCTGGGGGTACTCGTCCTTGTCGATCATGTTCTTCTCGACGCAGTCCGCCATGAGCACCCGGGCCTGGGGCTCCATCCACGTCGTGACGAAGGTCGCGAGGTTGAGCCGGGCGCTGCCGTCGAGGAGGAGCTCGTCGTGGATGAGCTGGTAGGCGACGTCCGGGGGCACCGGGCCGCTCGCGAGCCGGTCCGTCGGCGGGAGCACGCCCTCCCCCACGGCCGGGTTGGCGCCGGTGAGGAACGCGTTGGCTCCCCGGAGGAGGGACGCGCCCGGGTCGGAGCCTCGGTGGAGTGCCATGCCCGAGGCTACCGCCGGCCGCGTCCCACCGGTCGGTCGTCCGGTCCCCTCCACCACGGCGGCTTCCGGGTCGCCCCGGCGGACACCCGTCAGCCGGCCTCGGCGATCCGCTTGATCGCCTCGAGGGTCGCGGGGATGCTTGCGTGCGCGTCCGCGGTCCGCAGGGCGATCTCGTCCTCGGCGGAGTCCCCGTACTTCTCCTCGAACATCGCGATCCCGCCGGAAAGAAACTCCCAGGACTCGGTGAGCCGGGTCCCGCCGTCGACCTGCGCGAGGGTGTAGCCCCAGCGGACGAAGCGCCCGCCGACGACGAACGCGAACTCGCGGCCGGGGTCGGCGACGACGACCTCGGAGCGGGTCTCCCAGGTCCGTCCCCTGGCCTCGTTGCGGCCGGTGAACCAGGCGCCCACCCGGGGGCTCTCGCCCTCGTCCCACCAGCACGCGGTGCAGATGGGGCTCCACTCCCCCGTCCGGGCGATGTCGCTGACGAGGGCGTAGAGGCGCTCGGGGGACGCGTCGATGACGGTCGACCCGGCGTGGGTGAGGGTGCTCGTGCTCATGCTCATGGGGCTCATCCTCGCAGGGGGGGCCGGTGCGTCTTCAGCCGCCGGCTGCCGCCGTGCCAGTCCTCCTGCACGCCCACCTCGTCGGAGTCAACGCCGAGCCCGCGCAGCTGGGGGCGCTCACGGAGGCTTCGCTTGAGCTCGGCGAACCCCGGAAAGCCTGCGAGGGCGACGACGTGGTCCCACAGCCGGACGGCGTCCTCCTCGCTCGGGAGCCGGCTGATGACCGGGCCGAAGAACGCGGCGCCCTCCGGTGGCCGGAAGTGGATGATCGGGGTGCCGACGTCCTGGCCGGTGAGGGCGAGCGCCTCGTCGGTCTCGGCCCGGATCACGGCGTCGAGGGAGTCGTCGTCGAGCGCGTCCGCGAGCGAGTGGGGAAGCCCCGCCTCGGCGAGGACCGGCTCGAGGTACGCGCGCGTCCCCCGGCGCTCACGCGCGGCGTCGTCGTCGCCACCCGTCTGCGGGGCGTCGAAGATCCGGGCGCCCATCGCCGCGTACAACGGGCCCACCGCCGCCCGGCCGTGCTCCTCGCGGGTCCGGGCCGCAACCCGCAGGAGCCGGAGTCCGGCGGTGTGACCCGCCTCGTACTCGGGCGGGAAGTGGGCGTCGTAGTCGACGCGGGCGTTGACGAGCCGCAGCGAGATGAACCGCCAGTCGACCGTGTAGTCGCGCTGGGCCATGACCTGGCGGACCCACGAGCTCGTCATCCACGCGAACGGGCACACCGGGTCGAAGTAGAAGTTGATGTCGGCGTCGACCATGCCTCGAGGCTACGTCCGCAGGTCCGCCGAGCTCGGCGGGGGTCGCTACGTCCGCAGGTCCGCCGAGCTCGGCGGGGGTCGGCGGGGGCGGCGAGGACCGGCCGCTCCGGGGGTTGCCCGGGAACGGCGTGCGGCCGCTCGGTAGCGTCGGGGGCATGGAGGAGAGCGCGGCGTCCGGGCACGACCACGGAGTCGGACCGGGGGCGGACCGCCGGTACCTCGTCGCCGCCCTCGCGGTGCTCGGCGCCTTCCTCATCGCAGAGGTCGCCGTCGCCCTCGTCTCGGGCTCGCTCGCGCTCCTCTCCGACGCCGGGCACATGCTCTCCGACGTCGCGGCGATCGCGGCGGCCCTGTGGGCGGCGCACCTCGCCGCCCGCCCCGCCACGGGGATCTGGACCTTCGGGCTCAAGCGCGCCGAGATCCTCTCCGCCGCGGGCAACGGTGTCACCCTCCTCGTCGTCAGCGCCGTCGTCACCGTCGAGGCCGTGCGGCGTCTCGTCACCGCCCCCTCCGTCGAGGGGGGCCCCGTCCTCGCGGTCGCCCTCGTCGGCGTCGTGGTCAACGTCGTCACCGCGTGGCTGCTCGCCCGGGCGAACCGGTCGAGCCTCAACGTCGAGGGCGCCTACCAGCACATCCTCACCGACCTCTACGGCTTCCTCGGGACCGCTGCCGCCGCGGTCGTCATCCTCCTCACCGGATGGACGCGCGCGGACGCCCTCGCCTCGCTCCTCGTCGTCGTCCTCATGGTCCGGGCGGGAGCGGGGCTCCTGCGCGACTCCGGTCGGGTCCTCCTCGAGGCCGCCCCCGAGGACGTCGACCTCGACGAGCTCCGGGCCCACCTCATGAACAACGCTCACGTCCGCGACGTCCACGACCTGCACGTCTGGACGGTCACCTCGCAGCTCCCGGCGCTCTCGGCGCACGTCGTCGTCGACGACGAGTGCTTCCGCGAGGACCACACCCCGCAGGTCCTCGACGAGCTCCAGTCGTGCATCGACGGGCACTTCGACGTCGAGCACTCGACGTTCCAGATCGAGCGGGCGAGCCACGCCGAGCACGAGCGCGGCACCCACTGAGGACCGGCCCCCGTGCGGCCCCACGGCCCGGGGCTAGTCGATGACGCGCAGCCGGATGGTCTCGGGGACCGCCCGCAGGTCGGCGAGGACCTCCGGGGAGAGCCCCGAGTCGGTGTCGGTGACGACGTACCCGGTCCTCCCCCCGGTCGCGAGCATCTGCCCCCCGACGTTCACCTCGTGCTCGGCGAGGACCTTGTTGAGGTGGGCGAGGACGCCCGGGGTGTTCTCGTGGATGTGCGCGATCCGCTGGGCGTGGGTGGCGTGCCCCGGGGTGAGGTTGGGGAGGTTGACCGACAGGGACGTCGACCCGGCGAGGAGGTAGTCGCGCAGCTTGCTCCCGACGAACCGGCCGATGTCCTCCTGCGCCTCCTCGGTCGACCCGCCGATGTGGGGGGTGAGGATGACGTTCTCCAGGCCGCGCAGCGGGGACTCGAACGGCTCCCCGCGGCCCTTCGGCTCGGACGGGAAGACGTCGACCGCCGCACCCGCGACGTGTCCCGAGACGACGGCGTCGCGGAGCGCGTCGTCGTCGACGACGAACCCGCGCGAGAGGTTGAGGAACAGGGACCGGGGGCGCATCCGGGCCAGCTGGGCGGCGCCGAAGATCCCCGCGTTGCCGTGGCGGCCGTCGACGTGGAGGGTCACCGTCTCGACGGTGTCGAGGAGCTCCTCGAGGGAGGAGCAGCGCTTGGCGTTCCCGAGGGCGAGCTTGTCGTCGGTGTCGTAGAAGTACACCTGCATCCCGAGCATCTCGGCGACGACGGAGAGCTGGGAGCCGATGTTCCCGTACCCGACGATCCCGAGGGTCCGCCCGCGGACCTCGTGGCTCCCCGTCGACGACTTGTCCCAGACCCCGGCGTGGAGGGCCTTGTCCCGCTCGGTGAGCCGGCGGGCCATCGCGATGATGTTCGCGATCGCGAGCTCGACGACCGAGCGGGTGTTCGAGTACGGCGCGTTGAAGACGGCGACGCCGGCGCGGGCCGCGGCGTCGAGGTCGATCTGGTTCGTCCCGATGCAGAAGGCGCCGACGGCGACGAGGTCCGGCCGCGCGTCGAGGACGCGGGCGGTGACGTGGGTCTTGGACCGGATGCCGAGGAGGTCCACGCCGTCGAGGGCCTCGATGAGCTCGGCCTCGTCCATCGCCGTGGTCCGGCTCTCGACGTCGACGCCGGCGTCGCGGAGGATCGTCGGGGCAAGCGGGTGCAGGTTCTCCAGCAGCAGGGCTCTCACGGGGCCACTCTCTCAGGAGTTCCTGTCGGTCGACGCCCGACCCCCGCGACCGCCCCGGCGGCCGGACCGTCCGGACGACCTCGGCGACGGCGCGGCGGAGGGAGCCCCGCGTCTCGGAGGAGTTCCCCGGCTACGCTCGGGTGAGGCGCCGTGGAACCGCGGCGCCTCTCGAGGCGAGGGGGACGGCACGTGCGGCACCGGACGACGGCGACGACCCGGCGCGCGCGCGCACGGCACCGGTGACCACGGGACCGCTCGCGCCCGCCGCGGTCGTCGAGCCACGGCTCCCGAACCGCGTCCGGCGCCCCGCGGACGCCCTCCGCCTCACCGCCGTGCTCGCCCTGCTCGCGGTGACCGTCGGGCTCGGCGCCGCCGCCGCCGGCACCGCGGGTGCCCTCGAGCGCGACCTCTCCCTCGCGGCCGGGGGGCTCCCGCTCGTCCTCCTCAGCATCCTCGGGTACGCCGGCGGCGTCGGGGTCGTCGCCCTCGCCCTCCTCTGTGCCGCCGACCTCTTCCGCCGGGGGGACGTCACGAGCCTCGTCGTCGGCTTCGCCGCGGCCGCGGCCGGCGCGACCCTGGCGGGTGCCCTCGAGTGGCTCGTCCAGAACGGCCGTCTCGCCGACGAGATCACCGTCGTCCTCACCCGGCCGCTCATCGGCGGGGGACGGACGACGCCGGCGTCGGAGGTCGTCGTCGCCACGGTCGCCCTCCTCACCGCGAGCGCCGCGTCGCGTCGGGTGACGTGGCCCCTCGGCTCCCTCGTCGTCGGCTCGTCGGTCGTCACCGCCTTCCTCGGCGGCACCGCCACGGCGATGGCGATGACGGTCAGCCTCCTCCTCGGCTGGGCGGTCGGCCTCGTCCCCCGGCTGCTCGTCGGCGTCCCGTCGACCCGGCCCGACGGGGTCGCCGTCGCCGCCGCGCTGGCCGAGGGCGGGGTCCCGCTGCGGCGGCTCGAGTACCGCGGACCGGGCCCGCTCGGCCGCGACTACGTCGGGACCCCGGCCGGCGCACCGGGCGCGGCGACGCTCGACGTCGAGGTCTTCGACGCGGACGCGTTCGGGGCGTCCTCGGCCCTCCTCCTCCTCCGCCGGCTCCGGCTGCGGGGTCCGTCCACCCGCGGGCCGTCCCTCACGGTCCGGACGAGCATCGAGCACCGCACCCTCATCGCCCTCGCGCTCGAGCGGGCCGGGGTCCGCGCCCCGCGCGCCCTCGCCGTCCGCTCGGTCGGTGGAGGGTCCGCCGTCGTCGCCTGGGAGCGTCCGGGGGGTACGCCGGTCGGAGACGACCCGCACCCGATCGACGACGCCGAGCTCACGTCGCTCTTCGAGGTCGTCGCCCGGCTCCGTCGCGCGGGGATCGCCCACCGTGCTCTCAACGAGCGCAAGGTCCTCGTCGACGAGGACGGTCGGGCGGTCCTCGCCGGCCTCGGCCACGGTGACGTCGCCGCCGCGGACCTCTCGCTGCGCCTCGACCTCGCCCAGATGCTCGTCACGGCGGCGCTCGCCTCGGCCCCGGGGCGCGCGGTCGCCACCGCGGCCCGAGTCCTCGGACCCGACGCCGTCATCGACGCCCTTCCGCTCCTCCAGCCGGTCGGACTCGACCGCGTCACCCGGGCCGCGCTGCGCGGGCACCGCGAGGTCCTCGACGAGGTGCAGGTCGCCGTCGCCCGGCTCGCCCCGGCCCGCGACCTCCCCCAGCCCGTCGAGCTGCGCCGGGTGACGCCGCGGTTCCTCGTCGCGCTCACGGGCGGCACGGTCGCGGCCTACGTCCTCCTCGGACAGCTCACCGGCGCCGACCTGGGCCTGGTCCTCCGGAACGCCGACTGGCGCTGGGCGGCCCTGCTCCTCGCCTTCGTCGTCCTCACCTTCACCGGCGCCTCGCTCGTCCTCAGCGGCGCCGTCCTCGCCCCGCTGCGGTTCCGCCGGACCTACCTTGCCCAGCTCGCCGTCGCGTTCAGCGGGCTCGTCGCGCCGGGACTCGTCGGGACCGTCGCCGTCAACACCCGCTACCTCCACCGCGCGGGCGTCCCCCCGGGCGTCGCGGCCGGCAGCATCGGGCTCGGGCAGCTCGCCCAGTTCTCGAGCTACGTCACCCTGCTCGTCCTCTCCGGCGTCGCCGCGGGGATCGGGCCGCGGGCGTCGTTCACCCCGCCGCCCGGCGCGGTCGTCGGCGTCAGCGTCCTCGTCGTCGCCGCGGTCGGGGTCGCGTCGCTCCCCCAGGTGCGGCGGCTCGTCTCGCGCCGGCTCCTCGGACGGCTCGACGGCGTCGTCCCCAACCTCCTCGGCGTGCTCCGGCGCCCGGCGAAGGTCGCAGAGCTCCTCGGCGGGGCCCTCCTGCTCGACATGTCGTACGTCGCCGCCCTCTTCTGCGCCACCCGGGCGTTCGGTGCCACGACCCCGCTCGCCGCCGTCGCGGTGACGTACTTCGCCGGTGCGATCATCGGCTCGGCCGTCCCGACGCCCGGGGGCCTCGGCGGCGTCGAGGCGGCGCTCTCCGCGGGGCTCGTCGCCGTCGGGACGAGCAGCGGCGTCGCCGTCTCCGCGGTCCTCCTCTACCGGCTCGCGACCTACTGGGCCCCCATCCCCGTCGGCTGGCTCGCCGTCTCCCACCTCCAGAAGGTCCGCGCCCTCTGACCCCCGCGGCGTGTGACCGGCGACGTTTGACCGGAACGGGCCACCCGGTGAGGCTGTCCCCATGACCCCCAGGCTGCGGCTCGGCCGCGTCGACGACGTCCGGCTCGCGGTGAGGTTCGTCCCTGGCACGGGCGCGCCGCCGTGCGACGTCTTCCTCCTCGACGTCCGGCCCCCCGACGACGGCCCCCGGTTCGAGGCGGACCCCTACCTCGAGCTCCTCGACCCCGTGCTCGGCCCGGAGGGGTCCCCGCCCGGCCGGTGGGCGGTCCGGGTCGACCTCGGGCACGACAGCGGCTCGCCGAGCGCGGGGTCGGCCGACGTCGTCCTCACCCTCGCCCCGGCTTCGGAACCTCCGTACGGCGCCGCGACGGAGGCGGTCCGGGCGGCCTTCGAGGGCATCCTCGGGTACGCCGGCGGCGACGTCCCGCCGCCGCTCGACCACGACGCCGCGATCGCCGGGGCCCGCCGCCGGGTGGCCTCCGCCTACCCGGGCGTCCCTGCCGCCGATCTCGCCGTCACCGACGAGGAGCACGCCGCGTCGCGGGGCCGGTGGTCGGTGGGCCTCAGCCGCGCCGCACGCGACCGGTTCGAGGTCGTCCTCGGGTTCGTCGACGGGAGCCCGCTGTCGACGCACATCGTGCACCGCCCCGGTGCCGAGATCGTCGACTCGGTCGGGACGAGCACGTGAGCGGCCCCGCCCCCGCGGTCGGGTGGGGGCGGGGCCGACTCTGTCGCGGCGCCGAGCGCGCGCCCGCGAGCGACGTCAGCCCAGGTACGTCCTCCAGGGGCCGGTGATCGCGAAGACGTGGCCGGGCGTCTGGACGTTCCCGAAGAGGACGTGACCGTCCGGGGAGAAGCACGGCCCGGTCATCTCGCTGTAGACGTCGACGCCCTTGCCGTTCCTTTCGGCGACGATGAGGTTCCGGGCGACCGCCTGGGCGCCGTGCTCGCGCGTCCAGCTGAGGAGATGGTTGGCCGTGTTCCCGTCCTCGGAGAGGACGAGGCTGCCGTACGGCGAGACGTGGACGTTGTCCGGACCGTCGAAGGCGAGGTCACGGCTGGGACCGAGCCCCGTCTCGGGGTCGACCGTCTCGCTGTGGAGCAGCGCGTTGTAGGGGAAGTAGGCCACGAGCGTGAGGGTCGCGTCGGCGAAGTCGTAGTACCACAGCTGGCCGTCGTGCTTCGTCGCGTCGGCGGGGAGGTCGCCGTCCTCGAACGCGAAGCTCGCGACGAAGTACATCCCGTGCGTGTCCCCCCACGCGCCCTCGAGCTTCTTCGAGCGGGTGACCTCACCGTCGGAGAACTGCTCGCGCAGCGGGGCGTCCCGGGCCATCCGGTCGGCGACCCGGCGCCACGTCGTCTGGAACGGCCGCCCGATCTGGGCCGAGGTGACGTAGGCGAGGTCGGGCAGCACGCTGCCGTCGGGAGCGAGGACGGCGAGCGCCTCGAGCCGGCCGTCGTCCTCCCCGAGCGCGTCGGCGATCCGCGCCTGGAGCCGGTAGCCGTCCGGGGCCGTCCACCGGTACACGAGCCCGGTCGGCCCGCTCGCGTCCTCGGTGAGGTACACGCGGCGCCGGTGAGGCTCGATGACGACCGCCTCGTGCGGCGCCCGGCCCCACGCGAGGATCGGCTTGGGGACCTGGCGGGACGGCTCGTCGGCGAAGACCTCGAAGACGAAGCCGTGGTCCTGCTCGAGGGTCGCCGACCCGAGCGTCGACCCGGCCTTCGCCTCGCTCTCCTCACAGGTGAGCCAGGAGCCCCACGGCGTCGCGCCGCCGGCGCAGTTGCTCACCGTGCCGGACAGCCCGACCCACTCCGACCTCCGCCTGCCACGACGGTCGGTCTCGATGACGGTGCACCCCCCGCCGGGTGCACCTCGGTCGTACACGGTGCCGTCGACGAACGGCACCGGGAGCGGGCTGTCCGGACGCGCCTCGTGGTTCTGGACGAGCCGGTACCCGTGCCGGGTCTGCACGGCGAGCGTCCCGTCCGGGCGCTCCGGGGTCGTCCCGACGACGGTGCCGTTCCCGTCGGTGACCTCGGTGACGCCGGACTCGGCGACGACCTCGTAGCGGAAGCCCCGCGGCAGCGCGAGGAGGTCACCGTCGGAGGACTCGAGCGGCGGGAACAGCCCACCGCGGGAGCTGTGACGGCGGTGCTCCCCCCTGTGGCCGTGGCCGCCGGGCTCGCGGCTGTCGGCCGCCGCGGCGGACGCGGCGGACGCGGACCCGAGGCCCGCCCCGGCAGCGACGACGAGGCCCGCGCCCGAGGCGGCCCCGGTGGACATGATCTGGCGGCGTGAGACCGACATGGTGCTTCCCTTCGTCGAGGACGTCGTGACCACCGAAGGGCACTTCGGCGAACGGGGCATGGCGAGGGGAGGTCCCGGGGGTGTCCGGCACCGGTCGGGTCAGTGCCCCGCTAGGACGAGGGCGACGAGGGGGCCGGGGTGGACGACGCGCCGGAGGTCGGGGAGCCCAGGGGGCTCGTCGACGTGCCCGCCGCCTCCTGGCACCGGGTCGCCGTCTCGCTCAGGGCGTTCTGGGCGTCCCGGAGCTGGCGGACGATGTCGCTGAGACGGGCCGCGTCGAGGTCGCGAACCGCACCGACGGCGTTCGAGACGAGTCCGAGGAGGGCCTGGGAGTCGTCGGCGACCTGGAGGCAGGCGCTCGGGACGGTCACCGTCGCATCGGGGCTCGTCGACGTCGTCAGCGTGCTCGGTGCGCTCGTCGTGCTGCTCGACGTTCCGCCCGAGCCGGTGACGGCTCCGTCGCCGCCGGACCCCACCGCGGCGATGACTGCACCGCCGAGGACGAGACCGACGAGGAACGTCAGAGCGGGGATGAGCCAGAACCGGCTCGCCCCACGGGGTTCCGTCGTGGACTTCTCGCTGGTCATGACGCTCCCTCCGGTGTGCTCCCGAAGGTACTCCAGGCCCGCGGGCACCACCAGCGGTGGCGGCGACTTCGCGGAAGATCCTCCGCCGTCCCGTCCGAGCAGGTGGCGCCGGGGCAGCCGGTGCGGTACACCGTGGGCATGCGCATCAGACTCTGGAACGCCGACGCGAGGACGGTCCGGGCCTGGGACGGGGTGATGACCTTCTGGGTCGTCTTCTGGCTCGTCGTCGGGGTGTGGACCGGTTACCAGCTCTGGCAGCTCACCGGGCTCGCGAGCAGCACGGTCGACTCCGGTCGCGCGCTCCAGTCGGCGGGCCGGGCGTTGGTGAACATGGCCGACCTGCCCGTCATCGGGGACAAGACCGGCGAGATCGGCGCCAACGTCGTCGCCACGGCGACGGGCATCGTCGAGGGCGGCGCCCAGGCGGACCGGAGCATCCGCGGGCTCAGTGTCCTCATCGGGCTCACCGTCGCGCTCGCCCCCGTCGGGCCGGTCATCCTGTTCTACCTCCCGTCCCGGCTCGCCTTCGGTCGGGAGGTCGCGCACATCGGCCAGGCGCTCCGGGAGGACCCGGGCTCGACGGCGCTCCGGGCCCACCTCGCCGGCCGGGCCGTCGCGAGCCTCGGGTACGCGCGGCTCCGGGAGCTGAGCGAGAACCCCTGGGGCGACCTCGCCTCGGGACGTCACGACGCCCTCGCCCGGGCCGAGGTCGCCCGCCTCGGGCTCCCCCCACCCCCGGAGGTCCGGTGACCCGGAGCAGGTCGTGGCCGCGTCTGCGCGCCGCGACGCCGCGCTGGTCCCGACGGGCGACCGGACCCGGACGGGCACCGCGGTCCGAGCGCTACGCGGCCTGGGCCGTCGCCCGGCGGTGGCACATCGTCCTCGCCTGGGCCGCCGTCCTCGTCGGGCTCGCCCTCGCCCCGGCCGTCGGGACCGGCGGGGACCAGCTCGCGAGCATCATCCCCCTTGACAGCCCCGCCCTGCAGGCCGAGGCCCGGTCGGTCCACGACTTCGGGTTCCCCCTCTCGAGCCGAACCGTCGTCGTCCAGCGACACCCGGGCGGCCTGTCGGTGTACACCCAGGCCGAGTCGGTGCTCGACGCCGTCGCCGTCGACCAGGGCACCCCCCGGCCCCCGCTCCTCGGCGCGCTGCCCCTGACGAACTCGGTCCGACTCGGGGGCGGCTCCGGCGAGACGAACACAACCGTCCTCACCTACCTCTTCATGAGCCCGGGGAGCAGCTTCGCGAGCCAGCGGGCGGCGGCGTACCGGTACATCGAGGACAACCTCGACCACCCCGAGGACCACGTCGTCGGCGTCGCCGGCTCGATCCCCGCCCGGGCCGAGCAGGCGGGCATCGTGGCCGAGTACCTCCCCCGGCTCGAGCTCCTCACCGTCCTCGCGATCGTCGTCCTCGTCGGGGCGACGTACCGCTCGGTCGTCGCGCCTCTCGTCGCCCTCGCGGCCTCCGGGGTCGCGTTCCTCGTGACGATCCACCTCTCGGGGCTCCTCAGCGGGCTCCTCGGGGTCGCAAGCCCCGCCGAGCTCGAGCCGCTCCTCGTCGCCCTGCTCCTCGGCGTCGTCACCGACTACACGATCTTCTACCTCACCGCGCTCCAGACCCGGGCCCGGGGCGCGGACGACTGGCGCGAGGCGGTCCGGACGGCCGTCGCGTCGTACACCCCGATCATCGCGGTCGCCGGCCTCACCGTCGCCGCCGGGACGGCGGCCCTCCTCGCGGCGAGGTCGGAGTTCTTCCGGGGGTTCGGCCCGGCGATGGCGCTCGCCGTGCTCGTCGGTCTGGCCGTCTCGGTGACGCTCGTCCCCGCGCTGCTCGCGATCCTCGGACCGCTCGCGTTCTGGCCCCGTCGCGGCCTCATGGCACCCCCTGTCTCCGCGCCCGCACGGGCGGCGCGGGCAGGGCGTTCCCGGGTCGTCAACGCCCTGACCCGGCGCTGGGTCGCCGCGCCGGTCCTCCTCCTCTGCCTCGGCCTCCTCACCGCCGCGTCGGCGCCCCTGCTCCACCTCCACCTCGGGGTCGGCTTCACGAGCTCCCTCCCCGGCGACAACCCCGTCGCCCGGGCGTCCCGGGAGGCGGCCCGCGGGTTCTCACCGGGGATCACCTCGCCGACGACGATCCTCATCGAGGGGGACGGCGTCGCGACCCGGACCGGAGCGCTCGCCCGGTTGCAGGAGCTCGTCGGCGACCAGGAGGGGGTCGCGACGGTCCTCGGCCCGGCGCAGAACATCGCGCAGCGCAGCCTCGGCCTCGTCCTCGCCCGCAACGGCGACGCCGCCCGGATGCTCGTCGTCCTCGAACACGACCCCCTCGACGCGACTGCCATCCGCGACCTCGGCGCCCTCCGGGAGAAGCTGCCCGACCTCGCCCGTGAGAGCGGGCTGTCCGGGGCACGGATCGGCGTCGCCGGCGACACGGCGCTCGCCGAGGGGCTCGTCTCGACCACCGGCGCCGACCTCGTCCGGATCGCCGTCGCGGCGACCGGCGTCAACCTCCTCCTCCTCGTCCTCTTCCTCCGCGCCCTCGCCGCGCCGCTCTTCCTCCTCGCCTCGAGCGTCCTCGCGCTCACCGCCTCCCTCGGGCTCACGGTGACGCTGTTCATGGACGTCCTCGGCGACGAGGGACTGACGTTCTACGTCCCCTTCGCCGCCGCCGTCCTGCTCGTCTCCCTCGGCTCGGACTACAACATCTTCGGAGTCGGCCGGGTCTGGGACGAGGCCACGCGGCGCCCCCTTCGGGAGGCGATCCGGACGGCGATGCCCGAGTCGACCCGGGCGATCACGACCGCGGGCGCCACCCTCGCGGTGAGCTTCGGCATGCTCGCGATCATCCCGCTCACCCCCTTCCGGGAGCTCGCGTTCGCGATGTCGGTGGGCATCGTCCTCGACGTCCTCATCGTCCGGTCCGTCCTCGTCCCCTGCCTCCTCACGCTCGCGGGCTCCGTGAGCGGGTGGCCGGGGCCGCACCTGCGCGCCGAGCGCCGGGGCGGCCGGGGCGGCCGGGGCGGCCGGGGCGGACCGGCCCTGCCGGCGGGGGACGGTGAGGAGCAGGCCGCAGTGACGTCCGGACCGTGAGAGAGAATCGGTCCGGTGCTCGGACGACGGAGGGAACGGGTGTGGACGCGCTCCGGAGCAGGCTGCGCTCAGCGGGCCCCCTCCTCCTCGTCGTCACCGTCGTCGCCACCTTCACCGCGGTCGCGGCCGAGCTCGCGGAGGGCGTCCGGGACGGCGGCGACCTCGCGGCGTACGACCCGGCGGTGACGGGCGCCGTCGTCGCCGGGCGGAGCGCGCTCCTCACGGCACTGGCGCGGGCGCTGACGGCCCTCGGTGGCGTGCTCAGCCTCTCGGCCCTGACGGTGCTCGTCGTCCTCGCGCTCGCCCTGCGCCGCCGACGCCGGGCTGCCGCCGTCGTCGCCGTGACGATGGTCCTCTCGGCGGCGCTGACCATCGCCCTGAAGTCCGTCGTCGGCCGGGACCGCCCGTCGGCCGACCTCGTCCTCGGAGACCTCAGCGCAACGGGCGCGTTCCCCTCGGGGCACGCGCTGAACTCCCTCGTCTTCTTCGGGTTGCTCGCCGGCCTCGTCCTGCCCCGGGTCCGGTCCCACCGTGCCGGCGTCGGCGTCGTCGCGGGCTGGCTCGCCGTGAGCCTGGGGATCGGGCTGAGCCGGATCTACCTCGGCTACCACTGGCTCACCGACGTCATCGCCGGGTGGAGCCTCGGGCTCGTCGTCCTCGCCGTCGCCGCCCTCGCCGGCCACGTCCTCGCCCCGCACGAGGACGAGGGGGCCGCCCCGGGGTGAGGACCCTCACCACGGGGCGGCCCCCCGACCGCCGGCGGTCACCCCGGGGGGCGGACCATCCGCCCGGACGCCCGGACGACCCGGCCGTCGGCGACCGCTTCGCGGAGGGCCGCGCGGAACCGGCCCGGGCCCCACCTACCGGCCCTGAGGGCCCGGGCGAGGACGTCGGTCCGGACCTCGCCGTGGTCGGCGACGGCGGCCACGATGGCCTCCACCTCCCGGTCGAGGGTGCGCTCGTCGGCGTCCCCGGGGGAGGTCGAGGAGGTGAGCATCCACGGCGCGTACATCGCCCGGCCCGGTCCGGGCCGGTACCGGCGCGCCCGCGCCGCCTCCCGCCGACGCTCGCTCCGCGCCGCCATCCGCGCCTCGGCGGCCCGGCCCTCCTCGCTCCGGGCCGCGGCGGCCTCCCCGCCCTCGTCGGCGCCCTCGGCGCCGCCCTGCTCGTCCCCGGCGTCCTCCTCGGCCTCCTCGCTCGTCAGCGGCTGGGCGAGGTCCTCGAGGTTCGCCTGCTCGGCCCGGACCCCGAGGAAGATCTCGGCGACCCCGGCGACCGCCATGACCCCGGCCCCGATGTAGAACGCCACCGCGACGAGGCCTCGGTCTCCGGAGTTGATGAGCTGACCGAACAGGAGCGGGCCGCTGATCCCGCCGATGGCCGTCCCCGTGGCGTAGAAGAAGGCGATCGCGAGGGCGCGGGTCTCCATGGGGAAGATCTCGCTCACCGTGAGGTACGCCGCGCTCGCCCCCGACGACGCGAGGAAGAAGCAGATGACGATGATCGCCATGAACAGCCAGACGCTCTGCGCGCCGGACACGAGCACGAGCCCGAGGATGCCGGCGACGACGGCCGAGCCGAGGTACGTCCCCGAGATCATCGGCTTGCGTCCGACGGTGTCGAAGAGCCGGCCCAGGGTGACCGGTCCGAGGAAGTTCGACAGTGCCCAGATCGCGATGAAGAGGGGGACCGTGCCGGATGCGACGTCGAAGAACCCACTGAGCAGGGTGCCGAGGTTGAAGGTCACCCCGTTGTAGATGAACGCCTGGCCGACGAAGAGCGCGAGCCCGAGGAAGGCCCGCTTCGGGTACCTCGTGAACGCGACCTTGGCGATCTCCCGGAACGGGATCGCCTTCCGCTGACGCACCGTGAGGGAGTCCTCCGGCTCGTCGAGGTCCTCCTCGGTCTCCTCGCGGACCTCGTCCTCGATCTCGCCGACGATCCGCTCGGCCTCCTCCTCCTGGCCGTGGATGAAGAGCCACCGGGGGCTCTCGGGAACGTTCCGACGGACGAGGAGGACGAGCAGGCCAAGGATCGCCCCGAGCCCGAAGGCGAACCGCCAGCCGAGGTCGGCGGCGAAGATGCTCGTGTCGAGCAGGAGGATGGCGAGCAGCCCCCCGCCCGCCGAGCCGAGCCAGTACGAGCCGTTGATCGCAAGGTCGACCCGGCCACGCACCCGGGCGGGGATGAGCTCGTCGATGGCGGAGTTGATCGCCGCGTACTCGCCGCCGATCCCGGCGCCGGTGAAGAAGCGTGCGAGGTAGAAGTACCACGGCGCGAAGGCGAACGCCGTCGCGACGGTCGCGACGATGTACACCGCGAGCGTGAGCATGAAGAGCTTCTTGCGGCCGAGCCGGTCGGTGAGCTGGCCGAAGAACAGCGCGCCGAGGCAGGCACCGACGATGTAGATGCTCGCCGCGATCCCGATCTGGCCGGCGGAGATGCTGAGCCCGCTGCCGTCCTCGGTGAGCCGGGCGGCGACGCTGCCGACCATCGTCACCTCGAGGCCGTCGAGGATCCACACGCTGCCGAGTCCGAGGACGACCTTCCAGTGGAACCGCGACCACGGGAGACGGTCGAGCCGCGCGGGCACCTGGGTCGTGATCTTCCCGAGCTGGACGTCGCTGCTCATGCCCTGTCCTCCGTTCGGCGAGCGTCTCGCTCGCGTCGGTTCTCGTCGTGGGCCGGGTGGCCCGTCACCGCCGGCCGGCGCGGAGCCGGTGCCAGAGGCGCAGCGGGAACATCCCGATGAGGGGCGCTCGGCGGCCGAGGTCCTCCCCCGGCCGCCGGTCGAACGCCTCGGCGTAGCGACGTGCGTCCGAGGCGGTCGCGTACTCCTTGGTGTTGACCGTGCCGCATGCACGGGTGCATTCCCACACGAGGGTCTTCCCCTCCGTGCGGAAGGCGAAACGGTGCCCGAGCACCCGGCATCTCCACGTCATGGGCGAGACGTTCTCACAGGTCGGGGCGCTGCGCGACCCCGTGGGACCTCACCGGCTCAGCGGGCGACACGCCGGAGCAGGGCCGTTCCCGCGGCGAGGAGGCCCACCGCCCCGGCACCGACGAGGCCGTGGTGCTGGGAGGCCCAGACCTGGTAGCTGCGGTCGGAGGACTGGTCGTCGAACCGGCCGTGGGCACCGTAGTCCTCGCCGCCCGGGCCGTCTGCGGGCTCCCAGAGGTTGGCGACCTGCTCGGCCGACTGCCGCGCGTCCGTCTGCTGGGAGTCGTACCCGGTCCGGGCGAGGTACCGGTCGAGCAGCCCCGGGGCGAGGGCCTGGCCGATCATCGTCCCGACCGTGCTGCCGCCCACCCAGTACGCCCGACGCCTCGGGTGGGCGGCGGCGTGGACGACCGCGCGGGCCGCGACCTCGGGCTGGTAGATCGGGGGGACGGGCTGGGGGCGTCGGGGGAGGCGGGAGAGGACCCAGGAGAACTGGGGCGTGTTGAGCGCCGGCATGACGAGCATCGTCACGTTGACGTTGCTCCCCTGGTGGAGGAGCTCGGTCCGCAGCGACTCGTGGAACCCGACGATGGCGTGCTTCGAGCCGCAGTAGGCGCTCTGGAGCGGGATGCCCCGGTAGCCGAGGGCCGAGCCGACCTGGACGATCGCCCCTCGGTCACGGGCCCGCATCCGGCGGAGCGCGGACATCGTCCCGTAGACGAAGCCGAGGTAGTTGACCTCGGTGACCCGCTTGTACTCCGCGGGGGTCACCTCGTGGAACGGCGCGAACACCGACGTGAAGGCGACGTTGACCCAGACGTCGATCGGCCCGAGCTCGGCCTCGACCCGCTCGGCGGCGGCCTCGACCGCATCGGGGTCGGCGACGTCGACCCGGACGACGAGCGGCTGACCACCAGCGGCGCGGACGTCGGCCTCGGCGCCGCTCAGACCGGTCTCACCGCGGGCGAGCAGGGCGACCCGGTCCCCGTGGCGCGCGAACTCGACGGCGGCGGCGCGGCCGATCCCCGCGCTCGCGCCGGTGACGACAACAGTCCTCGGTGTACTCATCGTCGATCCTCTCCTGTGTGGTTGACTCGGTAGGCTCCATCGGGTCACGACATTACGATGTCTCCGACATCGGTGCAGGTCCCGGGGGGGTGCGGCCGGCCCCGAGCGCCCGATGACGGCAGCGGAGACACCGGCAGCGACGACGAGCGACGAGGAGACGAGGATGACGACTGGGCGGTCAGGTGTCGACTGGGACAGCGCCTTCCCCCCCGAGGTCCTGCGCCAGTACGCCGTCCTCGCCGACGGCGAGCGCGGTGTCCTCGTCGGGCCGCGCGGGGAGCTCGGCTGGATGTGTGCCCCCAGGTGGGACTCCGACGCCGTCTTCTCCTCGCTCATCGGGGGCGGGGGCGGGTACGCCGTCACCCCCGCCGACACCCCGTTCGTCTGGGGCGGGCTCTACGAGGAGGGGACCCTCATCTGGTGCAGCCGGTGGGTGACCCGTCACCAGGTCATCCAGTGCCGGGAGGCGCTCGCCTACCCCGGCGACCCGCACACCGCGGTCCTCCTCCGCCGGGTCGAGGCGGTCGACGGGCAGGCCCGGGTCCGGGTCGTCCTCGACCCGCAGGCCGGCTTCGGGGCCCACGGCCTCACCGACCTGCACCGGACCGGGGAGGTGTGGACCGCGCGGTCCGGCCCGCTCCACCTCCGCTGGTCCGGGGCCGGGGGGTCGGTGTCCCGGGCCGGCGGCTGCCTCCAGGCCGAGCTCGACGTGCCCGGGGGCGAGCACCGCGAGCTCGTCCTCGAGATCTCCGACGAGCCGCTCCCTGCGGAGCCCGTCGACCCCGAACGCGCCTGGGCCGCGACCCGGTCCGCGTGGGCGCGCGCCGTACCCGAGATCACCGGGACCCTCGCCGACCGGGACGCGCGGCACGCGTACGCCGTCATGCGCGGCCTGACGACGAAGGGGGGCGGCATGGTCGCCGCCGCGACGATGTCGCTGCCCGAGCGCGCCGAGTCGGGGCGCAACTACGACTACCGGTACGCTTGGATCCGGGACCAGTCCTTCGCCGGCCAGGCCGTGGCGGCCGTCGGACCGCACCCGCTCCTCGACGACGCCGTCTCCTTCATCGGGGCCCGGCTGCTCGACGACGGCCCGGACCTCATGCCGGCGTACACGGTGGCCGGGGGACGGGTCCCGGACGAGCAGAGCCTCGACCTCGGGGGCTACCCCGGGGGCTCGGACAAGGTCGGCAACTGGGTCAACCGGCAGTTCCAGCTCGACGCCTTCGGGGAGGCCCTCCTCCTCTTCGCGGCGGCGGCGCGGCACGACCGGCTCGACCGCGAGGGGTGGCGCGCGGTCGAGGCCGCGGTCGCGGCGATCAAGGCCCGCGGGCAGGATCCGGGGGCGGGAATCTGGGAGCTCGACGACAAGCGCTGGGCGCACTCGCGGCTCATCTGCGTCGCGGGGCTGAGGGCGGTCGCGGCGCATGCCCCGGCACGCCAGGGGACGGCGTGGACGTCGCTCGCCGACGACCTCCTCGCGACGACGACCGACTGCCTCCACCCGAGCGGCCGGTGGCAACGCGCTCCAGACGACGACCGGCTCGACGGGGCCCTCCTCCTCCCCGCGATCCGCGGGGCCGTCCCCCCCGACGACCCCCGATCGGTCACGACGCTCGAGGCCGCCATCGACGAGCTCGGGGACGAGCACTTCATGTACCGCTTCCGGCACGACGGCGAGCCGCTCGGCCGCGCGGAGGGGGCGTTCCTCCTCTGCGGGTTCCTCACCGCGCTCAGCCTCCATCAGCAGGGACGCGAGCGGGAGGCGGCCCGGTGGTTCGACACCGCACGGACGGCGTGCGGCCCCCCCGGACTGTTCTCGGAGGAGTTCGACATCACCCAGCGCCAGCTCCGGGGCAACCTCCCGCAGGCCTTCGTCCACGCCCTCCTCCTCGAGAGCGCGCAGCGGCTCTCCCGTCCGTGGGAGTCCGCCCGATGAGCGCGGCCACCGCGCTCGCCCGCCGAGGCCGCGTGCTCGCCGGGGCCCGGGGTGCGTACGGGCTCCTCCTCGTCGTCGCTCCCGGCCGCTCCCCCGAGGTCGGGCTCGCCGGCGACCTCGACCCGCTCGTGCCGCCGGTCGTGCGGGCGCTCGGGGCCCGGCACCTCGTGCAGTCCGCCGTCACGGGCGTCGACCCCTCCGGGACCGTCCTGAGATGGGGCGCCGGGGTCGACGTCCTCCACGCGGCGAGCATGGTCGCGCTCGCCGCCGTGAGCCCCCGCCACCGCCGGCCCGCGCTCGTCAGCGCTGCGAGCGCGACCGGGTTCGCCGTCGCCGGGCTCCTCGCCACCCGCACCTCCCGGCCGGGTTGATCCGGGCGCCGGGGCCCCTCGGTGCTCGTCGCCGTCGTCGCCGTCGACGCTGTCCTTCTTGCCCTCCCTGCCCCCGGTGACCGTCAAGGTCTGCGACGTTGCGGTTCGGACACGCTGGGCCAGTGGTGAGTGCCACCGGATGGGCGCCGACGGTAGGTTGCCCCCATGGCTGAGCCCCTCGTCGTCCTCACGGACGTCCAGAAGCACTTCGGTGACCTCCACGTGCTCAAGGACATCAACCTCACCGTCGACCGGGGCGAGGTCGTCATCGTCATCGGACCGTCCGGGTCGGGCAAGTCGACGCTCTGCCGCGCGATCAACCGTCTCGAGACGACCGAGTCGGGGGAGATCTCCATCGACGGCAACCCGCTCCCGGAGGAGGGCAAGGCGCTCGCCGGGCTGCGCGCCGACGTCGGGATGGTGTTCCAGTCCTTCAACCTCTTCGCCCACAAGACGATCCTCGAGAACGTCACCCTCGGGCCGATCAAGGTGCGCAAGATCAAGAAGGCCGAGGCCGAGAAGCGCGCCATGGAGCTCCTCGAGCGGGTCGGGGTCGCCCACCAGGCGCACAAGTACCCGGCCCAGCTCTCCGGCGGTCAGCAGCAGCGCGTCGCCATCGCCCGCTCGCTCGCGATGGACCCCAAGGTCATGCTCTTCGACGAGCCGACGTCCGCGCTCGACCCGGAGATGATCAACGAGGTCCTCGACGTCATGACCGAGCTCGCGAAGTCCGGGATGACGATGGTCGTCGTCACCCACGAGATGGGGTTCGCCCGGAAGGTCGCCAACCGGGTCGTCTTCATGGCCGACGGGCAGATCGTCGAGGAGGCGACCCCGGAGGAGTTCTTCACGAACCCGAAGTCCGGCCGCGCCAAGGACTTCCTCAGCAAGATCCTCACCCACTGAGCCGCACGGACCACCACTGACCAGCACGACCGGAGGCACGAGCGTCCGGAACAGCACACAGGAGGCACATCAATGACAGCACGACGAATCGGGGTCCTCGCGGGGGCGGCCGTGATCGCCCTCGGGCTCTCCGCCTGCGGCGGCGACTCCGGCGGGTCGGGCGGCTCGGGCGGCTCGGGGAGCAGCGGCGGGACGGCGAAGATCGGGATCAAGTTCGACCAGCCCGGTCTCGGCATCAAGAGCGGCGCGACCTACTCCGGCTTCGACGTCGACGTCGCGAACTACGTCGCCAAGGACCTCGGGTACTCCGACGTCCAGTTCGTCCAGGCGCCGAGCCCGCAGCGGGAGACGCTCATCTCCTCGGGCCAGGTCGACATGATCTTCGCGACGTACTCGATCACCGACGAGCGCAAGCAGAAGGTCTCCTTCGCCGGCCCGTACTTCATCGCCGGTCAGGACCTCCTCGTCAAGAACGACAGCACGATCACCGGCCCGCAGGACCTCGAGGGCAAGAAGCTCTGCTCGGTCACCGGGTCGACGTCGGCGCAGAACGTCAAGGACGAGTACCCCGGCGTCCAGCTCCAGAACTTCGACACGTACTCGAAGTGCGTCGACCTCGTCGCCAACGGCCAGCTCGACGCCCTGACCACGGACAACACGATCCTCGCCGGGTACGCCGCCCAGGACGCGTACAAGGGCAAGCTCAAGGTCGTCGGCAAGACGTTCTCGACCGAGCGCTACGGCGTCGGGATCAAGAAGGGCGACACGGCGCTCTGCGAGAAGATCAACACCTCCCTGAAGAAGATGATCGACGAGGGCAAGTGGAAGGAGTTCGTCGACGCCAACTTCGGACCCGCCGGGTTCACGCCCGACCCGAAGCTCAACCCGCCGAAGCCGGACGCCTGCACCTGACCGACCGGGCACGGGTCCGCCACTCGCCGTCCGTCGGCAGCGCCCCCGGCCCCCGGGTGAGCCCGGGGCCGGGGGTCGCTCCCCGGACGACGGCGCGGGCCACGGCCCGGCCGCGGCCGGGCCGGCCACCGAGTCCACCACGAGGATCAAGGAGCGTTCATGGGTGACCTCTTCGCCCAGTTCGACGTCTGGGGGGCCATCCGGCTGACGGTGTACCTCACGGTGGCCTCGGCCATCGGGTCCCTCGTCATCGGCACCGTCATCGCGATCCTCCGGGTGGGGCCGGTCCGGATCTTCAACCTCGCGGGCGCCACGTACGTCAACATCTTCCGGAACACCCCGCTGACACTCATCATCGTCTTCTCCCTGCTCGGGCTCCGGTACGCCCTCGACATTCCCCTCGCCGACCCGAACTCGCCGACGTCGATCAACGACAACGCGATCCGCTGGGCGATCGTCGGGCTGTCGGTGTACCACGCGTCCTTCGTCTGCGAGGCGCTCCGCAGCGGCATCAACACCGTCCCCACCGGACAGGCCGAGGCGGCCCGCTCGATCGGGCTGACGTTCACCCAGAGCCTGCGCAACGTCGTCCTCCCGCAGGCGTTCCGCGGGGCCGTCGCCCCGCTCGGGTCGGTGATGATCGCCCTGACGAAGAACACGACGGTCGCGTCCGCGATCGGGGTCGCCGAGCTCGCCGGCTTCATGAAGGACGCCCAGGAACTGCGGGCGGACCTCACCACGCTGATCTTCCTCCTCGTCGCCGGCATCTTCGTCGTCCTCACCCTGCCCATGGGGGCGCTGTTCACGCACTACTCCCGGAAGCTGGCGGTGAAGCGATGAGCGCCTCGGTCCTCTTCGACGCCCCCGGCCCGCGGGCGCGCGCCCGCCACCGCCTCATCGCCGTCGTCGGCGGCCTCGCCCTCCTCGGCGTCCTCCTGCTCGTCCTCAAGGCGCTCGCGGACAACGGCGACCTCGCCGGCGCGAAGTGGAGCCCGTTCCTCGACTGGAGCACGTGGCGGTACTACCTCCTGCTCGGGCTCATCAACACGCTCAAGGCGGCCGCCCTCTCGGTCGTCCTCGCGATCGCCTTCGGCGTCCTGTTCGGGCTGGGGCGGCTCTCACACAACCGGCCGGTTCGGTGGGCGAGCGGGGTCGTCGTCGAGTTCTTCCGCTCGGTGCCGGTCCTCATCATGATGATCTTCTTCTTCGGGATCTACGCGACGAACCAGGTCTTCTCCGCCGAGAACAACCCGTTTGCGGCGGTCGTCACCGGACTGACGCTGTACAACGGGTCGGTCATCGCCGAGCTCGTCCGCTCGGGTATCCACTCGCTGCCGTCCGGCCAGGCCGAGGCGGGCCTGTCGATCGGGCTCACCCGGAGCCAGACGATGCGCGCGGTCCTGCTCCCCCAGGCGATCACGGCGATGCTCCCTGCCCTCGTCAGCCAGCTCGTCGTCATCACCAAGGACACCGCGCTCGGGTACATCATCACCTACCCCGAGCTGCTCCAGCAGGCCAACAACCTCGCGTCGCTCAACTCGAACGTCATCTCCGCGCTGCTCGTCGTCGCGGCGATCTTCATCATCCTCAACAACATCCTCACGGCTGTGGCGGGCCGGATCGAGCAACGGGTCAACCGCCGCGGCGGGAAGGCTCTCGCGGGGCCCGCCCGGGGCGACGAGACCGTCGAGGAGCCGGGCGGCGAGGCCAGCGTCCTCGACCGGCCGAGCGCCGCGGGGTAGGCGGACGACGGGCCGCGGGTCACCTCCCGGCTCAGGGCACGAGGACGAGCTTGCCGCGGACGTGCCCGCCGAGGCTGACCCGGTACGCCTCGGCGGCACGCTCGAACGGGAAGGTCTGCACGGTGACGACGACCGAGTTCTCGGCGAGGAGGCCGGCGAGGAGGGCCATCGCCTCCATAGGCCGGCTGTCGTCGCCGCCGCCGGTCGCCCGGGCACCGGCGCGCGGGGCGTCGAAGTTCGCGATCGAGACGACCTGGGACGGGTCGGCGACGAGCCCGACGAGCTCCTCGACCGGGGTCTTCCCGGCGACGTCGAAGACGGCGTCGACCGCTCCCCCGGCGACCTCCCGGACGCGGTCGGCGACGCCGTCGCCGTATCGGACCGGGGTGGCGCCGATCTCGCGGAGGTAGTCGTGGTTCGCCTCGCTCGCAGAGGCGATGACGCGGGCGCCCCGGGCGGTCGCCATCTGGGTGGTCACGGCGCCGACGCCGCCCGCCCCACCGTCGACGAACAGGGTGTGCCCGGACTCGACGCCGAGCAGCCGCAGCCCGCGCTCGGCCGTCTCGCCGGCCACGCCGACGGCGGCGGCGACGGCCCAGTCGACGGACGCGGGCTTCGCGGACCAGGCGTCGAGAACGGCGTACTCGGATTGGGTCGCGGTGCCACGGCCGAAGACGTCGTCGCCGACGGCGACGTCGGTGACGCCCTCGCCGACCTCGTCGACGACCCCGGCGGCGTCGACGCCGAGGAAGGCCGGGTCCTCGAGGGGCGTGCCCCCGGACCTGGCCCCGGAGAGGAGCTTCCAGTCGATCGGGTTGACGCTCGCGGCGCGAACGGCGATCCGGACCTGCCCCGGTCCCGGGTGCGGGTCGGGCGCGTCCGCCCACTCGAGGGCCTCTGGGCCGCCGTACTCCCTGAACTGCAGTGCCTTCATCTCACGTGCCCCTTCGGTGTGTCTCTGGCGGGTCGCCCAGTCGGGTCGCCGGGCACGAGCCGTACGCCGTCCAGTCCCCCACGGCAAGCGCGACGGGCGCCGCGCTATTCCCCCTCCGCCCGCGCCGCCCGCGCCTCGACCCGGGCGCGGTGTCGTCCCCCCGGTCGAGCGGTCCCGGGCCCCGATCGTCGGGGCGGAGGAGCGGCTGGTGCACCGTGGAGGCCGCCCCCGCGTGGCACTGTCGAGGAGGGACGACGATGTCGCTCCTGCCCGGCGGGCGGGCGTGGAGGGGAGCGGCCCGGGGCGATCTGCGTCACCGAGGTGCAAGCCCGGTGCGGCCGCTTGGCAGGATCTCCACGGCTAGCTCGCGAACCGACGGAGGTCGACGCCGGCCCCGGCGAGGGCATCGCGGACCGACGTGGCTACCTCGACAGCTCCGGGCCTGTCGCCGTGGACGCAGATCGAGTTGGGCGTCAGCCACCGCTCGCCACCCTCGACGTCGGTCACGGGTGCGCCGGCGGCCATCGCCACGCAGCGAGCGGTGATGTCCGCGACGTCGTCGAGCACGGCCCCGGCGTGTCGTCGCGGGACCAGCGTCCCGTCAGGGGTGTACGCGCGGGTCGGCGAAGGCCTCCGAGACCGTGCGCAGCCCCGCCTCGGAGGCGACCCGCAGCCATACCGAGCCGGGCAGGCCCAGCACCGGCAGGTCGCGGTAGCCGACCTGCGCACCGATCGCGACGTCCGCCGCAACCGCCCGGTCGCAGACCCGCCGCATGATCGATGCGTCCCCCGCGTGGTAGCCGCACGCCACGTTCGCGCTGCTGACCACTTCGAGCAGCGCCTGGTCCTCATCGAGCGTCCAGTGTTCGAAGCCCTCACCGAGGTCGGCGTTCAGGTCGATCGCGGGCCTCGCGTTCCTCTCGGTGGAGCGGCAGGATCAGTACGCGACGTGTACCAGGATCTCTGTCCACCCGTAGTCGGCATGGCCGTCGACGAGACACGCACAATTCCCTGATTCGCCCCGAGCGCAGGTGGAAGCGACTCACGACGGGAGGCAGCGACACTAGCAACGTCGTGAACGGTCCAGCAACGGTTGATGACCTGGGTTCCACGCAGCGTCTCGGCCGGCCGTGAAGGCCTGCTGGTCTGGTTGACTGTTGAGTAGGAGGCCGACATGACCCCGCACACCGAGACCACCGACACCGCCCAGACCCCTGAGACCGGCGCCGGGGTCGGCGCTGACCGCACGACGCCCGCCGGGGCCCGCGCGCGCTATCGCGAGGGGCTGGTCACGCCGACGTCGGGATGGGCACCGGGATTCACCCAGGCCAACCTGGTCGTGCTCCCCCGCGAGTGGGCCTTCGACATGTTGCTCTTCGGCCAACGCAACCCGCAGCCGGTCCCGCTGCTCGACGTCACAGACCCGGGCGCCTTCCACACGACCCTCGCGCCGGACGCCGACCTGCGCACCGACCTCCCGCGCTACCGGGTCTGGCGCGACGGCAAGCTCGTCGACGAGCCGACCGACGTACGCAACCTCTGGGCCGATGACCTCGTCGCGTTCCTGGTGGGGTGCAGCTTCAGCTTCGACAACATGCTCGACCTCGCAGGCATCCCGGTGCGCAACATCGAGCAGGGCCGCAACGTCTCGATGTATCGCACCAACCGCCAGTGCCGCACCGCCGGGCGACTCGCGGGGCCGTTGGTGGTCTCGATGCGCCCGATCCCCGGAGCGATGGTGCCTGACGCCGTCCGTCTGACGGCTCGGATGCCACAGGTGCACGGCGCGCCGGTGCACGTCGGGGCGCCGGAGTCGCTGGGCATCGCTGACCTCGCTGTTCCCGACTATGGCGACCCGGTCGACGTCGAGCCCGGCGACGTGCCGGTCTTCTGGGCCTGCGGTGTCACCCCGCAGGCCGCCCTTGCGACGTCGCGACCGCCCTTCGCCATCACCCACGCCCCCGGGCACATGTTCATCACCGACGTTCCGGACAGCGCATACGTGACGGCCTGAGGCGCAGACCGCGCCGCAGGTCTCGCGGGTAGCAACACCGGCCACGGCCCAGCGCGATCGCGCTGCTGATCACCGCCCATCTGGACACGATGACCCCGGCCATGGCGCCGACCCTGGACACTGGGGTCCGATCTCCATCCGCGAGGCCCACGGCCTCTCCGCGATCGACCACACCTGCGCCACCGCCGGCTGCCGACGACCCTGCACCTGGTGCGAGATCCACCACCTCCTCGAATGGTCCCGCGCTGGACCACCGACCTCGCCAACGCCCTGCCGTTGTCCGGGTAGCAACACCGACGCGCCCACGACCCGACTACCAGCTCTCCCCACACCCCGGCCACCAGTGCCACCTGCGAAAGAAGCCGCGGCGATCCTAGACCGTCACGCACCACGCACCACGCACCACGCACCACGCACCACGCACCACGCACCACGCACCACGCACCACGCACCACGCACCACGAGCACTGCCGCCCGCCGTCGACAGAGCGTCAGGGCGGCGCGCGGGCCCAGCCGGGTCAGATGAGGCCGAACGCGCTGGCCAGCGAGCGCGCGCCGAGTCCGATGGCGATCAGGACCACGATGCCGCCTGCGACGTTGCCCGCCTTGGTGTTCACGTGGTCGCCGAGCAGGTCGCGCCGGTTCATCACCACGAGCAGGAACACCGCGATGATCGGCAGGATCAGGCCGTTGGCAGCCTGGGCGAACACGATCGCCTGGGTGGGGCTGGAGCCCATGATCGCGAACGTGGTGCCGACCACGATGATCATCGCCCACAGCATCTTGAACTTGGGGTCGCGCAGGTCGCGCTTCCAGCCGAAGGCGCCCGCGGTGGCGTAGGCGGCGGCCAGTGGCGCCGTCACCGAGCTGGTGATCCCTGCCGCCAGCAGGCCGAAGGCGAAGAAGTACTTCGCGCTCGGGCCCAGCAGCGGCTCAAGCTGGCTGGCCATGTCGGCCGCGCTCTCGACCCCGCGCCCGGTGCCGAACAGCGCCGCAGCGGCGGTGGTGAGGATGGCGAGCGTGACCAGTCCACCGAGCCCGATCGACAGCCGGGTGTCAAGCCGGGCCTCCTGGACCGCCTGGTCGGTGGGTACCTCCTCCGACCACTTGTCCTGCACCGAGCTGGCGTGCAGGAACAGGTTGTAGGGCACCACGGTGGTGCCGATGAGCGCGACCACGGTGAGCAGCGATCCCGAGGGCACGCGCGGGACGAAGCCGGCGACGAAGTCGCCCAGGTCAGGAGTCACGATCACGGCGGTGACCAGGAACACGATGCCCATCGCCACCACAAGCCAGATCAGTGTCAGCTCGACGGCCCTGTAGCTGCCCGTGAACAGCAGCGCCGCGGCCAGCACCGCGACGATGGTGGACCACAGCGAGACGCTGCCACCGAAGACCGTCTCGAGCCCCAGGCCGGCGCCGATCAGGTTGCCGCCCTGGAAGGCGGCGTTGCCCACGGCGATCGCTGCGACGACCAGCACGATCGCGGCGATCTTGATCACCGGGTTGGCGAACGTCGAGCGCAGCGCCTCCCCGAGGCCCTCACGGCTGACCACACCCAGCCGAGCCGACATCTCCTGCAACACCATCGCAGCGACGACGCTGAACACCAGCGCCCACAGCAGGGCGAACCCATAGTCGGCGCCGGCGATGCTGGCGGTGGTGACGGTGCCCGGCCCGACAAAGGCGGCGGCGACGATCAGGCCGGGGCCGAGCTGGCCGAGTCGGGCCTTGAGCCCCCCGGATCGGTCGGTAGCTGCGCTGTCTGGCATCGCGTTGCCTCCAACTCACACGGGGCCGTGGCGGACCACTATGTCAGCGCGCCAGCCGCACCGCCACGGTCATGCGCCGAGACGCCCACAAGCTCGACAGCGTGCCGCGCGCCGCGGCGGGTCGGCATGTGTGAGTGAGGCCCCGGCCCGCAACCACTCAGGCGCCCCGAGCGATCACCTCATACCGTCTAGTGTCGCGCGTCTGAGTTTCGTTTACGGGAGGCGTGGGGCAGGATCTCGTCGGCGGTCTTGGTCCAGGTGAAGGGGTGGCAGCGGTCGTTCCAGCCGTCGATGAAGGCACTGATCGCAGCGATGAGTTCCTTGACGTTGTTGAAGGACCCGCGCCGGATCGCCTGTCGGGTGATGATCCCGAAGAACACCTCGACGAGGTTGAGCCAGGACCCTGAGGTCGGGGTGAAATGCAGTGTCACCCTGGGGTTCTTGGCCAGCCAGGCGTTGATCTCGGGGTGTTTGTGGGTGTGGTAGTTGTCCACCACGACGTGCAGTCGGCGCCGCGGGTAGGCCTTGGCGACCTTCTTGAGGAAGTCGAGGAACTCGGCCTTGCCGTGCCGGTCGTAGCACTGGTCGGTCACCTTGCCGGTGGCGACCTCAAGCGCGGCGAACAAGGTGGTGGTCCCGTTGCGCTTGTAGTCGTGGGTCGCCCTCTCCGGCAGGCCTTCTCGCAACGGCAGGATCGGCGCAGTCCGGTTCAACGCCTGGATCTGGGACTTCTCGTCCACGCACAGCACGACCGCCTTCTCCGGCGGGTTCAGGTACAAACCGACGACGTCGCGGACCTTGGCCTCCAGCTGCGGGTCGGTGGAGAACTTGAACGTCTCGCGCCGCCACGGTTGCACCCGGTACTTGCGCCACGCCCGTGCCACGGTGGCGTCCCCGACGCCCAGGTGCTTGCCGAGCTGGGTGTGACAGCCTGATTTGGCCCCGGTTAGGGCCTTTGTGATGGCTTGATTTGGCCCCACCCTCGACCCCGCTGACCTCTACGTTCTGGCTTGTCCGACCAAAGACGAGCTGGAGGCGTGGAGGATGAAGGAGAGATCGAGAGTGGAGCAGTTTGAAGGTATCCGACGGGATCGTCGGGATGCAGGGTTGTCGATTCGGCAGCTCGCGGCCAAGCACCAGGTTCACCGGCGCACGGTGAGGGCGGCTTTGGCGGACGCGGTGCCGCCGCCGCGGAAGACCCCTGAGCGTGAGGCGGTCGCGTTCGGGCCGTACGAGGGCGTGGTGCGCTCGTGGCTGGTCGCGGATCTGGACGCGCCCAGGAAGCAGCGGCACACCGCCCGTCGGGTGTGGCAGCGCCTGCTCGATGAGCACGACGCGCACGTTGCGGAGTCCACGATCCGCCCGCACGTGGCCCGCCTCAAGGTCGAGGTCGGGTTGGCCCGCAAGGACGTGACGGTCCCTCAGACGCACCCGCCAGCGGCCGAGGCGGAGGTCGACTTCGGGCAGTTCGAGGCCTCGATCGCGGGGGTGGCGCTGCGGCTGTGGATGTTCGTGATGCGGTTGTCGCACTCGGGCCGGGCGGTGCACCTGGCGTACGCCAACCAGGCGCAGGAGTCGTTCCTGGACGGGCACGTCAAGGCGTTCGACGTCCTGGGTGGAGTGCCCACTGGGATGATCCGCTACGACAACCTCAAGCCCGCGGTGATCACGTGCCTGCTGGGTCGGGAGCGGTTGGAGAACCCGAAGTTCGTCGCGCTGCGGTCGCACTACGTCTTCGACTCTTTCTACTGCCTGCCCGGGATCGGGGGCGCTCACGAGAAGGGTGGGGTCGAGGGTGAGATTGGCCGGTTCCGGCGTTCGCATCTGACTCCGGTGCCGCACCTGCCGTCCTTGGCTGCGCTGAACGAGGCGATGGCCGCCGCGGACGCCCGAGACGACTCCCGCCGGATCGGCCCCCGCACCAGCACCGTGGGGGCTGACTTCGCCCGTGAAGCGGTTCTGCTGAACCCGTTGCCGGACAGCCCGTTTGACGCCTCGAGCGTGTTGTCGTGCCGGGTCGACATGAAGGCGCGGGTCTGTGTGCGCCAGTCGTACTACTCGGTGCCAGCGTCCTACGCCGGGCGCCGGGTCCAGGTCCGCCTGGGCGCGGACACCGTTCGCGTGTTCGACGGGGCGAGGGTGATCGCCTGCCACACCCGCTCCCTGCACAAGGGCAGCGAGGACCTCCAGCTCGACCACTACCTGGAGGTCCTGACCCGCAAGCCCGGGGCGCTGGCCGGCGCGACCGCGCTGGTGGCCGCCCGCCGCAGCGGGTCCTTCACCCCCGGGCACCAGAAGTTCTGGGACGCCGCCCGGGCCTGCCTCGGGGACCGTGAGGGCACCCGCGCCCTGATCGGGGCGCTGCTGCTGCACCGCACCCTGCCCGCGTCCGCAGTCCAAGCCGCGATGGCCAAGGCCGTGGTCACCGGCCGCTACGACGCGGACATCCTCGCCGTGACCGCCCGCACCCACCAGCACCCCCGCACCCCGGCCGCTCCGATACCGCTGCCCGCCAGCGCTATTACCGCTGGCACCCGCCCGGCTCCGTCGCTGGCCGGGTACGACCAGCTCCTGACAGGAGAACTCGCATGAGCACCAGAACCAGCGCACCGACCCGGCCCCGCGCCGCGGTAACCGCGATGAGCGAACCCGCCGCGCAGGCCGCGATCACGGCCGCCACCAAGATCCTGGGCCTGCCCACCATCCGCGAGGAACACACCCGCATCGCCGACGCAGCAGCCCGGGAGAGGCTGTCCCACAACGCGTTCCTTGCTGAGGTCCTCACCGCCGAGTGCGACGACCGCGATCAACGCCGCCGGATCCGGCGCGTCAGCGAAGCGAAGTTCCCCCGCACCAAGCGCCTCGAGGACTTCGACGCGACCTGCGTGCCCGACCTACCCCCAGCCACCCTCGCGCACCTGGCCACCGGCGCCTGGATCGACGCCGGGCAACCCCTGGTCCTGCTCGGCGACTCCGGCACCGGCAAAACCCACCTGCTCATCGCGCTCGGCACCGCCGCCGCCGAACAAGGCCGCCGCGTGCGCTACATCACCACCGCCGCCCTGGTCAACGAGCTCGCCGAAGCCGCCGACGACAAACGCCTCACCCGGCTCGTGGCCCGCTACGCCAGCCTCGACCTCCTCGTCCTGGACGAAGTCGGCTACGTCAGCCTCGACCCCAAAGGCGCCGAACTGCTCTTCCAGATCATCACCGCCCGCGAGGAACGAGCCTCCATCGCCTGCGCCTCCAACGCCCCCTTCAGCGAATGGGGCAACACCTTCACCGACCCCCGCCTCGCAGCCGCGGTCGTCGACCGACTCACCTTCAACGCCCACATCATCACCACCGGCACCAGCTCCTACCGGCTGCGCTCAACCCGGGCCGCGAAGAGAGGAGCCGCCACGACCTGAACACCCCCGACGGCACACGGCCCAGCCGTCCGCACCCTGAAGTCAACCCCGAGGGTGGGGCCAGAACAGGCCATCACAGTGGGGCCAAATCAACTTGTCAT
Source organism: uncultured Actinomycetota bacterium (assembly GCA_963783735.1). Lineage (GTDB taxonomy): Bacteria > Actinomycetota > Actinomycetes > Actinomycetales > Dermatophilaceae > CAWDAQ01. The sequence goes on along the minus strand of CAWAOO010000004.1, from coordinate 31,369 downwards.
TCCCACCGAGCAGCCGACTCGACCAGTGCGTCACCGCCAGCGAGTCCGGCGGCGGCTCCAGCGTCGCGGCGATGATCGCCGAGTCATCAACGGTCTTGGGCCGCCCCGGGCGCGGCTCGTCCTCCAACCCCGCCACCCCGAGCTCAGCGAACCGGTCGCGCCACTTGATCACCGTCGGGCGCGACACCCCGACCTCGCGCGCCGTGCCCGAGGTGCCCTTGCCGTCCGCGACCGCCAACACGATCCGCGCCCGCTCCACATGACTCGCCCGGATCGCCCGCGACCTGGCCCACGAGTCCAAGGTGGCCCGGTCCTCGTCGCTGATCACCAACACCTGTGTCGACATGCCTCATTCTCAGGCAACCACAACTGTAAACCAACTAACGACGCGCGACACTAGGTGTACCCGGCCAGGACGTTGGTAGCGGCGAGCCTGGTTGAACGAACGAGAACCTCCGAATGGGATGTGGCTTGTCGAAGGCCCACTCCAACCCGGAGGTTCTCGTGTCCCACGGTAGTGCGCGGCTGACCGTTCACGGTCGCCGCCTGATCGTCCAACGCCATCAGGCCGGCTGGCCCCAGGCGCACATCGCAGCGGCGATGGGAGTGTCCCGCAAGTGCGTGAAGACCTGGATCGAGCGCTACGCCGCCGAAGGCGACGCTGGCCTGGCGACCCGGTCCTCCCGGCCGCACTCGATGCCCACCAAGACCAGCGACGAGGTCGAGCGGAAGGTCGTGGCGGCCCGTGTCGAACACCGCGACGGTCCCGACGTGCTCGCCCCCCGGGTCGGGTCCCGGCTCGCACCGTCTCGCGGATCCTGCGCCGCCACGGTGTGCCATATCTGCGAGAGCTGGACCCGATCACCGGTGCGGTGATCCGCTCCTCCAGGCGACCGCGGTTCGCTAGGCGGATTCATCTGTCGTCGCAACACCTTGATCGTGGAGGTGTGGGATGGGACGACCGAGGAAGCAGCAGCCTCAGGTGCCGGCTGGGGCGCGGCGACAGTGGGCGGCGGATCGGGCGATGCGGGCGCCGATGCGTTCACCGGGCCGTCCGGAGCCCTCTCGTGCGGTTCAGCGGGAGTTCTGGCGGCTGATCGCGACGGGGGTCACGACCGTGGAGACGGCGGCCGCGGTGGGTGTGTCCGGGCCGGTCGGGACGCGGTGGTTTCGCCACGCTGGCGGGATGACGCCGCTGAGCCTGCAGGAGCCCTCGGGCCGGTACTTGTCGTTCGCCGAGCGGGAGGAGATCGCGCTGTTGAAGGCTCAGGACAAGAGCGTGCGCGCGATCGCCCGCATGATCGGCCGCGACCCCGGGACCGTCTCTCGTGAGCTGCGCCGCAACGCCGCGACCAGGGGCGGCAAGCCGGTGTACCGGGCGGTGGTGGCGCAGTGGAAGGCGCCGCACCACCCCCATGTTGTGGTGCTGGCCGGGCGGGCGTGACCTCATAGGAGCCTGATCTCACCCAGGATCTCGTCACAGTCCCGTCCACCCGACCGGCCACCGTCGCAGCCCTCGCACCGCCTACCGGTTGGAGTTCCGCGATGACCAGCATGACCTCTGTCGCTGCGCACCCTCGAGTCGTGATCGGCGACGACACCCACAAGTACCTCCACGTCGCGGTCGCACTCGACGACCTCGGCGGCGTCCTCGAGGGCCGCTCGTTCGGGGCGGACCGAGCCGGCTACGAGCAGCTCCTGGACTGGGCCGCGAGCTTGGGCGGGCAGCTCACCTTCGCCATCGAGGGCACCGGGTCCTACGGCGCCGGCCTAACCTCCGCGGTGCGGCGACGCGACATCGGTGTCATCGAGGTCATGCGCACCGACCGACGCGACCGCCGGCTGCGCGGGAAGTCCGACACCCTCGACGCGGAGAACGCCGCCCGCGCCGTCCTGGCGGGTCACGCGACCGCGATCCCGAAGACCGCGGACGGCAGCGTCGAGATGATCCGCACCGTCAGGTCGCCAAGGACGTGGCCGTCAAGGCGCGCACGTCCGCGATGATCACCCTCAAGCAGGTCCTGGTCAACGCGCCTCCCGAGCTGCGGGAAGAGCTGCAGCCGTTGACCAAGATGGTGCTCATCCGTCGCTGCGCCGCCCTCCGGCCGGGCCCGGTCACCACCATCACGGCCGCGGCGAAGCACACCCTGCGGGCGACCGCGCGCCGCTGGCTCGACCTCGACGCCGAGATCCGCAGTCACGAGAAGCTGCTGGCCACCCTCACCGCTGCCGCCGCGCCCGACCTGGCCGCTGCGTTCGCGGTCGGCCCCGACACCGCCGCGGAGATGCTCATCGTCGCCGGCGACAACCCCCGACCGGATCCACTCCGCACCCGCGTTCGCCAGGCTGTGCGGCGTCGCCCCGATCCCCGCCTCCTCCGGGATGACCACCCGCCACCGCCTCAACCGAGGCGGCCACCGCCAGGCCAACGCGGCCCTGTACCGAGTCGTCATCGTCCGGATGCAGCATCACCAGCCGACCCAGGCCTACGTCGCCCGCCGCACCGCCGAAGGCAAGACCAACGCCGAGATCATCCGATGCCTGAAACGGCTCCTCGCCCGCGAACTCTGGGCCGCCATGCGACCACGTCCGCGGTCACCGACCCACAGTCCATCACCATCGGGCTGCGAAGGGATCCTCACAGTCACAGCGCCGCCTGACGGGCGCCGCGGCGGCCATCACTGCGTCGCGAGTTCCACGGCCTTCCTGTTGTCGGCGGCCTGGTTGCAGGGCCAGCCCCTACGCTTCCTCCGTGGATGGCATACCGACCCAGGTGGCTCGGCGCCGGGTCGTTGCGGCCGAGGACGTCGTCGACGTCTTCGTCTACGTGGTCGTCCTGAACCTTGCGACGGAGTACCTCCCTCAGGTCGTCACCGAGTCGTTCACGGTGTCGATCCTCACCGCGCTAATGCTCAAGGTCGTCCTCGAGGCCATCTTGGCGGTCAAGAAGCGGGTGAAGCGGCGACTCGACGAAGCTTCCGGCACGGCCGGAAAGATCCTCGGTGGTCTGTCGTTGTGGGTCGTCCTGGCGGGCAGCAAGTTCCTGGTGCTCAAGATCGAGGACTTGCTCTTCGGTGACCGGGTGGAGCTTGGCGGGTTCTTCGCGGTCACCGGTCTGATCATCACTCTCATGCTGGCCCGCGAAGGAGTACGCCGTCTCCTGGCCAGCCAGCGCTCAGCACACGATTGACCCGTAAGTCCCTCCGGCGGCCGCTACGGGCGCACCCAAGTGCTGCACTGCGCCGCGAGCCGGGCAGATGACCTTGCAGCGGGCTCCCCCGTGCGTATTGTCACAGACCTCGGGTCGGTGGCTCCTGTCGCCTCAGCGGCACGGGCGCGCCCGTGGGCCTGCTCGGCGGCGCCGGCCGCGGGAGGGTCTGTGGCGGCCCGTCCGGCCGGAGAACATGGCGGCCGCCGACCTCGTGGCGGTGACCATGCTGAGTGTCGAGGTCCCCGCCAGGGTGGCCGTCGACCTGCTCCAGGGACAGGTCGGACACGACCTGGGTGACCTGCTGGAGCAGATGCCCACGTCGGCGCGGTTGGAGGCCGCCTCGCCCGCCGCCGTCGACGACGACTCGCCGGCCGGTCGGGCGTGGGCCGTTCTCGAGGACCAGCACGGGCTGGGATGGGTCACCGCCGGGAAGCTGATGGCCCGGAAGCGGCCGCACCTGCTCCCGGTCTACGACGAGGTCGTTCGGTGCGTACCCGGCCGACCGAAAGGCCAGGTGTGGGAGCGCTACCGCCGGACACTCCAGGCGCGGGATGGGAGCCCGTCTCGCCGTCTTCGTCGACGGGTGCTTCTGGCATGCCTGCCCTCAGCACTGCGTGGTCCCGAAGAGCAACACGCAGTGGTGGGAGTGGAAGTTCGCCGTGAACCGGTCACGCGACTCCGACACCGACCAGAAGCTCAAAGACTTGGGCTGGCATGTACTGCGGCTCTGGGAACACGAGAGTCTGGAGGACATGGCAGACCGAGTCGCGGTCCTCGTCGTCCCCGCACGGGACTCGAGTTAAGACGCCCGCATCAGGAGGAATAGCCAAGACCTGTGGATCGGCGTGTCACGCGACGTGCTGACGTCCTTCTGATTTGTCTGGTCGCTCGAGGAGGACGCCCTTCTCGAACGTTGCGCCGGCTCGGACCAGGGGGCTCAGGCAGCCGAGGTACTCGGCACCTCGATCCGCTTCCCGCGGCGTCTGGTCGCCGAGCACCGCGTCAGGGTGGTCCACGTGGGCCGCCACGTCCGCATCCCGCTCTCGGCCCTCGAGGCGTTCATCGCGGAGGGGACGGTGGAGCCGGAGCGGCCCCCGCGGCGCTGAGACAGTCCCTGAATAAAGTGGGAATAAAGTGGGGCCGGCCCCGGACGCAACAAGGCCGCAGGCCTGTGACCTGCGGCTTTGCTCCCCCGGTTGGATTCGAACCAACAACCCTCCGGTTAACAGCCGAATGCTCTGCCAGTTGAGCTACAGGGGACCGGCCACGCAGTTGGGACCGCGCGGCGCTGCGCCACGATAGCAAAGGTCACCGCCGCGACGAAAAACGACAGCAGTCACCGCTAGCGTCCGCGCGGTTGGTCGCCAGAGGGCTGACTCTGCGGACGCAAGCGGGGCGTGGGCCCGGGGGTCCGGGGGTCCGGGGGCGGACGTCAGTCGAGTCCGACCTGCTCGCGCAGGTCGGCCCGGGCGGCGGCGGTCGCCTCGGCGACGCCGGGGTCGTCGCCGCGGACGCCCCGCCCGAGGATCGTCTGGTCGAGGAGCGCCCCGGTCGCGAGGTCGGTCCGGACGACGACCCGCGCCGACCGCCGTCGTGGCAGCTCGACCCGCTCGGCGAGGACGACCGAGGCCTGGACGCGCTCGCGCACGGCCTCGGGGAGCATTCGGGGCTCGGGCAGGACCCAGCGGGCCGGCGCAGACCCGTCGACCCAGGTCACCGTGAGCGCGAAGGCCTCGTGGTCCCACGCCCCCGCGTCGACGAGGTGCCACGCGCGGGCGAGGTCGACCTCGTCCTCGCCCGACACCGCGCACAGCCGGTGGTTGCTCGCGACGACCGTTCCGCCGCCCTCTGCGGCGGCCCAGGCGATGAGACGCTCGCCCGGTCGGGGGTCGAGCGCGGCGCGGACGGCGTCCGGAACACCGGAGCGGGTCCGGCGGAACGGGAGCCTCATCCGGCGAGTCCCTCCCTCAGGGCGGCGCGACGGCGCTGGAGGTCCTGGAGCTCCTGGCTCAGGGCGCGGGACCTGACCGGGTCGGCTTCGGGATCTGCGGCCATCCGCCGCATCGCCGACATCGCGTCGCCGATCCGGCGGGTGAGGGCGACCTCCTGGACCCGGACGAGGAGGGAGTCGACGTACCGGCGCTCCGGCAGCCCGGTCGAGGGGTCGAACCGGGTCGGCAGCTCGGCGACGGCGAGCTCGGACACGAGGCCGCGGACGGCCATCGGGGCCGCCTCGGCGACGGCGTCGGTCCACGCGGCATGGGAGATGTCGGTCCTCGGCCCGCCGGCGGCGCGGACCCCGTCGACGACGGCGCGGTGCGCCGGCGCGGCGAGGGACTCGCTCGGGATCGCGTCGACGGTCTCGGGCGTGAAGAGGGCCGGGTACTGGAGGAGGCACTGGAGGAGCTGCCGCTCGGCGACGACGACGGGGTCGCGCAGGTTCGGCGGGGGCAGCGCCGCGCGCGCCTCGTCGGCGGACGGCTCCGGGACGTCGTCGGGGGGCGCGCCCCAGCCGGGGTCCCGTCCGGGTGCCCCCGCGGCAGCGGCGCTCCCCGGTCGCTCGGCCCGGGGCCGGGCGCCGTCCTGGGCAGCCGACCGCGCGGCTCGGGCGACCTCGGCCTGGACCTGCTCGACCTCGACGCCGATCCAGCCGGCGACCGAGCGGGTGTACTCCGGCCGGAGCGATCCGTCCCGGATCGAGGCGACGATCGGGGCGGCCGCCCGCATGCCCTCGACCCGTCCCTCGGCGTGCGAGAGGTCGTACCGGTCGAGGGTCGTCCGCACGGCGAACTCGAACATCGGGGACGCGTCCTCGATGAGCTCCCTCACCGCGGCGTCGCCCTTTCGCTGGCGCAGGTCGCACGGGTCCATCCCCGCCTCGGCGACGGCGACGTAGGACTGCGACGCCCAGCGCTGGTCCTCGGCGAACGCCTTCATCGCGGCCTGCTGACCGGCCGCGTCCCCGTCGAAGGTGAAGATGACCCGGGCAGGGGCGAGGCCCGCCTCGTCCCGCATGATGCGCCGGAGGATCTTGATGTGACCGACCCCGAACGCGGTCCCGCACGTGGCGACCGCGCCGGGGACCCCGGCGAGATGGGCCGCCATGACGTCGGTGTACCCCTCGACGACGACGGCCCGCCGCTGCGAGGAGATCGCCTTCTTCGCGAGGTCGAGGCCGTAGAGGACGCTCGACTTCTTGTAGATCGGGGTCTCGGTCGTGTTGAGGTACTTCGCGGCGATGCGGTCGTCGTCATAGAGCCGCCGCGCCCCGAACCCGACGGTGTCGCCGGTGACGTCCCGGATCGGCCAGACGAGCCGGCCTCGGAACCGGTCGTAGAGGCCCCGCGAACCCCGCCCGCACAGCCCGCCGAGGGTGAGCTCGTCGTCGGTGAAGCCCTTGCCGCGCAGGTGCCGGGCGAGCTCCTCCCCGCCCCGGGGGGCGAACCCGACCCCGAACATCTCGGCGGCCGAACGGTCGAACCCGCGCTCGCGGAGGAAGTCCCGGCCCGCGCGCGCCTCGGGCCCGACGACGAGCCGCTCGGCGTAGAACTCCTGCGCGGCCCGGTGCGCCTCGAGGAGCCGGGACCGCTTCCCGAGGCCCTCCTCGCGGGGACCGCCGCCCTCCTCGTACCGCAGCTCCATCCCGAGCCGCTGGGCGAGCCGCTCGACGGCCTCGGTGAAGGTGAGGTGGTCGACCTTCTGGACGAACGAGATGACGTCTCCGCCCTCCCCGCAGCCGAAGCAGTGGTACGCCCCGACGGCGTCCCGGACGGTGAAGGAGGGGGTCCGCTCGTCGTGGAACGGGCACAGCCCCTTCATCGACCCCGGCCCGGCCGAACGGAGGGTCACCTGGTCGCGGACGACGTCGACGATCGAGGTGCGCTCCTTGACGGTCGCGATGTCCTCGGCCTTGATGAGCCCCGCCACTGCCACCTCCCGTCAGGTCCTGCCTGCGGCGCCAGTCTAGGCGCTCGCCTCCCCCCGGTTCGGCCCGTCCCCACCCGGACACGCCGCCCCTCTGCGATCATCGAGCGAGGGGAGGTGGGCCATGCGGGTCGTTCGGGTCGTCTGCCTCGTGGCGGCGTTCCTCGCGGAGCTCGCGAACCTCTTCGCCGTCGCCCTCGCGGGGTTCTCCGCGGGCGCCCTCCCGCTGCGCTGGGTCCTCGGCATCGGCCTCCCCCTCCTGCTCGCCGTCGCCTGGGGCCTCCTCGCCGCTCCCAGGGCCGCCCTCCGCCTCACGGGTCGATCTCGCGCGGCGTTCGTCAGCGGGTGGTACGCGTGCGGCGTCGCCGCGCTCCTGATCGTCGCGCCGGCCTGGGTCGCCGCCACCTTCGTCATCGCCGTTCTCGCGGTCGCGGCCGGCCTCAGGGCGACCGCGCGGGTCAGCACCATGCTCGATGGAGGGCCGCCGCCCGGACGTCGGTGAGCGAGGCGACCTGGTCGATGACGACCCGGCGCCCGGCGGCCTGCGACGGTGCGGCCTCCCAGTCGGCCCGGACGTCGGCGTCGAGCCGCCCGCGCGGGTCGGCGAGGTAGGCGTCGACCAGGTCGTGGACGACGCGCCGCTGGTGGGCCATGAGCCCGACCCGCTCCTCGGCGTTCATGACGAAGTGCGCGGCGACCCCCTTGAGGACGGCGCACTCGGCCCGGGTCCGCTCGGGGACGACGAGGTCGGCGGCGTACCGGGTGAGGCGGCCCGGGCCGTGGCGGTCCCGGGTGGCGACCTCGACGGCGAGGACGAACCGGCCGATGAGCCGGGAGGTCATGTCCTTGAGGTCGGCGAGGTCGCGTCGCGACCCGTCGAACGAGGCCGGGACCGCGCCGGTCGCAAGGAGGCGTTCGAGGGCGGCGCCGAGGGTGTCCCGGCCGAGATCGGCGGCGTAGAGCCCCTGGGAGACGGCGATGACGGCGTCGACGTCGGCGTCGTCGCGCAGCCGGCGGAGGTCGAGACGGCCCGAGGCGACGGCGTCCTCGACGTCGTGGACGGAGTAGGCGACGTCGTCGGACCAGTCCATGACGTCGGCCTCGAGGCAGCGGCGTCCCGGCGGCGCACCCTCCCGCAGCCAGCGGAACACGGGAAGGTCGTCCTCGAAGACACCGAACTTCGCGGTCGATCCCGGTCCCTGCCCCCTCGCCCAGGGGTACTTCGTCGCGGCGTCGAGGCTCGCCCGGGTGAGGTTGAGCCCGGCCGGCCGCCCGTCCGCGTGGAACCGCTTCGGCTCGAGCCGGGTGAGCAGGCGCAGGGTCTGGGCGTTCCCCTCGAACCCGCCGATGTCGACGGCCGCCTCGTCGAGCGCCCGCTCGCCGTTGTGCCCGAACGGCGGGTGCCCGAGGTCGTGGGCGAGGCAGGCGGTGTCGACGAGGTCGGCGTCGCAGCCGAGCGCGGCCCCGAACTCGCGACCGATCTGGGCGACCTCGAGGGAGTGGGTGAGCCGGTTGCGGATGAAGTCGTCGCTCGAGGGCTGGAGCACCTGGGTCTTCGCTGAGAGCCGGCGCAGCGACGCGGAGTGGATGAGCCGGCCCCGGTCCCGGGCGAAGTCCTCGCGGTCCGCCCGCTTGCGGGCGGGGTCCTCGCGGACCCAGCGCTCACGGTCCTCCTGGGTGTAGCTCACGGGCCGAGACTAGGCCCGCACGGGGACACGGCGTGCACGGCCGTCCTCCGCCCTCCCCGTCCGGGACCCCGAGCGCCTCCCGGGTGCGGCGGACCCACGCCGGCTCGGTGCCGGCGCGCTGTGGCGGGACGAGCCGGTCGTGACGGCTGTCGTCGAGAAGCTGCTCGAGCCACCGCTCGCGGGCCCCCCGGACCGCCCGCTCCCACCTCAGGACGCGGTCCGGGACTGCTTCTTGGGCCGCCCCATCCACAGGGTCGTGAGCGCGCTCGCCGTGCCCCTCGCGCCAGTCGCGGAGCTCCTCGGGGCCGGTGAAGAACGGCGCAGGACGGTCCGGCGCCCCCGGCGTCCCCCCGGCGCCCCCCGGCGCCCCCCCGGCGTCCCCCCGGCGTCCCGTCGGCGTCCCGGTGACGGTCAGCCCCCGGAGACCGAGAGCTCGGCCTCGGCGACGACGGCGCGCTGGTCGGCGTCGAGCTCGGGCGAGGCGAGCCAGTTCTCCGGGAGCGCGACCCGGCGCGGCGACCCCGCCCGCCCGCGCGGGCCCTCGGCGGGCTCCCCGGGCCACGGCGCGTCCGGGTCCATCGTCGCGATGAGGTCGTCGAGGGCGGCGAGGGTGTCGACGAGGGCGAGCCGGTTCCGGACGGTCGAGCCGGCGGGGAACCCCTTGAGGTACCACGCGATGTGCTTGCGGATGTCCCGGCAGGCCCGCGGCTCGTCCCCGTCGTAGAACTCGACGAGGTACTCGGTGTGCCGCCGCATCGTCGCGGTGACCTCGCCGAGGGAGGGCCGGACGCGCGCGGCCCGGCCGGCGAAGGCCGCCGCGAGGTCGGTGAACAGCCACGGCCGGCCGAGGCACCCGCGGCCCACGACGACGCCGTCGCACCCGGTTCGGCGGACCATGTCGAGGGCGTCCTCGGCGGACCAGATGTCCCCGTTCCCGAGGACGGGGACGGTGCGCAGGGCCTCCTTGAGTCGGGCGATCGCCGTCCAGTCCGCCTCGCCGGAGTACGCCTGCGCGGCCGTCCGGCCGTGGAGGGCAACGGCGGCGACGCCCTCGGCCTCGGCGATCCGGCCGGCGTCGAGGTAGGTCCGGTGCTCGTCGTCGATGCCGACCCGCATCTTCACGGTGACGGGCACGCCACCCCGGCTCGCCTCGCGGACGGCGCCGGCGACGATGCCGGCGAAGAGGTCGCGCTTCCACGGCAGCGCCGCGCCGCCGCCCTTGCGGGTGACCTTCGGGACGGGGCAGCCGAAGTTGAGGTCGACGTGGTCGGCCCGGTCCTCGGTGACGAGCATCCGGACGGCGGCGGCGACGGTCGCGGGGTCGACGCCGTAGAGCTGGACCGAACGGGGCGACTCCTCGGGGTCGTGGCCGATGAGGCGCATCGACTCGGCGTTCCGCTCGACGAGGGCGCGCGAGGTGACCATCTCGCTGACGTACAGGCTGCTCGTCCCGCTCGCGCCGGTCGCCCCGCTCGCGCCGCCGGCCCGCAGCTCCTCGCTCCCGTACTCCCGGCACAGCCGACGGAAGGCCCGGTTCGTGATCCCCGCCATCGGCGCGAGGACGACGGGGGACTCGATGACGTGGGGCCCGATCCGCAGCGGGGGCAGGACCGGGGTCGGGACGGTCGTCTCGGGCAGCGCTGTCGTCGTCATGTCCCGCCCAGTGTCCCATCCCGGCGCCGGGGGCCGCGCGGTCACCGGGGCGGGCGGGCCCGGGGCGTGGTGGACTGGGCCCATGAGCGCGCTCATCACCGTCGACGAGCTGTTCGCCCGGCTCGGCGAGGTCGTCCTCGTCGACGTCCGCTGGTCCCTCGCCGGCCCGCCCGGCCGGGACCAGTACGCCAGCGGGCACCTGCCGGGCGCCCACTTCGTCGACCTCGACGCCGAGCTCGCCGGCCCACCCGGCCCCCGGGGGCGCCACCCGATGCCGAGCGTCTCCTCGCTGCAGGCCGTGCTGCGCCGGTGCGGTGTCGACGACGAGAGCACCGTCGTCGTCCACGACGCAAGCACGTCCCAGGCCGCCGCCCGGGCGTGGTGGCTGCTGCGCTGGGCCGGGGTCACCGACGTCCGGGTGCTCGACGGGGGGGTCGCGGCGTGGGTGGCCGCGGGGCTTCCGCTCACCAGGGAGGTCCCGAGGCCCCGGGAGGGCGCCGCCGAGGCCCACCCGGGCCGACTGCCCGTACTCGACGCCGACGCCGCCGCCGAGCTCGCGCGGGACGGCCTCCTCCTCGACGCCCGTTCGCGGGAGCGGTACGCCGGGGAGCACGAGCCGGTCGACCCGGTCGCCGGGCACGTCCCCGGCGCGGTCAACGCGCCGATGTCGGACTACCTCCTCCCGGACGGGCGCTTCCTCCCGCGGGAGGCGCTGCGCGCGTACTTCGAGGGCCGCGGGCTCGCAGCCGGGGTGACGGTGGGGACGACGTGCGGGTCCGGGGTCACCGCGATGCACACCGCGCTCGCCCTCCACGAGGCCGGGGCCGAGGCCGCCGTGTACGTCGGCTCGTGGAGCGAGTGGGTCACCGACCCGGCCCGGCCGGTCGCGACGGGCGACGCCCCCTGACACGGTGACCGGGCCCGCCGGGGCCGGACCCGTCCTCGGGGCCCGTCCGTGCTCAGAGCCAGCCGTTCTCCTCGGCGACCCGGACCGCCTCGGCCCGGGTCGAGCTCGTCGTCTTGCCGATCGCCGAGGAGAGGTAGTTGCGCACGGTGCCCTCGGAGAGGTGGACCTCCTCGGCGATGGCGGCGACCGTCGCCCCGCCGGCGGCCGCCCGGAGGACGTCGACCTCGCGCCCGGTCAGCGGCGACTCGCCGGCGACCCGGCTGTCGGTGGCGAGCGCGGGGTCGACGACCCGCAGCCCGGCGTGGACCCGGCGGACGGCGTCCGCGAGCTGGCGGGCGGGCGTGTCCTTGACGACGAAGCCGGCGGCGCCTGCGTTCAGGGCTCGTCGGAGGTAGCCCGGCCGGCCGAAGGTCGTCACGATGAGCACGCGGACTCCGGGCCGGGCCGCGGTGAGCCGTGCGGTTGCCTCGATCCCGCCCAGCCCGGGCATCTCGACGTCCATGAGGACGACGTCCGGCCGGGTCCGCTCAGCGGCGCCGACCACCTCGTCGCCGCCGCCGACCTCCCCGACGACCTCGAGGTCGTCCTCGAGGTCGAGCAGCGCCGCGAGGGCGCCCCGGACGAGGGCCTGGTCGTCGGCGAGGAGCACCCGGATGGTCACGCGCGCAGGCCCTCCCCCGCGTCCCGGGGCTCGCCGCGGAGGACCGTCAGCCGCCCCTCGCGGCTGGGACCCGCCCCGGGGGCACGCCCGCGCGGGGACGGCCCGGACGAGAGCGACACGGTGAGCTCGAACCCGTGCGGCGAAAGCCGTCGGGTCCGCACGACCGCCCCGACCGCGGCCGCCCGCTCCCGGAGCCCGACGAGCCCGTGCCCGCCCGCCGTCCCGGGCCGGCCGTCCCCGCCGGTGGGGCCTCGGCCGTCGTCGGTGACGGCGACCCCGTCCCGCCCGAGCGTCACCGCGCACCGGCTCGCGCCGCTGTGCCGGATGACGTTCGTCACGCCCTCGCGGACGGTCCACGCGCAGACCTCGCGGAGGTCGGGCTGGACGTCGTCGGTGGCCGCCGGGAGCTCGGCGGTGATCCGCGCGGCGGCGAGGGCCTCGCGGGCGCGGGCGAGCTCGCCGGAGAGGGAGATCTCGCGGTAGCCATCGACCACCCGGCGGACATCGGCGAGAGCGCCCCGGGAGAGCCGCTCGACGTCGGCGACCTCCGTCCGGGCCCGGGCCGGGTCGGCGTCGATGAGCCGGGCGGCGAGCTCGGCCTTGACGGTGATGACGGTGAGGCTGTGCCCGAGGATGTCGTGGACGTCGCGTGCCATCCGGTTCCGCTCCTCCTCGAGCGCGAGCCGGGCGTTCTCGCGGCGGGCCTGCTCGAGCGCACGCTGGCGCTGGCCGGCGACCATCCCGCCGGTCACCGCGGTGACGGCGAGGATGATCGCGAAGCTCACCCCGATGTCGTGGTGCCAGGTCGCGAGGTGGAAGGAGAGGACCTCGTACAGGACGACGAGGAGGACACTGACGACGTGCCCGACGGGCACCCGGAACGTCCACAGCCCCGCGACGGCGAGGAAGACCCACGTCGTCGCCGCGTCCTGGCCGACGAGGCTCGTCGCGACCGCGGCGAGTGCGGCCAGGGCGCACCAGCGGAGGAACGAGACGCCGCTCGACACCCACCTGGGACCGCCGGCGGTCGGGCGGGCCCCCCACGAGAGGTCCCGCTGCCACCAGAAGTGGAGGAGGTAGAGGAGCGCGAAGCCGACGAGCGCGAGGAGGGCGACCTCGCCCGACGCCTCATCCCGGTTCTGCCAGGCCCGGACGACCGGGTCGGCGAGGTAGACGAGCCACACCCCGACGAGGACGACCCCGAAGACCCCCGAGAAGAGCGTCGGCCCGCCGCCGTCGGCGTCGGCGTCGGCGTCGGCGAGGGCGTCCGCCGCGCCCCCGAGAGTCAGGACGCGTCCTGCCGCGCGCCCCAGCCGTGTCGACCTCACCCCCTCAGCCTAGGAGTCCCGGCGTGCTGGATGTCGGCGACCGCCACCGGTGGCGGGCGGGTCGTTGACGCGGCGGGTGGTCGACGGCGTGGGCGCGGCCTCCGCCGTCCACCCTCCCCGGCCGGTGTCCCGTCCCGTCCGGTCGGTCACCCGGACGGCCGGGCCTCAGCAGCCGAGGAGCCGGGCCGCGAGGTAGGACTCGACCTGGTCGAGGGCGACCCGCTCCTGACGCATCGTGTCCCGCTCACGGACGGTGACGGCCTGGTCCTCGAGGGTGTCGAAGTCGACGGTGAGGCAGAACGGCGTCCCGATCTCGTCCTGGCGGCGGTAGCGCCGCCCGATCGCGCCGGCGTCGTCGAAGTCGACGTTCCAGTGCCGCCGGAGGGTCGTCGCGAGCTCGCGCGCCTTCGGGGTGAGGTCGGCGTTCCGGGAGAGCGGCAGCACCGCCGCCTTCACCGGGGCGAGCCGCGGGTCGAGCCGGAGGAGCACCCGCTTGTCGACACCGCCCTTGGTGTTCGGCGCCTCGTCCTCGGTGTAGGCGTCGACGAGGAACGTCATGAGCGAGCGGGACAGCCCGGCTGCCGGCTCGATGACGTACGGGGTGTACCGCTCGCCCGTCCCCTGGTTGAAGTAGGAGAGGTCCTGCCCGGAGTGCTCGGCGTGCGTGGTGAGGTCGAAGTCGGTCCGGTTGGCGATCCCCTCGAGCTCGCCCCACTCGCTCCCCGAGAACCGGAACCGGTACTCGATGTCGACCGTGCGCTTCGAGTAGTGGCTGAGCTTCTCCTGCGGGTGCTCGTAGAGCCGGAGGTTGTCCGCGGCGATGCCGAGGTCGGTGTACCAGCGCATCCGCTCGTCGATCCAGTACTGGTGCCACTGCTCGTCCGTGCCGGGCTCGACGAAGAACTCCATCTCCATCTGCTCGAACTCCCGCGTCCGGAAGATGAAGTTGCCCGGGGTGATCTCGTTCCGGAACGACTTGCCCGTCTGGGCGATGCCGAACGGGGGCTTCTTCCGGGCGGCGTTCATGACGTTGGCGAAGTTGACGAAGATCCCCTGCGCGGTCTCCGGTCGCAGGTAGTGCAGCCCGGACTCGTCCTCGGTGACGCCGAGGTGGGTGCGCAGCAGGCCGTTGAACAGCTTCGGGTCGGTCCACTCCCCCTTCGTCCCGCAGTTCGCGCAGGCGACCTTCTCGAGGGAGACCGAGTCGGGGTCGTCGATCCCCTTCTTCTCGGCGTACGCCTCCTGGAGGTGGTCGGCGCGGTAGCGCTTGTGACAGGACCGGCACTCGACGAGCGGGTCGACGAACGCCTCGACGTGGCCGGAGGCCTCCCAGACCTGGCGGGGGAGGATGATCGAGGAGTCGAGGCCGACGATGTCGTCCCGGCCGGTGACGAGCGCCCGCCACCACTGCCGCTTGATGTTCTCCTTGAGCTCGACCCCGAGCGGCCCGTAGTCCCACGCGGAGCGGGTGCCGCCGTAGATCTCCCCGCACGGGAAGACGAAACCCCGGCGCTTGCAGAGGTTGACGACGGTGTCGACGGTCGAGGTCGGTGCGGCCATGCCGGCAAGGTTATCGGCCACGTCCCTCCCGCCGACACGGGGTTTGCCCTCCTCCGCGCCGCCGGCCGCCGGCCACGGCGCGTCCGCACCCCCGGGCCGCGTGGCCTAGGGTGGCGCACTGTGTCGAGCAGCTTCCGCACCGCCCTGGAGAACGCCAGCGAGCCCGCCCTCAAGCGGCTGGCGACTCTCCCCCGTGCCGTGCCGGTCCTCGCCGTGCTCGGGCTCCTCATCGCCGGGGGCCTCGTCCCCGGGTGGGGGTGGGTCCTCACGGCCGTCGTCCTCGTCTTCCTCGGGTGGATGCTCCTCCTCAGCTGGCCGCACCTCACCTCGCCGGAGCGGATCATGCGCCTCGCCGTCATCGCCCTCGTCCTCGCCGTCACGGTCGTCCAGGCCGTCCCCCGCTCCTGACCCCGGGCCGGGGGTCCGCCCGCTACCGTCGGTAAATTGACAATGATTCTCAAAATCTATGAGAATGAGTGTCATGTACCGGCGCCTCCTCCCCGCGCTGCTCGCGCTGCCTCTGTTCGCAGCGTGCGGCACGGGGACCGACGGCGCCGGCGGCACGTCCGGCTCCGCCGCTGGACAGGTCCGTGTCGCCGCCGCGTTCTACCCGCTCGTCTACGCCTCCGAGGAGGTCGGCGGCGACCACGTCGCCGTCGCCCCGCTGACCAAGCCGGGATCGGAGCCGCACGACCTCGAGCTCACCCCCAAGGAGGTCGCCGACCTCTCGAGCGCCGACCTCGTCGTCTACGAGTCCGGGTTCCAGCCGGCGGTCGACGCCGCCGTGGCCACCCTCCCGGCAGGGGTCGCCGTCGACGTCGCGCCCACGGCCCGGCTCGACCTCGCCGCGGCCCCCGACGGCGCGGAGCACCCGACCAGCGACCAGGCCCACGCCGGGGGGAGCACCGACCCGCACTTCTGGCTCGACCCGACCCGGCTCGCCGACGTCGCGACGGCGATCGCCGGGGAGCTCGCCCGGGTCGACCCCGGCCACGCCGACGCCTACCGTGCGAACGCGAGCGCGCTGCGGGGGCGGCTGTCCGCGCTCGACGCCGACTTCGAGGCCGGCCTCGCCGACTGTCGCTCGCGGGACGTCGTCACGAGCCACGCCGCCTTCGGCTACCTCGCCCAGCGGTACGACCTCACCGAGCGGAGCGTCAGCGGCCTCAGCCCCGACGGGGAGCCGTCCGCCTCCCAGATGGCGGCGACCGTCGACTTCGTCCGCGCCCACGGCGTCAGGACGGTCTTCGCCGAGACCCTCGTCTCGCAGCGGGTCGCCGAGGCCGTCGCCGCCGAGACCGGCGCGGAGGTCGCAGTCCTCGACCCCGTCGAGGGGATCACCGACGCGTCCGCCGGCCGGACCTACCCCGAGGTCATGCGCGCCAACCTCGCCGCGCTCGAGACCGGGCTGGGGTGCCGGTGAGCGCCGCCGTGGCCGGGGCGGACACCCCGGTGTTCTCGCTCCGGTCGGCGTCGTTCGGGTACGCCGACGAGGTCGTCGTCGCCCCGACGAGCCTCGAGGTCCGGCGCGGCGAGGTCGTCGCCGTCCTCGGCCCGAACGGGGCGGGCAAGTCGACCCTCGTCCGCGGCCTCCTCGGCCTCACCGAGCACCTCGGTGGGGAGGTCGACGTCCTCGGGCAGCCGATCGCCGGACGGACCGAGCGGTGGCGGGTCGGCTACGTCCCCCAACGGCACACCCTCGCGACGTCGGTCCGCTCGACCGTCGCCGAGATCGTCGCCATCGGCCGGCTCCCACGCCGTCACTGGTGGGCGCCGTGGCGCCGGTCCGCGGCCGAGGACCGGCGGGTCGTCGCCGAGGCGCTCGACGTCGTCGGCCTCGTCGACCGGGCACACAGCGACGTGACGACCCTCTCGGGAGGCCAGCAGCGCCGGGTCCTCATCGCGCGCGCCCTCGCCGCCGAGCCGGACGTCCTCGTCCTCGACGAGCCGACCGCGGGCGTCGACCTCGTCAACCAGCGGGTCCTCGTCGACGTCCTCGCCCGGCTCGTCGCCCGCGGGTCGACGATGCTCATCGTCACCCACGAGCTCGCCGCCGTCGCTGACATCGTCACCAGGGTCGTCGTCGTCCGCGGAGGGGCGGTCGTCCTCGACGGCACCCCGGCCGAGTACGCCGCAGCACCGGACCCGTCGGACGCCCGGACCCACCACCACGACGGGGACGACGGCGTCGGCAGCCGGGTCCCGGACTCGCCGTTCCCGGGGCCGCTCGACCCCTCCGGACCGACCGACGGAGGTCGCCCCCGTGCCTGAGATCCTCGCGTTCGACTTCATGCGACAGGCCCTCCTCGCCGCCCTGCTCGTCGGCGTCGCAGCTCCCCTCGTCGGGATCTTCCTCGTCCAGCGGCGGATGTCCCTCATCGGTGACGGGATGGGCCACGTCGCCCTCGCCGGCGTCGCGGTCGGCGTCCTCACCGGCGCCGCCCCCGTGCTCACCGCGCTCGTCGCGGCCGTCGCAGCCGCCGTCGCCATCGAGCTCATCCGAGCCCGAGGCCGGACGAGCGGGGACGTCGCGCTCGCCGTGATGTTCTACGGCGGGATCGCGGCCGGCGTCGTCATCATCGCGAAGTCGTCGGCCGGGACGCCGGCGAACCTCACCGCGTACCTGTTCGGGGCCATCACGACGACGACCCGCGCCGACCTCGGCGTCTTCGCCGTGCTCACCGTCGTCGTCCTCGTCGTCACGTGGCTCCTACGCCCGTGGCTGTTCGCCGTCGCCCAGGACGAGGAGTACGCCCGCGCGACGGGGATGCCCGTCATGGCGCTCAACCTCACCCTCTCCGTGCTCACCGCCGTCACCGTCGTCGTCTCGATGCGAGTCGTCGGACTCCTCCTCATCAGCGCCCTGATGATCCTGCCCAACGCGACCGCACAGCTCGTGTCGCGGAGCTTCGCCGCAAGCATCCGGGTCGCCGTCGCCGTCTGCGTCTCCGCGAGCGTCGGTGGGGTGGTCGCCTCGTTCTACGCCGAGACCCCCTCCGGCGGGACGATCGTCCTCATCGCCATCGCGGCCTTCGTCGCCGTCGCCGCGGTCACCGCGGGACGCGACCGGGTCCGGGCGCGGGCCCACCGCCGGGCCGAGCGGCACGAGCACGAGCACGGTCCGGCGTGCGGGCACGTCGCGGTCCCGCACGGGGACCACCTCGACTATCTCCACGACGGCGAGCCGCACGCCCCCCACGAGGGCCACTGGGACGTCCACGGCGCGGCCACCGACCAGGCACGCGGCGAGGCCCGCGGTGGCGTGCGAGGCGGCGCCCGCGGCGACCCGGACGGACGCCGAGAGGACGAGCGCGAGAGGAGCCGGCCGTGAGCGCCCCCCGCCCGGCGACCGGCCGGAGCGCGAGCGCCTCCGCGGAGCCGGGCGGCGGACCGGGCCGGCGCCCCACCCGCCAGCAGGCGGCCGTCGAGTCCGCGCTCGAGGACCACGACGAGTTCCGCTCGGCCCAGGCTCTCCACGCCGACCTCCGCGACCGCGGCGAGCGGGTCGGGCTCGCCACCGTCTACCGGACCCTCCAGGCGATGGCGGCCGACGGCGACGTCGACGTCCTGCGCAGCGACGACGGCGAGGCCGTCTACCGGCGCTGCGCGACGGAGCACCACCACCACCACCTCGTCTGCCGGGGGTGCGGGCGGACCGTCGAGGTCGAGGGGCCCGCGGTCGAGGCGTGGACGAGCCGGGTGAGCGCCGAGCACGGGTTCACCGAGGTCGAGCACACCGTCGAGATCGTCGGACTCTGCGCGACCTGCGCTCAGCCCTGAGCCTCTCCACCGCGCTCGCCGTGGACGTCGACGGCGCCCCCGTAGCGGCGGTCGCGGCGGGCGTACGTCTCGACGGCCTCCCAGAGGTGGCGCCGGTCGAAGTCGGGCCACAGCGTGTCGAGGAACACGAGCTCGGCGTAGGCGCTCTGCCAGAGGAGGAAGTTGCTCGTCCGTTGCTCGCCGCTGCTGCGGACGAAGAGGTCGACGTCGGGCATGTCGGGCTCGTCGAGGTACCGGGCGACGGTCCGCTCGTCGATCCCCCGCGGGCGCATCCGCCCGGCGGCGACCTCCTCGGCGATCCGGCGGACGGCGTCGGCGACCTCGGCCCGCCCGCCGTAGTTGACGCAGAAGTACAGCGTGAGGCCGGTGTTGTCCTTCGTCAGCTCCTCGGCGACCTCGAGCTCGTGGATGACCGAGCGCCACAGCCGGGGTCGGCGACCGACCCAGCGCATCCGGACCCCCCACGCGTGGAGCTGGTCCCGGCGGCGCCGGATGACGTCCCGGTTGAATCCCATGAGGAAGCGCACCTCGTCCGGGGACCGCTTCCAGTTCTCCGTCGAGAACGCGTACGCCGACAGGTGCGTCACCCCGAGCTCGATCGCCCCCGCGACGACGTCGAGGAGGGCCGCCTCCCCGGCCTCGTGTCCCTTGGTCCTGGGCAGGCCCCGGGCGTTGGCCCACCGCCCGTTGCCGTCCATGACGACGGCGACGTGCCGCGGCAGCAGCGGCGCCGGGACCGGCGGCGGGGTCGCCCCGCTCGGGTGCCGGAACGGGCGCTCGTACGCCGGGCTCATCGGCGCCCCGCCGGGACGGGGTCGGGCCGGGTCATGGCGACAGCGCCCCGGTACCGGCCCAACGGGGTCGGGACGGCGTCGACGGGGTGGGCCTCAGCCACGACGACCGCGCGGTCGCGAGGCGGTGACGGCGCGGGGGCCCCGGCCCCTCCGGTCCAGGGTCGTCGGCACGATGGTCCCTCCTTGCTCTTGTCGGTCGGGCCCGCGGCGAGGGCCGGCTCGGTGCGCGGGCACATCCTCGCCCATCCCGGCCCGCCGGGTCACCCCGGGCCGGGCCGAACGGCGCGGACGAGGCGGTCCCGGGCGGGGTCGGGGGTCCGGTCGACGAGGCGGAGCGAGCGGACGCCGCGCTCGATGTGCCACTGGAGGTACGCCGAGGCCAGCCCGTTCCCCTCCCGCCGGTGGCGCGGCTCGCTTGCGTCGGCGACGGCCCAGTCGCCGGTGAGGAGCGCGGCGAGGAGGGCGAGGGTCTCCGGGGCGGGCGCGGCCGACCCGGGTGGTCGGCAGGCCGGGCAGACGGTGCCGCCGGATGCGAGGTTGAACGCCCGATGCGGGCCGCCGGCCCCGCAGCGGGCGCAGTCGTGGAAGCTCGGCGCCCACCCCGCGATCGCGAGCGCGCGCAGGAGGTAGGCGTCGAGGACGAGGCCCGGGTCGTGCTCGCCCCCGGCGAGGGAGCGAAGCGCCCCGGCGAGGAGGAGGTACTGCTGGACGGCGGGCTCGCGCTCCTCGGTGAGCCGGTCGGCCGTCTCGAGCATCGCGGCCGACGCCGTCCACGCGGTGTAGTCCCGCGCGATCGTGTCGCCCCACGACGCGAGGGTCTCGGCCTGGGTCACCGTGTCGAGCGAGCGGCCCTCGTAGCACTGGACGTCGACCATCATCGCCGGCTCGAGCCGCGCGCCGAACCGGCTCCTCGTCCGGCGCACCCCCTT
Source organism: uncultured Actinomycetota bacterium (assembly GCA_963783735.1). Lineage (GTDB taxonomy): Bacteria > Actinomycetota > Actinomycetes > Actinomycetales > Dermatophilaceae > CAWDAQ01. The sequence continues at coordinate 10,934 of CAWAOO010000004.1, read as the reverse complement.
GACGACGGCCCGGACCTTGCCCAGGCGGCGGGCGAACAGCGTGACGATCCGGTCGGCCTCGCCCAGCTTGTGGGTGCGCAGGACGATCGCCTCGTCGCGGTAGAGCGGCATGGCCCCATTGTCCTCCCCGCGCCCTCCCGCGGGGGGACCCCCGCGGGCGACCCGCCCCGCACCCGGCCCCGCTATCCACCCCGCACCCACCCACCCCGCACTTCTGGCGCGTACGACCGCACAGCACCCGGGCAGTCCGGACACACAGGCGACCGTCTGGGCACGAAGTGAGTCAGTCTCTCTCGGCCGGCACGTGGAGCACCGGGCGGATGAGGGCCGCGGCGACCGCGGTGAACGCGAGGGCCGCGACGGTGAGGAGGACCGCGGTCCCGGCGGAGGCGTTCGGGTCGTCGCGGGCGAGCATGACGAGGGCCATCGCCGCGACCGACGCAGGGACGAGGGCGAACCAGCCGAGGACCGCGTAGCTCGCGAGCTCGCCCGCCCGGGTCCCGCGGACGAGGGCGCGGGCGGCCGCGACGGTGACGGGGACGACGACCCCGAGGTCGAGGAGCCAGATCGACCAGTAGAACGTCCGCGAGGCCGCGAACTCGGCCGGGATCGCCGCGCCGGTGAGGGCCCCGACGAGGCCCGGGAGGTACCGGAGGAGGACGAACCCGCCGAGGCCGAGGAGGACGAGCGCCCGCCGACGCCGCGCCCCGGGGTCGAGTCCGGGCAGCGGGCCCGCGAGGGCGAGCGCCCATCCGCGGGCGGCGACGGTGCCGGCGAGGACGGCGAGCCCGAGGTGGAGGAGGAGGACGGGGTGGTAGCGGTCGTACTCGGGCCCGAGGACGTACTGGACGAGCATGTAGAGCGCGTACCCGGCCGGTCCGATGGCGAGGACGGGGCCAGCGGGGTGACCGCGCAGCGCGAGCCCCCCGGCGACGACGCAGACGGGCACGACGAGCGCGAGCGTCACCGCCTCGAGGCCGAGGAGCTGGTTGGTCAGCGAGGCCGAGAGCCCGTAGTCGACCGCCCCCGTGACGAGCGGCCCGAGGACGGCGTTCGCGACGAGCCCGGCCGCGAGGACGAGGACCGTGACGCCGAACCCGCACCGACGACCCGGCGCCGGGCCGGGGACCCGGGGACGGTCGGCCGAGGCCACGGGACTCGTCGCGCGCACCGCCACCTCGCACCTCCGTCCTCCGTCGCTGCGACCGCCACCAGCCTCGCCCCCGACGGGGTCGCTGCCGAGGGCCGAACGTCCCCCTCCCCCCTTCACACCCCGCACCTCTTGCCCGCCGGGCCGGTGCAGAACGGACCAAAACCGTCCGGTGGCGCGGCCCGCCGGGCAGGACGTGCGGTAGTCGGGGGCGAGAGGCGCGCTTGGCTTCGTACACGTGTTCGAGGACTCGGGTATGCTCACGGCATGAGCACCGCACTCCAGGGGTCGCTGCTCGACCTCGCCGAGGAGACGACCCTCCGTCCGCTCCCCGCGGCCCTGACCCGAACCGGGCTCACCCGGGGGGCCTGGGTCGACGTCCGGCCGGGGTGGCTCGCCGGAGCCGACGAGCTCTTCGCCCACCTCCACGAACACGTCCCGTGGCAGGCGGAGCGCCGGCAGATGTATGACCACGTCGTCGACGTCCCCAGGCTCACCTGCTTCTACGGGGAGGGCGACCCGGTCCCCCACCCCGTCCTCGACGACGCCCGGGACGCGCTGAGCCGCCACTACCTCCCCGAGCTCGGCGAGCCGTTCCGCACGGCAGGGCTCTGCCTCTACCGGGACGGGCGCGACTCGGTCGCCTGGCACGGGGACCGGATCGGCCGCAGCCGGGACTCGGACACCATGGTCGCCATCCTCTCGGTCGGCACCCCGCGACCGCTCGTCCTGCGCCCGCGGGGCGGCGGCGGGTCGCGCCGGTTCTCGCTCGGGCACGGGGACCTCATCGTCATGGGCGGCTCGTGCCAGCGGACGTGGGACCACGCCATCCCGAAGACCGCGCGCCCGGTCGGCCCGCGGATCTCCATCCAGTTCCGGGTGCGCGGGGTGCGCTGACCCGCGACCGTCAGGGGCGGGTGCCGCGCTCGGCGCGGTTCACCGCGGAGAGGACCGCGGTCATCGACGCCTTGACGATGCTGTTGTGGAGCCCGACGCCCCAGAGGACCCGGTCCCCGACGGCGCACTCGACGTACGCCGCGGCCTGGGCGTCCCCGCCCGAGGAGAGCGCGTGCTCGTGGTAGTCCAGCACCCGGACGTCGACGTCGAGCCCGCCGAGGGCGTCGACGAACGCGGCGATCGGTCCGTTGCCGACCCCCTCGACGGTCATCTCGGCGCCGTCCTCGAGCATCGTCGCGGTGATCCGGTCCCGTCCGTCCTCCTCGCTGACGAGGGTGTGGCCGACCGGGGTGAACCGGCCCCACGCGTTCGCCGCCCCGTCGGTCGCCGGGAGGTACTCGTCCTGGAAGACCTCCCAGAGGACGGCGGGGGCGACCTCGCCCCCCTCGGCGTCGGTCTTGGTCTGGACGACGCCGCTGAACTCGATCTGGAGCCGACGGGGGAGGTCGAGCTGGTGCTCGCTCTTGAGGATGTAGGAGATGCCGCCCTTGCCGGACTGGCTGTTGACCCGGACGACGGCCTCGTACGACCGCCCGACGTCGTGCGGGTCGATGGGGAGGTAGGGCACGCCCCAGACGAGCTCGTCGACGGGCTTCCCGGCGTCGCTCGACCGGCGGGCCATGTCGTCGAAGCCCTTCTTGATGGCGTCCTGGTGGGAGCCCGAGAACGCCGTGAACACGAGGTCGCCGCCCCAGGGGTGGCGCTCCCCGACGGGCAGCTGGTTGCAGTGCTCGACGGTCCGGCGGATCTCGTCGATGTCGGAGAAGTCGATCTCGGGGTCGATGCCCTGGCTGAAGAGGTTCATCCCGAGGGTGACGAGACAGACGTTCCCGGTCCGCTCCCCGTTGCCGAACAGGCACCCCTCGATCCGGTCGGCACCGGCGAGGTAGCCGAGCTCGGCGGCCGCGACCCCTTCGCCGCGGTCGTTGTGGGGGTGGAGGGAGACGAGCACCGACTCGCGCCGGTGCAGCCGGCGGGTCATCCACTCGATCGAGTCGGCGTAGACGTTCGGGGTCGCCATCTCGACGGTCGCCGGGAGGTTGATGATCATCTTGTGGTCCGGCGTCGGGTCGATGACGTCGATGACCTCGTTGCAGATCCGGACGGCGAACTCGAGCTCGGTGCCGGTGTAGGACTCCGGCGAGTACTCGTAGTACACGTCGGTCTCGGGGACCGTCTCCTCGAGCTTGCGGCACAGCCTGGCCCCCTGGAGGGCGACGTCGACGACCCCGTCCTCGGGCAGGCCGAAGACGACCCGACGCTGGAGGACCGACGTCGAGTTGTAGAAGTGGACGATCGCCTGCCTCGCGCCCCTGATCGCGTCGAAGGTGCGCTCGATGAGGTGGTCCCGGCACTGGGTGAGGACCTGGATCGTCACGTCGTCGGGGATGTGTCCTCCGTCGACGAGCTCGCGGACGAAGTCGAAGTCGGTCTGGCTCGCCGACGGGAACCCGACCTCGATCTCCTTGTACCCCATCCGGACGAGGAGCTTGAACATCCGCATCTTGCGCTCGGCATTCATCGGGTCGATGAGCGCCTGGTTGCCGTCCCGGAGGTCGACGGCGCACCAGCGGGGCGCCTTCGTCATGATCCTGTCCGGCCAGGTGCGGTCGGGGAGGTCGACGGTGATCTGCTCGTGGAACGGGGCGTACTTCTGGATCGGCATGCCCGAGGGCTGCTGGGGGTGGATCATCTGCTCGACTCGACTTCCTTCGTCTCCTGCGGCACTGGTGTCAGCCGGGCACGAGAACTCCGCGACGAGGGGCGGCTGATCGGTCAGGCCCCGCCGCGGCGGCGAAGGAGGAGTCGCATGGTGTCCACGAGGACACCGTATGCCGTCCCGACCCCCGGGGTCCACTCCGCCCCCGAACCACTGGCCCCGGCGCCGCCCGCAGGTGACACTGGGGTGACCTCGACGGACACGGGGCGGACCTCGACGGACAGGGCGGTGGCGACGATGAGCGCGGAGACGACGCACGACAGGCCGGAGGCCGGGAGACCCCGGCCCGCCCCCGACGGGGCCGGGGCCCACGTCACCGAGAAGGAGGCCCGCGAGGTCGCCGAGGCCGCGCGTGAGAGCGCATGGACCCGGCCGAGCTTCGCCAAGGGGCTCTACCTCGGCCGGTTCGACCTCGGCCTCATCCACCCGCCCCCGGCGGCCGACCGCGACGAGCAGGCCCGGGGGGAGGCGTTCCTCGAGCGGCTCGGCGAGGTCCTCGCCGGGGTCGACGCGTCCCGGATCGAGCGGGAGGCCCGGATCCGGGACGAGGACCTCGCGGCGCTCGCCGACATCGGCGCGTTCGGGATGAAGATCCCCACGGAGTACGGCGGCCTCGGGCTGTCGATGGCGACGTACGGGCGGGCCCTCATGCTCGTCGGCTCGGTCAACGCCAGCCTCGGGGCGATGCTCTCGGCGCACCAGTCGATCGGGGTGCCGGAGCCGGTCAAGCTCGTCGGCACGACGGAGCAGAAGCAACGCTTCCTCCCCCGCTGCGCGGCCGGGGCGATCTCGGCGTTCCTCCTCACCGAGCCCGACGTCGGCTCGGACCCGGCACGCGTCGCCACCGCCGCGACCCCCACCGAGGACGGCACCGGGTACCTCCTCGACGGGGTGAAGCTGTGGACGACGAACGGGGTCGTCGCCGAGCTCCTCGTCGTCATGGCCCGCGTCCCCGCCCACGACGGGAGCCGCGGGGGCATCACCGCGTTCGTCGTCGAGGCCGACGCCGAGGGGGTGACCGTCGAGAACCGGAACGCGTTCATGGGCCTGCGCGGCCTCGAGAACGGGGTCACCCGGTTCCACCGGGTCCGGGTGCCGGTCGAGAACCGGCTCGGCGCCGAGGGCGCGGGCCTGAAGATCGCGCTGACCACGCTCAACGCGGGGCGCCTGTCGATCCCGGCGATGTGCGCGGCGGCCGGCAAGTGGTCGCTGAAGATCGCCCGCGAGTGGTCGACCGAGCGGGTCCAGTGGGGCCGCCCGGTCGGCCAGCACGCCGCGGTCGCCGAGAAGGTCGCGTTCATCGCGGCGACGGCGTTCGGCCTCGAGTCCGTGCTCGAGGTCTCGGCCCGGCTCGCCGACGCGGGGGACACGGACATCAGGATCGAGGCGGCGCTGGCGAAGCTGTGGAGCAGCGAGATGGCCTGGCGGGTGGCCGACGAGCTCGTCCAGGTCCGGGGCGGTCGCGGCTACGAGTCCGCCGAGTCCCTGGCCGCCCGCGGCGAGCGCGCGGTCCCGGCGGAACAGGTGCTGCGGGACCTGCGGATTAACCGGATCTTCGAGGGCTCCACCGAGATCATGCACCTGCTCATCGCCCGCGAGGCCGTCGACGAGCACCTCAAGGCGGCCGGGGAGCTCGCGGACCCCGACGCCGACCTCCACACCAAGGCCCGAGCCGCGGCCGGGGCGAGCGGGTTCTACGCCAGGTGGCTTCCCACGCTCGTCACCGGGGCCGGGGACCGGCCCGGCTCGTACGCCGAGTTCGGCCCGCTCGCCACGCACCTGCGGTTCGTCGAGCGCTCGTCCCGCAAGCTCGCCCGGCAGACGTTCTACGGCATGTCCCGCTGGCAGGGGAAGATGGAGTACAAGCAGGTCTTCCTCGGCCGGGTCGTCGACATCGGCGCCGAGCTGTTCGCCATGGCCGCGGCGTGCAGCCGGGCGGAGACGCTGCGGCAGGAGGCCGCGGACGGGGTCGACCCGGCCCGGGGCCGGTCCGCGGTCGCGCTCGCCGACGCGTTCTGCGGCCAGGCCCGGGTGCGCGTGGCGCGGCTCTTCGACGCGCTCTGGTCGAACACGGACTCCGCCGACGTCGCCCTGACCCGGGCGGTGCTCGCCGGCGAGCACACGTGGCTCGAGGGCGGCGTGCTCGACCCGAGCGAGGGCACGGGCCCGTGGATCGCGTCTTGGAGCCCCGGGCCGAGCGCCGGGGAGTCGGTCTGGCGTCCGGTGCGCTAGCTGGCAGAGCCGGCCGTGGGGCCGCCGCGCGCCGAACCTGCGCTAGAGCGACTCTCTGGTGGACTCACCTCGGCCACCAGAGAGCGGACGACGTCGATCAGGTGGCGTGCCTCGGTGTAGGTCGGTGACAGCCGGTAGGCGTGCTGGTGGCACGCCTCGGACAGGCGCGCCCACGCGAAGTGCGCTCGCGCGGGTATCGCCGGACTCTGCCGGTACGCCACCTGGAGGCACGTGAGTCGGCTGCGCATGGTGGCCTCGCGTGCCCCGTAGCCGCGGGCGTCGAGCAGCTCGACCACGACCGCCTCCAGGGCGGACCGGGCGAGCCAGCACGCCATCCGGTTGCGGTCGGGGGCCGTCCCGGCCAGCGTCGCCTCCGACGAGGCGAGCAGGGAGCCTGCGGAGCTCACTTCGCGCCGTTTCTCACGTCATCGACGAGCCGCTTGACGTGGTGGACGGCAACGTCCGGGCGCACCCTGTCCTGGAGTCCGTCGTGCATGGCGCCGGCGACGGCCCGCAGGCCGAGCTTCCGGTAGGGGGCAGCGGCCCAGTCGTCGAGCGGCCGGACGTCGTCGAAGATTGCGAGGCTGATGCGCGCTCTGGTCTTCTTGGTGCCGCCCCACGCCTCCTCGACCTCGTCCAGCGTCGCGCCCTTGCCGAGCCGGTGCCCGAAGAACCTGTCCCGAGCGGCGGACTCGACGGCCAGGCGGAGGACTCCGGGGAGGATCCTGCGCAGGGTCTCCTCGGGCAGGGACTCGTCCCTGAGCAAGGCCGTGGCGTCGGACAGGTACCGGGTCGCCGGGTCCTCGGCCGGCACGACCGAGACCTGTGATCCCTCGCCGCGCACCACTTCGACGATCCGCGCACCCGCGTTGGCTCGTCGCACCGCTGCCGGAAGGCGGTCGTCGTGGGACAGCACGACCACCTGCCGGGTCTCGGCGAGCTCGGCGAGGAGCTCGACCAGCCCGTCGACCTTCGCGGGGTCCATGGCCTGGACGGGGTCGTCGAGGACGAGGAAGCGGAACGGCGACTCGACCATCGTCGCCCGGGGCAGGAACAGGGCCAGCGCGAGGGCGTGGAGCTCTCCCTGACTGAGCACCGCCAGGCTCCCGGCCTCCTCGCCGTCGATGGTCGAGTCGATCCGCACCCGGCGACGGGTGTTCGCGCCCTCGAGCGCGAGGTCCCCGAGGTCGACGTTGCTCTCCTGCCGCAGCTTCGCCCAGGCGTCGCGGGCGCCGCTGCGGATCGGCTCAAGGCGTTCGTTCTTCAGGACGAGGTCGTTGTCCTTGAGCCACTTCTCGGCACGGGAGAGCGTGTCGACGGTCGGCTTGGCATCGAGCCAGGCGTGCCAGCCCGAGCACCACGTCGCGAGGGTCTGCTGCACGATCGGGTGACAGGTTGGGTCACGCAGCCTGAGTGGCTGGCGTGGTCATGATGGTCTCGTACTCGATGGGGGTCAATCGGCCAAGCGCGTCTTGTCGACGGCGGCGGTGATAGGTCCTCTCGATCCAGGTCACGATCGCGATCCGCAGTTGTTCGCGGGTGGCCCAGGGCTGGCGGTTGAGGACGTTCTTCTGGAGCAGGGAGAAGAAGCTCTCCATGGCGGCGTTGTCGCCTGCAGCACCGACTCTGCCCATCGATCCGACCATGTCGTGACGGCCGAGAGCGCGGACGAACTTCCTGCTTCGAAATTGGGCGAGTTCAATCGGTCGTTGCAACACCGGCTTGGTTGAGTGAGCGTAGCTGCCCCTCGAACACCTCGGCGGGCGTCTTCCACCCGAGGATCTTGCGGGGCCGGTTGTTGAGGGCGTGAGCGACGGCCTCGAGGTCTTCGGTGCTCCAGCGCGAGAGGTCGGTGCCCTTGGGGAAGTACTGTCGCAGGAGCCCGTTGGTGTTCTCGTTCGTGGGCCGCTGCCACGGCGAGTGTGGGTCGGCGAAGAACACCTTCGTGCCGGTCTCGATCGCGAACAGTGCGTGACCGGAGAGTTCCTTGCCGCGGTCCCAGGTCAGGGTCTTGCGCAGCTGCTCGGGAAGCTTCGTCATCGACGCCGTGAGCGCGGCGTTCATCGCGACCGCTCCGTAGCCGCCCAGGGCCGGCCCGTTCTTCACGTACGGCTTCTCGCCCCAGCCCTCCATCCGCGGCAGGTGCACCAGGAGCGTGGCGCGGCTGCTGAGCTCGACAAGAGTGCCGATCGCCGAGCGGCCGGTCCCGATGATCAGGTCGCCCTCCCAATGGCCGGGCACGGCACAGTCCGCAGCCTCAGCGGGACGCTCGCTCAGGACGACATCGGCGGTCACGTGACCCTGCGCCTTGTTCCTGGACCGGGCTCGCGGCTGCCGCAGTGCGCGGCCCGTGCGCAGACAGGTGACCAGCTCACGCTTGAGCGCACCACGGCCCTCGATGAACAGCGACTGGTAGATCGCCTCGTGGCTGATGCGCATGGACTGATCATCGGGGAACTCGACCCGAAGACGCCGCGCGATCTGCTCCGGGCTCCACGCCGTCGACCACCGCCGGTCCTGCCGGTGGGGCTTGTTCAACCCCTTCCACGGCGGCGGCGTCGGACCCGGCACGATCGTGCCGTCGGGACGGCGGACGTTCCCTGCGAGCCGGCCCTGGACGTACTCACGCAACCGCTCGTTGCCGGCGAGCTTCGCGGTCTTCGGGCGCTTCGCGGCCTGCTGCGCCTTCCACTGCGCCACCACCGCCCGGTACACCGGCTTGCCGCCCCGGGTCGCCGCATTGCGCCGCAGCTCGCGTGACACCGTCCCCGGGTCGCGGCCAATCTCGCGGGCGATCTCACGCACGCCTTTGCGCTGGGCCTTCAGCAACGCGATCTCCTCCCGCTCCTCGAACGACAGGTAACGACCAGAGGGCTCGGCCAGGCTGATCGGCGGCATCCCGCCAGCGTGGCGAAACCAGCGCGTCCCGACCGGGACCGACACCCCCACCGCGATGGCCGCCTCCGCAGTGGAGATGCCCGTGGCGACCAGTCGCCAGAACCGCCGCTGCACCACCCGCGAGGGGTCCGGGCGCCCGGGTGAGCGCATCGCCGGCCGCAACGCCCGATCAGCACGCCACTGCCGCCGCACCCCCTCAGCCGCATCGCTCGTCTTCCTGCTCCAGTCTCCCGTCGCCACCCCTGAACACCTCCACTGTCGAGGTGTTGCGACGACCAGTTGAATCCGCCTTGCGATCCGCGGTCCGTGTGGACCACGCAGCCGGCCACGTCGCCACGCCTCGCGACGGCGTTGTTCAACGCGGCGACGGCGAGGCGGGACTTCATCCTCGAGTCGATCGAGTAGCCGACGATCCGGTTGGAGTAGACGTCCTTGAACGCGCAGACGTACAGCTTCCCCTCACCGGTCCAGTGCTCGGTGATATCGCCGAGCCACAGCTCGTTCGGGGCATCGGCGGTGAACTCATGCCGGATGACGCCGTGCTTGTCCACGACCGCACACAGGTCGTCATGGACAGGTGGGCCGGGCTTCTTGCCCTTTCCGCGTGCCTTCTTCTTCCCGAACGCCGACCACCAGCCGTTGTCCGAGCAGATCCGCCACGCGGTCCGCTCGGCCATCGACACCCCGGCGTCGCGAGCCTCGTCGACCAGGAAGCGGTAGCCGAACTCGGGATCGTCCCGGTGGGCGTCGAACAGCGCGTTGGCCCGGTAGGCCTCCTCGAGCTCGGCGTCGGCGACCGGGGCCTCGAGCCACCTGTAGTAGGGCTGGCGGGCCAGCCTGAGCACCCGACACGTCACCGCTACCGGCACCCGGACGGGTGCGTCGGTGGCGGCCAGCTCGCGGACGAGCGGGTACATCATTTTCCCGGCAGGTTGGCCTGCGACAGATAGGCCGCAGCCCGCCGCAGCACCTCGTTCTCCTGCTCCAGCAACCGGACCCGCTTGCGCAGATCCCGCTCGGTCGCGGGCTGGGCCGGGTCACCCAGTCGGACGCCGTCCTCACGGTCGGCCTTCGCCAGCCAGTTGTTCAGACACGACTCGCTGATCCCGAAGTCCTTCGCGATCTGCTTCAGAAGGACCCCCGGCTCACGGCTCCGGGCAACCCGGATCACGTCCTCGCGGAACTCCTTGGGATACGGCTTCGGCATGGTGCACATCCTCTCCCGCGGCACCTCTCAGCACCGCAGCGACGTGTCACCTATCCATGCAGCAGACCCCCTGTTGTTGCTTGCGTCAGGAGGCGTTGTTGAGACGGCGCACGACGTATTGGTTGAGGCTGAGGTGTTCTTCGGCTGCTTCCATCGCGAGGCGTCGGTGGAGCTGCTCGCCGACACGGAGGTTGAATTTGCCCGAGTAGGACTTCACGGACAGCGGCTCCGGGACCGGCTCGCCGCCGTCGGCGAGGTCTTGAACTACTTCGGCGACGAGGTCACGGAGCCCGGAAAGGGCTTCGTCCTGGGTAGGCGCCAGCCAAGACAGCGAGGGCAGCTCAAGGCAGGTCGCGACGAACTCCTCGTCCTCGACCGACCAGGTGACCCGGTACGTGTAGCGGGTGACGTCAACCGTGGCGTTGCTCATGAGCTGGCCTCCTTCTTCTCGATCGCGGCGAGGACCTGACGGACCTGGTACGCCTTGGCCTTGCCGTGGTCGTTCTGGATGTTGACCCGCGGGTCGCCGGGCCAGGGGGTCTTGAACACTGCGTGCGAGCCGCCGCTGGTTCTCGGCGGTCCGAAGTAGTGCTCGCAGACCTTGGCGAGGTCGTCGTAACGGATGTTGCGCGGGTTGGCGCGCATCGCGGTGACGATCTTGGCTACCGAGGGCACGTCATAATGGTACTACCTGCAGTACCATCAGGATACCGCCTGGTGCGGATGCCAGCGCAGCCTCCTGGCTCATACCCTGCGTCTATCCGCCGCGT
>CAWAOO010000003.1:0-796601 GCA_963783735.1 uncultured Actinomycetota bacterium | reverse complement strand
GGGGGCCGTCGCCCGGGCCCTCGAGGGCGGCCCCGACCAGCTCGACGGCGTCATCGAGGACGTCGACTTCGCCATCGCGGAGGACACCCCGCTCATCGAGGTGCTCTCCCGCGCAGCGGCCCAGGCCGTCCTGCCCGTCGTCTCGAGATCGGGCAAGCTCGTCGGCGTGCTGCCGCGGGTGACCCTGCTGTCCGTGCTCGGCGGCGGGAACGAGCCCGACGACGAGGAGCCCACCGAGACCCAGGAGGTGGCCGGTGTTCGCTGACATCGTGCGCAGCGCCGACCCGGTCGTGCCGCGGATCCCCATCGGTACCGCGTTCGAGGACATCGTCGACTGGCTGACCACCCACCTCGGCGGCCTGTTCGACCTCATCGACAGCGTCATCTCTGCCCTCGTCGACGGGATCGAGTCGGGACTGCTCGCCGTGCCGACCCTCGTGCTCATCGTCGTCCTCGCCGGCATCGCCCTGCTCCTGCGCGGCTGGAAGTTCGCCCTCTTCAGCGCGCTCGGACTCCTCCTCGTCGACGGGATGGCGCTCTGGGGGGACTCGATGAGCACGCTCGCGCTCATCCTCGTCGCGAGCATCGTCGCCGTCGTCATCGCCATCCCCGTCGGTGTGCTCGCCGCCCGGAACGAGGCGACGTCGAGGGTCGTCAAGCCCGTGCTCGACTTCATGCAGACCATGCCCGCCTTCGTCTACCTCATCCCCGCGGTGACGTTCTTCAGCATCGGCAAGGTGCCCGGCGTCATCGCCACCGTCGTGTTCGCGATGCCTCCCGGAGTCCGCCTCACCGAGCTCGGCATCCGCCAGGTCGACAAGGAGGTCGTCGAGGCGGGGCACGCCTTCGGCGCGACCCCGTCCGAGATCCTCCGCAACATCCAGGTGCCGCTCGCGACGCCGACGATCATGGCCGGGGTCAACCAGGTCATCATGCTGGCCCTGTCGATGGTCGTCATCGCCGGGATGGTCGGCGCCGGCGGGCTGGGCGGAAAGGTCTTCGAAGCGATCACCCGGCTCAACATCGGGCTCGGGTTCGAGGCAGGCCTCGCCGTGGTCATCCTCGCGATCTACCTCGACCGGATGACCGGCGCCCTCGGGGAGCGTTCGGCCGTCGCCAAGGCCGAACGGATGACCTCCGCGCGGGGATGAGCGCGGAGGCGGGGCCCCGCCACTCGGAGTCCCGACACCACCGACCTGTTCGCAACAGAAGGGAACCATCGTCATGAAGCGCACACTGCGCTCCATCGCCACCGCCACCACGGCCGGCATCGCCATCCTCGGGCTCGCCGCCTGCGGGAGCAGCGACAGCGGCTCGGCCGGGTCCGACACCGCCTCCGGCTCCTCGTCCGCCTCCGGCGGAGGGGGCGGCACCATCACCATCGGGTACATCCCGTGGGACGAGGACATCACGGTCACGAACACCTGGAAGCAGGTCCTCGAGGACCAGGGCTACACCGTCGAGACGAAGCAGCTCGACGTGGCGCCGACGTTCGTCGGCCTCTCGAAGGGCGACATCGACCTCTTCTTCGACGCGTGGCTGCCCAAGACCCACGAGGACTACTGGAAGAAGTACGGCGACAAGATCGACGACATGGGGGTCTGGTACGACAACGCCAAGCTCACCATGGCGGTCCCCGACTACGTCGACGTCCAGTCGATCGCCGACCTCAAGGGCAAGGCCGACGAGTTCAACGGGAAGATCATCGGGATCGAGCCCGGCGCGGGGCTGACCCGGATCACCCAGGACCAGGCGATCCCGGACTACCAGCTCGGCGACAGCTACAAGCTCCTCACGTCCTCGACGGCGGCCATGCTGTCCGAGCTCAAGAAGGCCACGGACGCGAAGAAGCCGGTCGTCGTCACGCTGTGGCGGCCGCACTGGGCGTACGCGGCGTTCCCGATCCGGGACCTCAAGGACCCGAAGAACGCCATGGGTGACGCGGAGAAGATCCACACCCTGGCCCGCCAGGGCTTCGCGAACGACTTCCCGGACGTCGCGAAGATGCTGGGGAAGTTCACGATGAACGACGAGCAGCTCGGCTCCCTGGAGAACCTCGTCCTCCAGGAGAACAGCGACGACCCGGCCAAGGGCGTCAACGAGTGGCTCAAGGACAACCCGGACTTCGTCAGCCAGCTCACCGGCTGAGCCGGGAGACCGGGTCCCGGCGGGGCCGCGTGCCAGGACGGCGCGCGGCCCCGCCGCACGGCTCGGCCTCCCTGCAGGCTCGCTCCGCCCCGGCACCGGCCACGCAGTACCGTGGTTCCCGCCCGGGGGTGGGCGTGGTGGCCACTCACCGGCGACACGGGGCCGGGATCGAGGTGCCGGGATGGACGTCGACGTCACCGAGGTGGCTCCCGGCGTCCACCACGCCCGGGCCAGGCACGTCGGGTGGACCCTCGTCGTCGAGGGCGGCGAGGTCACGGTCGTCGACGCGGGCCTGCCGGGGGACCGGGACCGGGTCGTCGCCTCGCTGGCACGCATCGGCCGCGGCCCCGCCGACGTCGACGCGGTGGTCCTCACCCACGGCCACCCCGACCACGTCGGCGCCGCCGCCTGGCTGCACACCGCGCACGGCGTTCCGGTGCACGCCCACCCCGACGAGGCCGCGAACGTCCGGGGAGAGCGGACGGAGCAGGTGGGCGAGGCCCGGCTGCTGCGGATGGTCTGGCGGCCGCGGGTGGCCCGGTGGATGCTCGACGTCCTCCGCGACGGCATCGCCCGACCCGACCGCACCATGGACCTCGAGCTCGACCGGGCCGGACCGCTCGACGTCCCCGGCTCCCCGGTGCTCGTCCCCACCCCGGGGCACACGAGCGGGCGCTGCGCGCTCCACCTGCCCGGCCGGGGCGTCGTTCTCGCCGGGGACGCGCTCATGACCGAGCATGCCCTCGACCCCGGCGCGGGGCCCCGGCTGCTCCCGGACTTCTTCAACACCGACACGAGCAGGGCCCTTCGGTCGCTCGAGGCTCTACGCGGCCTGGCCGGGGAGGTCGTCGTCCCCGGACACGGGCCCGCCTACCGGGGCAGCCCGGCCCGTGCCGTGGAGCTCGCCCTCGCGGCCTCCTCCCGCCCCGGCTCGTGACCTGCCACGGGATCGGTCACCTCCGCTCGAGGAGGCCCTTGACGTACCCCGCCTGACCGGCGTGCTGGGTCGTGTCCCCGATGACGCTGACGAGCCGGACGCCCGCAGTCACCGGGGGATCCCACCTGTCGTCGATGACCCGCTCGAGGTCGGCGTCGGACATCCCCCCGACGACCTCGACCGCGCGGGCGTGGACGGCGTCCTGGTATCCGGTGAGCAGGGCGGGGTCGTCGACCCGGAAGGCGCGGACGTCCTCGGGGGAGTGGCCGAAGCCGAAGTCCCCGTCGCGGTAGGGCAGGTCGAAGCGCCGCGCCCACCCCTGCGCGGTCCACACCTGCTCGCTGCCCGCGAGCCCGGCGACGTGGTCGTCCTCGACCCGGGTGAGGTGCCAGAGGAGCCACCCGATCGAGTTCGTCCCGGGGCTCGGCTGCCAGAGCAGCGCCTCGACGTCGAGGTCGTCGGCGATCGACGCGACGAGGCTCCGGACGCGCCCGAGGGCGTCGATGATGAGCTGGGCCGCCGGTGTGGGTGCACTCATGGGTCCATCCTGCAACCGATCCGCTGTGACGTCACGCCCCGCCGGCGGGTAGGCTCTCGCCGGTGTGGAGGTCATGATGAAGAGAAAACCCGCCGTGCTGCTCGCCGCCGCCGTCCTCGCGGCCGCGCCCGTCCTCGCGGCCGCGCCCGCAGTGGCGTCACGCTCCGCGGGGTACGCCGTCCTGCACACGACCCTCCCCACCGGCGCACGACCCGTCGTCCGGTGGAACGGCTGCCAGCGGATCACGTACAAGGTCAACCTCGCCGCCGTGCCCCGGCCGCGCCGGGCGGCGGTCCTTCGGGAGACGCGGACGACGGTCCACGCGCTCGGTGCGAGGACCCGGTTCACCTTCACCTACCGCGGGCAGACCGCGGAGGTCCCGCGCCGCGGGAACATCGACCGGCAGAGCGCCGAGCTCCTCATCGCCTACGCCAAGCCGGGGGCGACGAACATCGACCTCTCCGGCAACATCATGGGCCAGGGCGGCGTGAGCTACCGGTCGTGGGGGAGGGCCTCCCACGGGCGGACCGTGTACCGGGCGGCGGCGACCCGCGGGTACGTCGTCATCGACGCCCCGGACATGCTCCGGCGCACCCGGCCCGGCTTCGGGCCGGGGCCACGCCGGACAAACCTCCTCGCGCACGAGCTCGGGCACGCCGTCGGCCTCCAGCACGTCGGGCTGAGGACGGCCCTGATGAACCCCGTCCTCGGCCCGAGGACGCCGAGGCTGTACTCCGCCCCCGGGGAGACCGCCGGGCTCCGGAGGCTCGGGCGGTCCGCGGGCTGCATCCCGATGGCGGGCTCCGGCGTCCGCGACCTCCGCTGACCGACGCCGGCCGGGACGGGCTCGGCTGTGGTGTCCGGACGGCCGGCACGGCACGGCACGTTCAGTCGATCCGGGCGATCGGCGTCGACTGCAGGACGGTGGCCTCCTCCTCGACGAGGATGTGGACGACACCTGCGGCAGGGGAGGGGACGTCGGCGGCGACCTTGTCGACCTGGACCTCCGCGAGGAGCTGGTCGACGCGCACGGTCTCCCCGTCCCGGACGAACCACGTCGAGAGCACTCCCTCGGCGTCGGGCGTCTCCTTCGACAGGGCGGGGAAGAGGACGTCGGTCATCGCGCGACGGAGCGGCGGATCGCCGCCTCGATCCGGTCGGGCCGCGGGAGCACGGCGAACTCGAGCGAGCGGGCGTACGGGATGGGGACGTCGGGGACGGCGACCCGCTCCACGGGGACCGTGAGGAGGGTGGGGTCGTGGTCGGTCACCGTGGCGACCACCTCCCCGGAGAGGCCGAACGAGAGGTAGTCCTCGTCGACGACGACGAGCCGGCCCGTCTTCGCGACCGAGGTGAGGATCGCGTCGCGGTCGAGGGGGACGAGGCTGCGCAGGTCGAGGACCTCGACGTCGACGTCCTCGGCCGCGAGCGTGTCCGCGACGTCGAGGGCGTGGTGGACCGACAGCGACAGGGTCACGACCGTGACGTCGGCGCCCTCCCGGGCGACGCGCGCCCGGCCGATCGGGACGACGTGCTCCCCCTCGGGGACCTCGTCGGTGGCCCTGGGGTTCTTCGTCATCCACGGGATCCCCATGATCCCCTTGTGGAACATGTAGACGACGGGGTTGTCGTCCCGGATCGCCGACGTCATCAGGCCCTTCGCATCGGCGGGGGTGCTCGGGACGACGACCTTCATCCCCGGCAGGTGGGCGAACGTCCCCCACAGGCACTGCGAGTGCTGCGCGCCGTCGCCGTAGCCGCCGCCGACCGCGGTCGTCAGGACCATGGGGACGGCGACGTGGCCGCCCGACTCGTAGTGGATCTTCGCCATGTGGTTGTAGATCTGGTCGAGGCAGACCCCGAGGAAGTCGGCGAACATCAGCTCGACGACCGGACGCATCCCCTCGACGGCGGCCCCGATGCCGAGACCGATGAACGCGGTCTCCGAGATGGGCGTGTCGATGATGCGTTCGGGGCCGAACCGGTCGAGCAGGCCGGTCGTCGAGCTGAAGATCCCTCCGTAGGCGCCGACGTCCTCGCCGAGGTAGAACACCGACAGGTCGCGTTCCATCTCCTGCGCGACGGCCTCGACCATCGCCTTGGACGTCGTCAGCCGTCGGCTCGCGTGGGCGGTGGGGGTGCTCGGTGCGTCGGTGATCGTCATCCTCGGGTCTCCTCAGGCGAATACGTCGGACGTCGCCGACGCCGGGTCGGGCACCGGGCTGTCCTTGGCGAAGGTGACCGCGTCCTCGACCCGGGCGCTCGCGGCCTCGCGGACGCTCGTGACGGCGGCGTCGTCGAGGATGCCGGCGTCACGGAGGATGCGCTCGTACCTGGGGATCGGGTCGTGCGCCGCGACCTCGGCGAGGTCGGGCCGGTAGCCTTGGGCGTCGCCCTCGAAGTGGCCCAGGAGCCGCACGGTGTGCACCTCGATGAGGGTGGGGCCGCCGCCCCCTCGGGCCCGTTCGATGGCGTGCCGGGCGGCGTCGAAGACCGCCTCGACGTCGTTGTCCTCGACCCGCTCCCCGGGGATGCCGTAGGAGGTCGCCCGCTCGGCGTTCGAGCCGACCGCCGTCGAGGCCGACCGCGGCACCGAGATTCCCCAGTCGTTGTCCTCGACGACGAAGACGACGGGGAGCGACCACAGCGCCGCGAGGTTGAGAGACTCGTGGAACCCCCCCTGGTTGGCCGCGCCCTCGCCGGTCACGGCGACGGCGATCCCGCCGGTTCCGTGACGCTGGAAGGCGAAGGCCTGGCCGAGCGCCGGTGGGTAGCCCTCGGCGATGATGCCCGAGCACGAGAAGTGGGTGGCCGGGTCGAACAGGTGCATGTGGCCGCCCCGGCCCCGCCCGAGGCCGGTCTCCCGGCCGAAGATCTCGGCCGTCATCCGCCGCAGGTCGACCCCGTGGGCGACGGCGAAGTGGTGGGGGCGGTGGGTCGCGGTCACCGCGTCGCCGGCCGTGAGGTGGGCGCAGACGCCGGCGGCGACGGGCTCCTGGCCGGCCGAGAGGTGCATCTCTCCCGGGATGAGCCCCTTGGCGATGTCGAAGCCGGGTCCCTTGTCGGCGTGGTACTCGCGCAGGATCGCCTCCTCGTACGTCCTGCAGAGCACCATCGTCTCGTAGAGGCGGTGGCGCACGCCCGGGGACGGGGTCGGCCTCCCGCCGAGTCGGTCGGTCTCGGGGGCCTGCGCCTCGGACGCGGCGGACGCCGATGGAGCGGACTGTGTCGTCATGAGGGCCTCCCGTGCACGCTCGTCACCTCGCACGCTATGACCCCGGCGAGGCCGTCACAACGGCCCGTTGTTCACATGGTGATAGAGGCCCCGGCGGTCTCCTCGGGGCCGGCGAAGGCGATGAGCCGGGCGGCCCGGACGAGCTTCTCGCGCCGCTCGAGGACGCGACCGAGCCGGTGGGAGGGGACGGACACCGCGACCGCGGCCGAGAACGATGCCGAGGGGACGGCGACGGCGACGCAGGCCGTGCCGAGGGCGTACTCCTCCCGGTCGAGGCTGTACCCGGGAGCAGCCTCGAGCTCGCGCATGAGGGCCCGGGCGTCGGTGACGGTGTGGTGGGTGAGGTCCGCGAGCGGGTGGTCGGAGAGGTAGTCCCGGCGCTGGGCTGCCGGGAGGGTCGCGAGGACGGCCTTGCCGAGTGCGGTCGCGTGGGCGGCGTCGTGGAAGCCCACCCAGAGGTCAGCGCGCGGGGCGTCGGGGGAGTCGACGACGTCGACGAGCCGCACCTCGCCGTCGCCGAGGACCGAGAGGTAGGCGGCGGCGTGGAGCCCGTCGCGGAGCTCGGCGAGGACCTCGTGGGAGCGGGCGGGCCGAAGGCCGCTGCCTCCGGGCCCGCTGGAGAGCGCTGCGATCCGGTCGCCGAGGACGTACCCGCCCTCGATCCTGCGGAGGTAGCCCTCGTGGACGAGGGTGCGGACGAGGTGGTAGACGGTCGGGAGGGGAAGGGCAGCGGCTCGGGCGAGGCTCTTCGCGGAGAGGGGACGATCGGCGTCACCGACGACGTCGAGCAGCCGGAGGGCGCGGCGGACCGACTTGATGAACGTCGGCTGTGCTCCCATCGACCCTCCCCCCCGCCACGGTATGTCCGGCAGGGGCCCGAGGCAACGGGTCCGGGCGGCTGCGCTGCCCGGGTCGGGCTACCGCGGGCGGGTGCGCGCCCTCGGCGCCTTCGGCGGCTGGGACTCGGCGTGGAGCACGGACTCCTCGAGCCAGTCGGCGAGGCCGTCCGCGTCGAGGAGGCTCGCGTCGACGACGACGATCCCGCGCATCGGCCGCCCGGTGAAGTCCATCTCCCGGGCGCCGCGGGCGAGCGCGTCGTCGTGGGCCTCCCGGCCCAGCCGGACCATGAGGTCGTCGTGGATGATGCCGCAGGCCATGTGGGTGTTGACCATGAACACGAGCCCCCCGAACATCGCGCGCTCCTCGAACGGCGCTCGCGGGGCGAGCTCGTCACGGACCCGGTCGGCGAGGGCGGTGTCGTACACCATCCCCCCATGATCGTCTGCTCCCGGCGCCGCGCCAAGGGCGGGCGGCGGCCAGCGGCGCTCCTTCGACTCGACGAGCGGGCCGTCGGTGAGTCCGCGGGTCTCACTCCCTCGGGTACTCCTCCGACTCGTCGCCGACGACGACGGACTGCTCGACGACGTCAGCCTCGTCCGCGTCGACCTCGACGTGGGTGACCGGCGGGTCCGGGAGGTCCTCGCCGGGGTGCGGGGCGGCCTCGGGGCCGCGGTCCGTCGGGTCGACGTCGTCTCGTGCCTCGTTCATCGCGCCCTCGATTCCCCCGACGGGCGTCCGCCCGGTGCTGCTGCGGGGACGGTCCGAGTGTGACGCACTCCGGTGCCGCCTCGCCGCGGCAGGGCATCGAAGATCGCATCAGGTCCAGAGCGCCGAGCCAGGCTCGTCCAGTTACTCACCACGGAACGGACTCATGTGCCGCCCTGCGTGGCGGCGCCGGTCAGGTGCTCTGCCGTGACTGGATCTGGTCGCCCGGCGCAGTCTCCGCTGGGGTCGTCGAGTCGGTTGCCGGGCGGGTCCTTGAGATCGTCGAGGATCTCGGCGGCTTCGGGGGAGGTGTCCGGTGGGGCCTTCACCGAGCGGTGGTCGGGCCCGCGACCAGGGTGCTCGAGCCCGAGGGGTAGGCCAGCCGGGTCACCGCCGGGGTCTCCCCCGCCAGGCCCTGGGAGACCGAGACCACCCGGTCGGAACCGTCGTAGTCGAAGGAGGTCACCAACCCACCCGGCTCGGTCACCGATGCCAGGTCCCCACTGCCGGAGTCCCACGCCAACGTCGTCACCCCACCCCCGGTGTCGGTGATCGACGTCAGATGCTCCCCGCTCACGTCGTAACCGTAGACCGCCTCCCGCGACCCCGACTGGTCATTGCCCTGAACCAGCCGCGTCAACCGGCCGTACGCTACGGTGCGCGGCTCTCACGGCCGCTCCGGCCCCGAGGAGAACACCGGGTCCAACACGGCAATGACCTTGAGCATCTGGTCGTCCAGATCCGGCTCGCACAGGCCCTCGATGCCTTCCTTGCGTCGCCACGCCGCCCACTTGGCCTGTGACACCGCGCCGTATCCGGCAACCGTGGCCGCAACCGGCCCCAGAGTGACCTGGCGGTACCGGGCGACGGCCCGCGCCGAGTCCAACAGCGCGGTGCCGTCGAGACCCTGCTCGGCGAGCTGCACGATGTCGACGTAGTCGCGCCAACGCGTGCTGGCGATGCCGCGCTCGAGGATGGTGACGCCCTTCTCGGCGACTGAGGTCTCCGGCGCGTACCCGAGCATCTCGATCGGCTCACCCAGAACTCGGGGGACGGACACGATCTTCGGCCGGGGAACGACGGGATCCCCCGTCGAGATGTCCCACACCACGACGACCCGCGCTGTCCCGACCGTGCCCCGCACCCGCCCCCGCACCCGGGATATGCGGCCCCCTGACGAATGGGCTGGACCTCCAGGCTGCCCAAGTCCATGTCGAGCCCGTCGTCGGCCTCGACGACCACGACGTCCCGCACGACGTCTTCGATGTGCGCGGCGGTGACCGACGCCGAGACGGCCTCCGAGTCGACGTCCTTGGTTGGCCGGCGAACTCCGTAGCAAGCCAGCAGAATGCCGCCCTTCAGCACGAAGTCGTTCCCGTGCGGAGTCCTCACCAGCCGGTCCAGGAAGGACTCCAACGCGTGACGCGTCACCAGCTCCCCGGTCGCGACCGGGGAACCGGTCTTCCGTGTCACCCGCGCTCGGCGTTGAAGCTGCCGAAGCACTCGAGCACCACTCACCGCAGTCAGCCCATCACTTCCAGCGTCCGCAGCAGCGGCCCCCGAGTGCGCGGCAGCTTCGACGCGATCTCCAGCAGCCCGGCAGGCCTCCCACCCCGGTCCAGCCATGTTCGCAGGGCGTCACGCCCCAGTTCATACCCCAACGAGCCCCGTAGCCGGAACGCGTCGGCAATGGACCGTTCCGGGCTGTAGATGCCGATGCGCATGCTGGAGCCCGGGACGGCGGTGGTCGTTCGACCCAGGTCGAAGGTGTCGACCGCGAAGTGGTGCCAAGCGATGGCGCCCTCAGTCGCCGGAGTTCGGCTGCCCCTGGGAATGGCGACGTCGACCGCCCGAGGGATCTCATCGGTCAGGTCGTAGTAGGCCAGGGCCGAGGTCAGGCAGAGGGTCGCCCTGGGATGCCGTGCGGCCGCCTCGAGCCAGTCCCAGTCGGCTAGCTCAGCGTCCGCCGGCAGGTAGAGGCCGCGCGCGATCCTCTCGTACGCCCCGGCGTTGGCACGTCGGTAGAACGCACTGCGCGACGTGGCGTTGTCGCCAGCACGGAGCGGGCTTGCAGCGGGCATGCCGCACCCTCCCTACGAGACAAAGTGTCTACCGATAAATCTATCTGTAGACGGTTTGATTCGCCACCGCGTGTTGAGCGCCAGTGCCCAGACCGACCTCCCCCTGGGTGCTCCATCCCGCTCGGTCACAAGACCACGAGCGACTCAACGGAAGACGCCGACCGAGCCGACATCGCGACGGTCAACCGGTCGCTTGCGTACCGCACGGGCACCGCCAGGGCGGAATGTACGAGGTCGACTCACCCGCAGAACATCCGCGAAGGCTCCTGACCTGCGGTTTTGCCGTGTGCCCCCGGCAGGATTCGAACCTGCGACACCCGCTTTAGGAGTCCGTAGAGGTGCGGTGGGCTTGTCTTCGAATCGTTGCGGCACAACGACATCGGGGTCGATGAACACTGGGTCTTTGCGGGTGGTTCTGGTTCTACGGGTACCTCTTGGGCACCGCGGCCCACCAGCGGGATCGTCATCGACCACTCTTGGCTGCCAAACCCGATCGCGGAGCTCATCGCTGGCCGGAGAGGCGGGGTCAAGGGTGGCCGGAGGCAATCGCATAGCGACGCGAAGCGCCCTTGACGCTGCCCGGAGGCTGGCGAAGACTCATGCTCCCTCGGTGGCTACGGCGCTGTCGCGATGAACACAGCACTGACGACCTCTCTGACGAAGCTCCCCGAGCAGCTGCGCAAGACCCTCACCTGGGACCGCGGCAAAGAGCTATCCGGTCATGCGCAGTTTGCCCTAGCAACCGGCACGAAGGTGATCTTCGCCGACCCGCACTCATCTTGGCAACGGCCCACGAACGAGAACCACCAACGGCCTGCTCCGTCAGTACTTCCCGGAGAGCACCGACCTGTCCCGACTGTCGGCCCAGGACCTCGAAGCAGTCGCCCTCGCGGTCAACAACTGACCCCGCAATACCCTCGGTTGGAAGACCCCAGTGGAGGTCTTCGCGGAACAGCTACGCTCGCTCCAACAAAGCCGGTGTTGCAACGACTCATTGAACTCGCCCAATTTCGATCGACCGTGTTCGTGAGCGCCTTGAAGAGGGCAAGGCTCCTCGGGTCCATGGGCCGCGTCGGGGCGTGCGCCGACAATGCCGCGATGGAGTAGTTCGTCGCCCTGCTGCAGAAGAACGTCCTGAACCGGCACCGTTGGACCACCCGGTCGGAGCTACGCCTCGTGATCGTGACCTGGATCGAGACCAGCTACCACCGCCGACGCCGACGCCGACGCCGACGCCGACGCCGACGCCGACGCCGACAACGCGGCCGGGGTCGCCTCACCCCCGTCGAGTTTGAGACCATCGACAAGACCGCACACGCGGCCTGAGAACCACCCACCGCCGGAGTCAACCGAGGCAGGGGCAGACACGAATCCTGTAGAAGGCCCATGGACGCGCGGGGTGCGGACGTATGATGGATGCAGTCTGAGTATTTGTTCGGACCGATCCCCGTCCGTGCCGCGCAGGGCAAGGAGAGTCTACTGTGAGCGATCTCTACAACCCTACGATGGGTGAGGTATTCGGGGACGGAAGTGCATTGGGCATCAACCGTGAATACATATGTCTCGCTGGCGACAGCTGGTCGGAAGCCGATGGATACGCGATGTACGAGGTTGCGCTGCTCGAGCAGTTCTCGAGGGATCCGGACAGGATCGAAGCTGTCCGAGACGAAGACTTCGAGAATGACGACTTTCTGGACGACCTCTCCCCGCTGGACCCTGGCATCGCCGGCCTCGTGCACTTCGTCAGCGCAGCTGGGATGGTCCCGATCAGCAGCTGCAACGGGCTCGACGGCCATTTTGAGTCGAGAGCGACAGTGGTCCTCGCCTGCGATCCGTGTCGTTTTGCGGTCCTCGAACGCATTGTCGCCGGCTCGTCTTGTGATCTCTTCCTCGACGGGTACGGGGACGGGAATCTTGTGGTGGTCCAATCCGATGACTGGTCCGATCTGAACGAACTTGGAACGCAAGTCTCGCGCGACCGAGAATTGTTCGACCGATGCCCACCACCGCTGAAATTCAGTGGATTCCAAGCCGAAGGCGACTCTGAGAGACATTTTTTTCCAAGGCATAGACCGGCACCCACATAGAGTGATGGTCGTCTACCCGACCACCCGTTCAGGCCATCCCGAGCGGCCCTTCGCGGCCGATGTGAAAGGGAACGCGGAAGGCGTTGATATGTAGCCCCCCCGCGGCACGTGCTTGCTAGGAGCAGAGATTCGCTGAAGGGTCTCGGATGCTAGGCGCCACTCAGGCGCACTCGACCGCGTTGGTCGTGATACGGGTGGCTGGGTGCCGCGGGCGGTCGATGCCCAGCAACTTGCTCCACTTCGGCTGCTGATCGAATGGCGCCCGGCGAGAGTGTTTTCTCCCCGGATGGTCTCCCGTGGCCCACACCGGGTCCAATTGGACGCTGTGGGGTGTACGGGGACTCGTGGAGTCGCTGGGCTGGATGCTTAGGCCGCGATGATCGGTGTCTTCACTTCGAACTGTATCGGCGTGAGCATGCCGAGCGAGGAGTGTCGGCGGTGGCGGTTGTACCAGATCTCGATGTATTCGTAGATCGCGGTGGCCAGTTCGATCCGGGTCGTCCAGCGTTGCCGGTCAAGGAGCTCGACCTGCATCCGTGACCAAAAGGACTCGATCATGGAGTTGTCGTAGCAGTCACCGATCGATCCCATCGAGGGGACGAGTCCGGAGTCCTTAGCCCGCTTGGTGAAGGCCCACGAGGCGAATGGGACGCCGTGGTCCGAGTGAATCACCGTGCCAGCCTCGACGCCGGCGCCCTCACGGGAGTTGATCGCCATGCCCAACGCGTTCGTCACCAGCGCCGCTGAGGGTGAGGAGTCAATCGACCAGCCCACGATCCTGCGCGAGTAAGTGTCCAGCACGGCGGCGCAGTCCACCTTTCCCTCGCGGGTGCGGTGCTCGGTGATGTCGGTGACCCACAGCTGGTTCGGGCCCGGCCGGGCGAACTCTCGCTTGACCAGGTCGGCACTGATGGTCTCCGGCGGCGTGTACTTCCACCGGCGCCGGCCGCCAACACCGACGATGCCCGCTCTGCGCATCAACAGCTCCACCGAGCCATGACTGACCGGAACCTGTTGTCCCAGAGTGAGTTCCGCGTGGACACGCCGCGAGCCGTAGATGCCTCTGGAGTTGACGTGGATCTGCCGGATCAGGTCGGTGAGCAGCTGTGATCGTGGCGTGCCGGACCGCTCGCTCCGACCGGGGCCGGGGACGCCACTCGTAGTACCCCGACTCTGACACCTTCAGCACCCGGCAGGCCACCTGGAGGGGCAGGCCTTCCGAGGCCATCACCGCGATGGCCTCGATCCGCCTTTTGAGGCCGCCGCCTCGCGCACCAGCTCCATCGCCCGACGGGTGGTCTTCAGCTCAGTCTCCAGATCCACGATCCGCTTTCGTGCGGCGATCAGCCGGCCTTCTCCAGGCTCGTCAGGCCCGGCACGAGGCCACGGTCTATCCGGTCCTGCCGGCGCCCGGCACCAGCACGAGTAGATCGACTGGTCACTGATCTGCAGGTCGGCAGCGACGTCCGCGACCGACCGTCCAGCCTCGAGTAGATCCAGAACCTTCCGACGAAACTCCGCCGGATAACCACGTCGTCCCATGCCGCCCTCCTTGGGGCTCTGTGACACGAGAATCCACTATCGCAACTCCGGAGGTCCCGGGGCACACCAAAGGCCCGGAACTCGTCAGTTCGATCGCCCTATCCGCGGCTACTTGTTTCATTGACGTAGGACCGGTGCCTGCGCAGGCTCTGGTTTAGGTGCCCGGGTTCGTCGCTCTCATCCGCGGCTGCCCATGCTGAGTCGTGTGGCTCTCACATGGACTGCGCCGCCCGGGCACCGCCGGGCAGGAGAGGCTCAAGAAGAGATTGCTCTGCTCAAAGTAGCGGTGCCCTCCACGCCCAACCATCCACAGGTTCACGGGCAAACGGGAGGACGTCATGGAAGAGCAGGCAGTACAACACCAGCGGTCGTGCTCGGGATGGACCCGCACAAACGCACGGTGACGATCGAGCTGATGCTCGCCGACGAGACCGTCGTGGGAGGTGGCCGGTTCGACACCACCGTCGAGGGTTACGTCGCGATACTGGAGTACGTGGCGGCGTGGCCGCAGCGGGTCTGGTCCATCGAAGGATGCGAGGGCATCGGGCGGCACATCGCCCACCGGCTCCTCGCGGACGGTCAGGACATCGTCGACGTGCCGGCGAAGCTGTCCGCGCGGGCGCGGGTCTTCGCAACAGGGCAGGGCCGCAAGACGGACGCGACCGACGCGCACTCCGTCGCCCTGGTCGGCACCAGGATGGCTGGGCTGCGCCCAGTGGTGACCGATGCCCAGCTTGAGGTGCTGAAGCTGCTGGTCGACCGGCGCCGCTCGATCGGGGAGGAACACACCCGCAAGGTCAGCCAGCTCCACCGGATCCTGTTAGAAATGCTGCCCGGTGGCGCGAAGAAGTACCTCTCCGCCGCCCAGGCACGGACCATCCAGGCCGGGGTCCGCCCGCGGGACGCGGTCGGCAAGACCCGCAAGCGGGTCGCGATGGAGCTGGTCGTCGACCTGGAGCGGATCTACTCGCGGAAGAAGGCCGCGGACAAAGAGCTGAAAGAGCTCGTCGCGGCGACCGGGACCTCACTGCTCGGGTTGCACGGCATCGGGCCCTCGGGCGCAGCACGGTTGCTCGTCGAGGTCGGGGACCGGTCCCGGTTCCCCGACCGCAACCACTTCGCCTCATGGACAGGGACCGCCCCGATCGACGCGTCCTCCGGAGAGCACGCGCGCCACCGGCTCTCTCGTGGCGGGAACCGACAGATCAACCGGGTGCTGCACATCATGGCCACCGTCCAGCTGCGCAGCCCAACCGAGGGCCGGGCCTACTTCGACCGGAAGAAGGCCGCCGGGAAGACCTCGATGGAAGCGATGCGCTGCCTCAAGCGCCGGCTATCTGACCTCGTCTTCCGGACAATGCTGGGCGACTACGTCGCCGGCCGGATCACCACCGCGACAGGCCCAGCGACGGGCCCGGGAGGGCACCGGGGCAGCGACTCTGACTCCAGCGCGACCGGCTCACAACCCCACACCGGCTCTTCGGAAAGGCCACTTCCCGGACCCGTCACCACCCAGCGTAGAACCCCGCTCCCGACCGCGTCTTGACACAGAAGGGAGCCAAATGAGTGCGCATGCTAGAAAGCGTCTGCGATGCTGTCGAGCATGGCTGGGGATGCACAGAGAGTCCACTTCGAGCGGCGAGACTCCCAGCTTGGGGTGCTTCTCGTTGAGTGGGCCAAGCACTCTGGCGTGACCGTTGAGGGCCCACTTAAGGCTCCGGGCATGGAGCCCCGATGGATCGCTCACTTTCGCAGCGACCACTTCGAAGCCGAACTGACCCCCTAGAGCGACTCACCCGGGAGCTCAAGCGCTGCCCCCGAGCCGCAAGCAGTTTTCCACATCGAGGCCGCCCTCATCGGCCTCACCCGAGCCGTCTTGGCCGACACCCCCGACGAGTCGGCCACCAACGATCACAGCGCTCTCCGAAGAAGAATCATGGCCATGATCGGTCCAGAGGGGCAATGATGACCTTGTCGCCCTCACACCCGGCTGATCGGTAGGCATCGGGAATAGCCACATCGCACACCGTTCGGTCGGACCTTTACGGACGTCATGTATAGGAGGGGAACGCAGTGTCCGTTACATTGCTATTCGTTCACGGAACGGGGGTACGCGCGACCCGTTATGCCGCCACTCTGCAGACGATCAGGGCGCAGGTGGCGGCGCGGGGGATGCCTTTGGACGTTCGTGGCTGCTTCTGGGGGGAGGCCGAGGGTGCTCGGCTCCGGGCGCGGGGCGCTTCCATCCCGGGGTACGAGCAGTCGGGCGGTGCGGCGCCGACGGAAGCCGACGAGCTCATGGCCCTTTGGACCGTCTTGTACTCCGACCCATTATACGAGCTGAGGCTGCTTCGGCATCGGCCGGTTGTCGGGACGGTCCCATTTGGCAGGGAACCGCCGTCCGTTTTCCTACGCCGCGAGGTCGATGAGTATGTCCCCTCACGCGATCTACGAGAGCGCTTGACGCGAGTGGGGGTGGAGTCGTTCCTGGACGGTGCCCTCGAAGGGCTCCGCGCGGCCCCCGAACTGGACGACGCCTTTGCCACCGCCCCGGCCGACCCGCTGGAGCATCGGCGCGCGGTGGCGCGCGCGATCGTCGCAGCGACACTCACGGCAGCCGAGGATGCTGGGCTACCCGCACTCGACGGCACCACCCGAGACGATTTCGTCATCGGCGTCACGACCGAGTTGCACGGCTACGGCATGGGAATTGGCTCGTTCCTTCTTCGCCCGGTCAAGGGCCTCGCGCAGCGCTGGATCACAGACAAACTGACTGGCGACCGCGGCACGCTAAGCGACGCCGCAGCGCCTACGGCGGGCGACGTTCTGCGCTTCCTTGCCCACGGAAGCGGGGTAAGGACTTATGTCGCGAGTGCGATTCGCGATCTCGCTCCCGGTCCCACATACCTGCTCGCGCACTCGTTGGGTGGGAGCATCTGTGCAGACCTTCTCATCCGCGAGGAGATCCCCGGCGTAGCCGGGCTCGTCACCGTCGGGTCGCAAACGCCGTTCATGTATGAGATCGGGGCCTTCCCCGCCCTGTCCCACCCCGACCCACTGCCCGACCACATGCCTAGGTGGCTCAACATCTACGACAGGCGCGACGTGCTCTCCTACATCGGTGCGGGTGTGTTCGGCGATCGCATCCGCGACGTGTGCGTCGACAATGGCCAGCCGTTTCCCCAGTCGCACAGTGCCTACTGGACCAATCCCGAACAGTGGTCGGCGATCTCGGAGTTCGTGTCGTGACGGTGGTGTCTCCCGAGCGCACGTCGGTCTTGGCGGTAGGCATCGAGCGTTACGAATGGGGTGATGCGCTCGATCTCCCCGGCGCGGCCGACCACGCCGTCCGCTTCGCGCAGTGGGCCGCCAGACAGGCCGTCCCGCCAAAGCGGATCCGCCTCGCCTGCTCGTGGCTTGAGGCGCCTTCCGACAAGCCGGTGACTGACGCAGTGACCGTGGGGACGACGCGAGACGAGTTGGAGACGGCGCTTTACACGCTCATGGACGAGGGCGGAGACCTACTCCTTCTCTACTGGTGCGGCCACGGTGTGACCGAGGAGGGCACGAATCGGGCGCTGTTTACGTCCAACGCGACGGAACACGCCAAGCGGAACTTGCCCCTTCGGGAGATCCAGAGGCTGCTGACGTCGTCGACGGGTGTGGGCTTCGCGCAGGTCGTCGTCGTGGTTGACGCATGCGCCAACTTCATTGAGCAGCTGAATGCAGAGCGCACCTTGCCGAAGTTCACGTTCGGCGAGCTGACAGCCCGCGAGGTGCCACAGTTCCTATACCTGTCCACGGACCTTGGCCAGATCGCGGAGATCGACCCGGCGGCGCGGCGCGCGACCTTCTCCACTCACGTGATCCGCTGGCTGGCCGAAGAGGCAGGCGACTGTCTGCCGCCGGATTTGGACCGCTTGCGCCGCGACGTCGATGCTGTCTTCACCGAACGCGCGCGGGCAGGCCGCTTCCGGCAACGGCCAGTGTCGGTCGTCGTGCGGACGGTCGGAGGGTCCGAGGAACGTGTCAGCTACAGCTCGAAACCCGTTGAAGTCCGATTGCAGCACTCGCAATTGCGCCGGCTAACGGACGCCGTTATCGCCTCCGGCCTGCTTGACGAAGACTCGAATGCAGCGGAACTAGAGTCAGTTCTCGGCGTAACGGGTGCGGCGGAGACGCGGGTGAGGACGGCGTTCGCGGAGGGGCGCGGGCCGGCTCTGGTCGGGGCACTGTCCGGCCTCGTCCTCGCAGATCCGTCCCGCGCCATTGCATTCGCCGAGATAGGCGCGACATGGAGGCGCCATCAACGGATGGCGCCACTGCTCCAAGCTTTCGCGCGCGTTACGCGGGATCAGGTGCTCACGGCGCTGCACCGCGCACTGCCACCGGGCACGAGTTGTCAAGCTCGGGACCTGGCCGACGCGGTCGAATACGCCGCCGCGCTACCGCCGCCCGCTCTGGGCGCGATCGACCCGCTCCACCGCATGGTTGCAATGCTGGAGCGGCTCACCGGGACACTGGTCGACGAAGGCTGGTTCGGGCTGGATGACCATCAGCTCGCACTGCTGCGCAACGAGGCTGCCGAGTGGCTCTCGGTGACTCCGGCTCGGATTGTGATAGACCTGCGCTCAGGTGGGTCGCCGGTCGGTGTCCCAGTTCTGCCGTCGCTTGTCACAGCCCACCTGAGGCGGCGGATGGGCGGCGGGCTGAGGTGGGATCGCTACGACGCTAAGACCAGGCTCGGCGTGGACGGTAAGCCAACGCTCGCCGGTGTCCAGGCGGCGGTGCAGGAACTGTTGGATCGCTTCTACGACGAGGGCGAGACCTCGTTCACGGTCGGCTTCGTCGTCCCACGCGCGCTGCAGGACCATCTGCCGGAGGCCTGGCCCCTCCTGCAGGACTTTGCGCCGCCCCGGTCGCTCGGTGTCGAGCATCCCGTCGTCCTCCATAGCGCTGAGCGACTAGCCGTGCGCGCGAAGACCCACGCCGCGTGGCGCAAGCGAACGGCAGACGTACACGCGGCGGTCGCGGCCGCCGCACCGATGATCGCGTGGGTGAAGAACCCCCGGGACGGGAATGCGCAGGGCGTCCGGCAAGCCGTGGAAGCCGCCACGGCCGCGGTAATCGGGCTGGAGTTCGTGCCCGGCAACGCACCGGACGACCTCTCGACGGACGCCATCATCGCGGCGGTCATGGCCGGAGCGCCCTACGTCGTCTGGACCCAAGGCGACCCTGAAGATTGGGAAATCCTGTGCCAAGAAGTCCGAGACCTCGTCGAGCAGGGGCCGTTCTCCGACATCCCGCGGCGCCTCCACGAGATCCGCAAGATGCGGCCGGAAACCGTGGCCGCGGGCCTGCGCGTGCTTTGGGATGATCCGGACGTTCTCGCACCCGTGCTGTCCCTGCGCGGCGCGGCAACGCTCGATCCCACGGGAGGATCCTGAAATGGCTGACTGGACGGTGTACACGGGGATGGCGGAGCCGCACATCGCCGATCTGCCGGAAGCTCCACCGTGGCGACAGTTCGGCGGACCCGGCGCCAAGAATGGCCCCCACCTGCCCGAGCGGGACCGTGACGCGGAGCCTGCGACAACCTTTGTGGCTACGCCGGCGATGGTGGACGCCGTCAACGCGGCGTTCGTCCTCCGCCGCCCGCTGCTCCTCACCGGCCGCCCGGGATCAGGCAAGTCGTCGCTCATCCAGTCCGTGGCGCGCGAGCTGCAGCTCGGGCGGGTGCTGCGGTGGCATGTGACGTCGGCGAGCACTCTGGTTGACGCGCTCTATCGCTACGACGCCATCGGGCGGCTCCAAGCGCACGGGCTGCGGCGATCGCAGAGGGAACGCGAGCACGTGGGTCCAGACATCGAGGACTACCTACGGCTCGGGCCGCTCGGTACGGCCCTACTGCCGTCCCTCAGGCCCCGGGCGCTGCTCATCGACGAGATTGACAAGAGCGACATTGATCTCCCGAACGACCTTCTCAACGTCTTCGAGCGCGGCGAGTTCGATATCCCCGAGCTTGCGCGAATGGGCCCTGGGCCGGTCGACGTCCGCGTAGACGGCGGCGACGAGACCTACGCAGTCGCGCATGGGCGCGTGCGCTGTACGGAATTTCCATTTGTAGTGCTTACGAGCAACGGAGAGCGAGACTTCCCCGCCGCGTTCCTACGCCGTTGTATCCGGCTGCGCATGCCGGACCCCGACGTGGAGCTGCTGTCCAACATCGTGGCCGCGCACCTCGGCGTGAAGGCGGCTGAGAACAGTGAAGCGCTGATCCGGGACTTTGCCGCACGGGCCGCGAATGACCGCGCTTACGCGACGGATCAACTCATGAATGCGATCTTTCTCGTCACGGGCGACAACGCCCCTGCTGGCGAGGAGCGGGCACGTATGGTGGAACTACTGTTGAAGAAGCTCGCCGCCGATGTCACTTGAGCATTCGAACCTCGCCGCGTTCGTCGCCGCCCTGCGGTCTCCTGAACTGGGGGTGGAGGCGGACTGGCGCGACCTCGCCGACGTGCTTTGGCTTGCGACGTCGTCGGTCTCGCCGGGCACGGAAGCTGGGTCCGAGTCCCCCGGTGACACCGACGATACGGGCCTCGACGACGAGAACACGGAGCTGGTCGAGACCGAGGTCGTCGACAGCCAGCTTCCCACGCCGCTGGCACAAGCAGACGCGGCACCGAGGGAGCCTGCCGTCGAGGGCTGGAGGCTCTCGGACGACGCAGCCGGGGAGGGCACCGGGCTGGGTGTCGACCTCCCGCCATGGCTGGCCATTCCCGGCCGCGCCGAGATCGCCCGCGCGCTACGCCCGCTCAAGCGCCGTCGGCCCTCGCAACGGCGCCGTGTTCTCGACCCCGAGGCAACTGTCGACAGGTTCTGCGACAGCGGCGTGCTTGTGCCAGTAGTGCGCCCCGCGCGCCAGCGGTGGTTCGAGGTCGCTGTGGTCGCGGACGCGTCGCAAACGATGTCGCTCTGGCACGACACCGTGGCTGCGCTGGCGGATCTGCTGGAAAGGCATGGCGCATTCCGGGGGGTGACACGGTGGACGCTGGCCGATCGGCCGGACGGCACCGTCCTCGTCAGCCAGTCCGGCGTCGAACACCAGGCCCGTGACCTCGCCGACGCAACCGGTCAGCGGCTGATCCTCGTCGTCACAGACGCGGTCGGTGACCTCTGGCGTCGCGAGGCGACCTGGTCCACCGTCCATCTGTGGGGCTCTATGGGTCCGGTAGCGCTTGTGCACATGCTGCCGGACCGGATGTGGGGACAGACGGCGACTGGCGAGGCGGACGTCGCCGTGCGAACGCAGCGGGCTGGCGAGACGAACACACGACTCGACGTGCGCGCGCCGTGGTGGTGGGATGAGGACGGACCGCCGAAGGGCGCGATCCCGATCCTAGCGCTGGACGAGGCGTCCATCGCTCCATGGGCGCGACTCGTGTCGGGGGATCCCGGGGTGGCGGTGCGGGCGGTGCTAGGGGTCGTACCCGATGGCCTCCCAAACGAATTGGCGCCGGAGGGCACGCCGCCAGAACTGCTTGGGGACATGGTCCGCTTGAGCGTTTCATCAGTGGCGTACCGGCTGGCCGCACTCCTCTCAGCCGTCGACGTTAGTCTGCCCGTTGCGCGCGCGGTCATGGTGCACTTGCTTCCGGAGGCACGCCAGATGCACCTCGCGGAGCTGCTGGCTGCCGGTGTGCTGCAGGCGACGAATAGCGGCGAGCATGCGGCCCTAAAGTTCGCGCCGGGCATCCGCTCCTTGCTCCAAGAGACGCTAACAACGGCCGACGTGCTGCGCACTTGGCGCGCCGTGACGCCGCTGCTGACGGCGTCTGGGCGGACGCCGCAGTTCTCCTTGCTGCTCACCGACGGCGCGGAGGCGCTTGGCGGCGAACCGGATCCGATGGCGCGCATTGCGGCAGACCTCGCTCAGCGGCTCGGTTTAGTCGGGCGCATGCCGGCTTCGGAGACTCTGGAGACAAGTGCATCCGTGTTGGGGCGGGAGCCAAGGCAGGCGCCGGCCCCTGACTTCTCATCCGGTCGGCGGCTGGCGATGATGATCGCGTCAACTAAATACGATCACCCCGAACTGATCTCGCTTAAGAGTCCCGAGGCGGACGTCCGTGCGCTTGCCGACGTGCTGCGTGACCCGGACATCGGCGGCTACACGGTGGATTCTATACTCGTCAACCAACCAGTCTCGCGGATCACAGACGGCTTGGCACAGTTCTTCCAGGTCGCTACGAGCGACGACGTGCTACTCGTCTACTTCGCCGGACACGGACTCATGGACACTCACGGCGAACTCTACTTGGCCGGGGCCGACACGCAGCCCGATCGGCTCTTCGCGACGGGGCTGAGAGCCGCCCGGCTCAGGCGGGAGATGAGCGAATGTAATGCGCGCGGCGTCATACTCATACTCGACTGCTCCCACGCAGGGGCCATCGACGGCAGCGCTTTCGCCGATGTGCGGTGGCAGCCGCCGAGGGGACAGCCGCTATTGAGCGGCGGACAGTTCGTCCTCGCCGCGTCGGGGGCTGTTGAGGCAGCATTCGAAGACGGGCGGTTCCCCGAAGCTATTATTCACGGCCTCGTGACGGGCGAGGCGGACCGCGACGGTGATGGCCTGGTGGGTTTGCGTGAACTGTTCCTACATGTCGAGCAACGGATGATCCAGTCCTCAAGGCGACAGACGCCACAACTCATCTCGTTCGGCGCATTGGATGATCTCGCGGTAGCGCGCGCGCCGAGCTCGCACTCATCCAATGAGGCACCAACGCGTGTCCCTGTACAGGCTTCCCCTCGCCCGGACCTTGCGCAACTGACGATGGCTGACGTGATGACGCCACGCGCAGCCATGTCAATGGTGGGGTTGAACACGTCCGCTGCAGAGGTGATCGCGCTCACCGAGCGCACCGGCCAAACCCAACTCCTTGTCATCGGAAGTGATCCCGACGACGTTATTGGCACCGTCCGGTCCGACACCGCCCTCGCGGTCCCGCCCGATCAGCGCGACGCGGTAACAGTCGCCGCCCTGCTGTCCCCTCCTTGGTCAGTTCCGGAAACCATGGAGCCGGAGCAACTCTTAGAGCAGATGCGTAAGATTGACCAGCAACTGGCCTACGTGGTTAACGAGTACGGAGTTACCGTCGGCACCGTGTCGCGGCAGGACTTGGTCGGGCCGGCAGCGGAAATGAAACGTGGCGAACGGGCCCTAGAGTACTACGAGCAGGCGCTGGCCATCCGCCGGGAGGTCGGGGACCGGGCCGGCGAAGCGACCGCGCTGACCAACCTCGGCGACGCGTTCGACGGGCTGGGGGACCCGCAGCGGGCCTTGGAGCTATACGAGCAGGCGCTGGCTATCCGCCGGGAGGTCGGGGACCGGGCCGGCGAGGCAGCCACGCTGACCAAACTCTCGAACCAGCTGGCCGAGGCGGGCCGCCGCGATCAGGCCCTGGCCCCGATCGAGGAGGCCGTCACGATTTTCCGGCGGCTGGCAGCGGGCAACCCGGCCGCCTACGAGCCGGATCTGGCCATGTCGCTGAACAACCTCTCGAACCGGCTGGCCGAGGCTGGCCGGCGGGAGGAGGCGCTGGCCCCGATCGAGGACGCGGTCACAATCTACCGGCGGTTGGCGGCGGGCAACGCTGCGGCCTACGAGCCGGACCTGGCCAGCTCGTTGAACAACCTCTCGAACCGGCTGGCCGTGGCTGGCCGGCGGGAGGAGGCGCTGGCCCCGATCGAGGACGC
Organism: uncultured Actinomycetota bacterium; assembly: GCA_963783735.1. Classification (GTDB taxonomy): domain Bacteria; phylum Actinomycetota; class Actinomycetes; order Actinomycetales; family Dermatophilaceae; genus CAWDAQ01. The sequence continues at coordinate 772,732 of CAWAOO010000003.1, read as the reverse complement.
GGTCACAATCTACCGGCGGTTGGCGGCGGGCAACGCTGCGGCCTACGAGCCGGACCTGGCCAGCTCGTTGAACAACCTCTCGATCCAGCTGGCCGAGGCTGGCCGGCGGGAGGAGGCGCTGGCCCCGATCGAGGACGCGGTCAAGATCCGCCGGCGGTTGGCGGCGGGCAACGCTGCGGCCTACGAGCCGGACCTGGCCAGCTCGTTGAACAACCTCTCGAACCGGCTGGCCGAGGCTGGCCGGCGGGAGGAGGCGCTGGCCCCGATCGAGGAGGCCGTCACAATCTACCGGCGGTTGGCGGCGGGCAACGCTGCGGCCTACGAGCCGGACCTGGCCAGCTCGTTGAACAACCTCTCGAACCGGCTGGCCGAGGCTGGCCGGCGGGAGGAGGCGCTGGCCCCGATCGAGGACGCGGTCAAGATCCGCCGGCGGTTGGCGGCGGGCAACGCTGCGGCCTACGAGCCGGACCTGGCCAGCTCGTTGAACAACCTCTCGATCCAGCTGGCCGAGGCTGGCCGGCGGGAGGAGGCGCTGGCCCCGATCGAGGACGCGGTCAAGATCCGCCGGCGGTTGGCGGCGGGCAACGCTGCGGCCTACGAGCCGGACCTGGCCAGCTCGTTGAACAACCTCTCGAACCGGCTGGCCGAGGCTGGCCGGCGGGAGGAGGCGCTGGCTGCGGACGCAGAGGCTGAGGAGATCGCCCGCCCTGAAGCACAGTAGTAGGAGCGGCTCCCTCCGATGTCCGGTCGCCTCCGAGCTCGTAGTTCAATCGGCGACCGGGAACACAGCGTGGGTTGAGTTCGTCGAGGACGAAACCGCGACAAAAAGTCTGCTCACGAGCCTCGTCCCGGAGCCCAGGCTATGGGCGCACCCCGCATGCTGAGCGTGCCTTGCGGGGTGCGCCCATGGTCAACCTTTGGACCAGGGTGGTCACGCTGAAGGCACCCTGCCCACAGTGGGCGGTATGCAGCAGAGCTTGGGAGGCCCCATCTTGGCGGCATGCTGGTCGGGCTCTAGTTGGCGAGTTGCCAACTCGCACAGGGGTCAGCCGGATGCCTACAGGTGGATCTGGACCGAGCGGTCCCGGGTCGCTTGGTAGGGGAGGTCGGACAGGGATCTGGTTGCGAGCTCCCAGGCAGTCACGAGCTCAGCGGCGTCTGTGTGTCGCGCCTGGACGTATCGTCCGTGAGCTCGGTCTTGCAGTCGGTCGTCCGTCGTTTCTAGGGATGTCGCTGGGCCGCGTAGCACGTTGGCTGCCAGTAGCTGCTCGGGGAGTGATCGGGTGAGGGCCATCAAGACGCTGACGGCGCCGAGTCCCCGGTCGAGGTCGTCCGTTGCGCGCTGAGCGTCGAGGTTGGGTTGCCTGGAGGCCTTCTCCACGCCTGACGAGGGTCTCGAAGAGTTCGCGGCTGGCGGTGACGAACTCGTGGCTCGGACGGGTCAGGGTGGTGAGCCTGCCCCAAGCGTTCTCACCTCGGGCGAGGGCGAGCGCCGTGTCGCGCAGGTGGTTTGCCTGCTCTTCGGAGACGTCGCCGAGGCTGGCTCGGACGGCGCAGAGATGGGCTCCTTGGTTCGCGATCTGCCGTAGCACGTCGACGCTGGGGATCAGGCGGTCGATCTCGTGACGGGCGCTGGCCTGCCAGGCATGGAGAGCGGCCTCGAGGCGATCGTTCAGCGATGCCGGCGCGGGTTCGGGGTGGACGCTCGCGAGGAGGTGGAGGCTGACGGGCTGCAGCGCCACGTCGCGAAGGCCGTCGACGGCTCGCTCTGCGTACCGCCCGACGGCGACGGGGCGGGCCACGTCGTCGAAGGGGCCGTGCGCGATGGTGTGCCGGGCAGCGACGGCGGCCAGGGACAGGACGTGGACGGCGGCGCCGGCCGCCTCTCCGTCGCTTTGCGAGTACGGCGGGCCCGTGGTCGCGGCTCTCTCGGATCAGGTCGGCCATGGCCCCGAGGGCGCAGGAGGTGCGGGCGAGGGGGTGCGGGTCGGTGGGGTCGGCGGGTCTGATGTCGGGGCGGGTCTCGATGCTGCTGCTCGCGTAACGAAATCCGTCGTCGATCTTGATGGCCTGCAGCCGACCGGAGCGAACCTGGCGCAGCACGGTGGTCGGGGAGGCGCCGAGGTAGGCGGAGACCTCGCGGGTGCCCAGCTGGGTGCCGGGTGGGCAGCGGAGGGGCTGCGGGTAGGTGCGTACGGCCATCGTCAGCGCGTTCAGGCTGAGGTCCTGCGACCTGACGTAGGCCCCGCCTGCGCCGGTGAGCTCGAGCAGTAGCCGGTGCAGGGTCACGTCGAACGACTCCCACTGCTCGTGGCTGGCGGCCGCGTCGGTGTCGCGCAGGAGCCGGGTCTGCTTGTCGGCGAGGTCGAGCAGGTCGAGGGCGGTCGTGGTGCTCACGACGCAAGCCCGGTGGCGGCGATGCGGCGCAGCTCGTGCAGGTGCCAGGCGCACAGCTGCAGGTCGGCCGGTCCGTCGAGGGGCGGGATCTGGTCGAGGCTGTCGAGGGCCAGCTCGAGGAGACCGGTTACGTCGGGGGTCTCGGTGGTGTCCGTATGCCGCGTCGGCCCGCTGTCACGGTCGTCGGGGTCGGCAGCGGCCTCGAGGTCACCCCCGAGGCCCGGCTGGCCCACCGCGGTGGGGAGGGCGGCGGCGGCGAGGCGGATCTGGCCGGCGAAGGCCGGGTCGGTGGGTTCGGCGAGGTCTGCGGCGCGGGTCAGGTGGTCGGCGGCTCGGTCGAGCAGGGCGGCGGCGGATGGCATGTAGCGGGACTCCTTCTGGTGGATGCGTGCATGGATGCGTGCATGAGTGGGGGGTTGTCGTCAGCGCAGGTCGGGACCGAGGTCCGCGGTTGCGGAGGGGAGGTCCGGGCTTCGTCGCGGAGGCCGGCGCTCTCGGCCGAGGGCGCGGTGCAGCTCTCGGTCGAACAGGTCGTGTGGGTTCCAGCCCTGACGGGTCATCTCGGCGACTGCGCCGGCGGCGAGGGCCTGGAGGGCGCCTGGGTTCAGCAGCGGTGCGAGGCGTTGGATGTCGCCGATGAGGGTGTGGACGGGGTCGCCGCTGGCGCAGGCGAGCTGGGCGAGCTCGCGCCCGGGAAGGTGCGGGCGGGTGGCCCTCAGCTCTGCCGCTCGCTTCGCGTCGTTGGTGGTGTCATCCGCGTTCTGGCTATGGGCGGGGTGGAACGCGGCCAGTCCGTCGGCGCCGTGTCGGGTGAGCCAGTCGGCGGGATCCACGCCCGTCGGGGAGCCGGGTGACGAGGGCGAGCTGTCCGGCTTGCCGGCAGAGCGCGTCGACCCAGCGGAGGGTGCCGTCGGCGCCGGCGTGGTCGCCGTCGAGGGCGATGACCACTGGTTCACTGCTGAGGTGCAGGGCCCGGTGGGCTTGGGCTGGTGTGACGCTGACGCCGAGGGTCGCGCACGGGGAGATCTGCTGGATGAGTCGGGGCCGTGAGGCTGCGGCGGTGATGGCGAGGGCGTCGAGAGCGCCTTCGACGATGACGACGGCCGCGTCGGGGACGCAATGGTGCGTCGGCCGGTAGAGGCAGTCGCTCTTGTCGAAGGTGACGGTCCGGGTGGGGTTGCGGTACTTCGGTGCTCGGGGGTTGCTGCTGGTGTCGCGGCCGACGAACCCGGTGATCCGTCCGTCGGGGTGGGTGACGGGGATGATGAGCCGGTCGCGGAGGGTGTCGATGAGCCGGCCCTGGCGGGAGGTCTGGGCGAGGTCCATCGCGACGAGCTCGGAGTCGGTGACGCCGCGGCTGCGGAGGTGGTCGACCAGGTTGGTCCACCCGTGGCCGGTGTGCCCGACCAGGGCCTGGCCGAGCTCGAGCTCGGCGGTGCGGAGGTCGATGCCGCGGTGGTGGCGCAGGTAGCTGGTGGCGAACGTGTTCGCGACAGGCCGCGCGAGCCACTGCCAGGCCAGGGCGTTGATCTCATAGCCGCGATCCACGTCGACATCGAAGGCAGGGGCGGAGCCTGCGCGTGCGCACGGCCGCGGGGACGGGCGCGGTCGGGTTCGGCGACGTGCGGCCCGTCATGGTGTGCTCGAGGACAGCGACCGCCTCACGGAACCCGACCCCGTGCAGGCGGCCGACGTAGTCGATGACATCCCCGGAGGCGCCGCAGCCGAAGCAGTGGAACCGGTCCGGGACGCCGGCGACGGACAGGGACGCCGTCGCGTCGTCGTGGAAGGGGCAGCAGCCCATCCAGCCGCGGCCCGCGCGGTGCAGCTCGACCCCGGAGGCGGCGACGACGTCCTCGATCCGGTGGCGGCGGCGCACGTCGTCAACGTCGACGGTGCGGGGTCCGCTGGTCAGGGTCATGGCTCAAGGGCGCGGCCGGCGGAACCGGCGGCGTAGTGGCCGGGGACGCTTGCAGGGATGGCGCGGGGGCGGGCGGGGATGTCCCGGCGGGGGTTGACACAGTGGCCCTCGAGCAGATGGGCCGCAGTCAGTTGCGCCTCGGTCAGGTGCGCCTCGAGCAGGCGGGGGAGGTCCTCGACGGGCAGGTGCGCATCGCGTCGAAGGGCTTCGAAGACGACAAACTGAACGGTGGTCTCGGGGATGCGAGATGAGAGGAGGGCGTACTCGTCCCAGGTCGGGTCGTACGCGTAGAGCATCCCGACTGTCGACTGGTCGGCGAGGGCGTGTTCGGCGGGGGAGTGGTCGGCGTTACCCGGCTGGGGGTCGCGGCGGAAGGAGAGTCGCTGGTTGCCGCCGGGTCCCCAGCGCATGCCGAAGTCGTAGTCGAGGCCGGGGATGTGGCCGTAGCGGGCATCGAACGCCTTGCGGCCCACCCATTCCAACCGCGAGACGGATCGAATGGTGGCGGGGGCCGCGGGGTCGCCGGGGCCGAGGACGGCCGCGCGCAGCGATGCCACATAGCCGGGTGTGGTCGTGTCGCGCGTCAACGGTGAGGGCGCCGGAGGTGAGGATGTCGAGGATGCGTTCGGCGACCACAACCGGGTCTTCCCTGAGGCCGGGTGCAGCCACGATGGCTGCAGCGTGGGCGTAGGCGTCGCGCTGGCCCAGGACGTACCGGTCGGGGCTGAGCTTCTCCTCCTCGAGCCGAGCCTGGGCCTCAAGGGTGAGCCGGAGCAGCTCGTCGATCAGGTCGGCGGAGCGCTGGCCCGCAGCGTTCGTGTCGGTCATGACGGCCTCCCTGTGCGCGGGTGGGTCCCGCGCTTCGGTCAGGTGACGTCGACGGGCGGGGCACCAACCGCCGGCCAGTGATCCTGACGCTGATCGTGAACCTGCTTGCGGCCCTGCTCGCGGCCTGGATCGTGGTCGTCATCGTCATCGTGGTTGGGGGTAGGGATGGTTGGGCTGGGTCGGGAGGACGCTGCGAAGGCGGCCCAGCCTTGGGGTGGGTCTCGGTGCTCGCGGGCGGTGCAGCTCGTCAGGGAGGCGAGCTCCATGAGGCGGGCTTCGATCTCGCGGAAGCCGCGGAACCAGTCCACCCCGGCAGAGGGTGGGGCTTTGTCGTGGAAGCAGTCACGTTCGAGGTCCCGCAGCGCGGACAGGGCCTCGATCATGCCGTTGTGTCGTTCCCAGCACGGGGGGATGACGCGGGCGTCGATGTGGAACCGGCTGACGAGCTGGGCCACCCAGGGCCGCATCTGGCTCAGGAGGTCGGTGCGCTCGGCGTCGGTGAGGGAGGGCAGGTGGACCGGCCCGGCGAGCTGGCCGAAGTCGTTGCCGGCCGGGCCGGGTGGTGGGTAGGCCCAGACGGGCTGGGTCATGCCGTGTCCGTGGGGCTGGAGCGGCGCTCCTGGCGGGCCCTTGAGGTCGGTGCCGCGGTCGCCGAAACACGGGAGGGACCGGACGAGCCAACGGTTCCACTGGCGGCAGCGGTGCCGGTGGTGGCGCCGGGGCCGGCCGTGGCCGCGTGGGCGGCGCGGATCGCGGCCTCGGTGTGCTCCCGGTCCTCGGTGAGGGCTGTGGCGTCCTTGCGGGCGGTCCACGGGGACAGGGTCAAAGCGATCGGGGGTGCGGACTTCAGCAGGAGGATCGCCTGCCCGAACGGCAGTGTCCGCAGGGCGGCGGGTTCGAGGATCGGGACCTTCGTCGTGGAGGTCGAGGTGGAGCGGCGGCCGTCCGGGCCGCGGCTGCTGGAGGTGGTGCGCTCCTCGCGTTGGCCCAGCAGCTTGGACAGGTCCTCGAGGTCGCGGGCGTTGGAGCCGCCGCCGAGGATGGTCTTGACGATCGCGGCGTCCCAGATCGCGCTGGCCTGGTTCTCGCCCCACACCGCCCGGGCCTGGGCCAGGGACTGCAGGACCACGATCGTGGACAGGCCCGAGCCGCCGCCGTCGGACATCAGCGACGGCAACGACGGCAGCGGGTAGTTCGCGGCCTCGTCCAGGATCAGGGACAGCGGCGGGTCGAGCCGCGACGCGGGGGAGCGGGCCGCGATCCGGCGGGCGGCCTCGACGACGTCCTCGACGAACGCGCCGACCAGGCCGGCGGTGGCCGCGACACCGGTGGAGGTGCCGAGCAGGTAGACGGTGCCGTTGCTGGTCAGGAACTGCTCGGGGTCGAAGTGCTCGCCCCGGCCCGGGGAGACCGCGTCCAAGACCTTCGGGTCGGCCAGCGCCGAGAAGGCGATGGTGACCATCGCCCAGATCGAGTCGCGTTGCCGCGGGTCGGCGTTGATGATCGCGTCGAGAGCCTGATGCCACGAGGGCGCGGCGCGGGTGTCGGTGGCGAGGATGAGGACCGCTTCGCGGGCCTGCACCGCGGACAGTGACCACCGGTACAGCTCGGCCGCGGTGCATTCCGCTAACGCTGCCGCGTGCAGCAGGCAGCGCACGGACTGCTCGGCCGAGGCCTGCCAGAAGGTCGAGTCGGTCGTTCCTGAGGCGGTGTTCGCTGTCAGCGCCTTCGCGCGCACCATGGCGATGTGCGGGTCGTGGCAGCCGCGGATCGGGGACCAGCGCGTCGCCGACGCGATGCCCGGCGCGAGACCTTGCGGGTCGAAGACCGCGACCGGGCCCGTGCGACTGCGGGCGCGCAACGTGGTGGTCAGGTTGTCCGGTCGGGTACTCGTCGTGAGTACCGCGCCCGGGGCGTCCAGAATCGTCGGGATGACCAGGTGCAGACCTTTGCCAGCTCGGGGCGGGCCCAGGATCACGATCGAGTCCTCGACACTGGCGTGGGCGACAACGCCGCGGGACGAACCGAGCCGGTAGCCGACATCCTGGGGCTGGACATCCTTCAGGGACGGCCGAAGCACGTTCGCTTGGCGCAGCAGGGCCCGGCGACCTGATGCTCTGGCCACCTGGGTCCTCGTGGCGCATCCGAGCGGAGGCCCGCCGGCGGCGGACCCGCGCCGCCAGAGCATCAGTCCAAGCGCCATTGCTAGAGCAGCCACTATCGCCGTGACGAGCCAATACCACCACGCTGCGCCGACCGATGGGCCGAACGCCGAAGCTGGCGCCGAAGGGTCAGCCAAGACCCTCATTGGCGCGGTCGGGGAGAGGGATGGCAGGCCCGCGCCCGTGGCCACGGACGCGGCAACGGCCCCAGCGGACAGAACCGACCAACCCGCGCCCGCGATGAGGACCGCGCCGGCAAGCGCTCGATCATCTACTGCGACCTGCTGTCTCATCTGTGCTCCCTCCCGCAGAACTCACCGGTGCGGGGGGTCACCATTGAGGCTGCCAGGCCCTGACCTGACAACCCACAGGTCAAGGCTGGCCGGTCGGTGTATCTCATGTCGTACTTGGGCAGGGTCTTGGTCCAGTAGTCCTGCACGCTGTTCTGACCCACCAGCACCACCACACTCAGCAGGTCGTCGGGCGCGCCCGAGGGCTCGTTGAGCCAGCGCTGTCCAGAGCATCCCCAACGCACCCGGATCAACCGCGCTCCACGAATTGGCATGTCAGTGCGCGTCCTATCGCCCACTATGGGCGCCACAAACTTGCACCGGCCTGGTGGCGATGGCGCAGGCCACCTTCTCTGAACGGTCGGGCGGGGGCCCGGGTCTAAAGCAGCGGCGTTCATCCCTGGCCGAGGAACTCCAGTCGTCGTCTGCAGCAGCCGTGAAAGAACTGTGCGTGTAGGACGGCTGCGCGACGGGCGTCTGGTTCGCCATTGGCACGCGTTCGATACTTGATGGAGAAGATTCTGGGGGTCGACCCCCAGCGTGGTCCGGTATCAAGCATCGAGTGTAGGAGTTGGTGGTGTGGCTACGTCGAATCGCAGGCCGCTTGATCCCTCGCCGGCGCCGGAGCTGACTCGCCGTGAGACCCAGGCATATGCCGTTCCGTCGGTCCATCGGGCCACTGACGGGACTCGCTGGATGCGGCGTCCGGCTCGTGGCACCTCTTCTTGGTGGAGGTACCAAGGGCTTACCTCTGGTTGGAGCAGAATGCCCTGCGGCGGGACTGGGTTTGCCGATCCGTCTTGGGTGAGCAGTGCACCGCGCTGCAGCATGACTGCCGCGCTGCCACCGGGGTCGTGCACCGCGACTAGCGGGATCCAGTGCTGAGGCACCGCGGTTTGCAACCGGTACACCAGCTCGGCTGGCGAGGGCAGATCTGGCGGCACCGCAGCGGAAAGGCGCGTGCCGTACTCCGTCGACCGGTTCCGCGGCCGCCCGTCGGCACCTTCGACGGCTCGCTCGACCCCCCAGGCGAGGTTGGCCATCTCGTCGCGCAGCAGCAGCAGCTCCTCGATCGGGTCCCCGTCGAGCGCAGTGGCGACAACCGGCGCCAACAACAGCAGCGCGGGCGAGCGTCTCCTCCCTGAAGTGAGGTCGGCACCAGCGAGCCGGAACATCTGCCACGACGCGCTCGCGCCGGCTGATCTGGTCGCGGCGGGCAAAACGAGGGTGTTCTGGCCGAACGTGTCGCGTACGACGAGGCTGCGTATCCCGACGAGGGCGCCAAAGTGGGTCGGAACCGGCACCGAGTACCAGTCGTTGCCGAACACCGTCGCGAACTCCACGACCGCCAACCTTCCGAGGTCTCCAACCGACGCGGTGACGGCGCCGAAGTCGACGGCCGAGTCTTCGAAGGCCCAGAACCGGTCGGCCGGCATACCGGGGAAGCTGACTCTGGTCGGGAGGAAGTGCTGAACCACCGAGGGTGCGGAGTCAGCCGGTGCCCCCAATGTCCTTGAGGCGTCCGTGTCGATATCGACGTCGTACCACTCGAGGCGACCGCCGCCGTACTCGGGCGCGGTGAGCACCATCTCGCCGTCGTCGGTGTGGGCCCCGACGGAGAACCGGTACTCGAGACGGTCAACGACCCAGCTGTCACCGGCACCCTCCGGACGTTGGGCGTCTAGCCACGCGAGGAACGTCCTGACCACATCTGCGGGTAGACCGGATGTGTCAGCGCGCAACGCCTGCCCCGCTGCTAGGCCATCGCCCACACCAACACCTGCTAGTAGCCGTAGCCGGGCGTCGGCGACGTCCTCAGCGAAGCGGGGGGCGGGAAGCGGGTGCGCTGCGCGGATTGTGGCCAAGGCAGCCACCGCCCCGCCACCCGCATCATTCGCTAGCCTCGCCAGCCGGCTCCACGCGTCGAGCCGGTCGCGGAGAGTGGGGGGAGTGGGCGGTTCGCGCTCGACCAGCACTTCCAAAGGCGCTGCGCTCGGGTCGTAGTCGACGGCGTCACCCGCAGCTGACCGCCAACGGGTGAGCCGGTGCTCGGCGGACTCGACGCGTACCGCTACCGGTGATGCTGCGTCCTCACCGAGCAGCTCGCCGACCTGCCACTGGCGTCCGAGCAGCCACAACGGATCGTGAACACGGGCGCGCAGACCCTCTTCAGGGTCGGCGCCGCGGACCTTCGGCTCGAGGCGATGCCAGGTCGTGAACGCGATCACGGGTCCACCACCCCTCTGGTTTGTAGGTCAGCCTGCTTGACCAGCTCTCGCATCGGCACGTCGAGCCCGCTGCTCACGTCGCCGTCGGTGAGGTAGATCGCCGGGACCAGCCGGCCAGCCCACGCTACCGACGACAGGTCGACCATCCGCACCTTGGCCAGGTCGAGCGTCTCCCCGACGACCCCAGCGAGCGCTGAGTAGGTCCACGCCTGTCCCGGGACCGGTGGCACCGCGAGCAGGATGGACTGCGGTGGGCGGGCTCCCGGCGCGTCGAAACCGAAGGACACCGACGTCGTTGTCTGCTCATGTGGCACGGTCTCGACGAACTCGTCTAGAACGAGCACCGCCATCCCGGAGAGTGCGTCGAGATCGCCGACGGTAGCCGCGACGATGCTCGTCACCGGCTCGAGGGTGAGCGGCGCCGGGAACGGGAGCCCGACCCAGCGCCCGCGGTCGGGACCTATCGCTGTCGGGAACGCATGGGACGGGAGCTGGATGGCGCGCAGCGACACTCCCTCGCCACCCGGCGCACCTGTGGGTCCACTGCCTTTGCCGCCCGGTGTACGCAGCCTGGTCCAGAGCAAGAGGTCAGCGAGTCGCCCCACGCCGCGCCGGACTCGGCCGTAGGCCTCGACCCAGGTGTCGACCGCTTGGGTGGCGCCGCCGACCGGGGCGAGGACCGCGTCGGGGGCGAGCGCGACCGGGTCGGTGGCCAGCGCCGCAGCCAGGTCGGTGGCGGCTGGCGGTGCGACCAGGGGCAGCACCGGGAAGCCATCGCCGAAGAGCGCTGCCGGGTCCTCGGGTGCCGCCAGTGACTCTTGGAGCAGTGCTGCGGCCGAGGCGTGGACAGCCACCAGCGCAGGCCTGGTCGGCGGTTGAGCGGGATCACCGCCGAGGGTGATGCCGAAGGCGGCAAGCGCGTTGAGTGCCGACGCGACGGCGGATTCGTCGGGTGACGGCCCGTCGAGGGTGAACTCAGCGAGGTCGTCCACGGCGTTCTTGAGCCGGTCCCGAGCGGTGCTGAGTCTGTTGGTGCGGTCGCCGCCGTCGACATCGGGAAGAGTGGTGTTCAGGGCTGATTCGGGGTTGGGAGCCTCTGTTAGCGGGGGTGGGCCGTTGACGATGCCGCCGCGGTCTTGGGGGCGGGCTAGGTCTTCGCCGGTGCCGACGCGTGCTTGGGCGAGCAGGTCGTGGATGTTGTCGGCCATGGCGAGGATGGCGGCGAGTCGCGGCTCGTTGAGTTGTGTCGTCGCCGAATCGGATGCCCCGCGTGCTCGCGCCGCTCGAAGTGCCCGGTTCGTCACCGGTTCGTAGACCAGGTCGAGGGCCCCAAGTTTGAGGTCGGAGAGGGGAATCTGGTGAACGGTCTCACCATCGACGACGTCGATGGTGAGACCGTCCGGGTTGCCGAGAAGTTCCCCGACCCATGCTTCCAGCCGTGGCTCGACCTGGGCGCGGACTCCGTCGAGCGGCCAGCCGGTTCGCGGTCGACCTGTCAGGTCGGCGCCGAGGAGCACCACGGCGCGGTGGGTCAGAGTGGTTCCGGTGCGCGGGGTCGCGACGACCTGCGGCTCGGCGGTCGCGCCCTCGCCGCGGTTGAGGGTGTCGAGCGCTGCGGCGGCTCGCTCGGGGTTGCCGCGGACGATCTGGTGGACGCCTTCGGCCAGGAGGAGGTCGGCGACGGCGTCGGCGGCGTCGGTCAGTGCGGTGAGCGCTTTCTGGACGGCGCCACGGTCCCCGGCCCGGACTGCGGCGAGCACTGTTGCCAAGGGCATGCGCGATAGCGCCAACCCGTCGATGACCGACGTCGGCGGGAGGCCTTCGGGTGTGCCGGTCGCGGTGACCACCGGCGGAGGAGCAAGCACCCTCAAGGGCGCCACCGCGGTGTGCGCGCCGGCCTCGTGCAGCATGCGTTCGGTGCGGTAGCCGAGGAGGGCTCCGAGGGGCTGGCCTTCGCGGACGCCGTCGAGGAGCCCGAGGGCGAGGCGAACTCTGTCGCTGGACAGGTCGATGGCCAGTGCCGCGGCGCCGGGGTCGGCCGCGGTGTGGGCCAGGTGGGCGGCGCGAAGGACCGCCGCTGTTGCCGCCTGCGCCATCGAGGGGGCGTGGACGAAGCCGCCGGCGCCGGGGTCCTCCACCAGCGGCGAAGGTGCTCCGTGTGGTGGTTGGGCAACAGGTGTCGGTGGGGTGAGACGGTTGAGGTCTTCGACGGTGCCGTAGGCGCCGAGGGTGATACCGACCGGTTGGGCGGCGCGGAGCTCGGCGAGTCTGCGGGCGGCGAGGCTGGTCACCCAGGCGTCGACCCGGTGCGAAGCGATGTCAAGGCTCTCACCGAGCAGCAGCGCCGCACGGTCCGGATCGAGTTGTGCCGCCGCCTCGGCGGCGGCGACGGTGTCGGCGTAGTGACCGTGGACCTGGGGGTCGATCGGGTGCAGCACGAGTAGCTCGTCGAGCCGCTCGGCCATCGTCAGCGGTGCGCCGCTTGGGTCCTGCACCGAGCCGGCGAGGAGAGCACCGGCTGCCGAGCGCAACTCGCCGATGCGGATCGTCGCGGTGGTCGAGACCAGTTGCGCGTTGATGACTGCGTCGTCGGTGACCCGCAGGTGGGCCTCGACCAGGGCGCCGGCGATGAGGCCACCGGTGTCGCGGATCCCGGACCGCACCCGCTCCAGCATCACCGAGCGTCGCGCGAGCAGGGTCAGCAGTGAGGTGAGCGTGCGCGGGTCCTCGCCTTGCAGGTCGGCGGTGCGTTGGCCGCGCAGGCCCGTCAGGTACGCCGAGATCGCCAACCAGTCGGTGGCCGCGTCAGCAGGGGTGCGTTGTGGGTCAACGGTGTAGGGGAGGCGGAAGTCCGTGGTGTGCGTGGTTTGTGCGACAAGTTGGGCGAGGTACGGCACGCCGTTGATGCCCAGCGCTCGGAATGCCGTCAGCGCCAGCCAGCGTTGCCGTTTGGCTTCCGCGGCGGGTGATTTGCCGCCGAAGAAGCGCGGGTGCGGGACGAAGCAGGCGTTGGCGCCGAGCATCGATCGGATTCCGACGCTGCTCGAGACCGGCGACTGGGCGAGCATGTCGAGGGTGCCGTGGTCGGGGTCGGCGCCAGCGCGTACGACCGGTGCCCGGCCGATGCCGTCGACCCACCAGGGCAGGGCTCCGCGCAGGAGCCGGACCGCTTCGATGACGCCGTCTGGCTCGCTCGACGGCGTCCATCGGCGGAGGCTGGTGACCGGGAGCACACCGTAGGGTTGGGAGCCCACGCGGATCGCCGGCAACGGGCCACGACCTCGCACGAAATCGACGCAGTGTGCGCGGATCTGGTCGATCGTTGCGTCCGCTGGCCCCGGCTGGATGAGGGTCTCCAGCCAGTAGCCGATCGTCGCCGGCCAGACCAGCGCGTTGAGGTGGGCGGCGGCTTCCTGCTCGGCGTCGTTGGAGTGGGCGACTCCGCGAAGGGTCTCAGGTGGCACCCCGAGCGCGGTGGCCAGCAGCGCACCATCAGAGCCTGGCGGTGGCGTCGGGGTGCGACGCTCCACCGCGAAGCTGGCGACCGGGTCATCGGCGCGGGTGAACCCGGTGCGCTGCGCTGCGGTGTTGTTCGAGGCCGTGCCCACCGGGACGATGCCCAGACCGGTGGAGTAGTGGTGCCCGGCCAGCACGTTGGCCAGCCGTGCCCCGGAGGTTGCCGGGTCCGTGGCGTTGAGGACCCCGAGGACGATGAGCCGGTCGATGCGGTTGGTTCCGGGCGGCAACGGCATGCGGATCAATAACCCGGCGGCTTCGGCCACGGCCGGGTCGACCATCCACCGCATGCCCTCCGGAAGGGCCGGACCGTTGTCGTCGACCGGTGGCGCCTCGGCCGTGGGGTCGAACCCGAGCTGGATCGTGTCGTCGACCGGGTTGCCGACGACCGGCACCCCGATCGGTGCGTATCCGACCTGGCCGCCACGACCCACCTGTCGATAGGCCAGGGCGACGAACCGGTCGGGCAACGTCGTCGATGTGGCGGCCTCGCTCCAGGCCCGGTCTCGGTGGTCTGGGTCGGGAAAGGTCGGCGGGTCGTGGAGGCCGGTGCTCTCGGGCACCGGCTCGGCCGGTCGCGTGCCACCGGTTGGGGTGCTGCGCTCGGCCACCCAGGCGGCTCTCCGGGAGTCGCCGATCGACTGCACGAGAGCGGTCCAGGCCGTGACCTCGGCCTTGGACGCAGCTGGCTCCGTCGTGCCGCCGCGCCACACTCGCGTCCAAAACTGTTGGCCGACCGCGACTTCGGCGGCCGTCAGCCCGGCCTCGTGGTCTTCGACGTGGATCTCGTCAGGAAGGATGCGGATGAGCAGGGTGTCGCCGTCGAAGCGGGTCTCGAGGCCGATCGGCAGGAGCGCGACAGGCACGTCGGCAGGCGCGATGGCTGGCTCTGGCGGAGGGTCGGGTTGCGGGTCCGGGTGGTTACTGATCGGCGGGAGGTGGATCGGGGGGACATCGACAGGGGGAGGCCGGGTCGGGGGGCGGTGTGGGTTGGGCGGGTCGATCGGTGGGCCGTGAGGATCCACCGGGCGCCGGTGTGGTGTTGGGTCGGTCATGGGGTGCCGCCCTCGGCGGGAGCAGGGGCGGGCGGTCCCGGCGCAGGGGAAGGCGGCAACATGTCGGCTGCTCTGATCGCCACGCGCACCGGGTGCTGGTAGGTCAGGTGCGCTTGGACGGCGGCGTTGGCTCCCCACGTGAGGCCCTCGATCCGGTGACCTCGCAGGGTCGGTGGGTCGGCGATCGCGAACGACGTCGGGGAGGCGGGGGACCCGTCCGGGCTCAGGTGGCTCCAGGCGAGGTCGTTGGCCGAGGTCGGGAGGGCGGGGGTGTCGTCGGCCGGGTCGTCGAGTCCGAAGCGGGGCTCGGTGGGCGGTTGCGCCAGGACGAACCACCACGGCGGGCTTCCGGTCCGCAGTTCCTCTGGCTGGATGGGGAAGCCGACGAACGTGACGTCTGGTGGTAGGTCTCCCCGGAAAACCGGAAGCCTGGTTGAGCCCTCGTTGAGGACCAAGCGGGCGCCGCTCGGTGTGTTCTGCTCGGTCGCCTGGCTCAGGTAGACGATCGAGCCGGGATAGCGCCGCAACAGCTCGCTGCGCAGCAACAGCACCGCCTCGCCGTTCTCCCCGGTGGTGAGGTTGTCGACGAGCCCCCCGGTGAAGGTGTGGGTGGGGATGATGTCCTCGCCTGAGGGTCCGGGCCGACCCCAGAACCGCGCGAAGGAGGTGCCTCGCCGGTCGGTCGGGTACTCGCGCCAGAGGAGCTCTCTCATGAACTCGTGGTTGAGGCCAACCAGATGCGCGACGACGAACGCGGGGTTGGTCTTGACCAGGGTCGCGGTGTCGGGCGGCACCAGGCCGAGGCCCGGGAGCATCCAGTCGTTGCCGTTGGTCGAGCCCTGGTCGGTGAGGTCACGCAACGACTGCCACATCGGGTCGCGGAACTGGGGACAGGCCATCACCTGGTCCAAGGGGTCACGCGGTGCGATGCCGATGACTGCCGGGCGGGAGATCCTGGAGTGGATGCGCGCCAGGACCGTGACTTCCGGGTCGATCTTGGCGAGCAGCGCGACGCGAAGCGCGACGAGATCCAGGGACGGTCCGGCGGGCGCGATGGGGGCATCACCAGCCGTCACCAGCCGGTCGAAGGCATCCGCGGACGCGGTGAGGAGCGAGACCAGCGAGGTTCGATCGGCAGCGGATACGGCAGAGGGCTTCACGACGGGGAGGACTGCCTCAAAGGTGCCGGTGGCCAGTGCCTCCAGCGCGCCCAGCGCCGTGCCGGTGACGGCGAGGCCAGCAGCCGCCCGGTCGAGCTCGACGGTCGCCTGGACCTGGCCTCCGGCGAGCTGGGCGAGCGCGGTGAGTGCGACCGGGTCCTTGCGGAAGGTGTCGAGTCGGGTCCCGGGGTCGCTGACGGGGTCGGCGGCCGCGACCGAGATGGGCAGCTTGCCGTCCCTCGCCAGCTGAGCCCAGGTGGCGTCGCTGACGGGGGAGACCGCTGACTGGCCGGTGACGATCTTGGTCACGGCGTCGTCGGTGATCACTACGGCGCCACCATGCACGACGACCCGGCCGGGGTCGAGCACCACGTCACCGCCGGGCGGGGTGAAGATTCTGCCCGCCGACAGGTCGGTTCTGACCGCCCTGCCAGGGCTTGGCCCCTGAGGGCGGGGGGGTCGGGGTTGCAGTGTCGGGTGCGTGAGGGCGGTGGGGATGATCTGGACTCGCATCGGTGTGCCCGGACCGACGATCGGGCCCGGGGATCGAGGTACCCGGATCGGTGGTGGCGCGGGTTGCCCGGGGGAGGAGGGTGGACTCGGTTGGACAGCGGACCGAAGCGTGTCACCGATCGCGGAGGCGCTCACCGCGCCCATGCTCTTCAGCAGCGCGACAGCTCCGACCTGGTCGCTGACGGTGCCGGCACGAATGTCGTCACCGGTGGGGAGCGGCGTCAGGGCACCGGCGAGGGTCGCCAGTGTGGTGTCGAGGCGCGATGCCCCGCCCCCGGAAGTGTCGCCCAGCGTGGTCAGTGTGGCTGCCGCGGCAGTCTCGCCAATCACCTCGGTCGCCGAGAGCATCGTTGCGACCCCGTCGGGCAGCCCTCCTGCGGTGGTGAACTCGGCGGTCGAGAACCGGTTGATGACCGCGGCCGAGACATCGGACTTGGCTGCCGCGCGCGCTGTGGCGGCGACCGGCCGCACCAGCCGCCGGAACGCCGAGGTGGCTGCCGCCCGGGGTAGGCGGCTGGTGCGGACCGCGCTGGTGAGGGTCACCGGCGCGCCGCTGGCACCGATGACCCGAGCGTGTCCTGGCGCGCTGAGGGCTAGCAGGTTCGCCGGGTCGAGCGTGGAGAGCCGCTGGTGCACACGGAGCGAGGCGGTGCGAGCGAACTGGGCGCGGCGCAGCGCGTGGTTGGCCGAGAGCACGTCCCCGAGCTGCTGCCAGGCCCTGGCCATCAGGTCCTCCTGGTCCTGCTGGATCACCTGGGTTCCGAGCCCGGCCGCAACCCGGGCACGCGTGTCCAGGTTGAGCTCGGCGAGCCATGGCGGTGGGGTGCCGGAGCCGAGCTCGACGACCAGCGCATGCTGGTCTCCATAGATCGGGGGAGCGACTACCGCGTCGGTGACGCCACCGCGCACCAGCTCTGCTGGGCGATCGAGCAGGATGGTCAAAGACGTGCGGAACGCTTCCTGCGCGGCGGGGTCTTGTCTGGGGGCCGCGGTGTCGACATCGATGGGCTGGAGCGCTCCGCCGAGCCAGGTGATTGTGTGGGTGTCGTCGACGGATGTCGGTTGGGGGAGCTCAGGGATCCCGGCGCCGGGGCGAGAGACGTCCATCGCCCGGGTGCCGACTCCGGCGGGCAGCGGCCGCCCGGCGAGCTTGCGGGCGAGGGACTCGAAGTCGGCGTCGTCGCCGGTGGTGAACCGGAAGGAGTACAGCACTGGCAGCACCGCGTTGCCGCCGACAGTCCACGCGGGGGCCAGCGTCGCCTCGTCGCCATCTTGGACCGGCATCCCGAGCCCGGCCAGGCGGCCGACCTCGAAGGTGGGCACCACGGCGGCCAGGTAGGGCGTGTTGGCCGACAAGTGTCGGGGGCACAGCAGGCGCGAGACGTTCAAGCGTGGATCTGGCCCGGACAGGGCGGCGGTCAGGCTCTGGCCTTCGGGCGCGACGACCTGTGCGTGGGCCCACAGGTAGGAGGAGACCAGGTCGGGGAGCTGGTCGGCCGCGGCGGCCGGGACCGTGAGTGTCGGCAGCGGCGCGCCCGCGGCCAGGGTGCACGCATTTGGTCCCGACGCGTCGAGGACGACCAGGGCGAGCCACGGCCGGAGCCGCTCACCCACGGCCGCGGCGGGGGTGAACATCCACGGCAGGTCCGGGCGGTCGAACTCGACCTGGGCGAAGTAGTTCGGCTCCACCCCGATCGAGCCGTCGACCGGGTCGGTGCGCACCACCTGGCTGCGTGCCAGGCCGACGACGTCGCCAGGTCCGCGCACCGTGGCGGCATGGCTGACCGGGGTGGGCGCCCCACCCGAGCCGGCGACGGTGACCCCAACGTCGGCGACCGCCAGCGCGGGTTGTGCTTCGGAGAACGTGTCCGCGGTGGTGATCGCGGCGGCGAAGCCGGTGCGCACGTAGGACAGGAAGGTGTAGGTCGCGTCGGCCATCAGCTCACCACCTCATGCGCGGCGACGACCGCAAGGCGGGGGTCTGATCCCATCGCCACCATGGCGGCGGTCATCGATTTGAAAGGCAGCGGGTGGGGCGCGACGGCGGTCAGCGAATCCGCGTGGACGATGCGGTAGCTCTCATCGGAGAGCCGGACCTGCTGTGACGGTCCGTTGTGCAGGGCCGCGGTGTGCAACCCGGACCGAGCGATCGAGCCCCGCTCCAGTGAGTGCGCCATCAGCTCGATGGTGAGGGCGTGGAATAGCCGTCGCCGGGGCAGCGGCGGCGCGGGGTCCGGCACGAAAACGGTCTCGTATGCCGTCGTCGTGGTCTGGACGGCGGACGTCACCATGGTCGTGGACCCGAACAGGACTCCATCCTGGAATGACTCGAACGATGGCCGGCCCAGCCGTTCGTCGTCGCTGAGGTCGAGGAACTGTGAGGTGGCGAAAAGGCCGGTCGAGGCCGCCGAGGGGGGCGCTCCACCGCTGGGAGCGAGGGTCACGATCTGGCTGCCGCCGACGACCGGTGACTGTCCGATCCGGCACAGAGGTACCCCGATCGGCACGGTCTGCTGTCGGACGCTCAGCTGCCCGTCGGGGTGCACGCCGATGGCGCCGCGGCGGACGTCGCGGAAGCTGACGATCGCCGCGCCGGTCGGGGCCACCGCGCTCCACGCACCGTCGGTTGAGAGGGCCTGGACCACCACCGCTACCGCGTCGATGGTGGGGGGCGGTGTGGACCGCGAGATCTCACCCCAGGTGGTCTCGAACCTGGCGTGGAGGGTGAAGAAGACGAACGAGATGCTGGCTGACCCCTTGGCGTGCCACGGGCCCGGGCCCTCCAGGAGGAGGTCGACGTTGATGCCAGAGATGCAGCGCCCCCCGATCCGCAGTTCGAGCCCGATGTCGATGTGCACTGAGAACCAGAACCGCGGCGTCCGCTGAATCAGGGCGTCGAGGTCGACCCAGCCGTGCACCGAGGCCGGTCCGGCGTCGATGTCGAGCGATGCGTGCAGCCCGATCTGGAAGGTGTTGGAGGTCACCGCGATGTAGGCCTCGGCCCTGATCTTGGTGGAGTGGTCGGCAGAGACGTCGAGGGCGATCCGGCGTAGCTTCGGCAGCGGGATCGGCGAGGTGAAGTTGGGGTGCAGACCGCCGACCGCAAGGACGAACCCCGGGGCCCCGGCGCGCAGCGCGATGTCGCCGGTCAGCGGGAACGCGGCGAGCCGGCTCTCGACCAGGGAGGCGTCGAAGCTGACCGACGGCTCGTCGAAGGAGATGACACCAAGGAAGTCGGCCTTGAGCATGACCAGGGGCGCATCCTTGCTCGGCGCGGTGAGCTCGAGACGACCCAGGATCGCGAGCACAGCCGGTGAGGGGAACGACAGGACGATGGCGACCGAGAGGGTGACGAATGGGTCTGGTCGCCCCCAGCCGAGCTGCAGCATCGGCCCGGCCACCCAAGCGCCACGCCGAACCGGAAAGACCGCCGCCATCGTCGCGATGATCGCCGGTGCGTTGGCGACTGGGTCGTCGGGGAACAGCAACCGGCCGACCGAGCCGTCGTGCAGCCCTTCTCGGAGCTTGTCGATGTCGACGGCGACGTTGATGCCGACCATGCCGCCGACCCCGTTAAGGGTGAAGCCGACGAAGATCTCAAAGCCGGGGTGGAACTGGGCCGAGACGATGAGGAGGAACGACCAGCCGTCGTCACTCTCGCGCAGCAGACCGGCGGCCTTGACTTGAATGCCTCTGCTGCATAGCTGCATCGAGGCTTCGAGGACGCCGCCGTAGGTCCTGCGTGTCGGGTCGAAGAACAGGAACCCGCCACCGGTCACCGGCCCGATGGCGATCTCGACACCAATGCCGGTGGGGGCGACGAAGTCCAGCGAGAGGTGACCTATCGGGCCGATGTTTCCGGCCACTGGAGGTGCTTGGTCTGGCTGAGGTCCTTCCGGTGGCGGCGACGACGGCAACCTCCACAGCAGCTCCGCGCCGATCTGGTCGACCGTCACAATGAACGCGCTGCCGAACCGCACAACGAACGAGGCCAGTGCGGCCACGGACGCGCCAGCACCGGTTTCGCCCTCCTTGATGGACATGGCGAGGGTGATTGATCGGATGGTGTAGACGGAGACCGTCTTGTTCACCGGCACGGTCACTCGTAGCCCCGCCCCACCAGCAAAGGTCAGGTGGCCCTTGGTGTCGAGGGTGAGTTCGGCGTCGAAGGTCATCTTCGTGCCGCCGCTGGGCAGCACGGACCCCAGGAATCCAAGCGTGTCGCGTGACAAAACAAGTGCACCGCCACCGACCGCGAGCGACAGATGGGTCGGATCACCCACCTGAAGCCCGGTCGAGAACGTGCCCATCTCCAGACTGACGCCGGAAAGGAGGTCCAACTCTAGTGCGTCGGCGGTCTCGGCCTTGCGCCGGAGCAGCAGGGAGGCCGAAGCGCCGGCGCCGCTCACACCGGCGAATGTCGGGTCGCCGAAGAAGACGTCGAATGCGCCCGGCGCATCGGCGGCGAGTACCAGTTCCAGATGGTCGCCTATGGCGAAGGTGACGTCGCCGCCGAGCTCGAGCCCGAGGTAGACACCCAACCCGCCGTCCTCGGGGGGGACCACGATGGCAGTGATTCCGACCTGCGCCTCCGGACTTGCCGCCACGTCGCCTGCGCGTCTGGTCAACCGATAGGTCGCGGCGCGGGCGAGGGCCCGTTGGGCGTGCGGGTTGGCCGGACTCGGGTCGGGGTCCCAGCCAAAGAGGATGTCTTCCCGCCAGACGTTGCCCGTGTCGTCCTCCGGCGGGATGTGAAATCCGACCCATCCGAGGAGCGCGCCGAGAATGATCGACAGGTTGTTGGCTGCGGCGTCGTCATCGGCGGGACTGCCGAGCAAGTAGTTGCCCCACCGTGGGCCGGCGCGGATCGCGTCGGCGATCATCACCCGGTCCTCGGAAATCAGGTGCAAGACCTGAAGAAGGGCTAGGGTCTCGGGCCTGTGCAGGCGGAGCCTCTGAACAAAGATCAGGTCGAGGTAGGTGGCCAGGAAGTTCCAGGCGTCATCGAGGCTGTCAACCTCGGCGGCCTGCTGCACGAATGCGACCAGCGTGGTCATCGCGTCGCCCAGGTCTTTGAGCAGGCCCAGCGCGTCGTCGCCGCCACCGGGTGCGGCGGCCCGCGCCTCGAGGGCCGTGAGGGTCGCCGTCAGGTCGGCGTTGGGGGGAGGAGCGGCCGCCGGTGGGAGTTGCCCAGCGCGGGCCATCAGGTCCTCACGTGCGCTGGTCGAGCCGAGAGCGGCAACGACCTCCAGCGCGATCTCTGTGACGCGTCGAACCAACCCGGCGAAGAGGTCGGCCATTAGATTGCCCCCGGTCCGACGGCGATTGGAACGGGCACTGGGTCGGGGTCGAGCCGGGCCGTGTGAAGGATGTAGACGTCGGCCGTCTCGTTGGGTTGGGGCCGCGGTCGCAGCGAGTACAAGGACTGGCTCACCGACAACTCGTCCCCGTCGACGGCGAACGTGATCAGCGCGGCATTGTTGATGAACTGCAGTCCGCGGGCCACCGCGGCCGTGCTCAGGGCCTGGCTGTGCAGCGCGACCAAGGTGTCGTAGGAGTGCACCGCGGTCGTGTCGCCGGGCAGGTCAGCGGCGGGCATCGGAACGCGTGCTGCCGGCGGCCGGTCTACAGAAGGCCGCACATCGGTGATCGGCATCGCCCGCCAGAGCCACTCGGGCGGACGCGCGAGCTGGTGTTGCTCACGGAACAGCTCGTCCGATAGCAGCACCGGACCGGTGCGGACCCGCAGCCGAGCCATGGGGGGCTCTGTGCCCAGGTCGGTCAGCACAGGGGGAAGGGTCGACGACCATCCGAGCCGGGTCATCGGCAGGCCGATGCGTTGCAGTCCGGTGGCCAAACCGCTGAGTCCGAGAAGGTTGCGCACCTTCTTCGGCCAACCGTTCTTGGCCGCGCTGGAGGTGAAGTGCACGATCCGGCTGGTGCGTGGGTCGCCGGTCACTGGTGTGCGTGTCCAATCCATCGCGAAGGCGGCACCGTAGTGGACGTCGCCGGCGAGGACAACGACCCGGGGGAAGCACCCGAGCCGGTCGAGCAGACGCTCGAACGCAAGCGGGTGTGCACCCCAGTGTTCGGCGTCGTTGGCTTGTATGCCGGTCGGCTGTCCGCCGGGGAGGCCAGTGAGGTCCTCAGCCGCTGATCGCTGGGTCTCTGACCTCGCCAAGGAGCGGTAGTCGTGAATGGCGATGCGGACCGGTCCGGCGATGTCGGCGATGATCGGTGGCCCAAACACTGGGGCAGGGGAGACGACGACGAGCACGTGGCCGTCTGGCAGCGTCTCGCGCGGGAGCTGCCGGTCAAGGGCGCGCTGGGTGAGCAGTCCTGGCGGGAGATCCGGCGCGTCGTACTGACGCTGGGTGCGGGTGTCGAGCACACGCACCCTGTGCATCGGGCCGTCGACACTGAATGCGAAGTCCATCGGAGGCACGACTGCGGGGGCGAGCCCGAGCGCGGCGTCCACGCCGCTCGCCGCCGTCGCATCCGGCAGCCCGCCGCTCCACGCTCCCGTGAACAAGCCCGCCACCCCTGACAGGGCGTCGGCCAAGTGGGGTTCAGTTGCCCAACCAACGGGGTCATTGCCCCACGCCTGACAGATGATGTAGGCGCTAAGAGCGTTGCGCAGCAACGATCTTCCGAATGCGGTGCTCAAGGTACGGTCGCGGATGCCCGCGGTCATGAACCAGTCGTCCGTGACGTCGTGATCATCACAAATCATGTAGGTCGGCACGTTCGCGAGGAGTCGTCGGACCCTCGGCACCTCCCTTCGGAAGTCGTCGAGGCGCGCCTTCTCATCGAGGAACTGGTTGCGCGCGCTGGCCAGCGCCTCTAGCGCAGGGGCGGTGCCAGCGTACAGCGACGACAGGGCGCCCTCGGGGGCGTCTGGCGTAGGACGCCCGAGCGCGCGGGGGGCATTGTTCGGTGCGTGTGCGCGATCAATTTCCAGCTTCTCCTTGATCCGCGCTGGTGTTCCGAGGTCTGCGGTGTCTGCGACCGCAAGGATCGGCCACAGCGCAGGGTTCCACGCGACGCAGTACATCGCCAGCCATTCACCGAACCCGAGCAGGTGGCTGGCCGCCTCCGCAGAAGTGAAATGCGCTCGGCCAGTGACCTTCTGCCGGAAACCTGCGGGAAGGACGAGACTGCTCACGTTGAGCGGCGCGTCATCAACAGGTGACGGGACCTGCTCAAGGCCGCCGAGCAGTTCGATACCGAGCGTCGTCAGCCCCGGCAGCAACGCGGCAGCGACATCGTCGGCATAGATCTGGTCACCGGTGAGGAACAGCATGTGTGGCCGGCCTGCAGCCTCCCCGTCGAGGTCGTCGATGACGGTGTCGAGGTTACCGAGAGCCGGAACGCCCTCCCCGTGGGGTTTGCGGCATGAGGCATGAGCGATGACCAGGTCTTCAAGGTGGGGTGGGCAGGTGACAAACGACGGCAGCTGGTTCTCGGCGTAGCCCAGCGAGCAGACTTCGACGGGTTGGGCCGCCGGTCGGGGCTTTGGCGGTGGATCCTCGGGGTTGTCGAGAGGCAGTGGAGAGTCGGGCTGATAGCCCGGCAGCTCTTGGTCGGTGAGCAAGTTGAGGTCCCGCAGCGAGCGTGGCGGGCCGCCGGATAAGGCTATTGACACGTCGTAGGAGACGCGCTGACCCGGGCTTAAGGGAGCGGTCTCCTCGAACGGGACGGTCACGACCGCGCCATGGAACGCCTTCGCGAAAGCGGTAGTTTGCCCGGTGGCGGTGGCGCGAGGAGGCGGTGGTGCCGCAGCGTCGACGACTCCGTCGTAGACCGTGACAGTGATCGCCGCGGATGTGCTGGTGGCGACGAACACCGACAGGGCCCTCGGCTCGACACGGCGCAAGACAGGACCCAGCAGGAGAGGCGGTAGTGCCACCCCCATCATGAAACTCGTGGCGCGCAACCGTGTCAAGGGACTTGGCGCCTCCAATGAGTCTTCACACCAAGCTGACCATCCCGCCAATCCAGCGAGGTGACCTTGAGGTCGTGGTATACCCCGGACGGGAGGCCATTCTCAGCCCGCCCCGACAACATCGGTGACCTTGCCGACAGGCGGCGGGTCGATCGAGAACTTGAACGTCTCAACCCGCCACGGCGCAACGCTGTAGTCGCGCCACGCATTGGCGACATCCGTTGGAGATCCCCAGATGCCGCCCCAAAAGCCGTGAGGACCACCGTACTTCTTCGGCGGCGGCTTGAGTGTCGCCCCCACGATCGAATGATTGAATCGCCCCGGTTTTATCAGACGGTCAGTCGTGTCTGGGCGGCTGGTCGACGGCCTTGTCGTGACGGTAGTACTCAGCCTCGACCTCGGCTGCTGGCCGGTAGCCAGGCGAGAAGTGGACCTGTTTCACGGCTGCTGCTCACCTGCTGGCGTCGATGTTCCCGAGCATCGGCCGGGCTCCGGTGATCCGCAAGGTCGACAGGCTCGTCCGCCACTGGTTTAGTTCAGCTGCCCACCGCGCCGGCGCGCAAGAGCATGGCGGTCGTGATCGACCGGCCGCGGGTGCTCATCCTCGACACGGCCACCTGGATGGTCCATGACTAGCACCCGCTAAAGGTTCCCGGCGAGGCCTTGATCCTGGACGCGCACTACGGCGGACCGCGGCCGGCCCCCTGCCCGCCTCTCTTCGAACCGGTCGTGCATACGGTCTAGCGTCACTCGCCGTGGAGGAGGACTATCGAATTGAAGGCGGGCGGCGGTCATGTGGGACAAGGCGGCGATCGGTGTCCAAGAACCGAGGGGTGACGGGGGGTGAGTGGGATAAGCACGCAACAGCCGGCGGAGCCGGCAGACAACCGCCAGCACGCGGCCATGCCGATGCTGCTGGCCGTGATCGGCTCGGTGTCTGGCACGCTCGTCACGAGTGCGTTCGGCTCGTCCCCGAACCTCACACTTATAGGTGCCACGGTTGGTGCCGCCGTGCCCCCGCTGGTCGCGGTCGCGGGTCCTGGACCCCATCTCAGGCTGGGGGTAGGCGTCCTCGTTGCCGTTTTAGCCTTGATAGTGACCTATGGCGGCTTCACCGTGCGGGACAAGGTTCAAGGCACACCCGGCGCAACCTTCCCGAACCCACAAGGACAGACAACAGCACCCAAAACAGAAGTGCCTACGACGTCGCCGCCAGGAATGACCTGCGAGGGGCAGCTCTGTATAGAGTGGTCTCCGAGACAACTGTTTTGCACGAACGACCCGTGTGAACCAGGGGTGACGGTTATAAACGCCGGTACTAAGAGGCTGCGGATCACTAGCCTCGAGTTCCGCGGAGCTGCGGGTGGCCGCCTTAGCCAGGAGGGGACCTGCAAAGGCGCATCACTGAATAAGGAAGCAACATGCTCCATCAGGGTTCACGTCAAACCCGGTGCCGCTGGTCACGCTCAACTTCTAATTCACCAGAATTTGAAGGGCCCAGCGTCCTTTGTAGAGGTTGAAGTCGATGCTATGCCGCCAATCTCAACGAGCGGCCAAACTTCTAACGTGGACTTGTCGCTTTCCACTCTGCCGGAATGTTATGTTATCCCCGGTGGCGCACTCAGCGGTGCTGACAACCTCACGATTTTCGTGAGAATCCTGAACTCTGGACCGGACCAACTGCCTAGTCTCGTGCCATTCAGCATTACAAGCGACACTGGACTGAGTGGTAGGGGCAACAGTGGGGTGAGTGACGGTTCAAGCTTTACTGCTATGCAGGTTGATCTGCTGCCGGACGCCTATGAGCGCTCTCACCGTTTCACTGTGACCGCCGACCCGGCCAATGACATCGCCGAGCGAGATGAGTCGAATAACACCCTGAACGTGACGGTCACCCTCCCTGCTCAACCCAGTCAACAGCAAGTCGTTGAGTGCACGGCGCCGTGATTCTCGGCGTCGCGTGAGCAACGATCCCAAGCGGGATTCGCGTCTTGAATCGCTCCCTCGGGGCCGCCTCGGGGCCACGCCAGAGCCATCAAGCACTCGATTCAATTGCTCTTGGGTTCAGAATCCACCTCCGATCTGCGGAAACTTGTGTTGCCCCCGGCAGGATTCGAACCTGGGACACCCGCTTTAGGGGCTCATCACAAATGAGGGTGTAGTAGCCGGCGGCGCGTCGGTCGCTGGGAAGGGGTCGAGGCCTCCCGAAGATGGAAGTTCTGACGCTGCCCATCTGGAAGACCTCGACGTGCCCGACTGTGAGTCTGGGGGTGGCTTGAACCGCCCCGGCATGTCGGGAGACTCCAAACCTTGGGAAGGTTGGAGTCATGCCGGGACCTGAATAGAGTCGATATGCCTCGTCGGCAGGGCCCCGCATACGAACACGTCCTCGACGCGCCCGCCAGAGTCGTTGGAACAAGTTGATCGCTCGACTCTATGGCGACCATCAGCAGCTACGAACTGTGGGCATACAGTTCAGTGCCTACTGGCCTTGCCGTGCGCGCCCAGCCTTCGGCCTGGTCGCTCGAGAGCAAATATTGTCTGGATGAGAACGGGGACGAATCCGCCACCTATGGTGAACAAAACCCCGGCGGCGATGAGTAAAGCATTTTGCACTTCGTCCGCATCCAAATTGCGGACCCCCACAGTGTGGTGCTGCGGCACCTGTGCATCAGCGGGGCGGCTCTTCCATAGAAGATAGAACTCATTCCGCTCAGTCGGCTGTGGATCAGCAATCGAGCTAATGTTAGTAGCTTTTGGGATATCAATGGCGGTACACACCGATGTGATTTCCGGTTCTATCGCGTCGGCCTTGATGGGTAAATCACTAAACAAGGGTGCGAGAGGAGTGTCCACCCCCCAGGCCCGGAACGCCGGTAAAGATATCGTCTTCTGAGCCCATGTTGCGGCTGTCACGTTGTCCGATTTGCCAACGATCAAGACGCTTTGCGCATGCGTTGTATAGTCTTCTCGATAGCCTTGATCGCCGATGTTGCACAAGGATGAATCCGAGACTTCTCCCACCTGACCCGCCCGATCGAGGTAGGGACTGACGGTCCCTTCGATTACCTGACAGGGCACTGAAGCCAAGGTGGCCAATCCCGCCTCACCTAGGCACGAGTGATACACGAACGTAATTGGGCCGACATCATCCGACAGTGACACAGCGTGATCCAGAACTGCTGGTCCTTGAAGGACTATGACCCAGCGTCGGCCTATAGCCGACGAGGGAAACGTGAGCTCGAGACGCGTGTCACCAGCCGCGAACGGCTGATCTAGGTAAGAGTACGAGATCCGTACTCCATCCGCCGCACCAAGTGGCTGACCAGTTATGCCGATGGAGATCTCGCCCCTACTCCTGACTATATTTGGGGAATCGAATCCTATAACCGCTCTATACGCAGCCACTACTCCAGCAGATGCACACAATAACAAACTGGCCGTTGAAATCGCCGCGAACCAACGAAGCCGCCTTTGGGCCGTTGCATGGTTAGCTGCAGCAACAACCTCATCTGCCGCATGCGTTGAGCGTATAGCCTGCTCGATCCGATCACCGATTCTCTCTTGTGCAATCGCATCGGCGATCCGTGTCTCGATGACGTTGAGGTCAAACTCAGCACCGGCACCATGACGTCCATCGTGTGGGGCTTCGTCTTCGCACTGAAGGTGTGCTGGAGCGGTCACGGTGCGCAAGGTCCGACGACCTATTAAGCGCCTGGCAGATTCCCACACGACTCGACACTATAGGAACAGGAGCGGAGGATCTGCATACACCAAGATCTCCCTTAACGAACTGTTGGCCGTCGTGGAGAGGCAGCGCGCACTCGCGGGCCGCTACGCGGACGTCACCCTGGTTCTGGGGCTCACCGGCGTGCGACTCGGTGAGTTTCGGGGTCTGCGAGTGTGCGACGTAGTCGACGTCCCCTATCCAGCGTTGGTGGTTAAACGGTCGCTACCGCAGTCGGCCCGGACTGGACGGGTGATCGAGCGATCGACGACCAAGAGCGGGCGTATGCGCCTCGTGCCGCTCTCGGACCTCGTCATCCCGGTCGTGTCTGAGTGGGCTCAAGGGCGTAGCCCGGACGATCTGCTCTTCCCCGCGCCCGAAGGTGGGTACCTTCATGCTCAGAACTGGCGTCGCGGCGTGCGCTGGAGCACAACGGGCCGGGGTCGTCGCCCACACGATCTGCGTCACACAGCCGCCAGCCTGTGGATCGCCGCCGGTATCGACATCAAGACGGTGTCCGCGTGGCTCGGTCACTCCACAGCGAAACTCACCCTAGACACCTACGGCCACCTGATGGGAACGGACGCCGACCGGGCCGCTCTGGATCGATTGAATCGCTCCTACGGGTTCCGCACGGGTCCCGCGACAATTACAGACCCTACCTTCGCCAGCCGAGAAGATCCGAAAAAAGGACCTTGACCTGCGCAAACGTGGAGTGCCCCCGGCAGGATTCGAACCTGCGACACCCGCTTTAGGAGAGCGGTGCTCTATCCCCTGAGCTACGAGGGCGGGGAGGGCCTGACCGAGCACCACCCACACCGGTGCGAGGGCGGGGGCGCGGCCACGCGCAGACAGGGTAGCCGAGGGCGCCCCGGCCTCCCCACCCTGGCTCGCCGTGCCGTGACCACCCGTCCGGGCACGGAGCGCCGCGACATCCGTCGGTCTCCTCGAGAGCTCGTGGCTCCCGCCCTCGTCAGGGCCGTCACTCCGGGGTGTGGCAGACGGCCTCGACGTTGTTCCCGTCCGGGTCCCGGACGAAGCCGCCGTAGTAGCCGGGGTGGTACTCCGGCCACACCCTCGGCGCGTGGAGGACCTCTGCGCCGGCCTCCACGGCCCGCTGGACGAACTCGTCGACGGCGGCCCGGCTCGGCGCGGCGAAGGCGATGTGCGACTCGCGAAATCCCGCACCCGTCGCCTGTGGCCCGAGCCAGAAGTCCGGGAACGATCCCGCGCCGTACCCGATGACCTCCCCGAAGTCCATGACCCGGCGGCCCCCGAGCGGCGTGAGCACGGAGTCGTAGAACGCGGCGCTCACCGCGACGTCGGCGCACTGGATCGAAAGGTGGTCGAGCACCCACCCAGACTGGCACAGCGGCAAAGGCATCGGCAGCCCCGTGCCCCTCGACCGCCCCGGTGGCCGCCTCGTTCCCGGCGAGGTGATGAGGAGGGGGAGGAGGTTCGGCCTCGTCGGGACGACCCCGTTGCAGCCGGCGCCCCCGCTGCGCTGCTCTCCGCGACGCCCGGACGAGCGTGCCCGGACGAGAGTGCTCAGGACGTCGGGGGGGAGGCCGATCAGGGGGGCAGCACGCGGGGGGAACCGGGTCCGCATCGCGAGGTGATGCCTGCTGCCCTCGGGGGTCCCGACGACGCCCGTTCCCGCTCGCGCCCCTGGCCGGGGCATGGACGAGCAGACGAACGATGAGGTGGACGATGCCCAAGCTGAACTCCGAGGGACGAGCCCGACCCGGGCGCCGGGTGGCGGCCGCCCTCGCGGTGACGGTTGCCGCCACGCTCCCCGTCGGCGTCGCGGCGTCGAGTCCGGCGACCGCGGAGAACGTGCCGCTCACGACGTCCGGTGAAGCCGTCCTCTCGGGGCACGGCTACGGCCACGGCCGCGGGATGTCTCAGTGGGGCGCGTACGGAGCGGCGACCCGCGGCCTCTCCTGGGACCGGATCGTCGCGTTCTACTACCCCGGCACCGGCATCGGGACCTACGGCAACCCGACCCTGCGGATCCGGCTGAGCGAGGTCTCCTCGACCGCGGTCACCGCGGTCATGTCCGCCGGCCTCAAGCTCCAGACCCCCTCCGGGGCGATCGCCCTGTCCTCGAGCGCCCGTGGCCGCGTCATCGATCGGTGGCGGCTCGTCCGGGACGGCGGCGGACAGAGCCTCCAGTTCCACGCGGGAGGCGCGTGGACGACGAACGCGACCTACCGCCGCACGGCCCGGACGCTGACGTTCGCCCGGGTCGGCGGGGCCGTGCGGGTCCTGCTGACCAGCGGTACCTACCGGGACTACCCCGACCGCGTCCGTAGCGTCGTCTCGGGCGGTGGGGCCCTCGTCCCGCTCAACGTCACCTCCCTCGACTCCTACCTGCGCGGGGTCGTCCCCAGCGAGATGCCGGCCTCGTGGCCGGCTGAGGCCCTGCGCAGCCAGGCTGTCGTCGCCCGGACGTACGCGGCCAACCAGCGCACGAGCGGGCTGTACGACCTCTGCGACTCGACGGCGTGCCAGGTCTACCGCGGCCTGGCCGACTACAGCGCTGGTGGCGCCCTCATCCGCTCCAACACCCACCCGAACGCGGACGCCGCGGTCACCGCCACCTCGGGGAGAGTCGTCACGTATGCCGGCGAGCCGGCGTTCACCCAGTTCTCCGCGAGCAACGGCGGGTGGACCGTCGACGGCGGCAAGCCGTACCTCGTCGCCAAGGCCGACCCCTACGACGGTGTCCCCACCGACTCGTGGAGCCCGCACTCGTGGACGGTCAGCGGCGCGACCCTCCGCGCCGCCCTCCAGCGCTCCTACCCCTCGGTCGGGACCGTGACGAGCCTCGGGCTCGTCCGGGACGGTCGCGGGGAGTGGGGAGGGCGCGTCGTCCGGGCGACGCTCGTCGGGACGAGCGGGCGGGCTACCCTCTCCGGTGACCAGCTGCGCTTCGCCGCCGGGCTGCGGTCGACGTGGTTCGCCCTCCCAGACGCGGTGGCCCCGAAGCCGCCGACGTCCTCGGCCGCCGACCTCCTCGGCAAGGACACCGGCGGCGCCGGCCACCCCGACGTCTACGGCTTGACGAGCACGGGCGTCCTGTACCGGATGCAGCTCGCCGGGAGCAGCCTCGGCGACGCGACGTTCCTCGGCAGGTCGCTGGCGCGGATGACGACGATCGCCTACGGCGGCAACCTCGACGGAACGCCGGGCGGCGACCTGCTCGCACGCGGGCCCCGCGGCCAGCTCTGGTGCTACTCGATGCCGACGAGCGGACCGGCGAAGGACCGTCGGCGGGTGACCGGCATCCCGGGGTCCCTCAACCGGCTGGCCGGGATCGGGGACGCGACCTCCGACGGCCGCGACGACGTCATCGGCATCGACCGCGGGACCGGCGCGCTGTGGCTGTACGCCGGGAACGGGGCCTGCGGGTTCACCCGTGCGCGTCGGATCGGTGTCGGGTGGAGGTCGATGAACCTCCTCGTGGGCGCCGGTGACACCAACCGTGACGGCCACGTCGACTTCTGGGCCCGGCAGAGGGGCAACGGGGCCCTGTGGACCTACCACCTCACCGGCTCCGGGGCGGTCAAGGACCCCCGGGTCCGGGTCGGTGTCGGATGGCAGACGATGCGGGACATCGTCGCGGTCGGCAACGTGGACGGCGCGGGCGGGTCCGACCTGCTCGCGCGGGACCGCCGCAACCGGCTCTGGCTCTACCCCGGGACCGGCACGGGCAGGGTCGGGAGGCGGATCGCGATCACCCGCGAGGTCTCCCACATACGGCTCATGCGCTGACCTCGGCCGCGGCGCGTGATCGCCGCCGGAGGACCGCCGCAGACGCCGGCGCGTCGACGGTCTCGCCTCCTCGCAGCCCTTCCCGGCCGGTTCGCGCAGGACTAGCGTGGCGAGCGGGGTCCGGACGCGAGAAGGGAGGCGCCATGGGCGGTCGGTTCGAGCCACGGTGGGCGATGGTGCGCCGCCGGGCCCACGGTCGAGCTCCTGCCGTCGCGACGGCGGTCGCCGTCGCCGCGGTACTCGGGGGCTGTACCCAACCGACGGCCCGGACAACGGCCCCCTCGGCGTCCATTTCGAGCACGTCGAGCACGTCGAGCACGTCGAGCACGCCTGCGCCACCCTCCTCCGCGGGGAGCGCCCCCGAGGCCAGCTCCTCGGCGGCGAGTCCCTCGTCGTCCGGCGGCGCCTCGACTGGGTCCGCTGCGGGGTCCACCTCGAGCAGTGCGCGGTCGGTCCCTCTCGGCGTCTCGACGACCCACCTCGAGGGTCGCCGGGGCAACGTCGCCTGGGACGTCGAGATCCCGGTCTTCTCCGGGAGCCGGACCGCCGCGGACGTCAACGCCCACGTCCGGGCGTCCGCCGAGGACGCCATCGCCCGGGCCCGCCGCGAGGCGAAGGCGTCCGACCCCCGGCGGACGCTCACCGGCCGGAGCACCGTGACGACGAACGACGGCCGGACCGCGCAGGTCGTCCTTCGCCTCGACGACCACCTCGCGGGTACCGCGCACGGCATCGGCTCGGTGAACACGACCGTCGTCGACGTCGCCAACGGCCGGCCGGTGACCCTCGGTGACGTCTTCGCCGACGAGCCCAGGACGTTCGCGGCGCTCGCTGCGGCCGTCCGTGCCGCCGCCGCGGCCAAGGGGCAGCCGACGCTGGCCTCGGGCCTCGCGCCGAAGGAGGCCAGCTGGGCGGCGTGGCAGACCGGGCCGGAGGGCCTGGTCGTCCACTTCCAGGACTACCAGCTCGGCGGCCACGGTCTGCGGTCCTACACCGTCCCGTGGAGCGTCGTCCGACCGCTCATGACGGCCCGGGCGACGCGGCTCCTCGCGCCGTAGCTGCCCTCCTCGCCGCCATCACGGCTCGAGGCAGGCCGGGATCGAGTCCGTCCGTCCGCCCGGGCGCTCGGTGCGGCCGCGGGGGTCGTACATCTTCACCCACCGGACGGTGGAGAACTGCCGCAGCGAGGGCATGATCTCGCCGGCGACGGAGACCGTCGAGCCCCCGCTGGTGCATCCGCCGGTCGGCCGCACCTGAGCGATCCGGTCGGCGATCCGCACCTGGGTGAACCCGGTCGCGCGCGAGGAGAGCAGCCGCATGCCCTTCGCAATCTCAGCCGGGTGGCGCAGGACGAACGTGTACGACGTCCTCTTCGCCACCCCGATCCCGTACGTCGTCACGGCCTCTCCCGTACGTCGTCACGGCCTCGAAGCCGCCGGCCCGCTGGGCGACCATGACGTTCGGCAGGGGGAAGCCGATCCTCGCGGGCACGGTCGGCCTGCCGGTCCGGTTGGCGCGTCGGTCGGGAATCGCGCGACCTGGGCGCGAGGGCCGGTCGGAGACGTGCCATGGGAAGTCACCTCACGGGGGAACGCGAACCGAGCAGAAGCGGAACGTCTCAGCGTGGCACCGCGGCTCCGCCCGGACAGGGCGAGCGTCCTGAACCGGACAGGAGCCCACCGCTCGACCCGTGCCGCACGGCCGGTGGCGAGCAGTTGGTCCGAGAGCGCGGCTGCGGGGGCGGATGCCAGCCGGGACGTTCGTCACTGGGGGAGGAGGGCGAGCGTCCCTACCGTCGGGGGATGGACGTCGAGGAGCTTCTCTCCAAGGTCACAGACAACCTCACCGTGTCGCGGGTCTTCGGTGAGCCCATCCGGCACGGGGACGTCCTCGTCGTCCCGGTCGCCCGGGTTCGCGGGGGCGCGGGCGGCGGCGGGGGCTCGGGGCCGGGCGACGAGGGCTCGGGCAGCGGCGGTGGCGGGGGCTTCGACGCCTCTCCGGCGGGAGTCTTCGTCGTCAAGAACGACGCGGTGAGCTGGCGTCCCGCGGTCGACGTCAACCGGGTCGTCCTCGGCGGGCAGGCCGTCGCCATCGTCCTCGCCCTCGTCGTCCGCTCACTCGTCCGCCGCCGTCGACACTGACCCGCCGCGCCGCGGACGGGACGTCCTGCGGCCGGCTCAGGGCACGGGGTCAACGAGCGGTCCACCCGTAGCGCGGGTGGTCGTCTCCCCACGCTCAGCAGCGTCCTGTGATGAGTACTCGGTCGACCGCAGGCTGGAGAGAGACGCGGGTTCCGGCTCCGGTGGCGTGAGGCCGGACCTGAGCTTCGGCGGTGCAGCAGACCACGCCTTCAGGTTGCCGAGCACCTCCGCATAGAAGTCATCGGTCGCCGTGAGCACCGAGTCGATGAACGCGCCGCGACCTCGCCCACGTTTTCCGCCCATGGGGGCGGACGCCGCAACGCGGAAGGACTTGATGTCCCGGCTCGGGTCGGCGACGAGCGCCAGCGGCTCATCGCGGACGGTCTGCAGCAGCTCGGCCGCGCTCGAGCCACGCGCGTGTGCCACGAAGCACTCGATCCTCAAAGGAGCCGCGGTTTCCTTCAGCTGCCGCACGAGCCAGTTGACGCGCGTCTTGGGCCGCCCCTCGCGCGGGGCGTCCACGTCGACGTGGCAGGTGACCTGCTTGGCCCGCACGTCGGCTGTCACGACAAGGGGCCCGACAGTGTCAGGAATGCGAATGGACCCCGTCAGTCTTCCGTTGTCGCAAAGAGCGCTCGTCAGCGCTTGGGCACGAATTGCCGGTTCCGCCTGCTCGCGACGACTCAGGACCGGGACCACCTCCGTCCCGAGCTGGCGGCCGAGGCGGAGACTGGCAAAGCGCAGCAGGGCGTCGAAGCGGGCGACGACCTCGGCGACGCCCTTGTCGGTTGGGCGCAGCGTCCCGCTCGTCACTGCGTCCCGAACGGTGACCCATGAGTCGCCCATGTCGTCGAACTCCAACGCCCCCGACCTGCTGTGCTCGAGGTAGCGAATGAGCTCCTCCAGGATCCATGCCTGGTCGGGGTCGGCCACGCCGCGGAACTCCTTCTGCATGACGGCTTCGGTGAGCACCTTGCTCCACGACAGGTGGTGGAGAGCGACCTTCCTGAGCTTCCGCTTGTCAACTCTCGTCGGGTGCTGACCCGCCACAGGAGGGATCTCGTTGCTGATCGTGATGACGGCGTCGAAGCCTTGGTCTTTAGCGACGTCGAGGTAGTTCTCGAGCTGCGTGGCCTGAAGTTGGTTGCCCCCCGTCTTGACCTCGACGAGGGCGGTCCACGACCGCGAGCCGCGCGAGACGCGGACCAGTCCGTCGGGGAAGAGCTTCTGCTCCCCGAGCTGGAACGGAACCTCGATGTAGGTCTCGAGAGCGCCGGCGGGCGCGCCCAGCGGCTTGGTTACCGCTTGCCCGAACTCCCGTACTGCGGTCATCACGGCAAGGAGAGCGGACGTGGCGCGACGCTCCTGCTCCTCCGATCCGTTGATGCCCGACGTCGGGATGAGTCGTGCCCGGTGCCAGGTGTGCTCGGTCATGTATCCCCCGTGAGTGGTGTCGCCGTCGACGCGACCGTACTGGGCGCCACCGTCATCGCCGTGAAGGACGAGGGTGCACCAGACGTCGGGCGGGGGCTCCCGGCATACTGACGCGGTGACGACCGCCACCGACCTCCCGAACCTCCAGCGCAGGACGCTCGGGACGCTCGTCGGCAGCCAGGTCCTCGGCGGTGTGGGCGTCTCGAGCGGCATCGCCGTGGGCTCCCTCCTCGCCGAGGACGTCGCCGGCTCCGCGACGTACGCGGGACTCGCGAACACCTTCCAGGTCCTCGGGGCGGCCTTCATCGCCGTGCCGATGGCACGGGTCATGGCCGCCCGGGGACGGCGGCCCGGCCTCGTCGTCGGCTACGGGCTCGCGCTCGTCGGCGCCGCGCTCATCCTCACCGCCGGCGCGGCCCGCTCGTTCCCCCTGCTCCTCGGCGGCGCCCTGCTGTTCGGGGGGGCGACCGCGTCGAACAACCAGGCCCGGTACGCCGCCGCCGACCTGTCCGAGCCGACCCGGCGCGGCCGCGACCTCGCCGTCGTCGTCTGGTCCACGACGGTCGGTGCGGTCCTCGGACCCAACCTCGTCGGTCCCGCCGGGGTGCTCGCTGTCGCCCTCGGTCTCCCACCCCTGACCGGGCCGTTCCTCTTCTCGCTCGTCGGGTTCACCCTGGCCGTCGTCGTCCTCGTCGCGCGGCTGCGGCCGGACCCGCTGCTCGAGGCCCGCCGGAGGACGACCCTCGCCACCCCCGCGACCCACGTCGCGGCGGCTCACGGCTCGGTCGTCCGGGGCTTCCGGGTCATCGCGTCGACCCCCGTTGCCCTCCTCGGCCTCGTGACGATCGCCCTCGGGCACGCCGTCATGGTCAGCGTCATGGTCATGACGCCGCTCCACATGCGTCACGGGGACGCCAGCCTCGAGGCCATCGGTCTCGTCATCAGCATCCACGTCATCGGGATGTTCGCGTTCTCCCCGCTCACCGGGCTCGCCACCGACCGCCTCGGGGGGCGGGCGGTGGCGCTCGTGGGCTCTGCCGTCCTCATCGCGGCGGCCCTCCTCGCCGCTCGGGCCCCGGAGGGCAGCAGCGCCGTCCTCACCGCCGGGCTCCTCCTCCTCGGTCTCGGCTGGTCGTGCACCCTCGTCTCCGGCTCGACCCTCCTGACGAACGCCGTCGCCGTGTCGGAGCGAGCCGGCGCCCAGGGCGCCTCGGACCTCGCCATGGGCCTCGCCGGCGGCGGCGGTGGGGCCCTCGCCGGTGTCGTCGTCGCCCACTACGGCTACGAGGCGCTCGCCCTCAGCGCCGTCGTCGTCGCGGCGGCCGTCGGGGCCGTGGCGATGGCGGTGCGGCCCCGACGCGCGACCCCCTCATCGGCGTGAGCGCGCTGCGCACCGTCCCCGGCCGGTTCGTTAGCCTGCTCGGGTGACTGAGGACCGAGCCGCCGAGCCCGCCGAGCCCGTCGAGCCCGCCCAACCCGAGGGCGAGGGCGACGTGCCCGACCCGGTCCTCACCGCCCTGGGCGGGTGGCAGCACCACCTTGCCGGCCTCGGGGGACCGAACACCCTGCTCTGGTACCGCGACCTGCCCTCCGGCACCGTCGACCTGAGCACCGCCCACCCCGGCGGTCTCGCCATGCTCCTCGCAGGCCGCCAGACCCGCCTGTCCGACCTCGTCCGGGAGCACGAGGCCTTCGCCCGTGCCCGGGAGCGAGCCCGGCGGATCAGGGAGAAGTCCTCCGAGCTGCGCGAGGAGCGCGGCCTCGAGGTCTGCTACCT
The DNA here is from genome assembly GCA_963783735.1 of uncultured Actinomycetota bacterium. Lineage (GTDB taxonomy): Bacteria > Actinomycetota > Actinomycetes > Actinomycetales > Dermatophilaceae > CAWDAQ01. The sequence goes on along the minus strand of CAWAOO010000003.1, from coordinate 735,861 downwards.
CGCGCTCGGCGTGGCCTCGTGGCGCCTGCCCGGGGGGCGTGTCCCCGCGGCACCCGTCCTGCTCCGGGCGTGCACCCTGACCCCGACCGGGCCCGCCCACCGTGACTACACCATCGACCTCGCCGACGACGTCGAGGTCAACCCCGCGCTCGTCGAGTACCTCCGGGGCGCGGAGGGGATCGACGTCGACCCGGCAGGCCTCGCGAGGCGGGCCACCGTCGCCGGGGGCTTCTATCCCGGACCGGTGTACTCCGCGCTCCGGCAGTCGTGCCGGGATGTCGACGGCTTCGACATCACGCCCCGCCTCGTCGTCAGCACGTTCCCGCACGCGAAGATGGCCGCCGTCGCCGACCTCGCCTCCGGCCGCGCCGCCCTCGCGGGGCACCCCGTGGTCGCCGCCCTCGCGGGCGACACCGAGGCGAGGAAGGCCCTGGCCGGCGACCGCGGCCCGGGCGACGCCGGTCCCGCGGGCGAGGACCCGGACGCCGACGGCATCCCGCCGGCGCTCGACGCCGACCCGTACCAGCGGCCGGCCATCGACGCGGTCCGGCGCGGGACCAGCCTCGTCATCGACGCCCCGCCGGGAACGGGCCGGTCCCGGACCGTGGCCAACCTCGTCGCCGCCCTCGCCGGTGAGGGTAAGCGTGTCCTGCTCGTCGCCGAGAAGCGGGCCGCCCTCGCCGCGGTCCGGTCGATGCTCGCCGAGGAGGGCCTCGACGACCTCGTCCTCGCCGTCGAGGACGGCGCCGGGACCGACCGCCGGGTCCTCGCCGAGCTCGCCGACGCCGCGGGCCGCGAGGAGCCAGTGCCCGTCGCCGACATGACGGAGACCGACCGGGCCCTCGTCGCCACCCGGGAGCGACTGCACGACCACGTAGAGGCCCTCCACCGGGTCCGGGAGCCGTGGGGCGTGACCGCCCACGAGCTCCAGGAGGACATCGCCCGCCTCGCGCGCCGGCCGCGCCCCCCGCGGACGAGGGTCCGGCTCACCGGCGACACCCTCGCCGCCGTCGACCACGGCCGGCTCGACGCGCTCGCCGAGCAGCTCCTCGCCGTCGCCCGGGCCGGGGCCTGGGACCCGGCCGTGGCGGACGACCCGTGGTACGGCGCCCGGGTCACCTCGGCGGCGGAGGCCGAGGTCGCCCGGCAGGTCTGCGAGCGGCTCATCGACGGGGGGCTCGCCCGTGTCCAGCAGGCGTTCGACCAGGTCTTCGCCGAGCTGCGGTTCCCCGCGGCGAGGACCCCCGCGGAGTACGGCGAGTTCCTCACCGCCATCGAGGAGGTCCGCGCCACCCTCGAGATCTTCCAGCCGGAGGTGTACGACCAGCCCTTGGAGTCCCTCGTCGCGGCGACCGCCCCGGCACGCGCCCGCGCCGCGGGCCCGAGGATGTCGCTCATCGAGCGCTGGCGGCTGCGTCGTCAGGCCCGCGGACTGCTCCGCCCGGGCACTCCGCCCGCCGACCTCCACGCGGTCCTCGCCGCGGCGCAGCGCCAGCGCAACACGTGGGCGTCCATGGCCGGCGCCGGCGGTCGTCCCCAGATCCCGGCCGACCTCGACGAGGCCCACGTCGCCTACGCCTCCCTCCACGACGACCTCGGCTGGCTCGGGCTGCTCCTCGAGACGACGGCCGGTGGAGGAGACCTCCTCCACACCGACCTCGCCGCGCTGCGGGTCCGTCTCGAACGGCTGGCCGAGCACCCCGAGCGGCTCGCCGTCGTCCCCGCGGTGCTCGGGACCCTCGACGCCCTCCGGGGGGCCGGCCTCGGCCCGCTCGTCGACGACCTCGCCGCCCGGGGTGTCGCCCTCGACGACGTCCGGGAGGAGCTGACGTTCCTCTGGTGGACCTCCATCGTCGAGCACATCGCCGAGACCGACCCGAGCTACGCCGGCCCGCACGGCGACGAGCTCCGGGCGGTCGCCGCCGAGTTCGCCGACGCCGACCGGGCCCGGGTCGCCGACGGCGCCGCGCTCGTCCGTCGGGCCGTCGTCGACCGCCGGGCCGCCGCCCGCGAGGAGCACCCCGACGAGGTCGAGCACCTCCTCGCCGCGTCCCGGGACCCGTCCGGGACCGTCCGCGGCGTCCTCGCGGGCGCCCCGCACGTCGTCCCTGCCCTGCGACCGTGCTGGGCGATGAGCCCGTTGCTCGCCGGGACCCACATCCCTCCGGGGGAGTGGTTCGACGTCGTCGTCATCGACCAGGCCGGACAGCTGCCGACCGCCGAGGTCCTCTCCGCCCTCGGCCGCGGCCGACAGGTCGTCGCCGTCGGCGACGAGCACCAGCTCGCGCCGCGAGCCTTCACGACGACCGTGGCCGACGAGCCCCCGGCGCAGCCGTCGCCGGCCGCCCCGTCGGTGCTCGACGACCTCGGGGCGTTCCTCGGTCGGCGGGGCCTGCGCTGGGACCATCGCCACCTTGACGAGCGCCTCGCCTCGTGGGCCAACGAGCACGTGTACCACCGGAGCGTCCAGACCGTGCCCGGCACCGAGCCCGGGGCCGTCGTCCGCCTCGAGAAGGTCGACGGGCGCGGCGCCGTCGACACCGAGGACGGGGTCGTCGAGACGACCACGGCGGAGGTCGACCGGGTCGTCGCCCTGGCGCTCGAGCACGGCGGCGCCGCGCCCCACCTCAGCCTCGGGATCGTCACGCTCACCGGGGCCCAGGCCGGGGCGGTCGAGGTCGCCCTCCGGGCCGCGCTCGCCGAGCACGAGGGACTCGCCGCCTACTTCGACGAGAACCGCCCCGAGCCGGTGTTCGTCAAGCCCGTCGACCGGTGCCAGGGGGACGAACGCGACGTCGTCATCGTCTCGACCGGGTACGGGCGCACGGCCCACGGGCGGGTGCTCCACCGCTTCGGCCCGGTCAGCGCCGACGGCGGGGAGCGCGCCCTCACCGTGGCCCTGACCCGCTCGCGGTACCGGACCGTCGTCGTCTCCGCGCTCACCGCCGAGGAGATGGACCCCGAGCGGCTCAAGGGCCGCGGTCCCGCACTCCTCCGGGCCGCCCTCGAGTGGGCCGAGCGGGGCGGCACGCCGTCCCCCGCGACCGGCCCGGCCGACCGGGGACGGCGCGAGCTCGGTGTCCTCGAGGGGGACCTCGCCACCCGGCTGCGCCAGTCGGGGCTCGTCGTCCACGAGGGCCTCGGCCAGGGGGACCGGCCCATCGCCCTCGCCGTCGAGGACCCCGCAGGGTCCGGCCGGCTGCTCGTCGCCATCGAGAGCGACGGTCCCGCGTACGCCTCGACGCAGAGCATCCGCGAACGGGACCGGCTCCGGATCGACGCCCTGCGCCGGCGGGGCTGGCACCACGTCCGGGTCTGGTCCACCGACCTCTTCCGGGACCCCACCCGGGAGGAGACCCGGGTGCTCGCCGCGGTCCACCGGGCCGGGATCGCGGAGGCCGGTCGCGATGAGTGACGCCGGGCGGGACGGTCCCCGGACCGGGCCCGGCGACGAGAAGGGCTCGGACGCCGCGGGGGGTCCGCAGGCCGAGGGCACCCGCCGCCCGGCGCGTGGGCGTCCCGTCCGGCGGGTCAGGCCCGAGCAGACGTCGGACGACACCGACGCGGGGTGGGGCGAGTGGTCGGACGAGAGCGCCCACGAGCGCTGGCTCCGGGAGCAGCGCCCACCGCACTGGGAGTGACGCGTCGCCGTGGGCGGCCCCCGGGTGACCTCAGTCGACCCGGCGGTCCAGGGCCCGGAGGTTGTCGCGGATCTCCCGGAGGAGCTCGATCTCCTCGGCCGTCGCCGCCTCCTCGGGCTTGACGAAGCGGTCCTTGGCCGTCTGGTACGGCAGGACGACGAGGAAGTAGACGACGGCGGCGAGGATGAGGAACGCGACGAGCGCCGTGAGGAACGCCCCGACGCTGACCCCCCCGGGCCTGAAGCTCGAGAAGTCGGGTTCGCCGACGACCTTGCCGACGACGTCCATGAGCATCGCCGTGAACGCGGTGACGACCGCCGCGAACGCCGACGCCATGATGAAGGCGACGGCGAGCTCGACGAGGTTCCCCCGCATGACGAAGTCCTTGAAGCCCTTCATGGGTGCGTGCTCCCTTCCTCGCGTCGGTCCGGTCCTGCCCGGTCCCGCTGGTCCGTCCGCGAGGCTAGCGCGGCCCGGCCGTGGGGCGTGAACGGCGGAGCGCGAATCCGTACCCCGGTGTGGGCGCGTCGGGGACCCGTGCGGCGAGCAGCGCGGCGGCGTCGCCCTCGCCGGCCGCCACGAGGACCGTCGTGGCCCCGGCCGACCCCGTGCCCCACGACCCGGGGCCGGGGTCCCCGCCGAGCACCGCGAGGACGAGCGTGTCGCGGGTCGTCGCCGCCCTCGACCCCGGTGCGTAGAGGTCGATGCGGTCCCCTGCCCGGACGAGACCGGACGCGGCGTCGACGAGGAGGGGGACCGGCACCGCGACGTACCCCGGCGGCAGTCCCGCGAGCGTCCCCGGTCCGGCCAGCCGGGACGGGGTGAAGACCTCCGCGGCCGAGACCGCGACCGTCACGGTCTGCCCGACGACCGCGTCGACCTCGGTGAGGGCGGAGTCCGGGACGTCGGCCTCGGGCCGGGCGACCCGCCCGACGTCCGCTCCCGTGACCACCGCGCCCGCAGGCACGTCGCGGGAGGCGACGATGACCTCGGTGGTCCGCGTCCCGACGCTCCGGTCGCTGGTGACGACCCAGAGCGCGACCGCCAGGCACGCCCCGGCCGCGACCCGGCGCAGGACGATCCTGCGCCACCTGGACCGCCGACTGCGCGGCGGGCGACGCGGCGTCATCGGCCCCGGACCGTCAGGGGAGGTCGAAGGGCAGGGGGAGGCCGTCGAGCGCCCGGCGGCACCCGCACGTCGCCGTCGCGTCCGGCTCGGTCGGTGGCATCACGGCGAGCACCCGGCGGAGGAGACCCTTGAGCCGCTCGACGTTGTCTCCGAACACCCTCATGACCTCCTCATGGGTCACCGCCTCGCCCCCGTCGACGCCGGCGTCGAGGTCGGTGACGAGCGCGACGCTCGTGAAGCACATCGCGAGCTCGCGGGCGATCGCGGCCTCCGGCATCGCCGTCATCCCCACGAGCGTCCCCCCGGCCTGCTGGTGCCAGCGGGACTCGGCCGCCGTGGAGAACCGCGGTCCGTTGACGACGACGAGGGTGCCGCCGTCGGTGGCGTCGGTCCCCGGCTCCCCGCGGGTCGCGAGGACCGCTCGCCGGCCCCGCGGGCAGAACGGGTCGGCGAACCCGACGTGGACGACCGGTCCGACGCCGTCGTAGACGGTGTGTGCCCGGCCCCATGTCCGGTCGAGGACCTGGTCGGGGACGACGACGGCCCCGGGACGGAGCTCGCGCCGCAGCGACCCGACCGCGCACGGCGCGAGGACCTGGCGTACGCCGACGCTGCGCAGCGCCCAGAGGTTCGCGCGGTAGTTGACCCGGTGCGGGGGGTGGCGGTGCCCCTGCCCGTGCCGGGCGATGAACGCCACCCGGCGACCCTTGACCTCGCCGAGGACGACGTCGTCGCTCGGGTCTCCGAACGGCGTGGTCACCGCCCTCCGCTCGGCGTCCTCGAGGAAGGTGTAGAAGCCCGACCCGCCGATGACCCCGAGGTCTGCCACGGGCCCGGTCTCACGGACCCCGGCCCCCGCGGCGGGACCGGTGCGGGGCGTCCCCGTGCTCTCCGTCATGACTCGCAGGCTACGGGCCCACCGAGCGGAGGGCACGGGTCAGCCCACGGCTGTGGACGCCGTGGCGGTCAGCTCGCGGCTGTGGACGCCTTCGCGGGAGTGGAGGAGCCGGTGGACGAGGAGCCGGTCGCACCGCCGGACCCCCCTGACGCGCCACCCGTGGACGACGAGGCGCTGGACGACGAGGACGACGAGCCGTCGGAGGACGCGCCGGCCTTCGACGCCGCGCCCTCGGAGGAGCCGTTCGCCCCCTCGCCCTTCGAACCGGAGCCGTTCGACGTCGACCTGGCGGACTCGGCACGGGAGTCGGTCCGGTAGAACCCCCCGCCCTTGAAGACGACGCCGACGGCGTTGAACAGCTTGCGCAGCCGTCCCTCGCACTGCGGGCACTCGGTCAGGGAGTCGTCGCTGAAGGACTGAACCGTGTCGAAGCGGTGTTCGCACTCGGTGCAGGCGTAGGCGTACGTCGGCACGTTCTACCTCCAAGGAAGGGGGTCCGGGGCCGGGGGCTCCCGGACCGTCGTCGGCTGTTGAGTATAAGCGTCAGCGGGCCCGGTCTCTTCCCGGTTCACCCCGGCCCCGGGGGCGCTCCCGCCACCCGGCGAGCCGGCCGCCCCGGCTGATGTCCCGCACCCGCCGCTCGGCGCCCTCCCGGCTCGCCGTCGTCGCGACGATGAGGAGCTCGTCGCCGTGCCGGAGTGTCGTCCGGGCGGTCGGCACGAACCCGGACCCGTCCCGGACGACGAGGGTGACGTGGGCCCCCTCGGGGAGCCGGAGCTCGAAGATCTCGACCCCGTGCAGCTGCGACGTGGGCCCGATGCGGACCTGGACGAGGTCGGCGGAGAGCTCGTCCAGCGGCGTCGCCTCGACGTCGAGGTCGATCGTCTGGTGGGACTCGGTGAGCTGGAGCCGGCGGGCGAGCCAGGGGAGGGTCGGGGCCTGGACGATCGTGAAGATCGCGACGAGGACGAAGACGAGGTCGAAGATCCACTCGACGTTCGGCGCCCCCCGGGTCGCCGGCACCGTGGCGAGGACGACCGGCACCGCACCGCGCAGACCCGCCCACGAGAGGAAGATCTGCTCGCGGGGCGGCACCCGGAACGGGGTGAGCGACACGACCGCCGAGAGGGGCCGGGCGACGAGGAGGAGGACGAGCCCGATGACGACCGCCGGGACGAGCTGGGCGACGAACCCGGACGGGGTCGCGAGGAGCCCGAGCATGACGAAGAGCCCGATCTGGGCGAGCCACCCGACCGCGGTCGCGAAGCCGCGGACGGCGGCCCGGTGGGGGAGGTGCATGTTGCCGAGGACGAGCGCGGCGAGATAGCACGCGATGAAGCCCGAGGCGTGAACCGTGGAGGCGGCCGCGTACGCGAGGACGACGACGGCGACGACGCCGATGCTGAACAGCCCGGAGGCGCTCGAGGCCACCTGGCGCATCATCCGGCCCCCGAGCCAGCCGACGACGAGGCCGACGAGGGTGCCTCCCGCGAGCTCGAGGACGGCCTGCGCGACGAGGACCCACCATGCCTCCGCCTCGCCCGGGTCCGCCGCGGCGACGGAGAGGGCGGTGACGAGGAGGACGACGGGGGCGTCGTTGAATCCCGACTCGGCCTCGAGCATCCCGGTGATCCGCCGGGGGAGCGGGACCTTGCGGAGCACCGAGAACACCGCGGCGGCGTCCGTCGAGGAGAGGATGGCGCCGAGGAGGAGGGCCGTCGTCCACCCCTGGTGGAGGAAGACGCGCACCGTGACGGCGACGACGGCGACCGAGACGAGCACGCCGACCGTCGACAGCACGGCCGCCGGGGCGACCGAGCGGCGGATCGAGGACCACGTCGTCGTCAGCCCGCCCTCGGTGAGGATGAGGATGAGGGCGGCGTACCCGAGGACCTGGGCGAGGTCGTTGGAGTCGAACCGGATCCCCATCCCGCTCTCCCCGAGGGCGACGCCGACCCCGAGGTAGAGGAGGAGGGAGGGGAGGCCGGAGGACACCGAGAGCCGGACGGCGGCGACGCAGACGATGAGGACGACGCTTCCGAGGAGGAGCACGGGGGCGAGGTCGTCGAGGGTGAACCCCCCGCCGACGGCTGCGCGCAACGCTTCTGCCACGGCCCGTCTTGTCCCTTCTGCCCGGTGCGATGACCTAGTCTCGCAGGGTGTCTCGCCTGCTGGTCGCCCGCCGCGTCCTCATCGCCCTGGTGGCCCTCGTCGTCGTCCTCGCGGTCGTCGCCGGCGCCGTCGCGGTGTCGCTCGTCCGGCGGCCGTTCCCGCAGACCGGCGGTGAGGTCGCGGTCCCGGGCGTCACCGGCCGGGTCACCGTCCTCCGGGACGGGCACGGCATCCCCCAGATCTACGCCGACTCCACCCAGGACCTCTTCCGTGCGCAGGGGTTCGTCGCCGCGCAGGACCGGTTCTTCCAGATGGACCTGCGCCGTCACATCACGAGCGGACGGCTCTCCGAGCTTGTCGGGTCGTCGGGGCTCGAGACCGACAAGGTCATCCGGACGATGGGGTGGCGGCGGGTCGCCGAGGCCGAGCTCCCCCAGCTCAAGCCGCAGACCCGGCAGATCCTCCAGGCGTACGCCGACGGGGTCAACGCCTACATCGACTCCTCGGGCAGCCCCTCGCACATGTCCGTCGAGTACACCGTCCTCGCGCAGCAGGTCCCCGACTACCGCGTCGAGCCGTGGAGCCCGGCGGACAGCCTCGCCTGGCTCAAGGCGATGGCGTGGGACCTGCGCGGCGACTACGACAACGAGCTGACCCGCGCCCGTCTCGCCGGGCGGGTCACCGATGGCCAGATCGCCGACCTCTACCCGCCGTACCCGACCGCGAAGCGCCCGCCGATCCTCTCACCGAAGGACTGGCGGCTCGCGACCTCCCGCGGTCCGCAGGCCTCCGCGGTCCCCGCCTCGACGGCCCGCCCCGAGGCGCCCTCGAGAGCCCGCGCGGCCCGGGTCGCCCCCGCCCCGGCGCCCTCCTCGGCCGGCGTTCCCGAGGGTCCCGACGCCCGGCGGGCGTACGCCGCGACCGAGCGGGCCGTGCGGGCGATCCCCGCGCTGCTCGGCAGGGGGGACGGGGTCGGGTCGAACTCGTGGGTCGTCGGGCCGGACCGGTCGACGACGGGCAAGCCGATCCTCGCGAACGACCCGCACCTCGGCGTCGGGATCCCGAGCGTCTGGTACCAGTCCGGGCTGCACTGCCGGCAGCTGAGCGAGAACTGCCCCTTCGACGTCGCCGGGTTCACCTTCGCCGGCGTTCCCGGGGTGGTCATCGGTCACAACGACCGGGTCGCCTGGGGTTTCACCAACCTCGACCCGGACGTCACCGACTTCTACCTCGAGCAGGTCCAGGGGCAGAAGTACCTCCGCGACGGGAGCTACGAGCCGGTGCGGAGCCGGACCGAGACGATCAAGGTCGCCGGAGGCGACGACGTCGAGCTCACCGTCCGGAGGACCGCCCACGGGCCGATCCTCTCCGACGTCGTCGGCCCCGTCGCGCAGGCCGGACGGTCGGCGCCGGTCAACGGGCGCCCGAACACCGGCAGCTACGCCGTCTCCCTCGCGTGGACCGGGCTGCGCCCGACGAAGGTCGCCGACTCGATCGTCGACCTCAACCTCGCCCGGAACTTCACCGACTTCCGGAACGCGCTCCGCTCGTTCGCCGTCCCGGCCCAGAACGTCATCTACGCCGACGTCGACGGCCACATCGGGTACCAGGCGCCGGGGCTGGTCCCGCTCCGGCGCTCCTCGGTGGCGAGCGCGCCGCCGGGGTACTGGCCGGCCAAGGGCTGGGAGTCGACGTGGGACTGGGACGGCTACGTGCCGTTCGAGGACCTCCCGTACGCCCTCGACCCGGCCGAGGGGTTCATCGTCACGGCGAACCAGCAGGTCACCGCGAGCCCACGCCCGTTCCTCACCTCCGAGTGGGCCTACGGCTACCGGTCGACCCGGATCCGCGACCTCATCGAGCACGAACCGACGGTCTCGCCCGCACAGATGTCGCGGATCCAGCTCGACACCCGTAACGAGTTCGCGCCCCGGCTCGTCGACGCCCTCCTCGGGGTCTCCCTCGACGACCCGTTCACCGGGGAGGCCCGCGGCCTCCTCCGCTCCTGGGACTTCACCAACCCGGCCGACGACTCCGCTGCGGGCGCGGCGGCCGCGTACTACAACGCGGTGTGGTCCAACCTCATGCGGCTGACGTTCAACGACGAGCTGCCGAGCGACCTTCAGGCGGCGGGCGGGTCGCGCTCGATGGCGACGATCGGGGTCCTGCTCGACAAGCCGCAGAGCCTCTGGTGGGACAACCGCCAGACCCCCGGCGTCGTGGAGGGACGCGACGAGATCCTCCGGCAGGCCCTCACCGACGCCCGCCTCGACCTCACTCGTGAGCTCGGCAAGGACCCGGCCTCGTGGGAGTGGGGCAAGCTGCACCGGGTCACCCTCCGTCACCCGGTCCTCGGGGGTGACGACGTCCCCGGCATCGTCCGGTCGGTCTTCAACCGCGGGCCGTACGAGGTGCCCGGCGGCTCCGCGATCGTCGACGCGACCGGGTGGAACGCGAGCGAGGGCTTCGAGGTCAACTGGGGGCCGTCGATGCGGATGGTCGTCGACCTCTCCGACCTCGACGCCTCGACGTGGGTCAACGAGACGGGCAACAGCGGTCACGCCTACGACGCCCACTACGACGACCAGGTCCAGGCGTGGGCCGCCGGCGAGACGTTCCCGTGGCCGTTCACCGAGGCGGCCGCCCGGAAGGCCGCCGAGGACGACCTCACCCTCCTCCCAGCCCGGGAGTGACGTCCCCGCCGTCAGGGCCGTCAGAGCGGTCAGAGCGGTCAGAGCGGTCGAGCGGTCGAGCGGTCAGTGGGGTCGCTGCGGCTTCAGGTCGGGGGGTCAGGGGTCCAGGTCAGCCCGTCGGCGGTGAGGACGGCGTCGACGGGGACGTCGAGCGGGCCGGAGGGGAGGGGGTGCCCGGAGAGCTCCCCGGGGTGGAGCACGGCGACGACCCTCGTCGCGCCGTCGAGCCGGGGCAGCGTCCGGTCGTAGCAGCCACCCCCCTGGCCGAGGCGGGTTCCGGCCGGGTCGACGGCGAGCGCGGGGACGAGAACGAGCCGCGCGCCGACGACCCCCGCCGTCCCGAGGAGCCGGCGCTCCGGGTCGGCGATGTCGACCCACTCGAGCTCCCACGTCTCCAGGGTGACCGGGACGAGGACGCGCAGGCCGAGGTCGTGCAGCGCCGCGCAGAGGGGGGCGGTGGGGGGTTCGAGCGGGCGGGCCTCGTACGCGGCGACGGTCTCCCCCGGGGCGATGCCGAGCGACCTCGCGAGCGCGCCGGCGTGCGCAGCGAGGGCCGCGCCCTCCCGCTCCCGGCCGGCCGCCCCGAGGTCGCCGACGGCCTCCCGCCGTCGGGCCCGCAGCTCCGCCCGGAGGGCGGCCTTCGCGGCGGACGTGTCCGGGGACGGCGGCATGGGCTCATCGTAGGGTGGGGCCCATGAGCGCCACGGGGTTGGAGCAGGCCGTCCGGAAGATGCGGGACCAAGGGGTGAGCGAGCGCGCCGTCGCCGTCTTCGAGCACTACTACGACGAGCTCGTCCAGGGGGCGACCGGAACGGTCCCCGAGGACACGATCCGTCCGCTCGGCGGGCTCCCCTCGCTCGGCGACTTCGCGGCCTCCGACGAGGACCGCCGGGCTGCGCTCGCCGCGACCGTCGTCATCAAGCTCAACGGGGGGCTCGGCACGAGCATGGGCCTGAGCGGCCCGAAGTCCGCCCTCCCCGTCCGCGACGGGCTGACGTTCCTCGACGTCATCGCCCGCCAGGTGCTCGCGCTCCGCCGCGAGTACGAGGTCGAGCTCCCCCTCCTGCTCATGAACTCGTTCCGCACCCAGGACGAGTCGCTCGCGGTGCTCGAGCGCTACCCCGACCTGCCCGTCGACGGGCTGCCGCTGGACTTCCTCCAGAACGCCGAGCCGAAGCTCCGCGCCGACGACCTCACCCCCGTCGAGTGGCCGGCCGACCCCACCCTCGAGTGGTGCCCGCCCGGGCACGGCGACGTCTACGTCGCCCTCCAGGGGTCCGGCCTCCTCCGGTCGCTCCGGGAGAAGGGGATCCGGTACGCGTTCCTGTCGAACTCGGACAACCTCGGCGCGACCTGCGACCCCGACGTCGCCGCGTGGATGATGGAGCAGGGGCTGCCGTACGTCGCCGAGGTGTGCGAGCGCACCCGCAACGACCGCAAGGGCGGGCACCTCGCCGTCCGGGTCGAGGACGACCGGCTCATCCTCCGCGACAGCGCGATGGTCGCCGAGGGTGAGGAGGGGTACTTCCAGGACGTCGAGCGCCACACGACCTTCCACGCGAACAACCTCTGGGTCGACCTCGAGGTCCTCGAGCGTCTCCTCACCGAGCGCGAGGGCGTCCTCGGGCTGCCGATCATCGTCAACAGGAAGACCGTCGACCCCTCCGACAAGGACTCGCCCGCCGTCATCCAGGTCGAGTCGGCGATGGGCGCCGCCATCGAGGTCTTCGAGGGCTCCCAGGCCCTCCTCGTCCCACGCAGCCGGTTCCGGCCGGTGAAGACGACGAACGAGCTCCTCCTCGTCCGCTCCGACGTCTTCGCCCTCGACGACGACTCCCGGGTGGTCTCGACGATCGACCACGCCGAGCCGGCGATCGACCTCGACTCGACGTACAAGCTCGTCCCGGACTTCGACGCCCGGTTCCCCCAGGGGCCGCCGTCGCTGCGGGAGTGCTCCTCGCTCACCGTCACCGGCGACGTGACCTTCGGCGCCGACGTCGCCTGCGTCGGGGACGTCACCGTCACCGGCCCACGGGCCGTGGACGACGGCACCCGGCTCACGGGCGAGGCCTGAGTGCGCAGCGTCGAGGAGCACCTCGCGGCCGTGCTGGCGGCGGTGGCCCCGCTTCCCCCGGTCCGGGTCCCGCTCGAGGAGGCCCGCGGGCTCGTCCTCTGCGAGGACGTCCGTGCGCGCGTCGACCTGCCGGGCTTCGACAACTCGGCGATGGACGGCTACGCCGTCCGCGCGGTCGACGTGGTCCCGGCGACGGGGGAGGACGGTGCCCCGGTGGTCACCCTCCCCGTCGTCGGCGAGGTCGCCGCGGGTGGGGACGCCGCCGGGCTGGCCGTCGGACGCGGCGAGGCCGTGCGGATCATGACCGGCGCGATGCTGCCTCCCGGGGCCGACGCCGTCGTCCGGGTCGAGGACACCGACGGGGGCACCGACACCGTCGAGGTCCGTCGGGGCGTCCCGGCCGGCACTTCGGTCCGACGGGCCGGCGAGGACGTCCGCGCCGGCGACACGGTGCTCGAGGCCGGGCTCGCCCTCGACTCCCGGCGGCTCGCCGTCCTCGCCGCGAGCGGACACGGCGACGCCCTCGTCCGGCCCCGCCCCCGCGTCGCCGTCGTCTCGACCGGCGCCGAGCTCGTCGCCCCCGGTGCGCCGCTCGCTCCCGGCGAGATCCACGACTCGAACTCGCACATGCTCGATGCCTGCGTCGTCGAGACCGGTGGCACGACCGTCCGCCGGCTCAGCACCGGCGACGACCCCGTCGAGGTCGCCCGGCTCCTCGTCCGGCTCGCCGAGGAGGTCGACCTCGTGCTCACGAGCGGGGGGGTGAGCATGGGGGCCTACGACGTCGTCAAGGCCGCGCTGCGCGACCTCGGGACCGTCGAGTTCGTCCAGGTCGCCATGCAGCCCGGCAAGCCGCAGGGGTTCGGGGTTCTCGGGGACCGGGCGGTCCCGCTCCTCGCGCTCCCCGGGAACCCGGTCTCGTCGTACGTCTCCTTCGAGGTGTTCGCCCGCCCGGCGCTCCGCCGGATGCTCGGGCGGTCCCCGGAGCGGCGGCCGGCGCGGACCGCCCGCCTCAACCATGACCTCCGCTCGCCGGCCGGCCGGCAGCAGGTCGCCCGCGCCGTCGCCCGCCGCCTGCCCCCGGTGAACGGGGACACCTCCGACGACGGGACCTGCGGGTGGACCGTCGAGCCGGTGTGGGGGCAGGCGTCCCACTTCCTCGGGGACCTCTCCCGGGCGAACGCCCTCGTCATCGTCCCCGCCGACGTCACCGTTCTCGAGTCCGGCGACGAGGTCGAGCTATGGCTGCTCGACGACGCCGAGGACCGGGTGGCATGGTGACCGGGAGTCCCGGGGGCACGTCCGGGAGCGGGCTCACCCACGTCCGGGCCGACGGGTCGGCGCACATGGTCGACGTCTCCGGCAAGGACGTCACCGCACGGGCGGCGAGCGCGGCCGGGCGGGTGCTCCTCTCGAGCGAGGCGGTCCGGGCCCTCCGCGCCGGTGACGTCCCCAAGGGCGACGCGCTCGCCGTCGCCCGGGTCGCCGGCATCCAGGCGGTGAAGCGGACCCCCGACCTCATCCCGCTCGCCCACCCCGTCGCCGTCCACGGGGTCGCCGTCGACCTCGACGTCGAGGACGACGGCGTCGCCATCCGCGCCACCGTCCGGACCGCCGACCGGACCGGCATCGAGATGGAGGCGCTCACCGCCGTCTCCGTGGCCGCCCTCGCGCTCGTCGACATGGTCAAGGCCGTCGACCGGCACGCCCGCATCACCGACGTCCGGGTCACCGCGAAGTCCGGCGGTCGGTCGGGGGACTGGCGCGAGTCATGAGCCCACTCGACGGGGCGCGAGCGGTCGTCATCACGTGCTCGACGCGCGCCGCGACCGGGGTCTACCCCGACCGGAGCGGTCCGATCGTCGTCGAGGCCCTCCGTGGCTGGGGCTGCGACGTCGCCGACCCGACGGTCGTCCCGGACGGCCCTGACGTCGTCGCCGCCCTCCGGGCCGCGCTCAAAGCCGAGCCCGACCTCGTCGTCACGTCCGGGGGGACCGGGCTCTCCCCGACCGACGGCACCCCCGAGGCAACCCGAGAGGTCGTCGAGCGGGACGTCCCCGGCCTCGCGGAGGCGATCCGCGCCGCCGGCGTCGCCAAGGGCGTCCCCACCGCCGTGCTCTCCCGGGGAGTCGCCGGACTCGCCGGCCGGACGCTCGTCGTCAACCTCCCGGGGTCGGCCGGCGGCGTCCGGGACGCCCTCGAGGTCCTCGCGCCCGTCCTCGGCCACGCCCTGAGCCAGATCGGGGGCGGCGACCACTGATGGGGGTGCCGTGACGCGCCGCTGGCCGGTCCAGCTCCGGGCGAGCACCCCGGGCGGCGAGCTCGTCGTCCTCCGCCCGCTGCGCCGGTCCGACCGCGCCGCCTACGCCGCGGTGCGGCGGGAGAACGACGCCTGGCTCTCACCCTGGGAGGCCACCCCTCCGGACGGGGCCGGGTCGGAGGGGTCGCCGCACTTCGGGGCGTTCGTCCGGACACTCAACGCCGAGGCCCGCGCCGGACGGATGCTCCCGTTCGCCATCGAGGTCGGCGGGGCGTTCTGCGGTCAGGCCACCCTGAGCACGATCGTCCTCGGGTCGTTCCGCTCGTGCACGGCCGGGTACTGGGTGAGCCGGGCCCTGGCCGGTCGGGGGGTCGTCCCGACCGCTCTCGCCATGGCCGGCGACCACGCGTTCCGCGACCTCGGACTCCACCGGATCGAGGTGAACATCCGTCCCGAGAACACCGCGAGCCTCGCCGTCGTCGCCAAGCTCGGGTTCCGTGAGGAGGGGGCACGACGGCACTACCTCCACATCGACGGCGCGTGGCGAGACCACCGCTCGTTCGCGTTGACGACGGAGGACCTCGCCGGCGGGACGCTCCGGGACCGGCTGACCCACGGGTCACAGGAGTCACATCCGCGACACACCGAGACAGGTCCGGCGTAGGGTCCCCGCTCCTCCCTACCGTTGTCCCGTGCATCCGAGCAGCCTCATCTTCGTCGTTGTCATCGCGATCTGGGCTGTCTACGTCATGCAGTACTGGCTCAAGCGTCGCGACCACCTCGTCACCGCGCGTTCGGTCGACCGGTTCTCCGAGGCGATGAGGGTGCTCGAGCCGCGAACCGCGAGCACTCCCGTCGAGGGCGGTGCTGTCCGTCCGCGTTCGTACGCCGTGAGCCCTGCCCGGGCGACCCGCGGGCACCCCACGACCGCGTCGGTCGGGAGCGCGCCTGAGCCCGAGCTCGCCGGCCCCACGGGGGCGGGGGCGCCCGCGGAGGGGGTTGGGCGGCTGGCCGTCGAACGGCCCCGGACCGCCCGTCCGACCGTGACGCCGGGCGGGCGGTCCCGCCGCGCTGCTGGGCTCGCGTTCCTCGTCTCCCTCGCCGCGACCCCCGCGACCCTCCTTCTCGCGGCCGTCGGCCTGATGGGGTGGGCGGTCCCGTTGCTCGCCGTCGCCGCGACCGCGGCGTCCCTCCTCTGGGTGCGCCGCGAGGCCAGGATGGCCCGTCGTCGCGCCCACGTCCGTCCCCCGGCGGCCCGCCGTGACCCGCGGTCCCGGACGGCCGGCGTCTGGAACGACCGTGCCCCCGGCCGGGGGACGCGCCCCGCGACCGCCCCGGGGCGCTCCGCCGCTCCGGCGGGGACCCAGAGCGCCGACGCCGCCACGGCGAGCGCCGACGCCGGCCGCAATGCCCGGGACGACCGCGACGAGCCCGGGAGCGTCGGCGCGGGCGTCTACGACGTCGAGGACGCCGACGGGTCCTCCGCGGAGGACGGCGTCACCGCCGCAGTGGCCCCGGTGGTGCCGGCGGCGCCCCGGCTCGACGAGGACGACATGCCGCTGACGTGGGACCCGGTCCCCGTACCCCGTCCGACGTACACGATGAAGGCCCGGGCCTACCGGCCCGAGCCCGCGCCGGTCCCCGTGCCCGCGCCCTCGGCCGCCCCGACGGCGGTCGCCGAGCCTGACGAGTCGTCGCACGTGCGCCGCGCCGTCGGGGACTGACCCTTCGGTACCGACTGGCCGGACTGACCGGGACCGGTCGCCGAGCGGTGGCCCGGTCCCCCCGCCGGGCGGGGTGCGCTCGTGGCGCCGTGGACTGCTACTCGGCGTCCTGGGCGGCGGCCTCGGTCTCGGCGACGTCCCTCCGGACCTGGGACCGCTCCTCGTCGGAGAGGAGGTCGTCGGCGCCGCCGTCACCGCGTCCGTCGAGGAGGTGGTGGCCGACGGCGTTGAGGACGGCCGCGGTCGGGACGGCGACGAGCGCCCCGATGATTCCGCCGAGGATGACCCCCGCGGCGATCGCGAGGATGACGCCGAGGGGATGGACCCGGACGGCCCGCCCGAGGAGGAACGGCTGGAGGACGTGCGCCTCGAGCTGCTGGACACCGATGACGACGCCCAACATGATCGCGGCCGTGACGATGCCGTGGGCGACGAGCGCAAGGAGGATCGCGACGAGCCCGCTGACGAACGCGCCGACGACGGGGACGAAGGCGCCGAAGAAGACGAGCAGCGCGATCCCGGACGCGAACGGGACCGAGAGGATCGCCGCGCCCGCTCCGATGCCGATGGCATCCACCGCGGCGACCGCGATCGTCGCCCGGGTGAACGAGCCGAGCTGGCCCCAGGCGATCCACCCCGAGGAGACGATCTTCGGCCGGGCCCCGGCGGGGAAGAGCCGGACGATCCACGCCCAGATCCGTGGCCCGTCGTAGAGGAAGAAGAAGAGGGAGAACATCGCGATGAAGAAGCCGGCGACGACGTGGGAGACCGTCAGGCCGGCCTGCGCGGCCCGCTCGCCGAGACTCCCGCTCTGGGCCACCGCCGCACGGGCCCGGTCGATGTAGGTGCTGAACTGCTGGTCGCTGACGTGGAAGGTGTCGCGCAGCCAGGTTCGGATCGTGTCGACGCCCTCGACGACCTGCGAGGAGATGTCCTGGAACTGGGCGCTGAACTGGGTGCCGATGAAGCTCAGCAGGCCGATGATGAGCGCGAGCGTCCCGATGACCGTGACGACGGCGGCCAGCCCGCGGGGGAGGACCTTGTCGAGCGCCTTGAACAGGGGTTCGAGGAGCGCGGCGAGGAGGACGGCGACGATGAGCGGGATCGTCACCTCGGAGAGGCGGGCGGCGAGCCAGACGACGGCGTAGACGCCGGCGCCGACGATGAGCATTCGCCACGCCCACTCCGATGCGGCGCGCACCCCGTACGGCACGGCGGCGCGTCCGGGACGGGTGTCCTCGGGCTGCTCCGGCGCGGACGCCGGGTGCTCGTTCGTCACGAGCGGCTCCTCTCCATCATGGGCTCGAACGGGTCGAGCGTATGCGTTCCGCCCGCCGTTCTCGCGACCATGTCCATCCCCTCGCGTCGGGGCCGCCGTCGGTTTCGATGACCCCGGCACGTGGTGTTACTGTGTCGGTCGCACACGGGGCTGTGGCGCAGTTGGTAGCGCGTCTCGTTCGCAATGAGAAGGTCAGGGGTTCGAATCCCCTCAGCTCCACCCGACGGGAACCCCGTCCGACCTGCGGAAGCGCACGAGGTCGGGCGGGGTTCTCTGGTTTGTCGTCCGACCTCGCCCGGCTTCGTGTCCCCCGCCGCGTACCCCGGCGTCCAGACGGTCCGCGACGCACAATGGTGGCGTGGCGCCGTCCCGGCTCCTCATGGTGATGAGTCTGCGCCGAGGCACACGAGGCCGTGGACGGCCCGGCGGGAGGTCGTGTCATGGAAAGGGTCATGTGGCTCGTCCTGGGGGCGACCGTGTTCCTGGCGTCGCTGCGTGCCGACCGAAGCAGCCGCGCGCGGCTGGTTGCCCGGGTGGCGCTTGCCCTGTTGTTCCTGGTGTTCGGGGCGATGGTCAATGCCATCTACCTCGTGACCGACTGGGACTCCTTCGCCGCCTTCGGCGAGATGTCCCAGTTCACGTTCGTGCGGGAGACGTGGGCCGCGCTGGTCGTACCGAACACCGGCTTCTTCATCGGCGTGCTGATCGTCGGTGAGGCCACCGCGGGCCTCCTCGTCCTGGCCGGCGGGGGCTGGCTGCGGGCCGGCCTTGTCCCGCTCCTCGCGTTCCTCGTCGGGACGCTCTTCTTCGGTTGGTGGCTGTGGTTCTTTGCAGTGCCGATGGTCGTCGCGCTGGCGCTGTTGCTTCGAGCCGAACGAGAACGTCGGTCCCACCTCGTCGCGCCCGCCACCCACGCCGGGTAGCGCCCCGCGGGCAGGCCACCGGCCTACCGTCAGCCATGTCGGAAGGGCCGGGACAGGCTCACCGCTCCGGCCGCCGGGCGCCGACGTTGAGGTGAACGCTGCCGAACCCGCCGACCTCCCGGTCGCCGACCTCGAGCCCGTACGCGTCGAAGAGGGCGGGCAGGTCCCGGACGAGGTCGCCCGAGAGCATCCAGGCCCTGACGAGCAGGGTGCCGAGAAGGTTCCCGTCGCCCGGGTAGCCGACGTCGAGAACGACGAGACGGCCGCCCGGCCCGAGGACGCGGACGAGCTCGGCCATCGCCCGCCGGCCGTTGGGGTACCCGCTGAACGCCATCGTCGTCAACACCGTGTCGAACGTGCCGTCGGGGTAGGGGAGCCGCTCGACGTGGCCGACCCGGAGGTCGGCCCCAAGCCCGGCGCGCGCGAGGTTCCGGCGCGCGGTCCGGACCATCGCGGCGCTGGGGTCGACGCCGTGCGCCTCGACCCGCCCGGCGTACCGGGTCATCAGCCACCCGGTGCCGAAGGAGACCTCGAGCACGCGTGGTCCCCGGACCTCCGGAAGGGCACGAGCCAGCCACGTCCTCCACACCGGGAGCCATCGCACCGCGGCGTCGTAGACCAGGGCCCACCGCGCGTACACACGTCCCCACCGGTCGGTGTATGCGCGGGGGTCCTCCGGCTCTCGGGAGTACCGGCGACCGCCCATGTCCCCCATCATCGCTCGCGGTCGCGTCGGGGGCGGTCAGGCGTCCGGAACCAGGACGATCTTGCCGACGTGGTCCGAGGTCGCGAAGCGCTCCTGGGCGGCGCGGATCTCGGTGAGCGGGTACCGGGCCGCGATCGGCGGCCGGACCGCCCCCCGGCGGGCGAGGTCGACGAGCGCGGCGAAGTCCTCTCGGGTGTGCATCGAGGACCCGATGAGGCGCAGGCTGTGGAGGTACAGCCGGCGCAGGTCGAGGGAGACGACGGGGCCGCCGATCGCGCCGGCGATGACCCAGCGGCCGTCGTCGCGCAGGAGCGGGAGGAGCTCGCCGAGCCCCGGTCCCCCGACGACGTCGGCGATGACGTGCGGGCCTTCCGGGACGGCGGCGCGCACCCGCCCCGCGAGGTCCTCTTCGTCACGGGTGACGACGTGGTGAGCCCCCGCGGCGGCGACGGCGTCGACCTTCGGGCTGCTCGTCACCGCGACGACGGTGGCCCCGAGCGCGACCGCGAGCTGGACGAGGGCGACCCCGACCCCCCCGGAGGCGCCGGTGACGAGCGCCGTCTCGCCGTCGCGCAGACCCGCCCGCCGGAGCATCCGCGTCGCCGTCCCGTATGCCACGGGCAGGCAGGCGAGCTCCTCGTCGTCCAGGGGGGAGTCGTCGACGTCGTATGCGTGGTCGGTGGCGACGACGACGTACCCGGCGAAGCCCCCGTCCACCTCACTGCCGAGGTACCCCACCGGGTCGGCCAGCGGCGAGGAGTCCCGGTAGAGGGCCGGGTCGATGAGGACCCGGCGGCCGACGAGCGCGGCGCCCACACCGTCGCCCGCGCCGGCGACGACGCCGGCGACGTCGCCGCCCTGGATGCGGGGGAAGTCGAGCGGGCCGAGCCAGCCGGCCTGGGCGTCCGGGTCGCCCGGCATCCCGTAGGCGCCCTGACGAGTCCACAGGTCGGTGTTGTTCACCCCCGCGGCGGTGACACGGACGAGGACCTCGCCGGGCCCGGGGTCCGGGACCTGCCAGTCGGTGCGGACCTCGAGGCACTCGGGTCCGCCGTGCCGGACCAGGACCGCAGCCGTCGTCTCGGTGGGCATGGGCCGAGTCTTCCACGCGGTGCGGGTCCGGGGCCGTCCCCGCAGCCGGCAACCAGGGATCAGGACCCGCGGGGGCGTCCGCGGCCTGCGGCGGCGGAGCCACCCGCGCCGGACAGGGCCAGCGAGATCCCGAGGACGAAGCCGGCGTCATACCAGTTCCCCGAGTTGCGCACCTCGTAGACGTTCACCCGGTCGGTGAACAGCGAGAGGACGAACGTCACCGGGGCGATGAGGCCGTGCCAGAGGCCGAGCCAGAACCCGGCGGTGTGGGGGCCGGAGCCCGCCAACGGGTTCACCCCGGCGGCACACCCGGCGACGAGGGCGAGCCCCGTGACGGCGAGGACGACCGCGCCGACCGCCCGACCCGTCCGCCCGTGGAGGGCCACCCAGCTGGTGGCCGTGGCCGCCCTGAGCGCCGACGCCGGCCTCGCTGTCATGGAGCAACGTTACTGCGCCCCCCGCCGCGGCGGGGGGCGCGGACGGGACGACGGGACGGGGGGAGGAGGCCGATTTGGCCACCGCCTCCCCGTTGACGTACTGTCCTTCTCGTCAGCCCGACGGAGCAACGGACACGACGGGAAGGTACGCCTTCCGATGCAGGCCGGTCCTCGGGCAGATGCACCACCAGACCCCACCGCCGGCGGGCACCGCCGGGGACGAGGTTGGGGCAGGCCGGAAGGGCTGCTAGACTAGGTGCCCGCGAAGATCCAAGCGCGATCCTATCGGCCGCTCAGCGAGCGGGTCATGATTTGACGCCCAAGCATGGACGCGGATAGATTGGAACGGTTGCCCCAAAACCCCCGGCGGTCACTCGCCGAGGATGTGGTGCGCGTCCGAACCTTGAGAACTCAACAGCGTGTCAAAAATCGATGCCAATACCTCGTCTCGGGGTGTGTTCTGGTTGGTCGTTGTGGCTGGTCGGGGCGTGCTCTGTGATGAATTTCCTTTGGTTGATCATTGGATGACTAGGTTTTTTTGCTAGTTGTTCTTGCTCAGTCAGGTTTTGCACCCTTCGTTGGGTGTGTTTGTGCCTGTGGCCCTTCTTTTGGGGGGTTGTGGGTTGTGAACATCAACGGAGAGTTTGATCCTGGCTCAGGACGAACGCTGGCGGCGTGCTTAACACATGCAAGTCGAACGGTGACCTGGGGAGCTTGCTCCTTGGTGATCAGTGGCGAACGGGTGAGTAACACGTGAGTAACCTGCCCCAGACTCTGGAATAACCCCGGGAAACCGGGGCTAATACTGGATACGACGCGGAGAGGCATCTCTACCGTGTGGAAAGTTTTTCGGTCTGGGATGGACTCGCGGCCTATCAGCTTGTTGGTGAGGTAAGGGCTCACCAAGGCGACGACGGGTAGCCGGCCTGAGAGGGTGACCGGCCACACTGGGACTGAGACACGGCCCAGACTCCTACGGGAGGCAGCAGTGGGGAATATTGCACAATGGGCGAAAGCCTGATGCAGCGACGCCGCGTGAGGGATGACGGCCTTCGGGTTGTAAACCTCTTTCAGCAGGGAAGAAGCGAAAGTGACGGTACCTGCAGAAGAAGCACCGGCTAACTACGTGCCAGCAGCCGCGGTAATACGTAGGGTGCGAGCGTTGTCCGGAATTATTGGGCGTAAAGAGCTTGTAGGCGGTCAGTCGCGTCTGCTGTGAAAATCCGGGGCTCAACCCCGGACTTGCAGTGGGTACGGGCTGACTAGAGTGTGGTAGGGGAGACTGGAATTCCTGGTGTAGCGGTGAAATGCGCAGATATCAGGAGGAACACCGATGGCGAAGGCAGGTCTCTGGGCCACTACTGACGCTGAGAAGCGAAAGCATGGGGAGCGAACAGGATTAGATACCCTGGTAGTCCATGCCGTAAACGTTGGGCGCTAGGTGTGGGACTCATTCCACGAGTTCCGTGCCGCAGCTAACGCATTAAGCGCCCCGCCTGGGGAGTACGGCCGCAAGGCTAAAACTCAAAGGAATTGACGGGGGCCCGCACAAGCGGCGGAGCATGCGGATTAATTCGATGCAACGCGAAGAACCTTACCAAGGCTTGACATGTACCGGAAACATCCAGAGATGGGTGCCCCTTTTGGCTGGTACACAGGTGGTGCATGGTTGTCGTCAGCTCGTGTCGTGAGATGTTGGGTTAAGTCCCGCAACGAGCGCAACCCTCGTTCTATGTTGCCAGCGCGTGATGGCGGGGACTCATAGAAGACTGCCGGGGTCAACTCGGAGGAAGGTGGGGATGACGTCAAATCATCATGCCCCTTATGTCTTGGGCTTCACGCATGCTACAATGGCCGGTACAAAGGGCTGCGATACCGTAAGGTGGAGCGAATCCCAAAAAACCGGTCTCAGTTCGGATTGGGGTCTGCAACTCGACCCCATGAAGTCGGAGTCGCTAGTAATCGCAGATCAGCAACGCTGCGGTGAATACGTTCCCGGGCCTTGTACACACCGCCCGTCAAGTCACGAAAGTCGGTAACACCCGAAGCCGGTGGCCCAACCCTTGTGGAGGGAGCCGTCGAAGGTGGGACTGGCGATTGGGACTAAGTCGTAACAAGGTAGCCGTACCGGAAGGTGCGGCTGGATCACCTCCTTTCTAAGGAGCAGCTGGTCGTCGCTGCCCTGGCTGTTGGTCGGGGTGGGGTGGCCGTTGAGGCAGCCTGGTTCGTCGGCGGATGTCCGGCGGCAGGTGCTCATGGGTGGAACATCGATTAGTTGGCGTCGCGTCCTGTGTGTCGTGAGTACAGCTTCTGGTCTTCTCTGTGGAGGGGTCGGGGGAGTGGAAAGCGGTGTGTGGGGGTGGCGTCTGGCACGTTGTTGGGTCCTGAGGGCTCGGGCGTCCCGTTGGGATGGTCGGTCTTCTGGGCCGTGAGGCTTGGACCTCGCCTGTGGACGAACCCTCATCCGGTTGTGGTGGGAGGCGTCTGGTTGGTGGTGGGGTACCGCCCGTATGTTGAGAACTACACAGTGGACGCGAGCATCTTTGTGGCTCAAGTTTTTAAGGGCACACGGTGGATGCCTTGGCACCAGGAACCGAAGAAGGACGTAGGAATCTGCGATAAGCCTCGGGGAGTCGATAACCAGACTGTGATCCGAGGATTTCCGAATGGGGAAACCCGGCTGGAGGCAAGTCCAGTCACCCTCGCCTGAACACATAGGGCGAGTGGAGGGAACGTGGGGAAGTGAAACATCTCAGTACCCACAGGAAGAGAAAGCAACAGCGATTCCGTGAGTAGTGGCGAGCGAAATCGGAACAGGCCAAACCGATCATGTGGAACAGCTGTCAGGCGTTGCATGGTCGGGGTTGTGGGACTTTTGGGTCGGCTCTGACAGGCCGGCACGGAGTAAGAAATCTGCGTCATAGTCGAAGGACATTGAATGGTCCGGCACAGAGGGTGGCACCCCCGTAGACGAAATGGCGTGGACTCCGCAGGAGTATCCCAAGTAGCACGGGGCCCGAGAAATCCTGTGCGAATCTGGCGGGACCACCCGCTAAGCCTAAATATTCCCTGGTGACCGATAGCGGACAAGTACCGTGAGGGAAAGGTGAAAAGTACCCCGGGAGGGGAGTGAAATAGATCCTGAAACCGCGTGCCTACAATCCGTCGGAGCCTCCTTGTGGGGTGACGGCGTGCCTTTTGAAGAATGAGCCTGCGAGTTAGTGCTCAGTGGCAAGGTTAACCCGTGTGGGGTAGCCGTAGCGAAAGCGAGTCCGAACAGGGCGTCTGAGTCGCTGGGTCTAGACCCGAAGCGGAGTGATCTACCCATGGCCAGGTTGAAGCGTCGGTAAGACGTCGTGGAGGACCGAACCCACTTAGGTTGAAAACTGAGGGGATGAGCTGTGGGTAGGGGTGAAAGGCCAATCAAACTCCGTGATAGCTGGTTCTCCCCGAAATGCATTTAGGTGCAGCGTCACGTGTTTCTTACCGGAGGTAGAGCTACTGGATAGCTGATGGGCCTCACCAGGTTACTGACGTTAGCCAAACTCCGAATGCCGGTAAGTGAGAGCGTGGCAGTGAGACTGCGGGGGATAAGCTCCGTAGTCGAGAGGGAAACAGCCCAGACCACCAGCTAAGGTCCCTAAGCGTGTGCTAAGTGGAAAAGGATGTGGAGTTGCCCAGACAACCAGGAGGTTGGCTTAGAAGCAGCCACCCTTTAAAGAGTGCGTAATAGCCCACTGGTCAAGTGATTCCGCGCCGACAATGTAGCGGGGCTCAAGCACACCACCGAAGCTGTGGCATTGACACACTGCTCGGCCGTCACCCTCGTGGTGGTGGTCCATGCGTGTTGATGGGTAGGGGAGCGTCGTGTGGCGAGTGAAGCGGCGGAGTGATCCAGCCGTGGACGCCACACGAGTGAGAATGCAGGCATGAGTAGCGAATGACGGGTGAGAAACCCGTCCGCCGAATAACCAAGGGTTCCAGGGTCAAGCTAATCTGCCCTGGGTAAGTCGGGACCTAAGGCGAGGCCGACAGGCGTAGTCGATGGACATCCGGTTGATATTCCGGAACCGGCGAAGAACCGCCCCTGACGAACCTGCTGATGCTAAGCGCCTGAAGCTCGGTCGTGGTCTTCGGACCGTGGCCGGGTGGAACGCGCGACCCGATGCAGTAGTAGTCAAGCGATGGGGAGACGCAGGAAGGTAGCCTCCGCGTGGCGATGGTTGTCCACGTCCAAGGGTGTAGGGAGTGAGGTAGGCAAATCCGCCTCACACGTATCCTGAGACCTGATAGTGACCGCGTATGCGGGAAGCAGGGTGATCCTATGCTGCCGAGAAAATCCTCTAGCGAGGTTCGAGCCGCCCGTACCCCAAACCGACTCAGGTGGTTAGGTAGAGAATACCAAGGCGATCGAGTGAATCGTAGTTAAGGAATTCGGCAAAATGCCCCCGTAACTTCGGGAGAAGGGGGGCCCGGATCCTGAAGCACCGTGCGTGCTAGGGAGATGGGCCGCAGAGACCAGGGAGAAGCGACTGTTTACTAAAAACACAGGTCCGTGCGAAGTCGCAAGACGATGTATACGGACTGACGCCTGCCCGGTGCTGGAAGGTTAAGAGGACGGGTTAGTCGAAAGACGAAGCTCAGAATTTAAGCCCCAGTAAACGGCGGTGGTAACTATAACCATCCTAAGGTAGCGAAATTCCTTGTCGGGTAAGTTCCGACCTGCACGAATGGCGTAACGACTTCTCCACTGTCTCAACTACGAACTCGGCGAAATTGCACTACGAGTAAAGATGCTCGTTACGCGCAGCAGGACGGAAAGACCCCGGGACCTTTACTACAGCTTGGTATTGGTGTTCGGTACGGCTTGTGTAGGATAGGTGGGAGACTGTGAAGCATGCACGCCAGTGCGTGTGGAGTCATCGTTGAAATACCACTCTGGTCGTTCTGGATATCTAACCTCGGTCCGTGATCCGGATCAGGGACAGTGCCTGGTGGGTAGTTTAACTGGGGCGGTTGCCTCCTAAAATGTAACGGAGGCGCTCAAAGGTTCCCTCAGCCTGGTTGGCAATCAGGTGTCGAGTGTAAGTACACAAGGGAGCTTGACTGTGAGACAGACATGTCGAGCAGGGACGAAAGTCGGAACTAGTGACCCGACGGTGGCTTGTGGAAGCGCCGTCGCTCAACGGATAAAAGGTACCCCGGGGATAACAGGCTGATCTTGCCCAAGAGTCCATATCGACGGCATGGTTTGGCACCTCGATGTCGGCTCGTCGCATCCTGGGGGTGGAGTTGCTCCCAAGGGTTGGGCTGTTCGCCCATTAAAGCGGTACGCGAGCTGGGTTTAGAACGTCGTGAGACAGTTCGGTCCCTATCCGCTGTGCGCGTAGGAAGCTTGAGAAGGGCTGTCCCTAGTACGAGAGGACCGGGATGGACGAACCTCTGGTGTGTCAGTTGTCCTGCCAAGGGCACCGCTGATTGGCTACGTTCGGGAGTGATAACCGCTGAAAGCATCTAAGCGGGAAGCACGCTTCGAGATGAGGCTTCCATGGGGCTTGCCCCGAGAGGCTCCCAGCTAGACGACTGGGTTGATAGGCCAGATGTGGAAGTGCAGTAATGCATGGAGCTGACTGGTACTAATAAGCCGACAACTTGACTACACAATCTTCACCACCGTTGCGGTGGTGGCGCTCGCGTCCACTGTGCAGTTCCCGAGATACGGTCGGGATGCTGACGGATATCTCCATAGAGTTACGGCTGTCATAGCGAAGGGGAAACGCCCGGTCCCATTCCGAACCCGGAAGCTAAGGCCTTCAGCGCCGATGGTACTGCACTGGTGACGGTGTGGGAGAGTAGGACGCAGCCGGACAAACATTGACAAGAAGCGCCCTGCCCGGGTCACCGGGCAGGGCGCTTCTTCGTGCTCCGGTGCCCGGCCCCGACCGCGTCCCTCGGGGTGTCGCCCGTCCGGGCTCGGGCGACCGGCCAGCGCGGACACGGCTGGTGGGCCTTCGACTTTCCGCGTCATGGCGGTGGTCACGCCGGCGTCCGGGCGGCGTCGTAAAGCATGATGCGGCATCGGTAGTTCTCGGGCGAGCGGTAGCCGCGGCCGGTGCGTTTGACCCGAGTCGTGCCACTTTAGTGTGTCGATGCTGAGGGGCTGATCGCGTCGAGGATCTGCTGTGCCGCGTTGGTGATGGGGTCGGCGGCGAGGTGTTCGTGACCTGCGATGTGGACGGTGATCTGCTGCAGGGGCCGCAGCGTGCGGATGATCTTCTTGATGCTCAGCCCGGTCGCGTCCTGCAGGTAGCGCGCGACGGCGAGAGCGGCGAACACGATGGTCAGGTGGGCCTCGATCGCGTCGCGGGTGTGGTGGAACATGGGCCGGGCGCGTAGGTCGGTCTTGGACATCCGGAACGAGGCCTCGACGTGCCACAGGTCGTGGTAGCTGGCGATGACCTCGCCGGCGGGCATCACCGGGACGGGGATGTTGGTGACGTACCCCTTCAACCCGGCCAGGCGCCGGGCCCGCGCGAGGGAGGCCTCGTCCAGGGTGGTGGTCCGGTTCTTGACGGTCACGAACCGGGGAGTGCGGGCGGCCTTCTCGCCGGCGATGACGGCCTTGGCGCGGTTCTCCTGCGCGGTGAGGGTCTTGGCGTCCCGGGCCGCGCGTTTCGCGGAGTAGGCCCACACCGCCCGCCACGACTTCTCGTGGACCGCCGGGTCCCACACCGGCTCGGCCCGCAGGTGGGTGTCGTTGACCGCGGCCGCGGTCTTGGTCGCGACCCGCGGGGTGATGGTGTCGATGAGCTGCCCGTCGGTGAACGCGTCACCGTGCCAGCGGAAGTGCGAGGCCAGGTCAGCGGGAGCCTTGGTAACCCGGGAGCCGACGATGAACCGCAGCCCGGCCTCGTCCAACGCTTTGAGGTTCGAGCCGGAGAGCATCCCGGCGTCAGCGACGACGACGAAGTCGCTCAGACCGTGGCGGGCCTGAAAGCCTTGGATGACCGGCAGCAGGGTGGCCGTCTCGGCCTTGTTGCCCTCGAAGCAGCCGATCTCCAACGGGAACCCGCCCCGGTCGACCAGGAGCCCGACGACGACTTGGGGGTCGACGCGGCGCTCCTTGGAGTAGCCGACCTTGCGCAGCCCGTCCTCCTTCTCCGCCTCGAAGTACAAGGTGGTGACGTCGTACAGGCACAGGCTGATGTCGCCGTTGGTGGCGGCGTGGGTGAAGCAGGCGGCCGCGACCTGGTCCCGGTACCCACCGGCGCCGGCCCGCTTCAACGTGCGGAACACGGTGCGCAGTGAGGCGTGCTCGATCCCGAGCTCGTCCAGCACGCGCAGCGAGTCCACCTTCGACGTCGGCTCGATGATCCGCGCCAGGACCAGCTGGGCGAACGGAAGATGTCAAGCAGTCTGAGACACGTCCCGTTACGCGGTCTGTATGAGGGCCTCTGGTGATGGTTGGTTGATCCAGGCGGCCTTGGGCAGTTTGGGTGCCTGGGGTCGGCGGTTGCCGAACCGTTCGGGGTGGGCGGCGTGGGCTGTGTCGAGGGTGTGCTGACGCTGGTCGCGGATCTCGGTGGCGGTGCCGTGGTGGACCGACGCGGGGGTATGCAGCCCGATCCCGGAGTGACGGTGCTCGTGGTTGTAGTTATGCGGGTGATCGTGTCAAGAGGCTGATGCGGAGGCTTCGTGGTCGAGGCGTTCGAGGAGGCCGTCGAAGATCTTCTGGCGGGCGACTTGGCCCTTGGTGTGGGCGTCGTCGCGTTGGGCTTGGAGGGTGGGTCGGAACTCGATGGTGGTAACGAAGAAGGTGCAGCTCTCGCAGATGGACTCGAAGTGGCAGTCGGTGTCGACGGGTCGGGCGCAGTGGCCGTTGCCGAGCATGCGGCGGTGCATCTCCCCGCGGAGTTTGCGCATCTCGCTGCCCTCGTCGTCGTGGGGTAGCTGGCGGGGTTGGCCGTAGAGGGCCTCGACCTTTTCGGTGACGTTGAAGTACTCCTCGGCGACGGTCTTGTCGGCGATCCTGGCGTAGATCATGGTCATGGCCAGGGTCTTGTGGCCGAGCAGGGCGGCGATCGCGTCGATGCTCATGCCCCGGTTGACGGCCTGGGTCGCGAGGGTGTGGCGTAGCTGGTGGGGGGTGACGTGCCCGATGCCGGCCTCGTGGGAGAGGCGGCTGAGCGCGCTCGAGACGCGTAGCGCGCTGACGGGCTTGTTGTTCTCCAGCAGCAGACGTTGGGAGCGCAGGCCGGTGGGCCGGTGGTGGTGGATCCAGTCGTCGAGCATGTCTTTGAGCTGGGGGTGCAGGGGGATGTAGCGGTCGTTGTGGAGCTTGCCGACGGGGATCCGCAGCCAGTAGGCGGAGCCAATTTGGACGACCGCGTCAACGGTGAGGGCGAG
This sequence comes from uncultured Actinomycetota bacterium, assembly GCA_963783735.1. Taxonomy (GTDB): domain Bacteria; phylum Actinomycetota; class Actinomycetes; order Actinomycetales; family Dermatophilaceae; genus CAWDAQ01. Next base: position 706,487 of record CAWAOO010000003.1, on the reverse strand, counting down.
CAGCTCGCTCTTGCGGATCCCGGTGCGGGCCAGCAGTTCCACGATCAGGCGCGAGAGGGGGTCGGGGTCGGCGCGGCTGGTGCGCATGAGCTTGGTGGCTGCCGCGTCGTCGAGGAACCGTGGCAGGGGCTTGTCGATGATCGGCAGGTCGCCGGTGAAGATCAGGGGCCGTTGGGGTGGGTTGGGGTAGCCCCACTCGGTGACGCGGTCGAAGAAGCAGTGCAGGTTGATCAGGCAGTTCTTGATGCTGACCCGGTTGAGGGGCTTGCCGGTGTACCGGGCGTGGCGGGCGCCGATCCAGCTCTTGTAGTCCTCGATGTCGGTGCGGGTCAGGTCCGCGCAGTTGTTGACCCCGGGGCGGTTTCGCCCGATCCAGGTGCCGAACTCGCGCAGTGTGTGGTCGATGTGCTTGACGGTGCTGGGTCGCAGGCTGAGCTCGACCTGGGCGATGTAGCGTCGGGCGGTGTCGGCGAACTGCTCGGGGACCTCACTCCAGCCGGTGACCGCGACCGGTGACTTGGTGGGTGCCCGCTTGGGGGTATCGAGCTGGCCGCAGTGGAACAGCGTCAGTCGCAAGCGGGTGAAGACCGCAGCCATGTTTCGTCCGGAGCTGGGCTTCCCACGGTTACCGTAAGCGGCAAGGATCGCCTTCCGTGCCGTCTCGAAGTCGCTGTCCCGCAGTTGATCCGGGCTGATTCCGGTGACCGCGGCAACTTTCATCAGGGCGTTCCACTGGAGTGCGACGTCCTCGGGCGGCAACCGCAGGGCAGCGGCGGCGGTCGCGAACCAGGCGTAGGTCTCGCGCCGGTGTCCACGCGCGACGACGCCGAGGCGCAGGTCGACGTCGGTCATCAGCTCGGCGGCGATCCTGAGCCGGCCGGTGACCATGAGCCATGACGCGAACGAGCGGGCCTTGGTGATCGCGTCCGCCTGCTGGGCCAGGGACAGCTGTTCCCAGCCGCCGGACCGTTCGAGCTTGGCACAGAAGGACCGGGCTGCCTGTGTGGTGGACCGGCCCGTCTTGCGGCCGCGTCCCCGCATGGCCTCGAGGTAGGCCTCGAGCAGGTCGGTGCTCGGGTTCGTCAGCGCCAGTGCCGCGGGCACTACCTCGCCCCGAGGTCATGTCCGATGGCTTGGGCGTCGATGGCCTCGCACGCTCGCCGGTACTCCCCGGCCAGCCAGTCGTTGGCCAGGTGCAGGTAGATGCGGGTGGACTCGATGGAACGGTGGCCGGCTTGGGCCTGGATGGCCTCGAGCGCCATGCCGGCTTCTCGCAGCCGGGTGAAGCAGGTGTGGCGAAGCTGATGACAGGTCAGGTGCTCGATGCCCGCGCGGTCCCGGGCTCCGGACACGATCTCGTCGAGCCCGGCAGCCGATAGCGGGTGCCCGCGGCGAGGGCCCTTCAGCACCAGGAAGACGTGATCGTCCACGGCGGGCTCGGGGCGCTCCAGCGACAGGTAGGCGGCCAGGCTGACGAAGAAGCGCTGCGAGAGCGGGACGATGCGCTGGTGTCCGCCTTTGCCATCGGCGATGAACACGCGCCGCTCACCAGGTCGGAGGTCGCCGAGGCGAAGACCGAGGACCTCACACCGACGCAGGCCACCGAGGAGCATGGCCTCGACCATCGCCCGGTCTCGTCTCGTGCGCAGGGCCGCGACGAACGCGTCAGCCTCCGTAGGGTCGATCACCCGGGGCAAGGTCCTCGGGGCCCGGATCAGCGGGACGCTGCGCACGGCGCGCTGGCCTGGCCGTCGCAGCGCCAGCCCGCGTGGCACAGGGTTGTGCGACACCGCTGTGTCTCCGCGGATGATCAGGTACTCGTACAAGCCCGCGATCGATGCCAACCTCCGCTTGATGGTACGAGCCGACAATCCGCTCTCGCCGTCCTCGATCCGGACGACCTTGGCGCCGCGGCGAGGCTCACGCTGAGCCTTGATGAAGGCCAGCACGTCGATGGTGACGACGTCCGCCGGGTCCTTGTCGACCACGCCGAAGAACACCTTCAGGTCGAACGCCGTCGCCAGCACAGTATTGGGCCGGGCTCGTGCAGTCACCAGATCCAGGTAGGCGTCCAGCAGCGGATGCCCGAGCCGGATCAGCTCCCCGCCAGGACCAGTGGTACGAACAAGCAGCGGGGTGAAGCCCATGAACGATCTCCGATCGATGCGGTGACCCTCGCTCCCTGATCCGAACGACCAAGGCGAACATCACCTGCATATCGTGACTAGCCGAAGAATGCCTCGCAGAACGCTCTTGCGTCGGCTAGGGATCCGAAGGCTTCGGGGAAGACCGGGGCGTACTTCAGGGTCTTGAACGCGGCCTCGCTGTAGGGGTTGTCGTTCGACACTCGTGGCCGGGAATGACTGCGGTCCACGCCGAGGTCCAGCAGGAGTTGGGCGACGGGTTTGGAGGTCATCGAGGTGCCCCTGTCCGCGTGGATCGCCTCGGGGATCCCGTGCACGCCCATCGCCTGCTCGAGCATCGTCTTGGCGATCTCGGAGTCCTCCACCCGCTGGACGGTCCAGGCCACGACGTAGCGGGAGTAGATGTCGAGGACGACGTAGAGCTGGAACCAGATCCCGCGGCCGGGGCCGCGGAGCTTGGTGATGTCCCATGAGCAGACCTGCCCGGGACCGGTGGCCAGCAGCTCGGGCTTCTTCTTCGGCGGATGCGTGGCCTGGCGGCGCCGCTCGCCGGCCGCACCATGGGCACGCAGGAGCCGGTGCATCGTGGACATCGAGCACAGGTAGGTGCCCTCGTCCAGCAGCGTGGCCCAGGTCTGGGCCACGGACTTGTCGCAGAACCTCTCCGAGGTCAGCACCTCCAGCACCTGCTTCTGCTCGGCCGTGGTGAGCGCGTTCGGCGGTGTCGGACGTGGCCGGGGTTCACGGACCTGCGGGGGCTGCTGGGCGCGGTAGTGGCTACCCCGGGGACGGCCCAGCAGCTGGCAGGCCTTCTTGACCGAGGTCAGCTCGGCGAGTTCGCCGACGGCTGGGTTGATCACCGCTGCGACCGCTTCGGCTGCTCCGCGCTCTCGGAGAGCGTCTCCAAGAGCGCGTGTGCTTTTCCCACCAGATCCAACGCGGCCTTCGTCTTGGCCAGCTCGGCCTCGGCCTTGTCTGCGCGGGCCCGCAGCTGCTCGATCTCCCGGTCCCGGCGGTCCTTGCCCTTGCCGCCGAGCGCGGATGCAGCGCCGGCCTCGGCGGCCTTGCGCCACTCGATGATGTGGGAGGAGTACAGGCCCTCGCGGCGCAGGATCTCTCCACGCTCGCCACGGTCAGCGGCCTCGTACTCGGTCAGGATCGCGGCCTTGTACTCCGCGGTGAACGTGCGTCGCTTCGGACGGTCAGCTCGAGGGTTCACCACCCCATCATCGATCCGGGCAGCATCAGCCAACGTCATGGTCATCAGGTCTCTCGAATCTCGCCCCGTGCAGAGGGAAGGAACTCAGAAGTGGTGTCTCACCTCAGCCTGACGCACAGGGGAACGCGGCGTCGTCGACGGCGTCGAACCCGAGCCGGGCATAGGCGCCGGCCAACACCTGCCACAGCACCGCATGACGCTTCCCGGTGATCACCGCGTGACCCGTGGGCACCCGCCCCTGGGCCAGGTCCAGCTCGCCCTGCCCCGGGTGCAACCGATCCCGCGCAGCCGCCAGCAAGGCCGACAGCTCGGCGTCGGTGTGCGCCGACCCGAGGTGCTCCAGCACCCGGTCCCGCCCGGCGACACGCTCGGCGATCTGTACGGCGGTGGCCCCCGAGGCGGTCTTCACCTTCCGCACGAACGCCACGAGCCCGACCCTACCGGCCGGATTAGTGTGTCAACACACTCGCTCGCACCTCCCTGACCAGCACAAACGCCGCCCGATCACACCGAAACGCCCAACGTGGCACGAGTCAGGAGGGCGCTTCTTCGTGCTCCGGTGCCCGGCCCCGACCGCGTCCCTCGGGGTGTCGCCCGTCCGGGCTCGGGCGACCGGCCAGCGCGGACACGGCTGGGGGGCCTTCGACTTTCCGCGTCATGGCGGTGGTCACGCCGGCGTCCGGGCGGCGTCGTAAAGCATGATGCGGCATCGGTAGTTCTCGGGCGAGCGGTAGCCGCGGCCGGTGCGTTTGATGTTCTTGATGGTGACGTTCGCGGCTTCGGTCTTGGCGTTGGTGGCGCGGGTGCGGATGAACGTCGCGATCGCGGGCCACCAGGTGTCGATGGTCTTCTTCAGCCGGTCGGTCTCGGGTATCGCGGCCCGGAGACGTAGCGGTCGAACCGGGTCCGCTCGCGGGCGGCGTCGGCGACGGTGGGGCTGGCCAGGAGTCGGCGGAGCTGTTCCTTGATGCCCCACGCGGCGCCGATCTCGTCGGCGGGGTCATCGACGGCGAGCACGGTCTTGAGTCTGGCGCGGCCTCGCGGGGAGAGGCTGTCGTAGCCGCGCAGCAGCAGCAGCCGGTGGGCCCAGGCGGGGTCGACCCGCCGTCCGCGGCGCCCGCGCCGGTCCCAGGAGACCCGGCGGCGGAAGGCGGTGACCATGTCGCCGGCGAGCTTGACCAGGTGGAAGCGGTCAACCGAGACCCACGCCTTGGGCAGCAGGTTCCGCGCGGCGGTGCGGAACGCCGCGGAGGGGTCGATCGCGACGACGGCGACGCGGTGGCCTCACCAGGGTGGCCGGGACCGCAGCCACGACTTGACCGCGGCGCTGTCGCGGCCGTCGACGACCCCGAGGACCTGCCCGGTCGCGAGGTCGGTGAACGTCGTCATCCACGGCTCGACCCGGCGCCACGAGCCGTCCTCGGGGCGGTACCAGCGCGCGCTGCGGAACCGGTGCTCATCGATGCCCAGGGCCTGCACCAGCCTCGGCCGGGCTGCGGCTGCGGCGGCGTGAACGGCCGGGCCGAGGTCAGCTGGCGCATCACCGTCGGCCAGGACACGCCGAGCTCGGCACAGACGGCGTCGACGGCGCGGACCTCCCCGGCGAGGGAGGTCACGATCCGCTCCTTCAACCGGGTCGTGAGCCGAGCCCGGGCGGGACCTGCTGGGTCCACTCGGTGAACGACGCCCGCGCGCGGCGGGCCTCGAGGCAGCGCCACCGCTTCTTGACCCACCACACCGTGACCAGCCCGTCGAACGGGCCGTCGCGGACCCGCTGCCGGGACCGCTGATGCACCCGGGAGGTCACCACCCCGCACGAGGGACAGGAGCCTTCCCCAGGGCCACGAGCCCCACCATCAGGCGCGCATCACGCGCAAAGTTGAAGACCCAGGTTGTCACCGCCTGCTACGCGCACGCCGCCACGAGCGGGGACCTGTCGTTCGTGCTGTACGACGTGACCACTCTGTACGTCGAGGCCGAGAACGAGGATGGGCTGCGCAAGGTCGGCTTCTCCAAAGAGCGACGCGTCGACTCCCAGGTCGTGGTCGGGCTGCTCGTGGACCGGGCTGGGTTCCCGTTGGAGATCGGCTGCTTCGAGGGCAACACGGGCGAGCGCGCGGCCCGGGACGCAAGACCCTGACCTTGCAGGAGAACCGCGCCAAGGCCGTCGTCGCCGGGGAGAAGACCGCGCCCACCCCACGGTTCGTCACCACCATCGCCGGCGGGGCGCTCACCCTGGACGAGAAGTCTCTCGCCCGGGCCAGGTCACTGGTGGGCTTGAAGGGGTACGTCACCAACGTCCCCACCGGCCTCATGCCTCCCGGGGAGGTCATCGGCTCCGACCACGACCTGTGGCACGTGGAGCAGTCGTTCCGGATGTCCAAGACCGACCTGCGCGCCCGACCCCTGTTCCACCACACCCGCGAGGCGATCGAGGCCCACCTCGCGGTGGTAGCCACCGCCCTGGCCGTCCCCGGGGGCGCCGGGGGGCGGAGTCGGTCAGGACGTCGGGTGGAGGACCTCGGGATCGACGATGAGGTGGACGACGGCGAGCGTCCCGGACGCGAACGCCGCGTCGAGCGCCGGCCCGACCTCCTCGGTCGTCCGTGCCGTCACCCCGAAGCCCCCGAAGGCCCGGGCGTACGCGGCGAAGTCGGGGTTGTGGAGCGCGGTCCCGTTGACCCGGCCGGGGTAGCTCCGCTCCTGGTGCTGGCGGATCGTCCCGTACTGACCGTTGTCGACGACGACGACGAGGGGCGCGGCGCCGTGGGCGGCGGCCGTCGAAAGCTCCTGGCCGTTCATGAGGAAGCACCCGTCCCCAGCGACGGAGACGACCTGGCGCCCCGGCTCGGCGATCGCGGCGGCGACCGCGGCCGGCACCCCGAACCCCATCGCCCCGTTCCGGGGGGCGAGCAGGGACGGGTAGCTGTGGTGGGTGAGGTAGCGCTGGGCCCAGAGGGCGTGGTTGCCGGCACCGTAGGTGACGACCGCGTCCGGGGCCATCCGCGCCCGGAGGAGGGCCATCGCCTCCGCGAGGTCGACGCCGCGCGTGGGCGCGTCGGCGTGCGGCGCGACGAGCCGCTCCTGGGCGGCCCGGGCACCGGCCCACCACCGCTCGCGGTCGCCCTCCGGCGCCGCGCCCGGGCGGGTCCGGGCCATCGCGGCGACGAACGGTCCCGGAGCGCACAGGGCGTGCAGGTCGACGCCCCCCGTGTGCGTGCTGAGCGCCGGGTCGGCGTCGACGAGGAGGGACCGCCGCCCGGGGGCGCTGCGCCGGTAGCCGCCGCTGAGAACGTCGGAGCTCCCGCAGCCGACGAAGCAGACGACGTCGGCGTCGGCGAGCAGCTCCGCGGCCGGGCTGCGGTCGTCGAAGCCGAGCCAGCCGGCGAAAGCCGGACTCGCGTTGTCGATGACGTCCTGGGTGCGGAAGTCCGTGACGACGGGGAGGTGCCAGGCCTCCGCCCAGGCCGCGAGGTCCTCCCCCGACCCGGCCGTCCAGCGGTCCCCGCCGACGACGACGACGGGCCGACTCGCCCCGCGGAGGGTCTCGGCGACCCGGTTCACCTCGTAGGGGGACACCGCGCCGTCGGCGAGTGCCCGCGTCGGCGTCGTCCCGTGCGGACCCGGCTCGAGGAGGACGTCCTCGGGGAGACCGATGACGACCGGCCCGGGCCGGCCGGACCGGGCAAGGTGGGCAGCGTCGGCGACGAGCTCGGTCGCCCGGTCCGGCGAGTCGAGGGTGACGACGCCCTTCGCGGTCGTCCCGAACCACCCGGCGAGGTCGAACTCCTGGAAGGCCTCGCGGTGGCGGTCCCCGACCGGGACGAGCCCGACGAAGAGGAGCATCGGGGTGGCGTCCTGCCACGCGGTGTGCACCGCGATCGCGGCGTTCGCTGCGCCCGGCCCCCGGGTGACCATCGCCACCCCGAGGCGGCGGGTGAGCCGGCTCTCGGCGATGGCCATGAACCCGGCCCCGCCCTCCTGGCGGCAGACCACGGTGGTGATCGTGCTGTCGTGCAGCCCGTCGAGGACGTCGAGGTAGCTCTCTCCGGGGACGCAGTACACCCGCTCGACGCCGAGAGCCTCGAGCTCGCGGACGACGGCGTGCCCTGCGGTGGCGGTCTCGCTCATCGGGTGGCCACCCGCTCCTCCTCGGGGGAGATCCGCGGGGCGACGTAGCCCGACACGGTGGTGATGAGCGCGATCGCGATGAGGAGCAGCGCGGGCGCCCACGACTGCTCGTTGCTGAACGCGAGCAGGGCGGTCGCGACGAACGGGACGAAGCCGCTGACGACGCTCGCGGAGTTCGCGGAGATCGCGACGCCGCTGTAGCGGAGCTTCGGGGGGAAGAGCTCGGTGAGCAGGGCCCCGGAGGCGGCGTAGGGGATCGAGAGGCAGGCGATGCCGACGACGATACCGAGGATGACGAGCGGGGTGGAGGCGGTGTCGACCATCCAGAACACCGGGAAGGCCATGACGGCGGTGAGGAGGCCGCCGACGACGGTGACCCGTCCCGCACCCACCCGCTCGACCATCCGGCCGCCGGCGAGGAGGACGAAGATCTCGACCGCGGCCGCGAGGAGGGTGGCAACGAGGAGCACCGACCGGGAGATCCCGAGCGTCCCGGTGCCGTAGGCGATGACGAAGGTCGTCACGAGGTAGAAGCCACCGACGCCGAGCAGCGTCGAGCCGGCACCGGCGAGGAGCTGGGGCAGGGCTCCGCGGACGACCTGGGCGACCGGGGCCGACGCGAGGTCGTCCTCCTCGAGCATCTTCGTGAACAGCGGCGACTCCTCGACCTGGCGGCGGAGGTAGACGGCGATGACGAGGAGCGGGAAGGCCGCGAGGAACGGCAGCCGCCAGCCCCACGAGTCGAAGCTGCTGTCGGAGAGGAGGCCGACGGCGAGGAAGCCTCCGGAGGAGAGCAGGGTGCCGATCGGGGACCCGATCTGCGGCAGCGCCGCGTACCTGCCCCGGCGCTCGCGCGGGGCGTGCTCGACCGCGAGGGTGACGGCACCGCCCCACTCGCCGCCGACGGCGACACCCTGGAGGAGCCGGAGGAGGGTGAGCAGCACGGGCGCGGCGACCCCGATGGTGAAGTAGTCAGGCAGGAGCCCGATGACGCCGGTGACGAGACCGATCATCGTCACCGTGATGAGCAGCGCCCGCTTGCGCCCGATGCGGTCACCGACGTGTCCGAAGATCACCGCGCCGAGGGGGCGCGCGAGGAAGCCGACCGCGAACGACGCGAACGCCGCGAGCGTCGCGACCGCGGCGTCGTCGGTGGCGAAGTAGAGCCGGTTGAAGACGAGCGATGCGGCGGTGCCGTAGAGGAAGAAGTCGTACCACTCCAGGGCGGTGCCCACGAAGGCGCCGAACGCGACCTTTCTGACGTCCCGGTCTTCGATCTCGACGGAGGTCGGGGTGTCTGTCGTACTCATCGGGGGTTCCTCTCGGTTGACGTGGTGCCGGTGGGGGCTGGGGGGAACCGGTCGGCTCCGTGGGTGAGCTCGCCGCCGAGAAGCGTCGCGACGACCTCGGTCCCGGCGATCCGGTCGGGGTCGACGGTGGTCACGTCGTCTCCGAGGACGACGAGGTCGGCGAGGAGTCCGGCCGCGATCCGGCCGCGCCGGGTCTCCTCGCCGGCGATCCACGCGGTGTCGACGGTGTACGCGCGCAGGGCGGTCTCGACGTCGACCCGCTCGCGGGGGCCGACGAGCCGGCCGTTCGCCGTGAGCCTGCGGACCATCGACTCGATCGCCGCGAGCGGGCGGCCGTCGGCGACGGGCCGGTCCGAGCTGCCGGGAACGCGGGCACCGGCGGCGAGGAAGGAGGCGTGCCGGTAGAGGCCGTCCTCCCGGTCGGGGCCGACGTTGGCGACCATCGCGTCCCCGATGTCGTGGAGGAAGCGGACCTGGGGAAGCGGGGTGACACCGAGCGCGGCCATCCGCTCGACCTGCTCGGGGCTCGTCACGCCGGCGTGCTCGATCCGGTGGCGGGCGTCGGGCCGAGACCGCTTGGCCTGGGCCTCCTCGAAGGCGTCGAGCGCGAGGTCGACGGCCCGGTCGCCGATGGCGTGGGCGGCGACCCGCCACCCGCCGACATGGGCGGCGACGAGGGCCTCGCGCATGACGTCGGGGTCGTCCTGGAAGTACCCGCGGCCGTGCTCGTGGTGGCAGAAGTCCTCGTGCATCGCCGCGGTCCGGCCGAGCAGCGAGCCGTCGAGCCACATCTTCACCGGCCCGATCCGGAGCCTGTCGTCGCCGAACCCCGAGGCGAGGCCGAGGTCGAGCCCGAGCGTCATCGGGTCGTCGGGGTGACCCCGAACGGGGTGGAGGGCGTCGACGGTCGGCATGAGCTGGACCCGGACGTCGAGCTCGCCGGCCGCCCGGGCGGCCTGGTACGCCGCGAGCTCGAGCGGGCTCTTGCCGAGCCATCCGGCCCCGATGCCCGCCTCCGTGACGTGGGTGAGGCCCTCGGCGGCGTACCGCCGGGAGGCGCGGGTCACCGCTCGGGCGAGCTGCTCGGTGGAGTACGGCGTGACGAGGGCGACGACGAGGTTCTGTGCCTGCTCCTCGAGGAGCCCGGTCGGCTCCCCGGCGTCGTCCCGGGTGACGACCCCGCCCTCGGGGACGCGGGCGGTCCCGTCGAGGACCCCGACCTGGTGGAGCGTCGCGGAGCTCACCGTGCACAGGTGCCCGGAGCGGTGCTTGAGCCACACCGGCCGGCCGCCGGCGACCCGGTCGAGCTCGCGGCGGTGGGGGTGACCGCCGAGGGCGCCGTCGTCGTAGCCGCTGCCGACGACGAGCCCGTCCGGGGGAAGCCCCTCGGCCTGCTCCCCGACGAGCCGATAGAGCTCGTCGAGACTGCCCGCCGAGGCGAGGTCGATCTCGTCGAGGGCGAGACCGAACCACGCCATGTGGTTGTGGGCGTCCCCGAACCCCGGCGTCACCGTCGCACCGTCGAGGTCGAGGACGCTGTCGGCCGTGAGCCCATCGAGGTCGCCCTCGTCGCCGACGGCGAGGACCGTCCCCGCGAGGACGGCGAGCGCCCGGGCACGGGGGCGGCGCTCGTCGAGGGTGAGGACGTTCGCGTTCCGCACGATGAGGTCGACGTGCACGGTGGGTCCTTCGAGGTCGGGGCGGTCGGTTCGGTCGGAGCGGTCGGGGACGGTCAGGCGAGGTGGTGTGCGCGGGTCAGGGGCAGCCGGGTCGCGTGGTGGACCTCGATGGGGCGGCCGTCGACCCGGGCGGGCTCGGGGTCCTGTCCGACCTCGACGTCGGGGCTCGCGGTGTTGAAGAGCATGTCGCGGTGGCCGAGCCCGCGGCTGCCGCCGATCGGCGAGTAGCGGTGCCCGGCGGGGAGCGCGGCTCGCGCCTCGGCGTCGTCGAGGCAGGCCTGGGCGACGAACACGTGCGCGAGCCGCGTCGGCGCGGCGCCGAGCCCGCCCCAGAACGCCCGCATCCGACGCGGCTGGGTGAGACGCGTCGAACCGGAGCCCGACCCGGCCGCGCCCCACGCGACGAACCCGGACTTGACGACGAGCTCGGGAGCGGCCCCGAACCAGGCGGGGTTCCACAGGACGAGGTCGGCGATCCGCCCCGGTCGGAGGCTGCCGACGTGTGCGGCGATCCCGTGGGCGACGGCGGGGTTGAGGGTCAGCTTGGCGAGGTAGCGCAGGACCCGGGCGTTGTTGACGAACTCGGGTCCCGTCTCGCCGGCGAGGGTCGCCTGGACGTGGGCGAGCTGCCAGGCCCGGCGGACGGTCTCGGCGACCCGGCCCATCCCGAGGCCGTCCGAGTTGATGATGCTGATCCCGCCGATGTCGTGGAGGTGGTTCTCGGCGGCGATGGCGTGCTCGCGGATCCGGCTCGCGGCGATCGCGGCGTCGCTGTCGAGGAGGGCGTGCCCCCGGTGGACGGTCGTCGTCATCGGGCCGAGCTCGGCCACCGTGGACCGGGTGAGGGGGAGCGTCGGCGTCGTCGAGGAGGTGAGGACGTGCTCCTCACCGACGATGCGGAGAAGGTCGGGGTGCCCGCCGCCGCCCTCGACGTGGTACGCGTGCACCGTGCGTCCCGCCGTCGCGGCGAGGGTGTCGCCGAGGAACCCGGACTCGTTGAGGGTGTCGGTGTGGAGGGCGACGGGCAGGTCGGCGTCCTCGGCGACCCCGAGGCAGGTGTCGATGATCGTCGGGGTCGCGCCCCAGTCCTCGTGGATCTTGAAGCCCCCCGACCCCGAGAGGACGGCCTCCTCGAGGAGGCCGGACGCGCTCGAGGACCCCCGGGCGAGGAACGCGGCGTTGACGGGGGCGTGCGCCCAGCCCTCGATGAGGGAGTGGAGGTTGCCCCGCGGGTTGGCCCCGACGTCCCAGACGCCGCCGATCCCCATCCCGACCATCGTCGTCACGCCCGTCGAGAGGGCCGCGGGGACGAGGTCGGCGTTGGAGAGGTGGACGTGGGAGTCGACGACGCCCGGCGTGGCAATCATCCCCTCGCCGGTGATCATCGCGGTGTGGGCGTCGACCTCGAGCTCGACGCCGGCCTGGAGGTCGGGGTTGCCCGCCCGGCCGATGCCGACGACCCGACCGTCCTTGATGCCGATGTTCGTCTTCCGGACCCCGATCGTCGGGTCGAGGACGACGACGCCGAGGACGACCATGTCGAGGGCGCTCGAGCGGTCGGCGCGGGAGCTGACGAGGGCGCCGTTCCGGGCGGTCTTCCCGCAGCCGCCGATGAGCTCCTCGCCGGGCTCGGTGTCGTCGGCCTCGACCTCGACCCAGAGGCCGGTGTCCCCGAGCCGGATCCGGTCCCCGGTGCTCGGGCCATAGAGGCTGACATAGTCCTCGCGGCGGACCGTGCTCACGCCCCACCCCCGGCGACCTCGGGGGCGGCCACCTCGACGACCACCTCGACGACGGCGACCTCGCGCCGGCGACCGGGGTCGACGCGGACGGCAACGCCGGCCGGGACGTCGAGCCGGTGTCGTCCGGTGACGCCGGCGGGGAGGGTGACCTCGACCGCGGGGTTGAGGGCGTCGAGCGGGACGTGCGAGGACACCCAGACCGGCAGCGCGCCGGTGTTGTGCAGCGTCGCGGTCGACCGCGCCCGCCCGGGGGCGGTCTCGACGTCCTCGCCGGACGGTCGGACGCCCCCGGCGGCCTCCCGGCCGGCGGCGCCGAACGGGGCGCCGACGTGGACGAGCACGGTGCCGTGCGGGAAGAGCGCCTCGACCTCGATCGACGGGACGATGGCGGGGACGTCGGGCAGGAGGCTCCCGGGGGGGACGACGTCGCGGGCCCGGTTGACGACGTCCTCGAGCGTCACGTCGTCCCAGGCCATCTCGACGATCTCGTCGCAGACGAGGGCGACGGCCTCGGTGGCGCCGAGCGCGGCGCCGCGGGCGATCCGGCGGCGCGCGAGGTCGGCGGCGGCGGCGAGCAGGAGCCGCTCCTGCTCCCGGGGGGTGAGGTGCACCGCTCCCTCCTCTCTCGTGACGCCGTGGTGCGTGGTGCACCACCCTCGCCGCCCGGCCCCCGCCGTGCTACGGCTTCCCGCCGCGACTTCGACTCCCTAGATTGGGCAGATGCACAGTCGAACACCGGAAACGCCGGAAACGCCGGAAGCCCGGGAGGCGCCGCCCCCGCCGCTGCCGCCGCTCCCCGGTCGGGATCGGGAGCACTGGCTCGAGCTCGTCCGGCTCCTCCACTCCGACCTCGACGCGATCGTCGAGGAGTTCCTTGCCCAGGTCGCGAAGATCCCCCCGTACGACCGCGGCTCGGTGCCGATCGAGCAGGTCCGGCGGGACGCCGTCGCCTCCTTCGACCATCTCTGCCGGCTCCTCGCGGGGCTGCCCGCCCACCCGGCCGTCGACGGGGTCGCCCGCGACATCGGGCGGGACCGCGCCCGTCGCCACGTGCCGCTCGAGCAGCTTCTCCGGGCCGTCCGGCTCGACTTCCAGGTCGTGTGGTCGGTCCTGCGTCGGCTCACCGGCCCGGCCGACCTCCCCCTCCTCGTCGCCCACGTCGAACATCTCTGGGGGATCGTCGAGGACTACACGACCCAGGTTCAGGTCTCCTACATGGCCGAGGCGGCGCTGATGGCTCGCGAGAGCGGCTTCGAACGGACCGCACTCGTCGCCCGCCTCCTCGACGGGGCGGGCTCCGACCCCGACGACGTCGACCGGGCCGCCGTCGCGCTCGGCCTGGACCCCGACGCCCGGGTCCTCGTCGCCTGCGCCCCGCTCGCGGCGCAGGCTCCCCTCATCCGGGCGTTCGAGCGTGCCCTCGCCGCGGGTCGGGTCGCCCACTGGCAGGAGCGGGCGCGGTACGGGCTGCTCCTCCTTGAGTGGCGCGGGGAGGACGAGCGTGCCGTCGAGGCCGTCCTCGGGGACACCCGCTGCGCCGTCGGCCCGCTCGCGGCGGGTCTCGCCGACGTCCCGCGGTCCGCGCGCGTCGCCCAGCGGATCGCGGACGTCCTCGACCCGGGCGACGACGGGCCGCGCCAGCTCACCCACGTCCTCGACCGGGTCGTCGCGGCCGGGCTCGGGGACCTCCGCGACGAGGTCGCCGCCGCCGTCCTCGGCGGCCTCGACGCCGCGGGCGGACGCGAGCGCGTCCGCCTCGTCGAGACCGCCGAGGCCTACCTGCGGGCCGGCTCGGTCCAGGAGACGGCCCGGGCCCTCTACTGCCACCGGAACACCGTCCTCAACCGGATGAGCCGCTTCGCCGAGCTCACCGGCCAGGACCTCACCGTCCCGAGGTCGGCTGCCGCGGTGTACCTCGCGCTCGGTGCACGTCAGGCGCCGGCCGCGACCACCCCGCTCGCGTCGCCGGGTGGGGCCGTTTGATGAGCGCACCGGCCGACGCCGTGGTTGCATGGCGGCCATGGAGACGACGGAGTTCACCCTGGACGGGCACGGCGGCACGGTGGTCGGACGGCGGTGGACGGACGGGACACCGGCGTACGTCGTCCTCCTCGTCCACGGGTACGGCGAGCACGTCGGGCGCTACGACCACGTCGCCGAGCGGCTCGTCGCCGACGGCGGGGCCGTCTACGGCAACGACCACGTCGGGCACGGACGGAGCGAGGGGGAACGGGTCGTCATCACCGACCTCGACCCGGTCGTCGACGACGTCCACGCCGTCGCGGACCTCGCCCGGTCCGAGCACGCCGGGCTGCCCGTCGTCCTCGTCGGCCACTCGATGGGTGGCCTCATCGCCGCCCGCTACGCCCAGCGCTATGGCGACGAGCTCGCCTGCGTCGTGCTCTCCGGCCCCGTCCTCGGCCGGTGGGCCGCGGTCGACGATCTCCTCGAGGCCGACCCGATTCCCGACACGCCGATCGACCCGGACACCCTGAGCCGCGACCCCGCGGTCGGCGAGGCGTACGTCGCCGACCCGCTCGTCTGGCACGGGCCGTTCCGGCGACCCACGCTGCGCGCCCTCGCCGACGGGCTCGCACGGGTCACCGAGGCCGGCGCCGTGGACGTCCCCGTCCTCTGGCTCCACGGCGAGGAGGACACCCTCGTCCCGATCGAGGACACCCGGACCGGGTGGGCGACCTTCGCGGGAGCGAACGCCTCGGCGAGGAGCTACCCCGGTGCCCGCCACGAGATCTTCAACGAGACGTCCCGGGAGGCGGTCCTCGACGACGTCGTCGCGTTCGTCCGCGCCCACCTGCCGTCCTGACCGCCGCGCACCCGCCCGCCGCGGGTGGTGGGGTGGCCGGGACGTTAGCCCCTGTCCCCCGGTCGGTCGTCGGGCGAGGGTGTACCCGACGGGTCGGCCGAGGCGCCCGGAGTCCGCGACCCGTCGACGGGACGGACGGAGGCGAGCCGCGGTGGCCGAGTTCAGCAACCGGGTCGAGGCGGGGCAGCGGCTCGCCCACGAGCTCGCCCCGCTCGCGGGGGAGGACATCGTCGTCCTCGGCCTCCCACGCGGCGGGGTGCCGGTCGCCGCCGAGGTCGCGCGGTCACTCGGCGTCCCGCTCGATGTCATCGTCGTCCGCAAGCTCGGCGTCCCCGCTCAGCCCGAGCTCGCGATGGGGGCCATCGGGGAGGCGGGGGCACGGTTCGTCGACAACCGGATCGTCGCCCGGGCCGGGGTGTCGCCGGCCGACCTCGACCGGGTCGAGGCCCGGGAGAGGGAGGTCCTCGAGGCGCGGGTCCGCCGGCTCCGCGGCGGGCGGCCGCCGGTCGACCTCGCCGGGCGGACCGCGGTCGTCGTCGACGACGGCATCGCGACGGGGGCGACGGCACGAGTCGCGTGCACCGTCGCCCGCCATCTCGGCGCCGCCCGGGTCGTCCTCGCCGTCCCCGTCGGTCCCGAGTCCACCCTCGCCGCGGTCACCGAGGCCGACACCGTCGTCTGCCCCGTGACCCCCCGGCGGTTCCTCGCCGTGGGGCAGCACTACGCCGACTTCCGTCCGACGACCGACGAGGAGGTCGTCGCCCTCCTCGCCGCCGCCACCCCATGCCCGAAGCACCCGCCGGTCGCGGCGCCGACGCCACCGGGCGGGGCGGGGCCCAGCCCCCCCGGGGCCCACGGCGAGGACGTCGAGGTCGGCATCCCCGCGGGGGAGCGGACCATCGCCGGGACCCTCCACCTCGCCGGAGGCGCCGTCGGCACCGTCCTCTTCGCCCACGGCAGCGGGAGCAGCCGGTTCAGCCCCCGGAACCGCTACGTCGCCTCGGTGCTCCACGACGCGGGCCTGAGCACCCTCCTGCTCGACCTCCTCACCCCGGGCGAGGAGGCGGACCGCGGGAACGTCTTCGACATCGGCCTCCTTGCGGGCCGGCTCCTCGCGGCGAGCCGCTGGCTCCGCCGGGACCAGCGCACCGGTCCGCTCGGCTACTTCGGGGCGAGCACCGGCGCCGCGGCGGCACTGCAAGCCGCGGCCGAACCGGGCAACGACGTCGCTGCGGTCGTCTCCCGGGGCGGTCGCCCGGACCTCGCCGGGCCCCGGCTCGCCCTCGTCCGGGCGCCGACGCTCCTCGTCGTGGGCGGCGCCGACCACGAGGTCCTCGACCTCAACCGGCGGGCGCGGGCGCTGCTCAGGTGCCCGAGTGAGCTCGTCGTCGTCCCGGGCGCCACCCATCTCTTCGAGGAGCCGGGCACCCTCGCCGTCGCCGCCGGCCACGCCCAGCGGTGGTTCACCCGCTACCTCGTCCCGGACGCCGTCGGGAGCGATCGTCCGTCGGGGCCGTCCACCCCGGGCCGGCCCGGACCTCCACGGGGGCGCGCCCGATGAGCGTCGCTCCGGGGGGCACCGGGCGGACGTCACAGCTCGAGGAGATCCGTCGGCTCGCCCGTCCCCTCCGGGGGACCGAGGACCTCGACGGGCTCGTCGAGGCGGTGGGCGGAGCGAGGTTCGTCGCGCTGGGTGAGGCCTCGCACGGGACCGCGGACTACTACCACTGGCGGGCCGAGGCCAGCCGCCGGCTCATCGAGAGCCGTGGCGTCACCTGGATCGGGGTCGAGGGGGACTGGCCGGACTGTTGGCGGATCAACCGCTGGGTCCGCGGCCAGGCCGACGCCACGCTCGACGCTGCCCAGCTCCTCGCCGGGTTCGAGCGCTGGCCGACGTGGATGTGGGCGAACACCGAGGTCGCCGACTTCCTCGACTGGCTGCACGGGTGGAACCTCGCCCGTCCCGAGGACCAGCGGGTCGGCTTCTACGGGCTCGACGTCTACTCGCTCTGGGACTCGCTCCGCGAGGTCATCGGATGGCTCCGGGCGAACGCCCCGGGCAGCCTGCCGGAGGCGCTCGCGGCCTGGCGCTGCTTCATCCCGTACAGCGAGGACCCGCACCGGTACGCGTGGAGCACCCGGCTCGTCCCCGCGTCGTGCGAAGCGGACGTCGTCGCGCTCCTCCTCGAGGTGCGGCGCCGCACCGACGCGCTCGCCGTCGGCGACGAGGTCGCCTTCGCGGCCGCCCAGAACGCCGAGGTCGCGGCCGGAGCCGAGCAGTACTACCGGACGATGGTCCGGGGGAACCGGCGTTCGTGGAACGTCCGCGACCACCACATGGCCGACACCGTCGACCGGCTCGCCGGGCACTTCGGACCCCGCTCCACGGCCCTCATCTGGGAGCACAACACCCACATCGGGGATGCCCGGGCGACCGACATGGCCCGGGACGGCCTCGTCAACGTCGGTCAGCTCCTCCGGGAGCGCCACGCCGAAGAGGGGGTGGCGCTCGTCGGCTTCGCGGGCCACCGGGGGTCGGTGCTCGCGGCGACCGAGTGGGGGTCGCCGGAGCAGGCCATGCCCGTCCCCGCCGCCCGGCCGGGCAGCCACGAGGACCTCCTCCATCGGGCCCTCGGCGAGCCGTCCGTGCTCCTCTTCGGGGCCGAGCGGGAGGGGGAGTGGCTCACCGAGCCGCGTGGCCACCGTGCCATCGGCGTCGTCTACGACCCCGACCGGGAGCTCACGAACTACGTCCCCACGGTGATGGGAGCGCGGTACGACGCCATCGTCTGGCTCGAACGGACGGTCGCCCTCCGACCGCTGCGCCACGAGCCGGTCCCGCCCGAACCGGAGTACGAGACGGAGCCGACCGGATTCTAGCACTGCCCCCCGGGCGGCGGGCCGGTCAGCCCTCCGGGTCGCAGAGCCCGATGAACGCCCCGAGCGCGAGGAGCTCGGCCGGAGAGCCGGGGGCGAAGTCGGTGAGGACGTCGGAGCGGACGAGGTAGGCGGCCCACTGCCCGCGGGAGACCGCGACGTTGAGCCGGTTGCGGTCGAGGAGGAACCGCATCCCCCGGGAGACGTCGGCGTGCGCCGAGGCGGCCATCGAGACGATGACGACGGGGGCCTCCTGGCCCTGGAACTTGTCCACGGTCCCCACCGGGACCCCGGGGTGCCCGGCCCCGTCGAGGACCCCACGGAGCAGCCGGACCTGGGCGTTGTACGGGGTGACGACGACGATGTCGTCCTCGGCGAGCGGTCGGGGCGCGCCGGGGTCGTCGGGGGCCGTCCACGTCCGACCGAGGAGGTCCTCGACCCGGGCGAGGACCGCGCGGGCCTCCTCGACCGAGGACGTCGAGTTGTCCCGGTGGGCGACCGGCACGACGTGGAGCCCGGGCTCGACCCCCGCGAGCCGGCGGGCGCCCGTCACCTGCTCGTGCGCGCGGAGCTGCCCGGCGTAGGACAGCGTCGAGACCTTCGCGGTGAGCTCGGGGTGCATCCGCCACGTCGTCTCGAGGAAGTAGCCGTGCGAGTTGGGCAGGACGACGTCGTCCCCGAGGAGCCAGCCGAGCGCCGAGGCGTCGACCGGGTCGGGGTGGACGCCCCGGCTCACCTGCGGCAGCTGCTGCGGGTCGCCGAGGAGGAGGAGGTTCCGCGCGGCGACCGAGGCCGCGAGGGTCTTGGCGAGGGAGTACTGGCCGGCCTCGTCGATGACGAGGAGGTCGAGCTGCCGGCGGGCCACGCGCCCCTCGTGGCAGAGGTCCCACGCGGTGCCGCCGACGACGTACCCGGCCTCCTGGCCGACGACGAACCCGGCGAGGTCGTTGCTCTGCGCCAACGCCGTCCAGGTCGGCTCGTCGGTCTCCCTGGGAACCTTGGCGACGATGTCGGCGGGGACGCCGGCCCGCACGCACGCGCTGAGGACGTGCTCGACGGCCTTGTGGGACTGCGAGCACACCCCGACCCGCCAGCCGTGGTCGCGCACGAGCCGGGCGATGACCCGTGAGCCGACGTGCGTCTTCCCCGTGCCGGGGGGCCCCTGGACCGCGACGTAGGAGTCGTCGAGGTCGAGGACGGCCCCGGTGATCGCGTCGACGAAGCGGGCGTCCCCCGACCCCACCGGGGGCAGGGCGCCGCCGGAGCGGAGCCGGGGCGGGGTCCGGCGGAGGACGTCCAGGCCGGCGGTGCGGGGGAGGCCGGGCAGGGCGGCGAGGACGTCGGCGGCGACCTCGGCGATCGCGCCGTCGATCCGGGAGGTGTTGACGACGCCGGCGGGGACGAGCGCCACCGGCACGGCGGCGTGCGGCCCGCCCTCCTTCGGCTGGAGCTCCTCGACGAGCACGGACTCGCGGGCGTCGTCCCGCGACCCGACCGGCTCGGCGTCGAGGACCCGCAGGGTGGCCGGGGACCGGGCATGGAGGTGCTGGGGGCCGAGCTCGATGCCGTCCGGGACCGGCACCGCGTAGACGGCGGCACAGTCGCTCGCTGGGGAGAGCGGGGTGCCCCCGAGGGAGTCCCCGACGAGCCGGAGCCGGCGCCGGGGCCGCTGCCTCGGGCCCGCGACGTGCCAGTCGGACTCCACGCGGGCGGACTCGACGACGAAGACCCCGTCGTCGCGGACCCACTCCTCGACGGGGTCACGGAGCCGGGCGAAGTGGGCCCACCAGAACGGCTTGTCCTCGCGCCGGTGGAACTGGACGGCCGCGGCGACCATCGCGACGGCCTGCTCGTCCCGGGTCCGCTCGTGGGCCCGTACCCCCTCGACGTGGGCCCGGAGCGCCGTCTCGAGAGGGTGCGGGCCCGGGACCTCCCCGGGCGCCGTCGCGCCTGCGCCGCCGACGAGGTCGTCGTCGCCCGTGGGCTGTCCGCCGACGCCGACCCGGTCGAGGAGCCAGTCCCGCAGGCGCAGCGTCGAGACGCAGTCGTACTCGTTGTACTCCCCGATGGAGTCGAGGAGGGCCTTGGCGGTGACGTCGTCGCCGTCGAGGACGGCGGAGGCGTACTCGTGGTAGACGACGATCGAGTCGTCGCCCTTCGTCACCCCGGTGGAGTCCCGGACGTCCGCGCCCATGTAGAGGGGCTCGAGCTTCTTGATGCTGTAGGACCCCTGGGAGACCCGGACCGCGGCCCGGACGGTTGCGTAGAGGTCGACGAACACCCCGTCGCGGAGGAGCTCGTCGACGTCCTCCTCGCAGGCGCCGTGTCGGGCGGCGAGCCGGAGGAGCGCGGTCTTCTCGTACGGGGCGTAGTGGTAGACGTGGAGGTCCGGCCAGCGTCGCCGCCGCTCGGAGAGGTAGCCGACGAAGTCGACGAGCGCCTGCCGCTCCTCGGACCGGTCGTGCGCCCAGAACGTCCGGAACCGCGGCCGGGCATCGGCCTCGAGCCCGTCGACCTCGACCATCCCGAAGAGGTACTCCAGCCCCCAGTCTCTCGACCCCGGCTCGGCCCACATCGGGTCGCCCTCGAAGTCGAAGAAGACGTCGCCCTCGCTCGGCGGCGGCAGCGCCCGGACCGCCTCCGGGGCGACGACCTCGGCGACGACCCGGTGGTCGGGGTCCTCGTCCTGCCGGCGCTGGAGCGCGGCCTGCTCCCGGATCCGGACGAGCGTCGTCTCGCGCACCCCGGGAACGGGCTCGGTCCGCTCCGCGAGCTCCTCGAGGGTCGTCACCCCCGCCTCGGCGAGCCGTCGCCGCTGGGGCATCCGGACGCCGGCGACGAGGAGGACGTCGCGCGCCGCCGCGAGCGCCTCGCCGCACACCTTGCAGCGCCCGCACGCCATCCACCGGGGGTCGCCCCAGCGCACGGGGCCGGGGCCCGCACGGTGGTCGGCAACGACGTCCTCGAGCCGTCGTCGCCGGGCCCGGTAGACGGGCAGGACGTCGGCGAGCGGGAAGTCGGCGTGATCGCCCGAGCCGAGGACGAGCCGGACGAGGTCGGCAGTCGGGACCCCGGCGGCGCGGAGCTGCTCGGCGTACGCGGCGACCTGGAGGAGGGCGGCGACGTTCTCGTGGAGCGCGAGCTTGGTGTCGCAGACCGTCCACCGTCCGTGCTCGCGGACGAGGAAGTCGGCGAGCCCGAGGAACCCCCCGTCGAAGAACGCCCCCTGGTAGACGACGTCGACCCCGTCGTCCCCGAGGGCGGCGAGGGTCGCGTCGTGGGCGGCGGCGTACCCGGCGGCGGTCCGCTCGGTCGGGAGCGGGAACTGCCGGACCCGCCCCGGGTGGTCACCCGCGAGCCGCCGGAGCTCGCGCTGCTCGTGCGCGTTGCCGAGGGCGATGACCCGGTCCATGAGCGCGTCCTCGCCGGAGGGCCGGCGCTCGGACCGTCCGAGGGTGACGTCGAGCTCGTCGAGGAGCGCGAACTCGCACCCGGAGGCGAGCCGGAGGTCGCTCGGGCTGAGCACGAGGCGGTCACCGAGGAGGAACATGGCCCCAACCTAGCGAGGGGGTCCGACACCGGCTCGGGCCGCGCCCGGCCGGGTCAGACCCAGCTCGGGAACCACATCCGCCAGCGCCACTGGTCGTACGGGATGACCTGGGCGGTCCACACCGGCCAGAAGAACGCGAAGAGCGCCAGGGAGAGGAGGCAGAACCCGCCGACGAGGAGGATGCCGGTCCGGCGGCGACGCGCGCCCGCCGTTGCCGGGCCGAGGACGAGGCCGAGGACGAAGACGCAGGTGAGGATGACGTACGGCTCGAAGGCGACCTCGTAGAACGTGAAGATCGTCCGGTACTGGAAGAGGAACCACGGGAGGTAGCCGCCGGCGTAGCCGGCGAGGATGGCCCCGGCGCGCCAGTCCCGCCGGACGGCCCACCAGTAGAGGAGGACGAGCAGCCCGGCGGTCGCGAGCCACCACACCGAGACGGTCCCCATCGTCGCGATCGCCTTCGAGCACTGGGCGACGGCGCAGCCCTCGTGCCCGCGGGTCGGCCCCTCGTAGAAGAACGACGTCGGGCGCCCCTGGACCATCCACGACCACGGGTTCGACATGTACGGGTGGGTCGAGGTGAGGTGGGTGTGGAACGCGAACGCCTCCCGGTGGTACGCCCACAGCGACCGAAGCGCGTCCGGCACCCACCCGACGTGGGCCGACGGGTGCGACGCGGCCCAGTCGCGGTCGTACCCGACGCTCGAGCGGAACCAGCCGGTCCACGACACGAGGTAGGTCACCGCGGCCGTCCCGACCATCGCGACGAACGCGAGCGGGCCGTCCTTGACCACCCCCGCCCGGACCCAGGGGCGCACCCCGACGGCCCGGCGGGCGCCGAGGTCCCAGAGGACGGTCATCAGCCCGAACACGGCGAGGAAGAACACGCCGGACCACTTCGTCCCCGTCGCCAGCCCGAGCGAGACCCCGGCGACCCACCGCCACGGCCGCCAGCCGAGCCGCGGTCCCCACCCGAGGCGGTCCCCGGGCGCGAGCGCGCCCACCCGCTCGGCAAGGATCGCCCGGGTCCGGTCCCGGTCGAGGAGGAGCGCGCAGAACCCCCCGAACGCGAAGAACATGACGACGAGGTCGAGCAGGCCCGTCCGGGACTGGACGAAGTGGTGGCCCTCGAAGGCGAGCAGGAACGCGGCGAGCGTCCCGAGGAGCGAGGAGCCGAACATCCGCCGGGCCGCGCGCCCGACCATGACGATCGAGACGGTCCCGAGGAGGGCGACCGAGAACCGCCACCCGAACGAGGACGTCGACCCGAAGAGCCACTCCCCGGCGCCGATGACCCACTTCCCGACCGGGGGGTGGACGACCATGTCGCCCTGGCCGGTCTTGAAGACGTCGAGGGTCCCCGCGGTGAACAGCGGGTCGACCTGCTCCCCGTCGCCCTTCCACCGGAGCTCGACGCCGTACCGGAGGAGGGAGACGCCCTGCTTGACGTAGTACGTCTCGTCGAAGACGAGCTGGTGGGGCCGGCCGAGCGACCAGAACCGGAGCACCCCCCCGAGCGCCGCCATGAGGAGCGGACCGGCCCATCCCCAGAACCGGTCGGTGGGCCGGAACCCGAGCAGCCCGGCGTGCAGCTGCTCGGTGCGCGTCATGGCCGACATCGTACGGACCGGTCGCCGGGGGAGAATGACGCCGTGACCCCCGGAACCCTCGTCCTCGCCGCCACCCCCATCGGCGACCCTCGAGACGCCGCGCCCCGCCTCGCGGACGAGCTCGCCGCCGCCGACGTCGTCGCCGCCGAGGACACCCGGCGGCTCCGCCGGCTCTGCCGCGACCTCGGGGTGAGCCCGTCCGGGACGGTCGTCAGCTACCACGAGCACAACGAGGCGGCCCGGACCGCCGGCCTCCTCGAGCGGCTCGTCACGGGGGAGCGGGTCGTTCTTGTCACCGACGCCGGCATGCCCTCGGTCTCCGACCCCGGGTACCGGCTCGTCCGGGCCTGCGTCGAGCGCGGCGTCGGCGTGACGTGCGTGCCGGGCCCGAGCGCCGTCCTCATGGCCCTCGCCGTGTCCGGCCTGCCCGTCGACCGGTTCTGCTTCGAGGGGTTCCTCCCGCGCAAGCCGGGGGAGCGGGGCCGGACCCTCGCCGGGCTCGCCGGGGAGCCCCGGACGATGGTCTTCTTCGAGGCGCCCCACCGGATCGCCGACGCCCTCTCCGCGATGGCCGGGGCCTTCGGCGCGGCGCGCGAGGCCGTGGTCTGCCGGGAGCTGACGAAGACCTACGAGGAGGTCCGCCGCGGGTCGCTCGCCGAGCTCGCCGCGTGGGCGGCGGACGGCGTCCGCGGGGAGATCACCGTCGTCGTCGCCGGCGCCACCCCGACCCCGACGACGGTCGAGGACGAGCTACCCCTGGTCCGCGACCGGGTCGCGGCGGGGGAGCGGCTCAAGGACGTCTGCGCCGACGTCGCGGCCGCGACCGGGCTGTCGAAGAAGGCGCTCTACGACGCCGTCGTCGGGTCCGGGCGGGCGACGTAGGTCGCGTACTCGAGGACCCGGCCCTGCCGGACGACCTCGACGACCTGCTCCTCGGTCGGGGCGAGGGCGGCGAGCCGGTCGAGCAGGGCCGGCTCGCGCTGCGCCGCCCAGACGGCGAGGACGCCCCCGGGGGCGAGCCGGTTGAGGGCGGCGGCGAGCCGCTCGCTCGTGTAGAGCCCGGCGTTCCCCTCGTGGACGAGGAAGGACGGGCCGTTGTCGACGTCGAGGAGGATGACGTCCCACGGACCGGCCGGGACGTCCGGGTCGGCGCCGGGCGGGTCGTCGGCGAGGACCTCGGCGACGTCCCCGTGGTGGACCCGGGCGCGGGGGTGGCGAGCCACCATCCCGAGCGTCGGGGTCAGACCGAGCCGGGCCCAGGCGATGAGGTCGTCCTCGAGCTCGACGACGTCGAGCCGCCCGACCCGGCGGTCCTTGAGGACCGACCATGCGGTGAAGCCGAGACCGAGGCCGCCGACGAGGACCCGGGTCGGCCGCTCGTGGAGGGCGAGGGTCCGCTCGGCGAGGAGGACCTCGGTGCTCGTGTCGACGCTGTCCATGGCGAACACCCCGGCGACGACGAGCTCGTGGACGACCGCCGGCTCCTCCCCGCGCTCCCGGAGGGCGATCTCGCCCCGGGGGGTGTCGGCGCGGGCGAGGGTCCGGGGCGGGTCGGGCTCGGGCATCCCCCCATCCTCCACCCGGACCGGGCCGCCGGGGGAACCGCTCCGCGCGGGCCTACCTGGCGGTAACCGGACGAACCTCACATCGAGGTTGCCCTCCCCCGTGCTGACTGCCGCCTCGGCTCGCGATACGTTGCACTTCGTGGCAACTTCGACTCTCCCCGCAGCGAAGCGCGGCGTGAGCCGGTCCTCCATCGGGCTCAAGCTCCTCATGGCGGTGTCCGGCGTCATCTTCGTGCTCTACGTCCTGGTGCACATGTACGGCAACCTCATGGTGTTCGGCGGGGCCGACGCCTTCAACGAGTACGCCCACCACCTGCGCACCATCGGGGAGCCTGTGCTCCCCTACTCGGGATTCCTCTGGGTCATCCGCGTCGTCCTCCTCGTCAGCGTCGTCGTGCACGCGTGGTCGGCGTTCGCGCTCTGGGGTCGAGCGCAGCACGCCCGCAGCCACCGGTACGCCGTGAAGAAGGCGGTGTCCTCCTCGCTGTCCTCCCGGACGATGAGGTGGGGTGGCCTCGCGCTCCTCCTCTTCGTCGTCTTCCACATCCTTCACCTGACGACGCACACGATCCACCCGCAGGGGACCGTCGCGACGCCGTACGCGAACGTCGTCGGCAGCTTCGAGCTGTGGTGGGTGACGCTTATCTACGTCCTCGCGATGGTGGCGCTCGGGATGCACCTCCACCACGGGGTGTGGAGCGCGTCGCAGACGCTCGGCTGGACGACGAGCCCGCGGGCCCGGGCCCGGGCCAAGGGCCTCGCGGCGACCCTCGCCGTCGTCATCGCCGTCGGCTTCGTCCTCCCGCCACTGTCCATCCTGTTCGGCATCGTCGACTGAGGGGTCCGAGAGCATGACTGACACCACGACCACCGAACGCCCGACCGAGCAGTCCGACGAGGCCCTCGCCGCCGACTACTACCGGGCGGGCGACCCCGTCGCCGACTCGAAGGCCCCGAACGGCCCGATCTCCGGGCGCTGGGAGCAGCGCCAGTTCGACGCCGCTCTCGTCAACCCGGCGAACCGTCGCAAGCTGTCGGTCATCATCATCGGGACCGGGCTCGCCGGCGCCTCGGCGGGCGCGACCCTCGGCGAGGCCGGCTACCACGTCAAGTCCTTCTGCTACCAGGACAGCCCCCGGCGGGCGCACTCGATCGCCGCCCAGGGCGGGATCAACGCGGCGAAGAACTACAAGGAGGACGGGGACTCGGTCTTCCGGCTCTTCTACGACACCGTCAAGGGCGGCGACTACCGCTCCCGGGAGTCCAACGTCTACCGCCTCGCCGAGGTGAGCGCGAACATCATCGACCAGTGCGTCGCCCAGGGCGTCCCGTTCGCCCGCGAGTACGGCGGCCTCCTCGACAACCGCTCGTTCGGTGGCGTGCAGGTCTCCCGGACGTTCTACGCCCGCGGACAGACCGGCCAGCAGCTCCTCATCGGGGCCTACCAGGCGCTCGAGCGGCAGATCGCCGCGGGGACCGTCGAGATGCACACCCGCCACGAGATGCTCGAGCTCGTCGTCGTCGACGGCAAGGCCCGCGGCGTCATCGTCCGTGACATGGTGACCGGCGAGATCGAGACCCACCTCGCCGACGCCGTCGTCCTCGCGAGCGGCGGCTACGGCAACGTCTTCTACCTCTCGACGAACGCCATGGGCAGCAACGTCACCGCGACCTGGCGGGCGCACCGCAAGGGCGCGTACTTCGCCAACCCGTGCTACACCCAGATCCACCCGACGTGCATCCCCGTCTCCGGGGACCACCAGTCGAAGCTCACGCTCATGTCGGAGTCGCTGCGCAACGACGGCCGGATCTGGGTCCCGAGGAACGCCGAGGACCGGGACAAGGACCCGCGCGAGATCCCCGAGGAGGCCCGCGACTACTACCTCGAGCGGATCTACCCCGCGTTCGGCAACCTCGTCCCCCGCGACATCGCCTCGCGCGCGGCGAAGTACCAGTGCGACGACGGCAAGGGCGTCGGCCCGAGCGGCCTCGGGGTCTACCTCGACTTCGCCGACGCCATCGCACGGCTGGGCCGCCCGGCCGTCGAGGCGAAGTACGGCAACCTCTTCGACATGTACCAGCGGATCACCGGGGAGAACCCGTACGAGGTGCCGATGCGCATCTACCCCGCGGTCCACTACACGATGGGCGGGCTCTGGGTCGACTACGACCTCCAGGCCTCGGTTCCCGGGCTCTTCGTCGCCGGCGAGGCGAACTTCTCCGACCACGGTGCCAACCGGCTCGGCGCGTCCGCGCTCATGCAGGGGCTCGCGGACGGCTACTTCGTCCTCCCGAACACGATCCGGGACTACCTCTCCAAGGGCCCGTTCGAGCCGGTCGCCGCCGACGCCCCCGAGGTCGAGGAGGCCCGGGCGAGCGTCCGGGAGCGGATCGAGCAGTTCCTCTCCGTGGGCGGCACCCGCACGGTCGACAGCTACCACAAGGAGCTCGGCCACATCATGTGGGAGTACTGCGGGATGGAGCGCAGCGCGGAGGGCCTCCAGACGGCGATCGAGAAGATCCGGGCCCTCCGGAAGGACTTCTGGGCCAACGTCCGGGTCCTCGGCACCAACGAGGAGCTCAACCAGTCCCTCGAGAAGGCCGGGCGGGTCGCCGACTTCCTCGAGCTCGGAGAGCTCATGTGCGTCGACGCCCTCCACCGCAACGAGTCCTGCGGTGGGCACTTCCGGACCGAGAGCCAGACCGAGGACGGCGAGGCCCTGCGCAACGACGACGAGTACGCCTACGTCGCCGCGTGGGAGTTCGGCGGGGACGACGGGCCCCCCGTCCTCCACAAGGAGGACCTCGTCTACGAGTCCGTCGAGATGAAGCAGCGGAGCTACAAGTGAGACTGACACTGAAGATCTGGCGCCAGGCCCACGCCGAGGCGACCGGCGGGATGCAGACGTACGACGTCGACGACATCTCGCCCGACATGTCCTTCCTCGAGATGCTCGACGTCCTCAACGAGCGGCTCATCTCCGAGGGAACCGAGCCGATCGCCTTCGACAGCGACTGCCGCGAGGGCATCTGCGGAATGTGCGGCCTGATGATCTCGGGCGTCGCGCACGGCCCCGAGGTGACGACGACGTGCCAGCTCCACATGCGCTCGTTCACCGACGGCGACACCGTGACGATCGAGCCGTGGCGGGCGGACGCGTTCCCCGTCGTCAAGGACCTCGTCGTCGACAGGTCGGCGTTCGACCGGATCATCCAGGCCGGGGGGTACGTCAGCGTCAACACCGGCGCGGCCCCCGAGGCCCACTCCGTCCCCGTCCCGAAGCCGAACGCGGACCGGGCGTTCGACGCGGCGACGTGCATTGGGTGCGGCGCCTGCGTCGCCGCCTGCCCGAACGCCTCGGCGATGCTCTTCATGGGCGCGAAGGTCACCCACCTCGGCGAGCTCCCCCAGGGCCAGCCCGAGCGCGACGCCCGGGTCCTCAAGATGGTCGACCAGCACGACACCGAGGGCTTCGGCGGGTGCACGAACATCGGCGAGTGCGCGTCGTCGTGCCCGAAGGAGATCCCGCTCGACGTCATCTCCCAGCTCAACAAGGACCTCCGGCAGGCCGTCCAGGGCGGCGGTCGCGGCTGACCGGCCCTCGGGTCAGAGCCAGCCGACCCGGTTCCGCAGCAGGGTGTACCCGACGAACGCGACGACGTCGAGGAGGGTGTGCGCGACGACGAGCGGCCCGACCCGTCGGGTGCGTGTGTAGACCCACCCGAAGAGGAGCCCCATCGCGAGGTTCCCGACGAACCCGCCGAAGCCCTGGTAGAGGTGGTACGAGCCGCGGATGAGGGCAGAGGCGACGACGACGGTCACCGTCGACCACCCCGCCTGTGTCCACCGGGTGAAGAGGTAGCCGACCATGACGACCTCCTCGAGGACGGCGTTCTCGGCCGCGGCGAGGACGAGGACGGGGACCGCCCACCACGCCGCCGTGAGGTTCGCCGCGGCGACGGTCGTGTTGAGGTCGAGGGCCCGGGCGAGGGCGTAGAGGCCGAGGCCGGGGACGCCGACGACGGCCGCGAGGACGGCGCCGCGCCCGAGGTCCTGCGCCGGGTGGCGGAGGTCGGCGCCGACCCGGTGCCGGGCCCCGGGCTCGTCGCGGGAGAGCAGGTGGAGGGCGAGGACGACGGGGACGAGGGCGAGCCCGATGCCGAGGAGCTGGTTGGCGAGGTCGAGCCACGGGCGGTCGGGGGTGACCGAGCTGTTCATGGCCGTCGTCTGCTGGCTCAGCCCGACCCGGGCGGTGAGCTTGCCGACGAGGCTGAGGGCCGACCACAGGGCCGAGGCGCCGAGCGAGACGCCGAGGACGAGCCACGTCTCGGTGAGCAGCTGGCGCCGGGTGAGGTCCGGGCGCAGGGAGGTCTCGAGCACGCGCGGCAGCGTATGCCGTCCGGCTGGACATCCGCTGGACCCTCGCTGGACGCGGTGACCCCCAGCGTGCGTCCGCGCCTTCGGTTGCCGGGGCGCCGACTCTGCGGACGCAGCCGGGGCGCCCCAGCGTGCGTCCGCGCCTTCGGTTGCCGGGGCGCCGACTCTGCGGACGCACGCCGAGGGGGCGGACGCACGCCGAGGGGGCGGACGGGGGCGGATCGGACGGCCCATAGGATTGCCGGCATGACCAAGGTCCTGTCCGCCGTCGCCTGGCCGTACGCCAACGGCCCGCGCCACATCGGCCACGTCGCCGGGTTCGGCGTTCCCTCCGACGTCTTCAGCCGGTACATGCGGATGGCGGGCCACGACGTCCTCATGGTGAGCGGGACCGACGAGCACGGCACGCCCATCCTCGTCCAGGCCGACAAGGAGGGCGTGAGCGCCCGCGAGCTCGCGGACGCCAACAACCGGGTCATCGTCGAGGACCTCTGTGCGCTCGGGCTCTCCTACGACCTCTTCACGCGGACGACGACGGCGAACCACTACGCCGTGGCGCAGGAGATGTTCACCCAGGTCTGGCGCAACGGCTACATGATCGAGCGGACGACGAAGGGGGCGATCTCCCCGTCGACGGGCCGGACCCTCCCCGACCGCTACATCGAGGGGACGTGCCCGATCTGCGGGTACGCCGAGGCCCGCGGCGACCAGTGCGACAACTGCGGCAACCAGCTCGACCCGACCGACCTCGGCTCCCCCCGGTCCCGGATCAACGGCGAGACGCCGGAGTTCATCGAGACCCAGCACTTCTTCCTCGACCTCCCGGCCCTCGCCGGGGCCCTGCGCGAGTGGCTCGACGAGCGCGAGGCGAGCGGGACGTGGCGTCCCAACGTCATCAAGTTCTCGCGGAACATCCTCGAGGACATCCGCCCGCGGGCGATGACCCGCGACATCGACTGGGGCATCCCCGTCCCCCTCGACGGCTGGCGCGACCAGCCGAGCAAGCGGCTCTACGTGTGGTTCGACGCCGTCATCGGCTACCTCTCCGCGTCGATCGAGTGGGCCCGGCGGATCGGCGCGCCCGAGCGGTGGCGCGAGTGGTGGAACGACCCCGAGGCGGTCTCGTACTACTTCATGGGCAAGGACAACATCACCTTCCACTCCCAGATCTGGCCGGCAGAGCTCCTCGCGTACGCGGGCCGGGGCGACGTCGGCGGCGAGCCGGGGGAGTACGGCGAGCTCAACCTGCCCACCGAGGTCGTCTCGAGCGAGTTCCTCACGATGGAGGGGCGCCAGTTCTCCTCCAGCCGCGGCGTCGTCATCTACGTCAAGGACGTCCTCGCCCGCTACCAACCGGACGCGCTGCGGTACTTCATCTGCGCTGCCGGCCCGGAAAACAACGACTCCGACTTCACGTGGCAGGAGTTCGTCACCCGGACGAACACCGAGCTCGTCGCCGGGTGGGGCAACCTCGTCAACCGGACCGCGAGCATGATCGCGAAGAGCTTCGGCGAGATCCCCCCGGCCGGCCCGCTCGCCGCGGAGGACGTCGAGGTGCTCGCCTCCGTCGGGGGAGCGTTCGCCCGGGTCGGGAGCCTCATCGCCCGCCACCGCCAGCGCCAGGCGATCGCCGAGGCGATGCGGGTCGTCGGCGAGGTCAACGCCTACGTCTCGCGGACCGAGCCGTTCCGGCTCAAGCGGGACGACCAGCGCGAGCGGCTCGGGACGATCCTCCACGTCCTCGCCCAGTGCGTCACCGACCTCAACACCATCCTCAGCCCGTTCCTCCCGCACAGCGCGAACGCCGTCCACAGGGTCCTCGGCGGCGAGGGCGAGTTCATGCCGATGCCGCGGATCGAGGAGGTCACCGACCTCGACGACGGCCGGGCCTACCCCGTCATCACCGGGGAGTACTCGGCGACCCCGAGCTGGGCGTCTCGACCCGTGGTCGTCGGGGCCACTGTGAGCAAGCCCATACGGGTCTTCGTCAAGCTCGACGAGTCGGTCGTCGAGGAGGAGCTGGCCCGACTCCGGGAGGCCCGGTGAGGGGCACCCCCCGGCCCGGCCACGGCGACCTCCCCACGGCCCCCGACCCGCTCCCGGTCCCCGTCGTCGACAACCACACCCACCTCGACATCAGCCGCGGCGACGTCCCGGGCCTCGCCGTCGAGGAGGCGCTCGCGGCGGCCGTGGCGGTCGGGGTCGACCGGGTCGTCCAGATCGGCTGCGACCTCCCCGGCGCGCGGTTCGCCGTCGAGCAGGCCGAGCGCCATCCCGCGGTCCTCGGCGGGGTGGCGATCCACCCCAACGAGGCGCCCCTCCTCCGGGAGCGCGGTGAGCTCGGCGACGCCTGGGCGGAGATCGAGGCGCTCGCCGCCCACCCCCGCGTCCGGGTCGTCGGCGAGACCGGCCTCGACTACTACCGCACGGGTGCCGATGGCGTTGCGGCGCAACAGGACTCGTTCCGCTGGCACATCGACCTCGCGAAGCGGACCGGGCTCGCCCTCCAGATCCACGACCGGGACGCCCATGACGACGTCCTGCAGATCCTCGCCGAGGAGGGGGCGCCCGAGACGACCGTGATGCACTGCTTCTCCGGTGACATCAGCGTCGCCCGGGAGTGCGTCGAGCGCGGCTACCTGCTCTCGTTCGCCGGGACGGTGACGTTCAAGAACGCGGGGTCGCTCCGGGACGCGCTCGCGGTGACGCCGCTCGAGCAGGTCCTCGTCGAGACCGACGCCCCGTACCTCACACCCAGCCCGTGGCGCGGGTCGGCGAACTCGCCGTACCTCCTCCCCCTCACCGTCCGGGCCATGGCCGGCGTCCTCGGTGTGGCCGTCCCCCTCCTCTGCGAGGCGGTTCGCGCGAACTCCGAGCGGGCCTACGGCCCGTGGTGAGAGACTGACACGGGCCCTCGGGTCGCCCCGGGCGCCGACGCGCGCCCGGGGCGCCGTCTGAGCGGGCGCGCACCCCCCCGTTGCCGAAACGTGTGCGGACCGTTACCGAAATTTGACCTAACCCCGGTGTGGCGTGCAGAGTGGTGGTCGTTGGCCGGGGCCGGACAATCCCGGGCACACGCAATGGAGCCTCACCGTACGTCACGTACGGCGAGGCTCCTTCCTGTCCGGGGCACAGCTGCCCGGCCAGGACGGCACCGCTCGTCGGTGCCGGCGGTGCCCCCCACCGGTGCCCGGGTGGTTGTTCAACACCTCTGGAGCATCGTGATCTCTCGTCCCCTCCGACGCACCGTCCAGGTCGGCATCGTCGGCGCCCTCGCGGCAGGCGTCGCCGGCTTCACCGCCTACGACAAGTCGGTCGCCCTGTCGGTCGACGGCGACACCTCCACCGTGCACGCCTTCGGCGGCACCGTGCAGGACGTCCTCGACTCCCAGGGCATCGCGGTCGGCGCCCACGACGTCGTCGTCCCGAGCCCGTCGAGCTCCATCTCGGACGGCGACAAGATCGTCGTCCGGTACGGGCGCAAGCTCACCGCGACCGTCAACGGCACCCCCAAGGAGTACTGGACGACCGCGACGACGGTCGGCGCCGCACTCCGGGAGCTCGGCATCCGCGGCTCCCAGAACG
Organism: uncultured Actinomycetota bacterium; assembly: GCA_963783735.1. Taxonomy (GTDB): domain Bacteria; phylum Actinomycetota; class Actinomycetes; order Actinomycetales; family Dermatophilaceae; genus CAWDAQ01. Next base: position 673,873 of record CAWAOO010000003.1, on the reverse strand, counting down.
CCTACCTCTCGGCGTCCCGCTCGCAGACCCTCGGCCGAGATGGCCTCGACGTCACCGTCCGGACCCCGAAGACGGTCAAGCTCGACATCACGGGCAAGCCGAAGACGACGACGACGACGGAGCGCACCGTCGCCGAGGTCCTCAAGGACCTCAAGGTGAAGACCGACGGCAACGACGTCATCACCCCCGGCCCGAAGAAGGTCGTCACGGACGGCATGAAGCTCAAGGTCGTCAAGGTCGACACGAAGACCGTCTCCCGCACCGAGCGCATCCCCTACGGGACGGTCCGACACGAGGACTCCTCGATGTACGTCGGCCGGGCCAAGCTCGTCTCCTCCGGCCACGCCGGCACCCGGAAGGTCACCTACCGGGTCGTCCTCCACGACGGCACGGCGGTCTCCCGGACCGCGACGGGCACGAGCGTCGTGAGCAAGCCCGCCGGGCGGGTCATCAACGTCGGCACGAAGCCGCGGCCCGCCCCCAAGCCCGCGCCTGCCCCCGCCCCGAGCCCGAGCTCCTCCTCGAGCTCCTCCTCGAGCCCGGCGCCGTCGAGCCCGGCGCCCTCGAGCCCGGCACCGTCGAGCTCCGGCGCCGGGGTCAACCTCGCGAACGCGGCGATGTGGGACCGGATCGCCCAGTGCGAGTCGACCGGCAACTGGGGCATCAACACCGGGAACGGGTACTACGGAGGCCTCCAGTTCGACCTCCAGACGTGGCTTGGCGCCGGTGGCGGCGACTTCGCCTCCCGCCCCGACCTCGCGAGCCGCGCGGGCCAGATCACCGTGGCGAACCGTGTGTACGCCAGCCGCGGGCTCTCCCCGTGGGGCTGCGCCCACGCGGCCTGACCCGCACCGCCCACGCGGGCGACGTGACGACGCACCCCGGACCGACGCGGTCCGGGGTGCGTCGTCCTCGTAGGGTGGCGCCATGTCCGAGGAGCCACAGGGCGGACTGCTCGGCGCCGCCCAGATCCGCGAGATCGCGAGCCGTCTCGGGGTGCGGCCGACGAAGCAGTGGGGCCAGAACTTCGTCGTCGACGCGAACACGGTCGAGCGGATCGTCCGGGTCGCCGGGGTCACCGTCGCTGACACCGTCGTCGAGGTCGGGCCCGGGCTCGGCTCCCTCACCCTCGCCCTCCTCCGCGAGGCCGGGCACGTCACGGCCGTCGAGGTCGACCCCGTCCTCGCCGGCGCCCTCCCCGGGACCGTCGAGCGTCTCGCCCCGCAGGGGGTGGCCCGGCTCGACGTCGTCCACGCCGACGCCCTGACGGTCACCGACCTCCCCGGGCCGGCCCCGACGAAGCTCGTCGCGAACCTCCCGTACAACGTCTCCGTCCCGGTCGTGCTCCACTTCCTCGAGTGCTTCGGGTCCCTCGAGCGGGTCCTCGTCATGGTCCAGCTCGAGGTCGCCGAGCGGCTCGCCGCCCGTCCCGGAAGCCGGGTGTACGGGGTCCCCAGCGTCAAGGCGGCGTGGTACGGCGAGGTCCGGCTCGCCGGACGGGTCCCGCGGAGCGTGTTCTGGCCGGTTCCCAACGTCGACTCCGGCCTCGTCGCGCTCGACCGGACCGCGCCGCCGGAGACCCCGGCGAGCCGGGCCGAGGTCTTCGCCTGCGTCGACGCGGCCTTCGCGCAGCGCCGCAAGACCCTCCGGGCCGCCCTCGCGGGGTGGGCCGGAGGGGCGGATCGGGCCGAGGCCTGCCTCCTCGCGGCGGGGATCGACCCGCGGACCCGGGGGGAGCAGCTCGGCATTCGCCAGTTCGCGGACATCGCCGCGGTGCACTCCAGCCTCATCTGATTAGGTGGGGCCATGACCTCGCAGATGGTGACCCCACCCGCGGTGACGGTCCGCGTCCCCGCGAAGGTCAACCTCGAGCTGCTCGTCGGTCCTCTCCGCGAGGACGGCTTCCACACCCTCTCGACGGTCTACCAGGCCGTCGGGATCTTCGACGAGGTCACCGTCGAGCCCGCGGACGCCCCCGCCCTCAGCGTCGCCGGCCGGACCGCGGCGGGCGTGCCGAGCGACGAGAGCAACCTCGCCGCCCGGGCCGCCGTCGCGCTCGCCGAGCACGCCGGGGTCGAGGCGCCGGTCCGCATCAGGATCCGCAAGGACATCCCCGTCTCCGGAGGTATGGCCGGCGGGTCGGCCGACGCCGCCGGGACCCTGCTCGCGTGCGACCAGCTCTGGGGCCTCGGCCTCGGCCAGGACGAGCTCGCCGGGGTCGCCGCCGACCTCGGGAGCGACGTCCCGTTCCTCCTCCACGGCGGGACGGCGATCGGGTCCGGGCGGGGCGAGCTCCTCGTCCCCGTCCTCGCGCGTGGGAGGTTCCACTGGGTCTTCGTCCTCGCCGACGAGGGCCTGTCCACCCCCGAGGTGTACGCCGAGTGCGACCGACTCCGGGTGCACCCGCCGGCCGAGGAGCCGACCCCGAGCCCGGCCCTGGTGAGCGCGCTGCGGTCCGGGGACGCCCACGGTCTCGCGCCCGTCCTCACGAACGACCTCCAGGACGCGGCCGTCTCGCTGCGCCCGGACCTCGGTGAGGTCCTCGAGGCGGGGATGGCGTTCGGGGCGCTCGGCGGGATCGTCTCCGGGTCCGGCCCGACCGTCGCCTTCCTCACCGAGAGCAGCGAGTCCGCGATCGACCTCGCCGTCTCCCTCACCGCCTCCGGCGTCGCCAAGGACGTACGCCGGGCGACCGGCCCCGTCCATGGTGCCCAGGTCATGGCGGGCCCGAGGCTCGTCTAGTGGCCAACCTCGTCAACGCCGAGCGCGCCACCCTCGCGCTCGGGACCACGCACGTCCTCGAGGCGGTCTCCCTCGGCGTCAACCCCGGTGACCGGGTCGGTGTCGTCGGCCGCAACGGGGGCGGCAAGACGACCCTTCTGCGCGTCCTCGCCGGGGACCAGGCCGTCGACGAGGGCCGGGTGAGCCGCACCGGGGGCGTCACCGTCGGCATGCTCAGCCAGGTCGACACCCTCGACGCCTCGGCCACCGTCCGCGAGGCCGTCCTCGGAGACCTGCCCGAGCACGTCTGGGCCGGCGACCCGCGGGTCCGCGACGTCCTCACCGGGCTCCTCGGCGGCCTCGACGCGCCCGTGGTCGGCGGACACGACGCCGTCGTCGGCCCGATGTCCGGGGGCGAGCGCCGCCGGCTCGCGCTCGCCCGCATCCTCGTCGCCGACCCCGACGTCCTCCTCCTCGACGAGCCGACGAACCACCTCGACGTCGAGGGCGTCGCCTGGCTCGCCGAGCACCTCGTCACCCGACGTGCCCGGGCGGACAACGCCCTCGTGACGATCACCCACGACCGGTGGTTCCTCGACGCGGTCGCGACGACGACGTGGGAGGTCCACGACGGGGGCGTCGACGCCTACGAGGGCGGGTACGCGGCGTACGTCCTCGCCCGGGCCGAGCGGGAGCGGATCGCCGCGGTGACCGCCGAGCGCCGGAACAACCTCCTCCGCAAGGAGCTTGCCTGGCTCCGCCGGGGCCCGCCCGCCCGGACGAGCAAGCCGAAGTTCCGGATCGACGCGGCGACCGAGCTCATCGCCGACGAGCCCCCGCCCCGGGACGAGGTGGAGCTCGTCCGGTTCGCCACCACGCGGCTCGGCAAGGACGTCATCGACCTCCACGACGCGAGCGTCGACCTCGGCGACCGGACGATCCTCCACCGGGTCACCTGGCAGCTCGCGCCGGGGGACCGGGTGGGCATCGTCGGGGTCAACGGCGCCGGCAAGTCGACCCTCCTGCGCGTGCTCGCCGGGGACGTCCCGCTCTCGTCGGGGCGGCGCAAGGTCGGCGTCACCGTCGAGGTCGCCTACCTCTCCCAGGAGGTCCGCGAGCTCGAGCCGTTCCGCGACCGCCGGGTCATCGAGGCGATCGAGGACGTCAAGAGCACGACGACGCTCGGCGGCAAGGAGGTCAGCGCCTCCCAGCTCGCCAAGCGGCTCGGGTTCTCCGGCGGCCGCCAGCAGACCCGCGTCGGCGACCTCTCCGGTGGCGAGCGCCGCCGCCTCCAGCTCCTCCGGCTGCTCATGTCCGAGCCGAACGTCCTCCTCCTCGACGAGCCGACGAACGACCTCGACATCGACACCCTCACCGCCCTCGAGGACGTCCTCGACGGGTGGGCGGGGACCCTCCTCGTCGTCTCGCACGACCGCTACCTCCTCGAGCGGGTCGCCGACCGTCAGGTCGCCCTCATGGGCGACGGGACCGTCCGCGACCTGCCCGGCGGGGTCGAGCAGTACCTCCAGCTCCGGCGGGCGGGCACGGCGACACGATCGGTCCGCGCAGCGGAGGGGGCGGCGAGGTCCGGCCCGACCGGTCACGGCGCCCCCTCGGGGGTCCGGGACGAGGGCCCCTCCCCCGCGGAGGAGCGAGAGGCACGGAAGGTCATGGCCCGGGTCGAGAAGCAGCTCACCCGGCTCGCCGAGCGCGAGGACCGGGTCCACCGCGACATGGCGGCGGCCGCGGCCGACCACGCCCGGGTGCTCGAGCTCAACGGTCGCCTCCGCGAGATCGTCGAGGAGCGCGACGGGCTCGAGATCGAGTGGCTCGAGGCCGCCGACGTCGTCGAGTGAGCCCCGGCCTCGCCGGGTGAGGCTCAGGACTCCAGCGACGCCATGAGCCGGCGCAGCGTGGCGACGAGCGCGGCCTGGTCGCCCTCGGAGAGGTCGGCGAGGAGGCCGCGTTCGCGGGCGAGGAGGTCGGCCATCGCGTCGTCGACCGTCTGCCGCCCGGTCTCGGTGAGCCGGACGATGACGCCGCGCCGGTCCCGGGGGGAGGGGCCGCGGACGACGAAGTCCCGCCGGGTGAGCCGGTCCACCCGGTTCGTCATCGTGCCGCTCGTCACGAGCGTCTCCGCGACGAGCCGGCCCGGGGAGAGCTCGTACGGGGGCCCGGCCCGGCGGAGCGCGGAGAGGACGTCGAACTCCCAGCCCTCGAGGCCGTGCCGGGCGAACGCCGACCCTCGGGCGAGGTCGAGCCGCCGGGCGAGCCGGGAGACCCGGGAGAGGACCTGGAGCGGCGAGACGTCGAGGTCAGGTCGCTCCCGGGCCCACGCCGCGACGATGGCGTCGACCGCGTCCACGGCGCCACCGGCGTCGGCGCCGCGGGGGCGGGGGTCGGCCGTCATGGCGACGACTCTACCCCGCGTCAAGTATCTTGACATCGAGACGAACTGGTCGGTGGGAAGGCTGCGATGGGGGTGACGACGTGGGACCAGGCTGCGGCGGGCGTACCCGCGGACCGCAGCGGGGGTCGTCCACCCGTTCCGGCGGGTCTTCGCCGTTGCCCACCGGGTGGCGTGACAGCCCGGATGTCGCCGGGTGGAGGCCTCGGCTCGGTCCGGCCGGGTGTCAGCCGGCAGCCGGGGGCTCGGAGAGGCCGGGACGGGGCTCGAGGCCGGTGAGGCCGTTCCACGCGAGGTTGACGAGGTGGGCGGCGACGTCGGCCTTCTTGAGCCTGCGGGAGTCGAGCCACCACTGCCCGGTGAGGGCGACCATGCCGACGAGCATCTGCGCGTACGCGGGCGCCGTCTTCGGGTCGAGCTTCCGGCGCTTGAACTCCGCCGCGAGGATGTGCTCGACCTGGGAGGCGACGTCGCTGATGAGGCTGGCGAACGTCCCGGTCGCCTGGCCTGGGGGGGAGTCGCGGACGAGGATGCGGAACCCGTCCGTGGAGCCCTCGATGTAGTCGAGGAGCGCGAGCGCGGCCCGCTCGAGGAGGACCCGGCTCGTCCCCTCCGAGGTGAGCGCGACGGTGATCCCCCCGAGGAGGGCGGCGATCTCCCGGTCGACGACGACCGCGTACAGGCCCTCCTTGCCGCCGAAGTGCTCGTAGACGACGGGCTTGGACACCCCCGCCTTCGCCGCGATCTCCTCGACGGTCGTCCCCTCGAACCCCTTCTCGGCGAACAGCCGCCGGCCGATCTCGATGAGCTGCTCCCGGCGCTGCTTGCCGGTCATCCGGGCGCGGGCGACGGTCGTCGGGTCCTTCGGGCGGGAGGAGGTCACACAGGACATTCTGCCGCCCCCACGGAAAAGGGGCCCGGACGGTCCACGGCGGCGCCCGAGGCGCCCGACGGCTTCGGCCGGAGGCGTGCCGGGTCAACTACCCTGAGGGCGTCGCCGGCGGCGACGTTCCCCGGTTGGTCTGCTGGTAGGGCCCGCCTGACTTTGAATCAGGACAAGCGACGTAGGTTCGATTCCTACCCGGGGAGCCCGTCAGCGCAGGTCAGCGCCGGTGTCCGGCTCGCTCGCGGAGGTCGCGGCGAGCGCGTCTGCTAACGGCCCTGCTAACAGCGGCTCGGGCGAGGAGCCCGCCGCCTCGACGGCGGCCGCGAAGATGCCGGCGACCTCGACGGCCTGGTCCTGGAGGACGTGGGCGTAGACGCGCAGCGTGAGCGCGGGGTCGGCGTGCCCGAGCCGTGCCGCCACGACGTGGACGGGCACTCCTGCCTTGAGCAGCAGGGTCGCGTGCGTGTGCCGGAGGTCGTGAAACCGGATCATCGGCAGCACCGGTCCCTGCGTGGTCGCGTTCAGGGTCCTGATGGTCTGGCGCATCAGCGACCCCGCCGCGTCGGCGACGAGGGGCGCGCCGATCTCCATCCGGAAGACGAGGTCGCCCTCGCGCCACGAGCCGCACGCCCGCTCCCGCTCCTTGCCCTGTCGCTCCGCGTGCTCTCGCAGGACGGCGACCGTCCCCGGGTCGATGCCGACCCGGCGGACCCGGCCCGTCTTCGTCGTCCCGTCCACGCGGTGGCCAGCGACCATCGTCGTCGACCCCCGGATCCGGACGTGCGGATCCGGGCCGTCCAACTCAATGTCCCGCCACCGCAGGTGCAGCAGCTCGCCACGCCGCGCTCCGGTGTACGCCGCGAGCCGGAGGAACGGGTAGAGCCGATGGGCCGAGACCGCGTCGAGGAAGGTTCGCAGCTGGGCGGCGTCCCACACCTGGTCGACCTGGCGCACCGCCTGGCTGCGTGGCCGCTTGGCCCGTTCCGCGGGGTTCGAGGTGAGGATCTGGTCGAGGCGGACCGCGTCGTTGAAGGCCTTCCGGAGGACGGCGTGCACGTAGCCGACCGTGCGCGGCGAGAGCGGCCGCCCGCCCCGGCCGCCCTCGGTGAGGAGGGTCCGGTACAGGGCGCTGAGGGTGTCGGGCCGCACGCTCTGCACCGGCAACCTCCCGATCCTCGGCAGGACGTAGGACCTGAGCAGCGAGCGGTAGTCCTCGTACGTCTTCGGCTTGACCTCGAGGGCGTGCGCCTCGAGCCACCGCAGCAGGTACTGCTCGACGGTCAGCCGGCTCCGGGTGACGTACTCCCCGCGGCGAGCGGCGACGCGGGCCGCGTCCCGGGCTGCCTTCGCCTCGTCCTCGGTCCGGAAGCCGCTCACCCACCGCGGCTTGCTCACGCCGGAGGAGTCGGTGACGCGGATGACGTACGACCATGACCCTCCGCGGCGGATCACGCCGTCACGGAGGGAGGCCATCACGCGACCGGGCGCAGGGACTCGACGAAGGCGACGACGTCGGAGCCCCGGACCCGGCGCACGCCGTCGATCTTCACCGACGGGATCACCCCGGACCGGAGGAGCTCGTACACCTTCGACTTGCTCAGGCTGAGGAACTGAGCCACCTCTGGCACCCGGTAGAGCAGCTTGTCGTTCATCGGTCTTCCTCTCGTCACGCTGCTCCCTGAGCAGCCGGTTGGGCAGTTGCCGAACGGGTGTCCACAGGGGGTCCGGTGTCGGCGAGGAGGGTTTTGGCGGCTTGGTACTGGGCGCGCCAGGCGCGGTGCTCGAGGAGGGCGGTCAGGACGGTGGTGGCCCAGTCGGCGGTGGCGCGGGGGACGGGTTGCCAGGTGTAGCGGGGGTGGCCGTCGTCGGTGGTGGCGGTGGTGGTCATGCGGTGCGGGTCGTCGGGGGTGATGCCGGCGGCGGTGAGGGCGGCGTGGACGACGGCGCGGCGGTCGGCGCGGTGGTCGGTGAGGGTCTTGCCGGTCCAGCCGCGGGAGACCAGGACGCGGCGGCCGCCGCAGCCGAGGTGGTCGCGGTCGTGGGCGGGGGAGGGGCAGCGGCCGGGGACGAGGCCGGGGCCGGGGGTGTGGGGTTGGATGCCGTGGCGGAGCCAGTTCGCGCAGCGGGGGGAGCAGGGCAGCCACCGGGTGTGGTGGTGGAGGCGGTCGATGTGGGCCTCGTAGTCCGGGTCTCGGGTGTCGTCGTTGTCGGTGGTGTAGGTGTGGGCGAGGTCCTTGGTGAGGTACTTGGTCAGGTAGCGCACCGCGCGGTGCGAGTCGCGGGTGCCGGCGAGGAGGCCCTGGATGTCGACCTGGCGGCCGAAGGTGAGGACGTGCATGGGCCGGGCGTCCGGGTCGGTGTCGAGCTCGGCGAGGGCTTGGTCCCAGGTGGTCAGGGGGAAGCCGGTGTCGGGGTCGCGGTAGGCGCCGTCGGCCCAGACCGGGTTCCGGTCGGGGTAGGCGATGGTGTCGATGGGGGGCCACCAGAGGGCGAGGTAGGTGGCGGCGGTGACGGCCTTGAGGGTGGCGCGGGGGATCGCGCCGCGCAGGGCGAGGTGCAGGTGGGGCGCGAGGCGGCGTTGGGCCTCGATGGCGGAGAAGTACTGGACCCGGTAGCCGGCGCAGCGGCGCAGGTTCTGTATCCACCGGTCGACCAGCCGGGCGAAGTGCAGCGCGTCCAGGGCGGCGCGGTGGTAGTCGTACCGGTCGGGGTCGACCGGGACCCCGCGGCCGGGGCGGACCCTGCCGTAGGAGCCCAGGGTGAGGGTGACGAACATCGAGGGCCGGTACGCGGTGCCGTCGGGGGCGGTGAACGTCCGGCCCACCGTGCGGTCCTGCTCCTCCTGGCGGGGCAGCGGCGGCATCCCCGCCAGCCGGCGCGTCGAGCGCACCCGACGTCCCGCACCCTCCCCCGGCACACCGACGCTGCCATCGGAGTGGACGCCGCCGTCGTAGGCGACGTCCGGACCGGTGTCGTCGTCGCTGCCGGCGGTCCGGTCCCGGCCGCGGGTGGGCAGGTCGGGTTCCTCGGCCAGGTGCCAGCCCTCGCGGCACTGGGCCATCCGCAGCCGCCGGGCCCGCGCCGCGCACGCCGGACAGCGGGCCTCCCGCGTGGACCCGCACGCGATCGCCCGCACCTGCGAGGCCCCGGCGACCCGGTCGGTGACCCTCCGCAGCACCGGGCGGACGCACACCCCCTCGCGGGCGGCGACCTCACGCACCGCCTCGTCACTGACCGGTATCGCGACCATGGCTCCATTGACCCGCCGGAGGTGCCCTCAGTCCACCGATAGTCCCGATTGATCGACGAGGAGCGCCAGAGCACCTTGACTCGAGGGCGGCGGCTCGACGTGACCGAAGGCCCCACGGGTAGAGCCGCCACCGCGTATGGTTCGCGTCGGGAGGGGTTGGTGTTGTGATATTCGATAAGGTCGCCCGTCTGCCTACGAGGCAAGCGCGTCAAATGGTCTGGGTGTTAACTCTGACCGTTCCCTCCTTGGTGGTCGCCTCACTCTTGTCGACCCATGCGGCGCTAAAGATCGGTTTGACACTCCTGGCGTTGGTGCTGCTTGTTGTCCAACTCCGAATCATCTTCACAAGAGGACTCCTCGGGGATGACCGTGGGACGCCGGGCGATTCAGAGTCGAACCACTAGCTGGGCGCAGTGACGAAGTGACTCCTGAGACCGGCCGGCGACTCTTGCTCCTAGGACCTACTGTCGTCATCTTACTGATGCTCCTTGAGGGATTGAATTGAACAAGACCTTTCTGATCATGACTTTGGTGGTGGTGGCACTCACGCTACTGCTGTTCGAGCGATTGGTTCACAAGAAGCGCCTGCCCATGTGGCTCCCCCTGCTATTCCTGCTCTGGTCCGGCGTCATGGCATTCTTGGCGTTCAACACCGCAACTTGAAGAGGTAGCGCCGCCGCACACCGTGGCTCGCCGGGAGAGCGCGTTGCGCCAGATGGCCGCAGGCAGGAGGCGCTTCTTCCCACGTGCCCGGAGAGCCGGTGCTCAGGATCGTGGCCGTCGTGCTCCTCTTCGGACTCCTCGTCGGGGTGTTCGCGATCACGGTGAGTGCCGACAACTCGCGCCAGGGCGGCAGCGACACGTAGCCGTCCCGGACGAGTCGTGAGTTGCCCCGCCCTGCAGCCTCGCCGTCGCAGCAGATTCGCGAAAGACCTCCCGGGCGCGCGGGGGCCGGTCTACCGTGGCACGTCGCTGATTGACGCCGAGAGGCCGTCGAGCAGCATCAACTGACTTGGACCGAGGGGGCTCGTGCGCGTCGAGGATGTCCTCTCGCGAGTGGGACGGCTCGATCCGCTGTTGCGGGTCGGGCCGGTCGTGCTTCCCCTCGCGCTCGTCCTCGGCGCCGTGCAGCTCCTCGTGGCCGGGCCGTCGACGCCGACGCCGTGAGCGCCGTTAGGAGGTGAGTGATGGATGCGAAACCGATCGCGCTGATTGGCGTGGTCCTTGAAGTAATTCCACTGTGGGTGATGTGGCGCGGGAAGCCATTTATTGGGAAATCGCGTTCGAGGTCGTCTCCACTTTGAGCGGGGTGCCCTGACCTGAGAGGGCTCGTGGCCCCGGTCATGCTGTTGGTCTCTACTCCTACAGCGGCACGAGGCCACGAGCATGATCGACAGTACGTCAGTGCTGTTCGGGCTGGAAGACGAGTTCGCCGTCACCAGTCTCGAGCGGCTGAGCAGCAGCGACCTGAGGGTCGTCATCGAGCAGCGGGACCGGGAAGCGCCCTGCCCGGCCTGCGGTGTCCTCACGACCCGGGTCAAGGACCGCCCGCTGGTGCGGATCAAGGACCTGGACGCGTGCGGGCAGGTGATCGAGCTGTGGTGGCGAAAGCGGCGCCTGACCTGCCCCGAGCCGCTGTGCGCGACAGGCTCGTTCACGCAGCAGTCGGAGGCGATCCCCGCGCGGGCGCGGCTGACCTGCCGGCTGCGCGAGGCGATCGCGACCGAGATCGCCTCCGGGAACCGGGCGGTCGACGAGGTCGCCCGGTCCCATCGGGTGTCGTGGCCGACGGCGCACCGGGCGTTGGTCGCCGCCGCGGCCAGGTGGCTACCGGCCCCGGAGCCGGTGCGGGTGCTCGGGATCGATGAGACCCGAGCCCGCTCGGTACGGTGGGTCCTGGCCGACGCCGGCTGGCGCCGCACCGACCCGTGGCTGACCAGCTTCGTCGACGCCGACACCACCGGCCCCGGCCGGATGCTCGGGTTGGCGCCCGGCCGGTCCGGGGCGTGCGTCAAGGACTGGCTCTCCGAACAGAGCGCCGAGTTCCGGGACGCGATCGAGGTCGTCGTGATCGACACCTCCGCGCCGTACGCCTCCGGGATCCGCGCGGCCCTACCGGGTGCGCGGATCGCTGTCGACAAGTGGCACCTGGTGGCCCTGGCCAACCAGGTCGTCACCGAGGTGCGCCAGCGGGTCACCCGTGAGCGCTACGGCCGGCGCGGCACGACCGCCGAGCGGGTGTGGGTCAACCGGCAGCTGCTCCTGACCGGCTACGAGCACCTGTCCACCAAGCAGCGCGCCCGCCTCAAGGCGACGTTCGCGTCCGAGGACCCCACCGGCGAGATCGGCGCCGCCTGGGGCGTCAAGGAACGCCTACGGATGCTGCTCACCGAGACCGACGAGCACCCGATCCGACATCGCCTCTACGAGTTCTACCGCCCGAGTCGTGCCACTTTAGTGTGTCGATGCTGAGGGGCTGATCGCGTCGAGGATCTGCTGTGCCGCGTTGGTGATGGGGTCGGCGGCGAGGTGTTCGTGACCTGCGATGTGGACGGTGATCTGCTGCAGGGGCCGCAGCGTGCGGATGATCTTCTTGATGCTCAGCCCGGTCGCGTCCTGCAGGTAGCGCGCGACGGCGAGAGCGGCGAACACGATGGTCAGGTGGGCCTCGATCGCGTCGCGGGTGTGGTGGAACATGGGCCGGGCGCGTAGGTCGGTCTTGGACATCCGGAACGAGGCCTCGACGTGCCACAGGTCGTGGTAGCTGGCGATGACCTCGCCGGCGGGCATCACCGGGACGGGGATGTTGGTGACGTACCCCTTCAACCCGGCCAGGCGCCGGGCCCGCGCGAGGGAGGCCTCGTCCAGGGTGGTGGTCCGGTTCTTGACGGTCACGAACCGGGGAGTGCGGGCGGCCTTCTCGCCGGCGATGACGGCCTTGGCGCGGTTCTCCTGCGCGGTGAGGGTCTTGGCGTCCCGGGCCGCGCGTTTCGCGGAGTAGGCCCACACCGCCCGCCACGACTTCTCGTGGACCGCCGGGTCCCACACCGGCTCGGCCCGCAGGTGGGTGTCGTTGACCGCGGCCGCGGTCTTGGTCGCGACCCGCGGGGTGATGGTGTCGATGAGCTGCCCGTCGGTGAACGCGTCACCGTGCCAGCGGAAGTGCGAGGCCAGGTCAGCGGGAGCCTTGGTGACCCGGGAGCCGACGATGAACCGCAGCCCGGCCTCGTCCAACGCTTTGAGGTTCGAGCCGGAGAGCATCCCGGCGTCAGCGACGACGACGAAGTCGCTCAGACCGTGGCGGGCCTGAAAGCCTTGGATGACCGGCAGCAGGGTGGCCGTCTCGGCCTTGTTGCCCTCGAAGCAGCCGATCTCCAACGGGAACCCGCCCCGGTCGACCAGGAGCCCGACGACGACTTGGGGGTCGACGCGGCGCTCCTTGGAGTAGCCGACCTTGCGCAGCCCGTCCTCCTTCTCCGCCTCGAAGTACAAGGTGGTGACGTCGTACAGGCACAGGCTGATGTCGCCGTTGGTGGCGGCGTGGGTGAAGCAGGCGGCCGCGACCTGGTCCCGGTACCCACCGGCGCCGGCCCGCTTCAACGTGCGGAACACGGTGCGCAGTGAGGCGTGCTCGATCCCGAGCTCGTCCAGCACGCGCAGCGAGTCCACCTTCGACGTCGGCTCGATGATCCGCGCCAGGACCAGCTGGGCGAACGCGGCGTCGTCGACGGCGTCGAACCCGAGCCGGGCGTAGGCGCCGGCCAACACCTGCCACAGCACCGCATGACGCTTCCCGGTGATCACCGCGTGACCCGTGGGCACCCGCCCCTGGGCCAGGTCCAGCTCGCCCTGCCCCGGGTGCAACCGATTCCGCGCCGCCGCCAGCAAGGCCGACAGCTCGGCGTCGGTGTGCGCCGACCCGAGGTGCTCCAGCACCCGGTCCCGCCCGGCGACACGCTCGGCGATCTGTACGGCGGTGGCCCCCGAGGCGGTCTTCACCTTCCGCACGAACGCCACGAGCCCGACCCTACCGGCCGGATTAGTGTGTCAACACACTCGCTCGCACCTCCCTGACCAGCACAAACGCCGCCCGATCACACCGAACCGCCCAACGTGGCACGAGTTCCTACCGGCGCAGCCAGGCGGCGGGAGCCTTCCTGATCGTGGTGACGCTTCCATCATGTCTGCTTGCGGCCTCGCTAACAGACCAGGGCGCGATAGCCGTGTACGTGCTCGCGGCGCTCTGCCTGGTTGCGGGTTCTGCAATTTCGTTCGCGAGGGGGCGGCATCGACATGACTACGAATGAGCGCAGAGGTCCGGCTGTTGACGCGGGGCGCCGATGGGCATGCCTTTGCTCCGAAGACGAACCGGTTGGGAACCCGAGGATGGGGAGGGCAATGATGGGGCCTGACCCGGCGTCACACGTGGCAGTCGAGATGATCCGATGGGGTGGGTGGACCCGGTGAGACCAATGAGCAAGGGGATGGTGCTGTCCCTCGGAATCAGCGTCTCCATCCTCGGATTGGCTGTGCCGAACGTCTTCTTGGCCGAGGGTTCAGCCGTGTGGTTCTGGGTGGCGCTCATCGCGGTTGGTTCGGCGATCCTCCTTTTCGGCCTCAAGGCTCTGATCACCGAGCGCACGCAGGAACACGGCGATGCCGAGGTCGCGCGAGGCAGGCGGGCGCTCTTCGCCATCCTGGCTGTCGGCGTTGCCACCGGGGTAGTCGGGATCGTGCTGTCGGGACCGGTCGGGAGCGCCCTCGTCGCCGGTGGGCTCACGCTGGTGCTCTACAGCTTGGTGATCCTGTTGCTCGTGCCGTCGCTCCGCAGAGGCCGCACGTAGCAGGGCCCGGCTGGCGCGGCGTGCCCTCGCCCGCGGCCCGCGCCCTTGGTTCTGACGAATAGACCGCTAGGGAGATCAAGGGGCGCGGCTTCGCCGCGCCCGCCGCGGGGCCCCGCGCTGCGGCGCTGGCGCGCCTCCGCGCACCCCACCGCACCCCGCGCCAGCCCGGTCCTCGAGGTGATCCAGGCCCGGGGCCTCGACGTCTTCCAGCCGCTCGCCTGCTCAGACGCTGGGGAGGACGGGGGAGCCGCGGGGGATGGGCATGCGTACGCCCCAGCCGTCACCGCCGGGGGACTCGGCTCCTCAGACCCGTGCTCCCGGCTGTCGTACCCGCATCGCAGCGGGTCGCCGCCCCGGCAGCTCGGGTTCCGGTCGGTGCGCAGACCCGCGGGGCCGGCTCCTGCTAACGCGGCGCTAACCGGGGGTGGGTCCGGGATGGTGACCGGCGGGGGAGCGCCGCACGTTCCGGCAGGTCACGCAACCATCCCGTACTCGGCCCCCTCACCGGGTCGACCTTTGAATCAGGACAAGCGACGTAGGTTCGATTCCTACCCGGGGAGCCCGTCAGTGCAGGTCAGCGCCGGTGTCCGGCTCGGTCGAACCAATCGCGTCCCTCGTGCCGGCTCGGATCTGCTCGCAGCAGGGCGTGGGATGACCGCGCACCCTCGACGGTGGCGCGGCGATGTCGGGACGTCGACGGCCCGGTCGTCGGGACGTCGACGGCCCGGTCCTGGAGCTGGAGGGTGCGGCGACCGGCGACCAGAGCGTACTGTCGAGGGGACGGCACGTGTCACAAGTGCAGATGGCTGTGCTCGCGCGACGCCAGCGGCGTTCGGAATCGAGCCCATCGTGACCACCACCCCCACCGCCATCCCTGCCGGCACGCCCCCGGAGGACCGGGACGGTGCGCTCCGCACGAGTCCGAGGTCGAGGGGCGACATCGGCCGGGTCGTGGCCGGCTCGTTGGCGGTCGGCCTCATCGCAGCTCTCCTCCTGGCCGCCGCCCCGTTCATCAGCCCGGAGGAGGACGACGTCACGGGGGCGGTCTTGTGCGGGTTCGCCCTGGGCTGGGCGACGTTGGCTCTGCTGTCGGTGCGGTTCGCCGGTCAACCCCAGCGGTGGGCGGCGGCTCCTGCCGTGTTCATGGCCGTGGGTGGCCTGCTCCTGATCGGGTTCGGCACGACGGTGCGTGAGGTGCTCAACTGGGTGTGGCCGCCCGCACTGCTGGCGCTGGTGATCTGGATGTCCGTGCAGGCCCGCCGCCACCTGCGCAGCCGAACCCGACGCTGGCTGCTGTCCCCGCTGTTCGGGGTCCTGGCGCTCGCCTCGATCGGCGGCGGCTACGAGACGGTGCGGGAAGCCGCGGACGCCAACGCATACCCCATGCCGGGTCGCCTGGTCGACGTCGGCGGCTACCGCCTCCACCTCCACTGCACCGGCTTCGGCAGCCCCACCGTCGTCCTCCAACCGGGAGGAGGCGACTTCTCCTCGGTCATGGGATGGATAGCACCCGCCGTGGCCCGTGAGACCCGGGTCTGCGTCTACGACCGCGCGGGTCGCGGCTGGAGCGACCCCGCCCAGAGTCCCCAGGACGCCACCCGGATAGCGGCCGACCTCCACACGCTGCTGCGCCGCGGGCACGTTCCGGGACCCTACGTGCTGGCCGGCCACTCCTTCGGAGGCCTCTACGTCCTCACGCACGCCGACCGCTACCCGGACGACGTCGCCGGGATGGTGCTCGTCGACTCCACCAACCCGGCACCCGAGGCCGACCCGGGAAAGGCAACGGCCTACGACGGAGGCTCCCACGACGCCATCACGGACCGCCTCTCCGCACTCGCCGCGACGTCTGCGCGAGTCGGCCTGGTGCGCGGGGTCGGCGCCCTCAGCGACGGCGACCTGCCGCCACGATCGCGCGGCGACGTGCACGCCCGCACCGCCACCGCCGGCTACGCCTCCGGCTGGATCGACGAGTTCGTCCAGGCCAACGCCTCCGGCGCCGAAGCGGCCCTGCTCACCGACCTCGGTGACACGCCGCTGGTCGTCCTCACCGCCGGCGCCGAAACCGACGCCACCCACAACGCCGCGCAGGACAAGCTGGCCGCCTTGTCCACCGACAGTTCCCACCGCGTCGTCGACGGCGCCGGCCACGCGGGGCTGATCTACGACGAGCAGGACGCCAGGGCCACCACCCGCGCGGTCCTCGACGTCGTCGCCTCCGTGCGCAGCCTGAGCCCCCCGGTCCGGTGATCGGGACGCAGGCCCCACCACCTGTGTCCCCGCCAGTCAGCAGCTGCGTCCAGGTGGGTGAGGCCGCGGCGGACCTTGCCGCGAGAGGGCGACGTCAAGGGACTCTGGAGAACCTCGTCCCGGGGTCGGGCCCGGGCAGTGGTCGTCGCGCCCCTTGTCCTCGCGTCGCGGGACCCCGACGAGCGGCCCGCTGCGTCGGGGTCGGGTCGGGGTGGTACCCGATGGACGGGCCGGCACGCACCGCGCAGAGTGGGAGGGGTCAGGGACAGGCCCTCGACACCGACCGTGAAGGACGCCACCTCATGAACGACATCCACCAGACCTTCGCCGACCGAGGACTCCTCCGACCGCGTGAGGGGCGGGTCATCGGCGGCGTGTGCGCCGGCCTCGCCATGCGCCTCGGCATCGCGCCGTGGGCGGCGCGACTGGTCTTCGTGCTGCTCCTCATGGTCGTTCCCGGGAGCCAGATCCTCGTCTACCCGATCCTGTGGATCCTCATGCCGTCCGAACGCGCGGTCGGCGCCGAGACGCCGGGTCCCGCGCCAGGCGCCGCGGACTGACCCCAGCGGCGAGGAGCCTGTGGCCTCGTGGTCGGGCGGGCCGCCGACGCTCACGGGTCGTGACCCTCGGATCGCGACCCGCCTGGGTCCGGGCCGCACCGTCGGGGAGCCGGCGCTGGCGTCCGGGGGCGCGGACGACCGTGGTCCGCGCCCGACGATGAGAGGGCCGGCCGAACGCGTGGTTCGCCACCGAGCGACTGCCGCGAGCACCGAGTCGGCCGCTGTCAAGCACGGCTGAGGACCGACCCTTGGCGACGGGCCGCGACCCACCGCGGGAGTGCTTGGTCGACATGGCGGTGCTGCTGCCATACCCGGGTCTGTGATGCAACCTCGCTCGATCCATGACAAGGTCTTCGATACCCTCCGCAACGTGAGTCATCCCTATCTGGAGCAACCTTCCAAGGCCTACTGGAAGCAAGCTGTTGCAGAACGCAGTCCGCTGCACATGGACGATCTGTACGAACCCCGCTTTCCGATCGACGGCTCCACGCGGATCTCCGCGGCCGGCAGCTGCTTCGCCCAGCACATCGGCCGGCAGTTCAAGGACCGGAACTTCCGGTTCATGGACCAGGAGCCGCCGCCCGACCTGCTCGACCCGGCCGAGCACGCGAGGTTTGGCTTCGACCTCTACTCGGCCCGGTACGGCAATGTCTACAGCGCTCGCCAGCTCGCGCAGCTCTTCGCCCGGGCAGCCGGTGAGCTGGACCCGGTCGACCAGGAGTGGACCGACGGCGAGCGTTGGTACGACCCCTACCGGCCGACGGTCGAGCCGGACGGGTTCGCGACCCGCGAGGAGCTCGTCCGCAGCCGCGACGCGCACCTGCGCGCCGTCGACCGCATCCTCGCCGACACCGACCTGTTCGTCTTCACCTTCGGGCTCACGGAGGCTTGGCGGAACACTGTCGACGGCATGGTGTATCCGACGTGCCCCGGAACGGTCCACGGCGAGTTCGACCCCTCGCTGCACGAGTTCGTCAACTTCGGCTACCCCGACGTCCTCGCCGACTTTGAGGCGTTCATCCGGCGGGCTCGGGCCGTGAATCCGCAGATGCGCTTCCTCGTCACCGTCTCCCCGGTCCCGCTGACCGCGACTGCGTCCGGCCAGCACGTGCTCACCGCGACGACGGCATCCAAGTCGGTCCTGCGGGCCGTGTGTGCCGAGCTGTACGCGCGGTACGACTTCCTCGACTACTTCCCCTCCTACGAGCTCGTCACCTCGCACCCGATGCGGGGGATGTTCTTCGACCCGAACCTGCGCACCGTCGCCTCCCGTGGCGTCGCCCACGTCATGGACACCTTCTTCGCGGCGCACCCCCTCCCGGAGGTCGAGGACGGCCCGCCAGCCGATGAGGGCACCGCACGCAGAACCGAGGACGACGTCGTCTGCGAGGAGGCGCTTCTGGAGGTGTTCGGCTCATGACGACGTACGTCTGCGGGAACTCCCACATCGCTGCCCTCGCCGCAGGCGCGGAGGATCTGCCGCCCGACCCGGAGGTGCGCTTCTTCCCGCTCGGCACCGGCCGGTACGAACGCTCCGACTTCAGTCTGCGCGGAGCGGACGGGGTTGAGCTCCTCCCCCAGCGGTACCAGCAGAACCTCGAGGACTACACCGGCCACCAGGCCATCGTCCCCGGCCCCAGGTGGGGGTTTCTCCTCGTCAACAGCACCGCACGAGTCCACCGTCACCCGATGTGGCAGTCGTTCGGACCGTCCGACCTCGTCCAGAGCGGGCGAACGCCGGTGACCGCGTCCCTGCTCGGGTCCATCCTCCAACGTGACCACGAGGGTGTCCGAGGGTTCTTCATGCAGCTTCTCGGGGCCGGCGTCGACTTCTTCGCCGTGTCGGCCCCTCACCCGCGACAGGGCGGCAAGACCTTCCGGAGGAGGGTTCCCCGGGAGGTCATCGGCCGGATCGACGCCACCTCGCGCGAGATGTGGCGGCAGTGGCTCGGGGCGCGTGGCATCCCGCTCGTCGAGCCTCCCCCGGAGACCGCAACCGAGGACGGATTCCTCAGGAACGAGTACGCCCTGACGGTGCTCGCGAACGGCGAGCGCGACCCCCACCACGCCAATGCCGCCTATGGCAGGCTCATGGCCCACAGAGTGCGCGCTCACGTCGCCGCCACCCGCCCCGTGTGAGCGGCCAGGGATCCGTCCGGAAGGTGGCGGTGGGCATCGGTCGCTGCTCGCGGGGACGGGACGGGGGACGGGTTCGGACGGGCGGCTGAACGGCCGAGGGGTAGCATGACCGGCGTCCCGAACCCCACCGCCGACTCCTGGAGCGCCCGCGCGTGACTGCACCCCCCCCTGCTGCCGTGATCATCCTCGCCGCCGGCGAGGGCACCCGGATGAGGTCGGCGACCCCCAAGGTCCTCCACCACATCGGCGGCCGGAGCCTCCTCGGGCACGCCATGGCCGCCGCCCGCGAGGTCGCCCCCGAGCACCTCGCCGTCGTCGTCCGGCACGAACGGGAGCGGGTCGCCGCCCACGTCGCCGAGGTCGACCCCGGCGCGCTCATCGCGGACCAGGACGAGGTCAAGGGCACGGGTCGCGCGACGGAGTGCGCCCTCGACGCCCTCCCGGCCGACCTCACCGGCACCGTTCTCGTCACGTACGGGGACGTTCCCCTCCTCACTGGCGACACCCTCCGGCAGCTCGTCGAGGACCACGATAGCTCGGCGAGCGCGGTCACCGTCATCACCGCCGACCTCGCCGAGGCCGGCGCGTACGGCCGCATCCTCCGGGACGAGGACGGGTCGGTCGCCGGGATCGTCGAGCAGAAGGACGCCACCCCCGCGCAGCTCGCGATCACCGAGATCAACTCCGGGATCTACGCCTTCGATGCCGAGGTCCTCCGCGATGCCCTCGGGCGGGTGAGCACCGACAACGCCCAGGGCGAGAAGTACCTCACCGACGTCCTCGCCATCGCCCGCTCGGCCGGGCGCCGGGTCAGCGCCCACCTCGTCGACGACCTCTGGCAGACGGAGGGCGTCAACGACCGGGTCCAGCTCGCCACGCTCGGACGCGAGCTCAACCGCCGCGTCTGCGAGCGCTGGATGCGGGCGGGCGTGACGATCCTCGACCCGGCGACGACGTGGGTCGACACCGACGTGACGATCGGCCCGGACACGACGATCCTCCCCGGCACCCAGCTCCTCGGCGCGACGCGCATCGGCTCGCGGGCGACGGTCGGCCCGGACACGACGCTCACCGACACCGAGGTCGGCGACGGCGCGACCATCCGGCGTACGGACGCGACCCTGTCCGTCATCGGCGCGGGGGCCTCGGTCGGTCCGTTCGCCTACCTCCGCCCCGGCAGCGACCTCGGCGCCGCCGGCAAGATCGGGACCTTCGTCGAGACGAAGAACTCCCGCATCGGCGAGGGCTCGAAGGTCCCCCACCTCTCCTATGTCGGCGACGCGACCATCGGGAAGGGCTCGAACATCGGGGCCTCCTCGGTCTTCGTCAACTACGACGGCGTGACGAAGTCGCGGACGGTTGTCGGCGACCACGTCCGGATGGGGAGCGACAACATGTACGTCGCACCCGTGACCATCGGCGACGGCGCGTACTCCGGCGCCGGGGCCGTCCTCCGGGAGGACGTCCCGGCCGGCGCGCTCGCGATCACCGTCGCGCCCCAGCGCAACGTCGCGGGCTGGGTCGAGCGTCGGCGGCCGGGTACCGCTGCCGCGGCCGCCGCCGCGGCAGCGCGCGGGGACGGGACCCCCGAGAGCGTCGACGCGGACGACGCGGACGACGCGGCGGGCGACGGCGGTCCCCAGGCATGACCGGCATCCTCAAGACGACGGAGAAGAACCTCATGGTCTTCTCCGGGCGGGCGAACCCCGAGCTCGCCGAGGAGGTCACCCGCCAGCTCGGGTCGAGCCTCGTCCCCACGAGCGCGTACGAGTTCGCGAACGGCGAGATCTACGTCCGCTACGAGGAGTCCGTCCGTGGCTGCGACGCGTTCGTCATCCAGAGCCACTCCGCCCCGATCAACGAGGCGATCATGGAGCAGCTCATCATGATCGACGCGCTCAAGCGGGCCTCGGCGAAGCGGATCACCGTCGTCCTCCCGTTCTACGGCTACGCCCGGCAGGACAAGAAGCACCGCGGGCGCGAGCCCATCTCGGCCCGCCTCATGGCCGACATGTTCAAGACGGCCGGGGCCGACCGGCTCATGGCGGTCGACCTCCACACCGACCAGATCCAGGGTTTCTTCGACGGCCCCGTCGACCACCTCATGGCGTTGCCGATCCTCAGCGAGTACGTCCGGGACAACTACGGCGACGAGCGCCTCGCCGTCGTCTCGCCGGACGCCGGCCGGATCAAGGTGGCCGAGCAGTGGTCGAACCGCCTCGGCGGCGCCCCGCTCGCGTTCATCCACAAGACCCGGGACATCAGCCGGCCGAACGAGACGGTCGCCAACCGGGTCGTCGGCGACGTCGCCGGCCGGGTGTGCGTCCTCGTCGACGACATGATCGACACCGCCGGCACGATCACGAAGGCCGCCGACGCGCTCGCCGAGCAGGGGGCAGCCGGGGTGGTCATCGCGGCGACCCACGCCATCCTCTCCGGGCCGGCCACCGACCGGCTCAAGGCGTGCTCGGCGCGAGAGGTCATCGTGACGAACACCCTCCCCATCGACGACGGGTGCCGCTTCGACAAGCTCACCGTCCTCTCGATCGCGCCGCTCATCAGCCGGGCGATCCGGGAGGTCTTCGACGACGGGTCGGTGACGAGCCTGTTCGACGGCCGGGCCTGACCGGTCGGGCCAGGCCACGGCCGGTGCCGCGAAACGGGGCCGGGAGGCCGCGGCGTTCGCGCGGGCATCGGCGGGTCGCCCCGCCGAGAGGGACGATTTTCCCCCGCCCGCCGCGGTCGACTAGGATCACCGGGTTGCCTCGGCGAGGGACGCTGCACGGTCGCAGCCGTCCGTGATCGACGCGGTGGTCCGACGCTCGTCGCGTGCCGCGGCCGGCTCCGCACCGTCACGTGCCGCGCCCCACGCCGAGGACCACCGCACCACCAGACCGACAACCGCCAGACTCGTCCGATGCGCTCCCCGCCGCGTCGGGCCCGCCCACCCGAGGAGACCCCGTGGCTGACTACATCCGCATCGACGCCGAGAAGCGCACCGAGTTCGGCAAGGGCGCGGCCCGCCGCATCCGGCGTGCCGACAAGGTCCCCGCCGTCATGTACGGCTCCGGCACCGACCCGGTCCACATCACCCTCCCGGGGCACGACACGATGCTCGCCCTCAAGCATGCCAACGCGCTGCTGACGATCGTCATGGACGGCGGCGAGCAGCTCGCGCTCGCCAAGGACGTCCAGCGCGACCCGATCAAGCCGTTCATCGAGCACGTCGACCTCGTCGTCATCAAGCGCGGCCAGAAGGTCCAGGTCGAGGTCGGCGTCCACGTCGAGGGCGAGGCCGCCCCCGAGACCGTCGTCACGACCGACCACCAGAGCCTCCTCCTCGAGGTCGAGGCGACCCACATCCCCGAGTGGCTCATCGTCTCCGTCGAGGGCCTCGAGGCCGGGACGCAGATCCACGCCTCGGACGTCGAGCTCCCGGCGGGCTCCGAGCTCGTCACCGACCCGGATGCGCTCGTCGTCAACGTCAGCCAGCAGCAGTCCGAGGAGGCGCTCGAGGCCGAGCTCGCCGAGACCGAGGCCGAGCTCGGGATCGAGCACGAGGAGTCCGGCGAGGAGGCCGAGGGCGAGGCCGTCGAGGCGCCGGCCGAGGGCGGCGAGTCCTCGGAGTCCACCCAGAGCTGACCCGCGCGGCCCAGCGCCGCCCACCCGAAGGGCCCGGTCCGTCGACGGACCGGGCCCTTCGGCATACTTGCCCGCCATGGACACCTGGCTCGTCGTCGGCCTCGGCAACCCGGGCCCCCGCTACGCCGGGAACCGGCACAACGTCGGCGCGATGGTCCTCGACGAGCTCGCGAGCCGCACCCGGGTGAGGCTCACCTCGCACAAGTCCCGGGCCGCCGTCGCGACCGCCCGGCTCGGGGTGCTGCCCGGCGGCGTGCCGGGGCCGAGCGCCGTGCTCGCCGTCCCGTCGTCGTACATGAACGAGTCCGGCGGCCAGGTCAAGGCGCTGACGTCGTTCTACTCCGTCCCGCCGGAGCGGGTGCTCGTCATCCACGACGAGCTCGACATCCCCTTCGGCGAGGTCCGGCTCAAGCAGGGCGGGGGAGAGGGCGGCCACAACGGGCTCCGCTCGGTGAGCTCCTCGCTCGGGACGAAGGAGTACGTCCGGGTCCGGGTCGGGATCGGCCGGCCGCCCGGGCGGATGGAGGCCGCGGACTTCGTCCTGCGCGACTTCTCCTCCACCGAGCGCAAGGAGGTCCCGTTCCTCGTCGGGGACGCCGCCGACGCCGTCGAGTCCGTCGTCGCCGACGGGCTCACCGCCGCCCAGCAGCGATTCCACGCGCCGCGCTGACGGGACGGCTCAGCGGACGAGCAGGCCCTTGGCGTCGAGCTGGGCGACGAAGGCCGCGACGTCGGTCTCGGCCCGGTCGGCGTCGATGTCGAACTCCCGGACGAGGACGTCGGAGAGGTCAGCCGCGGACCGCTCCTCCCGGAGGGCGTGGGCGAGCAGCGCGCCCGCCCGGTTCGTCGTGAGGTAGGCAGATCCGACCAGATCGAGGATGACGAGCTCGCCGTCGATCTCCTGCCAGGCCACGCCGTCCTCGCGAAGTCTCACGCCGGTCTCCCCCTCGTCGTGGAGCGCGGTGACGCTCCGCTGCCGAGGCTACAAGGGTGCGGCCCGAAGTGCGCCGTTTCCGCAGGGGTGGGACCGGGTTGCACCGTTCCGGGGACGCGTCGAGGAGGGCGGTCCTACATTCGGGAGCGCAGTCACCGACGACAGGAGGGGGCCGACATGGCCTACGAAGCACCAATGCTCACCGATGCGGGTTCGGTGACCGACCTCACCCTGGCTCAGGGCGAGGCTGGTCACGACGACCGGTTCTGGTTCTTCAGCTGGGGAACGGACCCGGGCGTCTCCTGAGGCAGCTCACTGTGCGGGGGGGCCACGGGCACCCCCCGCACAGTGCGTCCGCATCCCGATGCTCACGACACCCATGACCGGCTACCACCACCCCGGACCCTGCGAGGTCGCGGTGGGCTACTCGGGGTGCGCGGACGTCCCCGTGGCCCCGGGGGCGCTGACGCCGCGTGCCGCCCTCGAGCGTGCCGTCGGTGAGACCCTCCGGCAAGGACGGTGCTTCGTCAGCTTCTCGGGCGGCCGGGACTCCTCGGCCGTCCTCGCGGTCGCCGCCCACGTCGCCCGCACCCACGGCTACCCCCTGCCCGTCCCCGTCGTCCTGCGCTACCCCGGACGGGAGGACACCGAGGAGAGCGGCTGGCAGGACCTCGTCCTCACCCACCTCGGTCTGCGCAACGCCGTCATCCACTCGGTCGACCGCCCCGAGGGCTACCTCGGCGCCACTGCCCGGGACGGGCTCGCGCGTCGCGGCCTGCTCTGGCCGCCCGCCCTCCAGCTACCCGATCCGATCCTCGGGACGGCGCGCGGTGGCGTCCTGATCACCGGGGAGGGGGGCGACGAGGTCCTCGGCGCCCGCAGGGTCACCGCCCTCACCCTCCTCGTCCGCCTCCACCGCCGGCCAACACGCCGGCTGCTCCGTCTCGCCGCCCGCGCCCTCGAGCCCGGCCCGCTCCGGACGGCGGGCGCGCGCCGTCGCCTTCGCCGGGCCGACCTGCTCCCCTGGCTGACCGCGGAGGGCGCGGCTCTGGCCGCCGACCGGCTCGCCCGGGACGCCGCCGCCCCGCTGCGCTGGGACCGCGAGACTGCCCGGCTGCTCGGGCGGCACGCCGCGGAAATCTTCACCGACAACTACGCACTCGTCGCCCGGGAGCACGACGTCCTCGTCGAGCACCCCCTCGTCGCGCCGGGCTTCGTCCACGCCCTGGCCCGCGCCGGCGGCCCGTGGGGGTACGCCGGGCGCACCGACCTCATGCGCCGCCTCTTCTCCGACCTCCTCCCCGAGGCGCTGCTCGCCCGCCCGACGAAGGCCCACTTCGGTCAGGTGCGGTGGGGAGGGCCAGAACGCGACTTCGCGCGCGCCTGGGACGGAACCGGGCTCGACACCCGGCTCGTCGACGTCTCGCGGGTTCGTGCCGAGTGGCTCTCCGACCGCCCCGCGGGGGCCTCCGCGCTCGCCCTCCAAGCGGCATGGCTCGCCGCCGAGGGCCTCCCCGTGACGGGACGGCCGTGAGACGGGCGCTGCGCGCGCTCGCGCGGCTCAGCCCTCGACAACGGCGGGTCGCGGCCCGGTGCGCCGTCGTGGCCCTTGCGGTCGAGGTGTCGCTGCGGACGTCCCCCCTGCCCCGGACGGCCGCGCGCTTCGGCTCGCGGCTCTCCCTCGAACGTCGGCCGGCGGCGACCGGTGACCCGGGCCAGCACCTCACCGCGCGCGAGCTCGAGGACCTGGCGGTGGCCCGGCGGGTCCTCACCGTCGGCCCGTTCAACGGCACCTGCCTGCGGCAGGCCCTCGTCCAGGGGCACGTGCTGCGCCGGCGTCGCCCCCTGCTGCGGATCGGCGTCACAAAGCTCGACGGGACCGTCACGGCGCACGCGTGGCTCGAGGTCGCCGGGACCAACCTCGACCCGAGCGGCGCCAGCCGGTTCGAGCCGCTCGGGTCGCCCGGGGAGCCCAGGTCGCCCAGGGGGGCACCCCCGGCGGAGGGCCGGGACGCGGGCCCCACGGCGGACGCCGTGCCCTCGGCGACGCCGGTGGCGTCGACGGAGCCGGCGAGCAGCGATGGCTGAGCGCCTCCGGCTGTACGGCCTCGAGGTCGCCTCCGAGGTTCCCCTCCACCAGGGCCGCCCCGCCGAGCCGGGCGTCGTCCCCGACGTCCGGCTCGCCGCCGGCCCCGAGGTGCAGGGGCCTCACCCTGCCGAGGCGGGCGAGCGCCTCCTCGAGTACGCCCGCGACGGAGAGCCGCTCTACTACGCGCTCGCGGCACCCGACGGCCGGCACCGGCTCGTCTTCGCCCGGTCGTGCGAGTTCGAGGTCTCCCCCGACCTCGGCCGCGCCGTCGTCCGCCGCTACCCCGGGGCCGTCCCGGGGATCGAGTCGGTCCTCGGCGCCGGCGCGTTCCTCGCGTGGCAGCTTCAGATGCGCGGTCACCTCGTCCTCCACGCGAGCGCCGTCGAGGTCGACGGGCGGGCACTGGCGTTCGTCGGCAACCCCGGCATGGGCAAGTCGACGATGGCGACGCTCATGTGCGCCGACGGCGCGCGGCTCGTCACCGACGACGTGCTCCGAGTCGATGACGTCGAGACGGCCCCCGTGGCCCGACTCGGCGCGAGCGGAGTGCGGCTCCGCAAGGGCGCCGACACGTTGAGTGACCGCTTCCCCGACGAGCGGGTGGCCCGGCGGACGAGCGCCGACGCCCGGCAGGTCCTCACCCCCGTGGGAGACCCGGCCGACCGCCTCCCGCTCAGCGCGATCGTCGTCCCATGCCCGGACCGGACCATCAGCGCGGTCGAGGTCGAGCGGGTGCCCGCTCGACAGGCGCTCTTCCTCCTCCTCGGCTTCCCGAGGCTTCTCGGGTGGCGAGACCCGTCGCTGCTCCAGCGACAGTTCCAGCAGGTCGGGGAGCTCGTGAGCCGCGTCCCCGTGCTCGTCGCACGGATCCCCTGGGGCCCCCCGTTCGCCGACGACATCGCCCTCGAGGTCCGGGTCGCGGCGCTGGGAGGCAGCCCGGCCCTGGAGCCCACCGTGGGGGACACGCGAAGGCCGCCACTTGCTCCGGTTTCCCGACGCTCGGGCACGCTCACCCCCTAGAGTCGGGGCCGCAGTACCCGATAGTGGAAGGGGGCCGACATGGCCTATGAAGCGCCCATGTTGACCGAAGTGGGTTCCGTTCAGGACCTCACCCTTGCCTGGGGCGGTACCGGAACCGACGACAAGTTCATGATGTTCGGTGTGAACTTCGCCGTGGGGGATGACCCGGGCATTTCCTGACGCCCACCTCAGCCGTGTGGGTCCCGGCGCCGCCGGCTCCCACACGGCTGGGACGTCGTCTCCACCCACGCCGGGACGTCGACCGCGATGTCCCGGCGCCCGCGTCGCCCGGCCGGGCTGCCGGCTGCGAGCGGCGTCAGGAGGCGTCGTGCCGGACGGTCGCGTAGGCGGCGGCCTGGAGGCGGAAGAGGTCGGCGTACGTGCCGTCGAGGTCCATGAGCTCGTCGTGCGACCCGTGCTCGACGACCCTGCCCTCCCGGAGGACGTAGACCCGGTCGGCGTTGCGGACCGTGGAGAAGCGGTGCGAGATGAACAGGGCGCTCCGCCCCGCGAGCACCTCGCGCAGCGAGGCGAACAGCTCGTGCTCGGCCCGGGGGTCGAGGGCGGCGGTCGGCTCGTCGAGGACGACGAGCGGGGCGTCCCGGTAGAACGCCCGGGCGAGCGCGACCCGCTGCCACTGCCCCCCGGAGAGCTCCTGTCCGCCGGCGAAGAGCCGGCTCAGCGGGGTGGCGTACCCGTCCGGGAGGGAGGCGAGGAAGGCGTGGGCCCCGGCGGTCTCGGCGGCCCGGCGGACCTCGTCGGCGTCCCCGGGGGCCTCGGGGCGGCCGAGGGTGACGTTGTCGCTCGCGCTCAGGGCGTACCGGACGAAGTCCTGGAAGATGACTGCGACCTGGGCCCGCCGGCTCGCTGCGGAGTACGACCGGGCATCCCGCCCGTTCCAGAGGACCCGTCCCCCGTCCGGCTCGTAGAGGCCGCCGATGAGCTTGGCGAGGGTCGTCTTGCCCGACCCGTTCTCGCCGACGAGCGCGACGATCTCCCCCTCGCGCAGCTCGACGGAGACCTCGTCGAGCGCCGGACCCTCCCGGCCCGGGTAGGTGAAGCTCACCCGGTCCGTGGTGAGGGACCGGAGCGGGGGAGCGGACTCCCCGGCGCCAAGATCCTCCTCCGAGGTCGCCCCGAGGGCCACGAAGCGGTCGAGGTCGTCGAGGAACAGGCCGGACTCGAAGATCGACTGGATTCCGGTGAATACGCCCTGTACCTGTCCGGCGAGCAGCCGGATGGCGACGAGGGCCGCGCCCGCCCCGGCCACGCTGATCTCGCCGAGCGAGATGAGCCAGACGAGGACGAACAGCGTGGCCGCCAGGACGAGCGCCGAGCCGATGTTCCCCGCGACCGTGAGGACGAGCCGTCGGCGCAGGTGGGCGGCGAGGTCGCCGAGGTAGTCGGCGTAGAGCGCCGTGAAGCGCTCCCGAAGGGTCGGGGCGAGCCCGAACGCCCGGACCTCCTTGGCCTCGTCCCGCCCGGTCTGGAGGATCGTCAGGTACGTCCTCAGCCGGAGCGCCGGGGTCTGGGCCACGGTGAACGCGAACTCGAGCCGGCTCTCCCGCCGGCTCGTGAGGAGCATGGGGACCCCCCCGACGAGGAGGAGCGGCAGGAGCGCGGGGTGGAGCGCGACGATGGCGACGGCAAGGCCCACGCTGGCGGCGACCGCGCCGACGGCGGTGACGACGCCTCGCGTCACCTGGAAGGGCCGGGTGAGCGCGCTCGACTGCACCCGCTGGAGCCGGTCGTAGAAGTCCGCGGACTCGAAGCTGCGCAGGCCGGCGCTCGTGGCGACGGTGAGGACCCGCTGCCACGTCCCCGCGGCGACGGCCTCACCGACGTACCGGCCGAGCGAGGCCTGGAGGGCGGTCGTGATGGCGGTGACGGCGGTGAGGAGGGCGAGCAGCCCGACGGGGAGGAGGAGCCCCCCCACCGCGGTCCCCGAGCTCGAGACCCGGAGGATGGCGTCGAGGGTGAGCTTGACGGCCCCGACCTGCCCGGCGAGGGCGAGCGCGCTGATCACCTGCAGGGCGACGAGGCCGACGAAGGGCCGACGGGCAGAGCCCCAGACCTGCGCGGTGCTCCGCCGCACGAGGCGGCCGAACCGCCCCATGGAGCGGCGCTGCGCCCTGGCCCCGACGGCGAGATCGAGAGGGTCGACGTCGCTCACGTGTCGAGGGTAGCCACGACCGGGGCCAGCGGGCCGTGCTTCACGGGAAACGGCAAAACCCGGTGGTCAACGGGGCCACTGGGTACCGTTCTGCCGTGCCGACCACCGCCCCGCGCCCGCTCGCGCAGCTCCTCGTGGACAGTGTGCGCCGGTTCGGGTGTGACCCGCTCACGCCCGGCCTGGGGGTGACGGCGGACGCGGTCGCTGCTGCCGCGGCGCTCCACCGGGTCACCCCTGCCGTCGCCGGACACCTCGCCGAGATCGTGGGCCCCTCGGCGGGCTGGGCGGCGAAGCTCGCGCCTGCCAGGCACGCCCAGCTCATCCGCCATCTCACGGCGAAGTCCGACCTGCGGACCGTCGCCTCGGCGCTCGAGGGGGTCGGCGCCCCGTGGGTCACCGTCAAGGGCCCGACGCTCGCCGACCGGGTCTGGCCGCGGCCTGACATGCGCGAGTACTACGACCTCGACGTCGTCGTCGACAGGCGGGGGTTCGGCCACGCCCTCAGGGCGCTCGAGGACGCCGGGTGTGTCCTCGTCGACCGGAACTGGCCGCTGCTGCGGTCGACGATGCGCGCCGAGCTCGCGATGCGCGGGCCGCTCGGCACCCCGATCGACCTCCACTGGGACATCGCCGTCCCGAAGGACCTCAGGCGCGACTTCTCGACCGACGTCGACCGACTGCTCGCGAGGTCGGTGCCCGTCGAGCTCGGGGGCGGCGTCGCGGCACGGACCCTCGACCCCGTCGACACGCTCTTCCACCTCGCGTTCCACGCGGCCCAGGCCGGCGCCAACCGGCTGGTGTGGCTCGGGGACCTGTGGTTCGCCGCCTCCGTGCCCGGTCTGGACGGGGCGGAGCTCGCCCGGCGGACCGAGGCCGCAGGCGCATCGCTCCCGGTCGCGCTCGTCCTCCGTCGGACCGAGGACGTCCTCGGCCACCTCGGGCACGTCCCCGACTCCCTCCGGGCGGCCGCGGACACGGCGTGGGGCCGCCTCGTCCGGGCGCGTGACGGCCGCACCCGATTCCCCGGGCTCCCGGGAGACCCTCACCTCGGGGGCGCGCTGTACGCGGGCGCCCGCCGCGGCGTCGCGTCGAGCCTCGTCGCGACGACGCGGATCCGTCACACCGTGTGGCGGGATGAGCGACGGCACGCCTCGGGGGAGGGATCGCCCCACCCCCTGCGGCTCGACGTCCCCGATGTTCGCGCCCGACGCGCGTACCTCCGCGAGGTCGAGGGCGGTGCGCCGAGCACGGCCGGGATCGGGAATCGTCGTTCGCCGGTCCGCCACGCCCCGCGTGGATACGCTGACTGAGCCATGGAGACCGCGCTCGCCCACGACTACCTCACGCAGCCTGGCGGGGCGGAACGCGTCGTCGAGGTGATGGCCCGCGCGTTCCCCGGAGCGCCGGTGTACACGGCGCTGTACAACCCCGGCACGACCTTCCCCGAGATCACCGCCCTCGACGTGCGTGTCTCCGCGCTCAACCGGGTGGCCCCACTCCGGCGCAACCACCGGCTCGCGCTCCCTCTCCTCGCCCCCGCCCTCTCGCGGATGGTCGTCGACGCCGACGTTCTCCTCGCGAGCTCGAGCGGCTGGGCGCACGGCATCTCGTGCACGGGACGCAAGGTCGTCTACTGCCACGCACCCGCGCGCTGGCTCTACCAACAGGACCGGTACGTCGGTGAGGGGCGTGCGATGGAGCGGTCCCAGCGGGTGCGCCGGGCCGCGGCGCTCGCGGCGCTCGGTGCGCTCGGCGACCCGTTGCGCGCGTGGGACCGCCGGGCCGCGGCCTCGGCGGACCGGTACCTCGTCAACTCGACGATCACCCAGCGGGCCGTGCGCGAGGTCTACGGCATCGAGGCCGAGGTCGTCGCCCCGCCGCCGGCCCTCCTCCCCGCCGGCGACGAGGTCGCCGTCGCCGGGGTGGCCGCCGCCTACGTCCTCTGTGTCGCCCGTCTCCTCCCGTACAAGAACGTCGACATCGTCATCGACGCCGTCCGCCGGACGGGGGCCGTCCACCTCGTCGTCGTCGGGGACGGCCCCGACCGGGCCCGGCTCGAGGAGCTCGCCGGCGGGGACTCCCGCATCCACCTCGTCGGCAGGGTCACCGACGCCGAGCTGAGGTGGCTCTACCGGAACTGCTGGGCGCTCGTCGCCGCCTCCTTCGAGGACTACGGGCTCTCCCCGCTCGAGGCGGCGACCTTCGGGCGCCCGACCCTCGCCCTGCGGGACGGGGGCTTCCTCGACACGGTCGACGAGGGGACGACGGGGATCTTCTTCGACGAGCCGACGTCGGCGTCCGTCGCCGGGGCTCTCGACGCGCTGCCCACGCGGGCGTGGGACGAGCCGCGGATCCGGGGCCACGCGGACCGCTTCGACGCCGACCACTTCGTCCGCCGGCTCCGGGCCGTCGTCGAGGCGGAGTCGCTCGTCCGATGAGCCCCCGCGCGGCCGCCCTCCGGTGGCTTGTCCTCGGGGGCGCGCTCGTCGGTCTCTACGTCGCCGCCGTGCGGACCTCGACCGGCCAGAAGGTGGACGGGGGCGCGTTCACCTCGGTCGCCGGCCTCCACGAACGGTACGGCGCCGTCGCCGGCGGCCTGAGGACCGGTCTCCCACTGCTCGCCGCGGTCGGCGTCGTCGGTCTCGGGGTCGTCGCGCTCCGGCAGGGGCGTGGTCGCCCGATCGCGGGGGCCCTCCTCGCCCTCCTCGCGGTCCCTGCCGCCCGGCTCCTGCGCGAGACCCTTGACCGGCCCTACCTCGGGGACAACGGGTACCTCCACAACACCTTCCCCAGCGGCCACGCGGCGGCCCTCGGGGCGGTTCTTCTCGCCGCTCAGCTCCTCGTCCCGCCCGCCCGGCGCCGGACCGGCACGACCCTCGCCCTCACCCTCGTCGCCGCGGCCGGGGCGTTCGCCAACGTCGTCTCCTACGCGCACCGGCCGAGCGACGTCGCGGGCGGCCTCCTCCTCGCCGGTGTCGCGGGGGTTGCCGGGGCGGTCGTCGCCGGCGAGGGGGCCTCGTCGGCGGCGCGGTCGTCGACCACGGTGCGGTCCTGCGTCCTCGTCGCGACCCTCGCCGTGACCTCGGCCGCACTCCTCGGGGGCGACGCGCTCGGGGTCCCGACGGCGGGCGCGGACGCCGTCGCCCTGCTCGGCCAGGTCAGCGGCGTCCTCGCGGCGTCGGCAGCGATGTTCCTCGCGGTCGAGGTCCCGTCAGGGGACGGAGCGGACCGCCGGGGGGGTCGGCGAGCGCCTGCCGCCAGGCGTCGCCGACCCGCTCCGCGGTCTCCGCGACCGTGAACCGCTCCCGGGCGCTCTTCCGGGCGGCGACGGCGGCGTTCCGGGCACCGTCCGGGTTCTCGAGCGTCCACCGGATCGCGGCTTCGAGGGCGGTGGCGTCGCCGGGACGGACGAGCTGGCCGAGCGCGGTCCGCCGGACGGGGCCGGGTGGGGTGCCCCCAGCCGGGTCGAGGACCTCGGTGACTCCGCCGGCGTCGGTCCCGATGACGGGCACTCCTGCGGCCATGGCCTCGACCACGACCTGCCCGAACGGCTCGGGGACGGGGGAGGCGTGGACGAGCACGTCGAAGGATCGCAGGGCGGCCGCAGGGTCGTCGACCCAGCCGGCGAAGTCGACGACGTCGTCGAGGCCGAGGTCGTGCGCCCGCCGCCGGAGACCGCGCTCGTAGTCGTCCTCGCCGAAGAGCGCCGACCCGACGATGCGGTACCGGGCGGCGACCCCGGACCTGCGGAGGGCGGCGGCCGCCTCGAGGAGGAGGTGCTGGCCCTTGGTCGGGCTCACCCGCCCGAGCATGCCGACGACCGGGACCTCGCCGGGAGCGCCGCGGACGTCGTCGAAGGCCGCCTCGGGCAGGCCGGGGTAGGCGAGGACCGCCCGACCGGCGGGCAGCGGAGCGACCGTCGCGAGCGTCGCCGCCGAGTTGACGACGAGACGGTGCGGGGCGTGCCGGGCGAGGGCCCGGACTCCCGTCGCGGCCGGCGCCGGCAGGTAGTCGGAGGAGACCCGGTCGTGGAGGTGCCAGACGAAGGGCAGACCGGTCGTCCGGGCGAGCGCCGCGCCGACGACGGCCGACTTCAGCGAGTTCGCGACGACGAGGTCGGTGCCCTGGGCGCGCAGGACCGCACCGAGGCGGCGGACGAGGCCCAGGCCGGCCCGGCCTCCCCGGGCGAGGCTGTCGGGGCGGGTGAGGGCGTGCCGGCCGAGGGTCGCGACCGCGGGGTCGAGAGGCTCGACCACGACGGGCACCCCGAGCCCGCGCATCCGTGCGACGAGGGGCCCGTCGGAGAAGAGGACGACCCCGGTGTCGAACGGACCCCCGCGCAAGGCCTCGAGGAGGCGTGCGAGGGCGAGCTCGGCGCCCCCGAGCTCGGCGGTGTGGTCGAGGACGACGACCCGGGGGGCGGTCACGGGGCCGGCGGGATGCCGTTGCGGCGCAGGGCCTCCCTGTCCGGGGGGAGGGGGGCGGTCGTCAAGCGCAGGGAGTGGCCGGTCGCGCGGGCCTCCCACTCGCCGCCGAGGACGGCGCGGAACGGATGCGTCCGGCTCCGCTCCCACTCCGCAAGGGGGGCGGCCCAGTCCCGTTCGCGGGAGTGGCCCCACGAGGAGAACTTCGTCCGCATGTGCTCGGGGCTGCGGACCCAGCTGAAGTGCAGGATGCCCTCGTCCGGCCGGACGACGCGGTGGACGGGCGCGTTCTTCGGGTGGCTCGGGTCGGTGTTCGACGCCCGGAAGTCGACGCGGAAGAGGCGGGAGGGCCCCTGCCGGCACAGCGTGAGCGCGCTCCCCGCGCGGACGGCGACGGGTCCGGGGTAGTGCCCGGCGACGCGCCACAGGCGTCGGCACCGTTCGAGGTACCGGTCGCCTCCTGCGTACTGGTAGAGGTTCCGCGCGGGAAACTCCAGCCCGGCGAGGCCCCTTCGCTCGGTCTCCTCGAGACAGTCCCGGAAGGTCGGTAGGTCGAGGACGACCTCGTCGGTGTCGAGCTGGACCACCCAGTCGGCGCCGCTGCTCGCCTCCGCGAGGGCCACCGAGCGCTGGTGGGTGTCGTTGTCGAGGGGGCTGTGGTCGGGGCGGTAGTAGTCGCCGGGGGAGAGGACCATCTTCCCGAGCGGGTCGACGGCCTTGAGGCGCGACAGTGACTCGTCGACGGCGATGGGGGTCCCCGTCCAGGACGTCCCGCTCCGGTCGTACGAGACGACGATCGTGTCGACGAGGTCGTAGTACGAGGCGATGCTTTCCTCGACCCAGGCCGGGTCGGCGGCGAGGACGTAGGCATTGATTCTCATGCCGCGGCCCCCGCGGCGCGGTCTCGCCCCGTAATGGACCGGCCCCGTTGCCGTTCGAGCGAGCGGGCACGGGCGCCCCGGACGAGGCCGACGCCGACCCCCGTCAGGACCGCGCCGCCGCGGACGCCTCCCGACGCGAGGCTCCGCGCGGTCGCCGTGACGCCCTCGCTCTCGCGGACCGCGCGCCGGACGCCGGAGATCACCTCGCGCCGTGCCTGCCCGACGGCCCACGGCAGGTACCGGCGGAGCTCGGTGTCGCACCCGGTGGCGGCGAGCAGGACGACGTGGTTTCGCTGCCCGTAGTAGACGTAGCGCAGGTCGAACCGGCGACCCTTGGCGTATGGCCCCGCGACGTGCCGGACGACGGCCGCCGGGGTGTAGAGGAGCAGCCACCCGGCGCGCTTGAGGCGCAGCGCCGGGTCCGTCTCCTCACGCAGGCACGTGCCGGGGTAGGTGTCGCGGATGCCCCCGACGCCCTCGAGGGCGCTCCGGCGGAGGGACATGTTCGCCCCGAGCATGTGGTCGACCTCGATGACCCGGCCCGGGTCGGCCGCGAAGTTCCCCGTGAGCGTGCCGTTCGGGAGGAACATCCCGATCTGGCCGCGTCCCTCCTCCTCCTCGCCGGGCTGGCCGTTGAGCGCGCGTCCGCCGACCCCGCCGACGGAGGCGTCCGCGTACGGGGCGAGCAGCTCCTCGAGCCAGTCCGGCTCGGCGTAGGCGTCGTCGTCGAGGAAGGCGAGGACCTCGCCGGTGCTCGCCCGGACCCCGATCGCCCGCGACGTCGCCGTGCTCCCCGCGCCCCGGTCGTTGCGGAGGTAGGTCACCCACGGGAACTCGTCGGCGACCAACGTCCGCGTCCCGTCCTCGGGGGAGGCGTCGACGACGACGACCTCGACGGGGTGGCGGGTCTGGGCGGCGAGGTGGGTGAGACACGTCCGGAGGTGGTCCCGGCGGTTGTACGTCGGGATGACGACGGACGCGGTGACCTCAGATGACATCGGCGAACCCTCGTTCCATGTGTTCGAAGACGAGCGCGCCGGCGACGAAGACGACAACCGCGGCGGCGACCGACGCGACGACCTGCCACCCCTCCGGGGCCGCCAGGCCGAGGAGGGACCAGCGGAACTCCTGGAGGACCCACGTCAGCGGGTTGAGGTTGAACCACACCCGGTACGCCTCGGGGACGGCCGAGACCGAGTAGGCGACGGGGCTCGCGTAGAGGAGGGTCTGGGTGACGACCGGGAGGACGTACCCGACGTCCCGGTACTTCACCATGAGCGCGGACGCGATGAGTCCGAGGCCGGACGACATGAGGACGATGAGCGCGAGCCAGACGGGCAGAAGGAGAGCCGGCCATCCCGGGTTGATCCCGAAGGCGAACAGGAGGACGACGAAGAAGCCGAGGGCGACGACGAAGTCGACGAGGACGGAGTACACGCTCGAGAGCGGGACGAGGATCCGCGGGAAGAAGACCTTCGAGACGAGCGCGGCGTTCGCGACGAGCGAGGTCGAGGCCCGTCCGACGATCCCGTTGAAGGTGTTCCACGCGAGCATCCCCGCGAAGCTGAGCACGAAGTACGGCACGCCGTCGCTCGGGAGGTCGGCGACGCCGCCGAAGACGAGGGCGAAGACGCCGGCGCCGATGAGGGGCTGGAGGATGACCCAGATGACCCCGAGCGCGGTCTGCCGGTAGCGGAGGGTGATGTCGCGAGCCCCGAAGCGGAGGAGGACCTCCCGGGCCTCCCACAGCGAGCCGGGGGACGGGAGCCGGACCCGCGAGGGCGGGCGGATGACGATCCGCCGGCTACTCGCGGGCGTAGGTGAACTCACCGAACACCACCCCGTGCTCCGATCCGTCGTCGCTCGTCGCCTCCGGGTAGGGGAGGATCGGCATGACCTGGAAGCCGCATGCGCCGTCCCACGCGTCGAGGACCCCGTTCTTGCAGAGGTAGAGGTCGACGGTGTACCGGCCCGGCTTGAGCCACGGGCTCCCGATCCGCAGGGTGCCCTTGACCTCCTCGCCGGCCCCGGCCCAGAAGTTGACGAGCCGGGAGTCGCACTGGAGGACGGTCACGCCGTCCTCGTTGTTGACGTGGGCGGAGACGAAGAACTGGCCCTGGAAGTCCGGGTTCGCCGTCGTGACGAACTCGATGACCTTGTCGTCCGCGGGCTCGAGGACCTCCTCGACCATCCGGGCGCTGCGCAGCCGCACCTCGCCGCTGCCGCTCCGACGGTCGGCGTCGACGCCGACCGTCGCGCTCCGCTCGAAGCTGCGCTTGTAGTGCTCCATGGCCGCGGACACCTCGCCGTGCTCGACGAGCCGGCCGTGCTCGAGGTACATCGCCGAGGTGCACAGGCTCATGACGGTCTGCACCTGGTGGCTGACGAGGAGGACCGTGCGGCCGTCCCGGGCGACCTGGCGCATCTTGCCGAGGCACTTCCCCTGGAACTCGGCGTCGCCGACGGCGAGAACCTCGTCGACGGCGAGGATCTCCGTCTCGAGGTGCGCGGCGACGGCGAACGCGAGCCGGATGTACATCCCGGACGAGTAGCGCTTGACCGGGGTCTCGAGGAACTTCTCGACCCCCGAGAAGTCGACGATCTCGTCGAACCTCCGGGCGATCTCCTTGCGGCGCATCCCGAGGAGGGTCCCGTTGAGGTAGACGTTCTCCCGGCCGGTGAGCTCGGGGTGGAACCCCGTGCCGACCTCGAGGAGGCTGCCGACCCGGCCCCCGAGCTCGATCCGCCCGCGGGTGGGGGCGGTGATCCGGGTGAGGATCTTCAGCAGCGTCGACTTGCCGGCCCCGTTGCGCCCGATGACCCCGACCGCCTCCCCCCAGGGGATCTCGAAGCCGACGTCCTCGAGGGCCGCGAACTCGTCGACCGGGGGGCGCCGCATGGGGTGCCGGATGCGTCCGAGCGCGGCCTCGATGGCCGTGCTCGGCGCTTCGTGAGTGCGTGCGATCCGGTAGGTCTTCGACAGGCCGTTGACCGAGATCGCGGATTCCCCTGACACATCGAGAAGGCTAGTTGCGGGAGTGAGACCCCGTGGGCGAAACGGGAGAGATCACGCACCCGTCGCTGGGTGCGCCCTGCGGCGCGTCGCGCGGGCCGACCACCCGCGCCCCCAGGCCTGCCGCGCCTGCGAGCGGCCGTGGCGCGGTTTCCCCGGTTCCGCGATGCCGTGCACGTCGCGCTGACTAGGCTTCCACGCGAACAGCCGGTCCGGACCGCGTCCGCTCGCCTCAACGTGCAAGGAGTCGGAATCGACAATGGATGAACCCCTCGAGACGCGAGTTCCCTCCGTCGGGTTGTTCGGCGAGTTCGGGGTGGGGAACATCGGTAACGACGCGTCGTGTCTGGCCGTCCTCGACCTGCTCCGTGACCTTCCCGGCGAGCTGTCTGTCGTCGCCATCGCACGGGACCCGGAGCGTGCCCGCGAGCGGCTCGGGATCGAGACTCTCGCCCTGAGCGCGTCACGCCCGGCGGGCGGGGTGGGGAGCGGACGCCCCGGGGTGGTCGGGCGCGTCAGGAGCAAGGCGGCGGACCTCGTCCACCTGATGAGCGTCGTGGGACGGTTCGACGCCGTCGTCGTTCCCGGGACGGGCGTCCTCGAGGCCCGGCACGGGCGGAACCCCGGCGGCGTCATTGTCTGGCTGTTCATCCTGTCGACCGCCTGCCGCCTGCGTCGGGTGTCGCTTGCGTGGTTCGCGCTCGGGGGCAGCCCGATGGAGAGTCGCGTTCCCGCGCTCACGGCCGCCTGGGCGGCGCGTGGGGCCGTCTTCCGCTCCTACCGTGACGACGTGACCCGCGCCACTCTGAAGTCGGCGGGCCTCGACGTGGCCGGCGACAGAGTGGGTCGCGACGTCGTCTTCTCCCGGGCGGTGGAGCAGTCGGACAGCCAGATCCCGCCCCGAAGGGTCACTTCCGTGGCCGTCGCCGTGATCGACTACGTCCCCACCGGCGTCGGGACGGAGGAGTCGGAGGCGGAGCGAGCCCGCTACCTCCGCCGGTTGAGTGAGCTCGCCACGCTCCTCGTCGCTGACGGGGCCGCTGTCACCTTCATCGTCGGGGACGCCGCCGACGTGCCTCCGAGCCTCGACGTCGTGGCCGACGTCCAGGCCCGCGTCGGCCTCGACGTCCACGGGGTGACGCTCGAGAGCACGGAGGACTTCGACGCCGTTGCCGCGGCGGCTGCTGCGGCTGACGTCGTCATCGCCAGCCGCTACCACGTCCTCCTCGCCGGCGTGCTCGCCGACCGCCCGGTGATCGCCCTCAGCCACGCCTCCAAGGATGACGAGCTCATGCGGCAGATGGGCCTGGGGGAGTACCTCAGGCCGATCGGGTCCTTCGAGCCCACTGACGTCCGCGCCCTGGCCCACGCGGCCGTGGCCGCAGGGCCGGACATCCGACGCCGACTCGCGGCCGGGCGTCGCCAGGCGCGCTCCCTGGTGCTCGCGGACTTCGCTGCCATGATCGAGGCGCTCGACGTCCGGCTCGGGGCACGGGCGTGAGCGGTCTCCGGAGTGCCCCACCGGTCACGGTGGCCGTTCCCGTCTACAACGGGGAGGCCTACCTCGGTCGGGCCCTGTCCTCTCTCCAGGCGCAGGACCACGTCGACTTCGAGGTCCTCATCGGGGACAACGCCTCCGAGGACGGGACCGAGGAGATCGCGCGAGCGTACGCACGCGAGGACACCCGCTTCGTCTACATCCGCCACCACCGCAACGTCGGCGGTGCGCGGAACTCGAACATCCTCCTCGACCGGGCCCGGTCGCCGCTGTTCAAGTGGGCGTACTCCGACGACGAGTGTGCGCCGAGCCTCATCCGCCGCTGTGTCGAGGCATTGGCGGACGGCGGGCCACAGGCGGTCCTGGCCTTCCCCCGCGTTCGCCTCATCGACGAGGACGGTCGTCAGGTCGGCGCCCACGGAGACGCCGACCTCGACCTGTCCTCCGGCCTTCCGCACGACCGCCTCCGGGTGCTGCTCGGGCGAGTGGTGGGCCAGGTGCAGTTCGGCCTGATGCGGACCGACGTCGCCCGCGACGCGGGTGGAGTGGCCGTGTCGGTCTCAGGGGAGATGGTCCTCCCGGCCGCGATGGCGCTCCGAGGACGGCTCGAGCTCGTCCCAGAACAGCTGCTCTCCCTCCGGGTCCACGAGGACCGGCACGGCGGCAGCCGACAGGGCGAAGCGACGTGGGTCGACCCGGACCGCCCTCATCTGGCGTTCCCCTACTCGCGATCCACGCCCCTGCTGCTCCGCGAGGTCCTCCGCGCACCGCTCGAGCGGCCCGAACGGGCCCGGTGCGTGTCGACGGTCCTGTGGCACTGGACCCGTCCGGGGTGGAAGACGGTCGCCGGTGACGCCGTGCGTCTGCCGCGGGACATGGGATGGGTTTCGTAGGGGGCGGACGGTCGACGACACCGTCATGACGGTGCTCAGCCGGCGCGGCGGCGTGCGGCGACCTCGGCGTAGACCTCGCGCGTGCGTTCGGTCATCGCGTCCCACGTGTACGTGCGGACGGCCGTTCGCGCGGCCTCCCCGAGCCGGCGGCGAAGGTCACGGTTTTCGACGAGCGGCCGCACCGCGTGCGCGACGGAGATGGGGTCGCGGGTGACGAGCCGCCCGTTGACCCCGTCCGCGACGAGGTCCTCGGTGCCGTTGACCTCGGTCGTCACGAGGGGGAGACCCGCGGCGGCGGCCTCGAGGGTGACGAGGGCGAACGCCTCGTAGGCGGTCGGGAAGACGAAGACGTCCCCGGCCTGGAACCAGTCCTGGACGGCGTCGCTGTGCCCGACGAAGGTCACCCGGTCCCGGACGCCGAGCGCGGCGGCGGTCTCCTCGAAGGGACGCCGGTCGTCCCCGCCGACGACGAGGAGCCGGGCCGTCGACGGCAGATGGGGGAGGGCCTCGATGACCGGGCCGAGGCCCTTGCGCCGGAACTCCTTGCCGACGAAGAGGAGGGCGACGTCGTCGTCACCGAGGCCGTGCTCGCGCCGGAGGCGTGCCCGGACCGCCGCGGAGTCCGGCGGGGCGAACTGGGCGGTGTCGACCCCGTTGGGGATGACGGTGATCCGGTGCTCGGGGACGCCGTAGTGCTTGGTGACCTCGCGCCCGACCCCGCGCGAGACGGCGATGACCTGCCCGTACCGACCGGGCCGGTAGTTCTCTCGCTCGACCCGGAGGACGGCGTGGTGGAGCGGGTTGAGGTAGGCCCGCGCGGCCTCGCCGCTGCGCTTCTTCATCTCCCACCACGCCCGATGGCAGCTGTGCGCGGTGATGACGTCCTGGCCGCGCAGTGCGCACCCGCCCTGGTTGTGGGTCACGTCGAAGCGGCTGGCGTCGAGCTGACGGGTCGCTGCGGACGAGAACATCAGGGGGACGAGGGGGGCCGGGTGGGGGGGCATGGTGACCCGCTGCCACCCCAGCTCGGAGCCGACGGCCCGGGTGGACTCGTGGGCGACGAGGGTGACCTCGTCCCCGGTCGCCGCCAGCCGGCGGGCGAGCTCGAGGGAGGCCCGCTCGATCCCGCCCTCGAGGTTGAACCGGTAGCACGCCATGGCGACCCTCACGACGCACCGACCCGGTGGGGGAGCCGGGTGTCAGGGGGTGGTGCCTCGCGGGCGGGCGTCGGCGCAACCCCTTGGATCTCCTCTCGCTTCTGGACGCCGTAGGCGATGCCCGCGACGATCCACAGGAGCGACGCCTGCCCCGCGACCCAGTAGAGATCGAACTGCCCCTGGGTGAACCGGGTGACGACGACGGCGAGCGCCACCGTCCCGTACCGCGGGTCCATCGTCGTGAGGAGCCAGGCCGCGCCGCTGAAGAGGACGAGAAAGCCGATGAGGCCGACGACACCCCCGGAGGTGAGCATCTCGAACTCGGCGTTGGGTGGCTGGAAGACCACCCCGAATCGGTCCGTGTACCACCAGCGGAGCCCCACCCCGAAAATGGGGGACTGGTGCCAGATGTCAATCGACTCGCCGAACCAGGTGATGCGCTGGTTCACGGAGTTGAACTCGTTGCTCGACTTCAGCTGGGCGTTGACCGCGTTGATGACGAAGATCGTCACAGGGACGAGGGCGAACCAGATGAGCCTGGAGCGCCTCCCGGAGTGCACGCGCGGACGGAGGCTGACGATGAGCAAACCGACGACGGTGGCGAGCATGGCCTGTCGCGACTGCGAGGCCGCGATGCCCAGTGCACAGACCGGGATCGCCGCGTAGGCCCAGCGGCGCGTCCAGCCGACCCACGAAGGGTGCGCGTAGGCGAGGACGATGGCCACCGAGAGGGCGTTCCCGATGAAGTTCTTGTGCATGTACGGCAGGTAGACGGCGCTCCACGTGGGGTGGGTGGCTCGGTAGACGACGGCCACGACCACCGCCGCGATGGCGATGCCGACGCAGGCAAGGACATACGATGACAGCGCCGTCCGGGCGTGCCCTTCCCGCCCGACGACCCAGCCGACGACGAGGCTCCCGAGGATGAGGACCGCCTCGTGGACCCACTCGACGACGTTCGACGCGTACGGGTTGAGGACGAGAGTGGGGACGAGGCTCGCGAGGTAGACGATTCCCAGCCAGACGAGCGGCTGGAGTGCTCTGGCCTCCTTGGAGGAGGCGATCATGAGTGCGATGACGCAGGCGCCGGTGAGGACGACGTCGGCGACACTGAGGAAACCCCCCGCCCGGACCATGATGAGGCTCGCCGGAACTGCGATGAGGGCGACGATGCTGAGGTCGTTCGCTGCGAGCCCGACGGACACGAGTGCAAGGCCGACGAGGATCGCGGAGGTGTGGCTGGCGACGCTGAGCACGCCGACGGCCACACCGACGGCGGCGAGGGCGGCGCCACCGACGATCGCTCCCCCGCCCACGGAGGAGCCTGGGAAGCGGGCAGCGGGAGGGCGCATCCTCCAGGGCACGGGCACGAGGCTAGGCCAGCCGACGCCAGAGCTCGGCGTAGTTGCGCGCACTCCGCTCCCACGAGAACTCCCGGGCTCGCGAGCGGCCGCGCGCGGTCATCGCCCGGACCTCGCTCGAGTCGGCGAGGGCGTCGAGGATGCCGTCGGCGAGCGAGGCGCCGTCGGGCTCGGTGAGAATCGCGGCGTCGCCGCACACCTCGGGGAGGGAGCCCCGGGCGGCGGCGACGACCGGGACGCCGACGGCCATGGCCTCGAGGGCGGGGAGGCCGAACCCCTCCGACGTCGAGGGGACGACGACGACCGCAGCCCCTGCGAGGAGACGGGCGATGTCGGCGTCCGGGACCCGGCCGATCCGGTCGGCCCCGTCGAGCGGACCGAAGAGCTCGTCGCGCCGTGGGTGCGGGGGGCCGCTGAGGACGAGGGAGAGCTCGGGGTGCTCGGCGCGGACCTTCGGCCAGGCGGCGGCGAGACCGGCGAGGTTCTTCCGCAGGGACGCCCCGCCCGCGTGGAGGACGTACCGGCCGTCCGGGACGCCGAGCCGGGCGCGGGCGGCGGCGTCGAGCGGCGCGGCGTCGGCGAGGCCCGGGTCGACCCCGTTCGGGATGACGTGGGGGGCGGCGACCCCGAGGTCGTCGTGGACCCGTCCCGCCGTGTACGCCGAGGGGCAGACGACGGCGCGGGCGCGGCGGACCTCGGCCGGGGCGTGCCGTGTCGGCGGCGCCTCGTCGGCGAACTCCCACGCGACGAGGTCGTGGACCGTGACGAGCTCGTCGGACGCCGGCGGAAGGCTGAGGTCCATCCGGTGGACGAGCGCCCCCCGCGGGTAGAGGAGCGCGCCGACGGCCCGCCGGAGGGCGGCGGGGGCGCGGTCGAGGTGGTTGAACGGGAGCCGCCGGTTGCCGGGGAGGTCGGAGCGGACCGACCGGACGACGGTCCGCACGACCTCCCAGTCGGGGCCGAGGGCCGCGGCGGCTCTCGAGGCCAGCTCGCGCTCGTAGACCTGCGGTCCCATGGGGGAGCCGACGGCCGTGGTCGCGATGGCGAGACGTGGCACGCGCACTCCCTTGGCAGAACTCGGAACGTCCCCCGTCGCCCGGCACTACCCTGAGCGCAACCCGCACACGCCGCGAGGCACACCCCCGGAGGGACTGCCCTGAAGATAACCCTGATCACGAGCTCGTACCCCCCGAACGCGGGAGGAGTCGAGGAGCACGTGAGCAACGTCGCCCGTCTGCTCGGCGCCCGAGGCCACGAGGTCACCGTGTGGACGGTCGCCTCCGCGAGGGCCGGTGCTCGCGAGGTCGGCGGTGTCGTCGTGCGTGACCTGCCCTGCCCCCTCCCGACGCGGTCGCTGCGCGGCGTGGG
Source organism: uncultured Actinomycetota bacterium (assembly GCA_963783735.1). Taxonomy (GTDB): domain Bacteria; phylum Actinomycetota; class Actinomycetes; order Actinomycetales; family Dermatophilaceae; genus CAWDAQ01. The sequence continues at coordinate 630,363 of CAWAOO010000003.1, read as the reverse complement.
GTGGTTCCTCGCGCGCTTCCCCGGCGCCGCGTGGGCATGGTGGCGGGCGTACCGGGACGACCGGCCCGAGGTCCTCCACGTCCACTGCTTCGGACCGAACGGGACGTACGCGCGCTGGTTGGGACGCCGGGCGGGAGCGCCGATGATCGTCAGCACCCACGGCGAGACCCGGGCGGATGCCGACCGGGTGTTCGAGACGTCCGCGCTCTCCCGGCGGTCCCTGCGCTCGGCCTTGGGCGAGGCGCGGGTGGTCACCGGCTGCTCGGGCATGGCCCTCGACGACCTCGTCGCGCGCTTCGGTCTCGCTCCCGGGGCCGGGGCAGTCGTCTTCAACGGCATCGACCACGGTGAGGCTGCCGGTGCGGTCGACCCACCGGTGGTCGGGAGGTACGTCCTCGGGGTGGGGCGACTCGTCCGGGTCAAGGGGTTCGACCTCCTCATCGAGGCGTTCGGCCGTGCCCTGCTGCCGGATGACGTCCACCTCGTCATCGGTGGGGACGGCCCGGAGCTCGAGGCCCTTCGGCGGCACACCCGGGACTGCGGGCTCACCGAGCGAGTCCTCTTCCCGGGCCGGCTCTCCCGCCCCCAGGTCGTCGCGGCCATGGCCGGGGCGTCGCTCCTCGTCGTCCCGAGCCGGGTCGAGGCGTTCGGCATCAGCGTCCTCGAGGGGTGGCGAGCCGGCGTGCCGGTGGTCGCGACGACCCGGGGTGGGCCCCCGGAGTTCGTCCGTGACGGGGTCGACGGGTTGCTCGTCGACCCCGAGGACGTGGGCGCGCTCGCGGAGCGGCTCCGTTGGGTCTTCGACCACCCGACCGAGGCGGCGGCCGTCGGCCGGGCCGGTCGGGAGTCGTCGGCGGCGTTCACGTGGGAACGGGTCGTCGACGACTACGAGCGCCTCTACCGCCGGGTCGGCGCCCCGGCCTGAGGCCCGGCGCGCACCGGTCCGGGCGGCAGCAGGGGTGCGAGGGCGTCCGCGACGGCGTCGACCTGCGTCGAGAGCAGCCCGAGGACCTCGCGCCACACCGCCGCGGGCCGCGTGACGGGGTCGACGACATCGTCCTCGGCGCTGCGTCCCAGCACCGTCGACCGCGGTCGCCCGGCCGCGGCCTCGTCGAGCCAGGCCCCGAGTGAGCCGTCCGCCGGGGCCTCGTGCGTCTCGAGCCACCGGGTGAGCTGGAGGAGGGTGAACGTCCGGGGCCACCGCTCGGGGACCCGGAGGAGGACCTCGCGGGCGTGCTCACGGGCCATCGCGACGACGAGGTCGGCCTCGTCGAGCATGCCCGCGCGCAGCCGGGTGCTCCGGTGGCCGCTGAGGTCGAGCCCGAACTCGCGGGCGACCGCGAGGCCGGTCCGCGGGACGGGTCGCCCGGGGTAGGCGAGCCCGGCGGACCCGACCCTCGCGAGCCGGCCGCGCTCGGCGAGCGCCCGCGCGAACATCGACGCGGCGACAGGGGAGCGGCACTGGTTGGCCGTGCAGACGAAGAGGACGGTGGCGGAGCGGGTCACGGCGCCGCCTCCACGAGGGCGAGCGGTGCCGCGAGCTCCCCGAGCGGTCTCGCCGCGCGGTCGGCGTCCGACATCGCCGTCACCGGGAGCGGCCACGGGATGGCGAGCACAGGGTCGTCGTGGGCGATCGTCAGGTCCTCGGACGGGTCGTGACCGCGGGTGATCCGGTACGACGTGTCCGCCGGCTCGGTGACCGCCTGGAACCCGTGAGCGCACCCCGGGGGGATGTAGATCGAGGTCTGCTCGTCGCCGCAGAGGTCGAACGACAGCCACGTCCGGTACGCGGGCGACGCCGGCCGGAGGTCGACGACGACGTCGAAGACCGCCCCCGAGGAGCACCGGACGAGCTTGCCCTCCCCGCGGCCGACCCGCAGGTGCAGGCCCCGGATGACGCCCTGAGCCGAGCGCGACACGCTGTCCTGGACGAAGGCGTCGGGGTCGAGCCCGGCGTCCCGGGCGACGTCGGCGTCGAAGGTCCGGCTGAAGAACCCGCGGCGGTCCCGGTGTGGTGTCGGCCGGAAGACGACCAGACCCGGGACCGAAGTCGTCTCGAAGTCCATGTCGACAGTATCCACGGGCGCATCCCCCGGCACCTGCCGGCCGGGGGCCGAGGGTAGACAGTTTTGCCATTTCGCCATGGGCGGCCGAATCCCGATGGAAGAATCCGGGGCGTCAGTCGGGGAGGATCGAGGGGCGGGGGCGTATGGCCGGACCACGGTGCAGGCTCTGCGGTGCGGAGCTCAACCACACGTTTGTCGACCTCGGGATGTCCCCGCCGTGCGAGAGCTACCTGCGGGCCGACGAGATCGACCAGGGGGAGACGTTCTACCCCCTCCACGTCCGGGTGTGCCACGAGTGCCTCCTCGTCCAGCTGCCGGCGTACGTCCCGGCCGAGGACATCTTCAGCGACTACGCGTACTTCTCGTCGTACTCCGACTCCTGGGTCCGGCACGCGAAGACCTTCGTCGACGGCGCGTGCGAGCGACTCGGCCTCGGCAGCGAGTCGTTCGTCGTCGAGGTCGCGAGCAACGACGGCTACCTCCTCCAGCACAGCGTCGCCCGGGGGATCCGCTCCCGGGGGATCGAGCCGGCAGCGAACATCGCCGCCGTCGCCAACGACAAGGGTGTTCCGACCGAGGTCTTCTTCCTCGGCGAGGCGACCGGCACGGCGTTCGCCACGGCCCACGGCCGGGCCGACCTCGTCGCCGCGAACAACGTCTTCGCCCACGTCCCCGACATCGTCGACTTCAGCAAGGGGCTCCGGGCGCTCGTCGCCGACGACGGGTACGTGAGCATCGAGATCCCGCACCTCCTGCGGCTCATCGAGGGCAACGAGTACGACACGATCTACCACGAGCACTACTCCTACCTCTCGCTCCTCACCACCCAGCGGGTCCTCGCGGCTGCCGGGCTCACCGTCGTCGACGTCGAGGAGCTGAGCACCCACGGGGGCTCGCTGCGGACGTGGTCGACGCCCGCCGAGCGTGCGCCCGCGCCGACCGACGCCGTCGCCAAGGTCCTTGCCGACGAGGCCGCCGCCGGCCTCGACACCCTCGCCGGGCATGACGGGTTCGCCGCGTCGGTGGCCCAGGTCCGCGGCGACCTCGTCGAGTTCCTCGTCGAGTGCGCGCGCGACGGCAAGAGGGTCGCGGGCTACGGGGCGCCCGGCAAGGGCAACACCCTGCTCAACCACTGCGGGATCCGGTCCGACCTCATCGCCTTCACGGTCGACCGCAACCCCCACAAGCACGGGATGTTCCTCCCCGGGACGCACATCCCGGTCCGCCCGGTCGAGGCCCTCAAGCATGAGCGCCCCGACGTCGTGGTCATCATGCCGTGGAACCTCCGGACGGAGATCGCGGCGCAGCTGGAGTACGTCCGGGAGTGGGGCGCGAGGCTCGTCGTCGCCCTCCCCGCGCTCGAGGTCTTCTGAACCGGGCATGACGTCCGGAGGGGTGGAGGGGTCATGAAGGTCGTCCTGTTCTGCGGGGGGCTGGGGATGCGCATGCGCGCGGACAACCAGTCGCTCCCCAAGCCGATGATGCCAATCGGGAGCCGGCCCGTGCTCTGGCACGTCATGCGGTACTACGCGCACTTCGGCCACACCGAGTTCATCCTCTGCCTCGGCTACGGCGCGCAGGCCGTCAAGGACTACTTCCTCGACTACCGCGAGACGACCTCGAACGACTTCGTCCTCGTCAAGGGCGGCGAGGACGTCCGGATGCTCGGCACCGACATCAGCGAGTGGACCATCACGTTCGTCGACACGGGGATGGACACCGCCATCGGGGAGCGGCTCCGCCGGGTGCGGCCCCACCTCGAGGACGACGAGGTCTTCCTCGCGAACTACGGCGACGTCCTCACCGACGCGCCCCTGAACGACCTCGTCAGCGACTTCATGGCCACCGACGCGGTCGGCCAGATGCTCGCGGTCAAGCCCCAGGACTCCTTCCACGTCGTCGACATCGCCGACGGGACCCGGGTCACCGGGCTCACCGCGGTCGCCGACATGGCGATGTGCATCAACGGGGGCTACTTCGTCCTCCGCCAGGGCATCTTCGACTACCTCGGTGAGGGCGAGGACCTCGTCATGGACGCGTGCGTCCGGGCGGCCCGGGACGGCCGGATGCGGGCGGTCCCGTATGACGGGTTCTGGGCGCCCATGGACACCCTCAAGGAGCGGACCGCCCTCGAGGAGCAGCACCGCCTTGGGACGAGCCCCTGGGCGGTGTGGCGCGAGCGCGGCGTCGAGGTGGCATCGACCGTTCCCGTTCTCGCTGTGGCTCAAACGGAAGGCTGAGGGGTGGTCCCGTCCCTGTTGGCCCGGGGGGACCTCTCGGTGCTGTGCCTCGGGGCCCACCCCGACGACATCGAGATCGGGTGCGGGGGGACGCTCCTCTCGCTCGCCGAGCGGCCCGGCACGCGGCTCCACGGCGTCGTCGTCACCGGAGCGGGACCGCGTCGGCGCGAGGCCGAGGCCGCCCTGCCGGCCTTCTGCCCCGGCGCCTCTGTCGAGGTGCTCGGCCTCCCCGACGGGCGGCTCCCGGACCACTGGGGCGAGGTCAAGCAGGCCCTCGAGGACGTCGCGGTCTCCCATGCGCCCGACGTCGTCCTCGCTCCACGCGTCGACGACGCCCACCAGGACCACCGGCTCGTCGGCCGGCTCGCGAGCACCGTGTGGCGGGACGCCCTCATCCTCCACTACGAGATCCCCAAGTGGGACGGGGACCTCGTTCCCCCGACCCACTACGTCCCCCTCACCGAGGAGCGGGGCAGGCGCAAGGTCGAGCTGCTCACCGCGGCCTTCCCGAGCCAGCTCGAGCGCGACTGGTGGGACGACGAGCTCTTCCTCGGGCTCATGCGGGTGCGCGGGGTCGAGTCCCGCAGCCGCTACGCCGAGGCGTTCACCGCGACGAAGGTCGTCCTCGACCTCACCGACGACGCAGGCCCACGATGACGCCGCCGACACCTCACCCGCCCCCGAGCTTCGCCGCGTCCGCACGCGCCCAGGCGCGCCTCCACGACGTCGTCCCCGGGGGCGCGCACACCTACGCCCGCGGCTCCGACCAGTACCCCGAGGGGATGGCCCCGGTCATCCGCCGCGGACGCGGCGCCCGGGTCGAGGACCTCGACGGCAACGTCTTCGTCGAGTACGGCATGGGCCTGCGGGCCGTCACCCTCGGGCACGCCTACCCGCCCGTCGTCGAGGCGGTCACTCGCGCGGCCGCCGACGGGACGAACTTCTCCCGCCCGAGCGTCCTCGAGCTCGAGGCCGCCGAGGAGCTCCTCCGGCAGGTACCCGGCGCGGACATGGTGAAGTTCGCGAAGAACGGGTCGGACGCGACGACCGCGGCGGTCCGGGTGGCCCGGGCCGCGACCGGGCGGCCGCTCGTCGCAGTCTGCCGCTCGCAGCCGTTCTTCTCCGTCGACGACTGGTTCATCGGCACCACCCCGATGGCCGCCGGGATCCTCCCCGAACATCTCGAGGCGACCGTCGGCTTCGACTACAACGACCTCGGCTCGGTCCGCCGCCTGCTCGACGAGCACCCCGGACAGGTCGCCTGCCTCATCCTCGAGCCGGCGACGGCGCTCGCCGAGCCGGCACCGGGGTTCCTCGAGGGTCTGCGGGAGCTGGCTGACCGGGACGGGTTCGTCCTCGTCTTCGACGAGATGATCACGGGGATGCGTTGGTCCTCCGGGGGAGCGCAGGCCGTGTACGGCGTCACCCCCGACCTCTCGACGTGGGGCAAGGCTCTCGGCAACGGCTTCCCGGTCTCGGCCCTCGCCGGCCGTCGCGAGATCCTCGAGCTCGGTGGGCTGCGGACCTCCGCCCCGCGGGTCTTCCTCCTCTCGACGACTCACGGGGCCGAGACATCCGGACTCGCGGCCTACCTCGCCGTGGCCGAGGCGTACAAGGACCGCGACGTCGTCGGCGAGATGGAGGAGCGCGGCACCGCCCTCGCCCGGGCGGTCAACGCCGAGTCCCGGGCCCGGGGGCTGCACGAGCACGTCGCCGTCGTCGGCCGGCCGTCGTGCCTCGTCTTCACGACGCGGGACGCGGCAAGGGCACCCTCGCAGGCGTACCGGACGTTGTTCCTCCAGGAGATGCTCGCCCGCGGTGTTCTCGGCCAGTCGTTCGTCATCTCCGCGGCGCACACCGAGGACGACGTCGCGCTCACCGTCGCGGCGGCGGCCGGGGCCCTCGACGTCTACTCCCGGGCCCTCGATGCGGGCGGCGTCGACGGGTTCCTCCGCGGCCGCTCCGTCGCCCCGGCCCTGCGCGAGTACGCCGACCCGCGGAGAGTGGACTGACCAGCCGCGGCCGTGCCCGGGACTGCGAGCCGACCCGGAGGGCACTCCTGTCCCGCCAGCGCGGTAGGCGCGGGCGCCGAGCGCCCACGCCCCCGCGGTGACGGCTGCCTCAGTCGCGCTTCGTGGCCGAGCAGACGAGGCTCCACCCCAGTCCTCGGGCCTCCTCGAGACGTTTGACTGCTCGCAGCGGTCGACCCAGCCCGATGCGTTTGGCGAGGGCCTCCGTGGCACGCGCGTTGAGCAGGTGCAGCGGTCCCGAGAAGAACGTCGGGGTGATCGATCGCAGCTCGTTGACGAGGAAGTAGGGCTCGAGCAGGGCCCGCAGCTCGTCCTGGTCAACCCAACGGCGATGCCAACCGCGGTTGGGGAGGTGACGGATGTTGCGCTCCATCATGGGCCTGTTCTGGGTCGCGAGGAGGACGGAGCCACCGGGGCGGAGAAGGGCGGCGACACGACGCACGAACGCCTCCTGGTCGCTGAAGTGGGCCATGGCCTCCATGGCGACAACCGCGTCGAAGGGGGCACTGCCCACGTTGGCGTGGAGGAAGTTCCCTGCCACGAACGTCACGTGGGGGGCACGGGCCTGAGCCCGCTCGATGACCTCGTCCGCGAGGTCCACCCCGGTCACCCGACCGTAGGCGGCGAGTCGCTCGCTCATCCACCCCGTTCCACAGCCGACCTCGAGCAGGCTCGCGCCCCCTCGGGGGAACAACCTCTGCAGCCAGCCTTCGATGAGGTCCGCCTGCTCCAGCGAGATCCGTCCCTGAGACGCCTCGCGGTGTTCGGCGTTCCATCGGTTCCAGGCGACCCGCTCGGACTCCAGCTGCTCGTCATTCACGTCTCCTCCACGCCCCTCTCGCACGCCCACCACGTTGTCCGCCCACACTTCCTAATGCGCCCGTGAACCTGTGAACACGAGCAACCAGTCCCCCCCGCCGTCCGCGTTTGCCCCGGGGGGTGTGTAGGTCCTCCGGACGCCGACCGCACTCCGCGACCCGGTCGAGGGGTCGACCCACGCCGCCGTGACCCCGGGCGCGAGCGCAGAGGTGTCGATCTGAATGCGCCGGTGCGTCGGTACGTAGACGACCGCGGCTGACCCGTCGGGCGTGGCGGCAGCGGTGGCCCGGTCGCTGTCGAGAACGTCGACCTCTCCGCCGCTCCCGACTGCGGAGGTCACACCGCCTCGGCCACCCACGAGCAGTCGGCCCCGGTCCGGAACGAGATCCCACCATGGGAGGCGCTCGATGGCCTCCCGAGCGGCGGCGACACTCGCGATCCCCGACGAGTCGAGCCGGGTCTCCCAGCCTGGGAGGAACTCCCAGTCGTCCGACCCGAAGAAGTCCCCGGCCGCGCCTGAGGTGAGGGACCACAGCACCTGCCTCCTCAGGGTCGCGTCGGTCGTGGCAGGGGTGCCTGGCTGGTTGTTCTCGCCCTCGTAGTTCGCCTCACCGAGGACGACAGGAACGTGCGGTTCTTGCCGGTAGGCGCGGAGGACGAGGTCGTAGGTGGGTTCGTAGGTGTAGACGAACGACCAGTCCACCCTGGGTCGCCAGTAGGGGTTGGCCGTCGTGAAGCCGTGGCCGAGCTGGATGGAGAACAGACGGTTGTCGCCGGTGCCACGCACCCCGCGCATGAGGGCATTGACGCAGTGGTCGACATCGCTGCCGGCCGCGAGGTCGGCAGCGTCGGGAACGTAGTCCCCACCCGCCATCCAGACGACGTTGGGCAGGTCGGCCATTCGCGACGCCACCTTGCGTCCGAAGTCGCCGCACTCGTCGACGTCGGCAGGAACGAACGAGTGGCCTATGGTCCAGGAGTCGACGGGGTAGAGCATCACGGTGATGCCGTGCGCCGCGGCGGACGCGACGTACGAGTGCACCCTGTCCCAGTAGACGGGGTTCCAGTCGAGGATGCGCCCGTCACGGAAGGGGGAGATGCCGTCGAACGTCCGCCCGTCGTCGTACGGCCCCCCGTTGCCCGTCGCTCCCAGGAGAGAGACGATCGCCGCATTCACCCCGTGCCTGCTCCGGTTCTCCCAGTAGGTCGTCACCTGCTGGGGGGCCAGGTCCGTCATGAGGGACCACGGTGAGTCCCCCTGGACGAGGAGCGGACGGCCATACTGGTCCAAGAAGTAGCGCGCGTCGACGCTGACCGACGTGATGAACGGGGGCTGTCCCGGATCCGGTGTCCCCGCTTCGGTGGGGGTGCTCCGCCCGCGCCACGGCACGGCCGCGGCGTCGCCCTGCCCGGCGGCGATCGCCATGTTCCCCATGTCGAACCGGTCCCGGTGCGCGTGCACGAGAATGACACCGGCCAGGACGGTAGCGGCTCCGAGCGCGGCGCCGAGGAGGGCGCGGAACGTCCGCCTGCCACCGCGGTCCATCAGGCACCGTTCCGCGGGGGGTTCGTCCGTCCTGACGCCGAGACGACGGGGCTGGTCTGGCTCACGGGTTCGAGACTAGGTCCCGCCCGGCCGTGCCGGAGCAGAATCGGGCGTCTTGTCGAAGGGGGACCGTTTTGCTCCAAGTCGCGCTGCCGACGGCACCCCGCGTGCGAGGATTCGTCCTCGGGGGGGTCGGCGCACCGGTGTCGGACCACGTGCCCCCACGTACCTCGATCCGGAGGAGTCCACCCGTGCGAGTGCTCGTCGACGGTGACCGCGGCTACATCGGTGCCGTGCTCGTCCCCCTCTTCCAGGCCGCCGGCCACGAGGTCGTCGGCCTCGACGCGGGCTGGTACGACGGCTGTGACTTCGGTGACCAGCCGAACGGCTACGTCTCGCGCACCGGGGACGTCCGCGACGTCGTGCCCGCGGACCTCGAGGGCTTCGACGCCGTCGTCCACCTCGCGGCGATCTCGAACGACCCGGTCGGTCACCTCAACCCCGAGGCGACGTACTCCGTCAACGCAGACGGGGCCGCGCACATGGCCCGGACCGCGAAGGCCGCGGGAGTGGCGCGCTTCCTCTTCTCGTCCTCGTGCTCCCTCTACGGGGCGGCCGGGGACGCGCCAGTGACGGAGGAGAGCGACTTCAACCCGGTGACCCCGTACGGCGAGAGCAAGGTCCGGGCCGAGCGGATGATCTCCGCGCTCGCGGACGCCACGTTCAGCCCCACCTACCTGCGCAACGCCACCGCCTACGGCTCCTCGCCCCGGCTCCGGGCCGACATCGTCGTCAACAACCTCACCGGGACCGCGTTCACCCGTGGCGAGGTCCGCCTCCAGAGCGACGGGACGCCGTGGCGTCCCCTCGTCCACGCCGAGGACATCGCCCGGGCGTTCCTCGCCGTCCTCGAGGCCCCCCGGGACGCCGTCCACGACGAGGCGTTCAACGTCGGCCGCGACGAGGACGTCGTCCAGGTCCGCGACGTCGCCCTCGCCGTCGCCGACCAGCTCGGCGCTCCGGTGACGTTCGCCGCCGGGGCGACGTCGGACAAGCGCGACTACAAGGTCGACTTCACGAAGATCACCACCGCCCTGCCCGGGTTCAGCCCGCGGTGGACGGTTCCGAAGGGCATCACCGAGCTCGCGGACGACATGCGCCGGATCGGCCTGGTGGCCGCCGACTTCGAGGGTGCCCGGTACGTCCGGCTCGAGCGGATCACCGAGCTGCGGAACGCCGGGCGCCTCGACGACCTGCTCCGGGTCCGGGGCTGAGGCCGCGGTCGATGGCGAACCTCGGTGACGTCGTCGACGACGCGCTCGACGAGCACGGACCGCTCGCGGTCGACGCCGCCGGCCGGATGGCCGAGCAGATGCGGCGGCTCTACCCCGTTCTGCGGAGCATCACCGGCGACGGGGTGCGCGAAACCCTGGCCGTCATCGGCGAGACGCTCCCGCTGACCCGGGTCGCCGTGCCGTCAGGGACCGTGGCACATGACTGGACCGTCCCGGACGAGTGGAACGTCCGGGAGGCCTACGTCGCCGACCGGCGGGGGCGACGTGTCGTCGACGTCCGCGAGCACACCCTCCACCTCGTCGGGTACTCCGTCCCCGTCCGGGCGACGATGACCCTTGAGCAGCTCAGGCCGCACCTGCACACCCTGCCCGACCGGCCCGACTGGATCCCGTACCGGACGACGTACTACCACCGGGACTGGGGGTTCTGCCTCACCCAACGCCAGCTCGACGGGATGGACGAGGGCCCGTACGAGGTCGTCGTCGACACGACCCTTGCCCCGGGCGAGCTCACCTACGGGGAGCTGGTCATCCCCGGGGAGACCGACGAGGAGGTCCTGTTCACCTCGCACGTCTGCCACCCCTCGCTCGCCAACGACAACCTCTCGGGGATCGCCGTGGCGACGGAGCTCGCCCGCGCCGTCGCCGCGCTCCCGTCGCGGCGTTTCACCTACCGGTTCCTCTTCGCCCCGGGGACGATCGGGTCGATCACCTGGCTGAGCCGCAACGCGGGGATCCTGCCCCGGATCCGGCACGGGCTCGTCCTCACCGGCCTCGGGGGTCCCGGCCGCCTCGTCTACAAGCGCACCCGCCGTGGCGACCGGGACGTCGACCGGGCCGCCGCCCACGTCGTCACCAGCGCCGGCGGAGAGGCCCGGGCGTACTCGCCGTACGGGTACGACGAGCGCCAGTTCAACGCGATCGGCTTCGACCTCCCCGTCGGGCGGCTCTCGCGGACCCCGCACGGGGAGTACCCGGAGTACCACACCTCCGCGGACGACCTCGGCTTCGTCACGGCCGACGAGCTCCTCGAGTCGCTCCGCGCGCTCCTGAGGATCGTCGACGTCCTCGAGCACGACGCGTGCTACCGGAACCTCAGCCCGTACGGCGAGCCGCAGCTCGGCACCCGCGGCCTCTACCCGACGACCGGGGGGACCTCGGCGAGCGACGCCGTCATGGCGATGCTCTGGACGCTCGCCTACACCGACGGGCGGACGAGCCTCCTCGACATCGCGGGACGCTCCGGTCTCACCTTCGCCGCACTCCGACGGGCGGCCACCGCGCTCCTCGCCGGTGGCCTCCTCGAGGAGGTTCGGCGATGAGGGTCCTCCGGGTCGCCCACCACGGGGTCGTCGACGCCTGGCGGGAGCGCGAACGCCGGCTGCGCACCGCGGGCGTCGACGTCCACCTCCTCTCCGCACGACGCTGGAACGAGGGCGGTCGCGACGTCGACCTCCTCCCCGGACCGGACGAGGTCGTCTCCGGGGCGTCCACCGTGGGACGCCACCCGAACGTCTTCGCCTACGACCCCCGGCCGGTGTGGCGGCTCCTCGGCGAGGACTGGGACCTCCTCGACCTCCACGAGGAGCCGTGCAGCCTCGCCGTCGCCGAGGTCCTCCTCCTGCGCGCCCTCCGGCGGGTCCGGACCCCCTACCTCCTCTACTCCGCCCAGAACATCGACAAGCGCTACCCGCTCCCCTTCCGATGGTTCGAGCGGGCCGCTCTGCGCCGCGCGGCCGGCGCGTACGTCTGCAACGTCGAGGCCGGGAAGATCCTCGTCCGGAAGGGCCTGCGCGGCCCGGCGAGGCTGCTCCCGCTCGGGGTCGACGTCGACCGGTTCGCCCCCCGGGACCGCGCGGCGCCCGCGGGGCGCCTCCGGGTGGGCTACGTCGGCAGGCTCGAGGCGCACAAGGGGGTCGCCACGCTCCTCGCCGCGGCCGCCGCCCGGCCGGCCTGGGACGTCGTGCTCGTCGGTGACGGCCCCGAGCGTGCCGCCCTCGAACGGGAGGCGACGCGGCTCGGGATCGCCGGGCGGGTCGAGCTGCGGGGGCACGCGGGCCAGGACGAGCTGCCGGAGATCTATCGGGGCCTCGACGTCGTCGCGGTGACCTCGCTCCCGACGCCGGGATGGCTCGAGCAGTTCTGCCGGGTCGCGGTCGAGGCGATGGCCTCCGGAACCCCCGTCGTCGCGACCCGGTCCGGCGCCATCCCCGACGTCGTCGGTGACGCCGCACTCCTCGTCGCCCCGGGTGACGCCGACGGCCTCGCCCGCGCCGTCGACGAGGCGACCTCCCCGGACGGGTGGACCCGCCTGCGTGCAGCGGGGCTCGACCGTGCCCGGCTCTTCACGTGGGCGGCGGTCGCGAAGGGGCACCACGACCTCTACACCGAGGTCCTCGGTCGCCGGGCCGGGGCACGCCCGGTCACCGACCCGCACGTCCTCGTCGTCGCCTACGGGCCACCCACGCTGCTCGACGGGTGCCTTGCGGGGCTCCAGGGCCAGCTGCCGGTGACCGTCGTCGACAACTCCTCCCTCCCCGGGACGCGGGAGGTCGCCGAGCGGCACGACGCCCGCTACGTCGACGCCGGCGCCAACCTGGGGTTTGCCGGCGGCGTCAACGTCGGTCTCGGCGTGCTCGCCAAGACCGAGGGCCCCGGGGTCGACGTCCTCCTCCTCAACCCGGATGCCCGGGTGTCGCCGGAGGGGGTGCGGGCGATGCAGGAGCGCGCGCACGCCTCGCCCCGGACCGCGTGCGTCGGCGCGACCCAGGTCGACCCGGCGACCGGGACCCCGGCACGGGTCTTCTGGCCGTTCCCCACGCCGCTCGGGGCCTGGGTGGAGGCCGTGGGCCTCGGCCGCCTGCGCCGTCGCCGCGACTTCGTCATCGGCTCCCTCCTCCTCCTGCGCGCCGACGCCCTCGCCGACATCGGGCCGCTCGACGAGCGGTACTTCCTCTACTCGGAGGAGACGGACTGGCAGAAGTCCGCGCGGGCCCGGGGCTGGGACGTCGCGGTCGCCGAGGTGACGAGCACCCACGTCGGAGCGGGCACCGGCGGCGACCCCGCCGTGCGGGAAGGGCACTTCCACGCCTCGCTCGAGCGGTTCGTCCGCAAGCACCACGGGCGCACCGGCTGGCTCGTGTTCCGGTCGGGGATGCTCCTCGGCGCCGCCGTCCGGGCACTCATCCTCCCCGGGGTACGGGGCGCGTCCGCCGCGCGGCGGCGCGACCTCTACGCCACCGGCCCGGTGGCCGCCGCCGGCGGCGACCGATGACCGGGCTCCACGTCCTCCACGTCGTCTGCGGTGAGGGGTTCGCCGGGGTCGAACGGTACGTCTGCACCCTCGCCCCCGTCCTCGCCCGCGCCGGCCTCGCGGTCACCGTCGTCGGCGGTCAGCCCGAGGCCATGCGCCGAGAGCTCCACGCGACCGGGGTCGCGTGGCTGCCGGGCGGATCGCTCGCGGCCGCCGCGCGAAGCATCGCGCAGGCTCGGCGCCCCGACGTCATCAACGCGCACATGACCGAGGCGGAGCTCGTCGCGACCGTGGTCGGGGCGCTCCGGCGGGTCCCGGTCGTCAGCACCCAGCACTTCGGCGCCGCCCGCGGCTCGGGCCGTGCGAGCCGGCTCGCCGTCGCGTGGGCCGACCGTCGGCTCGCCGCCCAGATCGCGATCTCGGCCTACGTCGCGTCCCGGACCGGGACGAGCACGGGCGTCGTCCGCTCGGGCGTCGGCCCCCCGTCCCCGCAACCGGAGGGGGAGCGCGAGCCGGCGGTCCTCGTCGCCCAGCGTCTCGAGGCGGAGAAGGGGAGCGACGTCGCCGTCCGCGCCTGGGCGGCGGCGGCCGCGCGGACCCGCGGCTGGCGCCTCTGGGTCGTCGGCTCCGGGCGGGAGGCGGACGCCCTCAGCGCGCTGGCCCGCCGGCTCGGGGTCGCGGACACCGTCGACTTCCTCGGGTACCGGTCCGATGTCCGCGAGCTCATGGGACGGGCCTCGGTCCTGCTCGCGACGACACCGGTGGAGGGCCTCGGGCTCTCGGTGCTCGAGGCGATGGCCGCCGGTCTGCCCGTCGTCGCGACCGGCTCCGGGGGGCACCTCGAGACCGTCGGCGGCGTCCCCGACGCCGCCCTGTTCCCCCCGGGGGACGCGGCGACCGCCGCCCGCCTCCTCGACGAGCTCGTCGCCGACCCCGGCCGACGGCACGCCTACGGCGCCGACCTCCGTCGCCGCCAGCGTCACGCCTTCACCGTCGAGCGGCAGGCACGCGAGCTCACCGACGTCTACCGGGAGGTGGTGGGACGATGACCCGTCCCCTCGTCGTCTGCTCCCTCGAGGCCTGGGACGAGGTCTGGCGGCGCAACCAGTTCCTCGTCGCCGGGCTGCTCGCCGGCGACCCCGACCTCGAGGTCCTCTTCGTCGAGCCGTCCCGCGACCCGCTCCACGACGCCGTCTCGCGGCGCCGCGCGGGACGAGGGAGGGGCCTGCGGACCGTCCGCGACGTCGGTGACGGACGGCTTCGGCTCCTCGAGCTGACGAAGTGGGTCCCGCGGGTCGCGGGTCCGGCCGCCGACGGCCTCCTCCGGCGCGACCTCCGGCGCCGGGTCGCCGCCCTCGGCTGGACGGCTCCCACCCTCTGGGTCAACGACCCCGGCTGGGCCGGGCTCGTCACCGAGACGGGCTGGCCGGCGATGTACGACGTCACCGACGACTGGCTCGAGGCGGTGCGCAGCCGGCGCGAGCACGAGCGCCTCGTCCGGAACGAGGCGGTCCTCATGCGGCACTGCCGCGAGGTCGTCGTCTGCTCGCCCGCGCTCGAGCGGGCCAAGGGCGCGGTCCGTCCGGTGCGGCTCGTCCCGAACGCCGTCGACGTCGACCGGTTCCGAGCCCCGACGGTCCGACCCGGCGACCTGCCCGAGGGGCCGACGGCCGTCTACGTCGGGACCCTCCACGAGGACCGGCTCGACGTCGACCTCGTCGCCCGGACCGGTGCCGCCCTCGCGGCCGTGGGAGCCGGGACGCTCGTCCTCGTCGGGCCGGACGCCCTCTCCGCGTCGAACAGCGCCCGTCTGCGGGCACAGCCGGGCGTCCGGGTCCTCGGTCCGCGCGCGAACGCCGCCGTCCCGGCCTACCTCCAGCATGCCGACGTCCTCGTCGTCCCGCACGTCGTCGACGACTTCACCGACAGCCTCGACCCGATCAAGCTCTACGAGTACCGCGCCGTGGGGAGACCGGTCGTCAGCACCCCCGTCGCCGGGTTCCGGTCGGTCGGTGGCGGCGGCCTGCTGCTCCGGGACGGCGAGGGCTTCGTCGACGCCATTCGCACGGCGTTGGTCGGCGTGCGTGTCGCGTCGGTCGTCGTCGACGTCCCGGACTGGACCTCCCGGGTCGAGGCGCTCGGCGCCGTCCTCGCCGACGTCGAGCGACCGGCGCCCCTGCCGCGCGGCTGAACGGACGCTCCCGCGGGCGGTTCGGTTTGCCGCCGGACACTCGCCGTGCCTGTCGCCGTGGCGGGCACGCGCGGCCCTCATCGGTCAGCCCGCTCCGGTCAAGAGTCGGTGGGGAAGGTCCGGGTCGAGGACGGGCTGGGGAGCCAGGCGTCGTTGGGGTCCCACGTTCCGTCGACGTCCCACGCGTCGTTCGGGGTGCCCGAGACCGGGTCGGTCGTCAGCTCGATGACCGGGACTGCGGGCTCCTGGCTCGTCCCGTGGCGCGCCGACGCCGTTCCGGCAGCGGGCACGCCGGGCTCGCCCCGAACTTCGGACCCGGCCGGATCAACGGCGTCGTCGGCCGACACGTGCGTGGACGAGCTCGTCACCACGCGGTCCCCGAGGTAGTACGACCGGTAGGACTTCGGCACCTTCCGGCGGGAGCGGTTCGGGACGACGCCGAGGATCTGCGCGCCGTTGGCCCGGAGGACCTTGACGGTGTCGACGAGCATGGCGCGGGGCGTCCTGCCGAGCGAGGCGAGGACGACGACGCCGTCGGTGTGCTCGGAGAGGATCGCCGCATCGGCCACCGCGAGGGCCGGCGGGCTGTCGACGATGACGACGTCGGCCTCCTCCCGGAGGAGGTCGAGAATGACTCCGGCCGACTTCGTCGCGAGGAGGTCGGACGGGTCGCTCGGGACCCCGCCGGAGGGGACGACCGAGAGCCCCTTGATCTCCGTGGCGCGGAGCAGGCCCCGGACGTCGGCGGCGGTGAGGTGCAGGCCCCCGCGCTCGGCGCGCTGGATGAGCTCGGAGAGGCCCGGTCCCTCCCCGGCGACGTCGAAGTACACGCTGATGCGGGAGCGCCGCAGGTCGGCACCGACGAGGATGACGGACTTGCCCGTCCGCGCCCACGAGGCGGCGAGGTTGACGCTGATGAACGTCTTCCCGTCACCCGGCTCGGGGCTCGTCACGACGACGGCGGCGTGCCGGGTCGGGGCGAGCACCTGGATCGACGTGCGGACCGTCCGGATCCCCTCGGTGAACGCGGTCGGGCGCCGGCTCAGGGCGGGGATGCTCGTGTCGGTCGGCTTCCGCTTGCGGTCGAGGGCGAGGGCCCCCAGGGACGGCGCGCCGGTGATCGTCTCGATCTCGTGCTCGTCGCGCAGACGGTCGTCGAACTGCTCGCGGACGAGCGCCACGCCGAACCCGGCGAGCAGGCCCGCGGCGAGCGCCACCGCGAGCACCGTGGCGGGAGGCGTCGAGTCGCTCACGCCGAGCGTGGCCTCCCTGAGCACGGTGGCCGGGGACCCGGCGGAGGCGACTGCGTTGATGTTGCCGTTGATGGAGGCGAGGTTGGCGATGGCCGACGCGAGGTTGGTCGCGGCGACCTTGTTCCGCCCGTCGGCCCCGACCTGAGTCTGGAGGGCGGCGACCTGCTCGGCGGCCTGGTCCTGCTCCTTCTGGAGGAGCTTCAACCCCGTCGCCACCTCGGCCTCGAGGTAGGCGGTGTAGGCGGTCGACACCGCGTTTGCCCGGTCGCGTGCCGCCTCGGGCGCCTGCCCCACGGCGGTGATCGCGATCGAGTTCGTCCGCCGTCCCTCGGTGACGGCGGTGCTCACCGCCCCTGCCAGTGTCGAGGGCGATGTGCCCGGGAGGGAGCGCGCGGCGGGGTCGAGGACAGCAGGGGAGGTGATCGACGCGTCGTCGGTGTCGAGGTCGACGCCCGGGTAGCCGCCGGTGCTGCCGTCGTAGACCTGCGTGGCCGCGGGGCTCAGCCGGACGGTAGCGTGGGCGGCGTAGGTGGGGACCTGCTGCATGAGGTAGGCGTAGGCGGAGAGGAGGACGAGCCCGAGGGTCGCGACGACGAGGAGCCGACGCTGCCACAGGACGTCGATGACCTGCCTGAAAGTCATGGCTCACCTTCTGGGTGGGGGGACCCACGGATGCGGTGGCTCGAGCGAGCCAAGGCCCCCCGGCCGTGGAAGCCCGAGGTGCCGAACACGGACGTGTACGTCACCGAGGGTAGGTCGTCACCCCTCCCCACGGGTGCCGTTTCGGGCATACCGTCCGTGCCGCCGGCCCGGCGGGCTGCCCGCGCAAGACCTTGTCCGCGCCGCCGAACGCCTCCTCCGGCACCGTGGTCATGGCTGACCGCCTGCGGATGCGGTCGGGCGCGAGGCGCGCCCTGCCGAGCGTCGCGCCGTGGCCGCGAGCGTCCGCAGCGGCGCCTGGGTGGCCGCCCACCTCAGCTCCGCGCCGGCGTCGTGCCACCGGCGTCCCCGCACCGCCGCGACGAGCGACCCGACGCACTCCTCGGCCGACCCGCGCAGGAACCGTCGGCGGTTCTGGTGCAGGAGCCGGACGACGTCGGGCCGCCCGGTCCGGCGGGCCCTGTCGATCTGGAGCCCGATGAGCCGTTGCGACGACGCCCTTAGCGTGAGGAGCGGCGCGTTGGTGGCGTTGTCGGCGTGACGCCGGTACCCCACCAGCTGCTCGGGGACCGCCACGAGCTCGCCCCGCTGGAGGACGCGAAGGATGAGCTCGTCGTCCTCTCCGTACTGGAAGGACTCGTCGAACCCTCCGAGCGACTCGCAGACGTCCCTCCGGAGGAGCAGCGTGACGATCCGCGGAATGGGCACGGACCCGCGGAGGAACTCGGTGGAGGCGGTAGGTGATGCGGGCCACCCATCTCCGAAGGGCGTCCCGTCGCTGTCGATGTACCAGCCCCCTGAGAAGACCCCGACGGCGTCTGGGTCCTGCTGCCAGGCCCGAACCTGCCGCTCAAGGCGTTCCGGGTGCCACACGTCGTCGTCGTCGAGGAACGCGACGAGGTCGCCGGTCACGGCGCCGAGGCCAGTGTTCCTCGCGGCCCCCGGCGACTTGGGGCACCGGCGCAGCACGAGGGCGTCTGGGACGGTCTCGCCGACGAGGCGTTCGAGCGCCTGTGACGGCTCCGCCCGGTTGTCGACGACGATGACGCGCCACGACGTCCAGGTCTGGTCCCGCACCGAGGCCAGCGCGTCGCGCAGATAGGCACTGTCGCGGTTCGTGGGGAGGACGATGTCGACGGCGGGCTCGGACACGGGTACCTCTGTCTGGACGTTCGCGGACGGCGTTGGCCGGACGTGCGGGTAGGGGCCCTCCGGCTCGACGCCACTCGTCGTGGCTGCAGCCTTCCGGCTTGGGGCCTCACCCACGCAGTCGCCCCCCGACACGATGCTCGCCGCAACTATGGCGGAGAACGTTCCCGCCGGGGGCCACTTCGTCGTTCCTGTGCGCTATCGCCCCGCCGAGGCCCCGGATTTGACCGTTTCGCCCACGCGTGGGCGAATATGGCCCTAGCGTGGACCCAGATCCGGCCGGGGGGCGGTCCAGCACTCGCTCGCTCTCCCGGTCCCGCGCGGCCCGAGGAGGACCCGACCGAGATGTCACTGCGCCAGCACGTCCCCAAGGCCCTGCACCCCGCGCTCGGAAGCGCCTACCTGAGGCTCGGCGCGGCGACGTCGGGCGCGCGGATGATGCCGGAGGTCATCGTCGCGGGCGGCCAGCGCTGCGGGACGACCTCGCTGTTCAAGAACCTCGCCGAGCACCCGCAGCTCCTCCGGCCCGCGGTCGAGAAGGGCATCGACTACTTCTCGCTCCACTACGGCGAGGACCTCGACTGGTACCGCGGGCACTTCCCCCTCGCCCGCCCGGCCTCGGTGCGTACCCGCAGCCACGGGCGCCCGGTCGCCTTCGAAGCGTGCACGTACTACATGTTCCACCCGTTCGCGTTCGAGCGGATCGCCCGTGACCTGCCGGGGACGAAGGTCGTCGTCATGCTTCGCGACCCCGTCGAGCGGGCCTTCTCGGCGTACAAGCACGAGTACGCGCGCGGCTTCGAGACCGTCCCCGACTTCGCCGAGTCGCTCGCGCTCGAGGACGAGCGCCTCGCCGGCGAGGAGGAGCGGATGGCCGCGGACGTGAGGTACGAGAGCTTCGCCCACCGGCACCACGCCTACCGCCGGAGGGGCCAGTACGCGGAGCAGCTCGAGCGGGCCTACCAGCACTTCCCCCGGGAGCAGGTCCACGTCGTCGAGAGCGAGGCGTACTTCGCGCGTCCCGAGGTCGAGTACCGGCGGCTCCTGGACTTCCTCGGGCTCGCCGAGTTCGTCCCGGCGCGCTTCGACCGGCACAACGCGAGGCCGAGCTCCCCGATGCCCGGCCGCACCCGCGAGCTGCTCGCCGAGCACTACGCCCCCTACGACGACAAGCTCGCCGCGCTCCTCGGCCGGCCGCTCGCCTGGATGACCTGAGCCGACCTCGATCACCGACGCTCACGCGCGTCGGAGGTGGGACGAGGGGGCGGGACCCCGACCAGGGCCCGCCCCCCGTCGCGTCATCCGCCGGCGACGTGACACGCCGGCGTCGGCGTCACGCGGAGGAGGCGGAGGCGCGTCCCCGGCGGAGGCGGGCGAGGGACTCGAGCTCGAGCGTGCGCCGGAACCGCCACATCCCGCCGGCGTAGACGACGAGACCGAGGGCGAGGGCGAGGGCGCAGGCGGGGAGGCTCCCGCCGAGGAGGAGGCGCGCGCCCCCGGCCACGCCACCGAAGGCCGCGAGGCACACCGCGGCCGACGTCGCCGTCGCCGGGCCGAACGGGTGGAGCCGGAGGGCGAGTCCCACCTGGAGGAGGGCGGCCGCGTTCCGGGTGACGATCGAGGCCGACCAGCCGATGGCCGCACCGAGGATGCCGTGCGAGGGGATGAGGACGAGGTCGAGGGCGACCTGGACCGCGAGGGCGAGGACGGCGTTGCCGAGGTTCCACGACGTGTGCCCCGCCATCGACAGGAGCATGTCGACCATCCCGAACCCGGTCGCGACGACCATGGCGAGTGAGAGGAGGACGAGGACCGGGGCCCCGCTGCCGTACCCCGGACCGAAGACGGCGAGGAAGGTCCCGCCGAAGAGGGCCAGCGTGAGGTAGAGCGGCCACGTGAGCGCCATGAGCCACGCCGTCGAGGTCTGGTAGATGTGGTTCGTCCCGTGCCGGTCCCGCTCGGCGATGGAGACCGCAAGGCTCGGCTGGGCGGCGGTCGAGATCGCGTTGTTGCCCATCTGGCCGACGACGATGAACCGTGTCGCCGCGGTGTAGATCGCGGCGGGCACGGCGCCGGCGAGCGCCCCGACGAGGACGATGTCGAGCCGCTGCATCGCCATCTGGATCACGCTCGTCAGAGCCCGTGGGGAGGCGAAGCGCCAGAACTCCCGGCCGACCCGGGCCTCGGCCCGGGGTGCCTCGGTGTCCCGGACGAGACGGCTCAGCCACCACCAGGCGGCCACGGCGGCGGGCAGGTACGCGAGCGCCCAGGCGACGCCGAGGGCGCCGGGGCTGAGGACGAAGACCGCCGTCGCGACGAGGAGGAGCTGGAGCGCCGGCCGACCGACGAGCTCGACGACGGCGTGCTGGCGCATGCTGCCGAGCCCCCGGGTCGCCGACAGGGCGACCGCCTCGAGGCCGGCGACGGGGATGAAGACGGCGAGCGCGCGGAGGTAGACGACGGCCCGGCCCGTGTGGTCGGGGTTGGTCAGCCGCGCGACCTCCGGAGCGAGGACGAAGAGCGCGGCCGCCGCGAGCAGGCCGCACGCGAGGACCGGGCGGGCGGCGGTCCGGACGTAGCTCCGCACGAGCGCCATCCGCCCGAGTGCCCGGCACCGGGAGAGGAAGTAGACGAGGCCGGTGTTCGTCCCGAGCTGGCCGACGCTCACGGCGAGAAGGAACAGCGACGAGGTCGAGAAGAACAGGCCGGCGTCGGCCTTGCTCAGGCCCCGGGTGAGGACGATGGCGAGCCCGAAGTTCGCGAGGCCGGTGAACACCGCGCCGCCGAGGTTGAGTGCCCCGCCCCGCGCGACCCGGCCCATCGGCGCGTCGGGGGAGGACCGCGGCGCCAGCGGGGGGTCGTCCCGGAGGGTCGCGCTCATCGCCGGACGAGCCCGTTCCCGCTCGCGCGGCGGGCGGCGAGCGTCGGCCCGAGCCAGTCGAGCCGCCCCATCGCGGTGCTGCCGTCCATCTCGCCGTCGTGGAGGTAGCGGGTCGCGATCTCGAGGAGGTAGAGCGTCCCGACGACCCCGATCGACTCCACGGGGACGCCGAACCGGGCGAGGACCCTCGGGCCCTCGCGACGGGTCGCCTCGAGCGCCGCGACCGGCGCCACCCCGCGGCAGGAGACGGCGTCCTGGACCCGGTAGTGGAGCTCGTCGAAGCCCAGGGGCACGTCGGACCCGAAGAACTCCCAGTCCCAGGCGAGGACGTCCTCGCCGGAGCCGGTGAGGTTCCACGGAGTCCAGTCACCGTGCCACGAGCCGAACGGCACCGTGACGTCGCCGGCCGCGCCCGCCAGGGCGAGGAGGCCGTCCTCGACGAGCGCGCGCTGAGGGCTCTCCGGGAGGGCCGCGACGCGGCCGCGGAGCCCGTGCCAGTACGTGCTCGCGAGGAGCGGACCCCGGTGCACCCCCCGCGCCGAGGCCACCTCGACGGCGGCCCGCACCCGGCGGCTCTCCGGGACGACGCCGTGCCCGGCCCGGGCGAGCGCCTCCTGGACGAGGACCTCGTGGCCGTTCCACCGGCCGTGGTGGAGGACCCTCGGGGTCCGGACCGAGCGGAGGTCCGCGGCGGCGAGGACCTCGAGGTTGGCCGCCTCGCAGGCGACGAGCCCGCGGGTCAGGGCGTTCGTCCCGACCTTCGCGAAGCCGAGGAGGTCACCGTTGGTCGAGAGCACCTGGAGGACCGGCTTCTGGACGGCGCGGCGCGGCCCGATGTGGAGGCCGAGGAGCACCTCCTCCCCGAGGACCTCGGTGAGGTAGGCGTCGACTCCCACCGGCCCGGTCCCGGGGTCGGTGACCCGGACCCGGTCGGGCAGGAGCTCGGTGGCCCCGAGCCGGGCGGCGAGCGAGACGGCCTGGAGGCGGCGCAGGGTGCTCGACGTCGCCGACGACTTGTAGCGGAGCAGGGCCGTCGCCGCGACCCGGAGGGGTCGCCGGGGCACGAGGAGGACGGGACGGGCGGCGCTCGGCACGACGACGTAGTCGCGGGCGCCCTCCTGCGGCCGGGCCAGGCGGGGCACGCGCTCGAGCGTCGTCGGCTCGGGCCAGAGCACCCGGAGCGCGTCGCGGAAGTCCCCCCCGGGGGAGTCCGGGCCGCCCGAGCCGCCGGAGCCGCCGGAGCCGCCGGAGCCGGCCCCCGACGCGGTCACCCTCGCCTCGTGTCGGAGTCCCCGGCCCCGACGGCGGCCGCGGTACGCGGCCGCTCGTCGGGTGCTGCGGCGGGAGGGGAGGGGGTCGGCGTCGGGCTCGTGGCCGGGATGGCCCCCGCTGACGTCGTGCCCGACGTCGTGCTCGACACGGTCGCGGTCACGGCCGGCTCCGTGGGCGCGGCGGTGGCCGTCGTCGCGTGCGCCGGCACCGGTCCTGCGGGGCGTGCGGTGACGGCGCCGTGGCGCCCACGTCGCCGCCGGCGCGGGACACCGATCGCCCCGAGGACGCTGGTGCCGGAGACGGTGACCTGGTGGGACGCGAGGGACACCTCACGGTGAGTCGTCGCGCGGTCGCCGACGAGGAGGACGACGCCGTCGCACGCCTGCGCCACGGCCCCGCCCTCGGCGGTCCCGACCCGGTGGCCCGCGACGAGGACGAAGTCGGCCCGCTCCCGGAGCCGGGCGAGGAGGAGGGTGAGCCCCTCGCCGCCGAGGAGCTCGGCGGCGGACCCGGGGCGCGTCCCTGCCGGGAGGACGTCGACGTCGCGAGCGTGGACGGTGGCCGTGCCGCGGTTCTCGTCGACGAGGACGTCGGACAGACCCGGCTCGGCGTCGACGTCGAACCAGCGCGCGACGCCGCCCGCGCCGAGGGTCGCGTCGACGACGACGGTGCGGTAGCCGGAGGCGGTGAGGGCGAGGGCGAGGCGGGCCGTGACCTCTGCCGTGGCCTCCGGGGGCACGGCGTCCGAGACCGCGGACACGAGGAGCGCCGAGGGGTGGGCGGCGAGCGCGGTGACGCCCGTCCTGGCCATCCGGTACGCGCTCGCCGCGACCTCGTCGTCCGCCGACGGGGCGGAGGGCCCCCCGGGGTCGAGGGGCACGGTGGCGAGGAGCGGGACGCCATCAAGACTCGACGAGGCGACCCGCACCCGGTCGTCGACGCGCTCGCGCCACAGCGCGAGGGCGGCACCGAGGCCGAGCGCGAGGAGCGAGGCGAGGACCGTGAGGACGGCCGGGCCCAGGCCGTCCGGACCGTCGGGGGCGGTGGCGGGGGTGACGATGCTCCCCGCGTCGGTCGGCGTCGCCTGGAGTGACCCGATGCTGTCCTGAAGGCTCGCGACCCGTCCGGTGTAGAGCTGGACCTGGGCGGCCGCCTCGGGCGGTGCGTTCGTCCGCGCCGCCCGGGCCGACGCCCGCCGGAGGCTCTTCGTGGCCGTCGTCGCCTGCGTGCGGAGGATCTTGAGCTGCCGGCCCCGGATCGAGGACGCCTGGCCGGCCCGGTAGGCGAGGAAGGCGTCGGCGAAGGCCTGGGCCCCCTTCTGTGCCAAGCCGGGGGTGTCCGCGGTGAACTCGATCTGGACGATCTGGGTGCTCGGCGGGACCTTGACGTTCACCGCGTCCGACCCGGCCGCGACCTCGGTCCCGAGCGCCTTGCTCGCGAGCTTCGCCACCGCCGGGGAGCTGACGAGACCGGCCTCGGTCTCCATCGCGATCGTCACCTGCTGGGCGTTCGTCGCCGACTGCTCCGAGAAGGCGTTTCCCGCGATGGGGCGCAGGACGACCTTCGCCGTCGAGGTGTAGGACGGCGGGCGGGTGAAGGCGAACGCGCCGACCGCCCCCGTCACGACGAGCACGACGGCGAGGATGAGCAGGATGTGGTGCCGGACCGCGTCCGAGACGATGTGGAGCCGCAGCTCGTCGGCGGGTTCGGTGTCGACCGCGTCCCCTGTCATTCGTTTCCTCCCCGATGTGTCCATGTGCATCTCAGCGTAGGTCGCGAACTCACGACGCACGGCGTAATCGCCAACCTCGGTCGGCGGCCACCGAGCGCCCCCGCCGCGCGAGCCGGGACGAGCGGTCCTCCCGGCCGAGGGCGAGCAGGAGGCCGGCGACGAGCCCGAGCCCGAGCCCGGTCGCGACGGCGACGAGCCAGTCGTCGCGGGTCTCGCGGACCTCGGCCGGTCCGAGGGTCTGCCCGACCTCGAGGGGCAGGCTCGTCGCCCGGCTCACCTGCGAGGCGACGTCCCCGGCCTCGACGAGCAGCCGGTACCGGCGCTCGGCGAGCGCGGCCGACTCCGGACCGGCCTCGGCCCGGCTGCGGTCGATCGTCGCGACGGCGTCGGCGAGCGCCGCGGAGCGGGTCCGGAGCGATGTGAGGACGGACTCGCGGCGGGCCTCGAGGTCGGCGCTCCTCGCCCGGAGCGCGGCGGCGGCCGCGGTGTCGACCACCGCCCGGGCCGCGGCGGGCCCGGCCGTCGTCGAGGACGTCAGGGTGAGGATCCTCGAGTTCGGGACGGCCGTGATCGTCAGCTTCCCGTCGGCTGCGGCGGCGGCCTGGTGCTCGGCCGCGGCCTGGGCCGCGAGCTGTGCCTCGGTGTCGAGGGTCCGCACGACCGATCCGTCGGTGAGGTACGTCGGCTCCTCGGGGACGAGGACGGACTCGGTCGCGACCGCCCGCATGCCCTCCTGGCCCTGGACGAGGACACCGACGGCGGCCCCGGCGACCATCGCCGCGGCGATGACGGCGACGTGCCGGCGGACAACCTCGGCGTAGGCGCCGACGGAGGGCCCGAGGGCGGCTTCGGGCCCCCCGCTGCGGGCGCGCCCGTGCCCGCGCGCCCCCTCGCGCGTGAGCAGCCCGATCCCCGCCATGACGGCGACGAGCCCGAGGTTGTCGGCGCCGTAGACCGGGGAGGTCACGAGGGCGACGACGACGACGGAGAGCCCGACCGTCGCCGCGGAGGTCGGGGCCCGAAGTCCCCGGAGGAGCTGGAGGAGGAGGAAGCCGAAGTACAGCAGGACCCCGCCGATGCCCTGGCAGAACGCGACGAGCCAGAGCTGTCCCTGGGTGCCCATGGACGGCGGCCCGCAGCGGGGGCACGTGGGCGTCGACCCCTGGGCGATGGAGGCGAAGCCCCCCTGGACCTGACGGGTCGTGCCGAGTCCGACGACGGGGGACGTCGTCGCCATCGTCGTCAGGCCGAGGACGGCGAGCTGGGTCCGGCCGGCGTCGCTGTTCCCGTTCTCCAGCCGGGTCTCGATCGTCCCACCGAGGGGTGTCGCGGCGACGAGCGTGCCGGCGAGGACGACCCCTGCGACGAGGGCGGCGAGCATCCGGAAGCGTCCCGCCAGGGCCGAGCGGAGGGCGACGAAGAGGCCGGCGGCGAGCAGCGCGAGCCACAGCCCGCGGTTGAGGGAGAAGATGACGGGCACGAGGGCGGCGAGGAGGACGAGGGGAGCGGCCGGCCGGCGCCAGCCCCCGTCACGGCCGCACCAGGCGTGCAGGAAGAACGGGAGGAAGCAGGCGAAGTTGAAGCCCCACTCGTTGGCGTACGTGAACGGTGCGCTCGGACGGAGGGCCCCGCCGAGGTTGTTCTGGAGCTCGGAGAAGACCGGGTGGATGAGCGAGCGGACGAAGGGGATGCCGCTGACCCCGCGCGGCAGGACGAGCTCGAGGAGCGACGGCATCGTCAGCGTGGGGACGAGGACCCCGAGGACGCCGCCGACTGTGATCGTCACGAACATCCAGCCGAGGGTCCTGGTCACCCACGTCGTCGTCAGCTCGCGCCGGAGGTTGACGACGTAGAGGAGGACGACGGTCGCCCGGAGGTACCACGAGAGCCGGAAGGCACCGGTGAGGTACCGGGTCGGGCTGTCGCCGGCGACGGCGCCGGTCGCGTCGACCTGGACGACCAGGGCGCCGAGGGCCACCCACACGAGGAAGACGAGCCAGAGTCCGAACCCTCGGGGGGCGCGGACCCGGCGGCGGGCGACGAGCTCGACGGCCATGACGACGGCGGCGGCGAGCGAGGCCGGTTCGGTGAGACCGAGGACCCACCACAGCGGGTAGCCGATGAGGAGGGCCGACAGTGGCCAGCCCGGGGGCAGGGACACGCGGCCGCGGGCTGTCACCGGGCGCCCGCCGTCGGAGCCCGGACCCGCGCCGCGGGGTCCCCCAGGGAGGGGGCGGCGCGGCGCGAGCCCCGTCCCCGCCGTCCGCAGTGTCATGGACATCGATGCCCTCCCTGTCCGCCCCGACCGAGCGTAGGCGGGCCGGGGTCGGCACGGTGGCCGTTTCGCGGAGTTCGTCCGCGGGTCAGCTCCCCGGTCGGGGCCCGTCGGGGCCCGCTCTTGGTTACAATTTGGACATTCCGCCCTCATGTGTCGGCGCCCGATGGTTCGATGGGCACGAAGCGGAGCCCTTTCGACCACAAACACGCGTGAACCAAGGTGGGAGCAGCGTGCCTGACGCCATCCTCGTCTGTGCCGTCCTTCTGGGGTCGGTCGCCGGCCTCGGTGCCATGGTCACCGCGAACGTGCCCCGCTGGGGAATTCCCGGACGGATGCCCGGTGCGCGCCGACGCGTCGAGCCGGCCGTGGACGCCTGCGTGACCCACCTCGGTCGCCCGGCGACGGCGCTCGTCGTCGCGCTGAGCGGGTGGGCGCTCACCCTCGTCGTCGGCTGGGTGCTCGGCGCCGTGGCGCACGCGCTCGAGGACGTCGTCGACCGCCCGGTCTTCGGGTGGTTCGCCGTCCGGCAGGTGGAGTGGTGGTCGAGCGCGTGGTGGGTCATCACCAACATGGGCGCGCCGCGGGTGACACAGGGGCTCACCGCCGTGGGGGCGCTCGTCCTCGCGGTCCTCTGGCGGCGCCGGGGCCTGCGGTGGTGGGTGCCCCTCGTCGCCCTCCCGGCCGGCTATGCCATGGAGAAGTACGGGCAGGTCATCCTCAAGCTCGTCGTCGACCGCGGTCACCCGCCCACGACGCACGGCACGTGGCCGTCCGGCGGCTGCGCCCGGGTCGTCCTCGTCTACGGCCTCATCGTCGTCCTCGCCCTGCTCTGGCGCCGTCCGGCCGGCGTCCGGGCCTGGGCCGGGGGGCTCGCCCTCGTCGCGTTCGCCGTCTCGGTCCAGGCGTACGCCCGCACGTACAACCAGGAGCACTGGGTCACCGACGTCGCCGGGGGAGTCGTCTTCGGGTGGCTGCTCCTGGGGACGGCGGTCGCTGCGGTGCTCGTCCTCGACCGCGAGGTCTCACCGGGCGCGGGGTCGGGGAGCACGTCCGAGGTCGGAGCGCAGCCGGCGCCCGTCGCCACGAAGTCCGTCCGGACAGGGGGAGGTCGTCATCATGGGTGAGCGTCGTCGGGGGCGGAGCGGGGAGACGCTGCTCATCGCCTCGACCGGTGGACACCTCGAGCAGCTGTCCCGGCTCCGCCAGCGGTTCACGCCCGAGTCGGCCGGGGTCCGGTGGGTGACCTTCGACGACCCCCAGGCGCGCTCGCTGCTCGCCGGCGAGAACGTCGAGTACATCCGCTACGTCGCCCCGCGCGACTACGTCGCCGTCGCCGCCAACCTCCGCGCGGCCCGGCGGATCCTCCGCGAGCACGACATCGCCCGCGTCGTCTCGACGGGGTCGGGGATCGCGCTGTCGTTCCTCCCGACCGCGCGGCTGGCCGGCATCCCGTGCCACTACGTCGAGAGCGCGGCCCGCGCCGACGGGCCGAGCCTGACCGGGCGGATCGCCTCGCGGGTTCCCGGCGTCGCGCTCTACTCCCAGTACCCGAGCTGGGCCGCCGGCCGCTGGCAGTACCGCGGGTCGCTCTTCGACGGCTACGACGCCGAGCCTCCGCTGCCCGGCAGCCCCGTCCCGCCGCTCCGGAGGGTCGTCGTCACCCTCGGGACGATGCGGACGTACGGGTTCCGCCGCGCCCTCACGGCCGTCGCGCGGGTCCTCCCCGAGGTCCTCGCCCCGGACGCGGAGGTCCTCTGGCAGACCGGGGCGACAGACGCGAGCGGCCTCGACGTCGACGCCCGGAAGGCCGTCCCGGCGAGCGAGCTCCACGAGGCGATGGCGACGGCGGACCTCGTCATCGCCCACGCCGGCATCGGCTCGGCCCTGACCGCCCTCGACCTCGGGCGCTGCCCCGTCCTCCTCCCGCGCCGCCGGCACCACGGCGAGCACGTCGACGACCACCAGCTCATGATCGCCGACGAGCTCGCCCGGCGCGGGCTCGCGGTGAGCCGGGACCCCGCCGACCTCGCTGCCGCCGACCTCGTCCGGGCGATGACGACGCCGGTCAAGGCCGACGAGACCGCCCGCCCGTTCGAGCTGTCGGCGCCGGCAGGGTCCGGTCGGCGCCTCGCGGGACGCCGCTAGCACGTCGTCGTCCGGGCCGGACGGCCCGGCCTCAGCGGCCGTCCGGTGCCGGGACCGCGACGGAGAACCACGGGTCACCGGCCATCGCGGCGACCCCCGCGAGGACGGTCGGGTCCGACCCGAACCGGAAGTCGCACGTCGCCCCCGTCCCGCCGTGGTCCCAGAGGCCCACGGCCTTGACCTGCGGATACCTGCGGAGGGTGTCGGGGATGTCGGCGAACCACTGCGCGGTCCGTGCGGTGTCGCCCGGGAGCTGGCTCGTCCCGGACTCGCTGATCATCATCGGCAGGTCCCCGGCGACCGCGGTCGACTCCGAGCGGGCCCACTCGTAGCTCGTCCGGACGATGTCCTCGAAGGACCTGAACCGTGCCGGGTCGACCTCCCCCGTGCGGCACCCGCTCGGGTTGAAGACCTCCCAGCTCACCCAGTCGACGTACGGTCTGCCCGGCCAGAGCTGCTCGGCCCGGTCGAGCGCCGGCGCCCAGCCCATGACGACCCACACCCAGACGGCATTCGTCGCGCCTGCGCGAGCGAAGAGTTCGTGGACGTGGCGCCAGGCGGCGACGAAGTCGGCCGGCCCCCCGAGGTTCTCGGCGGGCTGGTCGGGCTCGTGGTCGAAGGTGACGAAGACCGGCGACCCGAGGGAGGCGACCCCCGCGCCCTGCGCGGCGAGGGAGGCGTCGTACCGCCCGGCCGCGACGTCCGCCCACGTCACCGACTCGCGGTCGGCTGAGGCGTAGTCCCTCGCGTCGATCGTCAGGTGGAGGATCCGGCCCTCGGCGACGAGGTCGCGCTCCTCGGGGGTGGGGACGGGGTCGTTGACGTCGTGGAAGCGGTAGACGAAGTCGAACCTCCTCCCCACCTGCTGCTCGACCCGGGCGAGCTCGGACCGCTCCGGTCGGGGCGTCGTGATGCCGAGCAGCGCCCCGCAGGAGGGGACGAGGTCCTCGGAGAGCGTGCAGTCCCGAGGCGGTCGTCGCTGGGAGCCCGGCCCGAGCCCGCACCCCGCGCTCGCGAGGGCCGCGCAGACGGCCACCGCGGCGAGCCGAGCCCAGCGGGGTCCGCGGGTCACGAGGCGCGCCGGAGAGCCGGGTGCCGACGGCCCCGCCGCCCCCTAGATCCCATGGCCTCGCCGGTTGAGGGCCCGCTGGACCCGCATCGGCGGGAGCCCGGCGAGGACGGCGAGGGCGATGACCGTCCTCGGCTCCGTCCAGCGCTGCCGGAGCGCACGGCCGGCCCAGCGGAGGGCGAGCCGCCGCTCGCCGAGGGCTGCGTGCCCGAACGCGAGCTTGCTGTACTGGAGGGCGGCGCCGCGCGGGTCCGCGGCGAGCTCCGGGTGGTGCTCGAGGAGCCACACCCGGGCGGCGTTCTTGTCCCGCCAGGCGTCGTTGAAGTACGAGCCCTCGCTCCAGAGGACGCCGACGAGCGGCTCGTCGACGTGGGCGACGTCCTTGGCCCGGGCGGCCCGGAGGAGGAGGTCCCAGTCCTCGGCCATGCTCTTCGGGAGCGTCTCGTCGACGAGCCCGAAGCCCTCGAGCATCGCCCGACGGCGGAAGAGGAACGAGGACGAGTGGAGCATCGCCATCCGCGAGCGGACGAGCTGGTCGAGGGTCACCGTCCCCGTGCCGGCGCACCGGACCGTGCTCCGCCCGGCGCAGTCGACCCGCATGGCGGTCGTGACGAAGTCCGCCTCCGGCCGGTCCCTGAGGGCACGGACCTGGGCCTGGACCTTGCCCGGCAGCCAGACGTCGTCGTCGTCGCAGAAGGCGACGAGCTCGGTGCCGAGGGAGAGCACCCCGGTGTTGCGGGCGCCGGCCAGCCCGGGCGTCCGCGCGTTCGCGACGACCCGGACGCGTCGCCTGCCGTCGTCCCTCGCGAGCGAGCGGTCCGGCTCGCAACGGTCGAAGACGACGACGACCTCGATGGCCCCGGCGTACGCCTGGTCGAGAATCGAGGAGAGTGCCCGGCGGACGAGCTCGGGACGGTTGTGGGTCGCGACGACGACGCCGAGCGGTGGCGTCCACGGACGGTCGGGCGCGGCCTCGCCCGCGGTCGTCGGTCCCGGGGTCGCCCCCGGTGCGGTGCGGTGTGCGTACGTCGTCACGGTCGTGACTCCTGTCGTGCGAGCCGGCCGGCCCCCTCCGGGCGCGCCCCAGTGCCGTCTCGACTCTAGGGCGGGGTCCCCCGGTGGGGGGCGGAAACGGCGGGACTGCCCCCGCGAGGGCCCTAGGTGACAGATGTCCCATTTATGTCATACATGGCACAAAAAGCCATAAATGTATTTCGAGAATGGGGACTTAGGACCTATAAATCACTGATGTCCGTTTCATGACAGTGGTTGTCATCGGGGCCGACAATGCCTCTCCGGCCATTCCCGGACGCATTCCGACAAAAGCGCGGCGAAATGCCTGATGTGCATGCCACGATGCTGACGCGCCCGCAACACGGGCCGCCCGGGGGGAAAGAGAGTCAGCCCATGAATGTTCGCAGAGCTCTGGCCGCGGTCGCCGCGGCGGTCGTGTCGGTGGGGACGATGGTCGCGGCCGGGCCGGTCCCGGCCGAGGCCGCGCAGCGATCGGTCGTCGCCCCCTCGCCGGGGGCGATGCCGAGTGCCGTGCCCGCGAAGACGACGCCGGCGGTCGACGACGGTGACGTCCGGGCGATCGCGAAGGTCGGCCCGACGATGGTCATCGCGGGCGGGTTCACGAGCGTGGCGGGGGCCGCGCGGACCCACCTCGCCGCCTTCAGCGCGGCGACCGGCGCGCTGACGCCGTTCGCCCCGACGGTCGACGGCGAGGTCCGGACGGTCATCCCGGGCCCGAACGACCACACGGTCTACATCGGTGGGGACTTCACCGTCGTCTCCGGCACCCCGGCGACGTACGTCGCGCTCGTCGACCTCGACACCGGCGCCGTCGTCCCGACCTTCACGGCACCTCCGTTCGACTACGGCGGGGTCAACGACCTCGTCCTGCGCGGCAACCGGCTCTACCTCGCCGGGTTCTTCACCCGGGTCGGCTACACCGACCACTCCGGACTCGCGGCGCTCGACGCGACGACCGGGAAGGTCGACCCGTTCATGGGCGTCCAGCTCACCGGACGACACAACGACACGGGCACGGGTGCCGAGGGCTGGAAGGGGCCGTGGGCCTTCGACGTCACCCCGGACGGGTCCCAGATGGTCGTCACCGGCAACTTCAAGCGGGCCGACGGACTCGTGCGCGACCAGCTCGTCCAGATCGACCTCACCGGGACGAGCGCCCGCGTCCGGACGGACTGGTCGACGTCGCGGTACGCCCCGTACTGCTTCAACTGGGCCTTCGACGGGTACACCCGCGGCGTCTCGTACTCCCCGGACGGCTCGTACTTCGTCGTCAACGCCACCGGCGGGGGCGTCACGGGCACCCTCTGCGACGGCACCGCCCGGTTCGAGACCCGCGCGACCGGGGCCGACGTCCAGCCGACGTGGGTCAACGAGGCGGGTGGCGACACGATGTGGGGCGTGACGATCACCGACTCGGCGGTGTTCGTCGGCGGCCACGCGCGCTGGTCGAACAACCCCCTGGGCGTCGACAAGCCCGGGGCAGGCGCCGTCCCGCGTCCGGGGCTGGCTGCCCTCGACCCCGTCAGCGGACGCCCGCTCCAGTGGAACCCGGGCCGCAACCCCCCGGGCAAGGCCGTCTACACGATCTTCGCGACCTCGGACGGGGTGTACGTCGGCTCGAACACCGACTTCGTCGGGGACTTCACCTACAAGCGCCCGAAGATCGCCTTCTTCCCCTACGCCGGCGGGAGCACGCTCGCGAGCACGGCGACAGGCACCCTCCCGGGGACGGTGTTCGTCGCCGGGGACCCGAACATCTCGTCCTCGGACGTCCTCTACCGCGTCAACGCGGGCGGCGCCCAGCTCGCGAGCCTCGACGACGGCCCGGCCTGGGCCGACGACTCCGCGCCGACGACCGCCTACCGGAGCGCCGAGAGCCGGACCGCCGCGTGGCCGCCGATCCCCAAGGTCGACTCGACCGTCCCGGCGTCGACCCCACCCGCGGTGTTCGAGAGCGACCGCTGGTCGATGGACGACAACCCGCCGCTGAGGTGGTCCTTCCCCGTCAAGGCCGGGGTCCAGGTCCAGGTCCGGCTCTACTTCGCGAACAGCTACCCCGGGACGAGCGCCCCGCGCTCCCGGCTCTTCCACATCCTCATCGACGGCAAGCGGTACGCCAAGGGGTACGACATCGTCGCGACCTCCGGGGACCAGACCGGCTCGATGAAGCCGATCAACGTCACGAGCGACGGCAAGGTCGACATCGAGCTCAAGCACGGCGCGGCGAACAACCCGCTCGTCAACGCCCTCGAGCTCGTCCGCCGCGGAACGTCGGCGCTGCCCCAGGGCAACCCCGACGTGCTCACCCGGGTCGACGTCACCGGGACGGCCGCCTCCGCGAGCGCCCCCGCCGACGCCGGGGGCATCGGCTGGGGCGCCTCGCGCGGGGCGTTCATGGTCGGCCCGAAGGTCTTCTACGGGATGCGCGACGGGTTCCTCTACTCCCGGACGTTCGACGGCGCCTCGTTCGGGTCGCCGACGAGGATCGACCCCTACCACGACCCGGTGTGGAAGGACGTCTTCAACAACATCGCCGGGACCTTCGACGGGACCTCTCCGACGCTGTACTCCCGGCTGCCCGACGTCACCGGGATGTTCTACGCGGGCGGACGGCTCTACTACACGATCGCCGGTGACCCGGCCCTGCGCTCACGGTGGTTCTCGCCGGACAGCGGCATCGTCGACGAGACGACGGTGACGGCGCCGAGCTCGGTGAGCTTCAGCAGCGCGGGCGGGATGTTCGCCGTGGGGACGACCCTGTACTACGCCTCCCGGACCGACGGGACGCTCCGGAAGGTGACCTTCTCCGGCGGTGCCGTCACCGGCTCGCCCACGGTCGTCAGCGGTCCCTCGGTCGACGGTGTGAACTGGACGAACCGCTCGTTGTTCCTCTTCACGGGGACCCCCGAGGCCGCCGCGAACACGCCGCCGACGGCCGTCCTCACCCCGCAGTGCACCGACCTCGCGTGCGGCTTCGACGGCGCCGGCTCAACGGACGCCGAGGGGACCGTCGCGTCGTACGCGTGGGACTTCGGGGACGGGTCGAACGGCACCGGGGCCGCGCCCACGCACACCTACGCGGCAGCGGGGACGTACACCGTGAAGCTCACCGCCACGGACGACCTCGGCGCGACCGGGTCGACGACCGCGCAGGTGACGGTGACGGCTCCGCCGCCGAACCAGCCCCCGACCGCCGCGCTCGCGGCGTCGTGCAGCGGGGGGACGTGCCAGTTCGACGGGTCGGGGTCGAGCGACCCGGACGGCAAGGTCGCCTCGTACGCCTGGGACTTCGGCGACGGGACGACGGGCACCGGGCGGACGGCAACGCACGGCTACGCGACGGGCGGCGCGTACACGGTCTCCCTCGAGGTGACGGACACCGCCGGGGCCAGCGACTCGGCGACGCACGGGGTCACCGTCACCGTGCCGAAGAGCCCCGTCGCGTTCGTCGGCGCGAGCCACTCCGACCCGAACGCGACGAAGGTCAAGCGGGCGGACGTGCCCGAGGGAACGAAGCCCGGGGACACCCTCGTCCTCGTCTTCACGAGGAACACGACGTCGACGTGGACCGACCCCGCCGGCGTCTCGGGGTGGACCGAGCTCGAGACCACGACGAACGGGAGCGTGACGACGACGGTCTGGACGAAGACGGCGACCGCCGAGGACACCGCCGGCGGGGTCGGGGTGACGATGGACAACACGAGGTACCAGAAGGCCATCCTCAACCTCCTCGCGTACTCGGGGGTCGCGTCGGTCACCGCGGCCGGGGCCGGCGACGTCGGCACCGCCGAGCACGTCACCCCGCCCCTCGAGGTCCCCGCGCGGGCCTGGCTCGTGTCCTACTGGGCGGACAAGTCGTCGGGGACGGAGTCGTGGACCGCTCCGGACGGGGTGACGACCCGGGACACGGCGACCGGGACGGTCGGGGCCGGGCGGTTCGGCTCACTCGTCGCCGACTCGAACGGCCCGGTCCCGCAGGGGTCGCACGGGAACCTCACCGCGACGACGCCCGCGCCGGGCGACCGGGGGGTCACCTGGACGATCGGGCTCGAGCCGGTCGACGAGCCTGCTGCGCCCCCGCCGCCGGCGCCGGGGAACGAGGCTCCGCACGCGGTCCTCGCCGCGGACTGCACCGGGGGCGTCTGCACGGTCGACGCCTCGGCATCGACCGACCCCGAGGACGGCAGCCCGGCCTCGTTCGCGTGGGACTTCGGGGACGGGGCCGGCGGGACCGGCAAGACGGCCCAGCACGCGTACGCCGCGGGCGGCACGTACACGGTGACCCTCACGGTGACCGACCGAGCCGGGGCGACGGCCTCGGCCGCCCGTGACGTCACGGTCACGGTCCCGGCGAACCCCATCGCCTTCGTCGGCGCGAGCCACTCCGACCCCGAGGCGACGAGGGTGAAGCAGGTGTCCGTGCCCGAGGGCACGAAGGCCGGGGACACGATGGTCCTCGTCTTCACGAAGAACCAGACCTCGAGCTGGACCGGGCCCGTCGGCGTCACCGGGTGGCGGCAGGTCGAGACGTTCACCAACGGGACGGTGACGACGACGGTGTGGGCGAAGACTGCGGTCGCCGGTGACGTCGACGCGTCGGTGCGCGTCCGGATGACGAACACGACATACCAGAAGGCCGTGCTCAACCTCGTCGTCTACGCGGGCGTGGACGCCGACACGATGACTGCGCTGGCCTCCGGCGACCGGGGCACCAGCTCCCACGAGACCCCTGGGGTCCAGGCCGCGGCGGGGCAGTGGGTCGTCTCGTACTGGGCCGACAAGTCTCGGGGGACGACGGCGTGGACCGCGCCGAGCGAGGTGACTGTCCGCGACACGACGGCCGGGCAGCGCGGCTCGGGCCGGTTCGCCTCCCTCGTCGCCGACTCGGGGGGCCCGGTCGAGCCGGGGCCCGCGGGGGGGCTGGCCGCGACGACGGACGCGACGAGCGGCCGTGGCGTCATGTGGTCTCTCGTCCTCGGCCCACGGCGCTGACCACGGGGGGCGCCCCGGGGCCCTGGCCCCGGGGCGATCCCGCGCGCCTCGCGTGGCCTCGCGATCCCGTCCGGACGCGCCGCCACCGGGACCGGACCACGCCCGGGTGACCCGCAGACCCTCCCCGCAGACCCCGGCGCCCGGCACTTCTTGCGCGAGCGGCCCCGGTGAGAGCGGTTTCAGCCCGTCTCGCCGCGGCCGCGTGGGCGATGGGTGGGAGGTCAGGCCTGACTCGTGCCACTGGGGTGCGTCAGGCACACCCAAGAGGTCGGATCTGACCGTTCCCGGGCCAGGGCCTCGGGGCAACCACTACGGGTCACAGCCTTGGACGTGCCTCGCGTGGCCTCGCGATCTGGTCCGGACGCGCCGCCACCGGGACCGGGCCACGCACCGGTGACCCGCAGACCCTGACCCGCAGACCCTGGCGCCCGGCACTTCTTGCGCGCGCGGCCGCGGTGGGACCGGTTTCAGCGGGTCTCACCGCGGCCGCGTGGGCAAGGGGTGGGGGGTCAGGGGGTGGGGGTGAGCGGGATGGTCCAGCTGATGTCGGTGGTGCTGGTGGCGTCGGTGCTCGCGGTGAGCCCGCCGTAGGACCCGGCGGGCAGGGCGCCGGCGGTGTCGGTGAGCAGGGAGGCGAACCGGCCGTAGCCGGTGCCGGTCGAGGCCGAGCGCTGGGTGGCCCCGGCCGGCGCGGTCCAGGCGGTGCTCGCCTGGGACTTGTCCCCCCAGTACGTCAGCCCCCACGCCCCGGCCGCGGCGGTGACGGACGCCGAGGTGTGGGACCGGGTGGCGGAGTCGGCGGCGTGCGCGACGCTGCCCGCGGTGATCGCGGAGGCCTCGACACCGGAGTAGACCGCGACCGTCAGGGTGGCCTTGGTGTAGCTCGTCGCGTCGACCCGGACGACGGCGCCGGCGTCGGCGGCGGTCAGGGTCTTCACCCAGACCGTCGAGGTCACCGACCCGCTCGTGGCCGAGTCCACCTGCCGCCACCCGGTCACCCCGCTCGGGGCCCCCCAGGACTTCGAGGCGTTCCGGGTGAGGAACAGCAGCGCCGTGTCCCCGGCCCTCGCCCCCGCCGGGACGGTGGCGACCTCACGGCCCCTGGCCCCCGACCCCGAGTGCGCCGCCCCGACGAACCCCACCGACGACGACGACGGCGGCGGCGGCGCGGCGACCGTGACGGTGTGGGTCACCGACCCGGTCGCGCCCGCGTCGTCGGTCACCGTCAGCCGCACCGGGTAGGACCCGGCCTCCGCGTACACATGACCCGGCGCCACCCCCGACCCCGAGGACCCGTCACCGAAGTCCCACGCGTACGAGGCCACCGACCCGTCCGAGTCACCCGACCCCGACCCGTCGAACCCCACCGACAACCCCTCCACCCTCGAGGAGAACCCCGCCACCGGCGCGACGTTGCCCGACGGCGGGTCCGCCGGCGAGCCCGACGGGGTGAGCGGGATGGTCCAGCTGATGTCGGTGGTGCTGGTGGCGTCGGTGCTCGCGGTGAGCCCGCCGTAGGACCCGGCGGGCAGGGCGCCGGCGGTGTCGGTGAGCAGGGAGGCGAACCGGCCGTAGCCGGTGCCGGTCGAGGCCGAGCGCTGGGTGGCCCCGGCCGGCGCGGTCCAGGCGGTGCTCGCCTGGGACTTGTCCCCCCAGTACGTCAGCCCCCACGCCCCGGCCGCGGCGGTGACGGACGCCGAGGTGTGGGACCGGGTGGCGGAGTCGGCGGCGTGCGCGACGCTGCCCGCGGTGATCGCGGAGGCCTCGACACCGGAGTAGACCGCGACCGTCAGGGTGGCCTTGGTGTAGCTCGTCGCGTCGACCCGGACGACGGCGCCGGCGTCGGCGGCGGTCAGGGTCTTCACCCAGACCGTCGAGGTCACCGACCCGCTCGTGGCCGAGTCCACCTGCCGCCACCCGGTCACCCCGCTCGGGGCCCCCCAGGACTTCGAGGCGTTCCGGGTGAGGAACAGCAGCGCCGTGTCCCCGGCCCTCGCCCCCGCCGGGACGGTGGCGACCTCACGGCCCCTGGCCCCCGACCCCGAGTGCGCCGCCCCGACGAACCCCACCGACGACGACGACGGCGGCGGCGGCGCGGCGACCGTGACGGTGTGGGTCACCGACCCGGTCGCGCCCGCGTCGTCGGTCACCGTCAGCCGCACCGGGTAGGACCCGGCCTCCGCGTACACATGACCCGGCGCCACCCCCGACCCCGAGGACCCGTCACCGAAGTCCCACGCGTACGAGGCCACCGACCCGTCCGAGTCACCCGACCCCGACCCGTCGAACCCCACCGACAACCCCTCCACCCTCGAGGAGAACCCCGCCACCGGCGCGACGTTGCCCGACGGCGGGGGAGTGCTCGCGCTTCGCGAGATGCTGAAGGCGTCCGTGAACCCGGCGCCGCTCGTCGGGACGAACGATGCCGACAGCCGGGTCGTCGACGCGGTGACGTCGACGAACCCCCAGCTCGGCGAGACGTTCTTGCTCGACCAGCGTGCGAAGTACGCCCGCTCGGGGTCGGACGTGCTCAGCGGCTGGAGCCCCTTGCCGGCGGTCCCGACGGTCCCGAACACCGTCCCCGCCCCCTGGGCGTAGCTGTTGTCGGCGTCGGCGACGCAGGCGGTCGAGGCTGCTCCCGGCACGATCTTCGGGCACGCCTTCGTCAGGGTCAGCTGCTTCGTCCGCTCGTAGAGGTGGTTGTGCCCGGAGAGGACGAGGTCGACCTTCTTCTCGACCATGAGGTTCATGATGTCGGCGCCCGACCCGCAGGTCACCGCGGTCATCGACAGGCACGGCTTGTGGTAGCCGACGACGACCCACGGGACCCCGGCCGCGCGGGCCCCGTCGATCGCCGCGGCCGTCCAGGCGTACCGGGGGGTGCCCTTGTCGTAGGAGTACCTCCCGTCGGGGAAGGTCAGCCCCGGGGAGATCATGATGAACCGGACGAGGGGGTTGGCAGCCGGGTAGTCGGCGTACCACTGCCGGCCGTACGTCCCGTGCATCCCGGCGAGCCGGTTGGGCAGGCAGGCGGCGAAGGCGTCGATGTCCCCGTTCTGGCCGTTGCTCTCGTGGTTGCCGCTGACGAGCTGGAACGGGAACGTCGCCCCGACCCGGCTCTTGACGTAGTCGCACCACGCCTCCTCCCCGCCCGTGGCCCCGTAGGACAGGTCCCCGAGCGAGAGGTTGAGCTCGGCTCCGGAGGCGTGCGTGCCGTCGAGGACGGAGGTGGTCCGGGACCCGGTGGCGTAGTCCCCCGCCGCGGTGAAGTGGACCGACGGTGCGATGGTCGCGGCGCCCACCGCGGCGGACGCCGCGGACCCGACGCCGGCGAGCGTGACGAGCATCGAGGCGGCGAGGACGAGGACGCCGGCGGGACGGCCGATCTTCATGGGGCTCCTCCGGGACGGGAAACGGCAACGCACACGAGTCGAAGTGACGCTACACAGCGGAAAGCGCAGCGTCCTGCGATTGATGAACACTGAGGACGCTTTCCGGTCGCCAATCACTTGATCCTTTGTTGTCCATTGTTGACCGTTTTAGGGAGTAATGAGAAAGCGTCAACGGGGACCATCCAGAGGGTTTTCATTAAAGCACCGTCAAACGACCCCCAACGAGAGCATGATCGCGGTCACCGCCACCATCACGACCGCCGGGCCGACTCCGCGAGGAGCCGGGTCCCGGCAAGGTCGGGCTCCCGGGGGGGAGCGACGACGGCATCCAGCGACCGTCGTCGCGAGTCCGGCCGCCCACGAGCGCGCGACACCCGTCGTGCCCGCCGCCCTGGAGGGGACCATGACCGCACGAGGACCCGGCCGCCACCGCCGACGGCTCGCGATGGGGGCCGTCGCGGCAGCCGTCGCCGCGCTCGTGACACCCACGAGCGCGCACGCGGCATCGCCCGACGACGTCGTCATCAGCGAGATCATGTACAACCCGGCCTCCGACCTCGACAGCGACGAGTTCCTCGAGCTGACGAACACGCGGTCGGCGGCCGTCGACCTCTCCGGGTGGTGCCTCGACGGCGTCACCGTGTGCCTGCCCGCGGGGACGGCCATCCCCGCGAACGGTCGCCTCGTCGTCGCGCCGGACGCCGCGCGGTTCGAGGCCCTCTACGGGTTCGCGCCCGCCGCCGTGTACACCGGCAAGCTCTCCAACGGCGGGGAGACCCTCACGCTCACCGACGCGGGCGGCGCCGAGGTCGACTCGGTCACCTACGACGACGCCGCGCCGTGGGCGCTCACCCCGGACGGGGGCGGGCCGTCGCTCGAGCTCGTCGACCCGACGCTCGACCACGACGACCCGCTCGCCTGGGCGGCCTCGACCTCGGCGAGGGGCCATACCGCGGGCGCAGCCAACTCGACCGCCCGCAGCGGTGCGGGTCCCCGGATCAGCGACCTCGCGGCGACGCCGTCCGCCCCGAAGGCGGGCGAGGCGGTGACCGTCACCGCGACGGTGGCCGACGCGTCCTCGGCGAGCCTGCGCTACCGGGTCGACTTCGGCGCCGAGAAGACGGCGGCGCTCACCCGGACGGGTGGCGACGCGTTCTCGGGCACCCTCCCGGGGGTCGCCGCCGGGCACCTCCTCCGGTACCGCGTCGTCGCGTCGGGCGGTGGGGTGGGCGCCTCCCTCCCCAGGGCGGACGACACGATCCAGTACGAGGGCGTCGTCGCGGCGAGCGGGGTGGAGAGCGCCATCCCCGTGCTCGAGTGGTTCGTCCCGGACGCCGACTACGGGGCGATGACGAGCCAGCCCACCGCGGACATCACGAAGGCGGCCGTGCTCGCCTACGACGGGAAGGTCTACGACAACGTCCACGTCAACATCCGCGGCGCGGTCTCGCAGACGTCGGCGAAGCCGAGCTGGAAGTTCGAGCTCCCGCACGGCCACTCGATCGACATGCCGGGCCACCTCGTCGAGCCCGTCGACGAGTTCGCGATGCAGGGCGACTGGAGCGACCACTCGCACGGCCGCCCGGTCCTCGCCTGGGACGCCTACCGGCGCGCCGGGGTCGTCAACACCCAGGTCTTCCCGGTCCGCGCCCAGCGCAACGCGAAGTACCAGGGCCTCTACACCTACGTCGACCTCTTCGACGGCACGTGGCGCGACCGCGAGGGGTACGGCGACGCCCAGCTGTTCAAGGCCTCGCACGACGCGTTCGACGAGTCACGTCGGCTCGAGGACTACCGGATGGAGAAGAAGAACCCCAAGGACGGCGACTACGCCCCCGTCCGAGCCTTCCTCGACGGGATCGAGAGGTCGGGGAGTGCGCAGCGGGACTACGTCCTCGGCAACGTCGACCTCCCACAGATGATCAACTACGCCGCCGTCACCGCGATCCTCAAGAGCAGCGACGCGTCGACGAAGAACTGGTACACGAGCCTGGACCCGGACACCGGGCGGTGGTCGGTCATCCCGTGGGACCTCGACAAGACCCTGGGCAACACGTGCTGCGGGATCGTCAGCAGCTACGTCACCCCGGTCGAGCCGCAGGACACCCCGAACCGGCTCATGCAGGCCGTGCTCTCCCAGCCGGAGTGGCGGGCCATGTACTTCCGGCGCCTGCGGACCCTCGTCGACGACATCCTCGCCAAGGGACGGATGGAGGCGCTCTTCGACGAGAAGGTCGCCCCGGCGCGCCCCGAGGCGGTCCTCGACATGACCGCCTGGCCGAGCGCGCAGTGGATGAACTTCGACAAGCAGCGGACGAGGCTCTTCGGCGAGATCGAGGCGCGCCGGGCGGCGTTCGCGGGCGACTCCCGGGTGCCCGGGCCGCAGAAGGCCGCGCCTGCCGTCGTCGTCAGCGAGATCCAGCACAGCCCGACCGGGGGGGGCGACGCGGAGTTCCTCGAGCTCTACAACCCGTCGGCCACCGAGGCCGTCGACCTCTCCGGGTGGTCGATCAGCGACGCGATCAAGCTCACCGTCCAGCCCGGGACCGTCATCCTCCCGCACGGCACGATGACGTTCGCCGGCGACGACCCGACGTTCCGGAGCACCTACAGCCCCGGGGTCTTCGTCGGGGGCACGTACAAGGGGGGGCTCTCCTCGGGAGAGACCATCACGCTCGAGCGGGCCGACGGCTCGGTCGCCGACGCCGTGACGTACGGCGGGACCGGCTGGCCCGAGTCGACGGACGGCAGCTCCCTCGAGCTCACCGACCCCGCGGCCGACAACGACGTCGGCAGCAGCTGGCGGCTCTCCACGGGGAGCGGGACGCCCGGCGTGGCGAGCTTCACGCCGTCGGGCGAACGTCGCGCCGGTGGCGGGGTTCTCCTCGAGGGTGGAGGGGTTGTCGGTGGGGTTCGACGGGTCGGGGTCGGGTGACTCGGACGGGTCGGTGGCCTCGTACGCGTGGGACTTCGGTGACGGGTCCTCGGGGTCGGGGGTGGCGCCGGGTCATGTGTACGCGGAGGCCGGGTCCTACCCGGTGCGGCTGACGGTGACCGACGACGCGGGCGCGACCGGGTCGGTGACCCACACCGTCACGGTCGCCGCGCCGCCGCCGCCGTCGTCGTCGTCGGTGGGGTTCGTCGGGGCGGCGCACTCGGGGTCGGGGGCCAGGGGCCGTGAGGTCGCCACCGTCCCGGCGGGGGCGAGGGCCGGGGACACGGCGCTGCTGTTCCTCACCCGGAACGCCTCGAAGTCCTGGGGGGCCCCGAGCGGGGTGACCGGGTGGCGGCAGGTGGACTCGGCCACGAGCGGGTCGGTGACCTCGACGGTCTGGGTGAAGACCCTGACCGCCGCCGACGCCGGCGCCGTCGTCCGGGTCGACGCGACGAGCTACACCAAGGCCACCCTGACGGTCGCGGTCTACTCCGGTGTCGAGGCCTCCGCGATCACCGCGGGCAGCGTCGCGCACGCCGCCGACTCCGCCACCCGGTCCCACACCTCGGCGTCCGTCACCGCCGCGGCCGGGGCGTGGGGGCTGACGTACTGGGGGGACAAGTCCCAGGCGAGCACCGCCTGGACCGCGCCGGCCGGGGCCACCCAGCGCTCGGCCTCGACCGGCACCGGCTACGGCCGGTTCGCCTCCCTGCTCACCGACACCGCCGGCGCCCTGCCCGCCGGGTCCTACG
The DNA here is from genome assembly GCA_963783735.1 of uncultured Actinomycetota bacterium. GTDB lineage: Bacteria > Actinomycetota > Actinomycetes > Actinomycetales > Dermatophilaceae > CAWDAQ01. Next base: position 587,378 of record CAWAOO010000003.1, on the reverse strand, counting down.
GCGGGCTCACCGCGAGCACCGACGCCACCAGCACCACCGACATCAGCTGGACCATCCCGCTCACCCCGTCGGGCTCGCCGGCGGACCCGCCGTCGGGCAACGTCGCGCCGGTGGCGGGGTTCTCCTCGAGGGTGGAGGGGTTGTCGGTGGGGTTCGACGGGTCGGGGTCGGGTGACTCGGACGGGTCGGTGGCCTCGTACGCGTGGGACTTCGGTGACGGGTCCTCGGGGTCGGGGGTGGCGCCGGGTCATGTGTACGCGGAGGCCGGGTCCTATCCGGTGCGGCTGACGGTGACCGACGACGCGGGCGCGACCGGGTCGGTGACCCACACCGTCACGGTCGCCGCGCCGCCGCCGCCGTCGTCGTCGTCGGTGGGGTTCGTCGGGGCGGCGCACTCGGGGTCGGGGGCCAGGGGCCGTGAGGTCGCCACCGTCCCGGCGGGGGCGAGGGCCGGGGACACGGCGCTGCTGTTCCTCACCCGGAACGCCTCGAAGTCCTGGGGGGCCCCGAGCGGGGTGACCGGGTGGCGGCAGGTGGACTCGGCCACGAGCGGGTCGGTGACCTCGACGGTCTGGGTGAAGACCCTGACCGCCGCCGACGCCGGCGCCGTCGTCCGGGTCGACGCGACGAGCTACACCAAGGCCACCCTGACGGTCGCGGTCTACTCCGGTGTCGAGGCCTCCGCGATCACCGCGGGCAGCGTCGCGCACGCCGCCGACTCCGCCACCCGGTCCCACACCTCGGCGTCCGTCACCGCCGCGGCCGGGGCGTGGGGGCTGACGTACTGGGGGGACAAGTCCCAGGCGAGCACCGCCTGGACCGCGCCGGCCGGGGCCACCCAGCGCTCGGCCTCGACCGGCACCGGCTACGGCCGGTTCGCCTCCCTGCTCACCGACACCGCCGGCGCCCTGCCCGCCGGGTCCTACGGCGGGCTCACCGCGAGCACCGACGCCACCAGCACCACCGACATCAGCTGGACCATCCCGCTCACCCCCACCCCCTGACCCCCCACCCCTTGCCCACGCGGCCGCGGTGAGACCCGCTGAAACCCGGTCCCACCGCGGCCGCGCGCGCAAGAAGTGCCGGGCGCCAGGCCGTGAGACCCAACGCCCGCGGGATCAGCCACCAAACGAGACCTCGAAGCACCCCGTGTCGGGGCCCGCGGTCATCGACAACCGCCACACCCCCGACGCCGGCACCGGGAGCGTCAGGGGGTAGTAGCTCCACGAGTTCGCCGTCTCCGCGGCCGAGGTCCGCACGGTCCGCGCGGACCCGTCGCCCGAGACCGGGGCCATCCGCACCGAGAGGCCGGGCATCTTCTTCGCGTGCTTGGGGATGACGTAGAGGCTGACGGTGCGGGCGCCCGCACCGCCCGCCTGGCCGGCGTACTCCCTGCGCGCCCCGGCGAAGTTGCCGGCGGCGATCCCGCCCGAGCGGACGTCGGCACGCGTGCCGACGACGACGCACCCGGAGGCGTTCCCCGGGATCGCGCTGAGGACGGCCTGCTGGCTCCCGTTCGCGGGCTTGCTCGGCGGCGGGGACGGGGTGGCGTCGGTCGAGGCGGACCCGGTGCCCGGCGAGGCGGCGGTGCCGCCGTCCGCGCTCGGGCGCGCGGTGGTCGCCGAGCCGCCGGCCGACGGCGTCCCCGACCGCGAGCCGGAGGACGAGGCCGCCGCCGACGAGGACGTCCCCGACGGTGAGGCCGTCGCGCCCGGCCCGGTCGTGCTCGTCGCTGCCGTCGGCGGGGTCGCCTCCGGCGCGCCGCCCGAGCAGGCGGCGAGGCCGGCCAGCGCTCCGGCAGCCGCCACCGCGGGCAGCCTCCTGCGGAGTCTCGTCACGTTCATGCTGTTCGCCCCTCCCGACGTCCCCCAGGTCGTGCCAAGGGCGTCCGGGTGGGCCCCCTGGTCGCCCCACACCGACTGTAGGCCGACGCGTCATCCCGTGCTGCCCGTTTCGCGGAGATCGCGTGCGAGGTCCCGGCCTGTGCCACGATGTCGGGAGACGGGCCGGCCGTGCCCGCGACGACGCGAGGAGGGGCCGTGCGGGCAGGTCAGCAGCTCGCCTTCGTCGGGGGGCTGCACCGGAGCGGCACGACGCCGCTCGCCACCGCCCTCGCGGGGCACCCGGAGGTCAGCGGTCTCACGGACACCGGCGTCAGCGAGAACGAGGGCCAGCACCTCCAGGACGTCTACCCGCGCATCCGCGCGTACGGGGGGATGGGGAGGTTCGCCAACGCCCCCGCCGCCCACCTCACCGAGGAGTCCGACCTCGTCTCCCCCGAGAGCGCCGCCCGGCTCCTCGCCGCGTGGGAGCCCTACTGGGACCTCGACCGGCGCATCCTGCTCGAGAAGTCCCCGTCGAACCTCGTCATGGGCCGGTTCCTCCAGGCGCTCTTCCCCGGGGCCCCGCTCGTCGTCGTCGTCCGGCACCCCGTCGTCGTCGCCCTCGCCCTCGAGAAGTGGGTCCCGCGGCTCGTCTCCCGCAACGGCCGGGTCCACACCTCCCTGCCGGGCCTCGTCGAGCACTGGGTCCGGGCCCACACGATCCTCCAGGACGACGCCCCCCACCTCGACCGTCTCCTCGTCCTCCGGTACGAGGACCTCGTCGCCCACCCCCGGGCGGGGCTCGCGGCCGTCGCGGACCTCATCGGTCTCGACGGCACGATCCCGGCCGACACCCTCAGGGCGGGCCGCACCGACCGGTACGTCGAGCGGTGGGAGGCGATGCGCCGGGGCTCGCCGTGGGAGCGCCGGCGACGCCGCGTCATCGAGGAGCGGCTCGGCCCGGCGATCGCCGAGTTCGGGTACGACGTCACCGACCTCCGGGCACTCGCCCCCTTCACCTTCCCCGCGGCGCCCCGCCTCGCCTGACCGGCGACCCGGCGCCGAGGTGGCCGGACCGGACGCCGTCGGGAGGGGTCGTAGGCTGGGCCCCGACGCGTCCCGCGCCGGACGGGCAGACCCGGGTCCTCGCCGCCGGCCGCGCCGCGCCCCCACCGGTGTCCGAGCACAGGAGCCCCGCCCCGCATGACCCTGACCCCCGTCGCCCAGGTCCTCACCGAGGACCCGGGTGTCACCTCCTTCCTCACGGCGGCCGCGTCGGGGACCGGCGCCCTCGAGCTCACAATCGCCCCCGGCGCCCGGCCCGCCCTGCTCGCCGCGCTCGCCCGGGGCGCCGGGCCGGGGGACCCGCGCCCGATCCTCGCGGTCACCGCCACCGAGCGGGAGGCCCAGGACCTCGTCGCGAGCCTCTCCTGCCTCCTCGGCCCCGACGCCGTCGCCGAGTTCCCCGCGTGGGAGACCCTTCCGCACGAGCGGCTCTCCCCGCGCAGCGACACCGTCGCCCGACGCCTCGCCGTCCTCCGCCGGCTCGTCCACCCCGAGGATGCGGGGAGGGGGCACGGGCCGGTCGAGGTCCTCGTCGCCCCGGTCCGCGCCGTCCTCCAGCCGATCGCCACCGGCCTCGGCGACCTCGCGCCGGTCGCCCTCGCGCCGGGCGACGAGGTCCCGATGGAGGACGTCGTCGACGACCTCGTCGCCGCCGCCTACACCCGGACCGACCTCGTCGAGCGGCGCGGGCAGTTCGCCGTCCGCGGCGGGATTCTCGACGTCTTCCCGCCGACCGAGGAGCACCCGCTCCGGGTCGAGTTCTTCGGCGACACCGTCGAGGAGATCCGGTGGTTCAAGGTCGCCGACCAGCGCAGCCTCGAGGTCGCCGCCGGCGGGGTGTGGGCCCCGCCGTGCCGGGAGGTCCTCCTCACCGACACCGTCCGCGGGCGCGCCGCCGACCTCGTCGAGCACCTCCCCGGCGCCGCCGACCTCCTCGCCAAGATCGCCGAGGGCATCGCCGTCGAGGGGATGGAGTCGCTCGCCCCCGTTCTCGTCGACGGGATGGAGAGCCTCCTCGACGTCCTCCCCGACGGGACGGCCGTCGTCGTCGCCGAGCCCGAGCGGGTCCGCACCCGGGCGCACGACCTCGTCGCGACGAACGAGGAGTTCCTCCAGGCGGGCTGGGTCAACGCCGCGGCCGGGAACGCCGTCCCGATCGACCTCGAGGGGGCCCTCGGGGCCGCGTCCTTCTGGTCGCTCCCCGACCTGCGGGACCACGCCGGCGAGGTCGGGCTTGCGTGGTGGGAGCTCACCGCCCTCGCCGGCGACGCGGAGACCTCGGACACCGACGTCGGCGCGACGGGGACCGTGGACGCGCCGACCTACCGCGGCAGCACCGAGCAGGCGGTCGCCGACCTCGCCCGGTGGGTTGGTGACGGCTGGCGCGTGCTCGTCGTCACCGACGGGCACGGTCTCGCCCAGCGGATCTGCGAGGTCCTCGGCGAGCACGACGTCCCCTGCCGGCTCGACCCCGACCTCACCGCCCTCGACCCCGGCCTCGTCCAGGTGAGCACCGGGACCTACGGGCGCGGGTTCGTCGTCCCCGGGCAGCGGTTCGCGCTCCTCACCGAGACCGACCTCACCGGCGCCGCCGGCCAGTCCACGACCCGGGACATGCGCCGGATGCCGTCGCGGCGGCGCGCCCAGGTCGATCCGCTCCAGCTCCGGCCCGGGGACTTCGTCGTCCACGAGCAGCACGGCGTCGGCCGGTTCGTCGAGATGGTCCAGCGGGTCGTCGGCGGCGCGACCCGCGAGTACCTCGTCCTCGAGTACGCCCCCTCGAAGAAGGGCCAGCCCGCGGACCGGCTCTTCGTCCCGACCGACCAGCTCGACCAGGTCACCAGGTACGTCGGCGGCGAGTCCCCGACGGTCAACCGGATGGGCGGCTCGGACTGGCAGAGGACGAAGAGCCGTGCGAAGCGCCACGTCAAGCAGATCGCCGCCGAGCTCATCCGGCTCTACAGCGCCCGGATGGCGACGACCGGGCACGCCTTCGGCCCGGACACCCCGTGGCAGCGCGAGCTCGAGGACGCCTTTGCCTACATCGAGACCCCCGACCAGCTGAGCAGCATCGACGAGGTCAAGGCCGACATGGAGCAGCCCGTGCCCATGGACCGGCTCATCTGCGGCGACGTCGGGTACGGCAAGACCGAGATCGCCGTCCGGGCCGCTTTCAAGGCGATCCAGGACGGCAAGCAGGTCGCCGTGCTCGTCCCGACGACCCTGCTCGTCCAGCAGCACCTCCAGACCTTCTCCGAGCGGTACGCGGGCTTCCCCGTCGTCGTTCGCGCGCTGAGCCGGTTCCAGAGCGACAAGGACGCCCGGGAGGTCCTCGCCGGGCTCGCCGACGGCAGCGTCGACCTCGTCATCGGCACCCACCGCCTCCTCGGCGGCGAGGTCCGCTTCAAGGACCTCGGCCTCGTCGTCGTCGACGAGGAGCAGCGCTTCGGCGTCGAGCACAAGGAACAGCTCAAGGCGATGCGGACCGCCGTCGACGTCCTCTCGATGTCGGCGACCCCCATCCCTCGGACCCTCGAGATGGCGGTCACCGGGATCCGCGAGATGTCGACCCTCGCGACCCCGCCGGAGGAGCGCCACCCGGTCCTGACGTTCGTCGGGTCGCACGACGAGAAGCAGGTTGCCGCCGCCGTCCGGCGCGAGCTCATGCGCGAGGGCCAGGTGTTCTACGTCCACAACAAGGTCTCCTCGATCGACCGGACGGCGAGCCGGATCCGCGAGCTCGTCCCCGAGGCGCGGGTTGCCGTCGCCCACGGGAAGATGGGCGAGCACCGGCTCGAGGAGGTCGTCCTCGACTTCTGGGAGCGCCGGGTCGACGTCCTCGTGTGCACGACGATCGTCGAGACCGGGCTCGACATCTCCAACGCGAACACCCTCATCCTCGAGCGCGCCGACGCCTTCGGTCTCAGCCAGCTCCACCAGCTCCGCGGGCGGGTGGGACGCGGCCGCGAACGGGCCTACGCGTACTTCCTCTACCCCCCCGAGAAGCCGCTCACCGAGACCGCGCACGACCGGCTCCAGACGATCGCGAGCAACACCGACCTCGGGTCCGGGATGCAGGTCGCGATGAAGGACCTCGAGATCCGCGGGGCGGGCAACCTCCTCGGGGGCGAGCAGTCCGGCCACATCGCCGGGGTCGGGTTCGACCTCTACGTCCGGATGGTCGGCGAGGCCGTCGCCGACTTCAAGGGCGAGGGGGAGACCGCCCCGGTCGAGGTGAAGATCGAGCTCCCCGTCGACGCCCACCTGCCGCACGACTACGTCCCCGGCGAGCGGTTGCGCCTCGAGGCGTACCGCAAGCTCGCGAGCGTCGCCGACGAGGCCGGGCTCGCCGACATCGAGTCCGAGCTCGTCGACCGGTACGGGGCACTGCCCGAGCCGGTCCGCAACCTCATCGAGGTCGCCCGGCTGCGGACCGTCGCCCGCCGTGCCGGGGTGAGCGACATCGGTGTCCAGGGGAGCATGGTCCGGTTCGCGCCCGTCGGGTTGCGCGAGTCCCAGCAGCTGCGGCTCGACCGGCTCTACCCGAAGTCGCTCCACAAGGAGGCAGTCCGTACGATGCTCGTGCCGAGGCCGACGACGGCACGGGTCGGTGGCACCCCGCTGCGCGACACCGCCGTCCTCGAGTGGGCGGGTGACCTCGTCCGCGCGGTGCTGCTCGACGACGTCGCCGGCGCCGCCCGCGTCGGGAGCGCCACATCGGGCTCGGCGGCAGGCTCAGCGGCGAAGGCCCGCTGACCGAGGAAAGGACGTCTGGTGAGAGCACGCGTGCGGATCGCGGTCGTGGGGGTCGCCCTCGCGTCGGCGCTGGGACTGTCCGGCTGTGGCGAGGCGGGGGTCGCCGCCACCGTCAACGGGCAGGTCATCACCGAGCAGCAGGCGCAGGAGGCGGCCGCGCAGATCAACGAGGCCTTCCAGCTCCAGAAGCCGCTGACGACCCAGGACGTCGTCGCGTCGCTCATCACGGCGCCGTTCATCATCCGGGCCGCGGAGCAGTCCGGGAAGCCTCAGTCGGCGTCCGCCGCGCGGGCGGCGATGCCCACCCTCAACGACCCGAGCCAGGCGACGGTCGACCTCGTCCGGGCGAACGCGGCCGTCCGCACCCTCAACCAGCAGGAGCAGCAGCAGATCCTCGACGAGATCGGCAAGGCCGACCTCACCGTCAACCCCCGGTACGGCACGTTCACGCCGGAGCGGGGGCTCGTCAACGAGCCGCCGAACTGGATCGCCTCGTCCGACGCCAAGGGCTGACCCGCCGGGTGCCCGGTCGGCTCGTCCTCCTCCTCGCCAGCCCGCGGACCGCGCCGGGGTTGCTGAGCCGGGACGCCTGGACGACCCTCGAGGCCGCCGACAGCGTCCACGCCCGCCGGCCGGGGGAGCCCCTCGCGGACGCCGTCGTCGAGGCGGGGATCGCCGTCGCCTGGGTCGACACCGGCACCGGCACCGGCGCCGGCACCGGCACCGGGACCGGGGACGCCGACGGCGGCCACGGGCCCGAGGGGGAGGTCCCCCCACCCGTCCTCGCCCGGTCCCTCGTCGGAGCGGCCGCCGACGGCCTCGTCGTCTGGGCCGGGTCCGCGGACGGCGACCCCGGGCTGAGCGACGCCGTCGCCGCCGAGGTGACCCGGCTCCCTGATCCGCCCGAGGTGGAGGTTCTCGTCGGCTCGTGGGACGTCCCGGGGGCCCGGATGCTCGACGTCGTCGCGGTCATCGACCGCCTCCGCTCGCCCGGCGGGTGTCCGTGGGACGCCGAGCAGACCCACGCCTCGCTCGCGAGGTACCTCCTCGAGGAGGCCCACGAGACGGTCGAGGCGATCGGCTCCGGGGACCGTGCCCACCTCGTCGAGGAGCTCGGCGACGTCCTTCTCCAGGTCGTCTTCCAGGCCCGGGTCGGCGAGGACGACCCGGTCGCGCCGTTCGACGTCGACGCCGTCGCCGGCGGGCTCGTCGAGAAGCTCCTCCGCCGGCACCCGCACGTCTTCGCTGCCGGCGACGCGACGACGCCCGAGGAGGTCGAGCGGAGCTGGGAGCGGATCAAGGCCGCCGAGAAGGACGCCGACGGGTCCGGGACCGGGGGGCTCGCCGACGGGCTCCCGAGGTCGCTGCCCGCGCTCCTGCGCGCCGAGAAGGTCCTCGGCCGGTGGGAGCGGCGCGGCGGCGCCCCGGACGCCCTCGTCGCCGGGGCCGCGCCGGGCGTGGCGGCCGAGCTGCTCGCCCTCGTCGCGGCGGCCCGGGCCGAGGGCCTCTCCGCGGAGGTCGAGGTGCTCCGGGTGCTCGCCGACCTCGAGGCGGCGACGGACGGCCTCCCACCGGGCCCTCCGGGCTAGGGGACCCCCGAGAGCGGCCACTGCCGGCCCGTTCCGCTGTCGATGACGGCCGCGTGGTCGGCGACCGCGTCGAGCGGGAGGACGTCGTGGACGGCGGCGGTGAGGCTCGCGAGCGACTCCCGCCGCACCCGGGTCGCGATCCCGCAGTGCGGCACCCACCGCCCGGGCTCGTAGTGCCGGTGCAGGTCGGCACCCGCCCCACGGGCCGCGGCGACGACCCGCTCCTGACGCGCCATCACCTCCGTGGTGACCCCGGGGACGAGGCTTGCCCGGCCCCGTCGGAAGAGTCCGATCGCGTCGAAGTGGAGGGGCACCGGCCCGCCGTCCGGCAGGCCGTCGACCTCCGCGACGACGCCGGTGACGTCGTACTCGCGCAGGACGGCGTACGAGAGGTGCGGGACGTGACGCCCGTGGGTGTGGCTGAGCAGGGTCCGGATCCCGCTGCCCTCGAGCCGCTGCCACAGCCGGCGCAGCGCGAGGTCCGTCCGGGGGTCGAAGAGGAGGCAGACGGCGAGGGCCACGCCCCATTGTCCCTCCCGGGCCACCGGCGAGGCGGGTCGCTCGGCCTCCCGGCAACCCCGAAGGGCTAGGCTCGGGGCGCACACATCCCCCCACCCGCGCTCAGGCAGGAGAGTTCTGTGGCCACCATCGAGGCAGTAGGCGCCAGGGAGATCCTCGACTCGCGGGGGAACCCGACGGTCGAGGTCGAGGTCGCCCTCGACGACAGCACGTTTGCGCGCGCGGCCGTGCCCTCCGGCGCGTCGACCGGTCAGTTCGAGGCGGTCGAGCGTCGTGACGGCGACAAGAAGCGCTACCTCGGCAAGGGTGTCCAGGACGCCGTCGACGCCGTCGTCGAGGAGATCGCCCCGAAGCTCCACGGCTTCGACGCGAGCGACCAGCGCCTCGTCGACGCGGCGATGCTCACGCTCGACGGGACCGACAACAAGGCCACGCTCGGGGCCAACGCGATCCTCGGGGTCTCGCTCGCGGTCGCGAAGGCGGCCGCCGAGTCGGCCGGGCTGCCGCTGTTCCGCTACGTCGGGGGCCCCAACGCGTGCGTCCTGCCCGTCCCGATGATGAACATCCTCAACGGCGGGTCGCACGCGGACTCCAACGTCGACATCCAGGAGTTCATGATCGCCCCGGTCGGGGCCCGGACCTTCCGGGAGGCGCTTCGCTGGGGCGCCGAGGTCTACCACTCGCTGAAGTCCGTCCTCAAGGCGAAGGGCCTGGCGACCGGACTCGGGGACGAGGGCGGGTTCGCTCCCGACCTCGAGAGCAACCGGGCCGCGCTCGACCTCATCCTCGAGGCGATCGAGGCCGCGGGGTACACCCCGGGCCGGGACGTCGCGCTTGCCCTCGACGTCGCTGCGAGCGAGTTCCACGAGGACGGCGGCTACACCTTCGAGGGGGCGACGAAGTCCGCGGCGGAGCTCGTCGACTACTACGCCGAGCTCGTCGACGCCTACCCGCTCGTCTCCCTCGAGGACCCCCTCGACGAGGAGGACTGGGAGGGCTGGAGCCTGCTCACCGAGCGGCTCGGCGAGAGGATCCAGATCGTCGGGGACGACATCTTCGTCACCAACCCCGAGCGGCTCCAGCGCGGGATCGACACCCGCGCCGCGAACGCCCTCCTCGTCAAGGTCAACCAGATCGGCTCGCTCACCGAGACCCTCGACGCGGTCGACCTCGCCCACCGCAACGGCTTCCGCTGCATGATGAGCCACCGGTCGGGCGAGACCGAGGACGTGACGATCGCCGACCTCGCCGTCGCGACGAACTGCGGCCAGATCAAGACCGGCGCCCCCGCCCGCTCCGAGCGGGTCGCGAAGTACAACCAGCTCCTCCGGATCGAGGAGGAGCTCGAGGAGGCGGCCCGGTATGCCGGTCTCGCCGCCTTCCCCCGCTTCGCCGCCCGCGCCGGGAGCTGACCCGTGGCGAACGGTCCCGGTCGACAGCGGACCGCGGGGGGCGGGCCCCGGCGGTCCGCCCCCCGTCCCGTCGCCCGCGCCGCGTCCCGTTCCGGCCGGGCGCCGGGCAGGGCACCCGGCCGGGGTCCGACGGGCGCCCGGGACCGGCGGACCCGCCCCCACGAGGCGCCCACGGAAGGCACCCCCCGGCGCGGCCGCCGCTGGGGGATGACGCCGGTCCGGTGGCTCGCCCTCGCCTCCGTCGTCGTCGTCCTCGGGGTCCTCCTCGGCCCGACGCTGCGGTCGTACGTCGCCCAGCGCGGCGACATCGCCAAGATGCAGGCGACTGTCGCCGGCGAGCGGTCCCGGGTCGCCCAGCTCGAGAAGGAGGAGCGGCTCTGGCAGGACGACCAGTACGTCGAGCAGCAGGCCCGCAAGCGCCTGAAGTTCGTCAAGGTCGGGGAGAAGTCGTACACCGTCATCGACGCCGACCCCTCCCTCGACACCGATCCCACGCCCTCGCCGCTGACGACGCCCGACCCGCACCAGCCGTGGTACTCCCAGGTGTGGGAGTCTGCGCGGATCGCCGACAACCCGCAGAAGGCCGCCCCCCGGTGAGCCCGGGAGCCGCCGGGTCTCCCCGTCCGGCCGCGTCGACCGGGACCGCCGACGTGGGCGGGGGACCCTCCGAGGCCGACCTCGGTGCCGTCCACGCCCAGCTCGGCCGGGTGCCCCGCGGGGTCGTCGGCGTCGCCCACCGGTGCCCGTGCGGTGACCCCGACGTCGTCCGGACCCGACCCCGCCTCCCGGACGGCACGCCCTTCCCGACGACGTACTACGCGACCTGCCCCCGCCTCACGGGTGCGGTGAGCACGCTCGAGTCCGAGGGGCTCATGCAGGAGATGACCGACCGGCTCGACGCCGACGCCGAGCTCGCCGCGGCCTACGTCGCCGCCCATGAGGACTACCTCCGGCGCCGGGCCGAGCTCGGACGGGTCGCGGAGATCGCCGGCGTCTCGGCCGGGGGGATGCCGACCCGGGTCAAGTGCCTCCACGTCCTCGTTGCGCACGCGCTCGCTGTCGGGCCGGGCGTCAACCCGCTCGGCGACGAGGTCCTCGACCGGCTCGACCCGTGGTGGGAGCGCCGTCCCTGCCGGGGCGCGGCGGCTTCGGCCGAGGGGGAGCGGTGACCCGGGTCGCGGCCGTCGACTGCGGCACGAACTCGATCCGCCTCCTCGTCGCGGACGTCGACGACGCCCGTGCCCGGACCGTCGTCGACGTCGTCCGCCGGATGGAGGTCGTCCGGCTCGGGTACGGGGTCGACCGGACCGGACGGATCGACCCCGAGGCGATGCACCGGACGCTCGCGATGTCGGTCGAGTACGCGACGCAGTGCCGCACGCTCGGGGTCGAGGCGGTCCGGTTCGTCGCGACCTCGGCCTCGCGGGATGCCGACAACGCCGCCGAGTTCGTCGCTGGGGTGCGGGAGGCCTTCGCCGGCTTCGGGGCGACCCCCGAGGTCGTCAGCGGCGCCGAGGAGGCCGAGCTGTCCTTCGTCGGCGCGACCGGGGACCTCGTCGCCCGGGGCGTCCCCGGCCCGTACCTCGTCGTCGACCTCGGCGGCGGCTCGACCGAGTTCGTCCGTGGCACCGACGCCGCCGAGGCCGCCCGGTCGGTCGACGTCGGCTGCGTCCGGATGACCGAACGGCACCTCCGCAGCGACCCCCCGACCGCGGTCGAGGTCGCGGCGGCGCGGGCCGACGTCGCGGCCGCGGTCGACGCCGCGACCTCGACGGTGTCGCTGGACGGCGTCGCGACCCTCGTCGGGCTCGCGGGCAGCGTGACGACGATCACCGCGCACGCCCTCGGGCTGCCCGCCTACGACGCGGACCGGATCCACCTGACGACGCTCGCCCCGGGCCCCGTCCTCGCCGCGTGCGAGAGCCTGCTCCGGATGACCCGCGCCGAGCGGTCCGCGCTCGGGTTCATGCACCCCGGCAGGGTCGACGTCATCGGCGCGGGGGCCCTCGTCTGGCGCGAGGTCGTCCTGCGGGCCGTCGCGGCCGGCGTCACCGAGGTCGTCACCTCCGAGCACGACATCCTCGACGGCATCGCCCTCGGGGTCGCCCGCGACCTCGCCGCCTGAGCGTGCGACTCACGGACGGTGGGTGGGCGTGTCGCGAGGGCGGGGAGCGGCTGCGGAGGGGCCGAGCGGCGCGGTTCAGACCCTGGGCTGGGCGCCACCCGGGGTGGGGGCGAGGGACCTCATCCCGCGCCAGGTGAGGGCGAGGACGATCTCGGCCGCCTCGTGGGCCGTCGTGCCGGGACGACGCGTCCGCCAGAGGGCGACCCGCTCGCAGGCGCCGATGAGTCCCTCGACCATCCCCTCGAGCATCCCCTCGGTCACGTCGGCGGCGATGCCGCGGCGCAGGGCGGCGACGACGAGCGCGACGTACGTCCGCCCGAGCTCCTCGACGGAGGGGTCCGCGTACGCGGCGAGCACCCGCTCGTGCTGGAGGAGCGACCACGCGGCGGCGTGCTCGTCCATGAAGTCGAAGAAGGCGCGGATCCCGGCACGGCACGACTCCTCGCCCGGGGCCCCGGCGGGGACCGCCCGCCAGGCCGCGACGACGGCCTCCTGGAGCTGGCCGCGGGCACGGGCGATGCCGGCGGCGAGGAGCCCCTCCTTGGACCCGAACAGGTCGTAGATCACCGGCTTGGTGATGCCGGCCCGGTCGGCGACCTCCTCCATCGTCGTCGCCTGGTACCCGTGCTGCCCGAACACCTCCTCGGCGACGCCGAGGAGCTGCTCCTCACGGGCGGCGCGGGGCATCCTCGGGCGCCTCGGGGTCCCCGGGCGAGGGCCCGGCCGACGGCGTGCCGGCGGATCGGTCGGGCCCCCCGGGCCCGCCGTCCCCCCCGTGCTCCCCGTGCTCCCCGCGCTCATCCTCGAGCCTCCGCTGCCGAGTCGACCCACGCGCGTGCGTCCCCTGGCCGCGCCTGGCGCCCCGGAGGGCGGACACTCACGGTACCGTCGGAGCCCCCGTGGGACCGGGGAAACCGAGGACTCCGCGGCAGGCCCGCGGTCCCACCCGGCGCCGTGGAGGGCCGATGCTGTCATCTTGTCCTTTTAGGCCCGCCGTGAGCATCGTCACCGGCGGGGCGTCGGGGATCGGGCGCGCGCTCGCCGCCGCGCTCGTCGAGCGCGGCGGGCACGTCGTCGTCGCCGACGTCGACGCGCACGGCGCCCGGCAGTCGGCGGCCGCCCTCGGCGACGCGGCCTCCGCGGCGGTCGTCGACGTCACGAACGCGGACGCGGTCTCGGACCTCGTCGCCCGCACCGTCGCCGAGCACGGGCGTCTCGACCTCATGGCGAACAACGCGGGCGTCGCCGTCGGGGGGCGGGTGGAGGAGCTCACCGACCGGCACTGGGACCGCGCGCTCGCGGTCAACCTCGGCGGCGTCGTCGCCGGCGTCCGGGCCGCCTACCCGGTCATGCGCCGCCAGGGTGGCGGGACCATCCTCAACACCGCCTCGCTGGCCGGGCTCGTCCCCGTGCCGGCGATGCTCCCGTACACGACGACGAAGCACGCCGTCGTCGGTCTGTCGCTCGGCCTGCGCGGGGAGGGCGCCCGGCACGGCATCCGGGTGAGCGTCCTCTGCCCGGGCGTCGTCGACACCCCGCTCCTCGACAGCGTCGTCGACCCTCCCGCGTGGCTCGGCTCGGGGACCCGGGACCTCCTCCGGAGGGCCCAGCCGAGGTTCCTCACCGCCGAGCAGACCGCCGCCCGGGCGCTGCACGGTCTCCAGCGCGACCGAGCCGTCATCGCCGTCGGACTGCTCGCCCACCTCGCCTGGCGGGCGGCCCGGATCTCCCCGGGGACGGTCACCGCCCTCGCCGCCCGGGGGGAGCGCACGCGGCTCCCGCCCGTGGCTGACCCGCCCACGTCGGGGTCGCCGGAGCCGTGAGACGGGGGCGACGCCCCTAGAGTGGCCCTGTCCCCGTAGCCCAACCGGCAGAGGCAGGCGACTTAAAATCGCCTCAGTGCGGGTTCGACTCCCGTCGGGGGCACATGTCACGAGGCGGTCACGGCTGGAGGTCGCACCCGCCGGGCGGGAACCTTTCGGCCTCCCCGGACGCCTATCCTCGTGACAGCTCGCGGACGACCAGGGCCGCGCGAAGACGTGGAGGGACAGACACCATGGCCAGCAACCCGGTGTTCAACCGGATCGAGCGCGAGGCGGAGCGGGGCTACGCCGGCTTCCGCGGCGACGCTCCCCGTGGCGGACAGAACGTCGCTGCCGGGGGGGCGACGGCCGGGCACGCCTCGGGCGACGCGATGAGCCAGCGCCGGCTCGAGGACCTGTACAACCAGCCCTCCGCCGGTCCGGTCGACACCGGCCGGGTGACGATGGACGACGTCGTCATGAAGACGCTGACGCTCTTCGCCATCGTCCTCCTCACCGGCACCGTCGGCTGGGTCGCCGCCGCCGCCAACCCCGCGCTCGGGACGATGTTCTGGCTCGGCGGCATCGTCGCGACCCTCGTCCTCGGGCTCGTCATCGCCTTCAAGAAGGTCGTCAGCGTCCCGCTCATCGTCACCTACGCCGCGGTCGAGGGCCTCTTCGTCGGGGCGGTCAGCCAGGTCTTCGCCACGGTCTTCAACCGCCCCGACGAGGCCGTCACCCCGTTCCAGGGCATCGTCGCCCAAGCGGTCATCGCGACCGCCTGCGTGTTCGTCGGGATGTTCGCCGCCTACCGGTTCGGGCTCATCAAGGTCACCGACAAGTTCCGGCGGATCATGACGATGGCGATCATGGGCTACGCGCTCTTCGCCGTCGTCAACCTCGTCTTCGCGTGGGTGACGAACACCCCGTTCGGGATCGGGGGCAGCGGCATGCTCGGCATCGGGATCTCGGTGTTCGCCGTCGGCCTCGCCTCGTTGACGCTCGCCCTCGACTTCGACTCGATCGACCGGGCGATCGCCGCCGGGGCGCCGCAGAAGTACTCGTGGCTCCTCGCGCACGGGCTCATCGTCACCCTCGTCTGGCTGTACATCGAGTTCCTCCGGCTCTTCGCCCGCCTCCGCGAGTGACCTCTCCCTCGCCGGTGCCGGACGGTGCCGAGGCCGAGCTGGCCCGCATCGTCCGGCGCTGGGGGCAGCTCCCGGTCGAGGCCGCGGCGGCCCGGGCCCCGCGGGTCCGTGAGGTCGTCGACGGCCTCGCCGGCGAGCCGACCGTCGACCTCGGCCCGGCGGTGCTCCTCGACCAGCTCCGGGTCCTCACGTGGGACGCCTGCGCGCAGGCCCGGGACGACGGCGACGCCGCCCGGCTCGCCGAGGTCGAGGGGATCCTCACCGCGCTGCGCCGGGACCTCTGACCGGGACCTCCGACCGGGACGGGGCCGCTCGGCCGGTGGGGCGGGCGGGCAGGCCGGGTCAGCTCAGCCGCTCGAGGACGAGCGCCATGCCCTGGCCGCCGCCGACGCACATCGTCTCGAGGCCGAGCTGGGCGTCACGGCTCTGCAGCCCGTTGATGAGAGTCGTCGCGATCCGGGCCCCGGTCGAGCCGAACGGGTGGCCGAGCGCGATCGCCCCGCCGTGGACGTTGAGCTTCTCGAGGTCCATGCCGAGGTCGTCCGCGCTCGGGAGGACCTGCGCGGCGAACGCCTCGTTGATCTCGTAGAGGTCCATGTCGCCGATCGACATGCCCGCGCGCCCGAGCGCCTGCCGGGAGGCCTCGACCGGCCCGAGGCCCATGATCTCGGGGGAGAGGGCCGAGACCCCGCTCGAGACGATCCGGGCGAGCGGGGTGATCCCGAGCTCCTTGGCGCGCCGGTCGCTCATGACGACGACGGCCGAGGCCCCGTCGTTGAGCGGGCAGCAGTTGCCGGCGGTGACCGTCCCGTTCTCGCGGAAGACCGGCTGGAGCTGGCTGACCCTCTCGAGGGTGACGCCGGGACGGGGGCCGTCGTCGGTGCTGACGACGGTGCCGTCGGGGAGGGTCACCGGGGCGATCTCCCGGGCGAAGAAACCGTCGGCGATGGCCTTCTCGGCCCGGTTCTGGCTGCGCACGCCCCACTCGTCCTGGCGCTCCCGGCTGATCCCCCGGGAGGTCGCGACGTTCTCGGCGGTCTGACCCATCGCGAGGTAGACGTCGGGCACGAGCCCCTCCTCGCGGGGGTCGGTCCACGTGGCGTTGCCCTCGGCCATCGTCTTCGAGCGGGCGATGGCGTCGGCGAACCGCGGGTTCTGGGTGTCCTCGGCCGAGCCCCCCGCGCCGGCCCAGTTCGTGTACTGCGAGACGCACTCGACGCCCCCGGCGACGAAGACGTCACCCTCGCCGGCCTTGATCGCGTGGGCGGCCATCCGGATCGTCTGCGTCGAGGACGCGCAGAAGCGGTTGACCGTCGCCCCCGGGAGGTGGTCGTGCCCGGCGAGGACGGCGACGACCCGGGCCAGGTTCGACCCGTGCCGGCCGCTCGGCTCCGCGCAGCCCCAGTAGAGGTCCTCGACGGTCGCGGGGTCGAGCTCGGGCACCTTGGCGAGGACGGCCTCGAGGACCTGGACGGAGAGGTCGTCGGGACGGATGTCCTTGAGCGACCCCTTGAACGCGCGCCCGATCGGGGTGCGGGCGGTTGAGACGATGACGGCTTCGGTCACGGGGTTTCCTCCTCGTCGGGCCGCGCTGCACGCGGCGAGGTGAGCGCTTGCTCAGGACACCCCCGATGCTAAGCCCTCGGGCCGGGGCTCCCGGGTGTGTCCTCGGTCTCGTGGGCCCCGGGGACATCGCGACTGACGTGCCCCCGCGGGTCCGCGCTCCCCGCGTCGGGCACGACGGCCACGCCGGGCGGGGCCCCGGCTGGTCCGTCGGCGGACGCGTCCTCGCGGGACCGGCGGCGGGTCGCCCGCGGCTCGGTCCGACCTCCGGGCGCGGGGTCGTGCCGGCGACGGAGGAGCACCGCCCATCGCCCCCGGGGGCCGCGGTCGGTCCCGGCGAGGTCGGTCGCGCTGACCTCGGTCCCAGGGTCCTTGACGGCCTGCCCGGCGGCGACGGCGACCGGGCTCACCGTCTCGCCCCGCCGGGGCTCGGGGGGCCGCGCGCCGGCGTCCACCGCCTGCCAGACCCCGAGGGCGGCGCAGACGCTCGGGAGGAGGACGGAGGCGACCCGGGCGTACCCGGCGGCGGAGGGGTGGAAGCGGTCCTTGCTGAAGAGGTCCGCCGGGTGCTCGCTGAACTCGTGGCCGAGGAGGTCCGCGAGGGAGACCGTCCGCCCGCCCGCCTCGACGACGGCGACCGTCTGGGCGGCGGCGAGGTCCCGGCTCCACCGGCGGAGGAGGAGCCGCAGGGGGTGGGGGACCGGCTCGACCGTCCCGAGGTCGGGGCACGTGCCGACGACGACCTCGACCCCGGCCGCCCGCAGCCGTCGGACGGCCTGCTCGAGGTGGCGGACCGACGTCGAGCGGTCGATCCGGTGGGTGACGTCGTTGGCGCCGACGAGGACGATGGCGACGTCCGGCCGCTCGACCCGGTCGAGCGCGTTGGCGAGCTGCCGGCCGAGGTCGGAGGACTCCGCGCCGACCCGTGCCTCGTTCGTCACCCGGACGGGCCGGCCGGTCATCGCGGCGAGGCCGGAGGCGATGATCGCGCCGACCGTCTCGTGGGGGTGGTCCGCACCCATCCCCGCGGCCGAGGAGTCCCCGAGGACGACGAGCTCGAGGCGGGGTCCGGCGGCCGCCCCGTACACACCGTCGTCCTCGGGCGCCTCGTCGAACGGGCGGCCGACGACCTTGCGGGCGAGCCTGGCCTCGGCCTGGATGAGGCCGTACCCGAGCGCGCCGAGTGCGCCCGCGGCAGCAGCGAGGCCACCGCCGCCGTAGGCGGCGGTGGCGGCGATCCTCCGCGCGCGACCTGCTCGACCCACCGGCGCTGCTCCCGTCCCGCGGCCTCGGCCCTCTCCCTCCCCACGGTAACCGTCGGCGGGCACCGCCGTCCGCCGGACCCCGAGACCCCGGACCCGCCGGCCCGGGTCGGCGGCCGGGGCCGCGCCGCGGCGTCTGACAGGATGACGCCGTGAAGTACGCAGAGCACATCGCAGAACTCGTCGGGAACACCCCGCTCGTCCGGCTCACCTCCGTCGTCAAGGACCACCCGGGCATCACGTGCACGGTCCTCGCGAAGGTCGAGTACATGAACCCCGGCGGCTCCGTGAAGGACCGGATCGCCCTGCGGATGGTCGAGGCCGCCGAGGCCTCCGGCGAGCTCCGCCCCGGCGGGACGATCATCGAGCCGACGTCGGGGAACACCGGGGTCGGCCTCGCCCTCGTCGCCCAGCGGCGCGGGTACCGGTGCGTGTTCGTCTGCCCCGACAAGGTCTCCGAGGACAAGCGTGACGTCCTGCGGGCGTACGGCGCCGAGGTCGTCGTCTGCCCCACCGCGGTCGCTCCGGACCACCCGGACTCCTACTACTCGGTCTCGGACCGGCTCGTCGAGGAGACCGAGGGCGGCTGGAAGCCCAACCAGTACTTCAATCCCGAGGGCCCGAACAGCCACTATGCGACGACCGGCCCCGAGATCTGGGACGACACCGACGGCCGGGTCACCCACTTCGTCGCCGGGATCGGCACCGGCGGGACGATCACCGGGACCGGGCGCTACCTGCGCGAGGTCTCGGCCGACCGGGAGAGCGGCCGCGTCCGGATCGTCGGCGCCGACCCGGAGGGCTCGGTGTACTCCGGTGGCTCCGGGCGCCCGTACCTCGTCGAGGGTGTCGGCGAGGACTTCTGGCCGGGCGCCTACGACCCGAGCGTCGTCGACGACGTCGTCGCCGTCTCCGACGCCGACTCCTTCGAGATGACCCGCCGACTCGCCCGCGAGGAGGGCCTTCTCGTCGGCGGGTCCTGCGGGATGGCCGTCGTCGCCGCGCTCCGGGCCGCGGAGGGGCTCCCGAGCGAGGCCGTCGTCGTCGTCCTCCTGCCCGACTCCGGCCGCGGGTACATGAGCAAGATCTTCAACGACGACTGGATGGCGAGCTACGGGTTCCTCCGCCACGAGGGGGAGCGGACCGTCGGCGACGTCCTCCGCTCGAAGAGCGGGGTGATGCCCGCCCTCGTCCACACCCACCCGAACGAGACGATCCGCGACGCCATCGACATCCTCCGCGAGTACGGCGTCTCGCAGATGCCCGTCGTCAAGGCCGAGCCCCCCGTCATGTCCGGCGAGGTCGCCGGCGCGGTCGGGGAGCGCGACCTCCTCGAGCTCCTCTTCACGGGCAAGGCCCACCTCGCCGACCCGGTCGAGCGGCACATGCGCCCCGGGCTGCCCCTCGTCGGCGCGGGCGAGCCGGTCGCGACCGCGCGGCACGAGCTCGAGAGCGCCGACGCGGTCCTCGTCGTCGAGGACGGCAACCCGGTCGGGGTCCTCACCCGGGCCGACCTGCTCGGCTTCCTCGTCGACTGACGTGGTGACCGATCCGACCGCCCCGGGGCCCGGGGCGCCGACCCGCCTGCTCCGCCCGCTGGACCTCGGCCACACGACGCTGCGCAACCGGGTCGTCATGGGCTCGATGCACACCGGCCTCGAGGACCGGGCCCGCGACACCGACCGGTACGCCGCCTACCTCGCCGAGCGGGCCCGGGGCGGTGTCGGGCTCATCGTCACCGGGGGCTTCGCCCCGACCCTCACCGGCTCCCTCTACCCGTTCGCGTCGACGATGCGCCGACGGGCCCAGGCCCGACGGCACCGCGCCCTCACCGACGCCGTCCACGCCGAGGGGGGCGCGATCGCCCTCCAGCTCCTCCACGCCGGGCGGTACGCGTACCACCCGCTCGCGGTCTCGGCGTCGGCCGTGCGGTCCCCGATCTCCCCGTTCACTCCGCGCGCACTCACCGACCGGGGGGTCCGCGCCGAGATCCGCGGCTTCGCCCGGGCCGCCGAGCTCGCCCGGTCCGCCGGGTACGACGGCGTCGAGGTCATGGGGTCCGAGGGGTACCTCGTCAACCAGTTCCTCGCGCCCCGGACGAACCACCGGGACGACGCGTGGGGCGGGAGCCCCGAGCGTCGTCGCCGGTTCGCCGTCGAGGTCGTCCGGGCCGTCCGCGCGGCCGCCGGGCCCGACTTCGTCATCGTCTACCGGATCTCGCTGCTCGACCTCGTCGACGGCGGCCAGACGTGGGAGGAGGTCCTCGCGCTCGCCCGCGAGGTCGAGGACGCCGGCGCGAGCATCCTCGGGACGGGCATCGGCTGGCACGAGGCCCGGGTCCCGACGATCGTCACCTCGGTGCCCCGGGCCGCGTTCACCGACCTCACCGGTCGGCTCCGGGAGCACGCCCGCGTCCCGGTCGTCGCCTCGAACAGGATCAGCACCCCCGAGATCGCCGAGGGGGTGCTCGCCCGCGGCGAGGCCGACCTCGTCTCCATGGCGCGCCCCTTCCTCGCCGACCCGCAGTGGGTCTGCAAGGCGGCCACCGGCCGGGCCGACGAGATCAACACGTGCATCGCGTGCAACCAGGCGTGCCTCGACCACACCTTCGCCCGCCGCCGGGCCAGCTGCCTCGTCAACCCCCGTGCCGCCCACGAGACCGAGCTCGTCCTCACCCCCACCCCGGCGCCGAGGCGGGTCGCCGTCGTCGGGGCCGGGCCGGCCGGGCTTGCGGCGGCGACCGCGCTCGCCGAGCGAGGGCACGCCGTCGAGCTCTTCGAGGCCGGCGACGACGTCGGCGGGCAGTTCGCCATCGCCCGACGGATCCCCGGCAAGGAGGAGTTCGCCGAGACGATCCGGTACTTCCGCCGCCGCCTCGACGTCCTCGGGGTGACCGTCCACCTCGGCGTCCGCGCCGGGGTCGCCGACCTCGACCGGGGCTTCGACGACGTCGTCGTCGCCACCGGGGTCGTCCCGCGCGTCCCGGCGATCCCGGGGATGGACCATCCGTCGGTCGTCACCTACGCCGACCTCGTCCACGGCCGTCGGACCGCCGGCCCGCGGGTCGCCGTCGTCGGCGCCGGCGGGATCGGCGTCGACGTCTGCGAGTTCCTCACGACCGGGGACTCGGCCGCGCTCGACGTCGCGGCCTGGCGCGAGGAGTGGGGCGTCACCGACCCCGCCGCCGCCCGGGGCGGGGTGACGACCCCCCGGCCGGCCGCGTCACCGCGCCGCGTCGTCCTCCTCCAGCGGAAGACGACCCGCGTCGGCGCCGGTCTCGGGAAGACGACCGGCTGGGTCCACCGCGCCGCGCTCCGCGCCAAGGGCGTCGAGCAGCTCACCGGGGTGACGTACGAGCGGGTCGACGACGACGGGCTCCACATCACCGTCCCCGGGCCGGACGGCGACCGTCCCGAGGAGCGGGTGCTCGACGTCGACACCGTCGTCCTCTGCGCCGGGCAGGAGTCCGAGCGGAGCCTGCTCGACGCCCTCGCGGACCGCGGCGTGCGCACCCACGTCGTCGGCGGCGCGGACGTCGCCGCGGAGCTCGACGCGAAGCGCGCGATCGACCAGGGCACCCGGCTCGCCGCCCGCCTCTGACCCGCGACGCGCCCGGCGACCCTCCCGGGGGCGGGACCTCGAACCCGCGCCGGCCCCGGTGCGGCTAACGTGTCACCCGTGACTGAGCTCTTCACCGACTACCCGACCACCCAGGGAACCTACGACGAGATGTTCGACGTGGGGTCGGTGCGGACCGGGTACAGCGGGGTCCACCGCCAGATGCGGGGCCTTCGGCCGGACGAGATGCGCCTGCGCGCGGACTTCCTCTCGAGCACGTACGTCGACCAGGGGGTGACCTTCGACATCGGGGGCGAGGAGCGGCCCTTCCCGCTCGACATCGTCCCCCGGCTCATCGAGGCGGAGGCGTGGCGCACCGTCGAGGCCGGCGTCGCCCAGCGGGTGCAGGCCCTCGAACGGTTCCTCGACGACGTCTACGGCGGCGGCCGGTGCTTCACCGACGGGGTCATCCCGCGCTCGGTCGTCACGAGCTCGCCGCACTTCCACCGGGTCGTCGCCGGGATCAAGCCCCCGAACGGCGTCCGCGTCCACGTCTCGGGCATCGACCTCATCCGGGACGCGGACGGCGGGTTCCGGGTCCTCGAGGACAACGCCCGGATCCCCTCCGGGGTCTCCTACGTCCTGACGAACCGTCGGGCGATGTCGGCGGCCCTGCCCGAGGTCTTCTCCCAGCACCGGATCCGCCCGGTCGACCGGTACCCCCAGCGGCTCCTCCATGCGCTGCGTGCGAGCGCCCCGAGCGGCGTCGCCGACCCCACCGTCGTCGTCCTCACCCCGGGCCCGTACAACTCGGCGTACTTCGAGCACGCCCTCCTCGCCCGGATGATGGGCTGCCGGCTCGTCGAGGGCCGCGACCTCGTCTGCCAGGCGGGGCGGGTGACGATCCGCACGACCCACGGGCTCCACCCGGTCCACGTCATCTACCGGCGGGTGGACGACGAGTTCCTCGACCCGGTCCACTTCCGCGGGGACTCGATGCTCGGCTGCGCCGGTCTCGTCAACGCGGTCCGCGCCGGTAACGTCACCATCGCCAACGCGGTCGGCAACGGGGTCTCGGACGACAAGCTCGTCTACACGTACATGCCCGAGCTCATCCGCTACTACCTCGACGAGGACCCGATCCTGCCCAACGTCGACACGTGGCGACTCGAGGACCCCGAGCACCGCGAGGAGGTCATCGACCGGCTCGACGAGCTCGTCCTCAAGCCCGTCGACGGCTCCGGGGGCAAGGGCATCGTCATCGGCCCGCAGGCGAGCCGGGGCGAGCTCGACGAGCTCCGCACCCGGGTCGAGGCCGACCCGCGCGGGTGGATCGCCCAGCCGGTGATCCAGCTCTCGACCGTCCCGACGTTCGTCGACGGCCACATGCGTCCCCGGCACGTCGACCTGCGCCCGTTCGCGGTCAACGACGGCGAGCAGGTGTGGGTGCTCCCCGGGGGGCTCACCCGGGTCGCGCTCGCCGAGGGCGAGCTCATCGTCAACAGCAGCCGGGGCGGCGGGTCGAAGGACACGTGGGTCATGGCCGGGACCGGGTTCGCCCGGGCCATCCAGCAGCAGCCGGCCCGGACCCCGGTCACCGCCGGCGCGACGCCGGTGACCATCCAGCAGTCCGAGGCCAACGAGGCCGAACAGCAGCAGCAGCAACAGCAGCAACAGCAGCAGCTCGAGCGGCGGGACGTGCAGGCGCGGGTCGCCGGGGCGGAGCAGGTGAGCTCGTGCTGAGCCGGATCGCCGAGTCGCTGTACTGGATCGGCCGGTACCTCGAGCGGGCCGAGGACACCTCGCGCCTCCTCGACGTCCACCTCCAGCTCCTCGTCGAGGACCCCGTCGTCGACCCGGCGAGCCAGTGCGAGGCGCTCCTCGCCGTCATGGGCGTCGAGCCGGACCCGGGAGAGGAGCCACCCGACCTCCGGACGGTCATGCGGCTGCTCGCCCACGACCCGGCGTCCCCGTGCTCGGTCGTCTCGGCCATCGACGGGGCCCGGGAGTCCGCGCGCCGCTCCCGCGAGATCGTCTCGACGGACATGTGGGAGTCGATCAACACGACGTGGCACGCGGTGAGCAACCGGCAGCTCGAGCGGCTGCGCCCGCGGGCAGCGTTCCGGCTCGTCCGGGAGCGCTGCGCCGTCATCACCGGCATCGCGGACGGGACGATGAGCCACGACCAGGGCTGGCAGTTCCTCGTCCTCGGCCGCTCGATCGAGCGGGTCGACATGACCGCCCGGATGATCGCCTCGGCCGCGTACAGCGCGGGCTCGCCGTACGCGTGGATGACGACGCTCCAGGCCTGCGGCGCCCACCACGCCTTCGTCCGGCACTACCAGGGCCAGGACTCCGACCGGGACGCCGCCGAGTTCCTCCTCCTCGACCGCCTCTTCCCCCGCTCGATCGTCCACACGCTCACCCGCGCGGAGCGGGCGCTGGCCAACCTCGACGTCGGCGAGCGCCGCGCGGGGTTCGAGGGGGACGCCTCCCGGCTCCTCGGGAAGGCGCGCGCCGAGCTCGAGTACCGCCCGCTCGCCGAGATCCTCGTCGACCTCCCCGGGCAGATGACCCAGCTCCAGCTGACGTGCAGCCAGGCGAGCGACGCGATCTCCGACCGGTACTTCGAGGGAGCCTCGGCGCTCCAGTGGCACGGAGGTGCATGGTGACGTCCCAGATCCGGATCGTCCACCGTACGGGGTACACCTACCCCGGCGGTGCGGTGGCGTCCTACAACGAGGCGCGGATGACCCCGCAGTCGAGCCACGAGCAGGTCGTCGTCCACACCCGCGTCGACATCTCGCCGACGCCCTGGGTGTACTCCTACACCGACTACTGGGGAACCCGGGTGACGGCGTTCGAGGTCCACGAGCGGCACGAGGAGCTCGGGGTGGTCGCGACGAGCACCGTCGACGTCGACCGGATGGTCCGGACCGGGGAGGGCCTCGGCTGGGCCGAGCTCACCGCGCCCGACGTCGCCAAGGACCTCGCCGAGATGCTCGAGCTGTCCCACTTCGTCGAGCCCGGCGCCAACCTGCGGGCCCGCCTCGACGGACTGGCCGCGGACCGGACGCCCGCCGAGACCGCCCGGGCGGTGACCGACCTCATCTACGACGGGGTCGCCTACACCCCGGGCGTGACCGGGGTGCACACCCGGGCCGCCGAGGCCTGGGAGGGCCGGCGCGGGGTCTGCCAGGACATCGCCCACCTGACCATCGGGTGCCTCCGCGTGCTCGGGATCCCCGCGCGGTACGTCTCGGGGTACGTCATGCCGCGGCGGGACGCCGAGATCGGGGAGCCGCTGCGTGGCGAGTCGCACGCCTGGGTCCAGTGGTGGGACGGGGAGTGGGTCGGGTTCGACCCGACGAACAACATCCCCCCGGGGGACCAGCACGTCGACGTCGCGTGGGGCCGGGACTACTCCGACGTCACCCCGCTGCGGGGGATCTTCACCGGTGTCGCGACGGCGTCGATGTTCGTCGAGGTCGAGATGACCCGGCTCGCCTGAGCGGGCCGGGTCAGCGCAGCCGGGTGGCCATCGCCGGGTCCGGGGCGCCCGCGAGGTCGGGGTGGAGGATGCCGGCGAGCGCCTCGACCCCGTCGACGAGCCGGGGACCGGGGCGGGCGAACGACGCGTTCGCGTCGACCGCCCAGACGGGGACGCCGGCCGGGAGGACGTCCCGCCCGAGGAGGCTCCCGGCGAGGGTGCGCGCCCCCGGGAGGTCGTACCCGCACGGCGCGCAGACGACGACGTCGGGCTCGCAGGCCTGCACCTCGTCCCACCCGAGGCGGGACGACGCCTCCCCGGGCCGGCCGAGCGCGGGCACGCCGCCGGCGACCTCGACCATCTCGGGGACCCAGTGGCCGGGGGAGAAGGCCGGGTCGGTCCACTCGAGGACGAGGGCCCGGGGGCGTGTCGCGCCCGCGACCGTGGCGGCGACGGCGTCGAGCCGGGTCCGCACTGCGGCGACGAGTGCCGTCGCGGCCCGGGTCCGCCCGGCCGCGACCCCGAGGGTGGCGACCGACCCGAGGACCTCCTCGAGGGTGTGCGGGTCGACGGTGAGGACCTCGGCGCGGCACCCGAGGTGGGCGAGGGCGTCCTCGACGACCCCGACGTCGACCGCGCAGACGGCGCAGAGGTCCTGGGTGACGACGAGGTCGGCGTCGAGCCCGCGGAGGGCGCCCGCGTCGAGGTGGTAGAGGTCCTCGCCGGCGCGCATCGCCCGGGTGACCCAGGCGTCGACCTCGTCGGGGGCGAGACCGTCCGGCATCGCGCTCGTCGAGACGACCCGGCGGGTCCGGGCCTCGGGCGGGTGGTCGCACTCGAAGGTCACGCCGACGACGTCGGCGCCGGCGCCGAGGTCGAAGAGGATCTCGGTCGTCGACGGCAGCAGCGAGACGATGCGCATGCCGACGACCCTAGGTGAGCCGACCGTTCGCGTCGCCTCGCGGCCGTGACGACGCCTGCCCGGCGTGGCATCGTGGGAGCGGTGGAGCGCTTCGAGTCGCCCGTCGAGCGGCAGATCCGGGAGGCCGTGGAACGCGGTGAGTTCGACAACCTCCCCGGCGCGGGCAAGCCGCTCCCCGACCTCGGGGAGAGCTACGACCCCGACTGGTGGCTCAAGGGTCTCATCCGTCGCGAGCAGCTCGACATGACCGCGGCGCTGCCGCCGGGCGTCGCCCTCCGCAAGGAGGCGGCGACGTACCCCGAGACGCTCGCCGACCTCAGCCGCGAGGAGAGCGTGCGGGTCGTCCTCGAGGACTTCAACCACCGTGTCCGTCGCAGCCGCCTCGAGATCGCCCGCGGCCCGCACCCGCCGATCCTCGCCCCGACCGTCGACGTCGACGGGATGGTCCGGCAGTGGCGGGTCCTCCGCGAGAAGCGGCCGGCCGCGGCCGGGAACCAGCCCGCCCCGGGGTCGTCGCGGGTGGAGGAGGCGCCGAGCGCGACGTCCCCGACCCGGCCGGGGCGCCGTGCGGTCCTTCTCGGGGCCGCGGCGGCGTCGCTGCTCGCCGCCGTGCCGGGGACTCTCGTCCTGGCCGGGGTCGTCGTCCCCGGGGTGGCCGTGGTCGTCGTCCTCGGGGTCGTCGTCCTCGGGGCGGTCGGCGCCGTCGTCCTCCGCGGACGGGCCGCCCTCAGCGCCGGACGACCTCGCGGTGGCCGGCGTCGAGCCTGCGTGTCCACCCGCGCGCGTCGAGGTGCTCGAGCAGGGGGATGACGACGCGTCGCGTCGTCCCGAGCGCCCTGCGGGCCTGGCTCGTCGTGAACGGCTGCGGGAGCGCCGCGAGCACCTGCATGGCCCGGGCGGGGGCGTCGGGGAGGAGGAGGACCTCGTCGCCGGTGACCCCGACGCGGACGAGTCGCCCGGTGGCCACCGCGGCGGCGACCTCGCGCCGGCCGAGGCCGGCGGCATCGAGCTCGGGCCGCTCGGGCGCGGCGAACGGCTCCCCGCGCAGCCGGGTCTCGATGCCGCCCAGGCCGGCCTCCGCGGCGCCGCCGAGCGTGGGCGCCACGCCGGGGACGGCGAGCCGCCCGCCGCGGACCTCGAGGGCGGCGTCCCGCGCCACCCGGGCCGCGAGGTCCCGGGTGGGGATCCCGGCCCGGTCGCGGGCGGCGTCGAGGGGGAGCGTCGGCTCGAGCGGGTCGGCGCGGGCGCGCTCGTCGGCGACGCCGCGGAGGGAGGAGACCCAGTCCGACCACGTCGCGTCGAGGACGAGCCAGCCGTCGACGTCCCGGACCCCGGGCCCGGGGGCTGCGAGGTCGTCCGGGCCGGCCCCGAGAGCGCGCAGGTCGGACCGGCGCAGCGGCCCCCGCCGGCGGAGCTCGGCGGCGACGTCGGTCCGCGCCTCGGCGGCGGCGAGGTCGCTCGCTCGGGCCCGGGCCGCCCCGCGGCGCGTCAGCGCCGGCGGGTGCGCGTCGAGGACGAGACCCCCGGCGAGGACCCGGTGCCGGCCGGGGTCGCGGAGGATGAGACGGTCCCCGAGCTCGAGTGGCAGCGCGCGCGGGAGGCCGACCCGGGCGACGTCGGCGCCGAGCGGCCGGACCCGGGCGGTGAGGGCGGCCGTCCCGACGTGGACGGTCACCTGCGCGGGGAGGGTCTCCGCGGCGCGCCCGGGCACGGCCTCGTCGCGGCCGTCGAGGACGGGGCGGACCCGGACGTCGACCTCGGTGGCCAGGGACCAGGCACCGACGGAGAGGAGCCAGTCCCCGCGGCCGACGTCGCCAGCGTCGACCCCGCGGAGGTTGACCGCCACCCGGGCGACCGCGTCGACCCGCTCACGAGGGCGCCCGAGGCTGTGGACCCCGCGGACGCGCACCCGCCTGCCGTGCAGCTCGAGCTCGTCGCCGGCGCGGACGGAGCCTGCCCCGAGGGTGCCGGTGACGACGGTCCCGCTCCCGGTGACGGTGAACGCCCGGTCCACCCAGAGCCGGACCCTGTCCTCGCCCCGGGGCTCGGGGAGGGCGGCGACGAGCCGGCCGAGGGCCGCACGCACGTCGGTGAGGCCGGCCCCCGTCCGGGCGGAGACGGCGACGGACTCGACGTCCCCGAGGGTGCTCCGGGAGATCCGCTCCCGGGACGTCGCGAGAGCGTCGGCGGGGTCGGCGAGGTCGGACCGGGTGACGACGAGGAGCCCGCTCCTCACGGCGAGGGCGTCGACCGCCGCGAGGTGCTCCTCGGACTGCTCCCGCCAGCCCTCGTCGGCGGCGACGACGACGAGGACCGCGGGTGCCGGGCCGAGGCCGGCGAGCATGTTCCCGATGAACCGGCTGTGCCCGGGGACGTCGACGAAGGCGACCTCGTCGCCGCTCGGGAGGACCGTCCAGGCGTAGCCGAGGTCGATCGTCAGCCCGCGGCGGCGCTCCTCCTCCCACCGGTCGGGCTCGATGCCGGTGAGCGCCCGGACGAGGGTGGACTTGCCGTGGTCGACGTGCCCGGCGGTGGCGACGACGTGCACGACTCAGCTGCCTGCGGTGAGGGCGGTGACGGCGGCGCGGAGGGCGGACTCGAGCGCGGCGTCGGCGTCCTCGGGGACGCACCGGAGGTCGACGAGGCAGCGCCCGCCCTCGACCCGGGCGACGACGGCCGGCGTCCCCGCGCGGAGCAGCGGCGCGCAGCGGTCCGGCAGCTCGACCGCCCAGCCGGGGAGGGGGACGCCGGGGGCGCCGCCGCCCCCGACGCGGCCGTCGACCTCGACGACGTCCCGGCCGAGACGGCGGGCGAGCGTCTCGGTCCGGCGTCGGAGCGGGTCGCCCCCCGCCCGGAGGGACGCCGTCACCGGCGGCCGGGGGCCGCGGACTGTCGCCTCGAGGGCCGCGAGGGTGAGCTTGTCGACCCGGAGTGCCCGGGCGAGAGGGTGCCGCCGGAGGCGCTCGACGACGGTGGCCTCCCCGAGGACGAGCCCGGCCTGGGGGCCCCCGAGGAGCTTGTCGCCGCTTGCGGTGACGACGGTCGCGCCGTTGGCGAGGCACGTCGAGACGTCCGGTTCGTCGGGGAGCGTGGGCTCGGGACGGAGCAGGCCGCTGCCGACGTCCATGACGACGGGGACGCCGAGGCCGCGGAGCTCGCTGAGCGGGGCGGCGGAGGTGAACCCCTCGACGCGGAAGTTGCTCGGGTGGACCTTGAGTACGCACCCGGTCTCGGGGCCGACAGCGTCGGCGTAGTCGCGCACCGTCGTCCGGTTCGTCGTCCCCACCTCCCGGAGCCGGGCGCCCGTCGAGGCGATGAGGTCGGGCAGGCGGAACCCGTCCCCGATCTCGACCATCTCGCCGCGGCTGACGACGACCTCGTGGCCGGTGGCGAGCGCGGTCGTCGCGAGGACGAGCGCGGCGGCGCCGTTGTTGACGACGAGGGCGTCGCCGGCGGCGGGCACGGCCTCGAGCAGGGCCTCCCGGGCCGCCCGGCCCCGCCGGGCCCGGGCGCCGGTGGCGAGGTCGAACTCGACGTCGACGTACCCCGAGGCCTCCTCGACGGCCCGCAGCGCCGCGCCCGACAACGGGGCCCTGCCGAGGTTGGTGTGGACGACGACCCCGGTGGCGTTGAGGACGGGGGTCATCGACGTCGCGCCCGCGGGGAGCGCGGCGAGGGCGGCGTCGGCGACGTCCTCGGGGGCGATCTGCCCGGATCGAGCGCGCTCCTGGGCGGCCGTCACCGCGCTCTTGACGACCTCGGGCCCAAGGGTCCCGGTCGCTGCGGCGATACCGGGCAGGGCGAGGAGGACGTCGGTCCGGGGGATCCGGCGACGCGAGTCCTCGACGCTCACGGGCGACCTTCCTCTCGTCTCGTCGCTACCGTCCGGTGCCCGGCGTCCCGGGCCACCGCACGGCGGCGAGGCAGGTGGCGGAGGCGGACGGGAATCGAACCCGCCAGACCGAGGTACTCGGTCTCACCGGTGTTGAAGACCGGGGGGACCACCAGGAACCCTGACGCCTCCGAGCCCCACGCTAGTCGACGCCCGGGGCCGGGCGGATAGGGTCACCCCATGGCTGAGAAGGTGCGGCTGACGCAGTTCGCTCACGGCGGTGGGTGTGCGTGCAAGATCCCTCCCGGGCAGCTCGAGGACGTGGTCCGCGACCTCGTCGGTGTGCCCGGAGCGGACCTCCTCGTCGGCCTGGACGCGGGCGACGACGCCGCCGCCGTCCGGGTCGCCGACGGGGTGGCCGTCCTCTCGACCGCCGACTTCTTCACCCCCGTCGTCGACAACGCCTACGACTGGGGTCGGATCGCCGCGGCGAACGCCCTCTCCGACGTCTACGCGATGGGCGGCCGGCCGGTCCTCGCGGTCAACCTCGTCGGGTGGCCGATCGACCGCCTGCCCGCCGAGCTGCTCCGCGAGGTGCTCCGGGGTGGCCTCGACGTCGCCCGGTCCGCCGCCTGCCCGGTCGCCGGCGGCCACAGCATCGACGACCCCGAGCCGAAGTACGGCATGGCCGTCACCGGGGTCGCCGACCCCGCCCGGCTCATGCGCAACGACGCCGCTGCGGCCGGCCTGCCGATCAGTCTGACGAAGCCCCTCGGGGTCGGGGTGCTCAACAACCGGCACAAGGCGACGGGCGAGGTGTTCCCCGAGGCGGTCGCGACGATGACCGAGCTCAATGCGGCGGCGTCGGTCGCCGCCCTCGCCGCGGGGGTCCGGGCGGCGACCGACGTCACCGGCTTCGGGCTCCTGGGCCACCTCTTCAAGATGGCGCGCGCCTCCGGCGTGACCGCGGTCGTCGACGCCGCCGCGGTGCCGTACCTCGACGGGGCGCGGGCCGCGCTCCGGGACGGGTTCGTCCCGGGTGGCTCGACCCGCAACCTCGACTGGGTGGCCCCCCATCTCGAGGCCGCGGTCGGGCAGGAGGAGCTCATCCTCCTCGCCGACGCCCAGACGTCAGGCGGTCTGCTCGTCGTCGGCGAGGTCCCCGGCGCCCCCGTCGTCGGCGAGACCGTCCCTGGGCGCGAGGCCACGCTCGTCGTCCGCTGAGCCGTCGGGCTGAGGGACGTCCGCACGGTCGGCGCCCTGTCGACGGTCGACGCGGACGCAAACCCGGCGGGCTGAGGGACGTCCGCGCAGTCGGCGCCCTGTCGACGGTCGACGCGGACGCAGCGAGCCGGCGAGGTCGTCCACAGCACCGCCACCGTCGCGCCGCTGTCCACAGGGCCCGGCCGCCGGCACTCCCGGCACCGCTCCCGGAGGGAGGCTCCTCGGGTGCCCACCCCGGAGCAGCGCCGATACCCGGATGGGGTCCGAGACCTCGCCGAGCGGCAGGCCCGCCACCTGACGACCGGCCAGCTCCGAGAGCTCGGCGTCAGCCCGGGACGGAAGCGCGCGCAGGTGGCCGCAGGACGCTGGCGCGACATCCCCTACCGCGGCGTCGCCGTCGACTGCGGCCCGGTGACCGGGGAGGCAGCGTGGTGGGACGCCCTGATCTCGGTGGGTCGCAGCGCCCGCCTCGGGGGGATGAGCGCGCTTCTCGCCGGCGGGCTCACGGGGTGGTCGGAGGACGTCACCCACGTCTGGGTCCTCAAGTCGACCCACAAGGGACACCCGGACCGGGTGACAGTCCACGAGTCCCGCCGCTGGACCGCCCGGGACGCCGTCTCCTCGGGGATACCGCGGGCCCGTCCGGCCGTGGCGACCGTCCAGGCCGCCCTGTGGGCGCAGACGCCGCGACAGTCGGCGCTCTGTCTCGTCCTGCCCATCCAGCAGCGACTCGTCCGCGCGGACGACGTCGCCGTCGAGCTCGACCGGGTCCGCCGGCACCGCTTCCGCAGCCTGCTCCGGGTGACGTTGGCGGACGTTCGCGACGGAGCCCACTCCCTCGGCGAGCTCGACTTCGCACGGATGTGCCGCGAGCGGGGGCTCCCCGAGCCGTCCCGTCAGGCCGTCAGGCGGGGCCGGAGGGGTCGGGTGTACCTCGACGTCTTCTGGGAGCGGTACCGGGTCGCGGTCGAGGTCAACGGGGCGGGACACGACGCGCCCGGCCAGTCCATGCGCGACGAGGTCCGCCTGCTCGACCTCCAGCTCCGGGGCGAGGTGGCCGCCCAGGTCTCGGTGCTGACCCTGCGCAGCGACCCGGACCCCTTCTTCGCGAGCCTGCTCGACGTCTTCCGCTCGCGGGGATGGCGACCGTGAACGAGCGCACCCGTCCCACGTCCGCGGGGTCTGGGTGATCGCGACGGTCCACGCGGACGCAAGCCCGGCGGCTGGGGGACGTCCGCGGAGCTGGCGCCATCGCGACGATCGGTGCGGACGCGAGGGCCGGTCGGGCGCGGACGGAGGCGGGGTTGGTCAGCGGTCGGGGTGGTGGGGCCCGGTCGTGATCGAGTCCCCGTCCCGTCCCGCGGCCCGCCGGGCCTCGAGCCGGCGGCGCTGCGGTTCGACGACGTACTTCGGGTCCTCGGTCGAGGCGATGCCCGCCTCGAAGATCCCGAACCGGGTGAGCGCCGACCCGACGACGAGGGCCGCGCCGGAGGCGGCGGCGACGGCGCGGTTGCGCGAGAAGAGGGCGGCGCCGACCCCGCCGGCGACGGTGAGCGCCGTGCTCGCCCGGAGCATCGCCCCCGGACGTCCCTGCTCGAGGGGCTCGTCGACCCCCTCCTCGCGCAGACGGCGGTGGAGGAGCTCCATCGCCCCGACGTCGAGGGCGGCGCCGAGTGCCGCGAGCACGCGGGCGGGTCCGACCTGCGACGTCGGCGTCGTCACCATCGCCATCCCGCCGGCCGCGGCCTGCGCGGACCCGACGAAGACGAACGGCAGCTCGCGCCACGCCGCGTTCCACGACGGGGTCGCCGTATCGGAGAGGAGGACGGCGGTGTACGCCGCGAGGGGAGGGGCGAGCAGGGCCGACCCGACGCCCGCCGGGGCCTGGAGAGGGGCGAGCGCCCGGGTGAGCCGGGAGTCCCCCGTGACCGCGCGGGCGAGCTGGGCCGCGGTCG
This sequence comes from uncultured Actinomycetota bacterium, assembly GCA_963783735.1. Classification (GTDB taxonomy): domain Bacteria; phylum Actinomycetota; class Actinomycetes; order Actinomycetales; family Dermatophilaceae; genus CAWDAQ01. The sequence goes on along the minus strand of CAWAOO010000003.1, from coordinate 554,333 downwards.
CCGCCGCGGTGGTCGCGCTGAACCCGCTGAAGATCCACGTCCCCACCGACATCGGGGACGTGAGCTTGACCGTCCGGAGCATGTTGAGGAACCGCTCAGGCCGCCCGAGGTCGTGGACGAGGGCGGCGCCGCTTAGGGCGATGGCGGCCATCGCCGCGTACCGGCTGTTGCGCTGGAGCACGGGTCGGCCGGTGACGGACGCGCCCGTCCCGAGGAGACCGGACCCGGCGGCGAGGCCCCCGAGGAAGAGGTAGGCCGGGATGTCGGCCTCCCACGGGGCCGCCTTGACGACCGGACGCCCGTAGTAGCTCGAGAACTCGGCCTCCGGGACGAGGACCTCCTCGCCCCGGCCGCCGGCGCGCCTGCGGCGGCGGCCGCCTCGGCGCCGCTCCGGCTCCGGCGGACGGAAGGTGTCGAACGGACTCGTCGTCATGCCCGCCCCCCGAGGAACGACACCGCGGCGGCGGCGAGCATGCCGAGCCCGGCGAGCCCGGCGCGGGTGAACATCTTTGACAGGTCCGCCGTCGGGACCCTGGGGTCGGGCGGCAGGCCGTACGTCTCCGGCTCGTCGAGCAGGAGGAAGACCGCACCGGTGCCCCCGACGCCGTCCTCGGGGTTCGCCCCGTAGAGACGGGCCTCGGTGAGCCCCCGGGCGTGCATCGCCCCGACCCGCTCGTTCGCCGCGGCGAGCATGTCGCCGAGGTCGCCGAACTGGATCGACTCGGTCGGGCAGGCCTTCGCGCACGCCGGGGTCTCGCCGTCGCCGAGCCGGTCGTAGCAGAGGGTGCACTTCTGGGCGGTCCCGTGGTTGGTCACCGTCGCGTCGCCCTCGCGGCGCTCGATGACGCCGAACGGGCACGCGGGGATGCAGTAGCCACAGCCGTTGCAGACGTCGGCCTGGACGACGACCGTGCCGAACTCGGTCCGGAAGAGCGACCCGGTCGGGCAGACGTCGAGGCAGCCGGCGTGGGTGCAGTGCTTGCAGACGTCGGAGGACATCAGCCACCGGAAGTCGGGCATCGGTGCCCCGGTCGCGGTCGTCCCCGAGCCGTCGCCGCCGACGACGCCCCCCTCGGTGAGGGCGGCGAGGACGTCCCCGGTGCCGGACGTGCTCCGCGTCCCGAGGGCCGGCCCGACGTTGCCGCTCGAGGCCCCGCCGGCGGAGACCCCCTCCCCGCCCGGGAGCACCGTCGACCCCGTCGACCCCGTCGACCCCGTCGACCCCGACGACCCCGCCGCCCCCGGCTCGGTCCCGGGGATCGCGGGCATCCCGAGGTCGACGAGCCGCCGGCCCGACGCCCGCGCCGCGGCGATCCGCTCCGGTCCCTGCTCGACGAACGCGACGTGCCGCCACGTGTCGGCCCCGAGGGCGCCGGTGTTGTCGTACGACGTCGCGGTGAGGTCCGCGACCCCGGCCGGCACGGCGTTCCACTCCTTGCAGGCGACCTCGCACGCCTTGCAGCCGATGCAGACCGAGGTGTCGGTGAAGAAGCCCTTGCGCCGCTCCGGCGTGCGCCAGCGGGCGTCGGCGACCGGGTCGGTCGGCCCGGACAGCTGGTTGCGGAAGAGCCCCATCAGTCCTCGTCCTCCCTCGTCCCGCTCGTCTGCGGCGGGTGCGCCGTCATGAGGTCGTTGCTCGTCCGAACCGTCGACCCGGCCCGCGACTGGTACTCGGCGACGAGCGCGAGGAGGGCCTCGCCGCGCGGTCGTCGGCCCGGCCGGATGTCGCACGAGCCGACCTTGGACTCCTGGATCTGGACGTTGGGGTCGAGCACGACCCCGAGGAGGTCGTTCGCCGAGTCCCCGCTGACGACGGCGTCGCCGCCAACGCCCCAGTGGTAGGGCAGCCCGACCTGGTGGAGGGTCCTGCCGGCGATCCGCAGCGGCCTGACCCGGTCGGTGACGAGCACCCGGGCCTCGATCGCGGCCCGCGCCGAGATGATCGTCGCCCACCCGCCGTTGGTCAGGCCGCGGTCGGCGGCGAGCTCCGGGGAGACCTCGCAGAACATCTCCGGCTGGAGCTCGGAGAGGAACGGCTGCCACCGGCTCATCCCCCCGGCCGTGTGGTGCTCGGTGAGCCGGTACGTCGTGAAGACGCACGGATACACCTCGACGCCGGGGTCGTCCCCCGAGGGTGCCCAGAGGTTGTCCTTGCGAGGGAAGACCTGCCGCGCCGGGTTGCTCTGCTGCCCGTAGAGGGGGTTGCGGACCGGGGACTCCTGCGGCTCGTAGTGCGTCGGCAGGGGGCCGTCGACGAGGCCCTTCGGCGCGAACAGCCACCCCTTGCCGTCGGCCTGCATGACGAACGGGTCGTCACCGGCGAGCCCGGCCGCCCCGCCGGTGCCCGGCTCGGGCCGGTAGTCGGGCGCGGTCGTCCTCGGGAAGTCGGGGACGTCGGGCCCGGCCCAGCTGCCCGCCTCGGCGTCCCACCACAGGTACCTCTTCCGCTCGCTCCACGGCCGGCCCTCGGGGTCGGCGGAGGCGCGGTTGTAGATGATCCGCCGGTTCATCGGCCACGCCCAGCCCCAGTCCGGGGCGACGCTCGACTGCTCCTGGCCGGGGGTGCGGTTGGCGGCGTGGTTCGTCCCGTCGGCGTAGACGCCGGTGTAGATCCAGCAGCCGCCGGAAGTCGACCCGTCGGCCCTCATCGACGTGTACCCGCTGAGCATCTTCCCGGCGTCGTCCCCGGTGAGGTGACGTCCGTTGATCTCCTTGAGGACGGCCTCCGGGTCGGGCTCGCCGTGCTCGATCTCCGGGTAGTCCCAGGTGATGTCGAGCAGTGGCCGGTCACGCTCCTCGGTCGAGCCGGCGACCAGGGCCCGCATCCGCTTCCCGAGGTCGTAGAAGAAGTGGAGCTCGCTGCGACAGTCGCCCGGGGGCTCGACCGCCTTGTGGTGCCACTGGAGGAGGCGCTGGGTCTGGGTGAACGACCCGGACTTCTCGACGTGGGTCGCCGCCGGCATGAAGAAGACCTCGGTGCCGATGTCCTCGGTCCGCATCTCCCCGGTCGCGATCTCCGGGCCGTCCTTCCAGAAGGTCGCCGACTCGATGAGCTGGAAGTCGCGGACGACGAGCCACTTGAGGTGGGCGAGGCCCTCGCGCTGCATCCGCCCGTGCGCGGACCCGACGGCCGGGTTCTGCCCGAGGAGGAAGTACCCCTCGACCTTGTCGGCGACCATGTCCATGACGGTCTGGTACGTCCCGTGCGGCCCGGTGATCCGGGGGAGGTTGTCGAACGCCCAGCCGTTCTCGGCGGTCGCGGCGTCCCCCCACCACGCCTTCATGAGGCTGACGGTGTACGCGTCGGCCTCCGCCCAGAACCCCTTCTGCTCCTTGCTCGCGACGCTCTCGAGGTAGTCCTCCACGGTGTCGTGCTCGCCGGCCATCGGCATGGGGAGGTAGCCCGGGAGGAGGTTGAACAGGGTGGGGATGTCGGTCGAGCCCTGGATGCTCGCGTGCCCGCGAAGGGCCATGATCCCGCCCCCGGGACGGCCGATGTTGCCGAGGAGGAGCTGGAGGATCGCCGCCGTGCGGATGAACTGGGCGCCGAGGCTGTGGTGGGTCCACCCGACGGCGTAGCAGAATGCCGTCGTCCGCTCCCTGCCGCTGTTCTCGGTCACCGCCCGGGCGACCTCGAGGAAGTCCTCGACGGAGATCCCGCACACCTGGGCGACCATCTCGGGGGTGTAGCGGGAGTAGTGGCGCCGGAGGATCTGGAAGACCGTCCGGGGGTCCTCGAGCGTCTCGTCCCGGCGGACCCGGGCGTGCTCGAGTGCCGGGCCACCGCTGCCGTGCTGCTCGCCCGAGCCCCGTCCGGCGCTCTGCGCCCCGTGCTCGTGCCTGCCGCCGGGGTCGCCGATGCCCTCGTCGACGGCGCCGTGGGTGTCCGCGGCGGCGGGCGGGCCGTCGTCGACGGGGCTGCCGCCCTGTCCCTCCGCGGTCGAGTACGCCCAGCTCTGCGGGTCGTAGGTGCCGGACTCCTCGTCGTAGCCGGAGAAGAGCCCGTCGAGGTCCTCGGTGTCCTCGAAGTCGCGCCCGACGACGGTCGCGGCGTTCGTGTAGTTGACGACGTAGTCGTGGAAGTGGAGCCCGTTCTCGAGGACGTGGCTGACGAGGCCGCCGAGGAACGCGACGTCGCTGCCGGCCCGGATGGGGACGTGCTGGTCAGCCGTCGCCGAGGTCCGGGTGAAGCGCGGGTCGACGTGGATGACCTTCGCGCCGCGCTTCTTCGCCTCCATGACCCACTGGTAGCCGACCGGGTGGCACTCGGCCATGTTCGAACCCTGGATGACGATGCAGTCGCTGTGCTGGAGGTCCTGGAGGTACGAGGTCGCGCCGCCGCGTCCGAACGAGGCTCCCAGACTGGGAACCGTGGCGGAGTGTCAAATACGCGCCTGGTTCTCGATCTGCACGGCCCCGGCGGCCGTGAAGAGCTTCTTGATGAGGTAGTTCTCCTCGTTGTCCAAGGTGGCCCCGCCGAGCGAGGCGATCCCCATGGTCCGGCGCACCCGGCGGCCCTGCTCGTCGATGTCCTGCCACGTCCGGGCGCGGGTGTCGACCATGCGGCGGGCGATCATGTCGGTCGCCGTGTCGACGTCGAGGACCTCCCACTCGGTGCCGTACGGGCGCCGGTAGAGGACCCTCGTCTGGCGGCCGGCCGTGTTGACGAGCTGCTCGCTCGCCGAGCCCTTCGGGCACAGCCGGCCCCGGGAGATCGGCGAGTCCGGGTCACCCTCGATCTGGACGACCTTCTCGTCCTTGACGTAGACCTTCTGGCCGCAGCCGACCGCGCAGTACGGGCAGATGCTCTGGACGACCCGGTCGGCGTCCCTGGTTCGCGGAGTCAGCTCGCGGGTGCCCTTCGAGGTGACGGCCGGCCCCCGGCCGAGGACGTCCCCGGACCGGAGCTGGCGCAGCACCGGCCACGACAGGAATGTTGTCCGCGCGCTCATCCCACCGACCTCCTCGACGACTGCGATCGACACTAGTGCAGGTCAGCGACGGCCGCGAGGGTAGGGGTCGGGTTGACAGGGGCGTCCGGGACGATCGGTCCCCGGACCCGGACGAGGAGGAGGTGGCCGCGTGGATGAGCTGTGGCAGCGGGTGTGGGCGACGTCCCCGCCGCCGTCCCCGACCACCCTCGTCCTCACCGGCCTCGTCGCCCTGGCCGCGGTCGGGTGGGGCCCGGCATGGGGGCTCGCGCGGCACCTCGTCACCGTCGTCCACGAGGGCGCGCACGCGCTCGTCGCGCTCGCCTGCGGGCGCTCCCTCGCCGGGGTCCGGCTCCACTCCGACAGCTCCGGCCTCACCCTCTCGCGCGGCCGGGCCCGGGGGGCGGGCATGGTCGCGACCCTGTTCGCCGGCTACGTCGGGCCGGGACTGCTCGGGCTCGCCGTCGCCGCGGTCATCGGGTGGGGGCACGCCGTCGCCGCGCTCTGGGGGCTGCTCGCCCTCCTCGCGCTCCTCCTCCTCGAGATCCGCAACCTCTACGGCCTCTGGGTGCTCCTCGTCACCGGGGTCGCCCTCGGGGGGGTGACGTGGTGGGGGAGCGCGGCGCTCCAGTCGGGGACGGCAGCCGCCGTCGCGTGGTTCCTCCTCCTCGCCGCCCCGTGGAAGGTCGTCGAGCTCCAGCGCGCCCGGGGCGGCGGTCGTGCGCGGGACTCCGACCCCGACCAGCTCGCACGCCTCACCGTGCTCCCGGCGGGGCTGTGGGTCGCCCTCATGCTCCTCGTCACCCTCGCGACGCTCGTCCTCGGCGGCCGCCTCATGCTCCGGACGTGACCCCGGACCGGCCCCCGGGGCGGGCCCTCCCTCGCCCGGGTGGGTGGGGGTCGGCCACGCCCGAGCCGCTCACCCCCGGGGCGGGGCCACGTCGACCTGGGCCGGCACCTCGTCCTGGCGGAGGACGCCGATCGGGCAGGTGAGGCCGTTGGGGCCGTGGTTGCAGTACCCGTAGGGGTTCTTGTGGAGGTACTGCTGGTGGTACTCCTCGGCCCAGTAGAACGGGCCCGCGTCCTGCGCGCCGCGGAGCTCGGTCGTGATCTCGCCGTGCCCGTGCCTCGTCAGCTCGCCCTGGAACGCCTCCCGGGTCGCGCGCGCAGCGGCCTCCTGCCCCGGCGTCGTCCAGTAGACCGCCGACCGGTACGCCGTGCCGACGTCGTTGCCCTGGCGGTTCCCCTGGGTCGGGTCGTGGTTCTCCCAGAACGCCTTGAGGAGGAGCTCGGGCGAGGTCTCCGCCGGGTCGTAGGCGACGAGGACGGTCTCGGCGTGGCCGGTGAGCCCGGTCGTCGTCTCCTCGTACGTCGGGTTGGGAGTGAGGCCCCCCATGTACCCCACCGAGGTCGAGACGACGCCGGGGATCTGCCAGAAGATCCGCTCCGCACCCCAGAAGCAGCCCATCGCGACGTGCACGACCTCGGTGCCCTCGGGCCAGGGGCCCTCGAGCGGCGTGCCGAGGACCGCATGCGTCGACGGCACCGGGAAGAGCCGCTGGCTGTGGCCCCTGAGAGCCGTGTCCTTCGTCGGCATCGCCGTCTTGATCCGTGATCCGAAGATCATCTCGTCTCCGCTCGTCAGGCTCGGTGGTCCCGCCGCCCCGGCTGGCGGGACGACGCTGTGGTGCGGTCAACGCGGCGACGGGGTCGGCTGTTCCGCGTGCTCGAGATCGTCCGGGTCGACCCGGCCCACCCCGGGATGCGGGGGGCTGCCCCCGGGCGGCGTCGGCGTTCGCCCCGCCGGTGACCCACCGCCTCGCGTGCGTCGCCCGAGCGTCCTCACCGAGCGGCGAAGCGCCTCGGTCGGGCCCGTTCGACATGCATCCATCTTGTATCTAACATGGATGCATCATGTCGTCCTCAGCCCCACCTGCCTCCACCCGCGTCTACGACCACGTCAAGCACCACATCCTCGACGGGACCCTGCCCGGCGGCGAGTTCTTCACCGAGGGCGCGGTCGCCGAGCAGACCGGGCTGTCGCGGACCCCCGTCCGTGAGGCCCTCCTCCGGCTCGAGGTCGAGGGACTCGTCCGGCTCTACCCGAAGAAGGGCGCCCTCGTGCTCCCGGTGACCGCCGACGAGGCCCGGCATGTCCTCGAGGCCCGCTCGGTCATCGAGCACTGGGCGGCCGGGGCGATGTGGGAGCGCCGCGAGGAGGTCCTCCCCGCCCTGCGGGAGCAGCTCGAGGCGATGCGCGCCGCCCGTGGCGCCGGGGACGTCACCCGCTTCGTCGAGCAGGACCGGGCCTTCCACGAGGTCATCGTCACCGCGGCCGGGAACCCGATCCTCAGCCGGACCTACCACGCCCTGCGCGACCGGCAGGTGTGCATCATCGTCTCGCAGATGCGGATGTCGGCGGACCGGATCGACTCCGCCGTCGCGGGGCACTCCCGGCTCGTCGAGATCCTCCGGGACGGCACCCACGAGGAGTTCCTCGCCGAGACCGACGACCACCTCAGCGCCGCCCGTGCCCGGCTCCGGGGGCTCTGATGGCGGTCACGCAGGTCCACGACATCGGCCGCCGCCGGGCCTGGGCGGTCTGGGCGGCCGCCCTGTCCGTCTACGTCCTCGCGGTCTTCCATCGGACCTCGCTCGGGGTCGCCGGGATCATCGCCGCCGACCGGTTCGGGATCTCCGCCTCGCAGCTCGCGACGTTCACCGTCGTCCAGCTCGCGGTGTACGCCGCGATGCAGGTGCCGGTCGGGGTCCTCCTCGACCGGTTCGGCTCGAAGCGCCTCCTCGGGGGAGGGCTCGCCCTCCTCACCCTCGGTCAGGCGTGGTTCGCGTTCGCGGGGAGCTACGAGGTCGGGCTCGCCGCCCGGGTGCTCATCGGGGCCGGGGACGCGATGGTCTTCGTCAGCGTCCTGCGACTCGTCGCGCTGTGGTTCCACGCCCGCCAGGCCCCGATGGTCACCCAGCTCACCGGCCAGTTCGGCCAGCTCGGCGCGGTGCTCGCCGCGTTCCCGCTCTCGGCGGCGCTCCGCTCGCTCGGGTGGACGACCGCCTACGGGGCCGCCGCCGGGGTCGGTGCGCTCCTCTCCGTCGTCCTCGTCCTCGTCGTCAAGGACTCGCCGTACCGGGGGACACCCGTCGAGAAGATCCGGGTGCAGGCCCTGCGCGACAACCTCCGCGACGTCTGGGGGGCGCACGGGACCCGGCTCGGGCTGTGGTCGCACTTCACCTCGCAGTTCGGGATCACCGTGTTCAGCCTGCTCTGGGGCTACCCGTTCCTCGTCTCCGGCGAGGGGCTCTCCCCGGACGCCGCGAGCGCCCTGCTCATCCTCATGACGGGGACGACCCTCGTCGCCGGCCCGGTCATGGGCCGCCTCGTCAGCCAGATGCCGTACCACCGCTCGCGGATCGTCCTGACGATCGTCGCGGCGATCGCCGGGGTCTGGGCGGTCGTCCTCCTCTGGCCCGGCCGGGCCCCGCTGCCCGTCCTCGTCGTCCTCGTCATGGTCACCGCCGTCGGGGGACCGACCTCGATGGTCGGCTTCGACCTCGCCCGGACGTTCAACCCGCCCGAGCGGATCGGCAGTGCCATCGGCATCGTCAACATCGGAGGGTTCACCGCCTCCCTCCTGACGATGGCCCTCATCGGGGTCGTCCTCGACCGGCTCGCGCCCGGGGGGCCGTCGGAGTACACCCTCGGTGACTTCCGGGTCGCGATGGCGGTCCAGTACCTCTTCTGGGGGTTCGGCTGCGTCCAGGTCTGGCGCCACCGGCACCGGGCCATCCGCCACCTCGAGGCCGAGCACCCCGAGAAGCTCGAGGCGATGCGCCGCGGCGAGCCCGTGACCGTCCACGGCTGAGGTCCCCCGGCGGGCGCGAGCGGGTCGCCGCCGTGGCCTAGCCTTGGCGCCATGACGGACGACCTCGGCTTCAGCTCCCGCGCGATCCACGCCGGACAGGACCCCGACCCGACGACGGGCGCCGTCGTCACCCCGATCTACCAGGTCTCGACGTACAAGCAGGACGGGATCGGCGGCTTTCGGGGCGGCTACGAGTACTCCCGGTCGGCGAACCCCACCCGAACCGCCCTCGAGGAGTGCTTCGCCTCCCTCGAGGGCGGCGAGCGCGGCTTCGCGTTCGCCTCCGGGCTCGCCGGGCAGGACACCCTCCTGCGCGCGGTCCTGCGCCCCGGCGACCACGTCGTCATCCCCTCCGACGCGTACGGCGGCACCTACCGGCTCTTCGCGAAGGTCCTCACCACCTGGGGCGTCGAGCACACCGTCGCCCAGATCGCCGACGTCGACTCCGTCCGCGCCGCCGTCCGCCCGGAGACGCGGGTGGTCTGGGTCGAGACCCCGACCAACCCCCTCCTCGGGGTCGCCGACATCGAGGCCGTCGCCGGGGTCGCCCGGGACGCGGGCGCGCTCCTCGTCGTCGACAACACCTTCGCCTCGCCCTACCTCCAGCAGCCGCTCGCGCTCGGCGCCGACGTCGTCGTCCACAGCGCGACGAAGTACGCCGGCGGGCACAGCGACGTCGTCGGAGGGGTGGTCGTCACCCGCGCCGGCATCACCGTCCCCGGCCTCGAGGACACCGCCGAGCGGGTCGCGTTCCACCAGAACTCGATGGGCGCCGTCGCCGGGCCGTTCGACAGCTGGCTCGTCCTGCGCGGGCTGAAGACCCTCGGGGTCCGGATGGAGCAGCACTGCACGAACGCCGAGCGGGTCGTCGAGTTCCTCGCCGCCCAGCCGGGGGTGAGCGCGGTCCACTACCCGGGCCTGGAGGACCACCCCCACCACGACGTCGCCGCCCGGCAGATGCGCCGGTACGGCGGGATGGTCTCCTTCCAGCTCCGCGGCGGGGAGGACGTCGCGGTCAAGGTGTGCGGGGAGACCCAGCTGTGGACCCTCGGGGAGTCCCTCGGCGGCGTCGAGTCGCTCATCGAGCACCCGGCGCGGATGACCCACGCCTCCGTCCGCGGCACCGAGCTCGAGGTCCCGGCCGACCTCGTCCGGCTCTCCGTCGGCATCGAGGACGTCGAGGACCTCGTCGCCGACCTCGCCCAGGCACTGGACCGGCTCGCCTGAGCCGGGCGCTCTGCGTCGACGTCGGGTCGACGTACACCAAGGGGGCCGTCGTCGACCTCGACACCGGCGCGGCCCTCGCGACCGGGGCCGTCCCGACGACGACGGACACCGACGTCCTGGACGGGCTCCGCGCCCTCGAGGCCGACCTCACCCGGACCGCCCCGGTCGACGACGTCCGCGTCTGCTCGAGTGCCGGCGGTGGCCTCCGGCTCGCCGTCGTCGGGTACGAGGGGGAGGTCACCGCCCGGGCGGGCCAGCGGGTCGGGCTGAGCGCCGGGGCCCGCGTCGTCCACGTCGCGACCGGGCCGATGGCCGCCCCCGACGTCCGGGCGGTGCGAGCGGCCCGTCCCGACGTCGTCCTCCTCGTCGGCGGGACCGACGGTGGCAACGCCGACGTCCTCCTCCACAACGCGACCCGGCTCGCCCGGGCGCGGGTCGCCGCCCCCGTCGTCGTCGCCGGCAACGCCGACGTCGCCGACGAGGTCGCGGCGGCACTCGACGCGACCGGCCGCCGCTTCGTCGTCACCGCCAACGTCCTCCCCCGGATCGGGGTCATCGCCCCCGGGGCCGCCCGGGCCGCCATCCGCGAGGTGTTCCTCGCCCACGTCATCGGCGGCAAGGGGCTCTCCCGGGGACCGGGGTTCGCCCGGCTTGTCCGGGCCGCGACTCCGGACGCCGTCCTGCGGGGGGTCGAGGCGCTCGCCGCGACGGTCGGCGGGGACGTCCTCGTCGTCGACGTCGGGGGAGCGACGACCGACGTCTACTCCGTCATCACGCCCCGGGGCGAGGACGCGACGCTGGTGAGGGAGGTCGTCGCCCCGCTCCGGCACGCCCGGACCGTCGAGGCGGACCTCGGGATGCGCTGGAACGCCGAGGGGGTGCTCGCGGCCGCCGGCCGCGAGCGGCTCCCCGTCGAGGAGGGGGTCCGCCGGTACGCCGCGCACGTCGCTCGGACGCCGGCGCACCTCCCGCGGGGCCCCGAGGAGGAGCGGGCCGAGGGCGAGCTCGCCCGGCTCGCCGCGGTCGTCGCCGCACGCCGGCACGGCCGGCCCGACACCCCGGCCGCGTCCCCGCGCCCGCTCGCGGACGTCGCCCTCGTCCTCGGGTCGGGCGGCGTCCTCCGGCACGGGGACGAGGCCCGGCGCGCGTACGTCCTCGACGGCGTCACCGGTGACCACGGCGGAGGATGGCGGGTCCCGCGGGCCCCGCGGACGGCCGTCGACACCCGCTACCTGCTCTTCGCCGCCGGGCTCCTCGCCGAGACCCACCCGGACGCCGCGGCCGGGCTCGTCGGCGTGCTCGAACCGGCCCGGCACTGACCGGGCGGGCGAGCCCTGCGGCGATACCCTGCGGGCCATGATTGCTCACCCGCTGCCCGTGACGATCGACGACGTCCGCGCCGCGCAGGACCTGCTCGCCGGTGTCGTCCGCCCCACCCCCCTGGAGTACTCCCGGGCGCTCAGCGACCGGGTCGGGACCGAGGTCCACCTCAAGTGCGAGAACCTCCAGCGGGCCGGCTCGTTCAAGATCCGCGGGGCCTACACCCGGATGGCGCGGCTCTCGGCGCAGGAGCAGCGTGCCGGGGTCGTCGCGGCGAGCGCGGGGAACCACGCCCAGGGGGTGGCCCTCGCCGCGCAGCTCCTCGGGATCGAGTCCAAGGTCTACATGCCGCTGGGCGCCCCGATGCCGAAGCTCACCGCGACCCGGGCCTACGGCGCGACCGTCGAGCAGGTCGGTACGACGATCGACGAGTGCCTCGCCTCGGCGAAGGCGTGGTCGGAGCGGACCGGTGCCGTCCTCATCCACCCCTTCGACCACCCCGACATCGTCGCCGGGCAGGGGACGTGCGGGCTCGAGATCCTCGAGCAGTGCCCAGGGGTGCGGACCGTCGTCGTCGGGCTCGGCGGCGGGGGGCTCACCGCAGGCATCGCGACCGTCGTCCGGGCCCTGCGCCCCGACGTCCGGGTCGTCGGCGTCCAGGCCGAGCAGGCCGCGGCGTACCCTCCCTCGCTGAAGGTGGGCGAGCCGGTCGCCCACCCGGGGATGATGACGATGGCCGACGGCATCGCCGTCGGGATGCCCGGCCGGGTGCCCTTCTCGATCATCCGCGACCTCGTCGACTCCGTCGAGACGGTGACCGAGGAGGGGCTCTCGCGCGCCCTTCTCTTCCTCCTCGAGCGGGCCAAGCTCCTCGTCGAGCCGGCCGGGGCCGCGTCGGTCGCCCGCCTCCTCGAGAACCCCGCCGGACCGTGGGAGGGGCCGGTCGTCGCCGTCCTCTCCGGCGGCAACATCGACCCGCTGTTCCTCCTGCGGATCATCCGACACGGGATGGCGGCGGCGGGCCGGTACCTCCAGTTCCGGGTCCGGGTCAAGGACCGGCCGGGCTCGCTCGCCGGGCTGCTCGCCGACTGCGCGGCCGTCGACGCGAACGTCCTCGAGGTCGAGCACGTCCGCACCGGCAGCACGCTCCACATCGACGAGGTCGAGATCGGGGTGCGCCTCGAGACCAAGGGCCGCCCGCACCGGGAGGCGGTGCTCGAGGCGCTCCGAGGGAAGGGGTACGCGCTCGTCTTCGACTGACGGCCCCGGCTCCGTGTCCGGGTGTCGGTGGGTTCTGACATCCTGCTCGATGTGACCGACGCCGTGCTCGCCGAGGGCCTCGTCAAGCGCTACCGGGACGTGACGGCGCTCGACGGGCTGAGCATGCGCGTGCCGGTGGGGAGCGTCCTCGGGGTGCTCGGCCCGAACGGCGCGGGCAAGACGACGAGCGTGCGCGTCCTCACGACCCTGCTGCGGCCCGACGCCGGCCGGGCGCAGGTCGCCGGGGTCGACGTCCTCGCCGACCCGCACGAGGTCCGCCGCCGGATCGGCGTGTCCGGGCAGTACGCCGCCGTCGACGAGAACCTCACCGGCTTCGAGAACCTCGAGATGGTCGGCCGGCTCTACCACGTCGGCCGGGCGGCCTCCCGCGCCCGCGCCCGCGAGCTCCTCGGGGAGTTCGACCTCACCGAGGCCGGGGGTCGGCTGGCGAAGACCTACTCCGGGGGGATGCGGCGCCGCCTCGACCTCGCCGGCGCCCTCGTCGCACGGCCCCCGGTGCTCTTCCTCGACGAGCCGACGACCGGGCTCGACCCACGCAGCCGCGGGGACATGTGGGAGGTCATCCGCGGCCTCGTCGCCCAGGGGACCTCGCTCCTCCTCACGACCCAGTACCTCGAGGAGGCGGACCGGCTCGCCGACAACATCGTCGTCGTCGACCACGGCCGGGTCATCGCCGAGGGCACGGCGGACGCGCTCAAGCGGATGGTCGGGGGCGAGCGCCTCGAGCTCGTCGTCGAGGACGGCGCCCGGCTCGCCGAGGCCGCCGGACTGCTCGGCGGTCTCGCCGGTGCCGACGGCGGCGCCGCGGCCGAGGTCGACACCCACACCCGGCAGGTCACCGTCCCGATCACCGGGGGGACGGGGTCCCTCGTCGAGGCCGTCCGCGTCCTCGACGGGGCCGGGATCGTCGTGTCCGACATCGGGATCCGCCGCCCGACGCTCGACGACGCGTTCCTCCGGCTCACCGGGCACGCGGCCGAGCCGGGCCGGGGCGAGGGAGCCGACGGGGCCGACGCCGCGAGGCCGCACGAACGCGGCGAACGGGAGCGGGCATGAGCACGGTGTCGACGTTCGCCTCGGACGGTCTCGTCATCGCCCGGCGGAACATCCTCAAGATCGGGCGGCTGCCGGAGCTCATCGTCTTCACGACCCTCCAGCCGATCATGTTCATCATCCTCTTCGGCTACGTCTTCGGGGCCGCGGTGGAGATCCCGGGCGGGAGCTACCGCGAGTTCCTCCTCCCGGGGATCTTTGCCCAGACCGTCGTCTTCGGCGCGACGACCACGGGCACGGGCCTCGCCGATGACATGCAGAAGGGGATCATCGACCGCTTCCGGTCCCTGCCCATGGCCGACTCGGCGGTCCTCGTCGGGCGGACGGCCTCCGACCTCGTCAACAACGTCCTCGTCCTCGTCGTCATGGGGGTGACCGGGTTCCTCGTCGGCTGGCGGGTGCGGACCTCGGTCCTCGAGGGGCTCGCGGGCTTCCTCCTCCTGCTGACCTTCGCCTACGCGATGTCGTGGGTGATGGCGCTCGTCGGGCTCAAGGTCAAGAGCGTCGAGATCGTCAACAACGCGGCGTTCCTCGTCATCTTCCCGCTGACCTTCATCGCGAACACCTTCGTCCAGGCGGAGAAGCTCCCGTTCGCCTTCCGGGTGTTCGCCGAGTGGAACCCCGTCTCGACGGTGACCGAGGCCTCTCGCCGGCTCTTCGGCAACCTGCCGCCAGGCACGCCGGAGCGCTCGACGTGGGCGCTCCAGCACCCGGTCGCCTACTCCCTCGCCTGGGCCGTCGCCATCGTCGCGGTCTTCGCGCCGCTGTCGATCCGGGAGTACCGGGGGGCGGTGAGCCGCTGAGCGGGTGGGGCGCTCCGGGGCGACGGTGACCCGCCCGGCGACACGACGAGGAGCGCGCCCCGTCCCGGGGCGCGCTCCTCGTCGCAGGGGAGGCCGGTGCCGCGCGTCCGGCCCCGGACCGCTCAGCCCGTGTACGGCTTGGCGCTGACGACGGTCACCTCGATCATCTTGCCGTTCGGGGCCTCGTACGACGCGGTCTCCCCGACCGCGTGCCCGAGGATCGCACTGCCGAGGGGTGACTGCTCCGAGAAGACCTGGAGGTCGGCGCCCTCGCCGATCTCCCGGGACCCGAGGAGGAAGGTCTCCTCGTCGCCGAACATCTCGACGGTGACGACCATGCCCGGTGAGACGACGCCCGTGTCCTGCGGGGCCTCGCCGATCTTCGCGTTGTCGAGGAGCTGGGTGAGCTGGCGGATCCGGGCCTCCATCTTGCCCTGCTCCTCCTTGGCGGCGTGGTAGCCGCCGTTCTCCTTGAGGTCGCCCTCCTCCCGGGCCGCCTCGATCTTCTTCGCGATCTCGGTGCGGCCCGGCCCGGAGAGCTGCTGCAGCTCTGCCTTGAGACGGTCGTAGGCCTCCTGGGTGAGGAACGACGTCGTGGTGGCGGTCTCGCTCACGTGACACTCCTTGTCAAGGCCGCGGCCCCCCGGTGGCTCTCGTGCCGCCAGGGACGCGGGGTGTGGCTGGTCGGTGCGTCGGGCGCCGCGGGCCGAGGCTTCCGGCCCCTCCCCTCTCGGCGCGTCGTACGCGTGTGGGTCCGGACCACGACCGGCCCAGACCCACGAGGTGAAGTGGCCATTCTAGCAAAGAGGACGATCCAGACCCAGATGTCAGCGCGGGTCGCGCGCCGGTGCCACCGGCCCGGCCGAGGTCGCTCGGGCCCGGTGGCGGCGCTCCGACGGCGTTCCGGGGACTGTCCGGCGGCGGTGAGGGGCTACGCGCCGTGGCACCGCTGGACGGTGCCGGTGACGGCGCGGGTCGTCGTCCGCACGGTCACCTGCTCGCTCACCGACCGCTCCGGCCCCGCGGGGACGTCGACCTCGACCGTGCCGACCGTCCCGAACCGGCTGTCGAGGGCCCGGACCGTGCACGTCACCGCCGTCCCGGGGGGACGGTGGACGTCGAAGGTCACCGTGACGGTGCGGTCGTCGACGACCCGGTACCCGGTGTCGGTCCAGGTCACGGCTCCGAGGGTGTTGGCGAGCCCGAGCCAGACGGCGAGGGCGACCCCGACCCCGACGCCGACGACCCCGACGACCCACCACGTCCTTCGACGGTCGGGGGAGGGGCGCTCGGGCATCGGGACCTTCCGGGTCGGGGCGGGCGTCGGCCTGGTGAGAGGATGGCTGCGTCCATTGTCGGTGATGGGGGATCTCCCTCGACACGGAAGGTTGCCACGTGGCAGAGCGGTTGCGGCTCATGGCCGTCCACGCCCACCCGGACGACGAGTCGAGCAAGGGTGCGGCGACCATGGCCAAGTACGTCGACGAGGGGGCCGAGGTCCTCGTCGTCTCCTGCACGGGCGGGGAGCGGGGGGACGTCCTCAACCCCAAGCTCAAGGACGACGTCCACATCCTGCGGGACCTCGCCCAGGTTCGTCGGGACGAGATGAGGCGGGCCCAGGAGATCCTCGGGGTCGAGCACACGTGGCTCGGCTTCGTCGACTCCGGGCTCCCCGAGGGGGACCCGCTGCCTCCGCTGCCGGACGGCTGCTTCGCCCTCGAGCCGCTCGCGGTGACGAGCGAGGCGCTCGTCCGGGAGGTCCGCCGGTTCCGCCCGCACGTCATGACGACGTACGACGAGCAGGGCGGCTACCCCCACCCCGACCACGTCATGTGCCACACCGTCTCGATGGCGGCGTTCGAGGCCGCCGGGGACCCCGGGGCGTTCCCCCACGCCGGGCAGCCCTGGCAGCCGCTGAAGATCTACTACAACCACATCTTCACCAAGGAGCGGCTCGTCGTCTTCCACGAGCACCTCCTCGCCGAGCGCGGCGAGAGCCCGTTCACCGAGTGGCTCGAGCGGTGGGAGAAGCGCGGGGAGCGGCGGATCACGACCCGGGTCGACTGCGCCGACTGGTTCGACCGCCGCGACGGCGCCCTCCTCGCCCATGCGACCCAGGTCGACCCCGACGGGACGTTCTTCCACGTCCCCCGCGAGACCCAGGCCGAGCTGTGGCGGACCGAGGAGTACGAGGCCGCGGTGTCCTACGTCCCCATCGCCGAGGGCGAGGACGACCTCTTCGCCGGTCTCCGCGACGTCGCCGAGGCCGAGCGGATGGCGAGGACCCCCGGCCTCCCCGTCGCCTACGACGGACGGGTGGAGCGTGAGTCGTGACCCCGACACCGAGCACGCTCGTCTCCCCGGGGTTGTGGGGGTTCGCGGCCTTCTTCTTCCTCGCGATCGCCCTGTGGCTGCTCATGCGCAACATGAGTGCCCGGATGCGCCGGATGTCCTACGAGGCGCGCCGGCGCCAGGAGGAGCTCGAGGCGCGGGCCCGGGGTGAGCGCCCCAGTGCCACGGTCGACCCGGAGGGCGACGCCGGCGCCGGTGACGGCGCCGCCGGGGACTCCCGCGGGGACACCGGCGAGGACGACGGCCGCGACGAGGCCGCCCCGGAGGCCACCACCCGGGAGGGCGGGGCCCGGCAGGAGGGGGACCGGCAGGAGGAGGACCGGGAGGGCGAGGACCCCGAACGCGGAGCCGTCAGCCGGCGAGTGGACCCGCGATGGTGAGCGACGCCGCCGCGTAGTGGGCGATGAAGGCCGCGACCGTGAGGGCGTGGAAGATCTCGTGGAACCCGAACCACCGCGGTGAGGGGTTCGGGCGCTTGAAGCCGTAGACGACCGCCCCGAGGGTGTAGAGCAGTCCGCCGAGGATGACGAGGGAGACGACCGCGACCCCCCCGCGCTCGAGGAAGGCCCTGAGGTAGAAGACCGCGACCCAGCCGAGCGCGACGTAGACCGGGGTGTAGAGCCAGCGGGGCGCGCCGACCCAGAGCACGCGGAAGAGCACCCCGAGGAGGGCGCCGCTCCAGACGATGACGAGGAGGGTCGCCGCCCGCGCCTGCGGCAGGAGCAGGGCGAACGGGGTGTACGTGCCCGCGATGATGAGGAAGATGTTCGCGTGGTCGAGCCGCTTGAGCACGGCGGCGACGCGGGGCGACCACGAGCCGCGGTGGTACACCGCCGAGGTCCCGAACAGGAGGCCTGCGGTGACGGTGAAGACGGTCGCGGCGACCCGGGGCGCGGTGCTCGGCGCCAGGGCGATGAGGACGACGCCGAGGGCGACCGCGACCGGGGCCATGCCCGCGTGGAGCCACCCCCGCAGGCGGGGCTTGACGGTCTCGACGACCGTGTCGAGGACGGCCTCCCGCGAGTGGCCGGAGCGGTGGGGCGTGGACGACATTTCCCCACCATAACCTACGAGAACGTAAGTTACTGTCCGGTAGGACAGATGGGTGGGGTCGGTGCGTGCCCCGCGCCCGCCGGGTGGGGCGAGCGGTACCGTGGTCGGGCCCGCCCGGCCCGGCGGGGAGCCGCACAGCGAGGGAGGTCCCGGGTGTCCGTGCGCGACCTCGTCTACGCGGCCTACGAGCGCCGGGTCGCGCGCTCGCTCGACCCTCGCGAGATCCCCCGGCACGTCGGGGTCCTCCTCGACGGCAACCGGCGGTGGGCCCGGCTCCGCGGCGCGGGCACCCGCGAGGGCCACCAGGCCGGAGCCGACAACATCACGAACTTCCTCGGCTGGTGCGAGGACGCCGGCGTCGAGGTCGTCACCCTGTGGCTCCTCTCGACGGACAACCTCTCCCGGCCGGAGGAGGAGCTCCGGCCGCTCCTGAGGATCATCGAGACCGCGGTCTCCGGGCTCGCGGCGACGAGGCGGTGGCGGGTCAACCCCGTCGGCGCCCTCGACCTCCTCCCCGCGGGGACCGCCGAGATCCTCAAGGACAGCGCGCGCCAGACCGAGCACGTCGAGGGGATGACGGTCAACGTCGCCGTCGGCTACGGCGGGCGTCAGGAGATCATCGACGCGGTCCGGTCCCTCCTCGCGGCCCACGCCCGGAACGGGACCTCGATCGAGGAGCTCGCCGAGTCCCTCGAGGTCGAGCACATCGCCGAGCACCTCTACACCAGGGGCCAGCCGGACCCCGACCTCGTCATCCGGACCTCGGGGGAGCAGCGGCTCTCGGGGTTCCTCCTCTGGCAGAGCGCCCACAGCGAGTTCTACTTCTGCGAGGCGTACTGGCCCGACTTCCGCCGGGTCGACTTCCTTCGTGCGCTGCGCGCGTACGCCGAGCGGCACCGCCGTTACGGCGGCTGACACCGTCGCGCGACGCGCCGGTCGAGGTGTGGGGCAAACAGCGCTCCGACGTGTGGAGATGACGTAGCGTCGGGGATGACGCGAGGCACCCGCTGCGCGTTCGGGAGGTCCGAGGCATGGAGCACACACCGCTCCGGGGAGTGGGCCGGTCCCGGCCCTCGACCCCGCCGAGGGCCCGGTCCCGGAACCTCGTCCGCGAGTAGGCGCACGTGGCGCCGGGAGTGGCGCGTGGTGCGGCAAGGAGCCTGACGTGACCTCGACCCCTCGACCCTTCGCAGGTCCGCCCTCGACGCACACGTACGTCCTCGACACCTCGGTCCTCCTGTCCGACCCACGGGCGATGCTCCGGTTCAAGGAGCACGAGGTCGTCCTGCCCGTCGTCGTCGTCACCGAGCTCGAGGGGAAGCGCCAGCACCCCGAGCTCGGGTACTTCGCGCGGGCGGCGCTGCGGACGCTCGACGACCTCCGCGTCGAGCACGGCCGCCTCGACGCGCCCGTGCCCGTCGGGGACGACGGCGGCACCCTGCGGGTCGAGCTCAACCACACCGACCCGACGGCGCTCCCGGCCGGGTTCCGGCTGGGGGACAACGACACCCGCATCCTCGCCGTGGCGCGCAACCTCGCCGACGAGGGACGCGCCGTCACGGTCGTGAGCAAGGACCTCCCCATGCGGGTCAAGGCGTCCGCGGTCGGCCTCACCGCGGAGGAGTACCGCGCCGAGCTCGCGGTCGAGTCGGGCTGGACGGGCATGGCCGAGCTCGATGTCACGGTCGCCCAGATGGACGACCTCTACGAGTACGGTCGGATCGAGCACGCCGAGGCGGCCGAGCTGGCCTGTCACACGGGGCTGAAGCTCCTGTCGCCGCGGGGGAGCGGGCTCGGGCGGGTCGGCCCGGACAAGCAGGTGCGGCTCGTCCGCGGGGACCGGGACGCCTTCGGCCTCCACGGCCGCAGCGCCGAGCAGCGGATCGCCCTCGACCTCCTCCTCGACCCCGACGTCGGCATCGTCAGCCTCGGCGGTCGCGCCGGCACCGGGAAGAGCGCGCTCGCCCTCTGCGCCGGGCTCGAGGCGGTCATGGAGCGACGCCAGCACCGCCGGGTCGTCGTCTTCCGACCGCTCTACGCCGTCGGCGGCCAGGAGCTCGGCTACCTGCCGGGCAGCGAGCAGGAGAAGATGGGTCCGTGGACGCAGGCCGTCTTCGACACGCTCGGGGCGCTCGTCAGCAACGAGGTCGTCGAGGAGGTCCTCGACCGGGGGATGCTCGAGGTGCTGCCGCTCACCCACATCCGGGGCCGATCGCTCCACGACGCGTTCGTCATCGTCGACGAGGCCCAGTCGCTCGAGCGCAACGTCCTGCTCACCGTGCTCTCCCGGGTCGGCCAGAACAGCAGGGTCGTCCTCACCCACGACGTCGCCCAGCGGGACAACCTCCGCGTCGGCAGGCACGACGGCGTCGCCGCCGTCATCGAGTCCCTCAAGGGGCACCCGCTGTTCGCCCACGTCACCCTCAACCGGTCCGAGCGGAGCCCGATCGCGGCCCTCGTCACCGACCTCCTCGAGGGGCCGCACATCTGAGCGACCGGGCAGGGGCCCCGGCGCGGACACGCGCGCCGGCGGCCCCGCCATGACCTGCGCGATTGGGCAATGCCCGGCGGGGTTCGATATGGTCTCGATACGATAACGGCGCGGGCATCCCCGCTCCGTTCCCCCCTCCGTACGACCGACCACCCGCCCCGTCACCCGGGCTGCGGGTGGTCCGGCACGCTTAGGAGCCAGATGCCCCGCCACCAGGCACCGCACGCCCCCGCCCCCAGCAGCACGCCGTCGCGTCCCCGGCGTGCCGCCCGACTCCGGCACGCGTTCGTCCGACCCGCCGTCGGCGCGAGTGTCGCCCTCGCGGTCGTCGCCACCACCGGTGCCGCGATGGCCTCCGGCGACCAGATCCGGACGGGCGCGCCGGGGACGACCGCGGCGGACTCGGCCCAGGCCGCCCGGCTCACCGAGCTCCGCTCCTCGATGAGCACCTCCCGGGAGGCGACCCGCCGGCACGCCCGGGAGAAGGTCCGGGCGAACACCGCGAAGATCGCCGAGGAGCGGGTCGCGAAGGCCGCTGCGGAGCGCCGGGCCAAGGCGGAGAAGAAGCGTCGCGCCCACGCGGCGAAGGCCGCCCGCGCCGCTGCCCGGGCTCGCGCCGCCGAGCGCAGCAAGGCCTCCCGCGCGGCCGCCCGCCGCGCCGCGAGCCAGGCCGACCCCCGCTCGGTCGCCCGCCGGGTCATGGGCGAGTACGGCTTCGGGGCCGACCAGTGGCGCTGCCTCGAGACGCTGTGGACCGGGGAGAGCGGCTGGCAGCACACCGCGACGAACTCCTCCTCCGGCGCCTACGGCATCCCCCAGGCCCTCCCCGGAAGCAAGATGGCCTCTGCCGGCGGCGACTGGCGGAGCAACCCCGAGACCCAGATCCGCTGGGGCCTGGGGTACATCAAGCAGTCCTATGGCACGCCCTGCGGCGCGCTCGGGTTCTGGAACAGCCACAACCCGCACTGGTACTGAGCCGCCGGCCGCCGGCCCTGCCCGCGACCGGGGCAACCGGTCCCCTCAGCCGGCCGACCCGCCGGGTCGGGCCATGGCGAGGACGTCGAGGAGCTCGTCGAGCTGGTCCTCGGTGATCGCCCCGGACGCGACGTGCCCCTGGTCGAGGACGACGTCCCGGATGGGACGCTGCTCGGCGAGGGCCTGCTTGACGACCTTCGCAGCCGCCTCGTAGCCGATGTAGCCGTTGAGGGGCGTGACGATCGACGGCGAGCCCTCGGCGAGCTCGCGGCAGTGCTCGACGTCGGCCTCGATGCCGTCGACGCACCGGTCGGCGAGGAGCTGCGCGGCGCGGGCGAGGAGGTGGGCCGACTCGAGGACGTTCCGTCCCATGACGGGGAGCATGACGTTGAGCTCGAAGGCGCCGGCCGCCCCGGCGGTCGTCACGGTGACGTCGTTGCCGATGACCTGGGCGCAGACCATGAGGGTCGCCTCGCAGATGACGGGGTTGACCTTGCCCGGCATGATGCTCGAGCCTGGCTGGAGGTCGGGGAGCCGGATCTCCCCGAGACCGGTCCGGGGCCCCGAGCTCATCCAGCGGAGGTCGTTGCAGATCTTCGTCAGGCTCACCGCGACCGTCCGCAGCGCCCCGGACAGCTCGACGAGCGCATCCTGGGCGGACTGGGCCTCGAAGTGGTTCTCGGCCTCGCGGAAGGGCAGGCCGGTCCGCTCGGCGACGAGCTCGATGACCCGTGCGGCGAACCCCGGCGCCGCGTTGAGTCCGGTGCCCGCCGCCGTCCCGCCGAGCGGGAGCTCGCTCGTCGCCTGGGCCGCGACGAGGACGCGCTGGGCGCCGAGGTCGACCTGGCGACGGTAGCCGCCGAACTCCTGGCCGAGCGTCACCGGCACGGCGTCCATGAGGTGGGTCCGCCCGGCCTTGACGACGTCGGCGAACTCCTCCTCCTTGCGCCCGAGCGAGCGGACGAGGTGGAGCAGGGACGGGACGAGCTCCTCGTGGCTCACCCGGGTCGCGGCGACCCGGAGCGCGGTCGGGAAGGTGTCGTTGCTCGACTGGCCCGCGTTGACGTGGTCGTTCGGGTGGACCTCGACCCCGCCCTCGAGGCGGGCGAGGCGGGCGACGACCTCGTTGACGTTCATGTTCGTCGAGGTCCCGGAGCCGGTCTGGAAGACGTCGACGGGGAACTGGTCGTCGTGCTCGCCGCGCGCCACGGCGTCCGCGGCGGCGACGATCGCGGCGCTCCGGTCGGCGTCGAGCACCCCGAGGTCGGCGTTGACCCGTGCGGCGGCGGACTTCACCTCGGCGAGCGCGTGGACGACCGCCCTCGGGACGCCGCTGCCCGAGATCGGGAAGTTCTCGACCGCCCGGGCGGTCTGCGCGCCCCAGAGGGCGTCCTCGGGGACCTCGACCTCCCCCATGGAGTCGTGCTCGATGCGGACGCCGCCGCGCCCCTGCCCGTCCGTCGGCTCGTTCGTGCTCATCCCCCCATCATGCCCGCCGCCGCCTCAGAGCTTGCGCATCCGGATCCTCGACACGGCGTGGGTCGGGCCCTTGGAGAGGACGAGGCTCGCCCGCGACCGGGTCGGGAGGACGTTCGCGCGGAGGTTCGGCTCGTTGATCTCGCACCAGATCCGCAGGGCGGTCGCCCGGGCCTCGGAGTCGGAGAGGCGGGCGTACCGGTGGAAGTAGGACTGCGGGTCGGCGAAGGCGGTCTCCCGGAGCCGGAGGAAGCGCTCGACGTACCAGGCGCGGATGTGCTCGGCGTGGGCGTCGACGTAGACGGAGAAGTCGAAGAAGTCGCTCACGGCGAGACTCGTCCCGCCCCCGGTCGCCGGGCGCGGGGCCTGGAGGACGTTGAGGCCCTCGACGATGAGGACGTCGGGCTGGCGGACGGCGACGCGCTCGCCCGGGACGATGTCGTAGGTGAGGTGGGAGTACACCGGCGCGGTCACCTCCGCCCGGCCCGCCTTGACCTCGGCGACGAACCGGAGGAGGGAGCGCCGGTCGTAGGACTCGGGGAATCCCTTGCGACCGAGGAGGCCGCGCCGCTCGAGCTCGCGGTTGGGCCAGAGGAAGCCGTCGGTCGTGATCAGCTCGACCCGCGGCGTGTCGGGCCACCGCCGGAGGAGCTCCTGGAGGATGCGCGCCGTCGTCGACTTGCCGACGGCGACCGAGCCGGCCACGCCGATGACGAACGGGGTCTTCGCCGGGCCCTCGCCGAGGAAGGTCGAGGTGACCTGGTGGAGCCGGGTGCCCGCGGAGACCCAGAACGTCAGCAGCCGGGAGAGCGGGAGGTAGACGTCCTCGACCTCGGCGAGGTCGACCCGGTCCCCGAGGCCCTCGAGCCGGGCGACGTCCTCCGCCGACAGGCTGAGCGGGTGGTTCTCCCGCAGCCTGGCCCACGCCGACCGGTCGAGCTCGACGTACGGGGAGGGGATCGGTGTCGGCGCGGTCACGCGCGCCATTGTCTCGTACGCCCCGGCCTGCCGGATTCCGGCACGCTCGGGGGCCGTTAGGCTGCCCCCCATGTGTGGAATCGTGGGATACGTTGGCCCGACCGCCGACCACAAGGCTCTCGACGTCGTCATGGAGGGCCTCGCCCGCCTCGAGTACCGGGGGTACGACTCGGCGGGGGTCGCGCTCGTCACCGACCGGGGAGTGGCCTCGGAGAAGAAGGCCGGCAAGCTCGCCAACCTCCGGGCAGCGGTCGAGGCCGGTGAGCTCCCGCCCGCGACGACGGGCATCGGCCACACCCGGTGGGCGACGCACGGCGGCCCGAGCGACGAGAACGCCCACCCGCACCGCGCGGGCGTCGACGGCGAGCTCGCGGTCATCCACAACGGGATCATCGAGAACTTCCACGCGCTGAAGTCCGAGCTCCTCGCCGCCGGCGTCGCCTTCGCCAGCGAGACCGACACCGAGGTCGCCGCCCACCTGCTCGCCCGGGCGTACGCCGACACCGGCGACCTCACGGCGGCGATGCGGGCGGTCGTCGCCCGGCTCGAGGGCGCGTTCACCCTGCTCGCCGTCCACGCGGACAGCCCGGGCACCGTCGTCGGCGCCCGGCGCAACAGCCCCCTCGTCGTCGGCCTCGGCGACGGCGAGAACTTCCTCGGGTCCGACGTCGCCGCGTTCATCGGGCACACCCGGCACGCCCTCGAGCTCGGCCAGGACCAGATCGTCACGATCACCCCGGACGGCTGCGAGGTCACCGACTTCGACGGCACCCCCGCCGAGGGCACCGCGTACGAGGTGACGTGGGACGCCGCCGCCGCCGAGAAGGGCGGGTACACGACCTTCATGGAGAAGGAGATCCACGAGCAGCCGCACGCCGTGGCCGACACCCTCCTCGGGCGGACCGACGAGACCGGGCAGCTCGTCCTCGACGAGCTGCGGATCCCCGAGGAGAAGCTCGCGACGATCGACCGGATCACCATCGTCGCCTGTGGGACCGCCGCGTACGCGGGGACGGTCGCCAAGTACGCGATCGAGCACTGGACCCGGATCCCCGTCGAGGTGAGCCTCGCCCACGAGTTCCGCTACTGCGACCCCATCGTCGACGACCGGACCCTCGTCGTCTCGATCAGCCAGTCCGGCGAGACGATGGACACCCTCATGGCCGTCAAGCACGCCCGCGAGCTCGGTGCCCTGACGATCTCGGTGTGCAACACGCACGGGTCGACGATCCCGCGGGCCTCGGATGCCGTCCTCTACACCCACGCCGGCCCGGAGATCGCCGTCGCCTCGACGAAGGCCTTCCTCGCCCAGATCACCGCGTGCTACGTCCTCGGCCTCTACCTCGCCCAGCTCCGCGGGAAGACGTACGCCGACGACGCCCAGGCCGTCATGCGGGAGCTCCACGAGGTTCCCGCCAAGATCGAGCGGCTCCTCGGGTCGATGGACCGGGTCGCGGAGATCGCCCACTTCATGGCCGACACCCGCTCGGTCCTCTTCCTCGGTCGCCACGTCGGGTTCCCGGTCGCGATGGAGGGGGCGCTGAAGCTCAAGGAGCTCGCCTACATCCACGCCGAGGGGTTCGCCGCCGGCGAGCTCAAGCACGGGCCGATCGCGCTCATCGAGCCTGGCCAGCCGGTCTTCATCGTCGTGCCCGGCCCGGAGACCCCGCACGGCCTCCACGACAAGGTCGTCTCGAACATCCAGGAGATCCGGGCCCGGGGCGCCCGCACCCTCGTCATCGCCGAGGAGGGGGACACCTCGGTCGAGCCGTTCGCGGACGAGGTCATCCGGGTCCCGCACACCTCGCCGCTGCTCGCGCCGCTGCTCACGGCGGTCCCGCTCCAGGTCTTCGCCCTCGAGCTCTCGAGCGCCAAGGGCCTCGACGTCGACCAGCCCCGCAACCTCGCCAAGTCGGTCACGGTCGAGTAGGCCACGTGATCATCGGTGTCGGCATCGACGTCGTCGACGTCGCGCGCTTCGGGGAGACCCTCGAGCGCACCCCGGCCCTGCGGCGGCGGCTCTTCACCGACGAGGAGTCCGGGCTCGCGCTCAACTCGCTCGCGGCCCGGTTCGCCGCGAAGGAGGCGCTCGCCAAGGCGTTCGGTGCACCCGTCGGGCTCCAGTGGCACGACGTCACGGTCCGCCGGGGCGAGGACGGGCGGCCCCACCTCGTGACGTCAGGGACGGTCCGTGCGCGGGCCGACGCCCTCGGTGTCAACAGCCTGCACGTGTCGCTGTCCCACGACGCGGGTGTCGCGTCGGCCGTCGTCGTTGCCGAGGGGTGAGCCGATGATCGAGGCATGGTCGGTCGACCGGGTCCGTGAGGCCGAGGCCGCACTCATGGAGGGCCTGCCCGAGGGCGAGCTCATGGAGCGGGCCGCGACCGGCCTCGCCGGGGTCCTCAGGGCCCGCACGGGCGAGCGACGTGCCCGGAGCGTCACCGCCCTCGTCGGGCCCGGCAACAACGGGGGGGACGCGCTGTACGCCGTCGCGCGGCTCGCCCGCGAGGGCGCCGCGGCGAGCGCCGTCCACACCGGCACCGTCCACGAGGGCGCCCGGGCGGCCGCGGAGGCCGCCGGCGTCGTCCTCCACGAGGGGGGCGGCCCCGAGTCCCTCGAGTGCGTCCGGGCCGCCGACGTCGTCGTCGACGGGATCCTCGGGATCGGCGGGCGCCCCGGGCTGCCCGACTGGGCCCGTCCGTGGGTCGAGGCGGTCGCCGAGGACGCCCTCGTCGTCGCCGTCGACCTCCCCTCCGGGCAGGACCCCGCGGGCCGGGTCGCGACGGCGGACGCCGTGTTCGCCGACGAGACCGTGACCTTCGGGGTGCCCAAGCCCGTCCACCTCCTCCCCGCCACCGAGATGGCGTGCGGACGCCTCACCGTCGTCGACATCGGGCTCACCGTCGGGGGGGCACCGGCGGTGCGGCGGCTGACGAGGGACGACGTCGCCGGAGTCTGGCCGGTGCCCGGCCCGGGGGACGACAAGTACTCCCGCGGGGTCCTCGGCGTCGTCGCGGGAGGCGAGGGCTTCACCGGTGCGGCCCTGATGACGACGGCCACCGCGGTCGCCGCCGGGGCCGGGATGGTCCGGTACGTCGGCACCCCGGCGCCGGAGGGGCTCGTCCGCGCCCACGTCCCCGAGGCGGTTCACGGCGCGGGCCGGGTCCAGGCGTGGGTCGTCGGCCCGGGCCTCGACACGACGGCGACCGGCGCGGCCGCCGAGGCCCAGCTCGGCGTCGCCCGGGAGGCCCTCGCCTCCGAGCTGCCCGTCCTCCTCGACGCCGGTGGCCTCGACCTCCTCACGGGGCGACGGGACGCTCCAACCCTGCTCACCCCGCACGCCGGGGAGCTCGCCCGGCTCCTGTCCCGGCTCGGGGACCCCTCGGGGGGCACGTCGGGGGACGGGGCCGGTGACGGGCCGGGCAGCGTCGCGCGGTCCGACGTCGAAGCCGACCCCGTCGGGCACGCCCGCAGGGCCGCCGCGCTCACCGGCGCGACCGTCCTCCTCAAGGGCAACACGACCCTCGTCGTCGGGCCGGACCCGGAGAGCCCGGTCCACAGCCAGGCCGACGCCCCGTCGTGGCTCGCGACCGCCGGATCCGGTGACGTCCTCGCCGGGCTCGCCGGCACCCTTCTCGCCTCCGGGCTGGGGCCCGCCCTCGCGGGCGCCCTCGCGGGCCTCGTCCACGGCACCGCAGCCGACGAGGCCAACCCCGGGGGACCGGTGCGGGCGATGGCGGTGGCCGGCGCGATCCCCGCCACGATCGCGAGCCTCCTCCGCCGGGGCCGGGCCGCTCCGTAAACTGGGTCCGTCATGACTACCCCGTCCCCGCTCGAAGCCCGCCCCGTCCCCCGGACGACCCTCGACACCGCCGGCTTGTCCGGATGGGCCGAGGTCGACCTCGACGCGATCGCCGACAACGTCCGCGAGCTCGACCGACGGGCGGGGGACGCCTCCGTCATGGCCGTCGTCAAGGCCGACGCCTACGGGCACGGGCTCGTCCCGAGCGCCCGCGCCGCGGTCCGCGGGGGCGCCCGCTGGCTCGCCGTCGCCCAGCTCGCCGAGGCCGTCCGGCTCCGCCGGGCCGGGGTCGACGCGCCCCTCCTCACGTGGCTCTACCCGCCCGGCGCGGACCTCACCGAACCACTCGCGCTCGGGATCGACCTGTCCGCCGGGAGCCTCTGG
Source organism: uncultured Actinomycetota bacterium (assembly GCA_963783735.1). Lineage (GTDB taxonomy): Bacteria > Actinomycetota > Actinomycetes > Actinomycetales > Dermatophilaceae > CAWDAQ01. The sequence continues at coordinate 526,332 of CAWAOO010000003.1, read as the reverse complement.
TCGCTCGATGCCGTCGCCGCCGCCGCCCGCGCGGCGGGGACGGCGGCGAGGGTCCACCTCAAGGTCGACACCGGGCTCGGGCGGGGCGGGGCCTGGGGCGGGGAGTGGGACGAGGTCGTCGCCCGCGCCGCCGCCCTCCACGCCGAACGGGTCGTCGACGTCGTCGGGATCTGGTCCCACTTCGCGTACGCCGACGCCCCCGAGCACCCGACGGTGCGCGCCCAGCAGGACCGGTTCGTCGACGCCGTCGCCGACCTCGAGCGTGCCGGGGTCCACCCCGAGGTCCGCCACCTCTCGAACTCCGCGGCCACGCTCACCAACCCGTCCGCCGCGTTCGACCTCGTCCGGCCCGGTGTCGCCGTCTACGGCCTCTCGCCGGTCCCCGACCTCGGTGGCCCACCGCGGTTCGGGCTCCGCGAGGCGATGCGCCTCAGCGCCCGGCTCACCTCGGTCAAGGACGCGCCGGCCGGGCAGGGAGTCTCCTACGGCCACGAGTACACGACCGCGGGCCCGACCCGGCTCGGGCTCGTCCCGCTCGGCTACGCCGACGGCATCCCCCGGCACGCGACGAACGTCGGGCCCGCCGAGGTCGGCGGTCGGCGGTACACCGTCGCCGGCCGGGTGTGCATGGACCAGTTCGTCCTCGACCTCGGCCCGGACAGTCCCGCCCGCCCGGGGGACGAGGTCGTCGTCCTCGGCCGGGAGGAGGACGGGGAGCCCACCGCGCAGGACTGGGCGGCGGCGATCGGGACGATCAACTACGAGATCGTCACCCGGGTGGGTGCCGGGGTGCCCCGCCTGCACGTCGGGGGTGACCGGCCGTGAGCCCGGCACGGGGGATCGTCGGCCAGGGGCTCGCCGCCGCGGGGTTCGCGGTCGGGACGGCCACCGCCGTCGGCGTCGGTGCCCTCGCCCGCCGCCGGTCCGACGACCGGCGGGCGCTCGGCTCGCTCGCCGACCCCGCGGCCTACCGCCACGAGGCCGACAAGGAGCTCACCGTCACGGCCGAGGACGGCGTCCGGCTCCACGTCGAGGTCGACGAGCCCGGGACGGACGAGGGGCCCGGCCCGAACCCGCCGCTCCCGACGGTCGTCCTCTGCCACGGGTACACCCTCAACCTCCGCAGCTGGGTGCTCCAGCGGCGGGCCCTCGTCCGCCGGGGCTACCGGGTGGTCGCGTGGGACCAGCGCGGCCACGGACGGTCCGAGCGTCCGCCGGCGCTCTCCTGCGACATCGACCAGCTCGGTCGGGACCTCCACCGGGTCCTCGAGGAGGTCGCCCCCGACGGCCCTCTCGTGCTCGTCGGTCACTCGATGGGCGGGATGACCCTCATGGCGTTCGGCGAGCAGCACCCCGAGGTCGTCCGGGAGCGTGTCGTCGCCGTCGCCTTCATCGCGACGAGCGCCGGCGGCGGGCGGCTCCTCTCGCTCGGGTTCGGCGAGGCCGTCGGGGCGCTCATCGCCCGGATGGGGCCGGGTGTCCTCGGACGGCTCGCCGCCCAGCAGAAGGTCGTCACCGGGCTGCGCCGGGTCGGTCGGGACGTCGAGAGCTACTTCGTCGAGCGCTACTCGTTCGCCTCACCCGTCGACCAGGCCACGGTCCGGTTCACCGGAGACATGATCTTCGGGACCCCGCTCGACGTCATGGCCGACTTCCTCCCGACGATCGACCGGCTCGACAAGCGGGCCGCCCTCGCCGCCTACCACGGGGTCGAGGCGCTCGTCCTCAACGGCGAGCAGGACCGGCTCACCCCGCCCGACCACAGCGCCGACATCGTCCGCCACCTCCCGGGCGCCGAGCACGTCGTCGTCGCCGACGCCGGGCACATCATCCTCCTCGAGCACCCGCACACCGTCACCGAGCAGCTCCTCGAGCTCGTCGAGCGGAGCCTCCGGGCGGCGGCCACCGGCGTCGACGTCGAGAGCAAGCCCCGGGTCCGGCTCCAGGTCACCGACGTCGCCCGTCGCCGCCGAGTCAGCCGTGCCCGTCGGCGGAGGGCCTCGTGACCCGCCGGAGCGCGACCCTGGCCACCGCCGAGGCGACCCGCGGGTTCGGCCGGGCCCTCGCGGCGCTCCTGCGCGCCGGCGACCTCGTCGTGCTCACCGGCGAGCTCGGCGCGGGGAAGACGACGCTGACCCAGGGCGTCGGCGAGGGTCTCGGGGTTCGCGGCCCGGTCACCTCGCCGACCTTCGTCATCGCCCGGGTCCACCCGAGCCTCGTCGGCGGGCCACCGCTCGTCCACGCGGACGCCTACCGCCTCGGGGGCATCGCCGAGCTCGACGACCTCGACCTCGACGCGTCCGTCCCCGACTCGGTCACCGTCGTCGAGTGGGGACATGGCGTCGTCGAGGAGCTCACCGACGACCACGTCGAGGTCGTCCTCACCGCCGACCCGGACACCGAGGCACGGGGAGTCCGGGTCGTCACCCGCGGTGACCGCTGGCGCGGGCCCGGGACCGACGCGGCGCTCGACGCGCTGTGCACCGACGACGGGCGAGCCGGGCCTTGAGCATGCTCCTCCTCGCCCTCGACACGTCGACGTCGGCGATCACCGTCGCCGTCCGGGACGCCCACGCCACCCTCGCCGAGCACACCGTCACCGACGCCCGTCGGCACAGCGAGCACCTCGCGCCCGGGGTGAGCGCGGTCCTCGCCGCAGCGGGCGCCCGGCCGGGCGAGGTGACCGACGTCGCCGTCGGGACGGGCCCCGGACCGTTCACCGGCCTGCGGGTCGGGATCGTCACCGCGCTCGCCTTCGGGTACGCCCGCGGCGTCCCGGTCCACGGGGTGTGCAGCCTCGACGCGCTCGCCCACGCCGCGATGAAGGACGGTGGCGACGACGCCGGTGGCAGCGACGCGGAGACCCGGGAGGGCGCCGAGGGCGACCTCCTGGTGGCGACCGACGCCCGCCGCAGGGAGGTCTACTGGGCGACGTACGCCCGCGTCGGACGCGGGGCGGGCGCCCCCCGGGCGGTGCGGGTCACGGGCCCGCACGTCGCTCGCCCGGCGGACCTGCCCCCCGGCGTCCGGGCCCTCCCCACTGTCGGGCGCGCCCCCCTCCTCTACCCGGACCACCTCGGGCACGGCCGGGCCCCGCTCGACGTCAGCGCCGCCGCGCTCGCCGAGCTCGCGGTCCAGCGCCTCCGCGCCGGGGACCCGATGCCCGTCGAGCCGCTCTACCTCCGCCGCCCAGACGCCGCCGCGCCGGTCGCGCCGAAATCCACCCTCGTCCCCCCGCCGCCGGGCCGTACCCCCCCGCCGGGGCGGGCCGGCTCGCGGGGCGGCCGTGCCGACCGGGAGCGCGCGGGCGGGGGCGGTATCCGATGACGCTCCGCGACGTCACCTGGCGGGACATCGACCGGCTCGTCGCCCTCGACGAGGCGATCTTCCGCGAGAACGCGTGGAACGCCGCGTCCTGGTGGAACGAGCTCGCCCAGCGTCCGCGCCGGGAGTACGTCCTCGACCCCGGCGACGCGGCGCCGTCCCGCGGGCCGGGCGGCACGGCCGGTCCCGGGGACGAGGTCGCCGGCTACGGCGGACTCGACCACGGGGGTGAGGTGAGCGACATCATGACGATCGCCGTCCACCCGGACGCCCGCGGACGCGGCCTCGGGCGGGCCCTCCTCGAGGACCTCCTCCGGCGGTCCGCCGACCGGGGCGCCGGCCACGTCATGCTCGAGGTCCGGGCCGACAACGCGCCCGCCCGCACCCTGTACGAGCAGCGCGGGTTCACCGTCGTGCGGACACGCCGCGCCTACTACCCGGCGGGCGGTGACGCACTCGTCATGCGCCTCCCGCTCCGGAGGTCCACCCATGGCTGACGCCCCCCTCGTCCTCGGCATCGAGACATCGTGCGACGAGACCGGTGTCGGGATCGTCCGCGGCGAGACCCTCCTCGTCGACGCCGTCGCGAGCAGCGTCGAGGAGCACGCCCGGTTCGGCGGCGTCGTGCCCGAGGTCGCGAGCCGTGCCCACCTCGAGGCGATGGTGCCGACGGTCGAGCGGGCCTGCTCCCGGGCGGGCGTCCGGCTCGACGACCTCGACGGGGTCGCGGTCACCTCGGGCCCCGGCCTCGCCGGAGCCCTCATGGTCGGGGTGGCCACGGCGAAGTCGCTCGGCGTCGCCCTCGGCGTTCCCGTGTACGGCGTCAACCACCTCGCGGCCCACGTCGCCGTCGACATCGTCGAGCACGGGCCGCTCCCGGAGCCGACGATGGCGATGCTCGTCTCCGGCGGGCACTCCTCGCTCCTCCTCGTCCCCGACGTCACCGACGACATCCGCTCGCTCGGCGCGACGATCGACGACGCCGCGGGGGAGGCCTTCGACAAGGTCGCCCGGGTCCTCGGGCTCCCCTTCCCCGGGGGCCCGCACATCGACCGGGCGGCAACCGAGGGCGAGGTCGTCATCGACTTCCCCCGCGGGCTGACGTCCGGGCGCGACCTGGAGCGCCACCGGTTCGACTTCTCCTTCTCCGGCCTGAAGACCGCCGTCGCCCGGTGGGTCGAGCGCCGCGAGGCCGCGGGGGAGCCGGTGCCGGTCGCCGACGTCGCCGCGTCGTTCCAGGAGGCCGTCGTCGACGTCCTCACCCGCAAGGCCGTCCTCGCCTGCCGGGAGCAGGGCGTCGGGCACCTCCAGGTCGGCGGCGGGGTCGCCGCGAACTCCCGGCTCCGCGCGCTGGCCCGGGAGCGCTGCGACGCGGCCGGGGTCACCCTCCGGGTGCCCCGTCCCGGGCTGTGCACCGACAACGGCGCGATGGTCGCCTCCCTCGGCGCCCAGATGATGCTCCGGGGGAGGGCCGCCTCCGATCCCGGCTTCCCGGCGGACTCCTCGATGCCGGTCACCCGGACCCGCGTCTGACGCGCCCGGTCAGGAGGGGCAGCGGACGAGCCCCATCCGGGTCTTGAGGGCGAGGACCCGCACGACGGCGCGGTCCACCGCCGCCCGGAACCCGGGGGCCCGCCGCATCCGCGCGGTCACCGCGTCGAGCATCGGGCGGACCGTCGAGGGGTCCGCGGTGAGGACGACGTCGCCGCCGGCGTCGAGGAACCGGGTCGCCCGCTCGCCGACCGGGACGGACCGCACCGCGGCGGCCGCGCCGGCGTCGTCGGTGATGACGACGCCGTCCCAGCCGAGCCGGTCGCGCAGCAGGCCGGTGACGGCCGCCCGGGAGAACACCGCCGGCCGCTCCGGGTCGATCCTCGGGTACCGGGCCGAGGACATCATCACCATGCCGGCCCCGGCCCGCATCCCCGCGACGAACGGGCCGAGGTACGGGTCGCCCGTCCCGGTCGTCGGGTCGGTGATCCCGGTCGCGCTCGTGTCGGTGTTCGCGCTCACCCGCCCGAGGCCGGGGAAGTGCTTGACGGTCGCGGTGACGCCGGCGGCCTCCATGCCCCGGGTGAAGGCGGCGACGTGCTGCCCGACCGCGCCGGGGTCGCTCCCGTACTGCCGCCCGTACCGGCCGATCGGTCCGTTGCCGGTCCCCAGCGAGGCGGGGACCGTGTCGGCGACGGGGGCGAGGTTGACGTTGACGCCGGCTGCGGCGAGCTCGTCGGCCCAGCCTGTCGCCGCGCGTTCGAGGGCCGACGGGGCCATCTGCCCCTGGGCGAGCCCGGACGGGATCCGGGTGAACCCGTCGCCGGTGAGCTGCTGGACCTGCCCGCCCTCCTGGTCGGCGGCGACGAGGAGCCCGACGGGACCCGTCGGTCCGTGAACCGCCCGGGACTGCAGGTGCGCCGACGCGGCCCGGACGGTCGAGCGGCCGCGCCACCCCCCGAGGTAGATGACGCCACCGACGTGCCCGGCGGCGAGGACGCCGTCGACGCCGGACGCCCCTGCGGACGCGTCGAGCGCGACCATGAGGAGCTGTCCGGCCTGCTCGTCAGGGGTGAGGCCGCCGGCGATCGTCTCGGCACACGTCGCCGGGCCGCGCGCGGTCGGTGGGCCCGGCCCGCCCGAGCCGCCCCCGCCGGACGTCCTCGACGCCCCGCTCGAGGACGTCGTCGGCGACCCGCCGGTCGACGTGCTCGGCGTGCCCTCGGGCGAGGCGCCCGCGGTCGCAGAACCCGAGGAGGCGCCGGTGGCGGGCGGCCCGGCGCTCCCCCCGGCACAACCGGCGAGCCCGAGCGCCCCCGCGACGGCGAGGCCGAGCACCCCTCGCCGGGGGGCGACGCGACGGCCGTGGCGGGCCCGTTCGGGTGGGCGCGGGGGAGCGGGCGGTGGCACGGTCCCGACGCTACCTCCCGCCGACTACGCTCCGTGTCCATGGCCGCGAGGATCCCCGTCGCGCTCGACGTCGACACCGGCGTCGACGACGCCTGCGCCCTCCTCCTCGCCGCGCTCCACCCGGGGATGAGCCTGGAGGCCGTGACCTGTGTCGCCGGGAACGCCTCGCTCCCCGACGTCGTCCGCAACACCCTCACCGTCCTCGACGTCTGCGGCCGGGACGACGTCCCCGTCGCTGCGGGCGCGCCCCGCCCGCTCCTCGACCACCCCCGCGAGGCCCGGCACGTCCACGGCGCGGACGGGATGGGCGACCTCGACTGGCCGAGGTCGCCCCGCCGGCCGGGAGAGGCTCACGCCGTCGAGCTCCTCGCCGCGACCGCGACCGCCGCGGCCGCCGACGGCCGACCGCTCACCCTCGTCCCGCTCGCGCCGCTGACGAACGTCGCCCTCCTCGCGAGGACGCACCCGTCGGCCTTCGCCGCTCTCGGGCGGGTCGTCCTCATGGGTGGCGCCGCCGACGTCGGCAACGCAACCGCCTCCGCGGAGTTCAACGTCTTCCACGACCCCGAGGCGGCGGCCATCGTCCTCGACGCCTGTACCGAGCTCGGGGTGCCGCTGACGATGTACGGGCTCGACGTCTTCGCCGGGCCCGTCGTCACCCGTGAGGACGCCGGACGGCTCGTCGGGAGCGCCGCCGGGGGGCGGACCCCCGCCCGCCTCGCCGGCGAGCTCGTCCGGCACCAGTGCGACCGGTTCCGGGCCGAGGCGGCGACGATCGGCGACGCGGGTGCCGTCTGCGCCGTGCTCGACCCGGGGCTCGTCGACGTCGAGCGGCTTCCCGTCCGGGTCGAGCTCACCGGCCGGTGGACGCGGGGCCGGACGGTCGTCGACCGTCGTGGCTGGGCCGGCGACGTCGAGCGCGACCCCCACGGCCCGTCGGCGGCGCTCGCCGACGTCGCCCTCGGGGTCGACGGGCCCGGCGCCGCCCGGCTCTGGCTCGATACCGTCGGCGGCCGGTGATGGGACGGGTCCTCGTCCTCGGGTCGCTCAACGTCGACCTCGTCACCCGGGTGTCGCGCCACCCCCGCCCCGGCGAGACCATCCTCGGCGAGGGCCTCGAGCGGCTCGCGGGTGGCAAGGGCGCGAACCAGGCGGTTGCCGCCGCGCTCGCCGGGGCCGACGTCGCCCTCGTCGGCTGCGTCGGCGACGACGACGACGGCCGGGCCTACCGGGAGCGGCTCGCCCGGCTCGGGGTCGACGTCACCGAGCTGCGGACGACCCGGCGTGGCGCCACCGGACAGGCGTGGATCGCCGTCGACGACGAGGGGGAGAACACCATCGTCGTCGTCCCCGGCGCGAACGGCCACCTCGGGGAGGCCGACCTCCTCCCGCTGCGGGAGCTCGTCGCCGGCGACGTCCTCCTCGTCCAGCTCGAGGTGCCGCTCGACGTCGTCGCCGGCGCGGTCCGGGTCGCCCACGAGCGGGGCGCCCGGGTCGTCGTCAACGTCGCGCCGTACGCCGCGTTGCCGCCGGACGTCCTCGGACTCGCCGACCCCGTCGTCGCCAACGAGTCGGAGGCCCTCCTGCTCGCCGACGCCGACGCCGTCCCCGGGTCGGTCCTCGTGACGTTCGGTGGCCACGGCGCCGCGTGGGACGGCGACCAGCGTCCCGGGACCGAGGTCTCCGCGGAGGAGGTCGTCGACACGACAGGGGCCGGGGACGCCTTCTGTGGCGCCCTCGCGGCGGCGCTCGCCGCGGGCGCCGACCGGGAGGGCGCGCTCACGGCCGCGCTCGCCGCCGGCGCGGACGCGGTCCGCCGGGTCGGAGCCCAGCCGGACCCCGCGCTCGCGCCCGTTGACCCCCGCTGACGTCCGCGGGGTCGGCGCCCGGGCGACCCACCGCGCGGACGCTGGCACGAGCGGCGTCAGGACGGCCGGAGGACGAGGACGGCCTGCTGGCCGGCCACCCGGGTGAGGAGGACCGTGGCCGTCGCGCCGGCGCCTGCCGTCGTCCCGACCCGGAGCGCTCGCCGCAGCTCGTCCTCGTCGAGCCGCACCCCGCGCTTCTTCACCGTGAGGCCGGTGACGCCGCGCTCGCGCAGCCACGCCCGCAGCCGCTTGACGGCGAACGGCATGACCTCCTCGACGGCGTACCGGCGGGCGAACGGGACGTCGACCGCCTCGTCCGCGGTGACGTAGCCGAGGCCGGGCTCGACCTCGGCGCCCCCGGTCCGGGCGGTGACCGCTCCGACGAGCCCGGCCCGGGCCACGGCCCGGTCGGGCTCGTAGAGCCAGCCGCCGACCGAGGCGAGCCCGGCGGCCGCCGGCGGCTCGGGGTCGGCGCCGGACCCGTCGACCTCGACCGGGGCCGCGCCGGGCCGCAGGATCCGGGCGGTGCGGCCCGGGCGGTGCGCGAGCGGCCCCCACCACACGGCGCACTCGACGAGCTGCCCGTTCCACGAGGTCCACTCCGCCTCGGTGCCCGCCGGGACGACCTCGTGGGGGAGAGACGGGCTGAGCTTGGCCCCCGTCGCGGGGACGGCCGCGGCGACCTCCCGGACGACGTCCCAGGGCGGGGAGAGCTCCTCGAGCCGGAAGACCCGCCGGGTCCGTCCCCGGATGTCGGCCACCCCCGGCGTGCGGCGGGCCGGGTCGAGCCAGACGCCGACGCGCCCGTGCGCGGGGTCCCGGGGCAGCGCGACGTCCTCGGCCCGCCCGGGACGGGCCCGGGAGTCCGGCCAGGGCCGGAGGTTCGTGTCGGCGACCGCAGCGGTGACCGGGTCGACGTCGACGCCGTGGACGGTCACGCCGAGGGCGGACATCGCCATCGCGTCGGCCCCGATGCCGCACCCGAGGTCGTGGACGGTCGCGAGGCTCGCCCGGGCGAACCGGTCGGCGTGCTGCGCCGCGACCTCGAGCCGGGTCGCCTGCTCGAGGCCGTCCGGCGTGAAGAGCATCCCGTCCGCGAACTCGCCGAACTTCGCGGCGCCCCGTCCGCGGAGCCGCTGCTGGGTGAGCGCCGCGGCGACGAGCTCCGGGGCCAGGCCCCGTCCGCGGAGCTCCCCCTGGAGCCGCAGGGCGTCGGCCTCGGCGTACGGGGGAAGGGACGCGAGCAGGGCCCGGCCCTCGGGGGAGCCGAGCCGGCGCACCATCTCCACGTCCACCCCGGCATCCTCTCGCACGACGCCGGACCGGCGGGAGCCGCGTGAGCTGACGGCGGCGCACGGTAGCGTGCCGCCATGCTCCGACGTCGCCGGGCACACCGTGTCGTCCGCAGGACGGCCCTCCTCGGGGCCGGGGCCGCCCTGCTCACCCAGGTCGGTGTCGCCGCGACCCTCATCGCCGTCGACGCGGTCCGCAAACGCCGCGACCCGCCCGGAGGGGAGTTCCCGAGGGTCGACCCCGCGACCCGGGAGGTCGCGGGGTCGAGGGTGACGACGTTCACCTTCGGCCGCCACCTCTACGACGACATGCTCGAGGCCATCCGGGGCGCCCGCGAGCGCGTCTACTTCGAGACCTACATCTGGAAGGGTGACGCGGTCGGCGTGGAGTTCAAGGAGGCCCTCGTCGAGGCGGCCGAGCGCGGGGTCGAGGTGTTCGTCGTCTACGACGGCTTCGCCAACCTCGTCGTCCCCCGGCGGTTCAAGCGGTTCCCCCCGACGATGCACGTCCTCGCCTTCCCCGTCCTCCGTCCGGGGATGCTCCTGCTCAACCTCCGCCACTCCGGTCGTGACCACCGCAAGATCGTCGTCGTCGACGGCCGGGTCGGCTACGTCGGCGGCTACAACGTCGGCGAGCTCTATGCGACCCGGTGGCGGGACACCCACGTCCGGCTCGAGGGGAGCGCGGTGTGGGAGCTCGAGAACGCGTTCGTCGACTTCTGGAACGACCACCGCCGGTCGACCCACCCCGTCCTGCCCGACCAGGGGGCACGCTCGTGGGACTCGCGGATCGTCGCCGCCCGGAACGCCCCGGGGCGGATGCTCTACCCCGTCCGGGGGGTCTACCTCGAGGCCATGGACCGGGCGACGTCGCGGATCTGGATCACCCAGGCGTACTTCATCCCCGACACCGAGATCCTCGGCGCGCTCATCGCCGCGGCCCGCCGTGGCGTCGACGTCAAGCTCGTCATCCCCGAGTTCTCCAACCACGTCATCGCGGACTGGGTCGCCCGCGGGTACTACACCGACCTCCTCCGTGGCGGGGTCGAGATCCACCTCTTCCAGGAGGCGATGGTCCACGCGAAGACGGCCGTCGTCGACGGCCGGTGGGCGACGGTCGGGACCGCGAACATCGACCGGCTCTCGCTGCTCGGCAACTACGAGATCAACCTCGAGATCCACGACTCCGGCCAGGCCGCTCACATGGAGCGCATCTTCGAGGCCGACCTGTCGAACTGCCGGACGCTCACCCTCGTGGAGTGGGAGGCCCGGGGCCTGCACCGGAAGGCCGCCGAGCGGATCCTCCGGCCCCTCCACCCGCTCCTCTGACCGCCCGGCCGGCCCGGCGGCCGGGGCCGTGGCGGGGGAAGGCGGCCCGAGTGGCCACCGGCGGCGTTGGCACTCGAGTTGACCGAGTGCTAACTCACGTCCTAGATTCATCTTGGCACTCACGCCATGTGAGTGCCAGCGCTCCTGGGTCCGCCGACCCCCGCGACGGCGACGGACCTGCGTGCGCCCCACTGTCCACTTCGCTCCGATAGATCCCCGATAGGGAGGAGTCATCGTGTCGGTCTCCATCAAGCCGCTCGAGGACCGCATCGTCATCAAGTCGCTCGAGGCTGAGCAGACGACCGCGTCCGGCCTGGTCATCCCGGACACCGCCAAGGAGAAGCCCCAGGAGGGCGAGGTCCTTGCGGTCGGCCCGGGTCGCATCGACGACCACGGCAACCGTGTGCCGCTCGACGTCAACGTCGGCGACCGCGTCATCTTCAGCAAGTACGGCGGCACCGAGGTCAAGCACGCCGGCGAGGAGTACCTCATCCTCTCCGCGCGCGACGTCCTCGCGGTCGTCGGCTGAGCACACTCAGCCACGACTGCCGTGAGCGCACCCCGGCCGTGAGGCTCACCCGAGCCGGACGGCCGGGGTCGCTGCTTTCGGACCCATCCGCGTCAACCAGGAAGGATTGACATGGCCAAGGAACTGGAGTTCAGCGACGACGCCCGCAAGTCGCTCGAGCGCGGCGTCGACGCGCTCGCCAACACCGTCAAGGTGACGCTCGGCCCCAAGGGCCGCAACGTCGTCATCGACAAGAAGTGGGGCGCCCCCACGATCACGAACGACGGCGTGACGATCGCCCGCGAGGTCGAGCTCGAGGACCCGTACGAGAACCTCGGCGCCCAGCTCGCCAAGGAGGTCGCCACCAAGACGAACGACATCGCCGGTGACGGGACGACGACCGCGACGGTCCTCGCCCAGGCGATGGTCCACGAGGGCCTGCGCAACGTCGCCGCCGGCGCATCGCCCGCCGCGCTCAAGCGCGGCATCGACAAGGCCGTCCGGACGATGAACGACCGCCTGCTCGAGAACGCGAGCGAGATCGAGCGCAAGGACGAGATCGCCCAGGTCGCGAGCCTCTCGGCGCAGGACGACGTCATCGGCGGCCTCATCGCCGACGCGTTCGACAAGGTCGGCAAGGACGGGGTCATCACCGTCGAGGAGTCCTCGACGGCGCTCACCGACCTCGAGTTCACCGAGGGGATGCAGTTCGACAAGGGCTACATCTCCCCGTACTTCGTCTCCGACGCCGAGCGCATGGAGGCCGTCCTCGAGGACGCGTTCGTCCTCATCCACCAGGGCAAGATCTCCAACGTCGCCGACATCCTCCCGATCCTCGAGAAGGTCGTCCAGGCGGCCAAGCCGCTGCTCATCATCGCGGAGGACATCGAGGGCGAGGCGCTCTCGACCCTGGTCGTCAACAAGATGCGCGGCACCTTCAACGTCGCCGCAGTCAAGGCGCCCGGCTTCGGGGACCGTCGCAAGGCGATGCTCCAGGACATGGCCGTCCTCACCGGCGGCCAGGTCGTCACCGAGGAGGTCGGCCTCAAGCTCGACCAGATCGGCATCGAGGACCTCGGCCAGGCCCGCCGCATCGTCGTCACGAAGGACACGACGACGATCATCGACGGCGACGGCAAGGAGGACGACGTCAACGGCCGGATCGCCCAGATCAAGGCCGAGATCGAGCGCACCGACTCCGACTGGGACCGCGAGAAGCTCCAGGAGCGTCTCGCCAAGCTCGCCGGCGGCGTCTGCGTCATCCAGGTCGGCGCCTACACCGAGGTCGAGCTCAAGGAGCGCAAGCACCGCATCGAGGACGCCATCTCGGCCACCCGGGCCGCGATCGAGGAGGGCATCGTCGCCGGCGGGGGCTCCGCCCTCGTCCATGCCTCGGCTGCGCTCGACGACCTCGCCCTCGAGGGCGACGAGGCGACCGGTGTCTCGATCGTCCGCAAGGCCGTCGCCCAGCCGCTGCGCTGGATCGCCGAGAACGCCGGGATGGAGGGCTACGTCGCCGTCGCCAAGGTCGGCGAGCTCGGGGTCGGCAGCGGCCTCAACGCGGCGACCGGCGAGTACGGCGACCTCGTCGCCGCCGGCGTCATCGACCCCGTCAAGGTCACCCGTTGGGCGCTCGCCAACGCGGCGTCCATCGCCTCGATGGTTCTCACGACGGACACCCTCGTCGTCGAGAAGCCCGCGGAGGAGGCCGACGACCACGGCCACGGCCACGGGCACTCCCACTGAGCGCCTGAGCGTTCGGCACGACCCCGACGGGCCGTCTCCCCAGCCGGGGAGGCGGCCCGTCCTGCGTGTCCCGGCCCTAGGCCTCGGTGACGACGGTGAGGGACTCGCCCTCGTAGGTGACGACCATCCCCGGCCGGACCTGCGTCCCGCGGCGGTGGCACACCTCGCCGTCGACGGTGACCTCGCGGTTCTCGATGACCATGCGGGCCATCGCGCCGTCCTCGACGACCCCGGCGAGCTTGAGGAGCTGGCCGAGGCGGATCGAGGCGTCGCGGATGGGGATCTCGGTCGGGGCGCCCACGGCACCAAGTGTAGGACCGGCCGGACGTGGGTAGTGTCGTAGAACGACAGTCTCCTGGCGACGGGGTCCACCGGCACGTCCCGGCGCCGGAGATCGACGACGGAAGGACGGTCGATGACGCAGACGGCGAGGCAGGACGTCCCACCGGGAGCCGCCCCCGACGGGCTCGAGGAGGACCTGCGGGCGCGGGTCGACGGTGAGGTGCGCTTCGACACCGGCAGCCGGGGCGCGTACTCGACCGACGCCTCGGCCTTCCGCGAGGTGCCCATCGGGGTCGTCGTCCCTCGGAGCGTCGAGGCCGGGGCCGAGGCGGTCGCGGTGTGCCGCGAGCACGACGTCCCCGTCCTCTCCCGCGGCGGGGGGACGAGCCTGGCCGGGCAGTGCACGAACGCCGCCGTCGTCATCGACTGGAGCAAGTACTGCACCCGGCTGGTCTCGGTGGACCCCGAGCGGCGGACGTGCGTCGTCGAGCCGGGGATCGTCCTCGACGACCTCAACGCCGCGCTCGCCGAGCACGGCCTGCGCTACGGCCCGCAGCCCTCGACCCACCCCAACTGCGCCCTCGGCGGGATGATCGGGAACAACTCCTGTGGCGCCTCCGCGCAGCGCACCGGGAAGGTCGTCGACAACATCGCCTCGCTCGAGGTCCTCCTCTACGACGGCACCCGGTTCACCTGCGGGGAGACCAGCGACGAGGAGTACGCCGAGATCGAGCGGCACGGCGACCGTCGGGCGGCGGTGTACCGCTCGCTGCGGGAGCTGCGGGAACGGTACGCCGACGAGATCCGGCGGCGCTATCCGGACATCCCGCGCCGGGTCTCGGGGTACAACCTCGACTCCCTCCTCCCGGAGAAGGGCTTCGACGTCGCCGGGCTCCTCGTCGGCAGCGAGGGCACCCTCGTCACCGTCCTCCACGCCGAGCTCGAGCTCGTCCCGGTCCTCAGCGAGCGGGTCCTCGTCGTCCTCGGCTACGACGACATCTTCACCGCCGCCGACGCCGTCCCCCGGGTCCTCGAGCACGAGCCGGTCGCCCTCGAGGGGGTCGACCGCTATCTCGTCCACGACGAGGAGCTCAAGGGGATGAACCCCGAGGCCCTCGAGAAGCTGCCCCAGGGGTCGGGGTTCCTCATGGTGCAGTTCGCGAGCGACGACGCCGGGACCGCCAAGGCCACCGCCGAGGGGATGCTCGACGCGCTCAGGGACGGCGGGCACGACCCCGGCATCTGCTTCTTCAGCGACCCGCAGACCGAGGAGCGGCTCTGGGCGGTCCGGGAGTCCGGTCTGGGCGCGACCGCCCACCTGCCCGGGGGAACGGACACGGCCCCCGGCTGGGAGGACTCGGCGGTCCACCCCGACCGGCTGGGCGACTACCTGCGCGACCTGCGCGCCCTCTTCGAGGAGTTCGGGTACGCCGGCGAGAACGGCCCGAGCCTCTACGGTCACTTCGGCCAGGGGTGCGTCCACACCCGGATCCCGTTCGACCTGCTGTCGGCGGAGGGGGTCGCGACGTACCGGACGTTCATGGAGCGGGCCGCCGACCTCGTCACCTCCTACGGGGGGTCGCTCTCCGGGGAGCACGGGGACGGGCAGAGCCGGGGGGAGCTCCTCCCGCGGATGTTCGGCGACGACATCGTCCGCGCCTTCGGCGAGCTCAAGCGGGTGTTCGACCCGGCCAACCGGATGAACCCCGGCAAGGTCGTCGACCCCAACCCGCTCGACGGGCAGCTCCGGCTCGGGAGCCACTGGGCGCCCCGCGCGCCGCAGGACCTGTGGTTCACCTACCCCGAGGACCAGGGCTCCTTCGTCCGGGCCGCGAACCGGTGCGTCGGCGTCGGCAGGTGCCGCCAGCACGGCCACGCCGGCGGGACCGTCATGTGCCCGAGCTACCAGGTCACCGGCGAGGAGGAGCACTCCACCCGCGGGCGCGCACGGCTCCTCTTCGAGATGCTCCAGGGGCACCCGGACGGCCCGGTGACCGACGGCTGGCGCTCCGAGGAGGTCCGCGACGCCCTCGACCTCTGCCTCTCGTGCAAGGGGTGCAAGAGCGACTGTCCCGCCGACGTCGACATGGCGACCTACAAGGCCGAGTTCCTCGCCCACCACTACGCCGGCCGGCTGCGACCCCGGGCGCACTACGCGCTCGGCTGGCTCCCCGTGGTCGCGGGCGCGGTGACCCGTGCCCACGCCGGGCCGGTCGTCAACGCCCTGAGCCACCTCCCCGGCCTCCACCGGCTCGCCATGGACGCCGCCGGCCTCGAGCACCGCGAGGTGCCGCTCTTCGCGGACGAGACCCTGCAGCAGTGGTGGGCGCGACGCGGACCCCGCGGATCGGGGGAGCGGGGCGAGGTCCTCCTCTGGCCGGACACCTTCACGAACAGCTTCCACCCGCACGTCGGCAAGGCCGCGGTCGAGGTGCTCGAGTCCGCGGGCTGGCGGGTCCGGGTGCCGACCGAGCCGGTGTGCTGCGGCCTGACGTGGATCTCCACCGGTCAGCTCGGGACGGCGAAGCGGGTGCTCCGGCGCACCGTCGACGATCTCGCCGAGCACGTCCGGGACGGCGGCTGGGTCGTCGGCCTCGAACCGAGCTGCACCGCGGTCTTCCGCAGCGACGCCCCCGACCTCTTCGGGGACGACAGGGACGTCCTCCGGCTGCGGGACAAGACCGTCACCCTCGCCGAGCTCCTCCACGAGCACACCCCCGGCTGGGAGCCGCCGCGGGCCGACGGGACCCACGCGATCACGCAGGTCCACTGCCACCAGCACGCGATCATGGGGTGGGACGCCGACTCCGCCCTGCTGCAGCGGACCGGGGTCGACGCCGAGCACCTCGACTCCGGCTGCTGCGGGCTCGCCGGCAACTTCGGCTTCACCGCGGGGCACGGCGAGGTGAGCGAGGCCTGCGCCGAGCAGGTGCTCCTGCCCGCCGTCCGGGAGGCCGACCCCGGCACCGTCGTCCTCGCCGACGGCTTCTCGTGCCGGACCCAGATCCACGAGCTGAGCGGGAGCGGCCGGGAGGCGGTTCACCTCGCCGAGCTCCTCCGGGCCGCCCAGCGGGGCGAGGTCCACGGCCAGCCGCGGCCGGAGCGGCGGGCCGCCGAGCGGCCCACCGCGCCCGGGAGGCTTGCCCGCGCCGGGACGACCGGGGCGCTCGCCGCCCTCGCCGCCGGGTCCGTGCTCGGCCTGCGCAGGGCCCTGACCCGGTGAGCCCCGTGCGCCGGGTCACCGGCGCACGAGACCACGAGAGCACCAACGGAACGGAGACAGACCATGGCACAGGTGTCCGACTACATCCTCCAGCGGCTGCGCGAGTGGGGGGTCGAGAAGGTCTTCGGCTACCCGGGTGACGGCATCAACGGCCTCATGGCCGCGTGGGGCCGCGCCGACAACGACCCGCAGTTCGTCCAGTCCCGGCACGAGGAGATGTCGGCGTTCGAGGCCTGCGGGTACGCGAAGTTCAGCGGGAGGCCGGGGGTGTGCGTCGCCACCTCCGGACCCGGCGCGATCCACCTGCTCAACGGGCTCTACGACGCCAAGCTCGACCACGTCCCCGTCGTCGCGATCGTCGGGCAGACGAACCGGTCGGCCATGGGCGGTTCGTACCAGCAGGAGGTCGACCTCATGAGCCTCTTCAAGGACGTCGCGAGCGAGTACCTCCACATGGTCACCGTGCCGGAGCAGCTGCCCAACGTCATCGACCGGGCGATGCGCACCTCGATGGCGACCCGCTCGGTCACCGCGATCATCGTCCCGGCGGACGTCCAGGAGCTCGACTACACCCCACCGACGCACGCGTTCAAGATGGTGCCGTCCTCCCTCGGAATCGACTTCCCCCGGACCGAGCCCGACCAGGACGCCCTCCGGCGGGCCGCCGAGGTGCTCAACTCCGGGGAGAAGGTCGCCATCCTCGCCGGGCAGGGGGCGCGCGGGGCCCGCGACGAGCTCGTCCAGGTCGCCGAACGGCTCGGCGCGGGGGTCGCCACCGCGTTGCTCGGCCGGGACGTCCTCCCCGACGAGTACCCGTGGCTCACCGGGGCGGTCGGCCTCCTCGGCACCCGGCCGAGCTACGAGCTCATGATGAACTGCGACACCCTGCTCATGGTCGGGACGAGCTTCCCGTACACCCAGTTCCTCCCCGAGCTCGACCAGGCGCGGGCCGTCGAGATCGACGTCGACCCCCGGTTCATCGGGATGCGCTACCCGACCGAGGTCAACCTCGTCGGCGACGCCCAGCGGACCCTCGAGGCGCTGCTGCCGCTGCTGGAGGCGAAGGCGGACGACACGTGGCGCAGGGAGGTCGAGAAGAACGTCTCCGACTGGCGGGACACCATGGACCAGCGCGCCATGGTCGAGGCCGACCCGGTCAACCCGATGCGGGTCGTCCACGAGCTCTCCACCCGGGTCCCCGACGACGCCATCGTCACCGCGGACTCGGGCTCCTCGGCGAACTGGTACGCCCGCCAGCTGAGGTTCAAGCCCGGGATGCGCGGCTCCCTCTCCGGGAACCTCGCGACGATGGGGCCGGGCGTGCCGTACGCGATCGGAGCGAAGTTCGCCCACCCGGACCGGCCCGCGATCGCCCTCGTCGGCGACGGCGCGATGCAGATGAACGGGCTCGCCGAGCTCATCACGGTCAAGCGGTACTACGAGGACTGGTCCGACCCCCGGCTCGTCGTCGCCGTGCTCCACAACAACGACCTCAACCAGGTCACCTGGGAGATGCGGGCGATGGCCGGCGCGCCGAAGTTCGTCGAGTCCCAGAAGCTGCCCGAGGTCGACTACGCGCGCTGGGCCGACAGCCTCGGCCTCGGCTCGCGCACCGTGACCGACCCCGAGGAGCTGGGGGCGGCCTGGGACGAGGCGCTCGCGGCGGACCGTCCGTTCGTGCTCGACATCCACTGCGACCCCAACGTCCCGCCGATCCCGCCGCACGCGACGTTCGAGCAGATGAAGTCCGCGGCCACGGCCGTGCTCGGCGGGGACGAGAACAGCTGGGGCATCGTCAAGGAGGGCATCAAGACCAAGGCCCAGGAGTTCATCCCCTCCCGGGGGGAGGACTGAGCCCCGAGGCCGCCGGGGTGGCCGAGGCCTCCCCGGCGGCGGGCCCGCTCGGCGGTGTCGGCATCGACTCCGTCCACGCGGCGGCGTACACGGTCCCCACCGACGCGCCGGAGGCGGACGGCACGCTCGCATGGGACTCGACGACCGTCGTCGTCGTCCACGTCGCCGCCGGCGGCGAGGTCGGCACGGGGTGGACCTACGGGCCCCCGGCCTGCGCGGCCGTCGTCCGGGACGTCCTCGCCGACGTCGTCACCGGGCGCCCGGCGGCGTCCGTCCCGGCGACCTGGGAGGCGATGGTCCGGACCGTCCGCAACGCCACCCGCGCCGGTGTCGCCGACTACGCGGTATCCGCCGTCGACGTCGCCTGCTGGGACCTCAAGGCCCGCCTGCTCGACACCCCGCTCGCCGACCTGCTCGGTCGGGCCCACGACGCGGTCCCCGTCTACGGCAGCGGCGGCTTCACGAGCTACGACGACGGCGAGATGGTCGAGCAGCTCACGAGGTGGAGCCGGGATGAGCGGATCCCGAGGGTGAAGATCAAGATCGGGGAGTCGTGGGGCACCCGCCCCGAGCGCGACCTGGCCCGGGTCCGCCGGGCCCGGGAGGCGGTCGGGGACGAGGTCGCGGTGTACGTCGACGCCAACGGCGGCTACACGCGCAAGCAGGCGGTGCGGCTCGCCCGGCCGCTCGCCGAGCTCGGGGTGTCCTGGTTCGAGGAACCGGTCTCCTCGGACGACCTCGACGGGCTCCGCGTGGTCCGGGACGCCGTCGACCTCGACGTCGCCGCGGGGGAGTACGGGACCGGCGTGACGTACTTCACCCGGATGTGCGCAGCCGGTGCCGTCGACTGCCTCCAGGCGGACGCGACCCGCTGCGGCGGGTACACGGAGTTCCTCCGGGCCGCCGCCGTCGCCGCCGGGCAGCAGCTCGAGGTCTCGGGCCACTGCGCCCCGAACCTCCACGCGCCGGTCGCCGCCGCCGTCCCCAACCTCCGCCACCTCGAGTGGTTCCACGACCACGTCCGGATCGAGCGGATGCTCTTCGACGGGTCGCTCGACCCGTCCGGCGGGGTGGTCACCCCGGACCCGTCCGCCCGCGGCCACGGGATGACGCTCCGGCCCGCGGTCGCGGAGAGGTTCCGCGTCGACCGGGACTGAGCGGGACCGGTGGCGGGTCCGGCGCTCAGCCGGCGCGTCGGACCGGTGCCTGTCCGGCGTAGACGGCCTCGCGCTCGTCCTCGGCGAGCCCCCCCCAGACGCCGTACGGCTCGCGGACCTGGAGCGCGTGGGCCCGGCACTGGAGGAGCACCGGGCACCCCGAGCAGACCTCCTTGGCGGCGGTGTCGCGCATGTGGCGGGCCGACCCGCGCTCGCCCTCGGGGTGGAAGAAGACCTCCGGGCCCACCCGGCGGCACGCGCCCTCGAGCTGCCAGTCCCACCGGTCGGCGACCGGGCCAGGCAAGCGAGTGATCTCGGTCATCCTCGCCTCCTCTTCATCGTCGATGTCCTCGGCCGGCAGTGCGCCGCCGTCACAGCGAACGTATGTCGGATCCTCGGCCGGGTGCGGATACGGAGCGTCAAGATTCCTTCAAGACTTGGTAAGACCTCTCATCACCGCCGCTCATCTGCGCCGCGCCCCGGCC
Source organism: uncultured Actinomycetota bacterium (assembly GCA_963783735.1). GTDB lineage: Bacteria > Actinomycetota > Actinomycetes > Actinomycetales > Dermatophilaceae > CAWDAQ01. Next base: position 506,363 of record CAWAOO010000003.1, on the reverse strand, counting down.
GAGCCCTCGACCCGGGCGGCTCGCGACCCCGGCTCGACCGCTCGCGACGGGTCCGCGGACGCCCCGCGGGGTCGGGGACGGCGCTGTCATAGAATCGGGCAATGAGCCTCGGGTCCGACGCACCGACCACGCCCGCCGCCGACCTCGACGCCCCCTTCGCCAAGCTCGGCCTCACCTACGACGACGTCCTCCTCCTCCCGGGGGAGACCGACGTCATCCCGAGCGACGTCGACACGACCTCTCGGCTGACCCGCGAGATCAGCCTCCGGGTCCCGCTCGTCTCGTCGGCGATGGACACCGTCACCGAGTCCCGGATGGCGATCGCCATGGCCCGCCAGGGAGGGCTCGGGGTGCTCCACCGCAACCTCTCCACCGAGGACCAGGCCTACCAGGTCGACCTCGTCAAGCGCACCCAGACGGGGATGATCACCAACCCCGTGACGATCGGGCCGGACGCGACCCTCGAGGACCTCGACGAGCGGTGCGGGCAGTACCGGGTCTCCGGCCTGCCCGTCGTCGACGCCGACTCGGCCCTCCTCGGCATCATCACCAACCGCGACCTGCGCTTCACCCCGGTCGCCGAGTGGGCCGCGACCCGCGTCCGGGACGTCATGACCCCCATGCCACTCATCACGGCCCCGGTCGGGATCGGCCGGGAGGAGGCGACGACCCTGCTGCGGCGCCACAAGCGCGAGCGGCTCCCGCTCGTCGACGAGGTGGGGCGCCTCGCCGGGCTCATCACCGTCAAGGACTTCGTCAAGTCCGAGCAGTTCCCCGACGCGAGCAAGGACGGCCAGGGCCGACTCCTGGTCGGTGCGGCCGTCGGGTACTTCGGGGACGCGTGGAAGCGCGCGACGACGCTCATCGAGGCCGGCGTCGACGTGCTCGTCGTCGACACCGCGCACGGGCACGCCCGGCTCCTCCTCGACATGGTCCGACGGCTGAAGTCCGATGCGGCGACCCGGCACGTCCAGGTCATCGGGGGGAACATCGCGACCCGGGCCGGCGCGCAGGCGCTCCTCGACGCCGGCGTCGACGGGGTCAAGGTCGGGGTCGGGCCGGGGTCGATCTGCACGACCCGCGTCGTCGCCGGCGTCGGGGTCCCCCAGGTCACCGCGATCCACGACGCCGCCCAGGCGTGCCGGGCGGCCGGTGTCCCGCTCATCGGCGACGGTGGGCTCCAGTACTCCGGCGACATCGCCAAGGCCCTCGTCGCCGGCGCCGACTCGGTCATGCTCGGCTCCCTCCTCGCCGGGTGCGAGGAGAGCCCGGGCGACCTCGTCTTCGTCGGCGGCAAGCAGTTCAAGACCTACCGGGGCATGGGGTCGCTCGCCGCGATGTCCTCCCGGGGGAAGCGCTCGTACTCCAAGGACCGGTACTTCCAGGCCGACGTCGTCAGCGACGACAAGATCGTCCCCGAGGGCATCGAGGGCCAGGTCGCCTACCGCGGGCCGGTCGCCGCGGTCGCCCACCAGCTCGTCGGCGGTCTCCACCAGTCGATGTTCTATGTCGGCGCGCGCACCGTGCCCGAGCTCAAGGAGCACGGCCGGTTCGTCCGGGTCACCACCGCCGGGCTCAAGGAGTCCCACCCGCACGACGTCGAGATGATGGTCGAGGCCCCGAACTACGGCGGTCGGTGAGCATGCACGTCCACCCCGTCGACCCGGCCCGACCTCGCCGGGAGGCCGCTCACGGGAGCGGGAAGCGGCGGACGGCTCCGGGGAAGGTGTCCCGGTAGGACCGCAGCGCCACCCCGCCGTCGGCCGTCCGGTCGACCGAGGTCGCCGCGAGCAGCGCGTGCCCGATCGCCCGGGTGACGCACTCGGCGGCGGCGACGTGGAGGTCGAGGAGGTCGACGTCGTCCGGGGCGCCGGCCGCGCCGGTCGCGAACGCGAACAGGGTGTCCCCGTCGTACGCCGTGTGGGCCGGTGAGATGGCCCTGGCCAGCCCGTCGTGGCCGACCCCGGCGATCGTCTGGCACCCGGCCTTGTCGAGCAGGGCGTCGGTCGCGACGACCCCGACCGTCGTCGCCCGGCCGGCCCGGAGCGCCTCCGTCCGGGACGCACGGGCGGCCGCCACCGCCTCCCGGTGGGCCCGCGCCTCCCCGGCCCGGGGCCGACCCACGCCGGCGAACTCGCCCCCGACCCCGTGAGGGAGCGCGCGGAGCTCGCCGGTGGTGAGGTCGAGCGGGGAGCCGACCGCGTTGACGACGACGAGGGCGCCGACGACGGCCCCCGAGGGAAGGACGCTGCTCGCCGTCCCGACGCCTCCCCTGAGGCCGCCCGCCGCGGCCCCGGTCCCCGCCCCGACGGAGCCCGTCGCGACCGGACCGCCGGCCGCGGCCGCGAGGGCCGCCGCCCCGTCGTCCGGCCCGGGGGCATGGTCGAAGACGCCCCCGCGGCCGAGGTCGAAGAGGATCGCCGCCGGGACGATCGGGACCACCTCGTCCGGCCGGTCCGGGCCCCAGACGGGCCACCCCGTGCCCTCGGCGAGCAGCGCGCGGCAGACGCCGTCCGCCGCGGCGAGGCCGAGGGCCGACCCGCCGCTGAGGACGAGGGCGTGGACCCGGTCGACGTGGTTGCGCGGGTCGAGGAGGTCGGTCTCACGGGTGCCGGGGCCACCCCCGCGGACGTCGACGCCGCACGTCGCCCCCGGCGCGGGGGGGCGGACGACCGTCGTCCCGGTGAGCCACCCCGGCTCGTCCCGGGTCGCGTGCCCGACGCGGACCTCCGCGACGTCGGTGATCGCGTTGTGCGGGCCGGGCCCCGGTGGTGTCGTCATCCCCCCAGCATGGCGCCGTTAGGCTGACGCGGTGACTGAGATCGAGATCGGCCAGGGCAAGCGGGGGCGCCGCGCCTACTCCTTCGACGACATCGCCGTCGTCCCCTCCCGCCGCACCCGCGACCCCGAGGAGGTCTCGGTCGGTTGGCAGATCGACGCCTACCACTTCGACATCCCCGTCATCGCGGCGCCGATGGACTCGGTGATGTCCCCGCAGACGGCGATCGCCCTCGGCCGGCACGGGGGGCTGCCCGTCCTCGACCTCGAGGGTCTGTGGACGCGGTACGAGGACCCCGAGCCGATCCTCGCCGAGATCGCCACCCTCGACCCGGCCCGGGCGACCGAGCGAATGCAGGAGATCTACGCCGCCGACATCCGGCCCGACCTCATCACCGCTCGCCTCAAGGACATCCGCGAGGCCGGCGTCACCGTCGCCGGTGCGCTCTCGCCGCAGCGCACCCAACAGTTCTGGAAGTGCGTCGTCGACGCCGGCGTCGACCTCTTCGTCATCCGGGGGACGACGGTCTCGGCCGAGCACGTCTCGAGCCGGTCCGAGCCGCTCAACCTCAAGCGCTTCATCTACGAGCTCGACGTCCCCGTCATCGTCGGCGGCGCGGCCTCGTACACCGCGGCCCTCCACCTCATGCGCACCGGCGCCGCCGGCGTCCTCGTCGGGTTCGGCGGCGGTGCCGCGCACACGACCCGGACGACCCTCGGGATCCACCCGCCGATGGCCTCGGCGCTCGCCGACGTCGCCGCCGCCCGGCGGGACTACCTCGACGAGTCCGGGGGCCGCTACGTCCACGTCATCGCCGACGGCGGCATGGGGGTGAGCGGGGACGTCGTCAAGGCGTTCGCCCTCGGCGCCGACGCGGTCATGCTCGGCGCCGCCCTCGCCCGCGCCACCGAGGCCCCTGGACGCGGGTACCACTGGGGCCCCGAGGCCCACCACCCCGAGCTGCCCCGCGGCGAGCGGGTCGAGGTCGGCGCCGTCGCCCCGCTCGAGGAGATCCTGTTCGGCCCGGGCCGGCGGGCCGACGGGACGACGAACCTCGTCGGGGCGGTGCGTCGGTCGATGGCGACGACGGGCTACCTCGACCTCAAGGAGTTCCAGCGGGTCGAGGTCGTCGTCGCGCCGTACCAGCGCAGCTGAGCCCCGGGGCCGCCACCGGCGTGGCCCGCACCCGGGTCCCCGGGACCCGGGTGCGACTGTCTAGGGTGGGCCCGTGGACGAGGGTCAGAGGGATGGTCAGCGCACCCGGGCGACGCCGCCGAGGGACGGCTCGGTGTACGTCCGCCGCCGGGTCGCGGCGGTCGTCCTCGCGGTTCTCCTCGTCGGCGGGGCCGCCCTCGGCGTCAGGGCACTGAGCGGGTCCCCGGACACGGCCGCCGAGGGCTCCCCGACGCCGACGTCGTCGACGGGCGCCGCGCCGACGGGCCCGAGCTCCTCGAGCCCGGCCAGCCCGAGCGCGACCACATCGAGCCCGTCGAGGAGCGAGGGCGGGGAGAGCTCGCCCGACGTCGCCGCCGCCTACGCCGCGATGACCCCGGAGCGGCCGGCGCCGAGCCCGTCGCCCTCCCCGAAGGGCCCGACCGACGCCGCAGCCGGGACGACGTCGATGACCCGGATCCAGCGGATCGTCGACGAGAAGATGTCGCCGAAGTCGGTCGTCGCCTCCGACCAGGGCATCCTCTTCGCCCAGAACATGATGTACCGGCACACCATCACCGTCTTCCGGGCCGACGGGGCGGTCCTCGCGACGATCCCGGACTCGGTCCGGCTCTCCGACTTCGGCATCGCCGGCCACCCGGGCACCTCGAGGGGCGCGCCCGTCGAGATGGCCTTCACCCCGGACGGTTCCCACGGGTGGGTGTCGAACTACTCCATGTACGGCTCCGGCTTCGGACCTGAGGGCAAGGACGCGTGCAGGGCCGGCGACGGCACCGACACGAGCTACGTCTACCGGGTCGACACGCGCACCTTCGAGGTCGACGACGTCGTCGCCGTCGGCGCGGTCCCGAAGTACGTCGCGGTCACCCCGGACGGCTCGAAGGTCCTCGTCACGAACTGGTGCACGTGGGACCTGTCGGTCATCGACACGGCGAAGGGCACCGAGGTCGCCCGCATCCCGCTGGGTGGCACCTACCCCCGCGGGATCGTCGTCTCCCCGGACAGCACGACGGCCTACGTCGCCCTCATGGGCTCGGACCGGGTCGTCACCGTCGACCTCGCGACGAAGAAGGTCCGCAGGTTCGCCTCCCCGGGCGACAGCCCCCGCCACCTCGTCCTCTCCCCGGACGGGGCGACCATCTACGTGACGAACAACCGCAGCGGCACGATCGCCAAGGTCGACCGCGCGAGCGGCAAGGTCCTCGGGTCCGTCTCCACGGGCAGCGAGCCCCGCTCGATGACGATCTCGACGGACGGGACCGCCGTCTACGTCGTCAACTACGGCTCGAGCACCGTCTCGAAGGTGCGGACGTCGGACCTGAAGGTCCTCCAGACCCTCCCGACCGACCCGCTGCCGATCGGGGTGACGTACGAACCGACGACGAAGCGGGTGTGGGTCGCGTGCTACGGCGGCAGCGTCCTCGTCTACGACGACGCCGGGGCGTGAGCGCGGCCGTCTCCGGGTCCACCCGCGGCACGCGGTCCGGACGAGGCTCGTGCGGCCCGCCCGGGGCGGTCACGTAGCCTGAGCCGGTGTTGCGCACCGCCCTCCGGCCCCGGTGGCTCGGGCTGTTCGCCCTCCTCCTCGTCGTCGTCGCCGCGTGCGTCGAGCTCGGGCTCTGGCAGCTCGGCGTGGCCCGCGACACCGGGCGGGCCGAGGCGGTCGCCGCGGCGGCGGGCCGTCCCGTCACGGAGATCGACGCGGTCATCGCCCCGCACTCCGCGTTCCCGGCGGAGGCCTCGAGCCGCCGGGTCACGGCGACCGGGCGGTACGTCCCCGGGCAGCGTCTCGTCGCCGGGCGGCGGCTCGACGGACGGTCCGGGTACTGGGTCCTCACCCCCCTCGTCCTCGACCGGGGGGCGGACGCCGGGGCGACCCTGCCCGTCGTCCGGGGCTTCGTCAGCGATCCCGTCGCCCCCCGTCCCCCCGCCGGGACCGTCGAGGTCGAGGGGGCGCTCGCGCCGGGGGAGTCCCCTCCCGGGCCGGGCGAGCAGCCCGTCCCGGACGGGCAGCTCGCGTCGGTCGACCTCTCCGTCCTCGTCAACGTCTGGCGGGGCGACCTCTACAACGCGTTCGTGTTCGCCATCGCCGAGCGCCGCCCCGGGGACGGCGCCGTGCCCGCGGACGGTGTGCGCCGGGTCCCCCCGCCCAGGGTGGACAGCGGGCTGGCCTGGCGGAACGCGGCCTACGCCGTCCAGTGGTGGGTCTTCGGCGCCTTCGCCGTGTGGATGTGGTTCAGGATGGTGCGCGATGATGCGCTCCGCGAGCGCGCCGCCGTGGCGCGAGAGAGCGAGGACGGACAGTGATGACGACGTGAGTGACATCCGCGACCCCGGGGCCGCCCGGACGGCCCTGAGGTTCTTCGAGGTCATGGCCTTCCTCGTCGGCGTCGGGCTGCTCCTCCTCGTCGCCGAGATCATCCTCAGGTACGGCTTCGGGAACGACCTGCTCAGCTGGTGGCCGCAGCCGCACGGGTTCGTCTTCCTCGTCTACCTCGGGGCGACCGCGAACCTCGGGTTCAAGGTCGGCTGGAGCCTCCCGCGGATGGTCCTCGTCATGCTCGCCGGTGTCGTCCCCCTCCTCTCCTTCTGGGTCGAGCGCCGGGTCGCTGCCGAGGTCGGGGCCCGCCTGCCGGCGCCCCGCCGGTAGCCTGCTCCCGTGAGCGAGTCCCTCCAGCAGCGTCCCGTCCTCGTCGTCGACTACGGCGCCCAGTACGCCCAGCTCATCGCCCGGCGCGTCCGCGAGGCCAACGTCTACAGCGAGGTCGTCCCGCACACGCTCGCGGTCGCCGAGGTCCTCGAGCGGGACCCGGCCGCGATCATCCTCTCGGGAGGCCCGTCCTCGGTGTACGCCGACGGCGCGCCCCGGCTCGACCCCGGGCTCCTCGACGCGGGTGTCCCCGTCCTCGGGCTCTGCTACGGGTTCCAGGCCATGGTCGAGGCCCTCGGAGGGACGGTGGCCCGCACCGGACTCGGGGAGTACGGCTCGACCGGCGCGACCGTGTCCGACAAGGAGTCGACGCTCTTCAACGGCCAGCCGGAGGAGCAGTCGGTGTGGATGAGCCACGGCGACTCGGTCACCGGGGCCCCCGACGGCGTGAGGGTGACGGCGAGCACCGCGGGTGCCCCGGTGGCGGCGTTCGAGGACGACGAGCGCCGCCTCTACGGGGTGCAGTGGCACCCGGAGGTCATGCACTCGACGTTCGGCCAGCGGGTCCTCGAGAACTTCCTCCTCCGCGGCGCCGGGCTGCGCGCCGACTGGACCGCGTCGAACGTCGTCGAGGACCAGGTCGAGGCGATCCGCGCGCAGGTCGGGGACGCCCGGGTGCTCTGCGCGCTCTCCGGCGGTGTCGACTCCTCGGTCGCCGCGGCCCTCGTCCACCGCGCCGTCGGCGACCAGCTCACCTGCGTGTTCGTCGACCACGGGCTGCTGCGTCGGGGGGAGGCGGAGCAGGTCGAGCGCGACTTCGTCGACGCGACCGGCGTCCACCTCGTCGTCGTCGACGCCCGCGAGCGGTTCCTCGGCGCCCTCGTCGGGGTCACCGACCCGGAGGAGAAGCGCAGGATCATCGGGCGCGAGTTCATCCGGGTCTTCGAGCAGGCCGCGCGTGACGTCGTCGGCGAGGGCGAGGCCGAGGGGCACCCCGTCGAGTACCTCGTCCAGGGCACCCTGTATCCGGACGTCGTCGAGTCCGGCGGCGGGACCGGCGCGGCGAGCATCAAGAGCCACCACAACGTCGGCGGCCTGCCCGAGGACCTCCGGTTCGAGCTCGTCGAGCCCCTCCGTGCGCTCTTCAAGGACGAGGTCCGCAAGGTCGGACTCGAGCTCGGAGTGCCCGAGGAGATCGTCTGGCGACAGCCGTTCCCGGGCCCCGGCCTCGGGATCCGCGTCGTCGGCGAGGTCACCGAGGAGCGGCTCGAGGTCCTCCGTGCCGCCGACGCCATCGCGCGCGAGGAGCTCAGTGCAGCCGGCCTCGACCGGGACGTGTGGCAGTGTCCCGTCGTCCTCCTCGCGGACATCCGCTCGGTCGGCGTCCAGGGCGACGGGCGGACGTACGGGCACCCGATCGTCCTCCGGCCGGTCTCGTCCGAGGACGCCATGACCGCCGACTGGACCCGGGTCCCGTACGACGTCCTCGCGCGGATCTCGACCCGGATCACGAACGAGGTGCCCGAGGTCAACCGGGTCGCCCTCGACGTCACGAGCAAGCCGCCCGGCACCATCGAGTGGGAGTGAGCAGGGGGTTCGCAGTGGGAGGGTTACGGCGATGGTGACGGTCCGCGACGAGAACCCCGTCCTCGACGGGGTGATGCGCCACGTCCTCATCGGTCCGGCGGTCCGGCTCCTCACCCGGCTCCGGGGGGAGGGACGGGAGAACGTCCCCCCGACCGGTCCGGCGATCATCGCCTCGAACCACCTCTCGTTCGTCGACTCGATCGTCATCCCGCTCGCCTCGCACCGCCGGGTCCACTTCCTCGGCAAGGCGGAGTACTTCGAGGGGACCGGGGCGCGGGGCGCGCTCACCGCGAGCTGGTTCCGGACGTTCGGGACGATCCCGGTCGCCCGGACCGACGCCCGGGCCGCCGCCGAGTCCCTCCGGATCGCCGGCGAGGTCCTCGCCTCCGGCGGGGCGTTCGGCATCTACCCCGAGGGGACCCGGTCCCGGGACGGGCGGCTCCACCGCGGGCGGACGGGCATCGCGAGGCTCGCGCTCGCGAGTGGCGCCCCGATCGTCCCGTGCGGGGTCGTGGGCACGGACAAGGTCCAGCCCGCCGGGTCGAACCGGATGCGCCCCGGCCGGGTCACCGTCCGGTTCGGCCCCCCGCTCGACCTGGAGCCGCTGCGCGCCCGGTACGAGAAGGCCGCCCTGCTGCGCGCCATCACCGACGAGGTCATGGACGCCATCGCGTCGTTGAGCGGCCAGGAGCGGTCGGGACGGTACGCGAGCGACGTGAACGCCGAGCTCGACGCCCACTGACGACGCCGCCGGGACCGGCGGGGCGCGGTCAGGACCGCAGGTCCCGGCGGCCCAGGACCGAGGCGGCCGCGAGCAGGAGGGCGAGCGTCGTCAGCACCGCGACGAGGAGCGCCGCGACCGAGACCCCGTTGCGGAGGGGGTCGTGCCCGATGTACTGGAAGAACGGCGAGAGCCGCTGGAACGGCGCGAGCCAGCCGACCATCGGCGCGAGGCCGTTGACGACGTACGCGACCACCGCCACCCCGGCCGCGACCCCGCGGGCGAGGCCGGAGCGCCCCGTCGCCGCGCCGACGGCGAGCGCGAGCGCGCCGAAGACGACGCCCAGCGCGGCGAGGTGGAGCATCGCCGCGGCGACCCCGCCGACGCCGAGGTCCAGCCCGAACGGACGGCCGAGCACGACGATCGCGACCCCGGTGGCCGAGACGATGACGAGGGTCCCGACGACCATCGCGACCGCCTTCCGCCAGAGCACGCCGCTGCGCCCGACCGGGCCGGTGAGCAGGAGGGAGAGGGTCGCGCGCTCCTCCTCACCGGCGATGCCGCCGGCGCCCTGCCCGATGGCGTAGGCGACGACGACGATCGGGCCCATGAACGCGAGGAGCTCGACCTGGACGTAGCCCTCCGGGGTCGACAGGTCGGCGCCCGAGGCGGCGAACAGGGACCGGAACGCCTCGGGCATCTCGTCGAGCATGCCGGTCATGGAGGGCTGGTCGCGGATGCTCGGCCAGAGGACGGTGTACATCGCGACGAGGAGGCCGACTGCGACGGACCAGGCGAGGAGGCTGCGCCGCTGGTCGCGAAGCGTCTTGAGGACGATGTCACGCAGCACTGTCCCCGTCCTCGCTCCCGTAGTAGGCGAGGAAGGTCTCCTCGAGCTCGGCCTCGGCGCAGTCGAAGTCGGCGACCCGGTGCCGGCTCACCGCCTTGAGGAGACCGTCGAGGGAGCTCTCCGGGGCCTTGCACGTCACCGTGGAGTCCTCGACGACGACGTCGAGGAGGCCGGGCACGTCGGCGAGGGTCGTCCCGGGTACCGGCCCGACGAACGTCGCCCGCACGCGGTGCAGGGCCCGTCCGCGCATGTCCTCGAGCCGTTCGACGGCGACGAGCCGGCCGGAGCGGAGCACGGCCACCCGGTCGGCGACGCGCTGGACCTCGCCGAGGACGTGCGAGCTGAGCAGGACCGTGCCGCCGTCCCCGACGTGCTCCCGGAGGATCTCGCGGAACTCCTGCTGGACGAGTGGGTCGAGGCCGCTCGTCGGCTCGTCGAGGAGGAGGAGCCCGGGCCGGCTCATGAGCGCGAGGACGAGGACGAGCTTCTGCCGGTTGCCGCGGGAGAGGTCCCTCGCGGGGCGGGTGAGGTCGAGGGCGAGCCGCTCGGCGAGCTCCTCCGCGACGGCGGGCGGCCGGCCGCGCCGGAGGTGTCCGACGAACTCGACGTGCTCGCGACCGGTGAGACGTCCGTAGACGGCGGGCTCGCCGGGGACGTACCCGACGAGACGGTGGACGGCGACCGGCTCCCTCCACGTGTCGTGGCCCCCGATGTGGGCCGTCCCGGAGGTCGGCCGGATCGCGCCGACGAGGAGCCGGAGGGTCGTCGTCTTGCCGGCCCCGTTCGGGCCGAGGTAGGCGAACACCTCGCCCGGCACGATGTCGAGGTCGAGGTCGATGAGGGCGTCCGTCGTCCCGAAGCGCTTCGTCAGCGCGCGGGTACGGACGACCGGGACCTCGCTCACCTGAGCATCCTCGCGCTTGCGGTGGGTGGGCGGGAGGGCCTTCGGTCCCGCGTTAGGGTTGCTCCCGTGCTGAGAACGAGCGCGGCCGTCGTCGCCGGCAAGGCCGCCCGCGCGGTGACCCGTGTGCGGGGCGGCGGTTCGGCGCTGCCCGGCCTCGTCGCCGAGCGGGTCGACCCGCGCTTCCTCGCCCACGCGCTCGCCGACGTCCGGGGCGGGATCGTCGTCGTCAGTGGGACGAACGGCAAGACGACGACGACGAAGATGCTCGTCGCCATCCTCCGGGCGCACGGCCGGCACGTGTTCACGAACCCGACCGGGAGCAACTTCACGCGGGGGGTCATCTCGGCGATGCTCGGCGAGCTGCCGGTCGGCGGACGGCTCCGGGCCGACATGGCCGTCCTCGAGCTCGACGAGGCACACGCCCTGAGGTTCACCGCGTCCGTCCGGCCCACCCACGCCCTCCTCCTCAACGTCGCCCGAGACCAGCTCGACCGGTTCGCCGAGATCGACCACACCGCCGACCTGCTCGCCCGGATCGCGCGCGAGACGACCGCCGGGGTCGTCCTCAACCTCGACGACTCCTTCGTCTCCCGGATCCGTGACGACGTCGCCGAGGGGGTCGAGGTCCGCTACTTCGGGGTCGACGCCTCGATCGCCGACCGGCTCCCCGAGCTCCAGGAGCAGGACGTCCGCTTCGACGAGGACGACGTGCCGCCCGCCCCCGGGCCGGGGGACGGGCTCCTGCGCCCCGTCGACGAGCGCGAGCTCGAGGTCCTCTTCGGGGCCGACGGCGCGGGGGGGACGGTCGGCCCGGTCGCTCTGCGGCAGCGGGGCCTCGCGGCGATGATCAACGCGACGGCGGCGGCGACGACGGCCCGGATGCTCCTCGGGGACGACTTCTCCTCCCGGGCCGCCGCGACCGCGCTCGCCGAGGTGACCCCGCCGTTCGGTCGGGGCGAGGTCGTCGACGTCGACGGCCAGCCGCTCGAGCTCGTGCTCGTCAAGAACCCGGCCGGGTTCACGGTGGCGCTCGGGACGTACGGGGCGACCCCGGTCGCGACGATGGTCGCCATCAACGACAACTACGCCGACGGCCGGGACGTCTCGTGGCTCTACGACGTCTCCTTCGGGAGCCTCCGCGAGCGCGGGGTCGCCCTGACGAGCGGGGTGCGGGGGTATGACATGGCCCTGCGGCTGGAGTACGACGACGTCCCCGTCGCCGGCGTCGAACCGGACCTCGAGACCGCCCTCGACCGGTTCCTCCGCGAGCACGCGGACGAGCCGAAGCGGGTGTTCTGCACGTACACGGCGATGATGGCCCTCCGCCGGCTGCTCGCGGCGCGCTACGACCTCCCCCCCATCGGCGAGGACCGCGAGGAGGCGCCATGAGCCCCGCCCACGACGTCCCGATCCTCGGCGAGCCGCCGGAGTCGGCCCTGCCGGCCGAGCCCGGGCACGAGGGGAAGGGCGCGGTCCACCTCGTCCACCTCTACCCGCGCGAGATGAGCATCTACGGCGACCTCGGCAACACGCGGTGCCTCGCCGCCCGGATCCGCCGGCACGGGTACACCCCCGTCGTCCACCAGCACCACCCCGGGGAACCGTTCCCGGACGTCGCCCACCTCCTCGTCGGCGGCGGCGGCCAGGACAGCGGCCAGGTTCGGGTCGAGGACGACCTCGAGCGGATCGGGGACCGGCTGCGCGCGCTCGCCGGGGCCGGAACCCCGATGCTCATGGTCTGCGGGATGTACCAGCTCTTCGGGAACGCCTTCGTCACCGTCGAGGGCCAGCGACTCCCGGGCCTCGGTGTCCTCGACGTCACGACCCGGGGGAACGCGACCCGGATGGTCGGACCCGTCGTCCTCGACACCGAGTTCGGGGACGTCGTCGGGTACGAGAACCACTCCGGGTCGACGACGCTCGGCCCGGGGCAGGCGCCGTTCGGCCGGGTCCGGGCCGGGGTCGGGAACAACGCCGAGGACGCCACCGAGGGGGCCCGGGCCGGGAACGTCATCGGCTCCTACCTCCATGGCCCGCTCCTCCCGGCGAACCCGCGGCTCGCCGACGCCCTCATCGGCCACGCCGCCGAGCTCGCGACGGGGGAGCCCTTCCGCCCGGGCGAGCTCGACGACCGGGTCGCCGACGAGGCGCGCACCCGCCAGGTGCGTCGGCTCACCTCCTGAGCCCGGAACGGGCGGGGTCAGCGTGCACCCTCCGCCCCGCCGGCCGGGGCGTCCGCCCCGCCGGTCGTGGCCTCCGCTCGGGCGGCCCGTGGCATGAGGCTCCACGCGAACCAGCCGAGGGCGCCGAGCGGGACCTCCATGAGGTGGGTGTAGATCGAGAAGAGGACGACGCCGGCGGTCGCCTCGGCGGGCCCCGCCCCCCACGCGACGAGCGCCGCCGCCGTCCCGGTCTCGGTGACCCCGACGCCGCCCGGGGTGACCCCGACCGCGGTGAGGAGCCGTCCGATGGCGAACGCGGCGAAGAGCTGGCCGTGGTAGAGGTCGACCCCGGTGGTGCGCATGACGAGCCAGAAGAGGACGTAGTAGAGCCCGAAGAAGCCGACCATTCCCAGGCTCATCCGCAGCCAGCCCGTCCGGACGACCTCGCCGACGCGGCGTCGGAGGTCGGTGACGAGGAGGTCGACGCTCGGGCTCGCCGCGGTCCGCCGGGTCAGCGGCCGGAGGAGGCGGTCGGCCCCCCGGCCGACGGTGCGGGCCGTCCGGGCCGAGGCGAGCACCCCGATGACGACGGCGAGGAGCGCGACGCCGCTCAGGGTGCCGGCGACGGCGGCGTCGCGCATGAGCGGGGGGAGGTCGTCCGCCCCGGCGGCGAGGAGGGCGATGGCGAGGACGGGGAGGGTGACCCGGGCGAGCGTGTTCCAGATCCCGGTGACGATGGCGGACGTCGACACCTCGCGCCTCGTGAAGCCCCAGGACCGGCAGATCGTGTACGTCGCGGCGAGCCCGACGGCGCCGCCACCGGGGAGGAGGTTGCTCACCGACGACCCGCAGAGGTTGACGACGAGGGCCCGGACGTGGCTGAGGCCGGGGAGGCTGCCGGTGAAGGTGAACGTGTAGCACCACAGACCCCCGAGGATGAGGGCGAGGAAACCGACCGCCTCCGACGTCGGCACGCCCCGGAGGACGATGATGACCTCGCCCCACGTGGTCTTCGCGAAGTGGGGGAGCCCCCACCCGACGAGGACGACGGCGAGGCCGAGCCCGACGACGACCTGGGCCACTCGGCGCGGACCGGTCACCCCAGCCCCTCGAAGACGTCGCGGGCGACCGGGGTCCCGCGCGGGCGGCCCGGGTCGGTGAACCACTCCCGGCCGAAGACGACGTCGTAGAGCGGCCGGGGGATCCGGAGGAACGCGGCGAGCGTGCGGTCGGCCCCTTCGTCGGCGCTCGCCTGGCTCGCGTGGGCGCGCATCGCCGCCCGCTTGGCCCCCGCGTACCGGGCGACGGCGATCCGATGGGTGATCTCCGACCTCGGGGAGAAGGCCCGCTCGAACGTCGTCGGGTCGAACTCGGCCGGGAAGCGGTAGACCCGCCGGGCGAGCCGGAGGGCACGGCAGATCGTGTCCCGGGGGACGGTCGCCTCGAGGAGCCGGGGGGTGCCCGCGAGACGGGCCGCCTCGGCGGCGACGGCGTGGACGTGGACGTGGTCGCGGTGGCCGTAGCCGCCGTTGCGGTCGTACCCGAGGACGACGTCGGCGCCCTCCTCGCGGAGGATCCCGGCGAGACGCCCGGCGGCGTCGGCGACCGGGACGCGGACGAACCGCGCCCGTCCGGGCGGGTCGGGGTCGAGTCCGGGGCCCAGACCGCTGTCGGCGTACCCGAGGAACGCCACCCGGGCGACCCCGAGGGCGCGCGCGCTGTCGCGCGCCTCGGTGCGGCGCCGGCGCCCGAGGTCCTCGGCGTACGCGCTCGAGGCGAGCCCGAGGTCGCCGTCCGTCGCGACGACGAGGACGACGCGGTGCCCCTCCGCGGCCGCCCGGGCCATCGTCCCGGCGGTGAGCAGGGCCTCGTCGTCCGGGTGGGCGTGGAAGGCCACGAGGGTGCGTGTCATCGGGGTCATCCTCTCCCATGGCGCCCGGCTCCGCGTGGCAGGCTGTCCCCCCGTGAGAGTCGCGCTGCTGTCGGACTGCTACCTGCCGCGCCTGGGGGGGATCGAGGTCCAGGTCCACGACCTCGCCGCCGAGCTCGTCCGCGCGGGCCACGATGTCGAGGTCTTCACGGCCACCCCGGGCGCCCTCGGGCAGCGTCACGGGAGCGTCGAGACGGTCGACGGCATCGCCGTCCACCGGATGGCCGTCCGGCTCCCGTTCGAGCTGCCCGTCAACCCGTGGGCGCCCCCGGGGGTCCGGCGCCGGCTCGTGGCCGGACGGTTCGACGCCGCCCACGTCCACATGGGGGTCGTCAGCCCGTTCGCGACCGACATGGCCGGGCTCGCGCTCGCCCTCGGCCTCCCGACCGCGGTGACGTGGCACTGTGTCCTCCACCGCACCCGCCCGCTGTTCCGGGCCCTCGGGCACGCCCGCCGTTGGGCGCGGGGTGGGGCGGCGCTCTCCGCGGTGTCGTCGATGGCGGCCCGGACGCTCGCCCCCGTCCTCCCGGCCGGGACCCGGGTCGAGGTGCTCCCCAACGGCATCGACGTCGGGTCGTGGGCGCCCGGCGACCGTCCTCCGCCCCGGGCCGGGGGGCCGGTTCGGGTCGTCACGGCGATTCGGCTCGCGGGCCGGAAGCGTCCGCTCGCCTTCCTCGAGGTCATGCGCCGGGTGCGGGAGCGGGTCCCGCCGGGGACCCCGCTCGAGGTCGACGTCTACGGGGAGGGGCCGCTGCGGGGGGCCCTCGCCCGGAGGATCTCCGCCCACGACCTCGGCGGCTGGGTCCACCTCCGGGGCCGGGCGTCGAGGGCCGAGCTCGTCCGGCAGTACCACGACGCGGACGTGTACGTCGCGCCCGGCCGGCTCGAGGCGTTCGGGATCGCCGCGCTCGAGGCGCGGACGGCGGGCCTGCCCGTCGTCGCCGTCGCCGGGTCGGGGGTCGAGGACTTCCTCGTCGAGGGGGTGAGCGGCCTCCTCGCCCGCGACGACGCCGCGATGGTCGCCCAGGTCAGCCGCCTCGTCACGGACGAGGCCCTCCGGCGGCGGATCGCCGAGCACAACGCGTCCACGCCGCCCGCCCAGTCCTGGGACGCGGTCGTCGAGCGCGTCCTCGAGGAGTACGCGCGGGCGGGGGCGCGGAGGTGACGTCCGAGGGGGCCCGGGCACCCGGGCGGACGGTGACCGTGGAGGCCAGGGTGCTCGACGGGCCCGTCGTCGCGGGCTTCCGGCTCGCGCACGGAGTCGACCCCCGGAGCGAGCTCGAGGACCGGGGGTGGGAGCCGGTCCGGGCACTCCGGGCGAGCGGGGCCGGGGGTGACCCGGACGACCTCGTCGTCGAGGTCCTCGTCCGGCCACGCCCCGCCGGTGGCCCCGGACGCCCGCGGGGTGGCGTGTCGGACCCGGCGGGCGGCGTTCCCGGCCGGACGGTCCCGAGCGACGCGGGCCTCGAGCTCGCCCCGGGGGAGCGCATCCACGTCGCGCAGCGGGTCGCGGCGTACGCCGTCCTCACCTCGGCGCGCGGCCTGCTCCTCACCCAGCTCTCGGGGAGGGTCCGTGGCGGGGCCGGCCGGTGGACCCTCCCCGGGGGCGGGCTGGACCCCGGGGAGCTCCCCGTGGAGGCGCTCGTCCGGGAGGTCTGGGAGGAGACCGGGCACGAGGTCGCCGACGTCGAGCTCCTCGACCTGCGGACCTCGCACTGGGTGGGACGGGCCCCCGGCGGCCGAATGGAGGACTTCCACGCCGTCCGCCTCGTCCACCACGGCCGCTGCGCCCGGGTCACCGACCCGGTCGTCCACGACGTCGGGGGGTCGACGTCTCGGGCGGCCTGGGTGCCGTTCGAGCGGGTCCCCTCGCTCCGGCTCGCCGCGATGGTCGCACCGCACTGGCGTCGTTGGGTCGGCTCAGCGCCGTCGCGAGGTGGCGACCCCGACGAGCCCGAGGGCCGCGAGGACCAGCCCGGCGGCGATGACGACGTACGGCCCCCCCACTGACCAGTCGAGGCGGACGTCGGCGAGCTCGGCTACGAGGACGAACCCCGCGACGACGAGGGCGAGCACCCCGAGGAGGATCGTGAAGAGCCGGGGGGCGCGACGTCCGTCCGTGGCTCCGGGCGGTCGGTCCCGCCGTTGCTGCGGCGTCCGGGGCGGCGGGGCGGCGGTCGCACCGCTCCCGGCGGGGAGGGGCCGGGTCTCGTCGGCGCCGGGGCCGGGGCCGGGGCCGGGGTGGGTCGGGTTGGTGGGGTTGGTGGGGTGGGTCATCGTGGCTCCTCCGTCGTGATGGAAATGTCGCCCGCTCCGAGCCGGAGCGTGACGGCGACGTCCGGCGTGCCCGGACCGTAGGTGTCACGGACGGTGGCCGAGCTGCGGTCGCGGCCGTCCGCGGCGACGTTGGTCCCGTCGACGGTGATCGTCCCGGCCCGCACCTCGCCGTCGACCTCGACGGTGAGGTCGGAGGGGACCCGCAGGGTGACCTGCCCGGCGCCGACCTCGACGGCGAGGTCGGCCGCCGAGGCGGGGTCGGCCGGGTAGTCCCGCAGGTCGAGGGTCGCGTCGCCGACGCCGAGCTCGTAGGTCTGGCTCGTCGTCGTCGTCGGGCGCCAGACGCGCTCGCCGAACCCTCCGCGCCAGTCGACCGAGGGGGTGACGAAGGCCGCCCAGGTGACGAGCGCGAGGACGGCGGCGAGGAAGCCGGTGAGCCCCGAGCGGAGCCCGGCGACGCCGAAGGCGAGGGTCGCGGCGCCGAGGACGGCGAGCGCGCCGGCGAGGGCGACGACCTGGGGGTTCCCGCTCCACCCGAGACCGGCGTGGAGGAGGGTGAGCGTCCCGCCGGCGGCGAGCGCGAGCCCGGCGACGACGAGGGCGGCGAGGAGCCCGGCCCGGGGGACCGGCCGCCGGGCCGGCCGGGGGGGCGGACCCGGACGCCGGCCCGGCGACCCGGATCCCGTCGGCCCGCCCGGTGGGGGCGGCGCCGCGGCGCCCGGTGTCGAGGGCGTCGGCGGCAGGGCCGCCGCAGGTGCGGGCGCCCCCGGGCCGGCGTCCGCCCGGCCCGCCGGGGGCGCGGCCCCCCACGTCGGTGGGGGCGGCGCCGGCGTCCCGGCTCCTGCCGCCGCCCCCGGGGGCGGCCCCCCGACCGGGGCCTCCCCGGCCCGGGAGGACCGGGTGCGGGTGACGAGCCAGGCGACGAGGCCGACGGTGAGGACGAGGACGGTCACCGAGGCGAACCAGCCGCCGCCCCAGTTGCCGACCCCGGCCCACGGGCCGAGGAGGGCGAGAACGGCGATGGCGAGGAGGATGAGGGGACCGACCTCCCCGTCGCGGACGCCGCGCTCGGCGACGATGTCGCCCTCCCGGTCGGGGAGGAGGACCCACGCGGCGAGGTAGGCGGCGATCCCGAACCCGCCGAGGAAGCCGAGGACGATGACGAGGACCCGGATGAGGAGCGGGTCGACCCCGAGCCGGGTGGCGACGCCCGCGCAGACGCCGCCGACCCACCTGCCGTCGTTCGCGCGACGGACGTCGACGGTGCGCAGCTGGTCGAAGAAGCGCTCGACGGCGCTCGGGGTGGGGGGAGGCGAGGTCTGGCTCATGCTCCGATCCTCGTCCCGGGGTGCGTCCGGCGGTATGCGGGACGGCCCTGACCGGACCCTGAACCCACCCTGAGGGAGTGCCCGTCCGCGGCCGGGGTGGGCGAGGATGGGGGAGTGCCAACGCCATACGCCCCGGCCGGTTCCTCGCCGGCCCCGCCCCCGAGGCTCGTCCGTCCGGTCCGCGGCCGGGTCGTCGCGGGCGTGTGTGCCGGCGTCGCCCGACACCTCGGCGTCCCCGTCCTCGTCGTCCGGCTCGTCACCGTCGCCCTCGCGCTGAGCGGGGCGGGTGTCGTCGGCTACCTCTTCCTCTGGGCGCTGACCCCCGAGGAGACGGACGGGGCTCCGGACGAGGGACCCCGACGGCGCGGCGTCCTCGGCGTCCACGGCGCGGCCGGCGCGGTCGGCCCCGACGCCGCGGACGACCCCGACGCCGCGGACGCGTCGGCCCAGGGCCCGAGGTACCTCCTCGGTGGCGTCGCCCTCGTCGTCCTCGGAGCGGGCTGGCTCGCCGAGCGCGCAGGTCTCGGGGTCCGGCTCGGCGTCGTCGTCCCCGTCGTCGTCGTCGCGCTCGGCGCGGTCATCGCCTTCACCCAGCTCGACGAGAGCCAGCGGGCCTCGTGGCTCGGGGTCGACCGGGCCGACGGGTGGCGGGCGGGCACCCGGCTCGGCCTCGGAGTCGTCCTCTCCTCGAGCGGGGCCCTCGTCCTCGTCAGCCGGGGTGCGTCGCTCTCCGAGCTCTGGGACGTCGCGCTCGCGACCGTCGCGGTCCTCGCCGGCGTCGGCGTCATCGTCGCCCCGTGGGCGCTGCGGGTGTGGTCCGACCTCCGGCGCGAGCAGGCGGCCCGGGCGAGGGCCGACGAGCGGGCCGACATCGCGGCCCACCTCCACGACTCGGTCCTGCAGACCCTCGCCCTCATCCAGCGGCGGGCGGACGACCCCGCGGTCGTCGGACGGCTCGCCCGGGCCCAGGAGCGTGAGCTCCGGTCGTGGCTCTACGGCGGGCCGGCCCCGGGGGCCGAGAGCCTCACCGCCGCGGTCACCGAGGTCGCTCACGAGGTCGAGGACCTGCACGGCGTCCCCGTCGAGCTCGTCGCGACCGGCGACCGGCCCCTCGACCCGAACGGGCGGGCCCTCGCCCAGGCCGTCCGTGAGGCTCTCCTCAACGCCGTCCGGCACGGCCGGCCCCCGATCGCCGTCTACCTCGAGGTGGGTCCCGGCGGTGTCGAGGCGTACGTCCGCGACCACGGGGCCGGTGTCGACCTCGAGGCCGTCCCCGCGGACCGGCTCGGCATCCGCGAGTCGGTCCTCGGGAGGATGGAGCGGCACGGGGGCACCGCCCGGGTCCGCGCCCTCGAGGAGGGCACCGAGGTCGCACTCCGACTCCCGCCCCTCGCCGTCCCCGAAGGAGCCCCCCGATGACCGCACCCGTCCGCCTCGTCCTCGTCGACGACCACCGGATGTTCCGCACCGGCGTCAAGGCCGAGCTCGACGAGGCCACCGGGAGTCGCCTCGAGGTCGTCGGCGAGGCCGCCGACGTCGACGCCGCTGTCGCCGTCGTCCGCGGGCAGCGCCCGGACGTCGTCCTCCTCGACGTCCACCTCCCCGGCGGGTCCGGTCACGGAGGGGTCGACGTCCTCCACGGCTGCGCCGGGCTCGAGACGGCGTCCGGGCGGCCCGTGCGCTTCCTCGCGCTCTCCGTCTCCGACGCCGCCGAGGACGTCATCGCCGTCATCAGGGCGGGCGCACGCGGGTACGTGACGAAGGCCATCAGCGGTACGGACCTCGCCCGCGCGGTGGCCCGGGTCGCGGACGGTGACGCGGTGTTCTCTCCGCGGCTCGCGGGGTTCGTCCTCGACGCCTTCGGCGCCGCCGCCGGCGAGATCGCCGAGGTCGACGAGGAGCTCGACCGGCTCAGCGCCCGTGAGCGCGAGGTCATGCGCCTCATCGCCCGCGGCTACCAGTACAAGGAGGTCGCCAAGGAGCTCTTCATCTCCGTCAAGACCGTCGAGACGCACGTGTCGTCGGTCCTCCGCAAGCTCCAGCTGTCGTCCCGGCACGAGCTCACGGCGTGGGCGATGGGCCGCCGGCTCCTCTGACCGACGCCGGGCCGGGCCGTGCCGGGTCAGGGGAGCCCGGCCTCGTAGGGTGGTCCGCATGGACCTCCTCGAGCACGTCTTCGTCCTCCTCCACCTGCTCGGCATGGCCGCGATCGTCGGCGGGTGGGTCGCGGTCCGCCGGGGTGCCGGACCGATCGCGCCCGTGCTCTGGGGTGCCCGGGCGCAGCTGCTCACCGGGCTCGTCCTCGTCGGCATCCTCGAGTCGGGGACCGAGGGGATCAACCACGCGAAGATCGGGGTCAAGCTCCTCGTCGCGGTCGTCGTCGCCGGGTGCGCCGAGATGGCGGCGGGCCGCGAGCGCAAGGGGGGGTCGCGCGGGACGCTCCTCGACGCCGCGGGTGGGCTCGCCGTCGCCAACGCCGCGATCGCCGTCCTCTGGGTCTGAGGGCCTCCGAGGGGCCTGTGGAGGCGGGGCGCCGCCCCCCGGGGCGCTCTAGGGGAGGAGGAGGAGCTTGCCGGTCGTCCGGCGGCCCTCGAGGTCCGCGTAGGCCCGGGCCGCGTCCTCGAGGGGGTAGCGGCCCCCGACGGCGACCGTGAGCCGGCCCTCGGCGATGTCGCCGAGCACCGCCGTCCCCCGGTGGAGCAGCTCTTCGCGGGTGGCGACGTAGTGGCCGAGCGAGGGACGGGTGACGAAGAGGGAGCCCCCGCTGTTGAGCCGCTGGAGGTCGAACGGCGGGACCTGACCGCTCGCGGCGCCGAAGAGGACCATCATCCCCCGGGGCCGGAGCGAGGCGAGCGAGGCGTCGAAGGTCGCCCGGCCGACCCCGTCGTACGCGACGTCGACCCCCCGGCCTCCGGTGGCCTCGCGGACGGCGCCGGCGACGTCGTCGACGGCCGCGTAGTCGATCGTGTGGCTCGCCCCGAGGTCGCGGGCGACGGCGAGCTTCTCGGGGCTCCCGGCCGTCGCGACGACCGACCCGCCACGGGCGGTGACCATCTGGACGAGGAGCTGCCCGACCCCGCCGGCGGCCGCGTGGACGAGGGCGACGTCGCCGGGGCTGACGGGGTACGTGCTCGTCACGAGGTAGTGCGCCGTCATGCCCTGGAGCATCGCCGCCGCGGCGACGTCGAGGTCGACCGCGCCGGGGACGGGGACGAGCGCGGTCGCGGGGACGCTGGCGAGCCCCGTCGCGGACCCGAGGTGCTGGGCCCACGCGACCCGGTCCCCGCGGGCGACACCGGTGACACCCTCGCCGACCTCGACGACCTCCCCGGCGCCCTCGGAGCACGCGACGAAGGGGGTCGGCACGGGGTAGACGCCCTCGCGTTGGTAGACGTCGATGAAGTTCACGCCGGCGGCGGCCACCCGGACGAGGACCTCGCCGTCCCCGGGGGTGGGGACGTCGCGGTCGGTGACGGTGAGCACGGAGCCGTCGCCGTGCTCGGGGACGATGAGCGCACGGGTCGTCGACATGCCGCCAGACTACGACGGGTCGACTGCCGGCACCCCGGTCGCGGGCTGCGCGAGCCGGTCGAGCGCGGGTCCGTCCAGGCGGTGGACCTCCCACTCCTCCTGGGCGAGGGCCCCGAGCGAGCGGTAGAAGCCGATAGACGGCTCGTTCCACGTGAGCACCCACCACTCGAGCCGGCGCCAGTCCCGCTCGACGCAGATCCCCGCGAGCCGGCGCAGGAGCGCCGTCCCGGCGCCCGCGCCACGGTGGGACGGGTCGACGAAGAGGTCCTCGAGCCAGATGCCGTTCCGGCCGGTCCACGTCGAGAACGTCACGTACCAGACCGCCATCCCGACGACGGCGCCGTCGACCTCGGCGAGGAGGGCGTGGGTCGTCGGGGCCGCGTCGGTGGGGAAGAGGGCCGCGCCGAAGTCCTCCTCGACCGCCTCGACCGCCTCGGGCGCCCGCTCGTACTCGGCCAAGGCATGGACGAGCCGGAGGATGTCCGGCACGTCGGAGGGGGTGGCGTCGCGGATCGTCAGGGAGCTCACCCGCGCGAGCGTACGGGGCCGTGAGCGAGGATGGCGGGATGAGTGCCGTCGTCGTCGTCGGGTCCGGGGTCGTCGGGCTGTCCTGTGCCCACGAGCTCGCCCTCGCCGGTCACCGGGTCCGTGTGCTCGCGGACACCGACCCCCTCGGCGGGGTCTCGGCCGTCGCCGGCGGGCTGTGGTTCCCCTACCGCGCCCGGCCGCTCGAGCGGGTCGTCCCGTGGGGCCTCGTCACGCGGGACCGGCTGACGACGCTCGCCGCCGACCCGGCGACGGGGGTCCACCTCGTCGAGGGGCTCATGGTCGACCGGGTCGGCGAGGAGCGGCCGTGGTGGGCCGAGGGCCTCCCCGACGTCCGTCCGGCCCGCCCGGACGAGCTGCCCGACGGGGTGCCCGCCGGGCACGTGTGCACGGTGCCCGTCGTGACGATGACGAGGTACCTCCCGTGGCTCGCCGGTCGCTGCCGTTCCCTCGGGGTCGCGGTCGAGCAGGGGAGGGTCGAGCGGGTCGGCGACCTCGCCGCGGACGTCGTCGTCGTCGCGGCCGGGCTCCGCTCGGGCCGGCTCACCGAGGACGCCGACCTCCTCCCCGTCCGCGGCCAGGTCGTCCGCGTCCGCAACCCCGGCCTGCGGCGGTGGGTCGTCGACGGGGAGCGACCCGACGGCACGGCATACGTCCTCCCGCACGGCGACCAGGTCGTCTGCGGGGGCACCGCCGAGGAGGGGGAGTGGGGGGAGGAGCCGGACCCCGAGGTCGAGCGGGGCATCCTCGCCCGGTGCGCGGCGCTCGAGCCCCGGCTCGCCGGCGCCGAGGTCGTCTCCCGGGCCGTCGGCCTGCGTCCCGGCGCCCCCGCGGTCCGTCTCGACCGCCGCGAGGTCGACGGCCGGGAGGTCGTCACCTGCTACGGCCACGGCGGCGCCGGGGTCACCCTGAGCTGGGGGTGCGCGGTCGAGGTCGTCGGCCTCGTCGGCGCCGGCACGTACCCTAGGGGGTGAGATGAGCACCCTCTTCGACAACCTCCCCGAGCCCTGGACCACCGACGTCGACGCCTCCGGCCTCCCCACCTGGGCGATGTCCGAGGAGGGCCCGACCCGCCACCACGGGCCGGGCCACCCCGACCGGACCCGCGACGGGTCCGGACCCGGGCCCGACCCCGAGACGCTGCTCGCCGGCCTCAACACGCAGCAACGCGAGGCCGTCCTCCACGAGGGCGACCCGCTGCTCATCGTCGCCGGGGCCGGGTCGGGCAAGACCCGGGTCCTCACCCACCGGATCGCCCACCTCCTCGCGGACCGTGGCGTCCAGCCCGGCCAGGTCCTCGCGATCACCTTCACGAACAAGGCCGCGGCCGAGATGCGCGAGCGGGTCGCGGCCCTCGTCGGCCCCCGCGCCAAGGCGATGTGGGTCATGACGTTCCACTCGGCGTGCGTGCGGATCCTCCGCCGCGAGGCGGGCAAGGTCGGGATGCGCTCGACGTTCTCGATCTATGACGCCGCCGACAGCCAGCGGCTCATGTCGATGGTCGTCCGGGACCTCGACCTTGACCCGAAGCGCTACCCCCCCCGGTCGTTCAGCCACCGGGTGAGCAACCTCAAGAACGAGCTCGTCGACGAGGAGACGTTCGCCGGCCGGGTCGCCGAGGGCACCCACCAGGAGCGGATGCTCGCCGAGGCGTACTCCGCGTACCAGCGCCGGCTCCGGCAGGCGAACGCCCTCGACTTCGACGACCTCATCATGACGACGGTCAACATCCTCCAGGCCTTCCCGGACGTCGCCGAGCACTACCGGCGCCGGTTCCGGCACGTCATGGTCGATGAGTACCAGGACACGAACCACGCCCAGTACGTCCTCGTCAAGGAGCTCGTCGGGGGTGCCGGGGCGACCGGCTCCGCCCCCGGGGGCGCCCCTGCGGTACCGCTGAGCGAGCTCGTCGTCGTCGGCGACGCCGACCAGTCGATCTACGCCTTCCGGGGCGCGACGATCCGCAACATCGTCGAGTTCGAGGAGGACTACCCGAACGCGCGGACGATCCTCCTCGAGCAGAACTACCGCTCGACCCAGACGATCCTCCGCGCGGCGAACGCCGTCATCAGCCGCAACGAGGGCCGGCGCAAGAAGACCCTCTGGTCCGAGGCCGGTGACGGCGCCCGGGTCGTCGGGTACGTCGCCGACACCGAGCACGACGAGGCGTCCTTCGTCGCCTCACGGATCGACACCCTCGGGGACGAGCACGGGGTCCGGCCTGGCGACGTCGCCGTGTTCTACCGGACGAACGCCCAGTCCCGTGCCCTCGAGGAGGTGTTCGTCCGGGTCGGGCTCCCGTACAAGGTCGTCGGGGGGACCAGGTTCTACGAGCGCCGCGAGGTCAAGGACGGGCTCGCCTACCTCCGGGTCCTCTCCAACCCCGCCGACACCGTCAACCTCCGGCGGATCCTCAACGTCCCCAAGCGCGGGATCGGCGACCGCGCCGAGGCGTGCGTCGCCGCCCTCGCCGAGCGCGAGCGGATCCCGTTCGTCGCCGCCCTCGGGCGGGCCGAGGACGCGCCCGGCATCGCGACCCGCTCGCTCACCGCGGTCCGGGGGTTCACCGAGCTCCTCGAGGGCCTCGGCGCGGTCCGGGACGACGAGGAGGCCGGCGTGGCCGACCTCCTCGAGGCCATCCTCGACCGGTCGGGCTACCTCGCCGAGCTCCGCGACAGCCACGACCCCCAGGACGAGACCCGGGTGGAGAACCTCGCCGAGCTCGTCGCGGTCGCCCGCGAGTTCGACGAGACCCGTGCCGAGACCGGCGAGGTCGCCACCCTCGAGGACTTCCTCGAGCAGGTCTCGCTCGTCGCCGACGCGGACGAGATCCCCGACACCGGCGAGGACGGCGAGGACACCGGGGTCGTCACCCTCATGACGCTCCACACCGCGAAGGGACTCGAGTTCCCGGTCGTCTTCCTCACCGGTATGGAGGACGGGACGTTCCCGCACATGCGCGCGCTCGGTGACGCCCACGAGCTCGAGGAGGAGCGTCGGCTCGCGTACGTCGGGATCACCCGGGCCCGGGAGCGGCTCCACGTCTCCCGGGCCGCGGTCCGCTCCGCGTACGGCACGCCCCAGTACAACCCCGCGTCGCGCTTCCTCGACGACATCCCCGTCGAGCTCCTCGAGTGGGAGCGGACCGGGCCGACCGGGACCGCGGGCCGGGGGGCGACGACGCCGGCCGTCGCCCGGCTCGCGGCGCGGCCCGGGGTCCGCTCGCCGGGGAACCGCCCGGTCATCGCCGTCCACGGCGGCGACCGGGTCACCCACGACAGCTTCGGCCTCGGGACCGTCGTCCGGGTCGAGGGTGAGGGCGACAAGGCGATGGCCCACGTCGACTTCGGCTCGGAGACCGGGGTGAAGCGCCTCCTCCTCAGGTACGCACCGCTCGAGAAGCTCTGACGCCGGACCGGGGCTCCCTCCCCGGTCCCCTCAGCCCAACCCGTGCCGGGCGAGCCAGGGGACCGGGTTGACGGCGCTCTCTCCCCGGGGGTGGACCTCGAGATGGAGGTGCGGCCCGGTCGAGAACCCCGTGCTGCCGACGGCGCCGACCCGTTGCCCGGGCGTGACGAGGTCCCCCGCGGCGACGTCGACCCGGCTGAGGTGGCCGTAGTCGGACACCGTCCCGTCCCAGTAGCGGATCTCGACCTTGGTTCCGTACCCGCCCCGGGGGCCAGCGACGACGACCCGGCCGGAGGACATCGCGCGCAGCGGCGTCCCGGTCCGGGCGGCGAGGTCGATGCCGGCGTGGAGCCGCCCCCACCGCATCCCGAACCCCGAGCTCAGCCGGCCCCGCTCGAGCGCGGGGACCCAGCGGTGGGCCGCGGCCCGAGCCCTCACCCGCGCGAGCGCCAGCCGGTGCCTGGCCCGTGAGGCGCGGCGCTCGGCGGCCTGACGCGCCTCCGCCCGAGCCCGGGCCAGCGCGGCCTCGATGACAGCCCGGCGGCGGTCGGCGACCCGGGCCCCCGTCCCGGGGGCGCGCGACGACGACCCGGCCGGACCGGCCGCGGCCCGGCCAGGGGCGCCGAGGCTCGACGCCGCCGCGGCGGCAGGCGCGCCCGAGTCCGCGCCGAGCGACGCCCCCGAGTGGTGCGCGCCGAGCGACGCCCCCGTCGCGGTGACGAGCAGGGTCGCACCGGCGACGGCGGGGACGAGACGCCTCACGACGAACGGGGGGTGGGGAAAGCGGCGGCGCCGCCCGGCATGGTGTCTCACGGGGCGCTGCTCCTCGAGGCAGGCGACAGGGGCGCGCGTCACGCTACCGTGACCTCTTCGTGATCCGAGCTGTTCGTGGCGACCCGAGGCGGCTGGGCGCCCGGTTCGCCGGGAAGGTCCCTTTTGCCCCCGCGAGGGTCAGGCGGGGGCGGCGCGCCTGGCCGGGCCGGGGAGCTCGTGGACGCCGTCGGCGACGGTCCCCCCGGCGGTGTCGAGCTGGGCCAGGGCCGCGGAGATGCCCCGGACGACGCTCGGGACGATGGGGAGGGACATGTGACCGACGCCCACGAGCCCGATGTTGCGGACCTCGAGGTCCTCGTGGACGAGGCGGGCACCCTCGACGGGCAGGACGGCGTAGTCGAGGTCGGACCAGTAGGCGATGACGCGGGTCCGGCAGCCCGGCGCGGGCTGCTCGAGCTCACGCATGAGCGGGCTCCCGGGCCGGAGCTGGCCGCACAGCCGCGACGGCCAGGCCCGGGCCAGATGGGTCCCCGCGTGCGGGGTCCCCAGGGTGACGAGGGTGTGGACGCGGGCGTCCCCGCCGAGCCGGGTGACGTAGTACCGGGCGATGAGGCCGCCGAGGCTGTGGCCGATGACGTGGATTCGTTCGTACCCCGTCTCGGCGGCGATCGTCTCGACCTCCGCGGCGAGCCGGGCGGCCGCGGCCCGGACGTCGCTCGTCAGCGGCGAGTAGTTGAGCGTGCTCACCCGGCCGAAGCCCCGGCGCCGCAGACCCCGCCGGAGCACGGTGAACACCGACCGGTTGTCGCCGAGGCCGTGGACGAGGACGATCGGGGTGCCGGCCGCCTCGACGTCCCCGACGAGGAGCCCGCGCTGTGCCGGGGGAAGGTGCTCGATGCGGTACCCGTGGCCGGTCGCCTCGCCGCGTCGACCGAGGGTCCCGAGCGGATAGAGCATGAGATGGGTCGCGACCCACACCGACTCGACCGCCACCCCGAGGACCCCCGCTGGGCGCAGGACGCAGCGGGCGACCCCTGCTCCCGCTCCGGCGACCGTCCGGCCGGTGCGGGTG
Organism: uncultured Actinomycetota bacterium; assembly: GCA_963783735.1. Classification (GTDB taxonomy): domain Bacteria; phylum Actinomycetota; class Actinomycetes; order Actinomycetales; family Dermatophilaceae; genus CAWDAQ01. The sequence continues at coordinate 478,671 of CAWAOO010000003.1, read as the reverse complement.
ACCCCGCGGGCACTGCGGACGGCGCCGCGGGGCGCGTCGTGGAGCGCGGACGCCAGCCGGCCGACGGCCGAGCGGGCGGGCCCGGTGTCCGGTGGCACGTCGTCGTCAGCGGCGGACCGGCCGGGCGCGTCGTCGCCCCCGATGCCGTCGGGTGCGAGCCGGCACCCGGCGACCACCGGACGTCGGCGGGGTGCGGCGGCGGTCATGGTGACCCGACGGTAACCCCATCGGGCCCCGGACGCGAGTACATCGGGCCGAACCGCCGCCACCCGGAGGGAGACGAGCCGTTCCCGCCGCGCGGGGAGACGGTTACAGTGCAGGTCATGACTGACTCCCCCCTCCGTGTCGTCGTGGCGAAGCCCGGACTCGACGGTCACGACCGAGGCGCCAAGGTCGTCGCCCGCGCCCTGCGCGACGCCGGCGTCGAGGTCGTCTACACCGGGCTGCACCAGACCCCCGAGCAGATCGTCGAGGCGGCCATCCAGGAGGACGCGGACGCCATCGGGCTCTCGGTCCTCTCCGGCGCCCACATGACGCTGTTCGCCAAGGTCATCGAGCTCCTCCGGGAGCGGGACGCGAGCGACATCGTCGTCTTCGGGGGCGGGATCATCCCCGCGGACGACATGCCCGCGCTGGAGGAGCTCGGGGTGGCGAAGATCTTCACCCCGGGCGCGACGACCCAGGAGATCGTCGAGTGGGTCCGCGGCGGCGTCGTCCCGGCCTGACCCGGCCCCGCTCGGCCTCCCCCGGCCCCTCCGGACCCGGGAGTGGCCGCACGACCCCTCGACCGGGCGCCGGAGCCGCGCGGTCGGCACCCGGACCGTCCCCCGCGCTGGTGACCCCGGACGGTCCCCGCGGCCTGCGTGAGGGGGAGGCGCCCCTGACCCGGCTGTCCCGTGCCGCCGCGCTCGGCGCCGTGGTCCTCGCCGCCGCCACCCTCCCCGCCGCTGCCCACCCCCGGGCGCCGCAGGCGCCGAGCCGGGACGCCGCGGACCGGACCGCGGCCGACCAGCCCCGTCCCGATGTGGCCAGGGAGAAGGACCGGGCCGGCGCGACCCGCGCGCAGCTCCACCTGCCGCCGTCCGAGAACCTCGTCGTCCGCGACGTCGTCGCCGACGGCGACGGCACCGTCCACGTCCGCTACGACCGGACCTTCCACGGCCTGCGGGTCGTGGGCGGCGACCTCGTCGTCACCCGCGCCCCGCAGGGGGACGTCGAGAACGTCCGCTCCAACGCCGGCGGCACGGTCGCGGTCGACTCGCTCACCCCGACGCTGTCGAGGGCGACCGCCCGGGGCAAGGGTGCCACGGCCGTCGACGCGCTCGGCGAGTCGGGCTCGGCGACCCTCGTCGTCTACGCGGCCGGCCCGGCGCCGCGGCTCGCGTTCGACGTCCTCACCGTCGGGACGAAGGCGGACCAGACCCCGACCCGGACCCACACGTTCGTCGACGCGCGCGACGGCGCGATCCTCGAGCGCTACGACGAGATCGCGGACGGCACCGGGAGCTCGACGTACTCGGGCACCGTCACCCTCACGACGACCCGGTCGGGCGGGACGTGGCGGATGGAGGACCCGCACGGGAACCTCACGACCGATCTCAACGGCACGACGAGGGGCCCGGGAGGGTTGTTCACCGACCCGGACGACGTCTGGGGCAACGGCTCCGCGTCGAGCCGGCAGACCGCCGCCGTCGACGCCCAGTACGGCGCCGAGCAGACGTACGCGTTCTACACCGACGTCCTCGGCCGCGCCGGGATCTGGAACACCGGCGAGGGCGCCCGGAGCCGGGTCCACTACGGCGACGCGTACGGCAACGCCTTCTGGGACGGCACCCAGATGACGTACGGCGACGGGATCGGCAACACCCACCCGCTCACCGAGCTCGACGTCGCGGGCCACGAGATGAGCCACGGCGTCACCGAGAACACGGCCGGCCTCGTGTACTCCGGCGACGCCGGCGGCCTCAACGAGGCGACCTCGGACATCCTCGGGACCGCCGTCGAGTTCCACGCGAACAACTCCTCCGACGTCGGCGACTACCTCATCGGCGAGGAGATCGACCTCAACGGCAACGGGACCCCGCTGCGGTACATGGACAGGCCGAGCAAGGACGGGCTCTCGCCGGACTGTTGGTCGGGCAGCACGAAGGACCTCGACCCGCACTACTCGTCCGGTCCGCTCAACCACTGGTTCTTCCTCGCCTCCGAGGGTTCCGGCGCGCACGCTGTCAACGGGGTCCGGTACGACAGCCCGACGTGCGACGGCTCGAGCGTCACCGGCGTGGGCCGGACGGTCGCGACGAAGGTCTGGTACCGGACGCTCACGACGAAGCTCACGTCGACGAGCACCTACCCCGACGCCCGGGACGGGGCGATCGCCTCGGCGAAGGAGCTCTACGGCGCCGGGTCGAGCGAGTGCACCGGGGTCGAGAGGGCGTTCACCGCGATCAGCGTCACCCCGGGCTCGCAGCGCTGCGGCGGGGGGCGGACGCCGCCCCCGCGGACGAGCTCCCCGGACCCGCCGACCGGGGCAGGACCCGCGGACGGCACATCGAGGGCGGACGAGACACGTCGAGGGCGGGGACGGGTCCGGGGCGGGGGAGCCCGGAGGCCGCCGGGGACGCGGGCGCAGTAGGGTCGTCCCGACCATCCCGACGTCAGTGAGGACGGAGCAAGCTCGTGGACCTCTTCGAGTACCAAGCGCGTGATGTTTTCGAGGCGCACGGCGTACCGGTTCTGGCCGGTGCCGTCGCCACCACCCCGGCCGAGGCCCGTGCCGCCGCCGAGCGGGTCGGCGCGGAGAGCGGCGGCGTCACCGTCGTCAAGGCCCAGGTCAAGACCGGGGGCCGCGGCAAGGCCGGGGGCGTCAAGGTCGCCAAGAGCGCTGAGGAGGCCGAGCAGCTGGCCGGGCAGATCCTCGGTATGGACATCAAAGGCCACACGGTCCACCAGGTCATGGTCGCGCAGGGGGCGAAGATCGCCGAGGAGTACTACGTCTCGATCCTCCTCGACCGGACGAACCGACGGCTCCTCGCGATGTGCAGCAAGGAGGGCGGCGTCGAGATCGAGCAGCTCGCCGTCGAGCGCCCCGAGGCCCTCGCCCGGGTCGCCGTCGACGCGAACGCCGGCATCGACGACGCCAAGGCCCGCGAGATCGTCGAGGCCGGGGGGTTCACCGGCGACGACGTCGGGAAGATCGCCCACGTCGTCACCCGGCTCTGGGAGGTCTACCGTGACGAGGACGCGACCCTCGTCGAGGTCAACCCCCTCGTCAAGACCGAGGCGGGCGACGTCATCGCACTCGACGGCAAGGTCACCCTCGACGCGAACGCCGACTTCCGCCACCCCGAGCACGCCGACCTCGAGGACACCGCCTCCGCGGACCCGCTCGAGGCCGAGGCGAAGGCCAAGGGCCTCAACTACGTCAAGCTCGACGGCAGCGTCGGGATCATCGGCAACGGGGCGGGCCTCGTCATGTCGACCCTCGACGTCGTCGCGTACGCCGGGGAGGCCGTCACCGACGCGGACGGGGAGCACCCCAGGCCCGCGAACTTCCTCGACATCGGCGGCGGCGCCTCGGCCGAGGTCATGACGAACGGCCTCCACATCATCCTCGGCGACGAGCAGGTGAAGTCGGTCTTCGTCAACGTCTTCGGAGGGATCACCGCGTGCGACGCCGTCGCCAACGGCATCGTCGGCGCCCTCGAGAAGCTCGGCGACGAGGCGACGAAGCCGCTCGTCGTCCGGCTCGACGGGAACAACGTCGAGGAGGGCCGCCGGATCCTCGCCGACTTCGCGCACCCGCTGGTGAGCATCGAAGAGACCATGGACGGCGCCGCGGCGAGGGCCGCCGAGCTGGCCGCCAAGTAAGCCGTCACCGACAGACAAGAGGCGAGAGACACCCAATGGCAATCTTTCTCGATGAGAACTCCAAGGTCATCGTCCAGGGGATGACCGGCTCCGAGGGCATGAAGCACACCCAGCGGATGCTCACCTCCGGCACGGCGGTCGTCGGGGGCGTCAACCCGAAGAAGGCCGGCCAGAGCGTCGACTTCGACGGCGGCGTGTCCGTCCCCGTCTTCGGCTCGGTCGCCGACGCGATGGCCGAGACCGGTGCCGACGTCAGTGTCGTCTTCGTCCCGGCGGCCTTCACGAAGTCCGCCGTCGTCGAGGCCGTCGACGCCGGCATCCCGCTCTGCGTCGTCATCACCGAGGGGGTGCCGGTCAAGGACACCGCGGAGTTCTTCGGCTACGCCCAGGCCAACGGCGGGACCCGGATCATCGGGCCGAACTGCCCCGGCCTCATCAGTCCGGGCGCGTCGAACGCCGGGATCATCCCCGCGGACATCACCGGCCCCGGCCGGGTGGGCCTCGTGTCGAAGTCGGGGACGCTGACCTACCAGATGATGTACGAGCTGCGGGACTTCGGCTTCTCGAGCTGCGTCGGCATCGGCGGGGACCCGGTCATCGGGACGACCCACATCGACGCGCTCGAGGCGTTCCAGAACGACCCGGGCACGGATGCGATCGTCATGATCGGCGAGATCGGGGGCGACGCCGAGGAGAGGGCGGCCGACTACATCAAGGACCACGTCACCAAGCCCGTCGTCGGCTACGTCGCCGGCTTCACCGCCCCGGAGGGCAAGACGATGGGCCACGCCGGCGCCATCGTCTCCGGGTCGTCGGGCACGGCCGAGGCGAAGAAGGAGGCCCTCGAGGCCGCCGGGGTCAAGGTCGGCAAGACGCCGTCTGCGACGGCGGACCTCATGCGCGAGATCATGCAGGGTCTCGCGGAGTAGCCCCTCAGGACACCCTCGGACGGCCGACCCTCTCGACGGGGGTCGGTCGTCCGTGCGCGGACCGGTCGGCGCGACCCCCACCCGGACGTGCGCTCCGTGACGACGTCACCGGAGGAGCTCGACGAGGATCAGGAGCCGGACGCGGGGCCCGTGGTCGAGGTCCCCGGGCTGGGAGCAACCGGGCCGGCCGTGGTCCCGGGCGTGGGCCGAGCCGAGGACCCGACGACCCCCGGCGCGGGTGCCGGCGTGCTCGGCGGCGGGCTGGTGGGCGCCGACGCGGGGGCGCGGGTCGGCGTCGCCGGGCGGGCGCCCGATCTCGTGACCCGCCCCGGCGACGGCTTCGGGCCCACCTCGGGGCCGGCGAGGACCCAGTGCTCGAGGACGCCCCCGTCGACACCGAGCGCCGCGGCCGACGCGACGCCGAGCGGAAGCGCGAGGGTCCCGCCGACCGCGAGCGCGACGGCGGTGGCGAGCCACGACCTAGGCATCGGCGGGCTTCCTCGGCCGGCGCGACCTCGGCTCGGGCGTGCGCAGGAGGATGGTGACGACCGCTGCGCCGCCGGCGAGCGCGGCGAGCAGGCTGGGCTCGCGCAGGGCGCCGAGCACCGTTCCCACGCGCGGGACCATGAACCAGAGCCTCCCCAGGACGTCCCCGCCCCTCGGGTGCCAGTCGTCCGGGTGCGGGCGGTTGTCGCCCCGGGTGACGAACCCGGCACGCGCCGAGCCGTCCGTGATGCGGTGGATGACGAGCCTGCCGGCGCCCGGATCCCCCTTCGGCACTCGGTAGGTGATGACGTCGCCCCTCTGGTAGCCGTCGCGCGCGGACAGGACGACGAGGTCACCGGTGTGGAAGGTCGGCTGCATGCTCGTGCCGCTGACGATGATGTAGGACGCCGGGCCGCCGAGCCCGACCGGGCGCAGTGCGACGAACCACACGGCGAGGACGGCGAGGAGCAGGCCCCAGGAGAGGCCGCGACGGAGGGTGTGTGCCATGTGCGTTCCCGATGTGCTCCCGGTGGCGGTCGTCGGGTGGTTCCCGACGCCCGCCACCGGAACGCGCTGTGGCCCGGTCAGCCCTCGATCCAGATCTTGACGTTCTTGATGGACTCCGCGGTCGGGTACGGAGACGGGAGCTCGACCTTCACCGTGGTGCCGGTGATGTTCGCGCTGTGCGTGGTGCCGCCGTCGACCTTGACGAACATCGTGGCCCCCGCGCAGGCAGGGTCGACCCCGGTGACCCGCACCGACCTCACCGAGCTGTCGTCGGTCTCGAGCCCCCAGTTGGCCTTCACCCCGTCGGTGTCGCACGTGACGCTCGACGATCCGGCCTGGACGGTGCCACCGTCGACCGAGAGTGCGGAGGCGGACGCGAAGGCGGCGGTCGAGACCGCGGCTCCGGCGACGAGGGCGATAGCAATTCGCTTCAAGACATTCCCCAGACGTTGTCGTGACACCACGGAACATTCTTCCGCGGCCAAACGGAGATTAGTCAGCATGATGCGGAACGCACGCAGCTTTGGGAAAAAGTGCCGGACAAGATCCCCTCAATACGGACATATGTCGTTGACGTGTCGCTGGACCGAGGACATTCCAGTATCTAGTGGCATTAACATACTGAAAACTGCATAAAGTATCTATTGCGCTAATAGGGCAAAACGAAAATCGTGTCAGTCTCGATGAGGTGGCCGCGGCGTCCGCCGTCGGGAGCCGGCCGACCCGTCGCACCGCGACAGACGTCCGCGGGGCGCCGACGGTCGCACGGTCGGGGACTTTCTCCGGGATGGCTCGGCGTTGCACCGCGTCCGGGTCGGGGAGGTCGGCGACCATGGACGACGATGAGCGTCATGGAGATCTTGCGTGCCACGAGGTCGGTCGGAGCCCGGGCCCCGGGGGTGGACGGGACCCGTCGGTGGGTCCGCCCGCTCGTCGGCGGAGCCCTCACCGCGGCCGCGTCGGCGGCCGTCGTCGTCGGGCTCACCGTCCTCGCCGTGCTCGGCGCGGCGAGGGGGACCGGCGAGTGGCTCGGCGCGCTCGGGGCCGGTTCGGCGGTCTGGCTCGTCGGGGGCGGGGCCCGCCTTCACCTCACCGGCGCGACGATCGCCTTCACCCCACTCCTCGGGGCGGCCCTCACCGTGCTCGCCGCCTCGACCGGAGCGGGGGCGAGCCTCCGCCCGCGGGGGGAGGAGGACCCGGTGACGGCCGCGGCCTGGCTGGGCGGGTACGCCGGCGGCGGCGGCCTCGTCGCGCTCCTCACCCTCCTGATCCCCGCCCGACCGGCCCTCGTGTCCCTCCTGCTCCCGCTCCTCGGTGTCCCGCTCGCCGCCCTCGGCCTCGTCCTCCTCCGGCGTGGACTGCCCCCCGACCGGCCGTGGCGTCTGCCCAAGGCGGTCGCCCGGGGTCTGCGCCCCGGCCTCGAGGGGGCGGGCCTGCTCGTCACGCTCGGCGCCGTCCTCGTCCTCCTCAGCGTCCTCGTCCGGTTCGGCGAGGTCGTCCACGTCACCGGCGAGCTCGCCGCCGGGGTCGTCGGCGTCGTCGCCCTCAGCCTCGTCCAGGTCCTTGCCCTGCCCAACCTCGCGCTCTGGGCGCTGGCCTTCACGGCGGGCCCGGGGTTCTCCGTGACCGAGGGAGCGCATGCCGGCCTGTCCGGGGTGGAGTCCGGGCTGCTGCCCATGGTCCCGGCACTCGCCGCCGTCCCCGGCCCCGGGTCGTTCCCGTGGCCCGCCCACCTCCTCGTCCTCCTCCCGGTCGCCGTCGGCGCCGCCATCGCCCGGCGCTGCCTGAGCGCGATGCCGCGGCTCGCCCGGACGCGGGCGAAGGTCGGAGCCGTCGCCGTCGCCGTCGCCGTCGCCGCCCTCCTCCTCGGCGTTCTCGACGTGGTCGCGGGCGGGTCCCTGGGGGCGCAGCGCCTCGCCGACATCGGGTCACCGGCGCGGGCGACGACGCTCGCCCTCTGCGTCGAGCTCGGGTGCGGGGCGGCGCTCGCCCTCGCTCGCGACGGGTGGTCGCTCCGGCGCTGACCGGGCGGTCCGATATCGTCTCCGCGTGAGCTCCACCCCCACCGCCCCTGCCCCCACCGCGCCCGGCCTCCCCCCGGAGGAGCCCGGAGCCGAGGGCCCCCTGCGGGTCCTCGTCCTCGTGTCCGGGACCGGGACCAACCTCGAGGCGCTCCTCGGGGCCGCGGCCGACCCGTCGTACGGCGTCGAGGTCGTCGCGGTCGTCGGGGACCGACCCGGCGCGGCCGCGCTCGCCCTGGCGGAGTCCGCCGGCGTCGCCACCTCGGTCTGCGCGCTCGAGGACCACCCCGACCGGGACGCCTGGGACGCCGCGCTCGCCGACCTCATCGCCGAGCACGGCCCCGACCTCGTCGTCTCCGCCGGGTTCATGAAGGTCCTCGGTGCCGAGGTCCTCCGCGAGCAGGTCGTCATCAACACCCACCCCGCGCTGCTGCCGGCCTTCCCCGGGGCGCACGCGGTCCGGGACGCCCTCGCCTACGGCGTCAAGGTGAGCGGCGCGACCGTCCACGTCGTCGACGCCGGCGTCGACACCGGCCCGGTCATCGACCAGCGGTCCGTCGAGGTCCGCGCCGACGACACCGAGGAGACCCTCCACGAGCGGATCAAGGCCGTCGAGCACGACATGCTCGTCGCCGTCGTCGGCAGGATCGCCCGCGACGGCTTCACCGTCACCAACCGGAAGGTCGAGTTCTCGTGAGCGACGCGACGACCAGCCCGAGCGCGGGGGGGCCGGAGTCCCGCCACCCCGCCCGACGGGCGCTCGTCTCCGTGTACGACAAGACCGGGCTCGAGGAGCTCGCCCGCGGGCTCGCCGCCGCCGGGGTCGCGATCGTCTCGACGGGCTCGACCGCCGCGCGGATCGCCGACGCCGGCGTCGCCGTCACGCCGGTCGAGGAGGTCACCGGCTTCCCCGAGTGCCTCGACGGCCGGGTCAAGACCCTCCACCCCCGGGTCCACGCAGGGATCCTCGCCGATCGCCGCAACCCCGCCCACGTCCGCGAGCTCGAGGAGCTCGAGGTCGAGCCCTTCGACCTCGTCGTCGTCAACCTCTACCCGTTCGCGGAGACGGTCGCCTCGGGGGCCACCCCGGAGGAGTGTGTCGAGCAGATCGACATCGGTGGGCCGACGATGGTCCGCGCCGCCGCGAAGAACCACGCGAGCACGGCCGTCGTCACGAGCCCGGACGCCTACGGGGCGGTCCTCGACGCGGTCGCCTCCGGCGGCTTCACCCTCGCCGAGCGCCAGCGGCTCGCGGCGGAGGCGTTCGTCCACACGGCGACGTACGACGTCGCCGTCGCCTCGTGGATGGGCAGCGTCGTCACCGACACCTCCGGCGGCACCGGGTTCCCCGCCTGGGTCGGAGGCGCGTGGACCCGCTCGGCCGTCCTCCGGTACGGGGAGAACCCGCACCAGCGGGCCGCGCTCTACGCCGCCGAGGGCCCGGGAGGAGGGCTCGCGCAGGCGGAGCAGCTCCACGGCAAGGCGATGTCGTACAACAACTACGTCGATGCCGATGCCGCCGTCCGCGCCGCCCACGACCACGGCGACCGCCCGACGGTCGCCATCGTCAAGCACGCGAACCCGTGCGGCATCGCCGTCGGCGACACGATCGAGGACGCCTACGCCAAGGCGCACGCCTGCGACCCCGTGTCCGCGTTCGGCGGCATCATCGCGACGAACCGGCCGGTGACGGCCGCAATGGCGGCCCGGGTGAGCGAGGTCTTCACCGAGGTCGTCGTCGCCCCGGCTTTCGAGGAGGACGCGCTCGCGACGCTCACCACGAAGAAGAACATCCGGCTGCTCACCTGCCCGGCCCCCGCCCGGGGCGGTGTCGAGATGCGCCCCGTGTCCGGTGGGCTCCTCCTCCAGGCGCGCGACACCGTCGACGCCGAGGTCGACGGCGGCGGGGACGACCCCTCCCGCTGGACCCTTGTCGCGGGCGTGGCCGCGGACGCGGCGACCCTCGCGGACCTCGCGTTCGCCTGGCGCGCGGTCCGCGCGGTCCGCTCCAACGCCATCCTCCTCGCTGCCGACGAGGCATCCGTCGGGGTCGGCATGGGCCAGGTCAACCGGGTCGACGCGTGCCACCTCGCCGTCCAGCGGGCGGGCGAGGAGCGGGCCGGCGGGTCGGTCGCCGCGTCGGACGCCTTCTTCCCCTTCCCCGACGGACTCGAGGTGCTCCTCGCCGCGGGAGTGCGCGCCGTCGTCGCGCCCGGGGGCTCGGTCCGGGACGCGGCCGTCATCGCGGCCGCCCAGGACGCGGGCGCGACGATGTACTTCACCGGGACCCGACACTTTGCCCACTGACCGGCTCCTCACCGACCCCCTCGCTGCCGACTCGTGCGCCACCGAGCCGCGCAGCGACGCGCGGACGGCGACGGACGGGCCCGGCGAGGACGCCGGTGAGCGGCCCGGCGAGGAGTCCCCGGCGCGGCACGGGCTCGCGGCCCTCGCCGCCGTTCTCGCGGGCCTGCTGGTCTCGTCCCAGGGGGCCATGAACGGGGAGCTCTCGGGGCGCACCGGCGAGCCGCTCGAGGCGGCACTGTGGAGCTTCGGCTCCGGCCTGAGCCTCCTCACCGTCCTCGTCCTCGCCGTCCCCTCCATGCGCCGCGGGGCGGTCCGGATCCGGACCGCCCTGAGGTCGGGCGACCTGCGGTGGTGGCAGTGCGTCGGCGGCCTCGCCGGAGGACTCTTCGTCGCCGTCCAGACCTCGGCCGTCCCGCTCATCGGCGTCGCGCTCTTCACCGTCGCCACCGTCGCGGGGCAGACGGCCAACGGCCTCGCCGTCGACCGTCTCGGTCTCGGCCCGGGGGGCGCGCGCGCCGTCCGTGCGACCCGCGTCGTCGCCGCCGCGCTGGCGGTCGGCGGCGTCACCGTCGCCGTGTCCGACCGGCTCGGGGACGTCGGGGTCGCCGTCGTCCCCGTCCTCCTCGCCCTCCTCGCCGGTGCTCTCGTCGCCATGCAGCAGGGGACCAACGGGCGGGTCACCATCGCGAGCCGGCACGTGCTGAGCACGACGTGGCTCAACTTCGCGACCGGGGCCGCGCTTCTCGTCGTCCTGGCCGGCGTCGAGTCCCTGTCCGGGGCGTTCACCCCGAGGACGCCCGGTGCGGTGCCGTGGTGGGCCTGGTTCGGAGGGCTCTGCGGCATCGGCTTCGTCGCGATCGCCTCGTGGGCGGTGCGCCACCTCGGCGTCCTCGTCTTCGGGCTCGCGCTCCTCACCGGCCAGCTCGGCTCCGCCGTCCTCATCGACCTCCTCAACCCCGCCACCCGCGGCGACGTCGGACCGAGGGTCCTCCTCGGCGTGGGCATCACCTTCGTCGCAGCGGCCCTCGCGGGCTGGTTCGCACGACCTCGACGTCAGCGGTCCGCCGATTCGGCGGGTGCCCACCCCGGATAGGGTTCCCGTGTCCGGGCGCCGCCCGGGGGAAAGCGGAAGGGAGGCCCCGTGCTGCTGCTCGCGTTCGCCGCGGTCCTCCTCGTCGCCGTGCTCGTCTCGAGCCTTGCGAACCGCACCGTCCTCTCGACCGCGGTCGTCTTCCTCGTCGCGGGCTTCGTCCTCGGCGACGGCGTCCTCGGCGTCATCTCGCTCGGGGGCCGGGACGACGTCGTCAGCCAGCTCGCGGAGCTCGCCCTGTTCGCGGTCCTGTTCACCGATGGCATGCGGGTCGGGTGGCAGGACCTCCGGCGCGCCTACGCCCTGCCGGGTCGGGCCCTCCTCGTCGGCCTCCCGCTCACCCTTCTCGTCACCGCCGGGTTCGCGCACCTCCTCCTCGGGCTCTCGTGGACCGAGTCGCTCCTCCTCGGCGCGGTGCTCGCACCGACCGACCCGGTCTTCGCCGCCGCCCTCGTCGGCAACGACAAGGTCCCCGCCCGGCTGCGGCATCTCCTCAACGTCGAGTCGGGCGTCAACGACGGGCTCGCGCTGCCGTTCGTCATCATCCTCCTCGGGCTGTCCCGGAGCGGCCAGGAGCTCCACGTCGCGGCCCTGTCCGAGGAGCTCCTCCTCGGGCTCGCCATCGGCGTCGTCGTCCCGTACCTCGCGATCAAGCTCGAGCAGACCCGGCTGTTCTCGGCCTCCCGCCTCTACGAGCCGCTCAACGCCGTCGCCATCGGCCTCCTCGTCCTCGCCCTGAGCAAGGCCCTCGACGGCAACCTCTTCCTCGCCGCGTTCGCCGCGGGGAGCACGGTGGCGACGGTGGGTATCCGGCAGCGGGAGGCGTTCGAGGAGTTCGGCGAGCTCGTGGCGGAGCTCCTCAAGCTCGCGGCGCTGCTCGTCTTCGGAATCCTCATCACCCCGTCCTTCCTCGGTGAGGTCCCGGTCGCCGGGTGGGTCTTCGCCGTCCTGGCGATCTTCGTCGCCCGCCCGCTCGCGCTCGCCGTCTCCTTCCTCGGCTCGCGGCTGAGCATGCGCGAGCAGGCGGCGGCGATGTGGTTCGGGCCCAAGGGGTTCGCGTCGGTGGTCTACGGGCTCCTCGTTCTCGGGTCCGGGACCGCCCGGGCGGACACCCTCTTCCACCTCATCGCGATCACCGTCGTCCTCTCGATCCTCCTCCACTCCTCGAGCGACGTCCTCGTCGCGCGCTGGTTCGACGACGAGGACGAGACCCCCCACTGGCACGAGCGGGGGCGCCGCCTGCTCCGCGGGCTGAGCGGGAACGGCACTCGGACCGAGCAGCCGTCCGGGCCACGGGCCGACGAGAGCGCTCAGGGCTGAGCGGCGCGGATGATCTCGAGGAGCGCCTCGGCGTAGGCGTCCTCGGGGTCCTCCCGGGTGCTCGCAGCATGGTCGCCGTCGACGTCGGTCGTCACCGTCCACCCCGATGCCGTCCGGACGAGGGAGACGAGCCGGTCGCCGACGAGGTCACGCAGCTGGTCCTCGCGGGGGAGCCAGAGCGCGACGTCGATCGGGACCGAGTCGAGGGCCCACTCGGTCGTCCCGTTGAACCCGAGGACCGTCTGGTCCTGGTAGCTGTGCACCTCGATGGTCAGCTCGCTGATCCAGAAGACGTCACCGACGAGCTCCGGCTCGTCGATGGTGAAGCGGTCGCCGGCCGCGGGCTGCCAGAGCACCCCGGCCGTGGCGAGGGAGCGGGCGAGCGCGATGTCGATCATCGACCCATCCTCTCCCGGGACCCGGCCGGGTGCCTCGGGGACCCGGCCGCGGGCCTCCGGGCCGCGGACCGGCGTGTGGGAGGATCGGTGCTCGTGACGGCGACGACTCTCGACGGCAAGGCGATCCTCGCGACGATCAAGGAGGAGCTTGCCGTCCGGGTGGCGGCGCTCGCCGAGCGGGGAGTCGTCCCCGGCCTCGGCACGGTCCTCGTCGGCGACGACCCCGGGAGCCGGTGGTACGTCGGCGCCAAGCACCGCGACTGCGCGGACGTCGGGATCACGAGCATCCGCCGGGACCTGCCGGCCGGTACGAGCCAGGCCGAGGTCGAGGCGGTCGTCGCGGAGCTCAACTCCGACCCCGCCTGCACCGGCTTCCTCGTCCAGCAGCCGACAGGACTCGACGAGTTCGCCATCCTCTCCGCGGTCGACCCGGCCAAGGACGTCGACGGCCTCCACCCGGAGAACCTCGGGTGGCTCGTCCTCGGCAAGGAGGCCCCGCTGCCGTGCACCCCCAAGGGGTGCATCGAGCTGCTCCGCCGCTACGACGTCCCGCTCGCCGGCGCCCGGGTCGTCGTCATCGGCCGCGGCATCACCGTCGGCCGGCCGCTCGCGCTCATGCTCACCCGGCGGTCCGAGAACGCGACCGTCGTCGCCTGCCACACCGGGACCACGGACCTCGCCTCGGAGGTTCGCCGGGCGGACGTCGTCGTCGCTGCCGCGGGACGCCCCGGGCTCGTCACCGCGGACATGGTCAAGCCCGGCGCCGCCGTCCTCGACGTCGGGGTGAGCCGGGTCGCCGGCCCGGACGGGAAGAGCCGCGTCGCCGGAGACGTCGACGCTGGCGTCGCCGAGGTCGCCGGGTGGGTGAGCCCCAACCCCGGGGGTGTCGGCCCGATGACGCGGGCCATGCTCCTGACGAACGTCGTCGAGGCCGCGGAGCGCCGAGCGACGCCCGCCGCCGTCACGGCCTGAGGGTCGCCGTGTCACCGGAGCCGCGCCCCCCGGTCGTCCCCCGGCTCGCCGCGTGGTGGGGAGTCGCCGCCGTCTTCGCGTCGGCGTTCGTCCTCGTCGCCGGCGGGCACCTCCTGCGGGGCGGGGTCGTCCTCGCGGGGGCGTGCTTCGTCGGTGCCGTCCTCCGGCTCGTCCTGCCCGAGGCCCGGGCCGGCGGCCTCGTCGTCCGCTCCCGCCCCGTCGACGTCGTCACCCTGCTCGTGCTCGGGACCCTCGTCCTCGTCAGCGCGCTCGTCCTCGACCTCGGCGCGCGGTGACGGGCCGCCGGGTCCCCGGGTGAGGCCCGGGGCCGGCGGCCGACCCCGCTCAGATGAGCGACCCCGCTCAGATGAGGCCGAGCCCCGCAACCGCGTCGCGCTCGCTCTCGAGCTCGGCGACCGAGGCGTCGATCCGGGAGCGAGAGAAGTCGTCGATGTCGAGGCCCTGGACGATGCTCCACCGACCGCCGTTGACGGTGACCGGGAACGAGGAGATGAGGCCCTCGGGTACGCCGTACGAGCCGTCCGAGCACACCGACATCGAGACCCAGTCGCCCTCGGGCGTGCCGAGCGCCCAGTCTCGGACGTGGTCGATCGTCGCGCTCGCCGCGGACGCCGCCGACGATGCCCCGCGGGTGTCGATGATCGCGGCGCCGCGCTTGGCGACGGTGGGGATGAAGGTCTGCTCGAGCCAGGTCTGGTCCCCGACCGCCTCCGCGGCGGTGCGACCCCCGACCTCGGCGTGGAAGAGGTCGGGGTACTGGGTCGCCGAGTGGTTGCCCCAGACCGTCATCCTCCGGATCTCGGAGACGGAGACGCCGAGGCGGGACGCGAGCTGCCCGATCGCGCGGTTGTGGTCGAGACGGGTGAGGGCGGAGAACTGTTCGCGCGGGATGTCCGGGGCGTTGCTCATCGCGATGAGGGCGTTCGTGTTCGCCGGGTTGCCCGTGACGGTGACGTGGACGTCGTCGGCCGCGACCTCACCCAGGGCCTTGCCCTGCGGGGCGAAGATCCCGCCGTTCGCCTCGAGGAGGTCTCCGCGCTCCATGCCCGGGCCGCGGGGGCGGGCGCCGACGAGGAGGGCGTGGTTGACCCCGTCGAAGACCGTCGCGGCGTCGTCACCGGTCTCGACGCCGGCGAGGGTGGGGAACGCGCAGTCGTCGAGCTCCATGACGACCCCCTCGAGGGCCTTGAGCGCGGGGGTGATCTCGAGCAGGCGCAGCTCGACGGGGGTCTCGGGCCCGAAGAGGGCGCCGGAGGCGATCCGGAAGAGGAGGCTGTAGCCGATCTGGCCGGCGGCGCCGGTGACGGCGACCTTGACGGGGGAGGTGCTCACGGTTGCGGACCCTTCGCGATGTCGGCGGACGTGTCCGACTCGTGTGCCGGACGCGTGTCGGACGGTGTCGGAGTGGCGCGGTCTCCCCGGGGAGACCGCGGGGGACGTCGGGGCACCCGAGGCGCCGTCGACCCCACGGCGACGCTAGCACCCTGCCGGGTTCGCGGGCGGCCGGGCTGGTGGTCGGACGGGGCGCGGGCTAGCGTCTCCGGTGAGCAGCGGGCGCGCCACGACCGGCACGCCATCGACAGGACGGAGGACACCGATGTCCCAGGCATCGACGTACGAGCACCCCGAGCACGGCGACCCGAGGTCCGCCGAGGTCGCCAAGGTCGCCGACCTCATCGACGGGATCAGGACCGCGATGCTCACCACCGTCGACGGTGGGGGCCGGCTCGTCAGCCGTCCGATGGCGACCCAGGAGGTCGAGTTCGACGGGGACCTGTGGTTCTTCGCCGCCGCGGACTCCCCGAAGGTCGCCGACGTCGAGGGCGACCACCGGGTCAACGTCGCCTACGCCGGCGACGACGGCTGGGTCTCGGTCGCCGGCCGGGCAGACGTCGTCCGGGACCCCGAGCGGGCCACGGAGCTGTGGAACGGGTTCGCCGGGGCGTGGTTCCAGAACGGGCCCGAGGACCCCAACGTCGTCCTCATCCGGGTGCACGCGGACACGGCCGAGTACTGGGAGACCCCGGGGAAGGTCGCGACCGTCCTCGACCTCGTGTCCGCCCGGATCCGCGGTGACCAGCCCGACCCCGGCGAGAACGCGACCGTCGACCTCTGACCCCTCCCGGAACCGGCACCGGGCCGTCGACGCGACGCGCCGCCGATCGGCGAGGACCCCCATCCCAGCGAGCACGAGGAGCCCCCATGGTGGATGTCACGCGGACCTTCGAGGTCGACCGCACGCCGGAGGCGGTCATCGACTACCTCAAGGACTTCTCCCGGGCCGAGGAGTGGGACCCGGGGACCGTCTCCTGCACGCGGGTCGACGACGGCCCCGTCGTCGTCGGCGCCCGGTGGCACAACGTCTCGCAGTTCCTCGGGCGCGAGACCGAGCTCGAGTACGAGCTCACCGAGCTCTCCGGGGAGGGGGTCGTCTTCCGGGGGAGGAACGCCACGGCGACCTCGACCGACGAGATCCGCGTCGAGCCGTCCGGTGACGGCGCGCGGATCACCTACCACGCGCGGATCGAGTTCTCCGGCGTCGCGCGCTTCGCCGGGCCGCTCCTCCAGCTCGTCTTCGAGCGGATCGGGGACAAGACCGAGACGCAGATGACGTCGGCGATCAACGGCTCCTGACCGGCGACAGGTATCTTGACGTCAAGGTAATCTGTCCGCGGATAGATTTGGCCGCGACCCGCCACCGGCACGTCAGGAGCGTTTGTCCATGAGCAAGATCACCGTCGTCAACCCCATCGTCGAGCTCGACGGCGACGAGATGACCCGCATCATCTGGCAGTTCATCAAGGACCGCCTCATCCACCCCTACCTCGACGTCGACCTCAGGTACTACGACCTCGGCGTGGAGCACCGGGACGCCACCGACGACCAGGTCACCGTCGACGCCGCGAACGCGATCAAGGAGTTCGGGGTCGGGGTCAAGTGCGCGACGATCACCCCGGACGAGGCGCGGGTCACCGAGTTCGGGCTCAAGGAGATGTGGCGCAGCCCGAACGGCACGATCCGGAACATCCTCGGGGGCGTCATCTTCCGTGAGCCGATCATCATCTCGAACATCCCCCGCTACGTCCCGACGTGGACGAAGCCGATCATCATCGGACGTCACGCCCACGGCGACCAGTACAAGTCCCAGAACTTCAAGGTCCCGGGCGCCGGCAAGGTGACGATCTCCTGGCACCCGGCCGACCCCTCGCAGGGCGAGCCGATCGAGCTCGAGGTCGTCGACATGCCCGAGGACGGCGGTGTCGCGATGGCGATGTACAACTTCAACAAGTCGATCGAGGACTTCGCTCGCGCATCCTTCAACTACGGCCTCCAGCGCGGCTACCCCGTGTACATGTCGACGAAGAACACCATCCTCAAGGCGTACGACGGTGCCTTCAAGGACATCTTCCAGCGCATCTACGAGGAGGAGTTCCGGGAAGAGTTCGAGAAGCGTGGCCTCAGCTACGAGCACCGGCTCATCGACGACATGGTCGCCTCCGCGATGAAGTGGGAGGGCGGCTACGTCTGGGCGTGCAAGAACTACGACGGGGACGTCCAGTCCGACACCGTCGCCCAGGGGTTCGGCTCCCTCGGCCTCATGACGAGCGTCCTCATGACCCCGGACGGGAGGACCGTCGAGGCCGAGGCGGCCCACGGGACGGTGACCCGGCACTTCCGCCAGCACCGCGAGGGCAGGGCGACGTCGACGAACCCGATCGCGTCGATCTTCGCGTGGACCCGCGGGCTCGCCCACCGGGGCAAGCTCGACGACACGCCCGAGGTGACGCGGTTCGCCGAGACCCTCGAGCGGGTCTGCGTCGAGACCGTCGAGGAGGGGAAGATGACGAAGGACCTCGCCCTCCTCATCGGCCCGGACCAGCCGTACCTGACGACCGAGGAGTTTCTCGCCGCGATCGAGGCCAACCTCGAGGCGGCGATGGCCGGCTGATCCCCGGCCGGCTCCCGCCGAGGGGGTCCATGCGAAGCGGACGGCACGAGGGCCCGGGTGACGCGTCACCCGGGCCCTCGTGCTGTCCCGTTCAGGCATTTTGACGGCCTTGTTCGCAAATACGCTTTAAAACCCGAAAAGGCGCTGGAAAGGTCATTTATGGCAGCATGGTGAAAATTTCCGGAAAATGCCAGGCAATGCCAAGAATTGGTCATCGGACTTTCTCCATTCGGTCAAGAACGTCGCTATCCCGACGGTAACTTGAAAGCCGTTCGACCCCGCGGGGGGCATTCGCGAGGAACGTGACGCATGGGGGTGTGACGGATGGTCGTCTGGTTTGTGGGGTGGGTCCTGGTCGCCGTGTTCGGTGTCCTCTCGGGGGTCGTCGGCCTGCGGAGCGCAGAGCGAAGGCTCCGGACCCCGGCCGCAGGGGCGGCGACGGCCCAGGCGGCCCCCGTCATCGTGGCGCCTGCGCCCGTGCTCCCCACGGGCGGCTTCGCCGCGGGAGGACGGCACCGCCGATGAGCAGCGCCATCGACGCCAGGCTGACCCACCTCAGCCGGGCCCGTGACCGGGGGCTCGCCCGGCTCCAGACCCGGCTCACCGTCACCGACCTCGGGGTCATCCTCTGGGCCGTCCTCGGCGCCCACCTCGTCCGGTTCGGGACGCTGCGACCCTCCGAGGCCGGGGGCACGGCGTTCGAGAGCGCCTCCATCGTCTTCAGCCTCGGGCTCGCCCTCGTCTGGTGGCTCTCGCTCTACGTCCACGGGACGTACGGGACCTACCGGCTCGGCGACGGCCCCGAGGAGTACCGCGGTGTCGCGGTCGCGACGCTGCGGGTGTTCGCCGCCTTCGGCCTCGTCAGCTACGGCTTCCACCTCGAGGTCGCCCGCCTCTACCTCCTCGTCGCCCTTCCCTCCGGCCTCCTCGGACTGCTCCTCGGGCGCCACCTCTGGCGGCGCTGGCTCGGGCTGCACCGCCGGACCGGCCTGCTCAACCAGAGCGTCCTCGTCGTCGGCGACACCGGCCACCTCGGTGACCTCATCGCGACCCTCGGCACGGCGCCGACCGCGGGCTACCACGTCGTCGCCGCGTGCACCGACACCGAGCTCGCCTCCGTGGGCGGGGTCCCCGTCCTCGGCGTCGAGTCCGAGGCGGGCCCGGTCGCCCGGCACCTCGACGTCGACATCGTCGCGTGCACCTCCTCGGGGGCGCTCGGCTCGCGCGGCCTCCGCCGGCTCGGCTGGGACCTCGAGGGGACCGGGAGCCAGCTCGTCGTCGTCCCCGGCCTCACCGAGATGGCCGGCCCACGGGTCCTCACCCGCCCCGTCGCGGGGCTCCCGCTCATCCACGTCGAGGCGCCGGTGTTCTCCGGTCCCCGCCTCCTCGTCAAGACCGTCCTCGACGTCGTCGGGGCTGCGGCGCTCCTGCTCGTCCTCTCACCGCTCCTCGCGTTCGTCGCCGCGACGATCTGGCTCACCGACCGCGGGCCGGTCTTCTTCTACCAGGAGCGGGTCGGCCGGCGCGGCGAGCGGTTCCGGATGGTGAAGTTCCGCTCGATGGTCGTCGACGCGGAGGAGCGGCTCGCGGCCCTGCAGGAGCGGGCCGGCGAGGACGGCACCGACCGCGGCCCCCTCTTCAAGCTCCACGACGACCCGCGGGTGACGCCGATCGGCAGGCTCATCCGCCGCTACAGCATCGACGAGCTCCCGCAGCTGCTCAACGTCGTCGTCGGCCAGATGAGCCTCGTCGGACCGCGGCCGCCGCTCGCGCGCGAGGTCGAGGCGTACGAGCCGGACGTCCACCGGCGCCTCCTCGTCAAGCCGGGGATGACCGGGCTGTGGCAGATCAACGGCCGCAGCGACCTCACCTGGGAGGAGTCGGTCCGGTTCGACCTCTACTACGTCGAGAACTGGTCGGTACTCTCCGACCTCATGATCCTCTGGCGGACCGCCCATGCGGTCCTCCACGGCTCCGGCGCCTACTGAGCCCCGCTCGCGCGCCGGACGAAGTCGGCGAGGTCGGTGCCCTGCTGCACCCGGCTCGGCTCGTGGACGTACATCATGTGGCCCGCCTCGTAGTACCGGTGCTCGATCCCCGCGGCGAGCTCGTCGGGGATGTCGAGGTGGGCGAGGGTGTCCTGCGCGGCGTAGTACGGCGTCGCCCCGTCGTGGTAGCCGTAGGCGACGTGGACCCGCAGGTGGGGGTTCGCGCGCATCGCCCGGGCGAGCTTGTCGGTGACGTCGACCGCACGGCCCTCGAACTCCTTGTACGACCACTCCTCGTTGACCGTCGGTGACAGCTGGACGTACGGCAGGTCGCTCTCGTACCCGAGCTCGGCGCGGACGTAGTGGTTCCACGCGGCGGCGAAAGGCCCGGAGAGCGCGTCGTGGCTCGGGTCGGCCTCGAGCGTCTCGGCGGTGCCGCTCCGCGACGGGCCGGTGAAGCGGCTGTCGAGCCGGCCGACGACGAGCCGCTCCCGGCGGAGGAGCTCGGCGAAGAAGTGGAGGTGCTCGATCCGCAGGTCCGCGAGGTCGACGTACTCCTCGCTGAGGCCGGTGAGCCGAGCGAGCGTCGCGACCGCCTGGGCCCGCTCCTGCGGGGTGAGCCGGTTCCCCCGGGCGAGCACCCGCGGGTAGGTCTGCTCGGCGTACTCCTCGGCCTCGGCGAGGACGGTCCGCAGCTGTCGTCGTCCGTGCCGACCGTGGTAGTGCGCGACGGCGGCGTACGTCGGGAGGAACCCGACGTAGGCCCGGTCATCGGGCTCGTGCAGGCCGATCGAGCCCATGTCGAGGACGCTCGAGAGGAGCATGAGCCCGTTGAGGTACATCCCGTGCCGGCTCTGGAGGTGCTCGGCGAGCGCGGCCGCGCGGACGGTGCCGTAGGACTCCCCGGCGACGAACGTCGGGGAGAGCCAGCGGCCGTTCCGGGTCGTCCACAGCCGGATGAGCTCGCCGACGCTCTCGATGTCCCCGGTGAAGCCGTGGTAGTCCTTCGGCTTGCCCCCCTCGACGGCCCGCGAGTACCCCGTCGAGACCGGGTCGATGAAGACGAGGTCGGAGACCGCGAGGAGGGTCTCGAGGTTGTCGGCGAGGGCGTACGGCGGCCGGGCCGGTGCCCCGGCGTCCCCGGCGAGGACGCGCCGGGGCCCCATGAGGCCGAGGTGGAGCCAGACCGAGCTCGACCCGGGGCCCCCGTTGAAGGCGAACGTCACCGGGCGGTTCTCCTCGCCGGTGTCGGCGACGTAGGCGGTGAGCGACAGCTCGGCCTTGGCCTGGTGGCCGGTGAAGACGCCGTCCTCGAGAACCTCCTCGCGCAGGACGACGCGTCCGGTGCTCGCCGTGTACGCGAGCCGTCGTCGGCCGATCCGGAGGCTGTGCTCGGTCGTGACGAGGTCGTCGGCGGGCTCGGCCGGGCGGGTCGCGCTCGTCGGCGGGGTGCCGGTCGAGCCGGCGTCCCCGGCAGCGGTGTCGTCCCCGCCGCTTGTCGGCGCCGGGGTGCTCTGACGGGTCGGGTCGGGCATGGGCACACCCTAGGTCAGGCCTGGTCGGTGCTCTCGCCGAGGATGGCGGCATGCGTGTCACGACCGTCAACGTCAACGGCGTCCGCGCCGCCCACCGCCGCGGAGGCCTCGCCTGGCTCGCCGGATGCGGCGCCGACGTCATCGCCCTCCAGGAGGTGCGGGCCACGGGTGCCCAGCTGCGCGTCACCCTCGAGTCCGGGGGGCTCGGGGCGTGGCACGTCGCCCACGACGAGGGTCCGGACAGGGGCCGCGCGGGCGTCGCGCTCCTCACCCGGTCCGAGCCGGTGCGCGCCACCGCGGACCTCGGCGCCGAGGAGTTCCTCGGGAGCGGCCGCTGGGTCGAGGTCGACGTCCCCTCCCCGCTGGGTCCGGTGACCGTGGCGTCGACGTACGTCCACACCGGGGAGGCGGGGACGGGCCGCCAGGACGAGAAGTACCGCTTCCTCGACGCCGTCGAGGCCCAGATGCGTGCCTGGGCGGCGGACGGTGCGCACGCCGTCGTCACCGGGGACCTCAACGTCGCCCACCGCGAGGACGACCTGAAGAACTGGCGGGGGAACCGCGCACGGTCCGGGTTCCTCCCGGACGAGCGGGCCTACCTCGACCGCTGGGTCGGCGCCGGGGCCTGGGTCGACGTCCATCGTGCGCTGCACGGTCCCGGGCCCGGACCGTACACGTGGTGGTCCTGGCGCGGACGGGCGTTCGACAACGACGCGGGCTGGCGGATCGACTACCACCTCGCGAGCGCCGCCCTCGCCGGTCGGGCGACCGCCGCCGAGGTCGGCCGCGCCCCGGCGTACGCCGAGCGGTGGAGCTCGGCTACGCCGAGCGGTGGAGCGACCACGCCCCGGTGACGGTCGACTACGCCGTGGGCGGCTGACCGGGGCCGGCCGGCTCCCGGCCGGCCGCCGCCGACGCCGACGCGGGGAAGGACTCCGGGGACCGGAACCCACGCCCGGCGAAGGCCCGGCCGACGGCGTCGACGACGTCCTCGACAGCCGCCCTCGGCACGAGGGCGACCGCCGACCCGCCGAACCCACCCCCGGTCATCCGGGCGCCGAGGGCCCCCGCGTCCCGGGCCGCCTCGACGGCGACGTCGAGCTCGTCGCAGGAGACCTCGTAGTCGTCGCGCAGGGAGGCGTGCGAGGCATCGAAGAGCGTGCCGACCGCGGCATGGTCCCCGGCCCGGAGCGCCGCGACGACGCCGCGGACCCGACCGATCTCGGTGACGACGTGCCGGGTCCGGCGGCAGAGCACGTCCTCGTCGAGCCGTTCGAGGGCCGCGTCGAGCCGGCCCGGGTCGTCCCCGACGACGTCGGCGAGCTCGCGGAGGCTGCCGAGCCCCAGCCGGCGGGCCGCCTCCTCGCAGGACGCCCGGCGCTCGCCGTACTGCCCGTCGACGAGGGCGTGCTCGGCCCGGGTGTTGATGACGACGAGGGTGAGGTCGTGCTCGTCGAGGGCGAGCGGGACGTGCTCGGTCGAGCCGTCCCGGCAGTCGAGGAGGAGCGCGTGGCCCGCGCGGGCGAGGAGGGCCGCGGACTGGTCCATCCCGCCGGTCGGGGCCTGGGCGACGTCGTTCTCCGCGCGGACGCAGAGGTCGGCGAGCCGGGCGCGCCCGGCGTCGGACCCGAGCAGGTCGAGGCCGGCGATGTCGGAGGCCGCCGCGCCGACGCTGCACTCGAGGGCCGCCGAGCTCGACAGCCCCGACCCCAGCGGCACCCGTCCGTCGACGACGACGTCGAGGCCGCCGACCGGGTACCCGGCCTCGCGCATCGCCCAGAGCACGCCGGCGACGTACGCCGACCATCCGGCGGGCTGCCCGGGACCGACGTCGGCGAGGGCGACCTGCACGGTCTCCCCGCTCTGGAGGCTGTGGACCCGTAGGACGTCGTCCGGGCGGGCGGCGACCGCGGCGTACGTGCGCAGGGGGAGCGCGACCGGGAGGCAGAGCCCGTCGTTGTAGTCGGTGTGCTCGCCGATGAGGTTGACTCGGCCGGGCGCGGACCACACCCCCGAGCACGGGCGTCCGACGACGTCGGCGAAGACCTGGGCGACCTCGGTGGCGACGGGCATCCGGCGAGTCTAGTGTGCGTGCGGGGGTCGACGGCCACCTGACACAATGGCCGCCATGGTCGCCCCCGAAGCCCTCGAGCGTCTCCCGCGGATCCTCTCCGGCATGCAGCCGACGAGCGACTCGCTCCACCTCGGCAACTATCTCGGGGCGCTCGTCAACTGGGTCGCGCTCCAGGAGAGCCACGACGCGTTCTACTGCGTCGTCGACCTCCACGCCCTGACCAAGCCGGTCGCCCCCGAGGCGCTCCGGCGCCGGACCCGGGTGACCGCGGCCCAGTTCCTCGCCGGGGGCGTCGACCCGTCCCGCTCGACGGTCTTCGTCCAGAGCCACGTCCCGGAGCACACCGAGCTGACGTGGGTGCTCGCGTGCCTCACCGGGGTCGGCGAGGCGAGCCGGATGACCCAGTTCAAGGACAAGACCGCCAAGGGCCAGAACGCCAACGTCGGGCTGTTCACCTACCCCGTCCTCATGGCCGCGGACATCCTCCTCTACCACGCCGACCGGGTCCCCGTCGGCGAGGACCAGCGCCAGCACCTCGAGATGACCCGGGACCTCGCTCAGCGGTTCAACGCCCGCTTCGGCGAGACCCTCACCGTGCCCGAGCCGCACATCGTCAGGGAGACGGCCCGGATCATGGACCTCCAGGACCCGACCGCGAAGATGTCGAAGACGGGCTCGAGCGAGGCCGGGCTCATCGAGCTCTCGGACAGCCCGAAGCGCCTGACGAAGAAGATCCGCTCGGCGGTCACCGACACCGGACGGGAGGTCCGGCACGACGTCGAGGCCAAGCCCGGGGTCTCCAACCTCCTCGCCATCCACAGCGCGCTCTCCGGCCAGAGCTTCGCCGAGCTCGAGGCCCGGTTCGCGGGCAGCGGGTACGGCGACCTCAAGGCCGAGGTCGCCGAGGTCGTCGTCGACCGGATCCGGCCCTTCCAGGAGCGGATGGACCTCTTCCTCGCCGACCCCGCGGAGCTCGACCGGGTTCTCGCCGACGGTGCCGAGCACGCCCGGAAGGTCGCGGGCGCGACCGTCGCGCAGGTGTACGACCGCGTGGGACTGCTCCGGCCGAGCCGGTAGTCTCGCCCGCAATGCCCACCATCGGCGTCGCCATCTCGATCCCCGAGCCGCACGCACGCGTGCTCCAGGGGAGGCGCGCGCGGTACGGCGACCCGCTCGCCGAGGCCATCCCGCCGCACGTCACCCTCCTCCCGCCGACCGAGGTCGACCCGAGGGTCCTGCCCGAGCTCGTCGAGCACCTCGAGGGCGTCGCCGCCGCGGCCGGGACGTTCGCCATGGTCCTGCGCGGGACGGGGACGTTCCGTCCCGTCTCACCGGTCGTGTTCGTCCAGGTCTCGAGCGGGATCGGGGAGTGCGAGCTCCTCGAGCAGAAGGTCCGCGGCGGACCGGTCGAGCGGTCCCTCGAGTTCTACTACCACCCGCACGTCACCATCGCCCACCACCTCCCCGAGGACGTGCTCGACCACGCCTTCGACGACCTCGCGGGCTTCGAGGCGCACTTCGAGGTGGCCGCGTTCCATCTCTACGAGCACGGGGCCGACGGCGTGTGGCGGGCCGCGCGGGACTTCCCCCTGGGCGAGGGGGACGCCCCGTGGGGGGGCTGAGGCGCGGCTGGGCCCGGGCACAGACGACGCCGGTGTGGCGGGCGTGGCAGCGCTACAGCACGAACCGGGGGAACCTCCTCGCCGGTGGCGTCGCCTTCAACGCCTTCTTCTCGATCTTCCCCGTCGTCGCGATCGCCTTCACGGTCTTCGGGTTCCTCCTCCAGGGCCACCCGGAGTGGCTGAACGCGATCCGCGACGCCGTCAACGCCCAGCTCCCGGGGTTCGTCGAGGACCCCGAGACGGGCACCGGGGTCATCCCGGTCACCATGCCGAGGACGAGCACCCTCGCCGGGGTCGCGAGCGTGGGGACCCTTGCGATGCTCTACACCGGGCTCGGGTGGCTCACGGCGCTCCGCAACGGGATCCGTGAGATCTTCGGGGTCGAGGGGAGCCCGGGCAACTTCGCCCTCGCCAAGGTCCGCGACCTCGGCGTGCTCCTCGTCCTCGGCCTCGGGATCGCGCTCTCCGCGGCCCTCTCCGCGGTCGCCGGCGGGCTCGCCGAGCGGGTCGCCGGGACCGTCGGCCTCGGCGACCAGGGCTGGGTCGTCTCCGCCGCCGGCAGCCTCGTCGGGCTCCTCCTCGACGTCGGCCTCGTCGCCGTCCTCCTGCGCCTCCTCTCCGGGGTCGACCTGCCGTGGGCGGCGGTCCGCAACGGGGCGCTCTTCGGTGGGGTCGGGCTCACCGCCCTCAAGGGCTTCGGGACGACCCTCCTCGCCGGTACCGTCGGTAACCCGCTGTTCGCGTCCTTCGCCCTCGTCGTCGGCCTCCTCGTCTGGCTCAACCTCATGTCGCGCGTCGTCCTCGTCGCCGCGGCCTGGGCCGCGAACGACCTCGACGTCCGCGCCCCACGCGACCACGGCGCCCGGTGGCGCCCGCTCGCCGACCCCCCCGCCCCCGCGGGCGCCCCGCGGCCGAGACCGGCCGGGGCGCTCCCGGCGAGCTGGGGCGAGCCGGTCGCCGGGCCGCGGCCCCGGACGGCGGCCACTCTCGCGCTCACCGCCGGGTCGGTGCTCGGGGTCGTCGGCGTCCTCGCCGCGCAGCGGGTGGGGCGAGGGTTCGCGGCCTCGCGCCGGTCCTGAGGCCCGGCCGGCTCAGGCGGCGGCACCCGCCGCGGACCGGACCCGGGAGTAGTGGGCGAGGAGCTCGGCGGTGACGCGCTCCCACGACCGGTCCCGGACCGCCGCGACCCCGGCCGTGCCGAGCCGTTCCCGCATGGCGGGGTCGTCGACGAGGTGCTCGACCCACCGGGCGAGGTCCCCCGGGACGTCGGGGTCGTAGAGGTAGCCCGTCGAGCCGTGGGCGACGAGGTCGAGCGGGCCGCCGCGGGCGGGGGCCACGACGGGCAGGCCGGTCGCCGCGGCCTCCTGGAGGGTCTGGCCGAACGTCTCCCGGGTGCCCGTGTGGACGAAGACGTCGAGGGCGGCGTACGCCTGCGCGAGACCGGCCCCGCCGCGGTGGCCGAGGAAGACCGGGGGGAGGTTCGGGCGTCCGGGGGCGTCGGCGACGGCCCGGGCGAGCCGGGCCCCGACCTCGGAGCGGCTCGGCCCCTCGCCGACGACGACGAGCCGCGTCCCGGGGACCGCGGCGACCTCGACGAGGCGGTGGAGCTCCTTCTCCGGCGCGAGCCGGCCGACGTACCCGAGGAGGCGCTCGCCGCCGGGGGCGAGGGTTCGCCGGAGCTCGGCGGTCGCGGGGTCGTCCCTGACCTCGGGGCGGAAGAGCGTCGTGTCGACCCCCCGCCCCCACAGCGCGGTCCGGGGGACGCCCTGGGCGCGGAGCTCGTCGAGGGTGGGCTGGGAGGGGGCGAGGGTGAGGTCCGCGCGGGCGTGGACCCGGCGGATCCACCCCCACGCCGCCCGGGCGGCACCCCGGCCGAGCGCCCCCGGGGCGTGCTGCTCGAGGTAGCTCGGCATGTCGGTCTGGTACACCGCGACGCTCGGGACGCCGAGGGCCGCCGCGGCGGCGAGCCCCCCCGCCCCGACGACGAACGGGGAGGCGGCGTGGACGACGTCCGGGCGGAACCGCCGGAGCGCCCGGACGACCTCCGGGGTGGGCAGCCCCATCCGGAACTGGCGGACGGGGACGCCGGGGAGGGCCCGCACCGGGTGCCCGGCGTAGAGGTCCGGGGCGGGCCCGGGAGCGACGACGAGGGCGGTGTGCCCCTCGTCCCGGAGGCACTCGGCGACCCGGCACACGCTCGTCGTCACGCCGTTGACGCTCGGGAGGAAGGACTCGGTGACGATGGCGACGCGCACGACCCGAGCGTCGCCGACGCGGGTGAGGGGGAGACGTCCGGGACCCGGGTGCCGGGTGAGCATCAGGTGACACCCCGGGCAACGGCCGGCGCCCCCGGCCGGTCGCGCCGATCCCGTCCGGAGCGCCCGGCCGATCCCCTAGGGTCGGGCCATGGACGCAGACGACGCGGCTCCGAGCCGGCCCTCGGCTGGGTCCCCGGGATTCTGGGCGGTCATCCCCGCCGGGGGCGCGGGCACCCGGCTGTGGCCGCTCTCGCGGGCCTCCTCCCCGAAGTTCCTCCAGGACCTCACGGGGACCGGGCGGTCCCTCCTCCAGCAGACCGTCGACCGGCTCGAGCCGCTCGTCGGCGACCGGCTCGTGGTCGTCACCGGGCGGGCCCACGCCGACGCCGTCCGCGGCCAGCTCCCCGGCGTGCCCGACGAGCGGATCGTCGCCGAACCGTCCCCCCGGGACTCCATGGCCGCCATCGGGCTCGCCGCCGCCCTCATCGCGCGCACCGACCCCGACGCGGTCATCGGGTCCTTCGCCGCCGACCACGTCATCGCCGACGAGGAGGGCTTCCGGGCGTGCGTCCGGGAGGCCGTCGAGCAGGCGCGGCTCGGTCACCTCGTGACGATCGGGATCGAGCCGACGTACCCGGCCACCGGCTTCGGCTACATCGAGGCGGGGGATGCCGCGCCCGGTGCGGCGACGGCCCGGCGCGTCCTCTCCTTCGTCGAGAAGCCCGACCGGGAGCGGGCGGCGCGGTATCTCGAGACCGGCCGGTTCCGGTGGAACGCGGGGATGTTCGTCGTCCGCGCGCGCACCCTCCTCGACCTCCTCGCCCGCTGGCACCCCGAGCTCGCCAGCGGCCTGCGCGCCGTCGCCGAGGACCCCGGCCGCCTCGACGAGGTCTGGCCGACGCTGACGAGGATCGCCATCGACCGGGCCGTCGCCGAGCCCGCCGCCGACGCCGGGCTCGTCGTCGTCGTCCCCGGCCGGTTCGCGTGGGACGATGTCGGGGACTTCCGCTCGGTGTCGGACGTCCTCCGTGCTGCGGCCGGGCCGTCCGACGCGGCCGGACACCTCACCGTGCTCGGGGACACCTCCCTCGTCCACACGGTCGACGGGGGCGGCTTCGTCCTGCCCGGGTCGGGGCGGGCGGTCGCGGTCGTCGGGCTCGACGACGTCGTCGTCGTCGACACCCCCGACGCCGTCCTCGTCACCACCCGGGAGCGGGCCCAGGACGTCAAGCGTGTCGTCGAACAGCTCACCGCGCAGGGCCGGACCGACCTCACCTGAGGGCTGTCCCGCCCACCGGCCGCGCCCGCCGGGGCAGGCACCGGCTGCGCGCGGCGTCAGCCGATGTCGCGGTGCCGGAACGCCGTCGCCCCGACGACGAGGGCGGCCCCCGCGACCGCGACGAGCGCGACGAGCGGGGCCGCGTCGACGCTCCCTCCCGGGAGGAGGGGCAGGTGGCTGAACGGGTTGAGCTCGGTGACGACCCGGGGGAGGTGGAGGAGCTCGGCGAACTGTCCGAGGAGGAGGCAGGCGGCGAGCACCCCCCAGGCGGCGGTGCCGAGCCGCGCCGAGGTCCCGTAGAGGAGGACGGCGACGGCGACGACGACCCAGACCGCCGGGACCTGGACGAGTGCTGCCGCGACGACCCGGCCGAGCGACCCGGTGAGGTCGCCCCGGGCCGCCCCGTCGGCGAGGCCGGCACCGATCCCGAGGAGGAGCAGGACGCCGGCGGTCCCGGCGAGGGCGAGGACGACGTGGCTCGCGAGCCAGGCGAGCCGGGTCGTCGCCGTCGAGAGGGCGAGCTCGGCGTGGGCCTGGGTCTCCTCGCCCATGAGGCGCAGGGTGAGGGCGACCCCGAACCCCGCGACGACGAGACCGAGGACGCCGAACTCGACGGCGAGGAAGGCGTCCGCGAGGCTGCCCTCCCCGCCGAGGCTGCGCACGAGGTCCTGCGCAGCCGGGGAGTCGAGGAACGAGCCGGCGCTCGTGGCGACCCCGCCGACGAGGACTCCCCCGAGGAGGAGGGCGAGCGACCAGCCGAGGACGGCCCCGCGCTGGAGCCGCCAGGCGAGGGCGAGGGGGGTGCCCATCGTCGTGCGGGCCGGGCCGGTCCGGTCCGGGACGAGCCCGGCCCCGAGGTCGCGCCGGGAGCGGAGGAGGAGGGCGAGTCCGAGCCCGGCCGGCACGGCGACGGCGGGGGCGAGGAGTACCGCCCAGCGCTCGTCCGCGAACGGGCGGAGGAGCTGCCCCCAGCCGAACGGCGAGAGCCACGAGAGGAGCCGGAGGGGTCCGTCCCCGGCGACGTCGCCGACGGCGCGCAGGACGAAGGTGGCGGCGAGGACGGCTCCCGCGAGCGCCGCGGCGGTGCGCGCGCTGGCGGTGAGCTGCACGGCGACCGCGGCGACCGCGGTGAAGCTGAGCCCGGTGACGAGCCACGCGGTGCCGAGGGCGAGCGAGCCGGCGAGGGGGAGGCCCGACGCGGCGAACCCGAGCGCCCCGAGCGCGCTGAGCGCCGCGACGACGAGGGCCGACTCGGTGACGGCGGCGAGGAGTGGGGCGGCCCGGGAGACGACCCCGCCGCCGAGGAGCTCGAACCGCCCGGTCTCCTCGTCGGTCCGGGTGTGTCGGCGGACGAGGAACGTCGGGACGAGGGCGACGAAGACCGCGGCCGTCGTGAGCATCTTCATGCTCGCGAGTGCCCCGAGGGAGCCGTGGACCTGCCCGTAGAGGGCGACGAGGGCGGGGGAGGAGTTCGCCGCGTCGACCGCCGACTCGAGCGCGCGCGGGCTGGTGTAGAGACCGACGGTCGCGGCCGCCGAGGTGGACGCGAGCCCGCCGAAGAGGAGGACGAGGACCGGGGCGAGGACGCGGTCGCGGCGGAGCGCGAGGCGGAGCAGCTGCCCGGCCCCGACGACGCCGCTCATGGCGCCACGTCCGCGTCGGCCGGGGCGCGCTCCTCGCGCGTCCCGTCCCCGCCGGCGGGCTCGCGGTAGAGGCCGACGAAGAGCTCCTCGAGGGTCGGTTGTGCGCTCGTCAGGGACCGGACGCCCGCCCGGGAGAGGACGCCGAGGACGCTCCCGAGGTCCTCGGGCGCGACCGTCAGCCGGACGCGCCGGCCGTCGACCCGGACGTCGTGGGCGCCGGGCAGGGCGGCGAGCCCGGCGGGGACGACGTCGAGCTCGGCCTCGACCCGGGTCCGGGAGAGGTGGCGCATCTCGGCGAGGCTCCCGCTCCGGACCGTGCGCCCCGACCGGATGATCGTCATCCGGTCGCAGAGCCGCTCGACCTCGCTGAGGATGTGGCTGGAGAGGAGGACGGTGCGGCCCTCGGCCCGCACCTCACGGATGCAGTCGCTGAAGACCTCCTCCATGAGGGGGTCGAGGCCGGCGGTGGGCTCGTCGAGGACGAGGAGCTCGGCGTCCGAGCTCAGCGCGGACACGAGGGCGACCTTCTGCCGGTTCCCCTTCGAGTACGCCCGTCCCTTCGTCGTCGGGTCGAGCTCGAAGCGGGCGAGGAGGTCGGCCCGCCGCGCGTCGTTGAGCCCGCCACGCAGCCGGCCGAGGAGGTCGATGACCTCCCCGCCGGTGAGGTTCGGCCAGAGGGCGACGTCGCCGGGGACGTAGGCGAGCTGGCGGTGGAGCGCGGCCGCGTCCCGCCACGGGTCGCCCCCCAGGAGCGACACCTCGCCGGCGTCGGCCCGGAGCAGCCCGAGGAGGACCCGGATCGTCGTCGACTTCCCCGAGCCGTTGGGACCGAGGAACCCGTGGACCTCCCCGGTCCCGACCTCGAGGTCGAGGCCGTCGAGGGCCCGGGTGTGCCCGAACGCCTTCCGCAGGCCCGCGACGCGGATCGCCGCCGGACGTCCGCTCGTCACCGTCGTCATGGCTCCACGATACGCCGTGTTCAGGACTTGGTGAATGTCCTAAACTTATGCCATGGCTGCCGACCCCGCGCCGGACACCGACGTCGCCCGCTTCGTCGAGCGCCTCGGCACCCGGCTCACCGAGGCCGGGATGGCGCGCCTGCCCGCCCGGATCTTCGCCGCCCTCCTCGCCGACGACGACGGCCGGATGACCGCCGCCGAGCTCGCCGAGGAGCTCGACGTGAGCCGCGCCTCGGTCTCGGGGGGCGTCGGCTACCTCATCCGGGCGCACTGGGTCCACCGGGAGCGCGAGCGGGGGTCGCGACGGGACGTCTACGCCGTCCTCGACGACGCGTGGCACGAGGCGATGATCAGCGGCGCGAGCACGTACCAGCCGGTCCGGGCCGTCCTCGCCGACGGCGTCCGGGCGGTCGGCGGCCCCGGGACCGCCCCGGGCCGGCGCCTCGCGACGTCGGTCGCGTTCCTCGAGTTCCTCAGCGAGGAGATGCTCGGGGTCGCCCGACGGTGGGAGGAGCGCCGGGCCGCCCTCGCCGGGCCGTCGCAGCCGCCGCTCCCGGGACGCCCCCGGCTCCCGTGATGCCGGCACCGGTGAGGTCGACCACGGGGGAGGGCCTCCGGGGGCCGGGTCGCACTACGCTGCGGGCCATGGCCGACGCATCCCCGACAGAGCCCGCCCGCAGCGAGTCCGACCTGCCGATCAAGCCGGTCTACGACGCGTCTGACCTCGCGGGGTTCGACGCGGCGACCCGGCTCGGGGATCCCGGGAGCTATCCGTTCACCCGCGGGGTCTACCCGACGATGTACACGGGCCGGCCGTGGACGATGCGGCAGTACGCCGGGTTCGGCACGGCGAAGGAGTCGAACGAGCGGTACCACGAGCTCGTCGCGCACGGCACCGGCGGGCTGTCGGTCGCCTTCGACCTCCCGACCCAGATGGGCTACGACTCCGACGAGCCGATCTCCCACGGGGAGGTCGGCAAGGTCGGGGTCGCCATCGACTCGCTCGAGGACATGCGCGTCCTGCTCGGGGGGCTCCCGCTCGACGAGATCTCGACGTCGATGACGATCAACGCGCCCGCCGCGACGCTGCTCCTGCTCTACCAGCTCGTCGCTGAGGAGCAGGGCATCGACCCGAGCCGGCTCACCGGGACGATCCAGAACGACGTCCTCAAGGAGTACGTCGCCCGGGGGACCTACATCTACCCCCCGAAGGAGTCGCTCCGCCTCATCAGCGACATCTTCGCGTACTGCCACGCGGAGATCCCCCGGTGGAACACGATCTCGATCTCCGGCTACCACATGGCCGAGGCCGGGGCGACGCCGGCGCAGGAGGTCGCCTTCACGCTCGCAAACGCCAAGGAGTACGTCCGCGCCGCCCTCGACGCCGGGCTCGGGGTCGACGACTTCGCCCCCCGGCTCTCCTTCTTCTTCGTCGCGCGGACGACGTTCATCGAGGAGGTCGCGAAGTTCCGCGCCGCCAGGCGGATCTGGGCCCGGATGATGAGGGAGGAGTTCGGCGCGCAGAACCCGAAGTCGATGATGCTCCGATTCCACACCCAGACGGCGGGGGTTCAGCTCACCGCGCAGCAGCCCGAGGTCAACCTCGTCCGGGTCGCGCTCCAGGGCCTCGGCGCCGTCCTCGGCGGAACCCAGTCCCTCCACACGAACTCCTACGACGAGGCGATCGCCCTCCCGACGACGAAGGCCGCCCGGCTCGCCCTGCGCACCCAGCAGGTCCTCGCCTACGAGACCGACGTGACGACGACGGTCGACCCGTTCGCCGGGTCCTACGTCGTCGAGTCGATGACCGACGACCTCGAGGCGGCCGCGCTCGCGCTCATCGACGCCGTCGAGGAGCGCGGCGGCGCGGTCGCGGCGATCGAGCAGGGATTCCAGAAGGCGGAGATCGAGCGGTCGGCGTACCGGATCGCCCTCGAGATCGACTCGGGTGAGCGGGTCGTCGTCGGGCTCAACCGGTTCCGGGCCGACGACGAGGAGCCCTACGAGCCTCTCCGGGTCGACCCCGCCATCGAGGCCGAGCAGTGCGAGCGACTGGCCCGGCTGCGCGCGGAGCGTGACGGCGCCGCGGTCGAGCGCGCGCTCGACGCCGTCCGGGCCGCCGCCCGCGGGACCGACAACCTTCTCTACCCGATGAAGGAGGCGCTGCGGCTGCGCGCCACCGGCGGTGAGGTCGCGCACGCCCTCCGCGACGTCTGGGGGGTGCACGTCCCCCGGGACACGTTCTGACCGGCCGTCCCGACCGACCGGTCTCCCGCCGGGAGACCCCCGACGCACCGCGGGCGGCGCGGCCGCCCCGGGAGCCGGGCGGGCCCGGAGTAGAGTGCGCCGTGCCATGACTCCCTCCGCCCTCCTCGCCGGCCTCGGCGACTCCGTCGACGCCCTGGCCCCCGACCTCGTCGAGCTCCGCAGGGACCTCCACGCCCACCCCGAGCTCTCCCGTCGGGAGTCGAGGACGACGGCCGTCCTCGAGGGGGTCTTCGCCCCGACGGGTGCTCGGGTCCGGCCGCTGCCCGGGTCCGGCCTGATCGTCGACATCGGGCCCGAGCAGCCGGCCTACCGGGTGGCCCTGCGTGCGGACATCGACGCCCTCCCGGTCCGGGAGCGGACCGGCCTCGCGTGGAGCTCGACGGTCGAGGGGGTCTGCCATGCGTGCGGGCACGACGTCCACACGGCCGCCGTCGTCGGTGCCGGGCTCGTCCTCGACGAGCACGTCGAGGTCCTCCGGGACACGGGGACCGCCGTCCGGCTCGTCTTCCAGGCCGCCGAGGAGGTCATCCCCGGGGGAGCGGTCGACGCGATCGCGGCCGGGGCCCTCGACGACGTCGACGCCGCCTTCGCGGTGCACTGCGACCCCGGGCTCGACGTCGGGCAGGTCGGGCTCCGCGAGGGGCCGATCACCGCGGCCGCGGACCCGGTCTCGGTCTTCCTCAGCGGCCGCGGCGGGCACACCTCCCGCCCGCACCTCACCGACGACCTGACGTTCGCGCTCGCCAAGGTCGTCACCGAGGTCCCCGCCGCCCTCTCGCGCCGGCTCGACCCCCGGGCCGGGGCGGCGCTCGTCTGGGGGGTCGTCCAGGCGGGCCGCGCGAGCAACGTCATCCCCTCCTCCGGTGAGGCCCGCGGGACCCTGCGGCTCCTCGACGCCGACGCGTGGGACCTCGTCGGCCCCATCCTCACCGGGGTCGTCGACTCGGTCGTCGCCCCGTACGGCGTCACCGCGCGCGTCGAGCACACCCGCGGCGTGCCGCCCGTCGTCAACGACGCCGACGCCGTCGAGCTCCTCCGCGCCGCGGCCGCCGAGCTCGGGATCGCCGCGACGAGCACCCTCCAGTCCCTCGGTGGCGAGGACTTCTCGTGGTACCTCGGCCGGGTCCCCGGGGCGATGGCTCGGCTCGGCACGAGGACACCCGACGGGCCGACGTACGACCTCCACCAGGGCAACCTCGTCGTCGACGAGCGGGCGATCCCGCTCGCCGCGAAGCTGTTCGCCGGGGCCTGCCTCGCCGGCCGCATCAAGGCAGGTCACGGCTCCGTCGCGGATCGGTAACGGTTGCCCCCGGGCTGCCGGATCCTGCGCGACGGCCGCCGGGGCGGGGGGTTATCGTCTGCCGGGGGCGCGAACGGCGCCCCCTGCGCGACCACGACGGCCCCGTCGTGCTCGCCCCCGGGCGCACCGCGCCCCACCCGACGTGCACGACAAGGACAGGAGACGCCCGTGCGTCAGACGATGAAGGTTGCCGCGCTGGTCTCGGCGACCGCGCTGGGACTCGCGGCCTGCGGCGGCTCGGACACGAGCACCGGCGGCGGCAGCGGCGGCAGCGGCGGCAGCAGCGCCGACGGGATGAAGGTCGGCATGGCCTACGACGTCGGCGGCCGCGGTGACCAGTCCTTCAACGACGCGGCCGCCCTCGGGCTCGACAAGGCGAAGTCCGACCTCATGGTCGAGGCGCAGGAGGCCTCCGCCGTCCAGGGCGAGAACGACGCCGCACGGGCCGAGCGGCTCCAGCAGCTCGTCGACGCCGGGTACACCCACGTCGTCGCCGTCGGCTTCGCGTACGCCAAGGCCGTCGGACAGGTCGCCAAGGACAACCCGGACGCGAACTTCGCGATCATCGACGACGCCTCTCAGGACTCCGCCGGGGACAACGTCGCCCAGCTGACGTTCGCGGAGAACGAGGGCTCCTTCCTCGTCGGCGCGGCGGCCGCGCTGAAGTCGAAGACCGGCAACATCGGGTTCGTCGGCGGCGTCAACACCCCCCTCATCAACAAGTTCGAGGCCGGCTACGTGGCGGGCGCGAAGAAGGTCAACCCCGACATCAAGATCCAGCGGACCTACCTCACCCAGCCGCCGGACTTCTCCGGGTTCGCCGATCCGGCCAAGGGCAAGACGGCAGCAGAGGGGATGTACCAGGGCGGCGCCGACATCGTCTACCACGCCGCCGGAGGCTCCGGCGGGGGCGTCTTCCAGGCCGCGAAGGCGGCGAACAAGCTCGCCATCGGCGTCGACTCCGACCAGGCCAAGACCGCGGCCCCCGGCGTCCGGGACGTCATCCTCACCTCGATGGTCAAGCGGGTCGACGTCGCCGTCTTCGACTGGATCAAGGCGGCCAGCGACGGCACCGAGCAGACCGGCAACATCGTCTTCGACCTCGAGAAGGGCGGCGTCGACTACTCGACGACCGGCGGCAAGATCGACGACATCACCGACAAGCTCAACACGTACAAGCAGCAGATCATCGACGGGAAGATCACGGTCCCGAAGAGCATGTGAGTGTGCTCCGCGACGGGGCCCGGGTGACGCGGTAGCGTGACCCGGGCCGCGCCGCGAGGCGGGACGGAGGACACCCGGACCGCCGGGCCAGGACGGACGAGGAGCGTGCACCATCACTGCCTCAGCAACGGTGCCGCCGAGCCCGGCGGCGGCCGGCGAGCTCGCGGTCCAGCTCGAGGGGATCACGAAGCGGTTTCCCGGCGTCGTCGCCAACAAGGACGTCGGCTTCGCCGTGCGGAGGGGGACCGTCCACGCCATCGTCGGTGAGAACGGCGCCGGCAAGTCGACGCTCATGAAGATCCTCTACGGCGTCCAGCGCCCCGACGAGGGGACGATCACCGTCGACGGGGGCCGCGTCGACCTCCACTCCCCGGCCGACGCGATCCGCGCCGGGATCGGGATGGTCTTCCAGCACTTCATGCTCGCCGACAACTTCACGGTCCTCGAGAACGTCGTCCTCGGCGCCGAGGGGCTGCACGGGATCGGCTCCGCCGCGCGCGCCGAGATCGTCCGGATCTCCGACGGGTACGGGCTCGGGGTCGACCCCGACGTCCGGGTCGCCGAGCTCGGCGTCGGCGAGCGCCAGCGGGTCGAGATTCTCAAGGTCCTCTACCGCGGCGCCCGCATCCTCATCCTCGACGAGCCGACCGCCGTCCTCGTCCCGCAGGAGGTCGACGAGCTCTTCGACAACCTCCGCGAGCTCAAGCACGAGGGCCTCACCGTGCTGTTCATCTCCCACAAGCTCGACGAGGTCCTCGGCGTCGCCGACGACATCACCGTCATCCGGCGGGGCACGACCGTCGCCACCGTCGACCCCGCCGACGTCGACGCGCGCCAGCTCGCTGAGCTCATGGTCGGGTCCGAGCTCCCCAGCCCCGCCAAGGGCGAGTCGACCGTCACCGACCGCCCGGTCCTCCGGCTCGAGCACCTCGCCCTCGCCGGCGCCTCCGGCCGGGCCGTCCTCGACGACGTCAGCCTGACGATCCGGGCGGGGGAGGTCGTCGGGATCGCCGGCGTCGAGGGCAACGGCCAGGCCGAGCTCGTCGAGGCCGTCATGGGGATGCGGGTCCCGACCTCCGGGCGGGTCGTCCTCGGGGAGACCGACATCACCGGGTGGGACGTCCGCGACATCCGCGAGGCCGGCGTCGGGTACATCCCCGAGGACCGGCAGCGGCACGGCCTGCTCCTCGAGTCGCCGCTCTGGGAGAACCGGATCCTCGGGCACCAGACCGAGGCCCCGAACGTCCGGCACGGGCTCATCGACGCCGCCGCGGCCCGCGCCGACACCGAGCGGATCGTCGAGGAGTACGACGTCCGCACCCCGTCGACCACCGTCACCGCCGGCTCCCTCTCCGGCGGGAACCAGCAGAAGCTCATCGTCGGGCGCGAGATGAGCCACCACCCCCGGCTGCTCGTCGCCTCCCACCCGACCCGTGGCGTGGACGTCGGGGCGCAGGCAGCGATCTGGGACCTCGTCCGCGCGGCCCGTCGCGACGGTCTCGCCGTCCTGCTCGTCAGCGCCGACCTCGAGGAGCTCATCGGTCTGTCCGACACGATCGAGGTCATCCTCCGGGGGCGCCTCACCGGCACCTTCGACCCCGACGCCGTCAGCGCCGAGGACCTCGGGGCGGCGATGACCGGGGCCGGGGCCGTGGCCCCCGGCCCGGAGGAGGGCGACCGGTGAGGGACCTCGACCCCCGCCGTCTGCTCCTCTCGGTCGCCGCCCCCGTCCTCGCGGTCGGGGTGGCGTTCGTCATCACGTCGCTCCTCCTCGTCTCCGTCGGGGACCCCGTCGGGGCGGTGTGGTCGGTGATGCTCACCCCTCCGAAGCCCCGCCAGGTCGTCAACATCGTCAACAGCGCGAGCGTCTTCTACCTCTCCGCCGTCGCCGTCGCCGTCGGGTTCCGGATGAAGCTGTTCAACATCGGCGTCGACGGGCAGTACCGGGTGGCCGCGTTCGGGGCCGCGCTCTTCGCGGGGCAGGCGTGGTTCCCCGGCCCCCTCAACATCGTCCTCTCGATTCTCGTCGCGATGCTCTGCGGTGGGGCGTGGGCGGCGATCGCCGCCTACCTCAAGGTCACCCGCGGCGTGTCCGAGGTCATCTCGACGATCATGCTCAACGCGCTCGCGACCGGGCTCGTCCAGTGGCTCCTCCTCAAGGTCGCGAGCCGTCAGGAGGGGTCGAACGCCATCGGGACGACCCCGATCCCCGAGTCCTCCCGGCTCCCCGGCCTCCAGCTCGTCCCGGGCGCCTCGAACCGGGTGTACACCCTCCTCGTCCTCGCCGTGCTCGTCGGCGTCGTCTACTGGTTCGTCGTGGGACGGACCCGGATCGGGTTCGACCTCCGCGCGAGCGGCGCCTCGCAGAGTGCCGCCGTCGCGAGCGGGGTCAAGGTCAACCGGATGGTCGTCGTCGCGATGGTCTCCTCCGGGGCGCTCGCCGGCCTCGTCGGGATGCCGCTCCTCTTCGGCGAGGACTACGCCTACGGAACGACGTTCCAGGCCGGGCTGGGCTTCGCCGGCATCGGGATCGCCCTCCTCGGGCGCAACCACCCGGTCGGCATCGCCGTCGCCTCGCTCCTCTGGGCCTACCTCGAGCAACAGTCGAACGGGCTCCAGATCCGGGCCGACGTCGCCCCCGAGCTCGTCAACATCATCCAGGGCGTCATCCTCTTCGCCGTCGTCATCGCCTACGAGCTCGTCCGGCGCGCCGACCTCCGGCTCGAGCAGGCCCGGGTCGCCCGCGAGCTCGAGTCGGGCCGGCCGGGCGCCCCGAGCGAGCAAGGGGCCCCGGCATGAGCACGCCGACGGACACCGACGTCGTGGCGGCGCCCGCCGAGGCCGAGGCCCCGCGGCGCCGGTCCTCCCCGTCGACGTGGGCGGCGGTCGCCCTTGCCGCCGTCCTCGCCGTCGCCGTCCTGCGGACCGTCACCGGGGCGAACGACATCGCCTCCTCGGGGGCGCTCGGCGCCGCCTTCGGCCTCGCCGTCCCCATCGCCCTCGCCGGCCTCGGCGGGCTGTGGTCGGAGCGGGCGGGGGTCATCAACATCGGCCTCGAGGGGATGATGATCCTCGGCACCTGGGGGGCGGCGTTCCTCGGCTACCACGGGGGTCCCTGGGCCGGGATCCTCGGGGCGGTCATCGGCGGCGTCGTCGGCGGCGCGATCCACGCCGTCGCCACCGTCGTGTTCGGCGTCGACCACATCGTCTCGGGCGTCGCGCTCAACATCATCGGCCTCGGCGCCGCGAAGTACCTCGCCTCCCGGTTCTTCGCCGACCTGCCCGGCGGCGGCCCGACCCAGTCCCCGCCGCTCGAGCAGCTGCCCCGGCTCACCCTGCCGGGCGTCTCCGACGGCCTGGGCCGGCTCGAGGAGCAACGATGGTTCTTCGTCTCCGACCTCGCCGCGGTCCTCCGGGCGTTGTGCACCGACGTGTCCGTCCTCACGATCATCGCGCTCGGGCTCTTCGCCCTGACGTGGTGGCTCCTCTGGCACACCGCCTTCGGGCTGCGGCTCCGCTCGGTCGGCGAGGCCCCGAGCGCCGCCGAGACCCTCGGGGTCAACGTCATCCGGTACAAGATCACCGCCGTCCTCGTCTCCGGGGGGCTGGCCGGGCTCGGCGGCGGGTTCCTCGCGCTCGTCGCGGCGAACATCTACCGGGACGGACAGACCGGCGGCCGCGGCTACATCGGCCTCGCGGCGATGATCTTCGGGAACTGGCGGCCCGGTGGGCTCCTCGCCGGGTCCGCCCTGTTCGGCTACACCGACGCCATCCAGCTCCGCGGGGGCGGGAGCACGGTGCACGCGTTCCTCCTCGCGCTGGCGGTGCTCCTGCTCGTCATCGGGGGGTGGCAGGTGCTCCGGCGGCGACGACTCGTCCGGGGTGGCCTGGCCGTCGTCGCCGCGGTCGCCGCCGCCGTCTGGTACCTGACGACCGACACCGTCCCGGGAGAGCTGACGAGCACGACCCCGTACGTCACGACGCTCCTCGTCCTCGCGTTCGCCTCCCAACGGCTGCGGATGCCTGCCGCGAACGGGCGGATCTACCGCAAGGGCGAGGGGGCCTAGCCGATGGCGCCCGGACCGGACTGGGAGGAGCTGCGCGCCGCCGCCGTGGCGGCGATGCGGCAGGCGTACACCCCGTACTCCGGGTTCCCCGTCGGCGTCGCCGGGCTCGTCGACGACGGGCGGGTGCTCTCCGGGTGCAACGTCGAGAACGCCTCCTACGGGCTCGCGCTCTGCGCCGAGTGCGGCCTCGTCTCCGCGCTCCACGCCGGCGGGGGCGGCCGACTCGTCGCCGTCGCGTGCGTGAACCGGGAGGGCGACCCGCTCATGCCCTGTGGACGCTGCCGGCAGCTCCTCTGGGAGCACGGCGGACCCGAGTGCCTCCTCATGACCCCCGAGGGCGTCCTCCCGATGCGCGCGGTGCTCCCGCAGGCCTTCGACGCCGCAGACCTCGGCCGCTGAGCCGCCGGGGCCGTCGACCCGGCGGCCCGCCCCGGTGCCGGCCGGGTGCCGGCCGGGTGCCGGCCGGGGTCCGTGGGAGGATCGCGCCATGTCAGAGAGCCTCGACGCCGTCGACGTCATCCGCACCAAGCGTGACGGCGGCGCGCTCACCGACGGGCAGATCGACTGGGTCGTCGACGCGTACACCCGGGGGGCCGTCGCGGACGAGCAGATGTCCGCGCTCGCGATGGCGATCCTCCTCAACGGGATGGAGCGGCGCGAGGTCGCCCGGTGGACCGCGGCGATGATCGCCAGCGGTGAGCGGATGGACTTCTCGGGGCTGGGCCGGCCGACGGCGGACAAGCACTCGACCGGTGGCGTCGGCGACAAGACCACCCTCCCGCTCGCTCCGCTCGTCGCGAGCTTCGGGGTCGCCGTCCCGCAGCTGTCCGGGCGCGGGCTCGGCCACACCGGCGGGACCCTCGACAAGCTCGAGGCGGTTCCCGGCTGGCGGGCCTCCCTCGGCACCGACGAGATGCTCGCCCAGCTCGACGACGTCGGGGCCGTCATCTGCGCGGCCGGGACGGGGCTCGCGCCCGCCGACCGGAAGCTCTACGCCCTCCGGGACGTCACCGGGACGGTCGAGGCGGTCCCGCTCATCGCGAGCTCGATCATGAGCAAGAAGATCGCCGAGGGGACCGGCGCGCTCGTCCTCGACGTCAAGGTCGGCTCGGGCGCGTTCATGAAGACCCGGGCCGAGGCGCACGAGCTCGCCCGGACGATGGTCGACCTCGGCACCGACGCTGGGGTGCGCACCGTCGCCCTCCTGACGGACATGGACACCCCGCTCGGGTGCACGGCCGGCAACGCCCTCGAGGTCCGCGAGTCCGTCGAGGTCCTCGCCGGTGGCGGGCCCGAGGACGTCGTCGAGCTCACCGTCACCCTCGCGCGGGAGATGCTCGCCGCCGCCGGCCGCGACGACGCCGACCCCGCCGAGGCGCTCCGGGACGGGCGCGCCATGGACGTCTGGCGGCGGATGATCGCGGCCCAGGGCGGCGACCCGGACGCGTCCCTGCCCACCGCGCGGGAGACCCACGACGTGCTCGCGCCCGTCGACGGGGTCGTCGGCGAGCTCGACGCCTACGCCGTCGGGGTCGCTGCGTGGCGGCTCGGCGCGGGGCGGGCCCGCAAGGAGGACCCGGTCCAGGCCGGGGCCGGGGTCGAGATCCACGCCCGGCGCGGGACCTCCGTCCGGGCCGGGCAGCCGGTGCTCACCCTGCACACCGACACCCCCGAGCGGTTCGAGCGGGCGCTCGCTGCGCTCGAGGGCGGCTGGTCGGTCCTCCCGGAGGGGAGCGCCCCCGAGCCGGCGCCGCTCGTCATCGACCGGATCTCCTGACGACCCCCGTCCATGCACTTCTTGCCCACGCGGCCGCGGTGAGACCGCTTCCACGCGGCCGGACCGCGGCCGCGTGGGCAAGAAGTCGGGGCAGGGGTCAGTAGGCAGCCGAGGCGGCCGAGGGAGCCGCGGCGCCGGGCTCGGGGACGACGAGGGTGCCCGCGGCCGCGCGGTCGGCGGCCTCGGCGAGGAGGGCCTCGGTGCTCGACGTCCCGATCCGGGTGACGCCCTCGGCGACCATGGCGAGGAGGGTGTCGACGTCACGGACGCCGCCCGAGGCCTTGACCTGCACGCCGGGGGCGGTGCTCCCCCGCATGAGCCGGACGTCGGCGAGGGTGGCGCCGCCGCCGGCGAACCCCGTGCTCGTCTTGACGAAGTCGGCGCCCGCGTCCTCGCTCGCCCGGCACCCCGCGACCTTCGCCGCGTCGTCGAGGAGCACGGTCTCGAGGATGACCTTGACGAGCGCGCCGGCCTCGTGGCCGACCGCGACGACCGCGGCGATGTCCTCCCGGACCGCCTCGAGGTCGCCGCCCCGGAGCCGTCCGAGGTTGAGGACCATGTCGAGCTCGGTGGCGCCGTCGGCGAGGGCCTGGCGGGACTCGGCGACCTTCGCGGCCGTCGACGTCGTCCCGTGGGGGAACCCGATGACGGTGCACACCCGGGTCGGGGACCCGACGACGGCCTCCGCCGCGAGGGTGACGTCGCTCGGCCGCACGCAGACGCTCCACACGGCGTGCGCGGCGACCCCGCGGGCGGCCCGAGCGACCTCCTCGGGGGTCAGCTCGGGCTTGAGGAGGGCGTGGTCGATGAGGTCGGCGACGTCCTGGACGGTGAGGGTCGCGCCGGGGGAGAGGCGGCGGGTGGTCGTCATGGCCGACAGCGTAGGCGGCCCCGCCCGGCCGGGCGGGCACCCCTAGAGTGGGGGCCGTGCCTGAACTCATCACGCAGCCCACCCGCATCCCCGTCCCCGGGGGCAAGGTCATCGACGAGCACGTCGGGCTCGTCACGACGGGGACCGAGGCGGTCTCGGTCGCCCACATGAGGGCGCCCGGCGGGTGGGACGAGCCGTGGCAGCGGCCCGACTTCGACGAGATCACCGTCGTCCTGTCCGGGACGGTCAGGGTCGAGCACGCGGAGGGCGTGCTCGAGGTCGGGGCCGGGCAGAGCGTCGTCACGAGGGCGGGCGAGCGTGTCCGCTACGCCGCCGGCGGCGACGGCGCCGAGTACGTCGCCGTCTGCCTCCCGGCGTTCAGCGAGGACGGCGCCCACCGCGAGGAGGGCGCCGGGTCCGGCGGCCCGGGCGGCCGGTGAGCACCCCGCCCGCCGGGGGCCTCCCCACGGAGACGGTCCTGCGCGCCCCCAAGGCCCTCCTTCACGACCACCTCGACGGCGGCCTCCGGCCCGAGACCATCGTCGAGCTCGCTGACGCCGTCGGCTACACCGCGCTCCCCACGAGCAACCCGGAGGAGCTCGGCACGTGGTTCCGCGAGAGCGCCGACTCCGGTTCGCTCGAGCGCTACCTCGAGACCTTCACGCACACCATCGCCGTCATGCAGACCCGGGAGGGGCTGCGTCGGGTCGCCCGCGAGTGCGTCCTCGACCTCGCCCGCGACGGCGTCGTCTACGCCGAGAGCCGATACGCCCCGGAGCAGCACCTCGAGGACGGTCTCGAGCTCGGCGACGTCGTCGAGGCGGTCACGCAGGGGTTCGCCGAGGGCGAGGCGGCCGCCGCCGCCGAGGGCCGCCCGATCCGGGTCCGCTCGCTCCTCACCGCGATGCGGCACGCGGCGAAGTCGAGCGAGATCGCCGAGCTCGTCGTCCGCTAC
The DNA here is from genome assembly GCA_963783735.1 of uncultured Actinomycetota bacterium. Lineage (GTDB taxonomy): Bacteria > Actinomycetota > Actinomycetes > Actinomycetales > Dermatophilaceae > CAWDAQ01. The sequence continues at coordinate 434,981 of CAWAOO010000003.1, read as the reverse complement.
CGGGACGAGGGGGTCGTCGGGTTCGACATCGCGGGGGCGGAGGCCGGGTACCCGCCCACCCGCCACCTCGACGCGTTCGAGTACCTCCAGCGCGAGAACGCCCACTTCACCATCCACGCGGGGGAGGCGTTCGGTCTGCCGAGCATCTGGGAGGCGATCCAGTGGTGCGGCGCCGACCGGCTCGGCCACGGCGTGCGGATCGTCGACGACATCACCGTCCGCGGCCGGTCGTTCGCCGACGACCCGCTGGGCGCGGTCCGCGCGGACGTCGGGGCGGTCCGCCTCGGCCGGCTCGCCGCCTACGTCCGGGACACCCGCACCCCGCTCGAGATGTGCCCGAGCAGCAACGTCCAGACCGGGGCGGCGGAGTCGATCGCCCTCCACCCGATCACCCTCCTCGCCCGACTCCGGTTCCGGATCACCCTCAACACCGACAACCGGCTCATGAGCGGGACGTCGATGAGCCGGGAGATGCAGCTGCTCGTCGACGAGGCGGGCTGGACCCTCGAGGACCTCCGCTGGGCGACGATCAACGCGATGAAGTCCGCGTTCGTCCCCTTCGACGAGCGGCTCGCCCTCATCGAGGACGTCGTCAAGCCGGGCTACGCCGCGCTCTGAGGGCCCGGGTCGCCCTCGCTGTCCCCACCACGGTCGTCCTCGTCGTCGCCTTCCCCGTCTCCTTCGGCCTCCCGCCCCACGGCGAGCTCGACGGACTGGACGAGGACGTAGACGACGGTGGCGACGAAGGGCGCGGCCCACCACGCGGGATGCCCGTGGACGAGGCGGCCGACCCCGATCGCGACCCCGATCGCCGCTCCGACGGCGAGGAGGTCGGTGGCGGTCCCGAGGAGCTGGCCCTGGACGGTCTCGCTCGTCCGGTCCGCGGACCGGACGACGTAGGCGTCGAGGAGGTCGAGGACCGAGAACGCCGCGACCGCGGCGAGCGCGAACGCGACGACGTCGACGAGCGTCGGCGAGCGCTCGACCGCGGAGACGGCCCCGAACGTCGCCGTGATCGTGATCGAGTACCCGAACGCCTTGGCGTTGCCCTTCACCGACGCGTTGAGCCCGTGCAGGAGGAGGCGGGGCCACCGCCCCCGGGGACGCGGGCTGCCGGCGGGGGACCCGGGGGTCACCGGTGGGACCCGGGCGGGTCGGGGTGGCGGTGGGGGTCGAGGGGGTCGGCGGGCAGCACCCGACGCACGAGGGCGGCGTCCCGCTCGAGCCGGGCGCCGTCCCGCCGGCCGCGCTCGGCGAGGACCGCCGCGATGACGGCCTCGTCGGGCCAGCCCTCCGGCGGGGGCGGGGCGACGTGCTCGAGCAGCGCCGCCCGGAGGTCGGCGCCGCGCCGGGCCCGGGAGTCCGGGGCCAGGGTGGCGGCCCGGAGGAGGAGCTGGCGGGCGGCCACCGCGAGGCCGTCGGGGAGGGTGGCGACATCGGCGACCCGCGCCCATGCCTCGAGCCCGGGCGGGACCGGCACCGGCGGGAGCCTGCGCAGCCGGGTCCGCTGGGCGATGACGTACGTCCCGGCGGCCAGGTCGCCGAGGCGGACCCCACGCCGGCTGACGAGGGCGGAGACGAGCGCCGGTGCCCCGACGAGGGCGTACACCTCGACGACGCCGACGAGGGCGCGGACGAGCGCGTGCCGGGCGGTGATCGGCCCACCGTCGTCCCGGACGGTCCGCAGCCCGAGGACGAGCTTGCCGAGGGTGCGGCCCCGGGTCGCCGTCTCGAGGGCGACGGGGAGGCCGACGAGGCAGCCGGCGGCGACGAGGATGGCGCCGGTCCGCTGGACCGCCTCGGAGGCGGAGCCGGTGAGGACGCCGACGAGGCTCGAGACCACGACGAGGACGCCGACCGTGGCGACGACGTCGACGAGTCCCGAGACCATCCGGACGGCGACGCTCGCGACCGGCGTCTCGAGCGCGACGGCCTCGCCGGTGACGAGGTCGTCGGGGTCGTATCCGCCACGTGAGGGCGTGCGGTGGAGGGACGGGGAGGACATCGTCAGCAGCCTACCGAGCGCATACTGGCGCGGTGGACCTCGACGCGTACATCGCCCACCACGGCGGGCAGTGGACCCGTCTCGAGGACCTCGTCGGGCGACGCCGGCTCAGCGGGGCCGAGGCGGACGAGCTCGTCGACCTCTACCAGCGGGTCTCGACGCACCTCTCGGTCCTCCGCTCGGAGGCCCCCGACCCCAGCGTCGTCAGCCACCTGTCGACGCTGCTCGCACGCGCCCGGGTCGCGACGGCGGGGCGTCCGACGACGACGTGGGCGGACGCCGGACGCTTCGTCACCGCGACCTTTCCGGCGGCGCTCTACCGGATCCGGTGGTGGTGGCTCGGGACGGCGGCTGCGAGCGTCGTCGTCATCCTCGGGGTGACGTCCTGGGGGCTCGCCCACCCCGAGCTGTACACCAGCCGGCTCTCCCCGGAGGAGGTCCGGGCGTACGTGGGGACCGACTTCGCGAACTACTACCGCGAGTTCCCCCACCACGACTTCGCGACGCTCGTCTGGGTCAACAACGCGTGGGTCTGCGCGCTGTGCATCGCGCTCGGGATCCTCGGGGTGCCCGTCGTCTACCTCCTGTGGACCAACATCCTCGGGGTGGGCGTCGTCGCGGCGATGATGGTCGGCAACGACCGGACGGGCCTCTTCCTCGGGCTCATCCTCCCGCACGGCCTGCTCGAGCTCACCGCGGTCTTCGTCGCCGGGGGGACGGGCCTGCGGATCTTCTGGTCGTGGATCGACCCGGGGGGACGCAGCCGGGGGCAGGCGCTCGTCGCGGAGAGCCTCTCCGCCGCCGTCGTCGCGGTCGGTCTCGTCGGCGTCCTCCTCGTCAGCGGGGCGATCGAGGGGTTCGTCACCCCCTCCGGGCTCCCCACGTGGGCCCGAGTCGCCGTCGGTGTCCTCGCCGAGGCCGCGTTCCTCGCGTACGTCTTCACCCTCGGGCGCCGGGCGCACCGCCGGGGCGCCCTCGCCGAGCGGGTGCGGGCGCAGACCTCCGCGGCGGCGCCGACCTCGGCCTGAGCGTCGTGGGGCCGCCCGAGGGGGGCTCAGAGCAGGCCCCGCCCCTTGAGGAGGAGGTAGTGGTCGGCGAGACGTGGCGGGAGCTCGTCCGGGTGCGCGTCGATGACGGTCACCCCGAGCCGGACGAGGCCCGCCGCCGTCCGGTCGACGAGCGAGGCCGTCCGCTCGGCGGCGGCGGCCGCGTGGACCGCCGTGGTCGACGACCGGTCCCGCCGCATCGTCGCGAGAGCGGGATCGGCGACCGACGCGACGACGACGCGGTGGTGGCGGGTGAGGGCGGGCAGGACGGGCACGAGTCCCTCCTCGACCGCGGCGGGCTCGAGGGGGGTGAGGAGGACGACGAGCGCACGGGGACCGGCGGCCCGCTCGACCTCGGCCGCGAGCCGGCGCCAGTCCGCCTCGACGAGCACCGGCTGGACGGGCGCCATCGCCGTGACGAGGTCGTGGAGGAGCCGGCCGCGCTCCGACCCGCCCCCGGCCCGGACCCGCACCCTGCGGTCGCCCGCGAGGAGCTGGACGCGGTCACCCGCCCGGGAGGCCAGGGCGGCGAGGAGGAGGGCGGCGTCCATGGCGGCGTCGAGCCGGGGGACGTCGCCGACCCGCTGGGCGGTCGTCCGGGAGGTGTCGAGGAGGAGGACGACGCGTCGGTCCCGCTCGGGCTGCCAGGTGCGGACGACGAGGTGGACACGGCGGGCGGTGGCTCGCCAGTCGATGCTCCGGACGTCGTCCCCGTCGACCCACTCCCGGAGCGAGTCGAACTCGGTGCCCGGCCCGCGGGTCCGGACAGCCGAGCGGCCGTCGAGCTGCCGGAGGACGGCGAGCCGGCTCGGGAGGTGCCTGCGGGAGGGGAAGGGCGGCAGGGCCCGGACGACGCCGGGGACCCGGGTCGAGGTCTGCCGGGCCGCGACGCCGAGCGGCCCGGGGAGCCGGACCGTGACCCGGTCGGCGAGCCGGTCCCCCCGCCGGGTGGGCGTGAGCCCGGTCCGGACCGTCGTCGTCGCCCCGGCGGGGAGGTCGAGGCGGTGCCGGTCCCGGGCTGCCCCCGCGGACGGCTGCCACGCGTCCCGGAGCACCCCCCGCACCCGACGGCGGCCGGGGTTGGCGACGGTGAGGACGCTGCTCGCCGTCTCCCCGACCCGGACCCCGGGGTCCTCGCCGCGGGTGACGACGAGGCGTCGGGGCGACGGGGCGAGGGCGACGTCGAGGGCGACGACGGCGAGAAGGACGAGCCACCAGACCCGGACGGTGGTCCCGGTCGGCCACCCGAGGAGCGGGAGGACCCCGGCGACTGCGAGCCACACGGCGCGGCCGGTGAGCGCCATCAGCGCGGGACCGTGACCGAGGACAGCGCCGAGTCGAGGACCGTCCCGGCGCCGACCCCCTCGAGCTCGGCCTCGGGGCGCAGCGCGAGGCGGTGGGCGAGCGTCGCGTGCGCGAGCGCCTGGACGTCGTCGGGGGTGACGTACGACCGTCCGTTGAGCCACGCCCACGCGCGGCTCGTCGCGAGGAGCGCCGTCGATCCCCGCGGGCTCACCGCGAGCGAGAGCGACGGGGAGCGCCGGGTCGCGCGGGCGAGGTCGACGATGTACCCGGCGACGTCGTCGGTGACCGACACCCGACGGACGGCGGCCGCGCCGGCGGCGAGGTGGCCCGGCGTCGCGACGGCGCTGACCCCGGCGGCGTCGAGCTCGCGCGGGTCGAACCCGTCGGCGTGCCGGCGGACGACGTCGATCTCGTCCTCCCGGGACGGGACGGGCAGGGACACCTTGAGGAGGAACCGGTCGAGCTGGGCCTCGGGGAGGGGATAGGTTCCCTCGTACTCGACGGGGTTCTGGGTCGCGGCCACCATGAACGGGGTCGGCAGCCGGTGACCCCGCCCGTCGACGGTGACCCGGCGCTCCTCCATCGCCTCGAGGAGGGCGGACTGGGTCTTCGGCGGGGTCCGGTTGATCTCGTCGGCGAGGAGGAGGCTCGTGAACACGGGCCCGGGACGGAAGCTGAAGTCGGCGACCCGCGCGTCGAATACGAGCGACCCGGTGAGGTCCCCGGGCATGAGGTCCGGGGTGAACTGGACGCGCGCGCTCTCGACCGACAGGGCCCGGGCGAGGGCGCGCACGAGGAGGGTCTTGGCGACCCCGGGAACCCCTTCGAGGAGGACGTGGCCCTGGGCGAGCAGCCCGATGAGCAGCCCCGTCACCGCGGCCTCCTGCCCGACGACGACCCGGCCCACCTCGGTCCGGACGGCGGCGAGCGCCCGGCGGGCGTCCTCGGCGTCGGCGGCCGCCGCCGGTGTCCCGCCGTGGTCGTCGTGGTGGTCGTGGTCGGTCATCGGCGTCCCACCTTCTCCTCGATCTCGTCGCACGCTCGTGCGAGGGACACCATCGTCGCGTCGTCCCGCGGGGCCGGCCCGAGCAGGGTCGCCGCGGCCTCGTCCGGGTCGATCCCGGACGCCCGGGCGACGGCCGCGACGAGGGTGGCCGGCGGCTCGCCGGGCGGCACGCCGAGCCGTGCGGCGAGGCGCTCCCGGCTCGCCGCCCGGAGGATCGCGGCGGTCCGGGCGCGGTCGCCGGCCCGCCGGTACAGCCGGGCCCGGGTCTGGGTGGCCTCGGTGGCGGGGGCGAGGACGGGCAGCGGCTCGGTGACGAGGGGCCCGAGCCGTCGCCCGCGCCAGAGCGCGGTGACCACGACGACGGTCCCGAGGAGGAGGACGAGGGGGCCGAACCAGGCAGGGGCCCCGGCCCCGGCCCCGGCCGGGGCCCCGGCGAGGTCGGCCGGGGCGGGGAGGTACCAGACGACCCGCCCGGAGGAGCCGAGGAGCCGGAGGGCGACGCGGGCGTTGTCCTCCTCCGTCACAGTCCCGTTCTCGAGGATCCCGGGCGCTCCGAGGAGCACGGTCTCCGGGTCCCCGTCGCGGGCCGGGAGGTCGACGAGGACGGCCGCGCCGTGCTCCGGGAAGCACGCCCGTGCCCCGGAGGGGGCCGCGCTGCGCAGGACGTAGCGGGTGCTGCCGCCGGTGACCGTGTCCGCCCGGTCGACCATCGGCGCGGTGCACGACCCGGGCAGCGGCCCGCCGGCGCCGCTCGTCACCGCGTCGACGGGCAGGCCGAGGGCGTCGAGGTCGGCGGGGCCGGGGGCGACGAGGACGAGCCGGTCGGCGGAGGCGGCCCGTGCCGCCACCCTCCGGAGCCCGTCGGGGGAGAGGAACCGGGTGCCGGCGACGAGGACGGTGCTCCCCGCTCCGGCCCCGACGCGGTCGAGCTCGCCGAGGGAGCGGGCCGTCTCGACCCGGACCCCCGCCTCGTCGAGCACGCGGACGAGCGCCCGTGAACCGCTCGGGCCGGTCCCGGCGGGTTCGAGGGTGCGCTCGGTGCCGGCTCGCGCGAGGAGCGTCGCGACGAGCGCCGTCCCGACGGCGAGGACGGCGACCCACCCGGCGAGGACGCGCCACCGGCCGGGGGCGAGGCCGGTCACGTCCCCTCACGGACGGGGCTCCCGGGCGCCGGCGGCGCGCCGGGCCGGGAGGCGCTGGACGGTCTGCCCGCCCGACCGGCCAGGAGACGGTCGTCGAGGGCGACGACCGCGTGGGCCGCCTCCGGGTCGACGTGCCCGAGCCCGTACCGGACCCGGTTGAACGCCGTGGCCGCGGCCCGGACGGCCACGGCCTCGTCAGGGTGGGCGGCCGCGAGCGCGTCGGCGACGTCGCTCGCCGTGCGTCCCGGGGCCCCGTCGACGACGCCCCGCTCGGCCGCCGTCACGGCGACCGCCCGGAAGGCACCGAGGAGGGCGGCGTCCCACCTGGTCTCCGCGAGCGCCCGTCGCGCGCCGGCGCGGTGGTCCGCCGCGGTGAGCGGGCGCCCCTCGGGCACGGTGGGTCCGTGGCCGCGTGCGGCCTTCCCGGCCCGGCGGACGGTCCGGGAGAGGGCGAGGGCGGCGGCGACGACGGTGGCGAGGACGACGGCGGCGAGGACGGGGGCGGGGGCGGACGTGCCCGAGGCGAGCCCGTCGAGGGCGCTCCGGACGGCGTCGACGACCCGCTCGACGATCCCGGGACCGTACGCCGGGTCGGCGAGCTCGCGTCGGAGCAGCTCGCGGGCCTCGTCCGCGGTCGGGGTGAGCGGCGGCCCGTCGCCGGCGGCCGCCGCCCACGCGGCCAGCCGGTCGGGAAGTGCGGGCAGCCGGTCGAGCACGGTCAGCGCAGCCCCGGGCCGGAGCCGTCCCGGCCGCCCGGTCCGGTCGTCGCGGCGATGAGGGCGACGTCGAGAGCCTCCCGACGGATCCGCTGGTCGACGTAGAGCATCGCGTCGACCCCGGCGGTGAAGGGCGTCGTCAGCGCCCCCGCGACGAGGACGGAGAACGCGTTGACGACGACTCCGGTGACGCCCAGGGCCGCGTCGCCCGCTCCGGCCGCGGCGACGAGGACCGCGCCGGCCCCGGCGACGGGGACGACGAGGATCTGTCCTGCGACCCCGACGACGACGGTGGTGAGGAGCCGGATGCCGAGCACCCGCCAGAACGGGGTCCCCCCGGTGAGCCGCCAGGAGCGGCGGAGCCCGCTGACCGGGCCGAGCCGCTCGAGGACGATCGCGGGTGCGGCGAAGGCCCAGCGGGTCCAGAGGAAGAGCGAGGCGGCGACGAGCGCGAGGCCCCCGACGAGGACGAGGAGGGCGCCCGCCGCGCCGAGGCCGCCCTGGCTCGGCAGGCCGCCGAGCACGACGGCGAGCGGGACGCCGAGGAGGACGCCGGCGACGGCGAGGCCCGCGAGCGAGGTGAGGACGACGCTCCCGAGGACGGCGAGGAGCCGGCCCCTGGTGGCCCGCCACGTCCCCGCGAGGTCGACCCGCTGCCCGAGGACGGCACGGCTGACGACCCACGCGAGGAAGGCGGAGAGGACGACCGGGGTGAGCAGCGAGGCGAGCGAGGGGATCTGCTCCCCGAGGGAGACGCTGATCTCCCCGCCCACCGACCCGGGGCCGTCGCCCGTCCAGTCCGGCTCGGTCGAGGTCACGAGGAGCGCGAGCGGGGTGAGGACGGCGAGGGCGGCGACGGTGACGAGCAGGCCGGCGCCGATCGTCGCCTGGAGGTTGCCGCGGATCGTCCGGATGACGCCCTCGGCGACGTCGGTGAGGCCGAGCGGCCGGAGGGGGACGACCCCGGGCCGGTGCGCGGACACGACGGGGGGACCCCAGCCGCCGGCCGGCCCCCCGGCGCTCGACCAGCCGGGCGGCGGCCACGGTGGGGGACCCCCACCGGTCGGCGGGCCGGGGGGTGGCCCGGGTGGGGGCCCGGCGGTGCTCATCGGCGGACCCGCGGTGTCGTCACGGGGGCAACCTACCCGCTGGCGGCCTCGCGTCCTGCCGAAGCGAGGGAGACCCTCCTCGCGACCTCGCGGGGGTGCGCGGGCCGGGCGCCGAGACGCTCCTGGCGACGGACGACGTCGCCCTCGGCACGCAGGAGGGCGAGGCCGCGGCGGACGAGCACCGCGGGGGGCTTGCGGCGCTCGCGCAGGTCCCGGAGGAGCCGCCACACGAAGGTGAGCGCGCGGGGGTGGTGGACGCACCACGCCGAGTGGAGCAGCCCCCGCCGGGTGAGCTCGGGAACGATCTCGGCGGCGAAGATGCCCTCGGCGAGGATGAGGTCGTCCGGGCGGGCGGCGACGTCGAGCCACCCGGTCGTCCGGCTCCGCCCGATGTCGTACTCGGGCGTCCGGGTCCGCCCCGTCGCTGCGACCTGGACGAGCGCGGTGACGGCCGCGTCGGCGTCCCACGACGCCGGGTCGTCCCAGTCGACGATGCCGAGTCCGGTGCTCCGGGGCAGGCGAGGGTCGTCCCCGTCCCGGTAGAAGTCGTCGAGTCGGACGACCGGCCACCCGTGGGCCGACCGGAGCCGGCCGGCGAGGCGGGACTTCCCCGAGCCGCTCGGCCCGGCGAGGACGACGACGCGGCCGGCGGTGGGGTCGACGCCGCTCACGACGCCCCGACGAGCCGGCCGACCGCGGACCGCAGCGCCGCGAGCCGGTCGGCCGCACGGGCCCGGGCCGCGGCCAGCCCGTCGCTGCCCGGCTCGACGACCTCGAGGTAGACCTTGAGCTTCGGCTCCGTCCCCGACGGTCGGACGACGACCCTCGACCCGTCCGCGAGGTACCACCGCACCCCGTCCGTCGGCGGGAGCCCCGGCGAACCGACGGCCAGGTCGTCGGCCCGGTCGACGGCGACCCCCGCGAGGTCGCGCGGAGGGGCGGCGCGGAGCCGCTCGACGCTCGCGGCCGTCACCGCGGGGTCCGCGGCCCGGACGGAGAGGCTGTCGGTCGTGTGCACGCCGTGCCGGGTGTGGACGTCGTCGAGGGCGTCGAGGAGGGTTCGGCCCCCCGCCTTGAGGAGCGCGGCGAGCTCGCAGACGAGCAGGGCCGCGCTGATGCCGTCCTTGTCCCGGACGACGTCGGGCGCGACGCAGTAGCCGAGGGCCTCCTCGTAGCCGTAGGCGAGGCCCTCCACCCGGGCGATCCACTTGAACCCGGTGAGGGTCTCGACGTGGTCGACCCCCGCCCGGCGGCACACGGCGGCGAGCAGGCGGGAGGAGACGATGGATGAGGCGAACCGGCGGCCCGGAGCGACCCCGCGGCCGAGGAGGTGCGCCCCGAGGAGGACGCCGACGTCGTCGCCGCGGAGCACCCGCCAGCCCCCCGACGCCGGGTCGGGGACGGCGACCGCGCACCGGTCGGCGTCGGGGTCGTTCGCGACGACGAGGTCCGGGCCGGTCTCGGCGGCGAGCGCGAGCGCGGCGTCCATCGCGCCGGGCTCCTCGGGGTTGGGGAAGACGACCGTCGGGAAGTCGGGGTCGGGCTCGGACTGGCTCGGCACCGGTCGCGGCGGGTCGAACCCGGCCCGCTCGAAGGCCGCGGCGACGGTCGCCCCGCCGACCCCGTGGAGGGCGGTGTGGACGACGGACAGCGTCCGGGGTGAGCCGGCGTCGACGACGCCGGCGACGGCGTCGAGGTACCGCTCGAGCAGGTCCTCCCCGAGGACGTCCCACCCGCCGTCGGCGCGCGGGACGGACGCGACGGCGCCGACCTCGGCGATCCGGGCGGCGATCGCGGCGTCGGCGGGGGGGACGATCTGGACGCCGTCGCCGAGGTAGACCTTGTAGCCGTTGTCCTCCCGTGGGTTGTGGCTCGCGGTGACCATGACGCCCGCGTCCGCGCCGAGGTCCCGGACGGCGAACGCGAGCACGGGCGTCGGCAGCGGCCGCGGGAGGAGGAGCGCACGCCCCCCGGCTCCGACGACGACGGCGGCGGTGTCCCGGGCGAACACGTCGGAGCCACGGCGGGCGTCGTACCCGACGACGACGAGCGGTCCGGCACCGACGGTGTCCGCACCGACGCCGGCGCCGGCGACGAGGTGGGCGACGAGGCCGGCGGCCGCGCGGATGACGACGGCCCGGTTCATCCGGTTCGGGCCGGCGCCGAGCGCGCCGCGCAGCCCGGCGGTCCCGAACTCGAGCATTCCGGAGAACCGGTCGGCGAGGTCGGCGCGGGCCTCCGCGTCGCCGTCCTCGACCTGTCCGAGGAGGAGGTCGAGCTCGGACCCCGTCTGCTCGTCCGGGTCGTCGTCCCGCCACGCGCGGGCGGCCGCGACGAGACCCGTGTCGTCTCCGCCGTCAGGGGAGGTCGGGGCGGGGTGCCGCCCGGTGCCGCTCGCCACCGGCCCTCAGATCCGGCCGACGACGTCGGCGAGCAACCGGCCGCACCGGTCGGCGGCGGTGGCCCCCGCCTCGACGACCTCGTCGTGCGAGAGGGGACGGGGGGAGATCCCCGCGGCGAGGTTCGTGACGAGCGAGATCCCGAGGACCTCCATCCCGGCCCGCCGCGCGGCGATCGCCTCGAGCGCGGTCGACATCCCGACGAGGTCGCCCCCGAGGGTCCGCGCCATCCGGACCTCCGCGGGGGTCTCGTAGTGGGGACCCCGGAACTGGACGTAGACGCCCTCGTCGAGCCGTGGGTCGGCCTCGCGCGCGAGGTCGCGCAGCCGCGGCGTGTAGAGGTCGGTGAGGTCGACGAACGTCGCGCCCTCGAGCGGGGAGACGGCGGTGAGGTTGATGTGGTCGCTGATGAGCACGGGGGTCCCGGGTGCCCACCGGGGGTCGAGGCCGCCGCACCCGTTGGTGAGGACGACGGCGCGGCACCCGGCGGCCGCCGCGGTGCGGACGCCGTGGACGACGGCCCGGACGCCCCGGCCCTCGTAGAGGTGGGTCCGGGTCCCGAGGACGAGCGCGCGGCGTCCCGTCCGACCGACGGTCACCGACCGGATCGTCCCCGAGTGCCCCGGGACGGCGGCACCGGAGAAGCCCGGGACCTCGGTGTTGCCGACGCTCCCGACGCTCTCGCCGACGAGGTCGGCGGTCCGGCCCCAGCCGGAGCCGAGGACCAGCGCGACGTCGTGCCGTGGCGTACCGGTCCGGTGGGCGATGACGGCGGCGGCCGCCCGGGCGACGTCGGCCGGGTCGACGGCCGGGTCGGCGAGGTCGGGCTCGGTGTCGTTCAGGGTCACGGGGGGCAAGCCTACCCACGACGCGCGGACCGAGATCTCCGTCCGGCTCCGCGAGGAGCGCCGCCGCCGGCCCTCCGCGAGCCTTCCGGAGCACAGGGCCCGGTGGCATGATGCCGACGTGACCGACGACCGGTCCTCGCGCGGCGAGGCCACGACCCCCCCCGGGACCGCGCGGCCCGGGCCCGGACGACGCGCCTTCCTCGGCGCGGCCGGTCTCGCCCTCGGCGGCGTCGCGGCCTGTGCCGCGCGGGGGAGCGGGGGGAGCCCCTCGTCGTCCTCTGCGTCGTCGTCCTCTGCGTCGTCGCCCCCGCCCGCGGCGACAGGCCCCCGGGCCCACCCGTCGTCGGTCTCCTCCACCGTGCCGAGGGCGGCCGCGCCCGGGGGGCCCGCCGAGGCCGCCGTCCGGCCGTCGGTCGCCGCCGTCCCGGGGCCCGACATCGCCCACGGTCCGCGCGACCGCGAGGAGGTCGCACTGACCTTCCACGGCCAGGGCCCTGCCACGCTGGCGGCCCGCGTCCTCGACGAGTGCCGACGGGCGTCGGCGTCGGTCACCGTCTTCGCCGTCGGGACGTGGCTCGCGGCCGACCCGACGACCGGGCGGGCCCTGCTCGACGCCGGCCACGAGCTCGGCAACCACACGTGGAGCCACCAGCAGATGCCGCTCCTCGCCCCCGCCGTCGCGACCCAGGAGGTCGCCCGGGGCGCCGCCGCGCTCCGGGACGCGGTCGGCAGCGCCGGATGGTGGTTCCGGCCCTCCGGGACGCGGCACAGCACCGCGACGATCCGGGCCGCGGCGCGGGCGAGCGGGTACCGGCGGTGCGTGTCGTACGACGTCGACCCCGCGGACTACCTCGACCCCGGCGCCGCGCTCGTGCGCTCGCGCACCCGCCGGCAGGTCCGTCCCGGCTCCGTCGTCAGCCTCCACCTCGGCCACCCCGGGACCGTCGAGGCGCTCCCCGGCATCCTCGCCGACCTCTCCGCCGTGGGGCTGCGGCCGGTGACGTTGTCGACGCTCCTCCGGGACGGGGCCTGATGAGGGTCCGGCCGGGCCGGCGGACGTCGGCCGCGCTCGCCGTCGCGCTCGCGAGCGCGCTCCTCGCCGCGTGCGCCTCGACGCCGGGACCGGCGACGACGACACCGTCGTCGGGCACGTCGTCGGCGGCCACGTCCTCGCCCTCGTCCGGGTCGTCCTCCTCCGGGTCGTCCTCCTCCGGGTCGTCCTCCTCGGGGAGCGGCCAGGCCGGGTCCTCGGGCACCCGCCGGGCGGCCCGCGCGAACGTCTACGCCGCCGCCGGCGCCGGCGACCTCACCCGGGTCACGCGGGCGGCCCGGCCCATGGTCTACGTCCCGAACAGCGTCAGCGACACCGTCCAGCTCATCGACCCCGCGACGTACCGCGTCGTCGGGACCTTCCCCACCGGCCGGGAGCCCCAGCACGTCGTCCCGTCGTGGGACCTGCGGACGCTCTGGGTCAACGACGACATCGGCAACACCCTCATCCCCATCGACCCGAGGACGGGCCGGGCCGGGCCGTCGGTCCCCGTCGAGGACCCGTACAACCTCTACTTCACCCCCGACGGCGCGCACGCGCTCGTCATGGCCGAGCGGCTCCGCCGGGTCGACGTCCGCGACCCCACGACGATGCGGCTCCAGCGCTCGGTCCGCGTGCCGTGCGCGGGGGTCAACCACGCCGACTTCTCCGCCGACCGGTCCGTCCTCGTCGCGAGCTGCGAGTTCAGCGGGCGGCTCGTCGTCCTCGACGGCGAGGTGACGAAGGTCGTCAAGGTCATCGACCTCAACCGGATCCGGACGCCCGGGGCGACCTCGCCCGCGCAGGCGCGGACGATGGCCGGCAGCCCGAAGCAGGGCCTCAACCCCGGGGCGTCGGCGATGCCGCAGGACGTCCGGCTCACCCCCGACGGGCGGTACTTCCTCGTCGCCGACATGCTCCGCAACGGCGTCTGGGTGCTCGACGCCCTGACGCTCCGGTACGACCGGTTCATCCGGACCGGCACGGGGGCCCACGGGATCTACCCCTCCCGGGACGCGAAGCGGCTCTTCGTCTCGAACCGGGACGCGGGGTCGATCTCGGTCCTCGACGCCGCGACCCTGCGACCGACCGCGCGGTGGAGGATTCCCGGAGGAGGGTCCCCCGACATGGGCGGCGTCACCGCCGACGGGCGCGAGCTCTGGCTGAGCGGCCGGTACGACGGCGTCGTCTACGTCATCGACACGACGACCGGGGCGGTGACCCACACGATCCCCGTCGGCAGCCAGCCGCACGGCCTGTGTGTCTGGCCTCAGCCGGGCCGGTTCTCACTCGGTCACACCGGCAACATGCGCTGACGGCGGCCCGGACAAGAGCGCCGCCCCCCGCCCGCGTCCTGCCGCACCCGGCGCCGCCGGCGTCCCGCCGCACCGGCGCCCGCCGCCCCGGGTGGTTGGATGGGGGCGTGGACACGCACGAGAGCTCAGTCGTCATCCTCGGCGGTGGGCCCGGAGGGTACGAGGCCGCCCTCGTCGCCGCCCACCTCGGGGCCCGGGTCACCGTCGTGGACCGGGACGGGATCGGGGGCGCGGCCGTGCTCACCGACTGCGTGCCGAGCAAGACCCTCGTCTCGACGGCGGACTTCCGCTCCCAGTTCGAGACCGCCGCCGACCTCGGCGTCCACCTCGAGGACGACGGCGGCCACGACTCCTGGGACTCGGTCGCGGAGATCGTCGAGATCAACGGGCGCACGCTCGCCCTCGCCGAGGCGCAGAGCCGGGACATCTCCACCCGGCTCGAGGAGGTCGGCGTCAGGGTCGTCCGCGGGACCGGCCGGCTCGCCACCGGCGCCCGCGTCGTCGTCGACGGCGGGGACGGGGCCGGGCGGGACGAGGTCATCGACGCCGACGTCGTCCTCGTCGCGACCGGCGCGGAGCCGCGGACGATGGCCTCGGCCCGCCCGGACGGGGAGCGGATCCTCACCTGGCAGCAGGTGTACGGCCTCACCGAGCTCCCGGACAGGCTCGTCGTCGTCGGCTCCGGGGTCACCGGCGCCGAGCTCGCGCAGGCGTACCTCGGCCTCGGGTCCAAGGTCACCCTCGTCTCCTCCCGCGAGCGCGTCCTCCCCGGTGAGGACGCGGACGCCGCCCGGGTCATCGAGGACGTCTTCCGCCGGCGGGGCATGGAGGTCCTCGGCAGGTCCCGGATGTCCGCCGTCGAGCGGACCGGCGAGGGCGTCCTCGTCCGGCTCGAGGACGGCCGCGAGGTCCAGGGCTCGCACGCCCTCCTCGCCGTCGGGTCGGTGCCCCGGACGTCGGGTCTCGGTCTCGACGAGGTCGGGGTGGCCCGGGGCGAGTCCGGGCACGTCGTCGTCGACCGGGTCTCGCGGACCTCCGTGAGGGGGGTGTACGCCGCGGGCGACTGCACCGGGGTCCTCCCGCTCGCGTCGGTCGCGGCGATGCAGGGGCGGATCGCGATGCAGCACGCGCTCGGGGACGCCGTCGCGCCGCTCTCCCGCCGCGGCATCTCGGCGAACATCTTCACCGACCCCGAGATCGCCACCGTCGGAGTCTCCCAGCGCGAGGTCGAGGAGGAGGCCCTCGACGTCGACTGCGTCATGCTGCCGCTCGCCACGAACCCCCGGGCGAAGATGCAGGGGATCCGCGAGGGCTTCGTCAAGCTCTTCGCGCGGCGCGGGTCGGGCACCGTCGTCGGTGGGGTCGTCGTCGCCCCGAAGGCCTCCGAGCTCATCTTCCCGGTCACCCTCGCCGTCCAGCACCGCCTCAACGTCGACCAGCTGGCCTCGACGTTCACCGTCTACCCCTCGCTCACGGGGTCGATCGCCGAGGCCGCCCGCCGACTCCACTCGACCGACTGACCTGCGCCGCGGCCCGGCCGGGACGGCGGGCGGGCGGGCGGCGGCCCGCGGACGTATGTTGGGGGGCGCCCCGCCGGCCGGCGGGCCCGACGACCGCAGGAGGCAGCGTGACCAGGCCAGAGGACCGACCCGGGGAGCGCCCCGACGACCTCGTCCGCGCGCGGGACGGGGTCGAGGGGGAGGAGGCGGGACGCCGGGGAACCGACGCCGGCCAGTCGCCCCTGCCCGCCGAGCTCCCGAGCGACCAGCCCCGTCCGAGCCACCCCGACGCGGACCCGACGGGGGGCACCGGCCGGCCCGCCGGCGACCCCGCCGACGGCGAGCCGCCGCCACAGCGTGCCCTCGAGGACGACCCGGGAGTCGGCGCCTCGGGCCGCGCCGACGCCGGGGTGGGCGACCGCGGGTCGGACGGGGTCCCCGCACCGAACCCGGCGCCGGCGACGGGCGACCCCGAGCCGGAGGACGCCGACGGCCCGGTGACGCCCGGGGAGACCGCGGCCGGTGCGCCGCAGCGCTCGCCGGGCGCCCCCACGCCGCAGCCGCCGGCCGAGGGCTGACCGGGACCGGGTCAGCCGGCGATGTCGGTGATGACGGCGCCGTTCGTCACGGTGGCGCCGACCTCGGCCTTGAGGCCGGTGACCGTCCCGGCCTTGTGGGCGTTGATCGGCTGCTCCATCTTCATCGCCTCGAGGACGACGACGAGGTCGCCCTCGGCGACCTCCTGGCCCTCCTCGACGGCGACCTTGACGATGGTCCCCTGCATCGGGGCGGTGAGCGAGTCGCCGGACGCGGCGGCCCCCGAGCCCGCGGCGGAGGAACGCCGCGGGGCCTTCTTCTTCCTCGTCGCCCCGCCACCGAGGGCGAGGCCACCGGGGAGGACGACCTCGAGCCGCTTCCCGCCGACCTCGACGACGACGTGCTGGCGCTCGCCCTCGTCGTCCGCGGCCTCCGCCGTCGGGCCCGCGTGCGGCTCGATCGTGGTGGCGAACTCGGTCTCGATCCACCGGGTGTGGACGGTGAACGGCTGCCCGTCGGCGGGGGCGAACGCCGGGTCCGAGACGACGGCCCGGTGGAACGGGAGGACGGTCGGCATCCCCTCGACGACGAACTCGGCGAGCGCGCGCCGGGACCGCTCGAGCGCCTGCTCGCGGGTGGCCCCGGTGACGACGAGCTTGGCGAGCATCGAGTCGAACGCGCCCCCGACGCTGTCGCCCTCGACGACCCCGGAGTCGAGCCGGACGCCCGGCCCGGACGGGGGCCGGAAGGCGGTCACCGTCCCGGGGGCCGGAAGGAAGTTCCGGCCGGCGTCCTCGCCGTTGATCCGGAACTCGATCGAGTGCCCGACCGGGGCCGGGTCGTCGTACCCGAGGGCCTCGCCGTCGGCGATCCGGAACTGCTCCCGGACGAGGTCGATGCCGGTGACCTCCTCGGAGACGGGGTGCTCGACCTGGAGCCGGGTGTTGACCTCGAGGAAGGAGATCGTCCCGTCCTGCCCGACGAGGAACTCGCACGTCCCGGCCCCGGCGTACCCCGCCTCGCGGAGGATCGCCTTCGAGGCCCGGACGAGCTCGGCGTTCTGCTCGGTGGAGAGGAAGGGGGCCGGCGCCTCCTCGACGAGCTTCTGGTGACGGCGCTGGAGGGAGCAGTCGCGGGTCGAGACGACGACGACACCGCCGTGGGTGTCGGCGAGACACTGGGTCTCGACGTGCCGTGGCCGGTCGAGGTAGCGCTCGACGAAGCACTCCCCGCGGCCGAACGCGGCGACCGCCTCCCGGGTCGCGCTGTCGAACATCTCGGGGACCTCCTCGAGGGTCCGGGCGACCTTGAGCCCGCGGCCGCCGCCCCCGTACGCGGCCTTGATCGCGACCGGCAGCCCGTGCTCCTTCGCGAACGCGACGACCTCGTCGGCGTCGGCGACCGGGTCCTGGGTGCCGGCGACGAGCGGGGCGTCCGACTTCGCGGCGATGTGGCGCGCCTTGACCTTGTCCCCGAGGGAGTCGATGGCCTCGGGGGAGGGGCCGACCCAGGTCAGCCCGGCGTCGAGGACGGCCCGGGCGAACCCGGCGTTCTCGGCGAGGAACCCGTACCCGGGGTGGACCGCGTCCGCGCCCGAGCGCGCGGCGACGTCGAGGAGCTTCTCCTGGACGAGGTAGGAGTCGCCGGGGGTCGACCCGCCGAGCGCCCAGGCCTCGTCGGCGACCCGGACGTGGAGGGCGTCCCGGTCGGGGTCGGCGTACACGGCGACGGAGGCGATCCCGCCGTCGGTGCAGGCCCGGGCGATGCGGACGGCGATCTCGCCACGGTTGGCAATGAGGACTTTGCGGATGGGCGCCATGGGCCGGAGCCTAGCCGCACCGGCTCTCGTGGTCCGTGCGATCCGGTCCGGCGTCCGCCTCCCCGGCCCGCGTGTCACGAGCGGGACGAGGACTGTCGACTACGCTGCAGGTGCCATCCGACCGTGCAGTCCCGGCTGCGAACGACCCCAAGGGCCGCTGACCATGAACCACCGACCGACGATCGCAGCGATCGTGCCCTGCTACAACGAGGCCGCGGCCGTCGGCGTCGTCGTCGCCGACCTCCTGCGCGCGGTGCCGGAGGCCACGGTCTACGTCTACGACAACGCGAGCACCGACGACACGCGCCGGGTCGCAGCGGAGGCGGGGGCCGTCGTCCGGCATGAGCCGCTCAAGGGCAAGGGCAACGTCATCCGACGGGCCCTCGCGGACGTCGACGCCGACATCTACCTGATGATCGACGGCGACGACACCTACGCCGCCGACGCCGCCCCGATGATGATCAAGACCCTGCTCGAGGGGCCGTACGACCAGGTGACGGGCGTGCGCACCCCGGAGCGGCCCGGGGCCTACCGGTCGGGCCACGAGCTCGGCAACCGGTTCTTCAACGCCGTCGTCTCGACGATCTTCGCCCACCCGGTGAGCGACATGCTCAGCGGCTACCGGGTCTTCACCCGCCGGTTCGTCAAGTCCTTCCCCGCGGTCTCCCGGTCCTTCGAGATCGAGACCGAGCTCACCGTCCACGCCATCAACAACCGGGTCCCCCAGGCGGAGGTCCCGGTCGGGTTCCGGGACCGGCCCGAGGGGTCGGAGAGCAAGCTCCGGACGTACCACGACGGCCTGCGGATCATGCGGATGGTCGCCCGGCTCCTCCACCACGAGCGCCCGCTCGCGCTCTACGGCGTCGTCTCGAGCCTCCTCGTCCTCCTCGGGCTCGGCCTCGGGATCCCCGTCGTCGCCGAGTACGCGGGCACCGGCCTCGTGCCCCGGTTCCCGACCGCCTTCCTCGCGGCCTCGGTCATGGTCCTCTCGCTGATGACCCTCACGCTCGGCGTCCTCCTCGACGGCTTCCGCAAGGTCCGCCAGGAGACGACGCGGATCGCGTACATGAGCCTCCCCACCCCACCGACCGAGGTCTGAGCCGTGCATATCCCCCGCCCCCGCTCCCCCGGCGGCGCCGTCGGGCTCGCCCTCGCCGGCTTCGCGGCGCTCCAGCTCGTCTTCTTCGCGCTCCTCGTCGCCGGGGCCGCGGTCCCGGACCGCCCGATCATCGAGCACCTCGCGGCGGACGTGCGCGCCGGTACCTACGGGCCCAACGCCGTCCCCGACCGGATGGGCGGCGCGTCGGACTCCTCGACGGAGTGCGTCGTCGTCGGCACCGGCCTCGGCGGGACGGACACGAACCCGATGACGAAGGCCGCGGTCATGCCGCGGCTGTCGAACTGCGCGGCCGGCGGGGACGAGATCCTCCGGCTCGAGCGGGGACAGCCGATCACGGACGTCACCTCGTACGTGCGGTACTGGGCGGGCTACACCCCGCTCACCCGGCCGGTGCTCGCGCTCTTCGGGATGGCCGGGCTCCGGGTCGTCGTCGGCGGGGTGCTCGTCCTCGCGCTCTATGCCGCCGGACGCTCGCTCTCCCGGCACGCGGGCGGCCCCGCGGCGCTCGCCCTCCTCGGCCCGCTCCTCCTCTCGACGAACCTCATGTCGACGCCGTCGACCTCGTTCAGCCAGGCCATCTCGACGTCCGCCTACCTCCTCGGGGTCGCCGCGTGCGCGTGGGCGGCCCGCCGCTCGCTCGGATGGGGCCTCGTCGCGACGGCCGGGGCGGCGGCGCTGTTCTGCTACGTCGACCTCCTGACGACGGTCGCGATCGGCTGGGCCTTCTCCGCCGCGACGGTGACGGCGGTGACGTTCCTCCGGACCCGCCGGCTCGGGCCGACCCTCGTCGCGCTCCTCGGGTCGGGCGTCCTCTGGCCGGTCGCCTTCGCCGCGACGTGGGCCTCGAGGTGGGTCCTCGCCGTTCCGTTCGTCGGTCTCGGCCCGGTCGCCGAGGACGTCAAGACGTCGGTGTTCTTCCGGACCGAGGGTGCCTACCCCGGGGTCCGCGACGAGCTCGGGGCGGCCACCGCGTCGAACTGGGACTACTGGCTCTCCCACGTCCCCACCGCCGGGGCCGTGCTCTGGGCCGGGATCGTCGTCGCGGCCCTCGCCCTCGTCCTCGCGATCCGGCGGGGCCGGGCCCACGTGCTCGCCGCCGTCCTCGTCGCCGCGCCGGCCCTCACCGTGCCGTTCTGGTACGAGGCGCTGCGCAACCACTCCCAGATCCACGAGTTCTTCGTCTACCGCAGCGTCCCGGCGGCCCTCGGGGTCGTCGTCTTCGCGGCCGTCGTCGCGGCGCGGGCCCCGGCCTCGGCCGGGGCCCCGGCCGGGGGACCGGGTGACGCCGAGCACGAGAGCCGGGTACCCGTCGGATCGGGCGCCTCCGCCGCGGCCCGGTAGGGGGCGCCGCCGCCCCGCGCACGTGAGGCTGCTCCTCGCCGCCTCACCGCCCTTCCCCGGCGTGCCCCCCGGGGGCCCCCGCGGTGGGACAATGGGTCATGGCAGACCCGGACGTCGACGGGAGGGTGACGGTCGGTCCACGGGTGCGCGCGCGGCTCGACCGCGAGCTCGGCGCGTGGGTCGCCGAGGGGCTCGTCACGGCCGAGGTCGCCGAGGCGATCCGGGACCGGTACGCCGTGGCCCGGCGGCTCTCGCTCGTCCGGCTCCTCCTCGGGCTCGGGTCGACGTCGGTCGGGGCCGGGCTCGTCTGGCTGGCCGCGGCGAACCTCGACGCGCTCGCCGCGCCGGTCCGGGTCGCGGGCGCCGCGGTCCTCTGGGCGGCGACGACGGTCCTCGCCGAACGCCGGGGGTCACCGGCCGTCGCCGAGGCCGTCCGGGTCGTCGCCGGTGCGCTCTTCGGGGCGGTCGTCGTCCTCACCGCGCAGGCCCTCACGGTCTCGGCGGGGGAGCCGCGCATCCTCGCGGTCTGGGGGGTCGGGGTCCTCGTCCACGCCTACGTCGTCGGGTCGGCCGGGCTGCTCGTCGGCGGGGCAGTCGTGACGACGTCCGCGTACGTCGGGTCCGTCGCGGAGCAGTCCGCGGACTCGCTGGCCCCCGCAGTCGCGCTCCTCGTCGCCGGCACCGTCGCGACCGCGCTGGGCGTCCTCCACGAGGGGCGCCGGCGTGGCGGGCTCTCGACCCCGTGGCGCGAGAGCGGGGCGGCCCTCGTCGCCGTCGGCCTCTTCGTCGCCGCGCTCCCGGTGACCTCGGACCAGGCCCCGGCCTGGCCCGCGGGGCTCGTCGTCGGGGTCGTCGTCGCGGTCGGCGCGGCCGCGGCGGCGGTCCGGGGGGCGGCGACCCGGGCGACGAGGGTCGAGGTCGCCGTCCCCGTCCTCGCCCTCGTCCTCGGCGCGGCCCTCAGCGCGTGGCAGGACGGCAGCCCGGAGGCCGCTGCGGGCGCCTCCGGGGGCCTCGGCCGGGCACTCGTCGCGGTCGTCGTCTACCTCGCCGTCACCGGGTGGTACGCCGCTCTCGGCGTCCTGCGCGACCGCCCCCGACTCACCGTCCTCGCCGCCGTCGCCCTCGTCCTCTTCACGACCGTCCAGAGCGCCGCCGTCTTCGCCCCGCTCGCCTCCGGGGCGGCGCTCCTCATCGGCGTCGGTGCCGTCCTCCTCGGGAGCGCGTTCCTCGTCGAACGCGGCCGCCGGGGACTCGTCGCCCGGCTCGGGCCGGGGCCGACGTGACCCGGCCTGCTCACGAGATCGTCCGGAGGTCCTCACGGCACCTCTGCTCGAGCTCGGCGAGCTCGGCGAGGGAGTCCTCGATGTCCTGGCGCCGGCGCTCGAGGTCGGTGCGGCGGTCGCCGATCTGGTCGAGGAGGTAGCGCAGCTGCCCGGCCTCACCGGGCGTCTCGTCGTACATGTCGATGATCGTCCCGATCTCCTCGAGCGGGAACCCGAGCCGGCGACCACGGAGGATGAGGGCGAGCCGGACCCGGTCGCGACGGTGGAAGACCCGGGCGGTGCCACGCCGTTCGGGCCGGAGCAGGCCGAGCTCCTCGTAGTGGCGCAGGGTCCGGGGGGTGACGTCGAACTCGTCGGCGAGCTCGCGGATCGACCACGTCTCGGCGTGGTCCCCACCGGGGGACCGCGGGCGGGGGTCCTCCCCGCCCGGCGACCGGGTCATCTGGCTTGTCACGCGACCCACAATGCTTTACGTTGACGTCAACGTCAACTTTGTGTCCGCGGGAGACCGGGCCCAGGACCCGGGCCCGGAGACGGGCCGCGGGCGGACGTTCCGGCCGGGAGACCCCCGGACCCCGACGAGGAGCAGGACGAGCATGTTCGAGCTGAGCAAGGACCACGAGGACTTCCGCCGGAGCGTGCGGGAGTTCGCCGAGGCCGAGGTAGCCCCGCACATCGCGCAGTGGGACCGGGAGAAGCACTTCCCGACCGACCTCGTCCCGAAGATGGGGGACCTCGGGCTCTTCGGTCTCGTCGTCCCGGAGGAGTACGGCGGGATGGGCCCGGACGGGGACTTCACCTCGCTCTGCGTCGCCATCGAGGAGCTCGGCCGGGTCGACCAGTCGATCGGGATCACCCTCTCGGCCGGTGTCGGTCTCGGGATCAACCCGATCCTCACGTACGGCACCGACGAGCAGAAGGCGACCTACCTCCCCGACCTCGTCGCGGGGCGGGCGCTCGCCGGCTTCGGGCTCACCGAGCCGGACGCCGGCTCCGACGCCGGGGCGACGAGGACCAAGGCCGTCCACGACGGCGGGGAGTGGGTCCTCGACGGCGCCAAGGCGTTCATCACGAACTCCGGAACCGACATCACCTCGGTCGTCACCGTCACGGCGCGCACCGGGACCTCCGCCGACGGGTCGGCCGAGGTCTCGGCGATCATGGTCCCCAACGGGACGCCCGGCTTCACCGTCGAACCGGCCTACGACAAGCTCGGCTGGCACGTGTCCGACACCCACGGGCTCACCTTCACCGACTGCCGAGTCCCCGAGGGCAACCTCCTCGGCGCCGAGGGCGCCGGTTTCAAGCAGTTCCTCAAGACTCTCGACGACGGCCGGATCGCGATCTCCGCGCTCGCCCTCGGTCTCGCCCAGGCGATGCTCGAGCAGGCCACGGAGTACGCGAGCACCCGGACCGCGTTCGGCCGTCCGATCGGCGCGAACCAGGGGGTCTCCTTCCAGGTCGCCGACCTCGCCGTCATGGTCGAGGCCGCCCGCCTCCTGACGTACAAGGCGGCCTGGCTCAAGGACGAGCTCGAGGCCGGGCGCCGGACCGTCAGGGAGGTCAAGCAGGCGGCCGCCATCGCGAAGCTCTACTCCAGCGAGGCCGCGGTGTCCGCGACCCGGATCGCCACCCAGGTCTTCGGCGGCAACGGCTTCATGGAGGAGTACCCGGTCGCCCGCTTCTACCGGGACGCGAAGATCCTCGAGATCGGGGAGGGGACGAGCGAGGTCCAGCGCATGGTCATCGCCCGTCACCTCGGGCTCCCGGCCTCCTGAGCGGCACCGAGGAGACCTGCATGCCCGACCAGCCCCCCTTCGCCTCCGGGTCCGACGCAGGCGGCGACCCCCGGGTCGCCGACGTCCGTGAGCGGCTCACCGCGGCCCACGCGGCCTCCGCCTCGCCGACCGAGAAGGCGCTCGCCAAGCTCGACGCCCAGGGCAAGCTCTACGTCCGCGACCGGATCGCCCTCCTGCTCGACGAGGGAAGCTTCGTCGAGGACGGCCGCTACGCCAACGCGACGGCGGCCGGGCTGCCCGCGGACGGCGTCGTCACCGGCCGGGGCGCCGTCGACGACCGCCCCGTCGTCGTCGTCGCGAACGACCCCACCGTCAAGGCGGGCTCATGGGGGGCGCGGACGGTCGAGAAGATCGTCCGCGCGACCGAGACGGCCCTGCGCGAGGAGCTGCCGGTCTTCTGGTTCGTCGACTCCGCGGGGGCACGGATCACCGACCAGGTCGACCTCTTCCCGGGACGCCGCGGTGCCGGGCGGATCTTCCACAACCAGGTCGCGCTCTCGGGCAAGGTCCCCCAGATCTGCTGCCTCTTCGGCCCGAGCGCGGCCGGCGGCGCGTACATCCCCTCCTTCACCGACCTCGTCATCATGGTCGAGGGGAACGCGTCGATGTACCTCGGCAGCCCGCGGATGGCCGAGATGGTCGTCGGCGAGCGGGTCTCCCTCGAGGAGATGGGCGGAGCCCGGATGCACTGCACCGTCTCCGGGGTGGGCGACCTCCTCGCCGCCGACGACGCCGAGGCGATCGAGCTCGCCCGGCTCTACTTCTCCTATCTTCCGAGCAGCTGGCGGGCGCCGCTGCCGAGCTACGCCCCCGAGGAGCCCGCCGCCCCGCTGACCCGGCACACCGTCCCCGAACGCGAGAGCCAGCCGTTCGACGTCCACGAGGTCATCGACGGCGTCGTCGACGACGAGAGCTTCTTCGAGGTCAAGCCGCTCTTCGCCCCCGAGCTCGTCGTCGGGTTCGGCCGGATGGCCGGCGAGACCGTCGGGATCGTCGCGAACAACTCGGCGGTCAAGGGCGGCGTCCTCTTCGCCGACAGCGCGGACAAGGCGGCCCGCTTCATCTGGACCTGCGACGCGTACTCGATCCCCCTCGTCTACCTCGCCGACGTCCCCGGCTTCATGATCGGCTCCGAGGTCGAGCGCGGCGGGATCATCCGGCACGGCGCGAAGATGGTCTCCGCGGTGTCGTCCGCCACCGTGCCCCAGTTCTGCGTCGTCGTCAGGAAGGCCTACGGTGCCGGGCTCTACGCGATGGGCGGTCCGGGCTTCGCCCCGGACGCGACCATCGCGCTGCCGACCGCCCGGATCGCCGTCATGGGTCCGGAGGCGGCCGTCAACGCGGTGTACGCCAACCGGATCGCCGCGATCGAGGACGAGTCCGAGCGCGCGGACTTCATCGCCCGGATGCGCGCCGAGTACGAGGAGGACGTCGACCTCGAACGGCTCGCGGCCGACCTCGTCCTCGACGAGATCGTCGAGGCCGACGCCCTCCGCGCAGAGCTCCTCCAGCGGCTCCGGTACGCCGCCGGGCGTGACCGGGCCTTTGCGACGAAGCGGCGGGACATCCCGCCGGTGTGACCCGGACCCGCCCGTCCCCGTCCGTTCGCCCCGGGACAGGCGCCGCCGGCGATGTCGCTGGCGGCGCTCAGTCGGTGGTCAGCGCCGACCAGCGCAGCCCGAGGTCGCCGAGGAGGTCGCGCAGGAGGGGGAGGGAGAGCCCGACGACGTTGCTCGGGTCCCCCTCGATTCCCGCGACGTAGGGCGCACCCCGGCCGTCGAGGGTGAACGAGCCGGCGACGGCGAGCGGCTCGCCGGTCGCGACGTAGTCGGCGATGTCCTCGTCGGTGAGCGGAGCGAAGTGGACGGTCGTCGACGCGGTCGCCCCGAGCGTCGCGCCCCCGCCGTCCGCGCGCCGGTCGAGGAGCCAGTGGCCGGTGTGGAGGACCCCTGACCGGCCGCGCATCCGGGTCCACCGCTCGACCGCCGTCGCCGGGTCGCGGGGCTTGCCGTGCGCCTCCCCGTCGAGCTCGAGGACCGAGTCGCACCCGAGGATGAGCCCGTCGACGCTCGGCCCGGGCCGGCCGTCGACGTCCTCGGCCTTGGCCCGGGCGAGCAGGAGTGCGACGTCGCCCGGGTCGAGCCGTCCGTAGCGCTCCCGGGCGGACTCGACGGCGGCATCCTCGTCGACGTCGCTGACCTCGACGACGGGCTCGACGCCGGCCGCCCGGAGGAGGGCGAGCCGGGCGGGCGAGCCGGAGGCGAGGACGAGCGGAACCGCCGACCGGCGGGGCTGAGGGGGCTGGGCGGGCATGCGCCGAGGCTACCGACGTCCGGCGCCGTCCCCCACCGCTGCGTCCGCGAGTTCGGTCACGATGGCGCCGACTGTGCGGACGCCCGGGGCTGGGGCGTGGGAGGAGAGGCTGTCCGCTCAGCCGAGGAGCTGGTCGGGGTAGCACCAGCGCCAGGCCTCACCGGCCTCGAAGCTGCGGATGACGGGGTGGCCGGTCCGCTCGTAGTGCTCCGTCGCGTGCCGTCCGACCGAGGAGTCGCAGCAGCCGACGGCTCCGCAGGTCAGGCAGAGCCGGAGGTGGACGGGGGTGAGCCCCTCCTCCTCGCACCGCCGGCACGTCCGGTGGGACGCGGGGGCGACGACGCACCCCGCCTCACGGAGGTGCGCGCAGGCCCCGTCCCCGCCGGACGGCGCGAGGAGGGGCGCGTCCCGGAGCGTCCGCTCCCCCTCCTCGACCCGCTCGAGCATCGACTCCTCGACGTCGAGCGCAGCGAGGACGCTCGCGAGGACGTCGTGCTCGACGGTGCCCCGGTCGCGGACCGCGAGGAGCTCGCCGCGCTCGGCGGCGAGCGAGACGAGCCGGAGCCGCCGGTAGCTCTCGCTCGGTGTGGGCGCGGTGGCCTCGTCCGGTCCGAGGCGCTCCCAGACCCGGTTGACCCGGTCGTCGCCCCGCTCCCGGAGCATGGTCACCGTCCGCGGGTCGGCGCCGGGGACGTCGTCGAGCGCGGCGAACCCGGCCTCGACGGCCTGCTGGGTGACGACGGCCTCCTGGAGCGCGTCCTCGCGGGGGTCGGGCCCGCGGACGCCGAGGGAGCGGGCGACCCACGGGAGGGTCGTTCCCTGGAGGAGGAGGGTCGCGACGGCCACGGTGAGGGCGATGAGGACGAGGACGTCCCGGTGCGGGGTGGTGGCGGGCAGGACGAAGGCGGCGGCGAGGGTGACGACGCCGCGCATCCCCGCCCAGCTCGCCACCGCACCCTCACGCCAGTCCCCGAGGCGGGTCCCCCCGGCGCGGAGCATGCGGAGGCGCTGGGAGGTCATCGCCCACACCGGGCGGAGGAGAAGGACGGCGAGGAGGACGGCGGCGGCCGCGAGCGCGATCCGTCCGGGACCGAGCCGCGAGGAGGCGGCGTCGGCGACGATGCCGCTCGCCTGGAGACCGATGAGGAGGAAGACGGCGTTCTCGA
The DNA here is from genome assembly GCA_963783735.1 of uncultured Actinomycetota bacterium. GTDB lineage: Bacteria > Actinomycetota > Actinomycetes > Actinomycetales > Dermatophilaceae > CAWDAQ01. Next base: position 408,182 of record CAWAOO010000003.1, on the reverse strand, counting down.
GGAGGAACTGGATGCTCGACCAGTTGATCCGCTCGGCGAGCCGGGAGCTCGCCGTCTGGAGAACCGGGGCCTTGTGGCCGAGGACGAGTCCCGCGGTGACGACCGCGAGGACGCCGGAGGCGCCGACCTCCTCGGCGGGGAGGTAGGCGGCGAAGGGCGCGAGGAAGGACAGCGCGGTGTCCGTCGTCGGCTCGCTCACCCGCTTGCGGGCCCACGCGATCACGGTGGCGACGAGGAGGCCGACCCCGAGCCCGCCGACGACCGCCCACGCGAAGTCGACGGCGACGGTGCCGGCGCTCACGGCCGCCGTCGACGCGTACGCCGCGATCGCCGTGCGGAGGGTGACGAGGGCGGTCGCGTCGTTGAGCAGGGACTCGCCCTCGAGGACGGTGACGACCTGGCGGGGGAGCCCGATCCGGCGGGCCACCGCGGTCGCCGCGACGGCGTCCGGCGGGGCGACGACCGCCCCGAGGGCCAGCGCGACGGCGAACGGGATGGGCAGGAGCCACCACGCGACGACACCGACGCCGAGCGCGGTGAAGAGGACGAGGCCGACGGAGAGGGAGAGGATCGGCCCCCGGAGCCGGCGGAAGTCGACGAGCGAGGTCCGGATGGCCGCGGAGTAGAGCAGCGGCGGGAGGAGCCCGACGAGGACGAGATCCGGGGTGAGGGTGATCTCCGGGACGCCGGGCAGGTAGGAGCCGACGATCCCGAGGACGATGAGGACGAGGGGGGCCGGCGCCCCGGACCGGGACGCGAGCGTCGACCCGACGAGCACGGTCACCGTGATCGCGAGCAGGGTCAGGGCGATCTCCACGACGGCATCCTCGCAAAGGCGCAGCGGCCCGTGCCGCCCCGTCCCAGCACGTGCCCGTCCGGCCGGTCATGCCGTCGCCGCGCCCGCGGCGCCCGGGACGGTCAGCCCAGGGTGCCGAGGACGGCGTCGTGGAGGGTGTCGAGGCCGACCCCCCCGATGTCGAGGGCCCGGCGGTGGAAGGCCTTGACGTCGAACGCGTCGCCCTCGCGGGCGGCGACCTCGTCGCGGAGGGTGAGCCAGAGCCGCTCCCCGATCTTGTAGGAGGGGGCCTGTCCCGGCCAGCCGAGGTAGCGGTCGAGCTCGAACCGGAGGAAGCCCTGGTCCATGTTCGCGTGCGCGCAGAGGAACGCCCACGCCTTGTCGTACGTCCACGCGCCCCCGCCGACCTCGTCCGGGGCCTCGAAGCCACAGTGGACGCCGATGTCGAGGACGACCCGGGCGGCCCGGAGGGACTGCCCGTCGAGGAGGCCCATCCGGGTCCCCGGGTCGTCCATGAAGCCGAGCTCGGCCATGAGCCGCTCGGCGTAGAGGGCCCAGCCCTCGCCGTGGCCGGAGGTCCACGCGGAGAGCCGCCGCCAGCGGTTGAGCAGCTCGCGGCGGTAGACCGTCTGGGCGACCTGGAGGTGGTGGCCCGGGACGCCCTCGTGGTAGACCGTCGTCAGCTCGCGCCACGTCCCGAACTCGGTGACGCCCTTCGGTACCGACCACCACATCCGGCCCGGGCGGGTGAAGTCGTCGCTCGGGCCGGTGTAGTAGATCCCCCCGGTCTGGGTGGGGGCGATCATGCACTCGATCCGCCGGACCGCGCCGGGAATGTCGAAGTGGGTGTCGGCGAGCGCGTCGATGGCGTCGTCGGCCTTGGCCTGCATCCACACCCGGAGCGACTCGGTCCCGTGGAGCTGGTGGGCGGGGTCGGCGTCGAGCGCCGCGACGGCCTCCTTGACGGACGCACCGGGACGGATCAGGTCGGCGACCTCCTCCATCTCGGCGGTGATCCGCGCGAGCTCCTCCTGACCCCACGCGTAGGTCTCCTCGAGGTCGACGGTGGCTCCGAGGAAGTACCGGGAGAAGAGCTGGTAGCGCACCCGGCCGGCGGCGTCCTCCTCGGGCGAGCGGTCGAGCAGGTGGGTCCGCAGCTCCTCCCCGAGGCGGGCGTAGGCGGCGGACGCCTCCCCGACGGAGCGGGCGAGGTCCTCGCGCGCGGGCCCCGCGAGCTGCTCGTCACCGACCCGCGGGTCGGCGAGGAGGGCCTCGAAGTAGCCGTCCTCGGCGCTGAGGTCGGCGCACTGGGCGATGCACGCCGCGACCTGGCGGCGAGGCGCGACGTCCCCGCGCTCGGCCGCCCCCCGAAGGGTCCCGACCCACTGCTCCAGCGCGGCGGGGACGGCACGCATCCGGGCCGCGAAGGTCGCCCACTCCGCCTCGGTGTTCGTCGGCATGAGGTCGAAGACGCCCCGGATGGCCTGCATGGGGCTGGAGATGACGTTGAGGGTCATCTCGTCGAGCCGGGCCTCGTGGATCTCCTCGGCGAGCCCGAGCCGCTCGCGCATCGCGGCGACGGTGACCCGGTCGATGTCGTCGACCGGCTCCACGGACCCGAGCGCGTCGAGCGCACGCCGCCGCAGTGCGGAGTGCTCGCGGAACCCCTCGGGCGAGAAGTCGTCGAGCTCGTCCTCGTGCCCGGGGACCCCGAGGTAGGTCGCGTCGATCGGGCTGAGCGCGACCGTCGCGTCGAAGTACTCCTCGGCGATCCGGTCGACCTCGGTCCGGGCACGGCCGTCCGCGCCGTCCCCTCCGGTCCCGGGGGCCACGGAGGTGCGCTGCGGGTCTGGGGTCTGCGACGTCTCGGTGCTCACCCGTGGCAACGTACCCCACCCGGGCCGCTCCGGTCGCCGACCGCTCCGACCTCGGGTACGTTCCGTTCGCAGCGGGAGCGGCCCGCCACCGCCACACCGTGGGAGCGTGCAGATGACCCCGTTGAAACACCGATCGGCGGCGGCCCTGGGGACCGTCCTCCTCGCCGGGGCGGTCGCGGTCACCGGACCCGGCTCCGCGTCCGGGCTGCCCCCCGCGCCCGGGGCCTCGTCCGCCGGCGCGGCCGCCGAGGCGTCGACCGGCGCCGCGAGCCTGCTCGTCCTCGCCCGCGACGGCGCGAGCGAGGCCGCGGTCCGGGCGGCCGTCACCGCCGCGGGGGGCACCGTGACCTCGGCGAACACCGACGTGGGCCTTTACACCGTCCGCGCCGGCTCGGCCGGGTTCGGCACGTCGGTCACCGCCTCGCCGGCGGTCGACGGGGTCACCGAGAACCGGGTCATCGGGCATGCGCCACGGGACCGTGTCAAGGAGACCAGGGATCTCGAGCGGGCCCTCGCCGACCGGACCGCGGCCGTCAAGCGGCAGCTCGCCCGCCACCGGCACGACGGTGACGACGGCAAGGGGCAGGGGAAGGGGCAGGAGCGGGGGCAGGGGCGCGGGACGGCCCACGGGCACGACGCCCCCGAGCCGTTCGCCGACCTCCAGTGGGACATGGACCTCATCCACGCCCCGGCCGCGCACGCGAAGGAGACCGGCAGGGGCGTGCGGGTCGGGATCATGGACACCGGCGTCGACGCCTCCCACCCCGACATCGCGCCGCACTTCGACCACGCGCTGAGCCGCAACTTCACCGTGGACGACCCGGTGATCGACGGTCCCTGCGCGGACGACCCGGACGGGTCGTGCACCGACCCCGACGACGTCGACGAGGACGGCCACGGCACCCACGTCGCGAGCACGATCGCCGCGCCGGTCAACGGGGTCGGCATCGCGGGCGTCGCCCCCGACGCCGACATCGTCAACCTCCGGGCCGGCCAGGACTCCGGGTACTTCTTCCTCGCCCCGACGGTCGACGCGCTCACCTACGCCGGCGACCACGGCATCGACGTCGTCAACATGAGCTACTACCTCGACCCGTGGCTGTACAACTGTGCGGACAACCCGGCCGACACGCCGGGGCAGCAGCGCGAGCAGCGGGTGGTCATCGAGGCGACGAACCGGGCGCTTCGCTACGCCCGCCGGCACGGGGTCACCCTCGTCGCCGCGGCGGGCAACGAGCACACCGACCTCGACGCCCCGACGACGGACACGACGAGCCCGGACTACCCCCCGGACTCCGCCCACGACCGCAAGGTCGACAACAGCTGCGTCAACCTCCCCGCCGAGGGCAGCGGCGTCGTCGCCGTCTCCTCCGTCGGCCCGAGCGGTCTCAAGGCCGACTACTCGAACTGGGGGACCGAGGAGGTCTCGGTCGCCGCCCCCGGCGGGTCCTACCGCGACGGTTACGGCACCCCCTCGTACGCCACCCCGGGCAACCTCGTCCTCGCCGCGATGCCGAAGGCGATCGCCGTGGCGAGCGGCGACGTCGACCCCGGCACCGGGGCCTCGACGAGCCCGTTCGTCGTCTCCCAGTGCCCGACGGGCAAGGAGAGCTGTGCGTACTGGCAGTACCTCCAGGGCACGTCGATGGCGGCGCCGCACGCGGCCGGGGTCGCGGCCCTCGCCGTCGGCGCGCACGGGCACCGGGCCCGGCGCGGCGGGGGCCTCGAGCTCAACCCGTGGCGCACGGAGCGGGTCCTCGAGCGCACGGCGTCCGAGACCGCCTGCCCGGCCCCGGTGTACGACTACCCGGACCGCCCGGACGCCTACACGTCGAACTGCGACGGCACCGCCCGGTTCAACGGCTGGTACGGCCACGGCATCGTCGACGCGCTCGCCGCCGTTCGGCGGGCGCGGCACCGGCACTGACCCCGCCGCCGCGCGCGCCCTAGGCTGAGCGGCATGGCGAGCATCCTCTCGGTCAACGTCGGCTCGGCGACCCCGACGACCGCCCCGGGCCCCGGTGTCACCGGCATCGTCAAGGTCCCGGCCCGGCAGGTCGAGGTCCGCGCCCCCGGCCCGAAGCACGGCGGCCTCGGCAGCGGGGTCGTCGGCGACTTCGTCGGCGAGACCGAGCACCACGGCGGGGACAGCCAGGCGGTGTACGCCGTCGCCCGCGAGGAGCTCGACTGGTGGGCCGCGGAGCTCGGCCGCGACCTCCCGGACGGGATGTTCGGGGAGAACCTCACGACGACCGGGCTCGACGTCGACGGCGCGCTCGTCGGCGAGCGGTGGGCGGTCGGTGACGGTGTCGTCCTCGAGGTCCGCGGACCCCGGATCCCGTGCCAGACCTTCCAGGCCCGGATGGGGGAGCGCGGCTGGGTCCGGCGGTTCACCGCGCGGGGACGGACCGGCGCCTACCTCGCCGTCCTCGAGCCGGGGACGCTCCGCGCCGGCGACCGGGTCGAGGTCGCCTCCCGCCCGGCCCACGGCGTCGACGTCATGACGGCCTTCCGGGGGTTCGTCGGTGACCTCGACGCCGCCGACCGGGTCCTCGCCGCCGGCTGCCTCGCCGCGGAGGAGCACGACGAGCTCGCCCGGACGGTCGCGCGCCGCCGGGCCTGACGGCGCGGGCCGAGTCGCCGGGGTCGGGTCAGCCGGGCAGGCCGGAGGCCCACCACCCCCCGGGGCCGGGGCGCGGCGGGGGCCGGAGCGCGCGGCCCGGGTCCGCCCACCGGGACGTCCGGGCCTGCTCGTCGTCCGCGTCCTCGCCCCCGCCGGTGAGCGCGCCGAGGACGAGGACGAGGGCCACGGCCTCCTCCGAGGTCGCCGGCCCGAGGACGGTGAGCCGGTCGCGCTCGGGCCGTGCCGGTCGGTCCGCTCGGCCGGTGCCGTCGCTCACAGCGGGATGTTCCCGTGCTTCTTCGGCGGCAGCTGCTCGCGCTTCGTCCGCAGCGCACGCAGGGCCCGGGTGACGTAGGCGCGGGTGTGGCTCGGGGGGATGACCGAGTCGACGTACCCGCGCTCCGCCGCGACGTAGGGGTTGGCGAGCGTGTCCTCGTACTCGGTGACGTACCGCTGCCGGGCCTCGTCGACGTCCTCGCCGGACGCCTCGGCCTCCCGGAGCTGCTTGCGGTAGAGGATGTTCACCGCCCCCTGGGCCCCCATGACGGCGATCTGCGCCGTGGGCCAGGCGAGGTTGACGTCGGCGCCGAGGTGCTTGGACCCCATGACGTCGTACGCCCCGCCGTAGGCCTTGCGGGTGATGACCGTGATGAGCGGGACGGTCGCCTCGGCGTAGGCGTAGATGAGCTTCGCGCCGCGCCGGATGATCCCGTTCCACTCCTGGTCGGCGCCGGGGAGGAACCCCGGCACGTCGACGAAGGTGAGGACCGGCACGTTGAACGCGTCGCACGTCCGGACGAACCTGGCTGCCTTCTCCGAGGCGTCGATGTCGAGCGTCCCGGCGAACTGGAGCGGCTGGTTCGCGACGACCCCGACCGAGCGCCCCTCGACCCGGCCGTACCCGACGACGATGTTCGGCGCGAACAGCGGCTGGACCTCGAGGAACTCCCCGTCGTCGAGGACGTGCTCGAGGACGGTCTTCATGTCGTACGGCGTGTTCGCCGAGTCCGGGACGAGGGTGTCGAGCTCGGCGTCGGTGTCGCTGACCTCGAGGTCGACCTCCGCGTCGTAGGCCGGCGGCTCCTCGAGGTTGTTCTGCGGCAGGTAGGAGAGCAGGCCCCGGACGTAGTCGACGGCGTCGTCCTCGTCGGAGGCCATGTAGTGGGCGTTGCCCGAGGTCGTGTTGTGCGTCCGGGCACCGCCGAGCTCCTCGAAGCCGACGTCCTCGCCGGTCACCGTCTTGATGACGTCGGGCCCGGTGATGAACATGTGCGAGGTCCGGTCGACCATGACGGTGAAGTCGGTGACGGCGGGGGAGTACACCGCGCCCCCGGCACACGGGCCCATGATGAGGGAGACCTGGGGGACGACCCCGGACGCGTGGACGTTGCGGCGGAAGATCTCGCCGTAGAGGCCGAGCGAGACGACGCCCTCCTGGATGCGGGCGCCCCCGGAGTCGTTGATCCCGACGACGGGGCACCCGATCTTCATCGCGAGGTCCATGACCTTGACGATCTTCTCGCCGAACACCTCCCCGAGGGACCCGCCGAAGACGGTGAAGTCCTGGGCGAAGACGCACACCTGGCGGCCGTCCACGGTGCCGTACCCGGTGACGACCCCGTCCCCGTACGGCCGGTCGGCCTGCTGCCCGAACGCGATCGAGCGGTGCCGGGCGAGCTCGTCCATCTCGACGAACGAGCCCTCGTCGAGGAGCGCCCCGATCCGCTCCCGCGCCGTCCTCTTGCCCTTGCCGTGCTGCTTCTCCACGGCCCGGGCGGACCCGGCGTGGACCGCCTCGTCCGTGCGCCGGTGCAGGTCGGCGAGCCGGCCGGCCGTCGTGTGGATGTCGATGTCCTCGGGGACCTCGGTGCCCCCGAGAGAGGCCGCGTCCTCCGCGGTCGTCGGGGAGTCGGTGCGCTGCGCCATGGGCCGGAGCCTAGCCTTGACCCGATGAGGGATGCACTGAGGCGGGACGTCCTCGATGAGACGCTGCTCACGCCCGGGTCGCCCTGGGCGGGGGTGCGCGTCCTCGACGTCACCGACTCGACGAACGCCGAGGCCGGCCGTGCCGGTGAGCCGTGGGTGCCGGTCCTCGCCGACCACCAGGAGGGCGGTCGGGGTCGGCTCGGGCGGTCCTGGGTCGACGTCCCACGGGCCTCGCTCGCCGTCTCCGTCCTCCTCCCGGCACCGCCGGCGGGGCGCACCGGCTGGCTCCCCCTCCTCGCCGGCCTCGCCGTGCACCGGGCCGTCGCCGACGTCGCTGGGGTGCACACCGTCCTCAAGTGGCCGAACGACGTCCTCGTCCCCGCAGACGGCGGCCGCAAGGTCTGCGGGGTGCTCTGCGAGATGACGCCGGCGGGCGTCGTCGTCGGCGCCGGCGTCAACGTCGACCAGGCCCGCGACGAGCTGCCCGTCGAGGCGGCGACCTCGCTCGCGCTCGCGGGGAGCGGACCGGTCGGGCGCGAACGGCTCGCCGCTGCCTACCTCACCCACCTTGCGGCCCTCCACGCGGCGCTGACGGGGGACGCCGGCGCCGCCGCCGACGCCAGGGACGCCTACCGGGCCGTCTGCGCGACGGTCGGCGCCGACGTCGAGCTCCACGGGCAGGACCCCGGTCGCCGCGGGACCGTGCGCACCCGCGCCCTCGGCGTCGACGACGAGGGCAGGCTCGTCGTGAGGTCGGGGACCGGCTCGGCTAGCGTGGCTGCCGGCGACGTCACCCACGTCCGGGCGTCGCCGCCCCGATGACGCGGTGAGGAGGAGGCGCCTGCCATGCCTGGCCCGAAGGACGAGCGGGAGGGCGAGCCCCTCCCGACCGCGGCCCGGCTCGCCGAACCGGGGGGCGCCCTCGAGGAGGCCGAGGCCCGGCTCCTCGGGCGCCCCGCGACGATGGGACGCCGCCAGGTCTCCCGCGGGGCCCAGGTCTCCCTCCTCAGCGCCCGGAAGTTCTGGCACGCCCTCGGGTTCCCCCTCGTCGCCGACGAGGACATGGCCTTCACCGAGGCCGACCTCACCGCCCTCCGGCAGGTGGCCCGGCTCGTCCGCGAGGGCGTCGTCGACGAGCCGTTCGCGCTCGCGATGACCCGGGCCCTCGCCCGGACCACCGACCGGCTCGCCGTGTGGCAGACCCAGCTCATGGCGGAGGCGCTCACCCCGCCCGAGCAGGAGGCCGAGCTCGGGGAGAAGGACTCCCGGTCGCTGCCTGACATCGAGGTCGCCGAGGCGGCGGCGCGCCGCCTCGCGGACATCGCCGACGAGGTCGAGCCGCTGCTCGTCTACGCCTGGCGGCGCCACCTCTCCGCGGCGATCTCCCGGATGCTCGCCGACGCGGCGCCCGAGGACGCCACGGCGGGCACCCGGCGGGTCGTCGGGTTCGCGGACCTCGTCAACTTCACCTCCGTCGTCCGCCGGCTCAGCGAACGCCAGCTCGCGACGATGGTCCAGCGCTTCGAGCTGCTCGCCTCGGACATCATCACCGCCCACGGCGGCCGGGTCATCAAGACCGTCGGCGACGAGGTGCTCTTCGTGACCATCGAGGCCGCGCCGGCGGCGGCGATCGCCCTCGACCTCGTCGACGCGATGGGGGAGGACGCGCTGCTGCCGGACGTCCGGGTCGGCCTCGCCTACGGTCAGGTCCTCTCCCGCCTCGGCGACGTCTTCGGGACGACCGTCAACCGGGCGAGCCGGCTCACCGCGGTCGCTCCCCGCGGCGGCGTCCTCGTCGACGACACCCTCGGCGCCCGCCTCGCCGCGACCTCGGGATTCGACATGACCGCCCAGCGCCGCCGCACCCTCCGCGGGATCGGCGTCGTCACCCCGAGCCTGCTCCGGCGCAGCCGGGGCGAGCGCCGCGCCGCCGACGTCACCGCCCACCCCTGAGGAAGGACCAGCGATGAGCTCCACCGATGCCCCCGCCGCGCCCGAGCGCGACGCCCTCGTCCGGGTCGAACGCCACGCCGACGGCGTCGCCGAGCTCGTTCTCGACCGGCCCGGGGCGATGAACGCCGTCTCGACGGCGATGGCCGAGGCGATCGCCGCGGCGACCGCCGAGCTCGCCGCCGACGACGCGGTCCGGGTCGTCGTCGTGACGAGCAGCCACCCGACGGCGTTCTGCGTCGGGGCCGACCTCAAGGAGCGCAACGCCCTCTCCGACGACGAGCTGCGCGCCCAACGGCCCGTCGCCCGGGCCGCCTACGGCGGGGTTCTCTGGCTGCCCGTCCCGACGATCGCGGCGGTCGACGGGTACGCGCTCGGCGGCGGCCTCGAGATCGCGCTCTCCTGCGACATCCTCGTCGCCGGGGTCTCGGCCGTCCTCGGCCTCCCCGAGGTCAGCGTCGGGGTGATCCCCGGCGGGGGCGGCACGCAGCTCCTCACGAGGAGGGTCGGGTGGTCGCGGGCGGCCCGCCTCGTCCTCACCGCCGAGCGGGTGGACGGGGCCCGCGGGCACGAGCTCGGTCTCGTCGACGACCTCGCCCCGGACGGGGGCGCCCGCGAGCACGCCCTCGCGGTCGCCGACCGGGTGGCCCAGAACAGCCCGGTCGGGGTCCGCCAGGCCAAGCGGGCGATGCGGCTCGGCTTCGACACCGACCTCCGCTCCGGCCTCGACGTCGAGGACGAGTGCTGGCACGCGACGGCGTTCTCCGCGGACCGGGCGGAGGGGGTCGCCGCCTTCACGGAGAAACGCCGACCGGTGTGGCCCGCTCGCTGAGCGGGGGTCCGCCTCATACGATGCATCCCATGACCCGTGTGCTCCTGGCCGAGGACGACCCCGCCATCTCCGAGCCGCTCGCGCGCGCACTTCGCCGTGAGGGGTACGAGGTCGACGTCCGCGAGGACGGCCAGAGCGCGCTCGACGCAGCCGGGATGTCGCCCGACCTCGTCGTCCTCGACCTCGGCCTCCCGCGGATCGACGGGCTCGAGGTGTGCCGCCGGCTCCGGTCGACCGGCCTGTCCGTCCCCGTGCTCATCCTCACCGCCCGGGCCGACGAGGTCGACACCGTCGTCGGGCTCGACGCCGGTGCCGACGACTACGTGACGAAGCCGTTCCGCCTCGCCGAGCTCCTCGCCCGGGCGCGGGCCCTGCTCCGGCGGAACACCCCCGACCAGCACAGCGGCAGCGACGTCCTGAGGATCGACCCGGACGGGCGACGGGCGTGGTTCAAGGACGACGAGCTCCAGCTCACCGCGAAGGAGTTCGCCGTCCTGCGCGTCCTCGTCCGGGAGGAGGGCAAGGTCGTCTCGCGGGAGCAGCTCATGCGTGAGGTCTGGGAGACCGCCTGGGTGGGGTCGACGAAGACCCTCGACATGCACATCTCCGTCCTCCGCCGCAAGCTCGGGGAGGACGCCGCACAGCCGCAGTACATCTCGACGGTGCGGGGGATCGGGTTCCGGTTCGACGCCCCCGAGAGCGCGGGCTGAGCGAGCCCGTGCGCCACCAGCTCCTCCGCTCGACCATGCTTGCGGTCGTCGTCGCGATCGTCGTCATGGGCATCCCGTTCCTCGCCTCGCTCGTCTGGGCGGCCACCCGGGAGGAGCAGGCCCAGCGCTGGCTCGCGACCGGGGGGTTCCCCGTCCTCATCGCGGTGAGCGTCGTCTCGACGGCCGCGCTCGCGCTCGTCGCGCTCGCGGTCAGCGTCGTCGTCGCGGGGCGGCAGGCCCGGGCCATCGCCGCGCCCCTGACCCGGCTCGCGCAGCGGGCCGAGCGGCTCGGAGCGGGGGAGTCCCACTTCGAGAAGCTCAACTCCGGCATCGCCGAGGTCGACCGGGTCAGCGACGTCCTCTCCCGCAGCGCGCAGGAGATCCAGCGCTCGCTCGCGGCCGAGCGGGACTTCGCCGCAGACGCGTCGCACCAGCTCCGGACCCCGCTCACGGCGCTCCTCATGCGGCTCGAGGAGATCTCCGTCACGGCAGACGACCCCGAGGTGGTCCGTGAGGAGGCCGACATCGCGATCAGCCAGGTCGAGCGGCTCACCCGTGTCGTCGACGACCTCATGGTCAGGACGAGGGGGGTCCACCAGGCCCGCCCGTCGGTCTCGCTCGACTCCGTCATCGCGACGCTCAACCGGGAGTGGCAGCCCGCCTTCGAACAGGCCCGGCGAAGCGTCCACGTCCAGGGGGAGCGGGGGCTCTCGGTCCAGGCGACCCCGGTCGCGCTCTCGCAGATCCTCTCGACCCTCCTCGAGAACAGCCTCGCCCACGGCCGCGGGACCGTCGAGGTGCACGCCCGCCGGAGCGGCCCCTCGGTCGTCGTCGAGGTCGGCGACCAGGGCGACGGGGTGCCCGCGACGATCGCGCCGCACATCTTCGAGCGGTCCGTCTCCACGGGGAGCAGCGGGCTCGGCCTCGCCCTCGCCCGCGACCTCGCCGAGAAGAACGGCGGCCGGCTCGAGCTCGTCCGGGCGCAGCCGGCGGTGTTCGCCCTCTTCCTCTCCGAGGTCGACGGGGGCTGACCTCTCGCGGGCCGCGGGGACCTCGGTCAGCGCCGGCGGTCGACCGGCGACGGCGGCACCGGCGCCTCGTGCGCCGAGAAGACGACGCGGCGGTAGGCCCAGAACCGGAACAGCGTGCCGAGGCCGATCCCGAAGACGGTGCTGACGTTGTCGGCGAGGTGGCTCGTCAGCCCGAGCCCGTAGTGGGAGGCGACGAGGCAGAGGGTCGCGATGGCGAGCGCGATCCCGTTGACGACGAAGAAGAGGCTGACCTCGTGGGCGACGGGACGGCTGCGCCGGTGCCGGAAGGTCCAGCTCCGGTTGGCGGCCCAGGCGAACAGGGTGGCCGCGACGCCGCTGATGATCTTCGCCGACGTCACCCTCGTCTCGAGGACGGTGTGGGTGAGGAGGTTCATCCCGCCGAGGTCGATGACGAAGGCCACCGCGCCGACGACCCCGAACTTCGCCGCCTCCCGCCAGAGGAGGTTCATCGCCCCCCGGAGCCGGTCGACGAGCGCGGTGGGGGAGGGGGACACCACGTGAGCGTAGCCGACGGTGACGCTATCCTCCCCGGGTGACACCACCTCAGCGCGCCCCGGGCGGGTTCCCCGTCGTCGGCATCATCGGAGGCGGCCAGCTCGCCCGGATGTGCGCCGGACCTGCCGCCGAGCTCGGCATCACGCTGAGCGTCCTCGCCGAGAGCCCCGCGGCGGCGGCCGCGCAGGTCATCCCCTCCGCCCCCGTCGGGGACCACCGCGACGTCGAGGCCGTGCGCGCCTTCGCCCGCGAGTGCGACGTCGTCACCTTCGACCACGAGCACGTCCCGGGCTCCGTCCTCGCGGCCCTCGAGGCCGACGGCGTCCCGCTCCACCCGAGCCCCGCCGCACTCGTCCACGCCCAGGACAAGCTCGTCATGCGCCGCCGGCTCACCGACCTCGGCGTCCCCTGCCCCCGGTGGACCGAGGCGCGGACCCACGCCGACGTCGAACGGTTCGGGGCCGCCGTCGGCTGGCCGCTCGTCGCGAAGACCCCGCGAGGCGGGTACGACGGCAAGGGTGTCCGGGTCGTCGACGCCGCCGACGAGCTCGACGACTGGGTCGCCCGGGCCGTCGACGAGGGGGAGGCCCTCCTCATCGAGGAGACCGTGAGGTTCGTGCGCGAGCTCGCCGTCCTCGTCGCCCGCAGCCCCTCGGGACAGGCGGCCGCCTGGCCCGTCGTCGAGACCGTCCAGACCGACGGGGTGTGCACCGAGGTCCTGGCTCCGGCGCCGGACCTCGACGCCGACCTCGCGGCGACGGCGACGGCGACCGCCCTACGGGTCGCCGGTGAGCTCGGCGTCACCGGCGTCCTCGCCGTCGAGATGTTCGAGGTTCGCGACCCGGCCGGCGGCCGGCCGGGGCACCTCGTCAACGAGCTCGCGATGCGCCCGCACAACTCCGGCCACTGGAGCATGGACGGCGCCGTCACCGGACAGTTCGAGCAGCACCTCCGGGCGGTGCTCGACCTCCCGCTCGGGTCCCCGACGGCGCGGGCCCGGTGGAGCGTCATGGGCAACGTCCTCGGCGGCGACCACCCCGAGCTCTACCCCGCCTACCGCCACGTCATGGCCCGCGACCCCGGGCTGAAGGTCCACCTCTACGGCAAGGAGGTCCGGCCGGGACGGAAGATCGGGCACGTCACCGCCTGCGGGGACGACCTCGACGACCTGCGCGCCCGAACCGGACACGCGGCCGGCTACCTCCAGGGGGTGGTGACGCAATGAGCACGAAGGACGGGCCCGTCGTCGGCATCGTCATGGGCAGCGACTCGGACTGGCCGGTCATGGAGCAGGCGGCCCTCGTCCTCGACGAGCTCGGCATCGCCTACGAGGCCGACGTCGTCTCCGCCCACCGGATGCCGGAGGAGATGATCGCTTACGGAACCGGGGCCGCCGGGGCCGGGCTCCGGGTCGTCGTCGCGGGCGCCGGCGGCGCCGCCCACCTGCCGGGGATGCTCGCCGCCGTGACCCCCCTCCCCGTCATCGGCGTGCCCGTCCCCCTCGCCCACCTCGACGGGATGGACTCCCTCCTCAGCATCGTCCAGATGCCGGCGGGGGTGCCCGTCGCGACGGTCTCGATCGGGGGCGCCCGGAACGCCGGCCTGCTCGCCGCCCGCATCCTCGGGGCCGGTGAGGGGGTCGAGGCGGACCGCATCCGCCGGGCGGTGACCGACCTCCAGGCGGAGCTGCGCGAGCAGGCCCGGGCCAAGGGCGCCCGGCTGCGGCGCCTGGGCTGACCGGCCGAGGGCCGGTGGTCGCCGCTGACCCGCCGCCGGTCGCCGTCAGCGGACGGCGCCGTGCGTCCGGATCCGCCGGTGCTCGATCTTCGGGCACGCGTCCATGACGACGCGGAGCCCGGCCGCCCGGGCCCGCTCCGCGGCGTCGTCGTCGATGACCCCGAGCTGCATCCACACGGCGTCGATGTGGAGCCGGTCCTTCTCGGCGACCGCCTCGTCGACGACGGCCCCGACCCGGCTCGAGTTGACGAAGCAGTCGACGACCTTGACGTCTGTCCCGTCCGGGATGTCGGCGAGCCGGGCGTAGCCGGTCGCCCCGTGGACCGTCTCGGCCTGGGGGTGGACGGGGATGAGCCCCTTGCCGAGCTCGTGGGTCAGCCAGCGCGAGACGTCCCAGGCGGGGCGGTCGCGGTTCGTGCTCAGCCCGACGACGACCCAGATCCCCGGGTCGACGAGCAGCTGGCGGACGAGGTCCTCGTCGTTCTGGTGCGTCGTGAACATGTCCCCATCATGCCCGGTCGGGCGGGGACGCGCCGGGAGAGCGCCGCGCCGCCCGACGCGCACGGGCCGGGGCCTCTCTCAGGGGGTGGCCCGGCCGAGGGCGCGCACCTGCCAGCCGGCGGCCCGCCACTCCTCGCCGTCGAGGGCGTTGCGGCCGTCGACGACGACGGCCTGGCGGGCCTTGCTCGCCAGCGCCGCGGTGTCGAGCGCGCGGTAGTCCTTCCACTCGGTGAGGTGAAGGACGACGTCGGTCCCCGCGACCGCCTCCTCGACCGAGTCGACGTACTCGGGACCGGGGCGGTTGGCCCGGGCGATGTCGAGCGCCTTCGGGTCGTGGACGCGGACGGCCGCCCCCTCGGCGAGGATGGCCTCGGCGACGTCGAGCGCGGGAGAGTCGCGGATGTCGTCGCTGTTCGGCTTGAACGCGGCACCGAGGACGGTGACGACCCGTCCCCGCAGGTCCCCGTCGCAGGCCTCGCGGGCGAGGTCGACGACGCGGCGGCGGCGGCGGAGGTTGATCTCGTCGACCTCGCGGAGGAAGCCGACGGCCTGGCCCTGGCCGAGCTCCTCGGCCCGGGCCATGAAGGCGCGGATGTCCTTGGGGAGGCAGCCGCCACCGAACCCGATCCCCGCCCCGAGGAACTTCCGTCCGATCCGGTCGTCGTGGCCGAGGGCCTCGGCGAGCATGACGACGTCGCCGCCGGCGGCCTCGCACACCTCGCTCATCGCGTTGATGAACGAGATCTTCGTCGCGAGGAAGGCGTTCGCCGCGACCTTGACGAGCTCGGCGGTCTGGTAGTCGGTGACGAGCCGCGGGGTGCCCGTCGCGAGCGGTCCGGCGTACACCCGGTCGAGGAGGGCGACGTCCTCCTCCGCGGTGGGGCCGTCGACGCCGTAGACGAAGCGGTCGGGGGCGACGGTGTCCTGGATGGCGAAGCCCTCGCGGAGGAACTCGGGGTTCCAGGCGAGCCGGACCGTGACCCCGGCCGGGGTGAGCTGCTGCATCCGGTCCCGGAGGACGGCGGCCGTGCCGACGGGGACGGTCGACTTGCCGACGACGAGGGAGCCCGAGTCGAGGTGGGGGGCGAGCGCCTCGGTGGCCGCGTGGACGTACGTCGTGTCGGCGCCGTACCCGTCCGCGAGCTGCGGGGTCCCGACGCAGACGAAGTGGACGTTGGCACCGGCCACTGCCGAGACGTCGGTCGTGAACCGGAGCCGGCCGGTCGGGAGGACCCGGGCGAGGAGGTCCTCGAGGCCGGGCTCGTAGATCGCGGGGCGGCCGGCGGCGAGGGCGGCGACCTTGTCGGGGTCGCTGTCGACGGCGACGACGGTGTGACCGAGATCGGCCATGCAGGCGGCGTGCACCGCACCGAGGTACCCGGTCCCGACAACGGAGATCGTCAGACTCATGCCGCACACAGTAGCGTCGCCCCCGACAGCACGCGGCACCGGCGTGAGCGGCGCCGGCCCGCGGCCCCGACCCGAAGGAGCGACCCGTGAAGTTCGGACTCTTCGTCCCCCAGGGCTGGCGGATGGACCTCGCCGGCATCGACCCGGCGATGCACTGGGGGGTCATGGCGGGGCTCGCCCGCCGCGCGGACGCGAACCCGGACTGGGAGTCGATCTGGGTCTACGACCACTTCCACACCGTCCCGCGGCCCTCCGACGAGTCGACGCACGAGGCGTGGACGCTCATGGCGGCGTTCGCCGCGGTCACCGGCCGGGTCCGGGTCGGCCAGATGTGCACGTGCATGAGCTACCGGAACCCCGCCTACCTCGCGAAGGTCGCGGCGACCGTCGACGTCGTCAGCGAGGGCCGCCTCGAGATGGGCATCGGCGCGGGGTGGTACGAGGACGAGTGGCGGGCCTACGGGTACGGCTTCCCCACCGCGGGGGAGCGGATCGCCCGCCTCGAGGAGGGCCTGCGGATCTTCCGCGACATGTGGACGTCGGGGTCGGCGACGTTGGCCGGGCAGCACTACGAGGTCGAGCGCGCCCGCTGCGCACCGCGGCCCCTCCAGGGGACGAGCGTGCCGGGGTCGCGCCGGAACGGGATCCCCGTCTGGGTCGCCGGCGGGGGGGAGCGGAAGACCCTGCGGGTCGCCGCGGAGTACGCCGACTACACGAACTTCGACGGGACGCCGGAGGGCTTCACCCACAAGAGCGAGGTCCTCCGGGGGCACTGCGAGGCGATCGGCCGCGACATGGACGAGATCGTCCGGAGCGCGAACTACAACGTCGTCATCGGCGAGACGGACAAGGACGTCGCGGACCGGCTCGGCTGGATCCGCGACCAGTACACCCGGGCCGGGATGCCGGAGGACGTCGTGGAGGAGACCGTGCGCTCGTTCGCCGACGGCCCGTGCGTCGGGACCCCCGAGCAGGTCACCGAGACCCTCGCGGGGATGGCGGAGCGGGGGATGACGTACGCCGTGACGTACTTCGCCGAGGCCGCGTTCGACACCTCGGGCATCGAGCTGTTCGAGCGGGAGGTCGTCCCCGAGCTCGTCGACGCGCCCGCCCCGACGCCCCATCACCGGCGGTGGTGACCGGCCGGTAGCATGCCGCCCGTGAGCACCCCCACCGACACGTACCCGCTCTTCGCCCTCTCCGAGGACCACGAGACGATCCGGGAGGCGGTCCGGGCGGTCGCCGAGGACAAGATCGCCCCGCACGCCGCGGAGGTCGACGCCCGGAGCGAGTACCCCCAGGCCGCCCACGACGCCCTCGTCGCGGCCGACTTCCACGCACCGCACATCCCCGAGGCCTACGACGGGGTCGGTGCGGACGCGCTCGCGACCTGCCTCGTCATCGAGGAGGTGGCCCGGGTCTGCGCGAGCTCCTCGCTCATTCCCGCCGTGAACAAGCT
Organism: uncultured Actinomycetota bacterium; assembly: GCA_963783735.1. GTDB lineage: Bacteria > Actinomycetota > Actinomycetes > Actinomycetales > Dermatophilaceae > CAWDAQ01. Next base: position 390,814 of record CAWAOO010000003.1, on the reverse strand, counting down.
CGGGACGATGCCGCTCCTGCTCGCGGGGTCGGAGGAGCTCAAGGCGCGCTACCTCACCCCGGTGGCTCGGGGCGAGGCGAGCTTCTCCTACGGCCTCTCCGAGCGCGAGGCCGGCTCCGACACCGCGGCGATGCGCTGCCGGGCCAGACCCGACGGCGACGGCTGGGTGCTCAGCGGCCAGAAGTCGTGGATCACCAATGCCGGCGTGTCCGAGTACTACACCGTCCTCGCCGTCACCGACCCGGACGGCGAGCGCGGCCGGAACGTCAGCGCCTTCGTCGTCGAGCGCTCCGACGAGGGGTTCACCTTCGGCGAGAAGGAGCGCAAGCTCGGGATCAAGGGCTCGCCGACGCGTGAGCTGCACTTCGACGACGTCCGCATCCCCGGGGACCGGATCGTCGGCGCCCCCGGCGAGGGCCTGAAGATCGCCCTGCAGACCCTCGACCACACCCGGGTGACGATCGGCGCGCAGGCGGTCGGGATCGCCCAGGGGGCGCTCGACGTCGCCGTCGACCACGTCCGGGAGCGCCGCCAGTTCGGGCGCGCGCTCGCCGAGTTCCAGGGCGTCCAGTTCATGCTCGCCGACATGGCGATGCAGCTCGAGGCCGCCCGCCAGATGGTCTACGTCGCCGCGGCGAAGTCCGAGCGGGGGGACACCGACCTGCCCTTCTTCGGCGCGGCCGCGAAGTGCTACGCCTCGGACGTCGCGATGAGGGTCACGACCGACGCGGTCCAGCTCCTCGGTGGCTCCGGGTACGTCAGCGACTACCCCGTCGAGCGGATGATGCGGGACGCGAAGGTCACCCAGATCTACGAGGGCACCAACCAGATCCAGCGGATCGTCATGGCCCGCCACCTCCTCCGGGGCTGACCCCGGGCCGCGCGCGACACGCGCGGGGGCTGTCGATGTGTCGCAGGCGGCGGCTGGCCGTGGCCCCGGCGGCCGCGGGTCCTCGGCCGGGCCGGGGAAGGATCCGGCCCGGCCGCGTGTTCGACCCCACGGTGGACCTCGAGCACGGGCCCGGCGCCGACGGCGTCGCCGGCCCGGGCCGGACGGCTTCTCGTGGTCCTCGTCCGGACCGGGCGTGTCCGCCCGGTATCGGGGCGCAGCGAGGCGCCCGTCCCCGGACACCGAGCCACCCCCTGAAGGAGAACGATGCTCAACGTCAACGCCTACGCGGCCCCCTCGGCGACCGACCCCCTCGAGCCGACCACGATCGAGCGCCGTGACGTCGGCCCGTTCGACGTCCTCATCGACATCAAGTACGCCGGGATCTGCCACTCCGACATCCACACCGTCCGGAGCGAGTGGTTCGAGGCGCCGTACCCGCTCGTCCCCGGGCACGAGATCACCGGTGTCGTCGCCGAGGTCGGCTCCGAGGTCACCCGGCACGCCGTCGGCGACCGGGTCGGCGTCGGCTGCATGGTCGACTCGTGCGGGGAGTGCGTCAACTGCCGCCGGGGCGAGGAGCAGTACTGCGTCGAGGGCAACGTCGGCACCTACGGCGTCATCGGCAAGGACGGCCGGCTCACCCAGGGCGGCTACTCCACGCACGTCGTCGTCACCGAGGGCTTCGTCCTGCGCATCCCCGACGGTCTCGAGCTCGACGTCGCCGCGCCGCTGCTCTGCGCCGGCATCACGACGTACTCGCCGCTCAACCACTGGGGCGCCGGCCCCGGCAAGAAGGTCGCCGTCGTCGGTCTCGGCGGCCTCGGCCACATGGCCGTCCAGATCGCCCACGCCATGGGCGCCGAGGTCACCGTCCTCTCCCAGTCGCTGAAGAAGCAGGAGGACGGCCTCCGGCTCGGCGCGGACCACTACCACGCGACGAGCGACCCCGCGACCTTCGAGGAGCTGGCCGGGTCCTTCGACCTCGTGCTCAACACCGTGAGCGCGAGCATCGACCTCGACGCCTACCTCTCGCTCCTCGCCATCGACGGCGCCATGGTCAACGTCGGCGCCCCCGCCGACCCGCTCTCGGTCAACGTGTTCTCGCTCATCGGCGGCCGCCGGTCGTTCGCCGGCTCGCTCATCGGCGGCATCCCGGAGACCCAGAAGATGCTCGACTTCTGCGCCGAGCACGGCCTCGGGGCCGAGATCGAGGTCATCGGGGCGGACGGGATCAACGAGGCGTACGAGCGCGTCCTCGCCTCCGACGTCCGCTACCGGTTCGTCATCGACACCGGCACGCTGGACTGACCGGTCGGCGCGGCGCCTGCCCCCGGTCCGCAGCCCGCCCGGGCTGCGGACCGGGGGCGACCGGCCCCGCCCACCCTGAGGTGACCGGTCGCGGCCGGCCGCTCAGGCGAGGAACTCCTCCGGGTCGAACTGCTCGATGGGGATGACCCGGATCCGGGGGAGGGGGGCGTTGAACGCCCGGACGTCGTACTCGAGGTCGAAGCTCTCCAGGCCGCGGTGCTCGAGCGCGGTGAAGCCCGCGTTGCGGAACTCCGTGAACGCCATCACCCCGACCCGGCGGTCGCCGTGGACGAGCGGGGTGAGTGTCTCGAGGAAGTCCCCGTCGTGGCTGACGAGCATGACGTCGGCGTCCCGCGGGAGGAGCGCCTCGAGGGTCCGCTGGATGGCGATGTCGACGACCTTGTCCTCGGCCGCCCCGGAGAGCGGCACCGGCTCGTAGCCGAGCGCCTTGAGGGCCTGGACGAACGACATCGGGAGCCCGGACGTGGCGTTGAGGAAGAACAGCCCTCGGACGGGCTGGCCGAACTCCTCCTCGGTGAACGCGACGAGCCGGTCCCAGCGCGGACGCTCGTCGGGGTGCGGCCGCCGACCGAGGATCGACGTGCCGAGCGTCGCGTCGATGTTCTCCCCGTCGATGAGGAGGTAGGTCCGCCCGCTGCTCACGGCGTCACCGTCAGCGGGTCGTCGTTGCGCAGGGCCGTGAAGAGCGCCTGCGACCTCGCCGAGTCCCACTCCACCGCGGACCCTGCGGGGGTGGTGAGGTTGGCGTTCGACACCGGCACGGTGACCGAGTTGCCGTTGCCCTGGGCGATGGTCCGCAGTCCGAGGAACGCCCGGGCGGTCTCGACGATCGAGTCGTCCTTGCCCACGGTGAGCGCCGCGCCGACGGAGGTGCCGAGGGAGTGCAGCCGCCAGGGGAGAAGGACGTTCGCGGGGGTGGCGATCTTGCCCATGAGAGCGCCGAGGAACTCGCGCTGGCGCTTGACCCGGCCGAGGTCGCCCTCGGGGTCGGAGTACCGCGCCCGGACGTACCCGAGCGCGTCGCTCCCCCCGAGGACCTGGCAGCCCTTCGGGAGGTCGATGTGGGCCTTCTCGTCCTGCATCGGGGCCTTGAGGCACATCCGGACACCGCCGACCGAGTCGACCACGGTCGCGAAGCCCCCGAAGCCGATCTCCATGAACCCGTCGACCCGGAGCCCGGTCGACTGCTCGATGGTCGTCGCGAGGAGCTTGGGCCCGCCGATCGAGTACGCGGCGTTGATCTTGTTCTTCCCGTTGCCCGGGATGTCGACGTAGGAGTCGCGCGGGATCGACAGGAGCGTCGGGTCACCCCCGCCGAGGTGGAGGAGCATGATCGAGTCCGTCCGGGCACCCTCCGCCTGCCCGGTCCCGAGCCGGTTCCGCTCGGCCGCGGTGAGCCCCTGGCGGCTGTCGCTCCCGACGAGGAGGACGTTGCTCCCGGCCCCGTCCGGCGCCCGGGTCGACGTCGGGGTCGCCGGCACCTTGTTCACCGAGTCCCAGGCGGAGCTCACCGCCCACGCCATGGATCCGGCCCAGAGGACGACGACGGCGAGCAGGACGACGAGGACGCGACGGAGGGTCCGGCCGCCGGACCGGCGGGGCCCGGCGCCGGGGGCCGGGTACGGTCCGCGAGGTGGCGCCCCCCCGGGGCCGCCGGGTCCCGGGGAGCGTGGGGGTGCCCCGGGCATGACCCGGGTGCCGCCGTCGGGGGGTGGCGCGGGGCGGCCGGACGCCGGGCGGGGGCGGGCGGACCGCTGGCCCGTGCTCCCCTGGGGGATCGGGCGGGCGTCCCCGGGACGGTCGCGACCGTGGCCCGGGGGCCGGGGGGAGGGAGCCGGGCGGGCACGGTCCGTCCCGCCCGCGGCGCCGGGGTCGGCGGAGGTCCGCGACGGTGCCGGTCGCGGGCTCTTCGCGGACGGCACCCGTCGCGCCCCCCGGCCGCGGCGGGTGTCGAAGGTCAGCGCGTCGTCGCCGTCCTTCGGGCGGCCACGTCGGGGGTCGGGGGTCTCGGGCATGACCGACAGGCTAGGCCGTCCCGCTGGGAGCGCGGGCGGCGACTCGCGAGGCCGGCCACCGGCCGGGGCGGCGCGGTCCGGCGATACTTGGGGGGTGACCGAGTACCGACCCGCCCCGAGTTCCGACGCGTCCACGGGCGAGCAGCACCAACCGGCGGTGTCCGTCGTCATCCCCGTCCTCGACGAGGAGCGGCACCTCGAGGCCGCCGTGACCCGGGTCCTCGAGCAGGACTACCCGGGCCGCCTCGAGGTCGTCCTCGCCCTGGGGCCGTCCCGGGACGGCACCGACGCCGTCGCGGCGCGGCTCGCCGCGGGCGACCCCCGCGTCCGGACGGTGCCGAACCCGACGGGACGGACCCCGGCCGGACTCAACGCGGCGATCGCCGGCTCGGACGGCGACGTCGTCGTCCGGGTCGACGGGCACGCCGAGATCCCGCGCGACTACGTCGCCGTCGCCGTCCGGTCGCTGCTCGAGCACGGGGCCGACAACGTCGGCGGCGTCATGGACGCCCGGGGCCGGACGACCTTCGAGCGCGCCGTCGCGTGCGCGATGCGCAGCCCCCTCGGGGTCGGCAACGCCCGCTTCCACGTCGGGGGAGGGGCCGGCGAGGCGGAGACCGTCTACCTCGGGGTCTTCCGGCGGAGCGCGCTCGAGCGCGTCGGCGGTTACGACGAGCACTTCGCCCGCGCCCAGGACTGGGAGATGAACCACCGGATCCGGGAGACCGGTGGGCGGGTGTGGTTCACCCCCGAGCTCCGGGTCACCTACCGGCCGCGGGGCAGCGTTCCCGGCCTCGCCCGGCAGTACTTCCACTACGGGCGATGGCGCCGGGTCGTCTCCCGCCACCACCGTCACATCTCCGCCCGGTACCTCGCCGCGCCGGTCATGGTCGTCGGGACCACCGTCGCCGCCGTCGCCGGCCTCGCGTGGCCGCCGGCGTGGGCGGTCCCCGCGGCGTACCTGCTCGGGGTCACCGTCGGCGGGACGGTCATCAGCCGCGGCGAGCCGGCGGGCACCCGCCTCGCGACGCCGCTCGCCCTCGCGACGATGCACTGGGCGTGGGGAGTCGGGTTTCTCACGAGCCCGCCCCGGCTCGCCCGCTGACGGGCCGCCGGGGCGGCGAGCACACCGTCAGGCGAGGTCGACGGCCACCTCGGCACCGGTGCGGCGGTGGACCTCGTCGACGGTGACCCCGTCCGCGAGCTCGCGCAGGACGAGCCCGTCCGGTGTGACGTCGAGGACGGCGATGTCGGTGATGATCCGCTGGACGACGCCTCGGCCGGTCAGCGGGAGCGAGCACTCCGTGACGACCTTGTCCGAGCCGTCCCTGGCGTTGTGCTCCATGAGGACGATGACCTTCTTCGCCCCGTGGACGAGGTCCATCGCCCCGCCCATCCCCTTGACCATCTTGCCCGGGATCATCCAGTTGGCGATGTCGCCGACCTCGGAGACCTGCATCGCCCCGAGGATGGCCGCGTCCACCTTGCCGCCGCGGATCATCCCGAAGCTCGTCGCGGAGTCGAAGATCGACGCCCCCCGGCGGAGGGTGACCGTCTCCTTCCCGGCGTTGATGAGGTCGGGGTCCTCCTCGCCCTCGTACGGGTAGGCGCCGACGCCGAGGATCCCGTTCTCGGACTGGAGGACGATCTCGACGTCGTCCGGGACGTAGTTCGGGACGAGGGTCGGCAGCCCGATGCCGAGGTTGACGTAGTCGCCGTCGTGGAGCTCCGCGGCCGCCCGGGCGGCCATCTCCTCACGGGTGAGTGCCATCTCAGGACTCCTTCTCGCTGGCGTGGGCGTCGGGCCGGGGACGTGTCGTCCGCTTCTCGATCCGCTTCCGCGCGGCCTGCTCGGCGGTGAGCGCGAGGACCCGCTGGACGTAGATCCCCGGGAGGTGGACCTCGTTGGGGTCGAGCTCGCCGGGCTCGACGAGCTCCTCCACCTCGGCGACCGTCGTCCGGCCGGCCATCGCCGCGAGCGGGTTGAAGTTGCGGGCGGTGTCCCGGAAGACGAGGTTGCCGTGCCGGTCACCCCGCCACGCGCGGACGAGCCCGAAGTCGCAGACGATCGCGTGCTCGAGGACGTACGTGCCCGTCCGCCCGCCCATCTCGAGCTCGCGGGTCTCCTTCGGGGCGGACGCGAGGGCGACCCCGCCCTCGCCGTCGTAGCGCCACGGGAGCCCGCCCTCGGCGATCTGGGTCCCGACGCCGGTCGCGGTGTAGAAGGCGGGGATCCCGGCGCCCCCCGCGCGGAGCTTCTCCGCGAGGGTGCCCTGAGGCGTGAGCTCGACCTCGAGCTCGCCCTCGAGGAACTGGCGCGCGAACTCCTTGTTCTCCCCGACGTAGGACGCGACCATGCGCCGGATCCGCCGGTCCCGGAGGAGGATCCCGAGCCCCCAGTCGTCGACGCCGCAGTTGTTCGAGACGGCCTCGAGGTCGGTCACCCCGCGTGCGTGGAGCTCGGAGATGAGGACGCTCGGGATGCCGCACAGCCCGAAGCCCCCGACGGCGAGCGAGGCGCCGTCGGTGATGCCCGCGACGGCCGCGGCCGGTGATGAGACGACTTTGTCCATGCCGGGGACTCTATCGGGGCGCCTCGCCCCGGGCCGACTCCCCCGGGCCCGATTCCCCGGCCCGGGGTCAGCGCCGGAGGGTGACTCCCTCGGCGTCGAGCCGGGCCGCCAGCGCGGCCGGCCCGACGGGTCCCCGGGAGACGACGAGCGAGCCGTCGACGGCGAACGCCGCGAGGGCGACGTCGAGGACCTCCCCGAGGGAGGGCGCCGCGGTGTGCACCCGGGCCCCCTGCGGCCACCCCCGGTCGGGGACGACGTCGGCGTACGTGCGCCCCGGCCCGGCACCGTGCAGCGCGGGGTCGCCCGGGGCGGGGGGAGACATCGCCTCGAGGTGGTCGGGGTAGGTCGCGAGCTCGCGCGCCTCGTCGACGACGCCCGGCGCGACCGGGTCGGGCGCGGAGCGGGCGAGGGCGGGGAGCGTGACGAGGACCCCGAGCCCGCGGCCGGCGGCGGCGCGGGCCGCCCGGTCGGGGTCGTCCGACACGGTCACCGCGGCCTCGGGTCCGTCGCCGAGCGCGACGCAGCCCCCGACCGACCAGACCCCGAGCGCCCAGGCGACCGCCCGCCAGTGCGGCGGCAGGTCGAGCCGGACGACGGCCCCGGGCTCGACGTCGGCCTCGTCTTGGAGGAGGTTGCCCACCTTGCTCACCCAGTTGCCGAGGACCCGGGCGGAGAGCTCGATCCGCTCGCCCGCGGCCGGCCCCGGGGTGTCGTCGTACGACGTCACCCGGGGCCGGGCGGGATCGGACCGGAGGAGGTCGGCGAGGACGTCGGCGGGGGTGCGCATGGATGCGAGCCTAGGGCGATACCGTCGCCCCCGTGGAGACCCCTCCCGCGGTCGTGGAGACCCCCCCGGCCCCCGACGAGCTCCCCCTCCTCCGGGGCGAGCGGGCGGCCGGGCGGCTCGTCCAGGACCTCGTCGTCACCCTCGCCGTCCTCACCGTCCTCGGCGGGGCCGCCGGCGGGGTGCTCGCCCTCGCCGGCGGGTGGCAGCCCCTCCTCGCGTGGCCCGTCCTCGTCGCCCTCGCCGCGGTCGCGTGGGCCGCCGCCCGGCTGGTCCCCGCCCCCGCCCTCCCCGTCTGGTCCGCCGTCGCCCTCGTCCTCACCGCGCTCGCCTTCACGGTGTGGGCCGGGACGACCCACGCCGAGCAGGTCCTTCCCCGGCGGGACTCCGCGAGCTACCTCCAGTCGGCGGTCGACCTCGCCGAGCACCACCGGCGGCCCATCGCCGTCGCCGCCGCCGACGTCGGGGGTCCGCAGGTCCTCCGGACCGACGGCGTCGGTCTCGCGAGCCCCGCCTTCTACGCCGTGGGAACGCCGGAGGACCCCGCCATCCAGCCCCAGTTCATGGTCGGACCCTCGGTGTGGTGGTCGGTGGCGGTGTGGCTCGGGGGGATACCCACCGCGTTCTGGGCCCCCGCCGTCGCCGGGGGGCTCGCCGTCCTCGCCGTCGGGCTCCTCGCCGCCCGGACGGCCGGGCCGCGCTGGGCTCCGGCCTCGGCTGCCCTCGTCGCCCTCGCCTTCCCCGTCCTCCACACGGCGCGCTCGACGTACTCCGAGCCGCTCGCCATGCTCACCCTGACGACCGGCCTCCTCGTCCTCGCCGTCGCCGCCGGCCGGCGGACCCGGGCCGGCGCGTCGCGCTGGGCGGGCTGGGTCGCGGGCGGGCTCGTCGGCGGGAGCACCGTGATCCGCCCCGACGCCCTCCGCGAGACGATGCTCGTCCTCGTCGTCGGCGGGCTCGCCCTCGTCCAGGGCCGCCCCCACGGCCGCCCGCTCGTCCTCGGGGCCCTCGCGTCGACCGCCCTCGGGTTCGGGCTCGCCGGGCTCACCTCGGCGCGCTACCTCGGGTCGATCGCTGGGTCCCTCCTCCCGCTCGCCGGGCTCACCGCGCTCGTCCTCGCGGTCGTCCTCGCCGTCGTCCGGCTCGCCCGGTCCGGCAGGCGCCTCACGCCGAGGGTCTCCGCACTGCTGCCCCGGGCCCTCGCCGGGCTCGTCCTCCTCACCGGGCTCGCCCTCGCGTCGCGACCCGGCTGGCTCACCGTGCGCCAGTCGGCGCTCGACCCCGGCGCCCGGGTCGTCGCCGGCCTCCAGCAGCGCCAGGGGCTCACCGTCGACGGGGGGCGGACGTACGCGGAGGAGACCGTCACGTGGCTCGGATGGTGGGTCGGGCCGGTCGTCCTCGTCCTCGCCCTGGTCGCCCTCACCGTCCTCACCCACCGGGCGGCGTCCCAGTGGGTGCAGGCCGGCCCGCTCCCGGCCTGGTCGGGCCCGCTCCTCGTCGCCGCCGGGTCGAGCGTGCTCACCCTCCTCCGGCCCGGGATCACCCCCGACCACCCGTGGGCCGACCGACGCCTGCTCATCGCGCTCCCGCTCGTCCTCGTCCTCGCCGTGGCCGCGCTCGCCGCCGCCACCCGGTGGGCCACCCGCCGGTTCCCCTACCCGCTCACCCTCGCTGGCACGACCGTCGTCGGGGCCGCCCTCGTCGCGCCGGTCGCCCTCGCGACCCTCCCGCACGCGACCGAGCGGGTCGAGCTCGGCGAGCTCGCGGCCGTGGAGCGGGTCTGCGCGGCGACCGCACCGGGAGACGTCGCCCTCACCGTCGACGCGCGGGCGAGCAACGAGTGGCCCCAGGTGCTCCGGGGGATGTGCGGCGTCCCCGCGCTGAGCACGACGTCGGCGCTCCAGGGGGACCCTGCGGCCCTCGCCGCCGCCGTCGACCGGGTCGGCCGCGCCGTCGCCTCCCGGGGCGGGCGGCTCCTCCTCGTCGGGGCCGACACGCCGGCGACGCTGCGCGGGCTCGGGGCCTCCGAGGTCCGCGAGGTCGTCGACGTCCCGCTCGAGGAGGACGCCCGGCTCCTCGAGCGGCGCCCGGACACGCTCGAGCCGCTGCCCGTCACGGTCTGGTTCGGCAGGCCGGGCGGTAGGCTCGCGTCGAGATGACTGAGCACACCATGCCGACCTCCGACGACCCGACCGGCGCGCCTCCGACCGAGCTCATCCGGGTCCACCGCGGCCAGCTCGCCGGCGGGGGCGGCGACCCCGCGGGGAGCGTCGGCCGCCAGGTCGACCTCGTCGACACCTACGACGGGGATGAGCCGCCGCTCGTCACCGTCGTCCTCCCGTGCTTCAACGAGGGCGCCCACGTCCTCCTCGAGATCGAGCGGATCAGCGCCGCCCTCACGGCGAGCGGCCTCACCCACGAGCTCCTCTGCATCGACGATGCCTCGACCGACGACACCCTCGCCGTCCTCGAGGAGGCCGCCGGGAGGTACGCCAACCTCCGGGTCATGGCGTTCCGCCGCAACGGCGGGTCGGGGACCGCCCGCCGGATCGGCACCCAGCACGCCCGGGGGCAGGTCGTCGTCTGGACCGACGCCGACATGACGTACGAGAACGAACGGATCCCCGAGCTCGTCGAGGTCCTCCTCGAGGACCCGACGTACGACCAGGTCGTCGGCGCCCGGACGAGCGAGGAGGGCAGCCACAAGTGGGCACGGGTGCCGGCGAAGTGGTTCATCCGCAAGGTCGCCGAGTGGCTGACCCACGAGACGATCCCCGACCTCAACTCCGGCCTCCGGGCGTTCCGGCGGGAGGTCGCCCTGCCCTACCTCCGGCTGCTCCCGGCGGGGTTCTCGTGCGTGACGACGATCACCATCGCCTTCCTGTCCAACCAGCACGACATCCGCTACCTCGAGACCGCGTACGCCAAGCGGGCGGGGACGAGCAAGTTCCACTTCGTCCGGGACGCCTACCGCTACATCCTCCAGGTCCTGCGGATGGTCATGTACTTCGACCCGCTCAAGGTCCTCATGCCCCCCGCCCTGACGATGGTCCTCCTCGGGCTGCTCAAGGGCCTCGTCGACATGGTCCGCCACCCCTTCTACTTCCCCGCGAGCACCGTCCTGCTCGTCGTCAGCGGCATCATGGTCGGCTCCCTCGCCCTCCTCGCCGACCTCGTCGTCCGCTCCCGTGACGGGGTCTGACCCCCCGGCCGGGGCGGGGAGCCGCGGGCGGGGGCTCCGGGTCGCCGTCGTCGGACCGACCCACCCGTACAAGGGAGGGGTCGCGGCGCACACGACGACCCTCGCCCACGAGCTCTCCGCGGCCGGTCACGACGTCACCCTCGTCTCCTGGTCCCACCTCTACCCGGCCCGGCTCTACCCGGGCGAGCAGGCCGTCCCCGGCGGCGCGCCCGACGTGGCGCCCTACCCGGGCACGGTCCGGGCGCTGAGCTGGGCACGCCCGGACACCTGGCTCCGGACCGGGAGGCGGCTGCGGGACGTCGACGTCGTCGTCGTCGTCCACGTCGTCCCCGCCGTCGTCCCCGCCCACCTCGCCCTCCTCCGGGCCGCCGGGGCCCTCCGGACGAGCACGCCGCGCCGCGGCCCGCGCGCCGTCGTCATCGCCCACAACGTCCTTCCGCACGAGCCGCACCCCGGCGCGTCCGCGCTCATCCGGGCGCTCCTCGGCCGGGTCGACGGGGTCCTCGTCCACAGCACGGGGCAGGCCCAGGTCGCCCGGGACCACGGCGCGAGCCGGGTCGTCGTCGCCGACCTCCCCCCGCACCTGCCCGGGGGACCGCCGGCGCCGCGCCCGGAGCACAGCGGTCCGCCGCGGCTCCTCGCCCTCGGGCTCGTGCGCGAGTACAAGGGCCTCGACGTCCTCCTCCGCGCCCTCGCCCGGGTCCCCGGACCGAGTCTCACCGTGGCGGGGGAGATGTGGGGCGAGGCCGGACGGGCGGTTCGGGACCTCGCCGCGGACCCCGCCCTCCACGGGCGCGTCGACGTCCGCGGCGGCTACGTCCCCGCCGACCGGATCGCCGCCCTCCTCGCCCGTCACGACGTCCTCGCCCTCACCTACCGGAGCGCGACCGCGTCCCAGAACGTCCTGCTCGGCCAGCGCCACGGCCTCGCCGTCCTCGCCTCCGACGTCGGGACCTTCGCCACCCAGCTCCGGGACGGCGTCGACGGCCTCCTCGTCCCGGCCGGCGACGAGGACGCCCTCGTCGCGGCGCTGCGGGAGCTCGCGGCGCCCGGCCGGGTCGAGCGGATGCGGGCCGAGGTCCGTCCGCCCGACCTCGCCGAGCCGTGGCGGCGGTACGTCACCGCGCTCGCGGCACTCGCCGCGCCGGACGACCCCCGCGCCCGGCCCCGGGCGGGGGTCACCGCCGACGCCCTGCCCCCCTGGGTCCGCGTCACCGACGTCCTCCCCCGGGAGAAGGACGCGGCGACGCACGCCGAGCTCGCCCGGACGCTCGGCCTCACCGGCCCCGCGGACCCGGCCGCCGCCTGGGCGGCGCTCGGCGCGTTGGCCGCGGTCCTCCGGCTCCGGGGCCCGGGGCCGGGCGACGTCGTCGTCGTCGTCGGTCCCCGCGCCGGCTCCCCGTTCGCCCGCTGGGCGCGGGCCGCCGGGCTCGCCCCGGTCGAGGTCGACACCGCCCCCACCCGCCCGCCGGAGCGCCCGGCCGGCGCGGACGCGCGCCTCGTGCCCGACCTCGGTGACGCCTCGATCGACGCGCTCACCCTCCTCCACCCCAACGGCTGCACGGCAGCCGACGTCGACGCGGCGACGGGCGAGGCCGCGCGCGTCCTCCGTCCCGGGGGCCTGCTCTGCGTCACCCTCCCGACGGGAGGCCCCGGCGCCCCCGACGCCGTCGCGCCCGCCGACCTCCGCGCCGTCCTCGCCCGGGCCGCCGACCTCGGCCTGCTCCTCCTCGGCGACATCGACGGGGACCTCACCCCGCGGCTGCGCCGGCTCGAGCTGGACGGCGTCGGAGCGGGCCTCGTCCTGCTCACCCTGAGGCGGCGGTGATGGCCCCGGACCGCGCGGTCCTCCTCCGGTGGCTGCGCGCCGGGCTCGCCGTCCTCGTCCTCGTCGCCGTCGGGCTCGCCCTCGCGCGCAACTGGGACGCGGTCTCGGGATACCTTCGCGAGGTCTCCCTCCCGACACTCGCGCTCGCCCTCGTCGGGGCCCTCCTCGCCCCGCTGTGCACGATGCTCGGCTGGCGCGTCCTCCTCGCCGACCTCGGCTCACCCGTCCCCCCGGGGCCGGCTGCGGGGATGTTCTTCGTCGGTCAGCTCGGGAAGTACCTCCCCGGGTCGGTGTGGTCGGTCCTCGCCCAGGCCGAGATCGGCGCGCGGCTGCAGATCCCGCGCAGCCGGACGGCGGTCGTCGGGCTCATCGGGATCGGCATGGCCGCGGTCACCGGGACCCTCGTCGGCCTGCCCGTGCTCCCCCTCGCGGTCGGAGCACGGGACGCCTCGGGCGCCCTGTGGGTCGTCGCCGTCCTCGTCCCCGTCGCCCTCGTCGTCCTCTGGCCGCGCGTCCTCAACGCCGCCATCGCCACCGGGCTGAGGCTGCTCCGGCGCGACCCCCTCGAGCACCGCCTCTCCGGCCGGGCGGTCGCCGTGACGACGGCGTGGTTCCTCCTCGCCTGGGCGGGCGCGGGCGCGCAGGCGTACGTCGTCAGCCGGGACGTCGCCCCCGACGCGGCCCCGGCCCACCTCGTCCTCGTCAGCGTCTGCGGGTTCGCGCTCGCCTCCTCCGCGGGAATGTTCAGCGTCCTCCTCCCTGCGGGCGTCGGCGTCCGGGACGGCGTCCTCGCCCTCCTCCTCGCCACCGTCATGCCGCTCGCCGCCGCGACCGCGGTCGCCGTCCTCCTCCGGTTCCTCGCGACCGTCGCCGACGTCGTCTGGGCCGCGGCGGGCTGGGTCTGGGCGCGCTCCCACCACCTCGTCTCGACCCGGACCGAGCGCCGGGCCCGGGCGCTCGAGCTGCGCCGGGCCCGCGCGGCCTCCACCGACGGGCAGGGGGGAGTGTCGTGAGCGACCACCACGAGCGCGGCGAGCAGCTCGGCTACTCCGAGCTCATGGCCCGGATGCTCGACGAGGAGGGCCGCAGGACGAAGGCCCGCAAGCTCATCGCCGTCCTCGAGCACGCCCTCGGACGGTCCGGACTCGCCGGGCTGCGCGCCCTCGACGTCGGGTGCTCCGCCGGGTTCATCGCCGACGAGCTCGCCGCCGCCGGCGCCCGGACGAGCGGCGTCGACATCGACGAGCCGGGCCTGGCCCGCGCCCGGGAGCGCTTCGGCGACCGGGTCGACTTCCGGCTCGCCCGGGGCGAGGCGCTGCCGTTCCCCGACGGGTCCGTCGACGTCGTCGTCCTCAACCACATCTACGAGCACGTCGTCGATGCGGACGCCGTCGTCGCCGACATCCACCGCGTCCTCGCCCCGGACGGCGTCCTCTACCTCGGGGTCGGGCACCGGCGCCAGGTCCTCGAGCCCCACTACCGACTGCCGTTCCTCTCCTGGCTCCCGGAGCGTGCCGCGGACCGCTACCTCCGGCTCACCGGCCGGGGGGAGCACTACTACGAGCGCTACCGGACCCGCCGGGGGCTGCGCGAGATGGTCGCCGCCTTCGACGTCTGGGACTACACCCTCCCCGTCCTCGCCGACCCCGTCGCCTTCTCCGGCGGGGACGTCGTCCCGGCGTGGGTGAGCCGGCTCCCCGAGCGCGCGCTCTGCGCCGCCCTGCCGCTCGTCCCGACGTACGTGTGGGTCGCCTTCCGGAACCCGGCGTCGCCGTCGGGGCCGGCCCTGCGGGTGCCGCCGCGCCGGGTGTGACCGGGTCGTCCCCCCGCCCCGGCGGCCGTCGGGTGCCCAGGGAGACTGGTGCGGTGCCCGACCTGACACGACGCCACCGGAGCGTGCGCCCGCTCGACCTCGGCGCCGTCCTCGGCGCGTTCCGTCGCGGCGGTGGCGATCCGACGTTCGCGCCCGACCGGGGCGCCGGGTGGTGGCTCGCCCGTCGGACCCCGGACGGCGCGGCCACGCTGACGCTCGCCCAGCGGGGCGGCGACGTCGAGGCCCAGGCCTGGGGCCCGGGTGGGCCGTGGCTGCTCGACGCCCTGCCCGACCTCCTCGGCGAGGGGGACGACGACGACGGGTTCGTCGCCCACCACGGGCTCGTCGCCGAGGCCCGGCGGCGACGGCCGGGATGGCGGGTCCCGCGGTCCCGACTCGTCCTCGAGGCACTCGTCCCCGCCGTCATCGAGCAGCGCGTCACCGGGGCCGAGGCGTTCGGGGGCTACCGGCGGCTCGTCCACCGCTTCGGTGAGCCCGCGCCCGGGCCGGGCGCCGAGCGGGGGCTCCGGGTCGCGCCCGACGCCCGTGGCTGGGCGATGATCCCGTCCTGGGAGTGGCTCCGGGCCGGGGTCGACGGGGCCCGCTCGGCCACGGCGGTCAGGTGCGCCCAGCGGGCCGGCCGGCTCGAGGAGTGCTCCGACCTCCCGCTCGCCGCGGCCCACGCGCGGCTGCGCGCCCTCCCCGGGGTCGGCGTGTGGACCGCCGCCGAGGTCGCCCAGCGCGCGCTCGGCGACCCGGACTCGCCGAGCTTCGGGGACTACCACGTCGCCGCGGACATCGGGTGGGCCCTCACCGGGACGCCGTGCGATGACGCGGGCCTCGCCGTGCTCCTCGCGCCGTACGCCGGGCACCGCTACCGGGTCCAGCGACTCCTCCAGCTCCACGGCGCCTCCCGCCCCCGACGGGGGCCGCGGATGGCGCGGCCCGCGCACCTGCCGACCCGCTGACCGTCACCCCTCCTGGCCGAGCCGGAGCTCGACCGGGCGGACGGCGTGGTCGACGACGCGGGCCGGGACCCGCTCACCCCAGAGGGCGACCTCGAGCCGGGCGACGACCCGACCGACGGCGTACCGGTCGGGGCCCCCGACCCGGACGTCCCCCGGGCCGACGTCGACGGAGACCTCCCCCTGTTCGTCCCGGAGGGCCACCCGGACGGCGCGGCCGACCCGGGTCGCCACGTCCTCGGGCGCCACCGAGGCGAGCCCCACCTCGCTCGCCGCCGCCGTGCCCGGGGCGACCCCGAGCGCCGAGCGCACCGCCTCCGCGGTGCCGTGGGAGAACCAGTCGCCGGCGCCGGTGCGCACGAGCGTCGCGGCACCCGCGGCGCCGGCACGGACGAGGTCCCCGAGCCCCCGGACGACGGCGACGGGGACGGCGTCGGCCTTGCCCTTGACGAGGTCCGCGGCCGCTGCCACCTCGTCCCCGACGGCCCGGGCCGTCACCTCGAGCGGCCTGCCGTCCCGGTCCTTGGCCCCACGGAGGTCGTCGAGGACGGTGAGCCCGGCCGAGCCGAGGGCGAAGTCGGTCTGCCCCGACCGCCACGCCCGTCCGGCGGTGTCGCTGACGACGACGGCGAGGTCGTCGGGCGGCAGTCCGACGAGGTCGGCCGCCCGGGCGAGCAGCGCGGCCGCGGCGGCGTCCGGGTCCGCGGGGAGGAGGAGGGGGCGGGTGTCCTCGCCGGTGTTGGAGCCGTCGACCCCGGCGGCCGCCATGACCGGTCCGGCGGCGGCCTCGACGACGCGGGCGACGCGCTCCCCGGAGCGGCGCTCGGCGACGACCCGGCGGGACTGGTCGAGGACGGCGGCGTCGCGGTCCCCGGCGCCCTCCCAGCGGAGCCCGGCGGCCTTCGAGACGACCTTGCTCGAGACGACGAGGACGTCGCCGCACCGGAGCGGCCCCGCCCCGGGCCCGGCGGCGAGCGCGGCGACGACGAGGGCGGCGACGTCGTCGCCGGGGCCCACCTCGGGCAGGCCGGGGACGGGCAGGACCTCGATCCGCCCGGGCACGGGTCAGCCCTCCCGGGGGCCGGCGAGCTCGCGGGCGAGGTCGAGAGCCTCGCCGGCGATGGCCGCGGCCGTCCCGACGTCGCGCATGAGGAGCGGGGAGTGGTGGCTGCGGACGGTCGCCCGGCCCCGCCAGCGGTCGGTGCCCTCGCCGTCGGCGGGGTCGACGAGCCAGCCGTCGAGGAAGTCGGCGTAGAGCCCCGCGACGGCCTCGGTCGTCGTCGGGACCCCGATGGCGGCGAGGCACGCGTCGGCGTGGCCGCGGACCGGGGCCCCGGAGATGAGGGGGGATACGCCGACGACGGGGGCGGACGTGCCTCGGAGGGCGTCGCGCACCCCGGGGACGCCGAGGATGATGCCGATGGAGACGACGGGGTTGCTCGGGGGGAGGAGGACGACGTCCGCTCCCCGGATCGCGTCGAGGACCCCGGGTGCAGCGCTCGCCCGGTCCATGCCGGCGGCGACGAACGACACCGCGGGGACGGCCGCCCGCATCCGCACCCACCACTCCTGGAAGTGGACCGCGCGCCGTTCGCCCTCCTCCTCGACGACGACGTGGGTCTCGACAGGGGAGTCGCTCATCGGCAGGAGCCGGACCCGCTGCCCCGGCAGGCCCCACCGGGCCGCGAGCCGTGCGGTGACCTCGCTGAGGCTCAGCCCCTGGCCGAGCCACTGCGAGCGGGCGACGTGGGTCCCGAAGTCCTTGTCGCCGAGGGTGAACCACTGCGGCTCGGCACCGTAGGCCGTCAGCTCGTCCTGGAGCACCCGGGAGTCGTCCGCGCGACCCCACCCCTGACCCTCGTCGATGCCGCCGCCGAGGGTGTAGAGGATCGTGTCGAGGTCCGGGCACACCCGCAGCCCGAAGAGGGTGATGTCGTCCCCGGTGTTGCCGATGACGGTGACCTCGGTGTCCGCGAGGTCGGGCGCGTCGTCGAGGTGGGCACGCAGGCCGCGGAGGAACCGTGCGCCGCCCACCCCTCCCGCGAGGGTCGTTATACGCATAAGGGACAGTGTCCACTACACACCTCGGCTTGACTAATCACGGATGACACGCGTGTAATTCACGTCAAGGTCCTTCGCAGGGTGTCGATGAGCCAGTGGCGCCCGACCAGCCGGTCGAGGGTGCCGTGCACGTGTTGGGTCGAGAAGTGTCGAGGTCAGGAGGGACCGTGCAGGAACTGCAGCTGCTCACGACGATGGGTGCCGAGGACGAGGAGATGTCCTGGCAGGAGCGCTCGCTGTGTGCGCAGACCGACCCGGAGGCGTTCTTCCCGGAGAAGGGCGGGTCCACCCGCGAGGCGAAGAAGGTCTGCGTCGGGTGCGAGGTGCGCGCCGAGTGCCTCGAGTACGCCCTCGCCAACGACGAGCGGTTCGGGATCTGGGGCGGGCTCTCCGAGCGCGAGCGCCGCAAGCTCAAGAAGCGCGCGGTCTGACCCGTTCGCGTCACACCCCCTAGGCTGAGACCGTGACGACGGCTCCCACGAGGACCGGCGCCCCGCCCGCTCGACGGCCGACGGTGCCGTCGGTCGTGACGACGGCCGTCGTCGTCGTCGAGCGACTCGACGAGGAGCTCGACGAGACCGTGTGGGCGCTGGGCGACCAGACCCGCCCCCCCGACCACGTCCTCGTCCTCGACGCCCGGCCCGAGGCGACGGCGGGCGTGCTGGCGGCCGAGCGCGTCGCGGTACCCGGGCACGTCGAGGCCGTCGAGGTCGTCGACGCCCGCGGCCTCGCCCCCCGGGAGGCGGTCAACCTCGCCGCCGGTACGGGACCCGACTCCTCCCGGCCGCTCCTGCCCGCGGACACGACCCACGTCTGGGTGCTCGCCGGGGACAGCGCGCCGGCGCCTCGGGCCCTGGCCGCGCTCGTCGAGGCGGTCCGCGGGTCGACCTCGGTCGGGGTCGCGGGGCCGAAGCAGGTCCGGTGGTCCGCGCCCGACCGCCTTCACCGGCACGGCATCCAGGTCACCCGGCTCGGCCGCCTCGTCCCGGCACCCCGGAGCGGGGAGCCGGACCAGGGCCAGTACGACCACCGCACCGACGTCCTCGCCGTCCCGTACGAGGGGATGCTCGTCCGCCGGTCGGTCCTCACCGGTCTCGGCGGGTACACCCCCGACCTCGGCGACGTCGGAGGGGACCTCGACCTCGGCTGGCGGGCGCAGGAGGCCGGCCACCGGGTCGTCACCGTGCCCGAGGCCGTCGTCCGGGTCGCCGCCACCGCCGCCGCGCTGCCGGACGAACGGCAGCGCCGGCAGGCCAGACGGGTCGCCCTTGCCCGGTGCAGCCCGTGGCTCGCCCCCCTGCTCGCCGTGTGGATCGCGGTCGCGGGGACGGTGGGCTTCCTCGTCCTCCTCCTCCTCAAGCGGCCCCGCGCGGCCTGGCGGGAGCTCACCGACGCCGGGAGCGTGCTCGACCCCAGGCCGGTCCTGCGGGCCCGCTCGCGACCGGTCCCGACCCGCGCGGTCGCCCGTCATGACCTCGCTGGGCTCTTCGTCGCCGAGGGGACGGTCGTCCGGGCTCTCGGCGAGGCCGTCCGGGACTCCGTCGCGGTCGAGCCGGGCCGAGCGCCGCACGAGGAGCCACCGGCGGCCGCCGGGGCACTCGAGGCCGGGCCCTCCGCCGACGCCGAGGAGGGCGCGCCCCCCGTGGAGGCCGCCGCGTCGGGGGGGCGCCGGGCCGGGGGCCCGCTGCGCCATCCCGGGCTCCTCGCGGTCCTCGTCACGGCCCTGATGACCGTCGTCGCCGGACGCAGCGTTCCGGGGGGCCTCGTCCAGCAGGTCGGCAACGGCCTCGCCGGGGGTGAGCTCATCGGGCTCCGCGCCGACCCCGCCGTCCTCTGGCACGCGTGGCTCGACGGGTGGCACGGGGCCGGACTCGGCACCGACGGGCCGGCGAGCCCCGCGCTCGTCGTCGTCGCCGGGGCTGCCTGGCTCGTCGCCCACCTTCCGGGGGCCGGACCCGGTGGGTCGGCGGTCCCGACCGCGCTCGCCGTCTTCGTCGTCCTCGCCCTCCCGCTCGCCTGCGCGAGCGCCTACCTCGCCGGCCGCGTCCTCACCCCGGCCCGCTGGCCCCGGGCGCTCGCCGCGCTCGCCTGGGCCTCGACCGCGCTCGCCGGTGCCTCCCTGGGCGGCGGGCGGCTCGGGGCGCTCGTCGCCCTCGTCCTCCTCCCCGGTGTCGGAGCGGGCCTCGTCCTCGTCTCCCGGCGTGGGGGGACGGCCACCGCGGCGTTCGCGACCGCGCTCGCCGCCGCCGTCCTCGGGGCGTTCCTCCCCGGGCTGCTCGTCCTCGTCGTCCTCGGCGGGCTCGCCGTCGCCGTCGCCGGACACGGGGCGGCACGCCTGCGCGGCCTCGTCGTCGCCGTCATCCCCCTCGTCCTTCTCGGCCCCTGGGTGGTCACCGTCGCGGCAGACCCGAGGCTCCTCCTCGCCGGCGAGGGGATGACCGCCCGCGCTCTCGCCGCCCCGGCCCCGTGGCAGATCGCGCTCCTCCACCCGGGGGGCCCCGGGTCCGTCCCGGCGGCCCTCGGCGCGCCGCTCGTCCTCCTCGGGGCGGTCGGTCTCGCCCGCGCACGGGTCCGTCCCGCCCTCGCGTGGGCGACCGGGGCGACCGCGCTCCTCGGGCTCGCCCTCGCGCTTCTCGCGCCGCACGTCCGTCTCGGGACGACGCCCGCCATCGAGGGGGGCGAGCCGGTGACGGCGTGGGCGGGTCTCGGGCTGCTCCCGTACGGCCTGGCCCTCCTCGCCGGCGCGCTCGCCGGGGTCGACGGGCTCCCGCTCTCCCGCGGCCGGGCGGGGTGGGCGGTCCTCCTCCGGTGGCCGCTCGTCGCGCTGGGCGCCCTCGGGGCGGGCGCGACGGTCGTCGTGCTCGCCTGGACGACCGTGGGGGCCGCGCTGACGCCGTGGACCGACCCTCGGCCCGCCGTCGCGGTCGACCAGGCCGAGGGTGGCCTCGCCAACCGGGTCATCGCCCTCACCGGCGCCGACGACGAGGTCGGCTACCGCCTCCTCGGGAGGGAGCGGTCCGCTCTCACCCACGGCCTCCCGACCGCGCCCGGCGACCCGAGGCTCGAGGAGGCCCTCTCGTCGCTGCTCGGGGACGCGACCGTCGCGTCCGCGTCCCCGGTCGACGTCCTCGACGCTCGCGGCGTCGGGTTCGTCGAGCTCCCGGTCGGCGCGCCGGACGCGATGACCCGGCGGCTCGACGCCGCCGAGGGCCTGACCCGGCTCGGGGACCACGCCGGCCAGGACGTCTGGCGGGTCGAGCCCCCGACCTCCTCCACCGATCGGGCGGTCGCGCCCTCCCGGCTGCGCCTCGTCAGCGACACCGGCGCGGTGAGCGTCCCGGCGCTCGGCCAGCACGCCGCCACCCGGACCGTTCTCGACGTCCCGCGCGGAGCCCGGCTCGAGGTCGCCGAGCCACCGGGGTGGTCCGGGTACGCCCGGGTCGCGGCGGACGGGACGACCCTCACCGGGGACGTCGAGGCCGGTGTCCCGACCTACCCGCTTCCCGAGGGCGCCATCGAGCTCAGCGTCACCGTCCGGTCGGCCCACCCCCGCTGGGACCTCGTCCAGGGCGCGGCCCTGATCGCCGTCGCCTACCTCGCGGTCCCGTTCGGCACCCGAGCCTCGAGGAGGCGTCGATGACCCCCCGGGCCGCACGCCTGCGCGCCGCCGCCCGCGCCCTCGTCGTCGCGGGGGCGGGAGCCGGTCTCGTCCTCGCGGCGACCCAGGCGCCGGCGCTCGACCTCGCGCCCGCCCCGGCGACCGGGGCGGCGACGAGTGCCCCGCCGGCCGCCGCGACGAATGCGACGCTCGTCTGCCCGGGATCCGAGCTCAGCGGGGCCGAGGGGCTCGACGACGTCGCCCTGCCGGGCACGGTCGCCGCGGCCGTCCCCCCGCGAGGACTCGTCGCCGGGGTCGGTCCGGCCCCGGGACGGACGGGCACGCTGGCCATCGGTCCGCTCGGCGCGGACCCGGCGACACGGGCCGAGGGCCCCACGCCGGTGACCGTGCGGTCCGGGTACGCGGGTGCGGACCCGCTCGCGGTCCGGGGGACCGGGGCGCGCGCGCCCGGCCTCGTCGCGGCCCAGGAGTGGTCGGCCTCCTCGTCCCGGGTCCGCGGGGCCGGGTCGGTCCCGTGCGGTCCGGCGACGGCCGAGGCGTGGCTCGCCGCCGGCGGGGACGCCCCGGGACGGCAGGAGCGGCTCGTCCTCACCAACCCCGGCGCGAACCCGGTGACGGCCGACGTCCGGATGCTCGGGCGCCACGGGCCCGTCGACGCTCCCTCGGGGGAGGACGTCGCCGTGCCCGGCGGTGGCCGCACCGTCGTCCTCCTCGACTCCCTCTCCGCGACCGAGGCGGCCCCCGTCGTCCACGTGACGACCCGCGGGGGGCTGCTGCTCGCGGCCGTCAACGACACCTGGGTCGACGGGACCGACCCCGTCGGCAGCGACGACGCGAGCGCGACCGAGGCGCCGTCCCGCCGGCAGGTCATCGCCGCTGCCGGCATCGACGGACCGGCGTCGGTCCGGGTCGCCGTCCCCGGGTCGCGGGAGGGCGTCGTCGAGGTCCGTCTCCTCTTCCGGGACGGGCCGAGCGCCGTCCCCGGTGGCGTCACCCGCGTCCCCGCCGAGTCGGTCCGCGACATCTCCCTCGGCAACGCCCCGCTGGGCGCGGTCGGGGTCGAGGTCGTCGCCGACGTCCCGGTCGTCGCCTCCGCCCTCGTGCGACGGTCCGGGTCCGGTCCGGCGGGCGGCGACCTCGCCTGGGCGAGCGCGACGGCACCCGTCACGCGCCTTGCGGGCACCGCGTTCGCGGCGCCGGCGGCAGCTCCGGATCAGGTGACCCTCTCGCTCGTCGCCTCGGGGGGACCGGTGACCGCCGAGGTCACGACGGTGGACGAGGCCGGCCGGGCGTCGTCCCGAGCCGTCGACGTCGTCGCCGACGGGTCCGCGGCCGTCGACGTCGGGGGGAGCGCGTCGGTGTGGGTCCGCCCCGCCGGGGGCCCCGGCGACCTCCGGGCCGGCATCGTCACGACGTCGGGGCCCGGGCCTGGGGCGTTCGTGCGGAGCCGGCCGCTCAGCCCGGCGAGGGTCCGGGCCCGGGACACGACCGTCGTCCCCCTCCCGGGCGGCTGAGCGGACGGCGCCCCGGGCGCGCTCAGTGCTCGCCGGCCCCCGGGTCGACCTCGGAGGGTGGCACCCCGAGGAGGGCGGCGACCTGCTCGACGACGACCTCGTGGACGAGCGCGGGGAGCTCGCGGGCGTGCTCCGCGCGGGCCTCGACGGGGCGACGGTAGACGACGATCCGCACCGGCAGGCGGCCCTCCCCCGGGAACACCCGTCCGAGGGGGACGCCCTCCTCCTCCCACGGCGCCGGGTCGCTCGGCGGGACGTCCTCGACGGCGAACTCGACGCGTCCCCGCCGACCGGCGAGCACGCGGTCGAGGCGGGCCGCGCTGTCGAGGACGAGCTCGTCGAAGACGTCCGCCCGGGACGACATCGCCGGCACCGGGGGCCAGGCGAGCGGCCCGCGGTGGCCCCGGCCGTGCCGGTCCCGGCGCCGGCGGCCCGCCGGGGGCCCGCTCGGTGGTGTCACGGCGCTCCCGTCCTCGGCCTCTCCCTCGACCCGCCCGCCGGGGCGGGGGAGGCGCGGACGAGCCGTCCGCCGTGGCCTCATCGTACGGCGCGCCCGTTGGGGGATGGCGAGGGAGGTGGCCTATGTTGGCTCGCGTGAGTCTGTCCCGGAAGTGTTCGCGCACCGCCTGCACCCGCGCCGCCGTCGCGACGCTGACGTACGTGTACTCCGAGTCCACCGCCGTGCTCGGGCCGCTCGCGACGTACGCCGAGCCGCACACCTACGACCTCTGCGACGACCACGCGACCGGGTTCACGGTGCCGCGCGGCTGGGACGTCGTCCGGCTTCCCCGGGAGAGCATCGTCCCCGACAACCACGACGACCTCGTCGCGCTGGCCAATGTCGTCAGAGCGGCTCGCCGGTCCGAGCGAACGGGTACCGTCGACGTCGTCGCGGGCGCTCCGACGCCCTCCCCGGAGGAGGGCGCCCAGGTCCGCGAGACCGGGCGTCGGGGCCACCTGCGCGTCCTGCGGGACCAGGCCGAGGGCTGAGCGGGAGGGTGGGGGACGTGCACCGACTCGAGGACATCGTCAAGGCCTATGACGTGCGCGGCGTCGTCCCCGACCAGCTCGACTGCACTGTCGCCCGGGCCCTCGGCGCCGCCTTCGCCCGGGTCGTCGCCGGCCCGGACGGCGACCGCTCCGTCGTCGTCGGCCACGACATGCGCCCGTCCTCGCCCGAGCTCGTCGCCGCCTTCGCCGACGGCGTCGCCGCCGAGGGCCTCGACGCGATCCTCATCGGACTGTGCAGCACCGACGGTCTCTACTACGCGAGCGGCGCCCTCGGGCTCCCCGGCGCGATGTTCACCGCGAGCCACAACCCGGCCCGGTACAACGGCATCAAGCTCTGCCGGTCCGGGGCACGGCCCGTCGGCCAGGACACCGGACTCACCGAGGTCCGGGACCTCGCCCAGTCCCTCCTCGCCGACCCACCGCCGGACGGGGACGGCGGCCTCGGGTCGGTGACCGAGCGGGACGTCCTCGCCGACTACGCGGGCTTCCTCCGCGACCTCGTCGACCTCCGCGGGATCCGTCCGCTCACCGTCGTCGTCGACGCCGGCAACGGGATGGCCGGCCACACCGTCCCCGCGGTCCTCGGCACCGGCAGCGGGCTGCCCGCACTGCCCGTCACCGTCCTCCCGCTGTACTTCGAGCTCGACGGGACCTTCCCCAACCACGAGGCCAACCCGCTCGAGCCGGAGAACCTCCGCGACCTCCAGACGGCCGTGAGGGACCGGGGGGCCGACCTCGGGCTCGCGTTCGACGGCGACGCGGACCGCTGCTTCGTCGTCGACGAGCGGGGGGACCCGGTGAGCCCGAGTGCCGTCACCGCGATGGTCGCCACGCGGGAGATCGCCCGCGAGGTCGCCGCCGGCACAGCCCCGGCCGAGGTCCGGGTCGTCCACAACGTCATCACCTCGCGCGCCGTGCCCGAGGTCGTGGCCGAGCACGGGGCGGTCCCCGTCCGGACCCGGGTCGGGCACTCCTTCATCAAGGCGGAGATGTCCCGCGCCGACGCGGTCTTCGGGGGCGAGCACAGCGCCCACTACTACTTCCGCGACTTCTGGTTCGCCGACAGCGGGATGCTCGCCGCGTTGCACGTCCTCGCCGCCCTCGGCGGGCAGGACGCCCCGCTCAGCGAGCTCATGGAGGGCGTCGAGCGCTACGCCGCCTCCGGGGAGATCAACTCCGTCGTCGAGGACGCCGCCGCGGCGACCGACCGCGTCCGGGACTGGGCCCGGGAGCGCGGTCTCTCCCTCGACGAGCTCGACGG
Organism: uncultured Actinomycetota bacterium; assembly: GCA_963783735.1. Classification (GTDB taxonomy): domain Bacteria; phylum Actinomycetota; class Actinomycetes; order Actinomycetales; family Dermatophilaceae; genus CAWDAQ01. The sequence goes on along the minus strand of CAWAOO010000003.1, from coordinate 365,947 downwards.
CCTCACCGTCAGCCACGACGTCGACGGGCAGGTGTGGTGGTTCAACCTCCGGCCCTCGAACACCGAGCCGCTCCTGCGACTCAACGTCGAGGCGGCCGACCCCGGCACCGTCGCCGAGGTGCGCGACGCCGTCCTCGCCATGGTGAGAGGATCGGCCCATGACTGAGCACCGACCGGACGCCGTGGCGGCGGGGATCGAGCCGTGGCTGCGGGAGATCCTCCGCTGCCCCGCCTGCCGTGCCGAGCTGCGGGACGACGCCGGGCCGCGTGGTCCGGAGCTCGTGTGCACGTCCGTCGGCTGCGGCCTCGCCTACCGGGTCGACGACGGCGTCCCCGTCCTCCTCGTCGACGAGGCACGCCGCCCCGGGTGACGTCGTGACACCCGCCCTCGACCCCGCGCGTCTCGACGACCCGGACCGGATCGCCGCGGTGGACCGGCGCGGCTCGCTCCGCGCCCTCGCCACGGCGGGCGCGCAGGTGCGGACCGCCCTCGTCCACGCCGCCGAGGCCGGGATCGACCGGGTGAACCACGGCGAGCGCCCACGGGCCGTCCTCGTCGCCACGCTCGGCGGGAGCGGCATCGTCTCCGACGTCCTCGACCTCCTCGCCGGGGCGTCCTCTCCGGTCGTCGTCGCCGACCGCCACAACGTCCCGCTCCCCGGCTGGGTCGGGCCGCTCGACCTCGTCATCGCCGTCTCGCAGTCCGGCCGGGCACCCGGGCCGGTCGCGCTCGCCGCCGAGGCAGCCCGCCGCGGCGCCACCGTGCTCACCGTCGGCGCCGACGGCTCGCCGCTGGCCGACATCGCCGCGGACGCCCACGGCGTCCACGTGCCGGTCCCCGTCGACGGGCGCACGTCCCGGACGTCGCTGTGGTCCCTGCTCACCCCCGTCCTCCTCGCCGCGGCCGCCGTCGACGTCATCGACCTCCCCGGCGCCGTCCTCGACGACGTCGCCGACCGCCTCGACGCCCAGGCCGAGGCCTGCCGGCCGTCCGCGGAGGCGTTCGTCAACCCCGCGAAGGTCCTCGCCACCGACCTCGTCGAGACCGTTCCCGTCGTGCTCGGCGACGGGAGCCTCACCGGGGTGGCGGCCACCCGGACGGCGGCGATGCTCGCCCGGACCGCGCGCACCCCGGCCACGTGGGGCGCGCTGCCCGACGCGGCCGCCCAGGTCGTCGCGTGCTTCGACGGTCCGCTCACCCGGGCCGCGGGGTCCGCCCCCGACGGGGGGCGGGACGTCTTCGCCGACCCCTACCTCGACGGCCCCACGTCCGCCCCGCTCGGGCTCCTCATGCTCCGGGACCTGCCGCCCGCCGCAGTCGGGGTGTCCGCGCAGGAGGCCGACCGGCACAACCTCGCCCAGGCCGTCGTCGACGCCGCCGAGGATGCAGGGGTCCGGGTCATGGAGGTCAGCACGGAACCCGGGCACGACCTCGTCCGGCTCGCCGGGGCCGTCGCCCTCACCGACTTCGCCGCGACCTACCTCGCGCTCGGCCTGGGTCTCGACCCGTCGACGGCACCGCACGTCGCGCGGCTGCGGGACCGCGCCGGCGGGTGAGCGGCCCCCGTCCCGCCTAGGGTGAGGCCGTGGCCCACTACGATCTCGTCATCATCGGCAGCGGCTCCGGCAACGCCCTCGTCAGCCCGGAGCTCGGGGACGCGCGGGTTGCCGTCGTCGAGGGGGGCACCTTCGGCGGGACGTGCCTCAACGTCGGATGCATCCCGACGAAGATGCTCGTCCACACGGCCGACGTCGCGACCACGGTACGCGGGGCCGGACGCTTCGGGGTCGACGCCGCCCTCACCGGTGTCCGGTGGCGTGACGTCCGGGACCGGGTCTTCGGCCGGATCGACCCGGTCTCGCGCAGCGGCCTCGCCCACCGCGAGGAGTCGCCGGCGACGACTCCCCACCTCGGGTGGGCGAGGTTCACCGGGCCGCGTGCGCTCGCGGTCACCGGGTCGGACGGGCGGACGGCGCGGGTGACGGGGGACCAGGTCGTCCTCGCGACCGGGTCGCGTCCCGTCGTCCCCGAGGTCGTCCGCGTGTCCGGGGTCCCGTACGAGACGAGCGACACCGTCATGCGGCTCGACGACCTCCCGGCCCGGGTCGTCATCCTCGGTGGCGGGTACATCGCCGCCGAGTTCGCCCACGTCCTCTCGGCCCTCGGCAGCGAGGTCGTCATCGTCACCCGGGGGGCCGGGCTCCTGCGGCACCTCGACGCGGACGTCACCCGGGAGTTCACCAGGCTCGCGCACGGGTCCTGGGAGGTCCATCTCGGCGTCGAGGCCGAGGAGGTCTCCGCGGCCGGGGACGGCGTGCGCCTCCGCCTCACCGACGGGGCCAGCGTGACCGGCGACCTCCTCCTCGTCGCCACCGGCCGCGTCCCGAACAGCGACGACGTCGGGCTCGAGCACGCCGGCGTCGACGTCCGCGACGACGGGCGGGTCCGGGTGGACGCCGCCGGGCGGACGACGGCCGAGGGGGTCTGGGCCCTCGGCGACGTCAGCGCGCCGTACATGCTCAAGCACGTCGCGAACCACGAGTCCCGCGTCGTCGCCCACAACCTCGCCCACCCGGACGACCTGCGCGAGTTCGACCACCGGGTCGTCCCCTCCGCCGTCTTCACCCGGCCGCAGATCGCCACCGTCGGCCTCACCGAGGCCGAGGCGCGGGCCGCGGGCCACGACGTCACGACGTACACCCAGCCGTTCGGCGACACCGCGTACGGCTGGGCGATGGAGGACACGACGAGCACGTGCAAGCTCGTCGCCGACCGGACCGCGGGGACCCTGCTCGGCGCCCACCTCATGGGACCGCAGTCCTCGACGCTCATCCAGCCGCTCATCCAGGCGATGTCGCTCGGTCAGGCGTGCGCGGACCTCGCGCGCGGCCAGTACTGGATCCACCCTGCCCTGAGCGAGGTCGTCGAGAACGCCGTCCTCGGGCTCGGCCTCAGCCCGCTCGGCGACCTCAACGAGATGCCCGTCCTCGGCTGAGGCGCCACCCGCCAGCGCGCGGGCCGTCCAGCCCATACGCTGTCGGCCATGGCTGACGAAGGTGGTTCCAAGGCGGTCTATGCCGCCCTGCTCGCGAACGTCGGGATCGCGGTGACGAAGTTCGTCGCGTTCCTCCTCACCGGAGCGAGCTCGATGCTCGCGGAGTCGATCCACTCGGTCGCGGACTCGGGCAACCAGGGGCTGCTCCTCCTCGGCGGGAAGCGCGCGCGGCGGGACGCCACCCCCGAGCACCCCTTCGGCTACGGCCGGGAGCGGTACGTCTACGGGTTCGTCGTCGCGATCATCCTCTTCAGCCTCGGCGGCCTGTTCGCTCTCTTCGAGGCGTACAGGAAGTTCCACGAGGTCGCCCAGGGGAAGCCGGACGAGCTCCTCGAGAGCCAGTGGTGGTGGGTTCCCCTGCTCGTCCTCACCGTCGGCCTCTTCTTCGAGGGCTTCTCCTTCCGGACGGCCGTCCACGCGGGCAACGCCGAGCGGGGCGAGCAGTCGTGGGCGCAGTTCATCCGGCGCGCCAAGGGGCCGGAGCTGCCCGTCATCCTCCTCGAGGACTCTGCCGCGCTCGTCGGGCTCGGTCTCGCGCTCGCGGGGGTCGGCCTCAGCCTCATCACGGGCAGCGCGATGTGGGACGCCGCCGGGACGGCGTGCATCGGCCTCCTCCTCGGCACCGTCGCGGTCATCCTCGCGGTGGAGATGAAGTCCCTCCTCATCGGGGAGTCCGCGACGCGGGGGGCGAGCCGGGCGATCGGCGAGGCGATCGGTCAGGCGCCCGGGATCGACAGCGTCATCCACCTCAAGACCATGCACCTCGGGCCGGAGGAGCTCCTCGTCGCCGCCAAGCTCGAGGTGACGCCGACCGACACCGCGTCCGAGGTCGCGCGGGCGATCGACGCCGCCGAGGAGCGGGCGAGGGCGGCCCTTCCCGACCTGCGCCTCGTCGTGTACCTCGAGCCCGACATCCGCGGCCTCGACGGTGCGGACCGCTCCTCGCTCGAGACGACCCCGCCCCCGGACTGACCCTCGCAGCGGCCCAGCCGCCCCGCGGTGCTGCGGCCCGGCGGTGCTGCGGCCCGGCGGTGCTGCGGATCGGCGGTGCTGCGGATCGGCGGTGCCGGGGATCGGCGGTGCCGGGGATCGGCGGTGCTGCGGATCGGCGGCCGGCGTCAGTCGGCGTCGGCGGCGCGGCCCTCGTCTCCGGTGTCCTCGTCTGCGGTGTCTGCGGTGTCTGCGGTGTCTGCGGTGTCTGCGGTGTCTGCGTCCGCGTCGCCGGGCGCCGAGGGGGCCTCGTCGTGCTCGTGGATCTCGTGCCTCGAGCCGCCCGAGACCGCCGCGGCCCCGACCCCGGAGGTGTCGATGCCCTCCGGGTCGTCCTCGTAGTCGGGCTTGGCTTCCTTCCAGGCCTGCCACGCCGTCTCGTCGACGTGGAGGTCGACCCCCTCCTCGTCCGCCCTGCCGTTCTCGCCGCTCGTGCTCACGTCCGCTCCTCCTCAGATGGTCACCGGCGCCCCGGCGGACGCCCCGGGGCCCACGCTAGGGGATCCGGCCAGCCCCGACCTCCCGTGGGCCGAAGCGTCTGCCCGCAGCGAGGTCCCCGCGGCGCACCGCAGCGCGCACCTCGGCCGTCGGGTCGCGGGGGGCGCCCGGTCCTCCCGTCACCGGCGTGCTTCGGCGTCGCCCGGGCCCCGGAGGTAGACTGGGGTCCGCCGGCGCGGGTGATGACCCACGCAGGGGCACCCGTCGCGACGCGACGAGCGGTGCACCGCCGTCCAGATGGGCGACGCCGGGTCTGAACATCGTCGACCACGAGGAAGTCCGCCATGCCCCTTGACCACCGTGTTGCCGACCTCAGCCTCGCCGAGGCCGGCCGCCACCAGATCCGCCTCGCCGAGCACGAGATGCCCGGCCTCATGGCGTTGCGCGAGGAGTACGCCGCGCACGCGCCGCTCACCGGGGCCCGGATCGCCGGGTCCCTCCACATGACCGTCCAGACCGCCGTCCTCATCGAGACCCTCACCGCCCTCGGCGCCGAGGTCCGCTGGGCGTCGTGCAACATCTACTCGACCCAGGACGAGGCCGCCGCGGCCGTCGTCGTCGGGCCGCACGGGACCCCCGAGAACCCGCAGGGCGTTCCCGTCTTCGCGTGGAAGGGCGAGACCCTCGAGGAGTACTGGGACTGCACGAACGAGATCCTCACGTGGCCGGGTGGAGGCCCGAACATGATCCTCGACGACGGTGGCGACGCGACGATGCTCGTCCACAAGGGCCGGGAGTGGGAGACCGCCGGTCAGGTCCCCGCGACGACCGAGGACGACTCCGAGGAGTTCGGGGTCTTCAAGGCCCTCGTCCGGCGCACCTTCGCCGAGGACCCCGGGAGGTGGACCGCCGTCGCCGCGGGCATCCGGGGCGTCACCGAGGAGACGACGACCGGGGTCCACCGCCTCTACCAGCTCGCCGAGACGGGCGACCTCCTCTTTCCGGCGATCAACGTCAACGACTCGGTGACGAAGAGCAAGTTCGACAACAAGTACGGCTGCCGGCACAGCCTCATCGACGGGCTCAACCGGGCGACCGACGTCCTCATCGGCGGCAAGGTCGCCGTCGTCTGCGGCTACGGCGACGTCGGCAAGGGCTGCGCCGAGAGCCTCCGGGGCCAGGGTGCCCGGGTCATCGTCACCGAGGTCGACCCGATCTGCGCGCTCCAGGCGGCGATGGAGGGCTACCAGGTCGCCCGGCTCGACGACGTCGTCGCGAGCGCCGACGTCTTCATCACGACGACCGGCTGCTTCGACGTCATCACCGCCGAGCACATGCAGCTCATGAAGGACAAGGCGATCGTCGCGAACATCGGCCACTTCGACAACGAGATCGACATGGCCGGCCTCGCGAGGGTCCCCGGCGTGACGAAGACGCAGATCAAGCCGCAGGTGCACGAGTGGACGTTCCCCAGCGGCTCCTCGATCATCGTCCTCTCCGAGGGCCGGCTCATGAACCTCGGCAACGCGACCGGGCACCCGTCCTTCGTCATGAGCAACAGCTTCTCGAACCAGACGATCGCCCAGATCGAGCTGTGGACGAAGGCCGGGGAGTACGGGAACGCCGTCTCGGTCCTCCCCAAGCACCTCGACGAGAAGGTCGCCCGGCTCCACCTCGGCGCCCTCGGTGTCGAGCTCACCGAGCTCAGCAAGGCCCAGGCGGCCTACCTCGGTGTCGACGTCACCGGGCCGTACAAGCCGGAGCACTACCGGTACTGACCGTCCGCGGCCGGCGCCGCTGCCCTCCGGGGCGGGCGCCGACCGCGCCGGGGGCCGGGTTCTCGACGCGGGCCGGTACCCCGTCCCGGCCCCGGGCGACGGGGTCCCCGGCCGAACGGCCGATGGGAACCCGCGCCCGGCCTCGCTAGCGTCCGTGCGGAGCACACCCGCGCGCGGCGTGCCGTAGCCGGGGAGACCATGCGAGGCGAACGGGCCGGCGCGGCCGTGGCGGTGGGTCGGGTGCCTCGGCGTGGGGTCGCGTTCGGGCAGCTCGCGGCCGTCCTCCTCGCGTGGCCGGTGGCCGGTGGCCGGTGGGCTGCTCCGGGCACTCGCCCACCCCGTCCCCGCGGCCCTCGCCGCGGACGGCCACGCCTTGTGGATGGGCGGCCACGCGTACTGGATGGTGTGGCGGCACGCCGTCCACGGGCTCGCCCCGAGCGAGCTCGACCCCTACCCCTGCTCGCCGGCCTTCGCCCAGGTGCCCCGGCCGCTGACGCTCCTCCCGTTCCCCGCGTTCGCGGCGGTCTCGTGGGGTGGGACCGCAGCGGTCCTGCTCGCCCTCCTGCCCGGGCCGCCCTCGCTGCCGCCGGGCCTCCCCCTCGCCGCCGTGCCCCGCCTCGTCGCCGTCGGCCGGGCGACGCCGGAAGCCGGGCGGGCCCTCCCGTGAGCCGGCGGCTCCCGGGCACACCCGCCCTCGTCCTCGCCGTCGTCCTCGCCGTGACGGTGGCCTTCGTCGGTGGCTTCGGCCTCGTCGGGTCCGACTGCCTGTGGCTCGTCGCCCTCGGGGACCGGGTCCGCGAGACCGGTGGGGTGCCCGCGGGGGTGCCGTACGCGAGCGCCCCGACCGCGGGCTGGGTCAACGTCCCGGTCCTCGCCGAGCTCGGTGCCTCGCTCGTCCACGCGGCGTGGGGGACACCGGGCCTCCTCGGCGCCCACGTCGCCATCGTCGGAGCCGCGCTCGTCGTCGTCGCGGCGGGGTGCCGCCGCGCCGGCGCCGGGGACGGGGCGACCGCCGGTGCCCTCGCGCTCCTCGCCCTGGGGACGCTCTCGGCGCTCGCCGTCGTCCGGCTCCAGACGCTCTCGCTCCTTCCGTACGCCGTCCTCGTCCTCCTCCTCCGGGCGGAGCACCGCCGGCCGGGCCGTCGGGTGTGGCTCCTCGTCCCGCTCACCGCCCTCTGGGGCAACCTCCACGGCGGGGTCCTCGCCGGGGTCGCCGTCTCAGGCTGCTACCTCCTGCTCTCCCGGGCCCGCGGGCGCCCCCTCGAGAGCGCCCTCGTCCTCGTCGCCCAGGCCGGCGCGGTGGCGCTCACCCCGGCCCTCGGCGGCACGCCCGCCTACTACCTGGGCGTCCTGGGCAACGAGGCCGCCCGGCAGTCCGTCGGTCTCTGGGCGCCGCTCGACCTCGGCGCGCCGCTCGACGTGCTCACCGTCGTCGCCGGCCTCGCGCTCGCGGGCGGGGCTCTCCGCCACCGGCGGCCGCTCTGGGAGTACGCCGCCGGGCTCGGACTCCTCGTCGCGACCGTCGGGACGGCGCGACACGGGGTGTGGCTCCTCCTCCTGCTCGCCGCGCCGGCCGCCGCCGGGATGACCCGCGGGCCGCGCCCCGCGCTCGTCCTCCGTGCCCCTGCCCGGCCCTGCCGCACGCCGACGGCGGGAGCGGTCGCCCGGCTCGGGGGAGTGGTCGCGGTGCTCGGTCCGCTCACCGCCGCCGCGGTCCTCGCCCCGCTCCTGCGCGGCTCCGGGGCCCTCCCCTTCCCCCCGGCCCTCGTCGACCGCGTCGTCGCCGTGTCCGACGGTGGCGTCGTGCTCGCACCCTCGCCGCTCGCGGAGTCCCTCGCGGCGCGCGGCGTCCGGGTGTGGGTGAGCAACCCGCTCGACGCCTTCGGCGCCGGTGACCAGCGGGCCTACCTCCGGTTCCAGGCGACCGGGGTGGCCGGGCCGGCCGCGGCGCACGCCGACGTCGTCGTCCTCCCGCCCGGGCCGAGCCGCGAGGCCGGACGGTGGGTCGTCCGTGACCTGCGCCGACACCCCGCCCGGTCCGGCCCGGGAGGCCCGCGAGGACGCGCCCGCGGTCACGCCGCGGCCTCCCGGGCCTCACCGGAGAATGTGTGATGATGCTCAGTGATCAGCACGTCTCACCCGGGGAAAGGACATCGCACCGGTGAATGGTCGCGTCCTCATCGTCGACGACGATCTCGCGCTCGCGGAGATGCTCGGGATCGTCCTGCGCAACGAGGGTCTCGAGGTCTCGCACGTCGCCGACGGCGCCGACGCCCTCGCCGCGTTCCGTGACGCCCGACCCGACCTCGTCCTGCTCGACGTCATGCTGCCGGGGACCGACGGGCTCGAGGTGTGCCGACGGATCCGGGCCGAGTCCGGGGTCCCCATCGTCATGCTCACGGCTCGCACCGACACCGTCGACGTCGTCGTCGGCCTCGAGTCCGGCGCCGACGACTACGTCGTCAAGCCCTTCAAACCCCAGGAGCTCATCGCGCGGGTCCGGGCCCGCCTCCGACGCGGCGACGAGCCGGAGCCCGAGCGGCTCGACATCGGCGACCTCGTCATCGACGTCGCCGGGCACTCGGTCAAGCGCGACGGTGCGGCGGTCTCGCTCACCCCGCTCGAGTTCGACCTCCTCGTCGCCCTCGCCCGCAAGCCCTGGCAGGTGTTCAGCCGCGAGGTCCTCCTCGAGCAGGTGTGGGGGTACCGGCACGCCGGGGACACCCGGCTCGTCAACGTCCACGTCCAGCGGCTCCGCTCGAAGATCGAGCACGACCCCGAGAACCCGCAGATCGTCGTCACCGTCCGGGGTGTCGGGTACAAGGCAGGCCCCTCGTAGCCATGAGCGACCCGTCGAGGCCGACCGAGGCGCCGTCCCCCGACCGCCCGGCGCCGTCGGCGTGGCGGCGCGCCCGCGAGCGGGTCCGCCGGGCCGGCCGGTCCCTCGGCGACGACGTCCTCGCCCTCCTCGCCCGGCTCGGGTGGACATGGCGGGCCTCCCTCCAGTTCCGGGTGGTGACGACGACCGTCGTCCTCGGCGTCCTCGTCGTCGGCTTCCTCGGGGTGTACCTCGTCCGCGAGATCTCCAGCGGGCTCCTCGAGGACCGGGTCCGGTCCGCCCAGGCGGAGAGCCGCGCGCTGACCTCGCGGGCGCAGCAGTACTTCGACGACACCGACCAAACGGGCAGCGCGGCCGACCTCAGCGCGTTCGCGTGGAACACCGTCACCGGCCAGCTGGCCGCGCCGAACAACGAGGACAGCCGCTACGTCGTCTTCTCGCGCTCGGTGGGCAACACGAACCCGACCGTCCTCGACGAGGTGGCGACCGGAGGGATCTCCCCGGCGATCATCCCGCGCGACCTGAGGACCGCGGTCGCGGCGGACAGCGGTCACCAGCAGACGACCGTCATCGGACTCCCGCTCCCGCTGGACACGACGACCGCACCGGGGGCCCGGGGCTCCGGCGGCGAGGAGGTCCCCGCCGTCGTCGTCGGCTCCCAGGTCGCGGTGCCCGTCGCCGGTCCGTACGACCTCTACTTCATCTACCCGCTCGACCGGGAGCAGGCGACGATGGACCTCCTCGCCCGCTCGTTCGTCGTCGGAGGCATCATCCTCGTCCTCCTCGTCGGCGCCGTCGCGTGGATGGTGACCCGTCAGGTCGTCAGCCCCGTCCGGCGGGCGGCGTCGGTTGCGAAGCGGCTCAGCGGTGGCAACCTCAACGAGCGGATGTCCTCCCGCGGCGAGGACGACCTCGCGATGCTCGGCAAGTCGTTCAACGAGATGGCCGACAACCTCCAGACCCAGATCCGCCAGCTCGAGGGGCTCTCCCGGGTCCAGCAGCGGTTCGTCTCCGACGTCTCGCACGAGCTGCGGACCCCGCTGACGACGATCCGGATGGCGGCGGACCTCATCCACGACTCGCGCGAGGACTTCCCGGCATCGGTGTCCCGCTCGGCCGAGCTGCTCCACACCGAGCTCGACCGGTTCGAGGACCTCCTCGCCGACCTCCTCGAGATCAGCCGCTTCGACGCCGGCGCCGCGGCCCTCGACGGGGACGACACCGACCTCGTCGAGCTCGCCCAGCGGGTCGTCGACTCGACCGTGGCGATCGCGGCCCGGCGGGGGAGCACGGTGACGGTCCGGGCCCCGAGCGGGCCGTGCGTCGCCGTGCTCGACCAGCGGCGGGTCGAGCGGGTCGTCCGCAACCTCGTCGTCAACGCCATCGAGCACGGGGACGGAAACCCCGTCGACGTCCTTGTCGACGAGAACGAGCGCGCGGTCGCCGTCGTCGTCGCCGACGAGGGCGTCGGGCTCCGGCCGGGCGAGTCCTCCCTCGTCTTCAACCGGTTCTGGCGCGCCGACCCGGCCCGGACCCGGACGACCGGTGGCACCGGTCTCGGGCTCGCGATCTCGCTCGAGGACGCGCGCCTGCACGACGGCTGGCTCCAGGCCTGGGGCGAGCCCGGACGCGGCTCACGCTTCAGGCTCACCCTCCCCAAGACCCCGGGGGTCCCCATCGACACCTCTCCGGTCCCCCTCGTCCCGGGCGGACCCGAGCTCCCGCCCGTCGTCGGCGGGGTCGCCACGCCGGGTGCCCCCGCCGGGCCTCCCGAGCGACCCGGGGCCACCGAGCCGGACGAGGGCCGAACGCCCGGCCCGGCGACCTCGCCGACGACCGCCGGCGCCGGCCCGTCCGGGGAGGCCCGGCACCGGTGAGCGCCTCCCGTCGTCCGCGGACGGGGCGCCGCCGGGGGGTCACCGTCCTCCTCCTCGCCGCCCTCGTGCTCGCCCTCACCGGCTGCATCGGGCTGAGGACGGACGGCCCGGTCCGGCAGGGACTCGAGGTCGGCGGCTCCACCGGCAACCCCGTCACCGTCCTCCCCCCCGGGCCCGAGCCCGGGGCGACGCCCGAGCAGATCGTCGAAGGCTTCCTCCGCGCGGGGGCCGCGAGCCAGGGGCAGATGTCGGTGGCGCGCTCCTTCCTCACCGACGAGCTCGCACCGAAGTGGAACCCCGACGCCGGGACGACCGTGCTCGGCGGGCCCCCCGACGTCACGAGGGCGGACGCCGCCGGAGCGGTCTACGAGCTCTCCGCGCCGGTCGTCGCGTCGATCGACGGCGGCGGCAGGTACCGGTACGCCCGTCCGGACGCGACCCGCACCGAGCGGATCGGGCTCGCCGAGAGCGACGGGCAGTGGCGGATCAGCAGCCTCCCCGCCGGGTTCGGACGGTGGCTCGACGCCGCGGTCATCGACCGGCTCTTCCGCCCGTTCGACATCTACTACGTCGCCGTCGGCTCGAGCGTCCTCGTCCCGGACGTCCGGTGGCTCCCGCTCGACCGGCAGGCGACCCGGCTCGCCCGGGCCCAGCTCGACCCCGTCCCGGACTACCTCGTCGGCGCGGCCCAGAGCAGCCTCTCCGGGGGGGTGACGCTCACCGTCGACGCCGTCCCCGTCGTCGGGGGGGTCGCCACGGTCGACCTCTCCGCCGCCGGACTCCCGCCCGACCCCACGGCCCGGAAGAACATCTGGGCCCAGCTCGTCGCGACCCTCACCCAGGCCTCCGACGTCTCCGCCGTCGCCGTCACCGTCGAGGGCGCGGCGCTGAGCCTCCCCGACGCACCGTCCCCGGTGTCCTCGGTGGGGCAGTTCGGGATGAGCCTCGAGCCGGCCGCCCCCGACGCGCGGCCCGTCCTCCGGGTAGGTCAGCGCGTCCTCCCGCTCGACGTCACCCGGATCCTCGACCCCGGCGAGGACGGGCTCGCCGATGTGCACTCGCCCTTCCCCGACATCCCCCGTGTGTGGACCCACCTCGCGGAGTCCCGCAGCGGCGAGGAGATCGCCGCGGTGGGGACCGACGGCGCCGCCCTCGCCCGCTGGCGGCGGACGCAGACGATCGAGGTCCCCTACTTCGCGAGCGAGCTCACCCGCCCGAGCTATGACCGGCACGACATCCTCTGGGTCGGCGGGCGGGGGACCGGGAGGGTCGCCGACGTCCGTCTCTGGGCGGTCAACACCGCAGCCGACCCGGGTGACAGCGCCCGGGCGCGGCCGATCCCCATCCGGGCCCGGTGGCTCGCCGGACGGACCGTGCTCGCCGTCCGGGTCTCCCCGGACGGCCAGCGGATCGCGGTCATCTCGACGGACGACCGGGGGAGGCACGCGAGCATCCACCTCAGTGGGATCGTCCGAGAGCCGAACGGGGTCCCGACGGAGCTGTCCCCGGTGGGGCGCGCGGTCGCCCCGTACCTCGTCGAGGCGCGCGACCTCACATGGATCTCGACGACCCGGCTCGCGGTCCTCGGGCGGACCGGGACGAAGGAGGCCGTCCGGCCCTACCTCGTCGACATCGGCGGCGAGCGGGAGGCGCTCACCGCCGTGCCTCACCCCGAGCGGATCACGACGACCGGGGGGGAGCGGGGGCTCGCCGTCGTGACCGGCGCCGGCACCGTCGTCGTCCGGGCCGGGCAGACCTGGCTCACCGCCCCGGTCGGCGACGACCTCGCGGTCCCCGGCCGGTAGCGACGAGCGGGGGCGCCCGGAGGCGTCGTTCCCGGGCACGCGCCGAGACGGGCCCGGGCCCGCCGTTCGGCCGATGGGCGAGCGGCCGTTCAGCCGAGGGCAATATGGGTGCTTTTACCCGATTCCGCATCATCTGCGGGTCGGCGAGAGTGAGTCCTGCAGCGTCGTCCACCATCCTCCAGAGGAGTCCAGCCATGACCACCGCCCTCGTCAAGCTCCACACCCGCCTCGCCGCCCGCGAGCGCGGCGCGACCGCCGTCGAGTACGGCCTCCTCGTCGCCCTCATCGCCGCCGTCGTCATCACGACGGTCGTCACGCTCGGCGAGCAGATCAACACCGCCTTCACCGACATCACCAGCCAGCTCTGACGGCGTGAAGGCCCGGGGTCGGGGCCTCGCGGCGGTCGCACCGTCCTCGGAGGAGGGTGCGACCGCCGTCGAGTACGCCCTCCTCGTCGCCCTCGTCGCGGCCGTCGTCGTCGGCGCGGTCGTGACACTCGCAGGCGTGGTCGCCGGCCTCTTCTCGGTGCCATGGTGACCCGGGGGTGAGCCGTGATCGTGCTCCGGGACCGGGGTGACCCGGGTGGTCGGTGTCGCCCGCGGACGCGGCGGCGCCCGCGGGCGACCCCCCGTCCCGGCCATGAACGCGGCGCGGCGGCCGTCGAGCTCGCGCTCGTGCTCCCGCTCCTCCTCCTCGTGACCGGGGGCGTCGTCGACCTCGGGCTCGCCCTCCACGACAAGGTCGTCCTCGCGGGCGCCGCTCGCGACGGGGCCCGGATGGCGTCCCTGCAGGTCTACGACGTCGCCACCGTCCGCGCCCGGACGATCTCCGCGGCGACCGGCCTGCCACCTGCCGACCTCGTCGTCACCGTCCCGTCGGCGTGCACGCAGGATCAGGCCACGGGCGTCGACGTCATCGCCGTCACGGTGACGAGGAGGAACGTCCAGTGGCCGCTGCTCCAAGGCGTCAACGGCTTCTTCGGCAGCCCCGCCGCCCTTCCGACGTCGTTCTCCTCGAGTGCCGAGATGAGGTGTCAGTGATGGCCCCGCGTCCCCGACGGACCGCCCGACCGGCCCGGCGCCGGCGTCCCGAGCGCGGCGCGGTGACCGTCCTCGTCGCCATCCTCCTCGCCGGCGGCGTCGTCCTCGGCATGGCCGCGCTCAGCGTCGACGTCGGCACCCTCCTCGGGGAGCGCCGCCAGCTCGAGAACGGCGGGGAGGCCGCCGCGCTCTCGCTCGCACAGACGTGCGCGACGACGCCCGCGGTGTGCCGGGTCGACGACCCCGCGACCCATGCGGCGCTCGCCGGGCTCGCCGACGCCAACGCCGACGACGGCGCCTCCGGTCTCGACGGGACGAGCTACCCGTCGGGCGCGTGCGGCCGGGGCGTCGCCGGGCTCCCCGGCTGCCTGCCCCCGAGCGGCGACCTCACGGACTGCCCGGCGCTGCCGACGCTCCTCTCCGACCACCCCGACATCCCCTACGTCGAGGTCCACACCCGGACCGCGCTCGCGGACGGCTCGACCCTCTTCCCGACGCCCTTCGCCGCGACCCTCGCCGGCGGCCAGCCCGGGACGACCGTCCGGGCGTGCTCCCGCGCCGCCTGGGGGAACGTCGTCCCGGAGCGGGCAGCCGTCCTGCCCCTCACGGTCTCCTACTGCGACTGGGCGGGCCAGGTCGGTGCCGACCCCCGGACCGGCACCGGGGGGAGCTACCCGGCCGGCCCGACGGGTGCCTGGCCGGGGTACGGGGACGCGGACCGGCCGTGGCCGGACGCCGCCCGCGTCGGCAACGTGTGGACCAAGGGCAACCCGACGACGTGCCCGACATGGAACGGCCACGTGGCGCCCGGGGGGTTCGCCGCCCTCGCCAACCCCGGCAACTGCGTCACCGAGGTCGTCAACGGCAGCTGGATCAAGGGCGACCCCGGCAACGACGTCCCGTGCGACCGGGCCGACCTCGACGCGACCTACGGGAGCGTCGTCGCCATCCCGGTGTACGACTGCAACGCCGACAGCCCGGACGTCTTCCCGCCATCCGGGGGCTGCGCCTCGGGCCGGGGGAGCCGGAACTACTACCACGTCGTCAGCTACGCGGCGTTCTACGTCAACGGCTGGCACCTCAGCGGCTCGGACAGGGCGAGCCTGCGCCCAGGGACGACGATCTGCTCGCACGGGGACCGCTGCGTCTCGGGGTGGTTCCTGCGCGACCTCGTCCCGCTCGGGCAGCTCGTCCCCCCCGGGTCCGGTGGCGCGCCGAACACGGGCCTCCAGGTCATCAAGACGGTCGGCTGACCGGGAAACGGACACGACATGAGACGCAGGGCACTGACGTTCGTCCTCGCCACCGTCGTCGCGCTCGGCGGCGTCGCGCTCGTCCTCGCATACGCCGGGACGGCCGACCGGCGCGCCGTCGCGGCGCAGTCACCGACGACGGTGTGGGTCAGCGCGAAGGAGGTGCCGACGGGGACGACGCTGCGCGCCGCCGTCGACCGGGGGCTCATCGGCGAGACGACGGTCGCGGCGAAGGGAGCCCCGGCGGGGGCGCTCGGCCCGGTCACCGGCGCGAACGAGCGGCTCCTCGCGGTGAGCGACATCGCGCCGGGGGAGTTCGTCCTCGCGGCCCGGTTCGGGACCGCGCCGCGCGGGGCGAGCGCGCTCGCGGTGCCGAAGGGGATGGTCGCGGTCGCGGTCGCACTCGGTGACCCGGCTCGGGTCGGGAGCTTCGTCACCCCGGGCAGCCGGCTCGCGATCTTCGACACGTACAAGGTGAGGAGGCTCGGCGACTCCGCCCAGGCCAAGGCCGTCAACGACGCCGACGTCCACGGCACGAGCGTCCTCCTCGACGACGTCCTCGTCATCGGCGTGGGCGACGAGCCCCTCGGGCCCGCGCCCTCACCGGACGCGTCCCCTGCCGAGGGGACCTCGGGTGGTGGCGGGAGCGGCGGGGCGGGCGTCCTCGTCACGGTCGCCGTCACCCCGCGCGACGCGGTCCGGCTCGTCCACGCCACGTCCACCGGCAGCCTCTACGCCGCCCTGCGGGGCGACGGTGCCGGGGTCGACCACGCCCCCCGCGTCGACGACCTCACCCTCTTCGACCTCTCGGGGGTGGGCAGGTGATCCTCCTCTGGGACACCGACCCCGCGTCCGCGGCGCGGTACCGCATGGTGCTCGGTGACGACGTCCAGGTCCTCGAGGGCGGGTCGGGAGCGCAGCGGGCCGTGTCCGAGGACCCCCGGGTCACCGAGGTCGTCATCGGCCCGGGGGTCGACGCCGGCGCGGCCTGCGTCCTCGCGGAGTGGCTCCGCGTCGAGCGACCCGGGGCCGGGGTCGTGCTCGTCCGGACGCGGCTCGACGTCACCGTCCTCAGCCAGGCGCTGCGCTCCGGGATCCGGGAGGTCGTCGCGACGGACGACCTCACCGGCCTCGCCGAGGCGGTCGCCCGCAGCCGGGACCTCGGCGAGCGGATGGGTGGGGTGCTCGGTGCCCCGGGGGCGAGCGGGGGCCGCGTCGTCACCGTCTTCTCCGCCAAGGGCGGGGTCGGCAAGACGACCGTCGCGACGAACGTCGGGGCCCATCTCGCGAGCACCGGGTCCCGGGTCCTGCTCATCGACCTCGACCTCGCCTCCGGTGACGTCGCGATCAGCCTCCAGCTCCTTCCGGAGCTGACGATGGCCGACGTCGTCGCGATGGGCGCCAACCTCGACGAGCAGGCACTCCGGTCGGTCGTCACGCCGCACGCCTGCGGGCTCCACGTCCTCGCCGCCCCCCCGGACCCCACCGTCGCCGAGCGGGTCACGGACGCGTCGGTCGCCGAGGTCCTCCGGGTCGCCCGCCAGGGGTACGACTACGTCATCGTCGACACCCCGCCCTCGTTCACCGAGCACGTCCTCGCCGCGTGCGACGCGAGCGACCTCGTCCTCCTCGTCGCGACCCTCGACATCCCGGCCGTGAAGAGCCTCCGGCTCGCCCTCGAGACCCTCGACCTCCTCGGTCACCCGCGGGAGTCACGCCTCGTCGTGCTCAACCGGTCCGACCTCAAGGTCGGCCTGCACCCCTCGGACGTCGTCGCCGCCGTCAAGCAGGAGATCGCCGTCAGCGTCCCGAACAGCCTCGACGTCACCGCGGCGCTCAACCGGGGGGTCCCCATCGTCCTCGACGCGCCACGGCACCCGGTGAGCGTCGCCCTGCGCGACCTCGCCGAGCGGTGCGTCCGCGGGCGGCTCGCCCCGGACCCGGCCCCGGCCGGGCTTGCCGGGAGCGGGCCGGCCGGGACCCGGCCCCGGCGCGGCCGATGGGGGCGGCGATGAGCCTCGCCGACCGGCTCGAGAGCAGGCGCCGGGCACAGGAGCCGGCTGCCGAGGAGCCCCCGGGCCCGCAGCGGGGGCCGGGCGGGACGCACCGGCACGTCGACCCCTTCGCCGACCTCAAGGCGAGCATCCACACGGCCCTGCTCGGGTCGCTCGGACCGCAGCTCTACGACCCTCACCTCGAGGAGGAGCAGCTCGCCTCCCGGGTGCGGCACAGCCTCCAGGAGGTCATCGACGCCGAGCGGACGCCGCTGTCCCAGGCGGACCGGACCCGGATCGTCCAGGAGGTCTCCGACGAGATCCTCGGCCACGGCCCGCTCGAGGGGCTCCTGCGGGACCCGGAGGTGTCCGAGATCATGGTCAACGGGCCTGACCAGATCTACGTTGAGCGTGCCGGACGGATCCACGAGACCGACGTGAGGTTCACGCACGAGGCGCACCTGAGGCGGACGATCGACAAGATCGTCGGGCGGGTCGGCAGGCGGGTCGACGAGGCGAGCCCCATGGTCGACGCCCGTCTGCCGGACGGCTCCCGGGTCAACGCCGTCATCGGGCCGATCGCCCTCGACGGGGCCATGCTGACGATCCGGAAGTTCGCGGCCGACCCGTTCACCGCCGAGGACCTCATCTCGTTCGGGACCTTCACCCCCGAGGTCCGCGACTTCCTCTCGGCCTGCGTCCGGGGACGTCGCAACATCCTCATCTCCGGGGGGACCGGCTCGGGCAAGACGACGACGCTCAACGTCATCTCCTCGTTCATCCCCGGCGACGAGCGGATCGTCACGATCGAGGACGCGGCCGAGCTCCAGCTGCGCCAGGCCCACGTCCTCCGGCTCGAGTCACGGCCGGCGAACATCGAGGGCAGGGGGGCCGTGACGATCCGGGACCTCGTCCGCAACTCCCTGCGGATGCGGCCCGACCGGATCATCGTCGGCGAGGTCCGGGACGGCGCGGCGCTCGACATGCTCCAGGCGATGAACACGGGGCACGACGGCTCGATCACCACCGTCCACGCGAACACCGCCCGGGACAGCCTGGCGCGCCTCGAGACGATGGTCCTCATGGCGGGCGTCGACCTGCCCGTCCGGGCCATCCGGGAGCAGGTCGCCGGGGCCGTCGACGTCGTCCTCCAACAGGCCCGCCTCCGCGACGGTACCCGCCGGGTGACGAGCATCACCGAGGTCGTCGGCATGGAGGGCGAGGTCGTCACGACGCAGGACGTCTTCACCTTCGACTTCGCCGCGGGGCAGGACGAGAGCGGCAGGTTCCGGGGGTCGCTCGTCCCGACCGGGCTCCGCCCGTCCTTCAGCGACGCCCTGCGCGACCAGGGGGTCGCGCTGTCGCCGACGCTGTTCCAGCGGGCCTACCGGTGAGGGGCCCGCGCGCCCTCGGGGCGCTCCTCGCCGCGGTCGCCCTGCTCGGGGTCCCCGTCGGGGACTCGGCGCGCGCGCAGCCGTCACCGTCCCCGGTGACCCTGAGCGACGTCCGGCTCGAGGACGGCGCCCTCCGGGGCCTGCTCACCCTCGCCGCGGGGGAGCGGGACCCGCAGCTCGTCCGGTCGACGCTCCGGCTCACCGTGGCCGGGCGGACGTACGTCCCGGACGTCACCCGGGTGACGACCCAGCGGCGGGCGACGATGATCGTCGTCGACACGAGCGGCTCGATGACGGCCGACGACATGGCGACGATCCGCGGGGCGGTGGCTGCCTTCCTCGCGGCGGCGCCCCGCGACGTCCTCGTCGGGGTCGTCGCCTTCTCCGGCGCCGCCCGGCTCGTCGTCCCCCCGGGCCGGGACCGCGCCGCCGTCCGACGGGCCGTCGACAGCCTCCGTCCCGGGGGGGAGACCGCGCTCTACGACGCCGTCGCGCTCGCGGTCGCGCGGCTCGGGTCCACCGGCGACCGGAGCCTCCTCCTCCTCGGCGACGGAGGGGACACGGCGTCGTCGACCTCCCGGGCGGCGGCGGCCCGGCGGCTGCACGCGGCCGGGGTCCGGGCCGAGGTCATCGCGTTCCGGACGAGCGAGACGGACACCCACGCCCTCGCCGAGGTCGCGAGCGCGGGCGGGGGGCGGGTCGCTGCCGCGGGGGACGCCGCGGCGGTGACGACGGCCTTCCGGGCGGCTGCCCGGGCCCTCGACGCGCAGGTCGCCCTCACGGTCACCCCGCGCGACCCGCTCACCGGCACCGAGACCGTCACCGTCACCGGGAGGACGCCGTCGGGAGCCTTCCGGACGGGGGCGGACGTCGTCGTGGACCCGGGAACGGGTCTCTCGCCGACGCCGACGCCGTCCGCCCAGCCGGCGCCGGCGACACCGCCGGCGCCGCCGGCGCCGGGCCCGCACCCGGTGTCCGGTCCCCCCGGCTCGGGGACGCCGGTCTGGGCGCTCACGCTCGCGCTCGTCGCCGTCTTCGTCGGGGTGCTCCTCATCGCCCTCGCCGTCCTCGCGCCGGCGCTGGCATCGCCCCGCCGCCGCCGCGTCGAGGACATCGACCGCCTCCTCGCCCCGCGCGAGCGGGCCGCACCCTCGCCGTCGGTGGTCCGAACCCCGAGCGCGCTGGGTCAGAACATCGTCGGGATCGGCGACCGGGTCATGGAGGGTCGGTCCGCGACCCCACGGACGATGCGGCTGCTCCAGCGCGCCGACCTGCCGTGGCGGCCCGGGGAGTGGCTCGTCCTCCGTGTCGTCGCCGTCGTCGCCGGGACCGCAGCCGGACTCGTCCTGCTCGGGCCGCTGCCGTGGGCCCTCGGCGCCGTCGGCGGGGCGCTCGCCGGGCTCCTCGGACCGGCGGCGGGGCTACGGCTCTGGGCCGCCCGGCGGGCGAAGCGGTTCGAGAGCCAGCTCCCCGAGGTCCTCACCCTCGTCGCGAGCAGCCTCCAGTCCGGGTTCTCCCTCATCCAGGCGCTCGACGCCGTCGCCCGGGACGGCGTCGACCCCACCGCCAAGGAGGTCTCGCGGGCGCTCGCCGAGGTCCGGATCGGAACCGACATCGAGGAGGCCCTCGAGCGGGTGGGCGACCGGATGGGGAGCACGAACATGGAGTGGACGGCGATGGCGATCGGCATCCAGCGCAGCGTCGGGGGCAACCTCGCCGAGACCCTCCGGACGACGGCCGCCACCCTCCGCGACCGGGAGGCCCTCCGCGGACAGGTGAGGGCACTCTCGGCCGAGGGGCGGCTCTCGGCGGGGATCCTCGTCGCCCTCCCGGTCGGGGTGTTCTTCTACCTGCTCTGGGTCAACCCCGAGTACCTCAGCCTGCTCTGGACGCGGGTCCCGGGAATCCTCATGCTCCTCGGGGGCGGGGTGTTCCTCGTCGTCGGGGTGCTGTGGATGCGCAAGGTCGTCGAGGTCGAGGTCTGATGGGCCCGCACGCCCTCCTCTGGGCCGGCCTCGGGCTCGTCTGCGTCGCCGTCTGGGCCGCCGTCTACGCGCTCGGCGCGACGCCGTCCCGGCAGGACGGTGTCGCCCGCTCGCTCGCGCTCCTCGAACGGTCCGTCCGCCCCCGTGAGGTCGCCCGGATGGAGGTGCCCCTCGCCGACAGGGTGATCGCCCCGCTCCTCGAGCGCACGCGGGCGATCGGGCACCGGCTCACGCCGACGGGGGCGAGCGCCCGGCTCGCCCGGCGCCTCGACATCGCGGGGAACCCGCCCGTGTGGACCTTCGAGAAGGTCATGGGGGCCAAGGGGCTCCTCGGGCTCGTCGGGGGGGCGCTCGGCCTCCTCGTCGGGGGAGCGGGCGTCGGGGGCGTGCTCGCCGCCGTCGCCGCCGCTGCGGCGCTCTTTCACCTCCCCGACCTCCTCGTGTACAACGCCGGGACGAAGCGCCAGGACGCGCTCGGCAAGGGTCTCGCCGACGCCCTCGACATGCTCACCGTCTGTGTCGAGGCCGGCCAGGGGTTCGACGCGGCTCTCCTCCAGGTCGCCCGCTCGGTCACCGGGCCGGTCGCCGGCGAGTTCGCCCGCGTCCTCTCCGAGATCCAGATGGGCCGTCCCCGGTCCGAGGCCTTCGGCCTGCTCGGGCGGAGGAGCACCGTCCCGGCCGTCCGGAGCTTCGTCAGCGCGCTCGTCCAGGCCGACCGGCTCGGCGTCCCGGTTGCCCAGGTCCTGCGCGAGCAGACCAAGCAGATGCGAGTCCTGCGACGGCAGCGGGCGGAGGAGAAGGCGCAGCAGGTCCCCGTGAAGATCCTCATCCCGATGCTCCTGTGCATCTTCCCGGCTCTGATGATCGTCGTCATCGGTCCCGGCGCGATCCGCATCATGGACACCTTCGCCGGGATGTGAGGAGAGGCGGCCGGCACCCGCGGCCCCTGCGGCGTGGTCTGCGGGGGAGCGTGCTCAGCCTGCGGGGCGGGAGATCTCGTCCGCGCGGACGAGCTGGAGCCGCACGGCCTCCATGACGAGCCCGGCCCGGTTGCGGACATCGAGCTTCTCGTAGAGCTTCGCGACGTGGGTCTTCACCGTCGAGCGGCTCATGTAGAGGGTCCGGGCCACCTGGTCGACGGAGTCACCGGCGACGAGCCGGGTGAGGACCTCCCGTTCGCGCGGGGTGAGCCGGGACGGGTTCGCGGCCCGGCGTCGCATCGCCTCGGCGAGCCCGGCGGCGGTGAACGCCCGGGGGCTGACGGCGGCCTGCCGGATCGCGGCGAGCACCGCGTCCGAGGGGTCGCTCTTGAGGACGAGGCCGGACGCACCCGCCTCGAGCGCGTCGAAGAGGACCTCGTCGTCGCGGTGCATCGTCAGGACGACGAGCCCGATCGAGGGCGCCGCGCGACGGAGCGCCCGGACGAGCTCGATGCCGGTGCCGTCCGGGAGCGAGACGTCGACGACGAGGACGTCCGCGACCCTGACGAGCCCGTTCTCGTGGGTCTCGGCGACGCTTCCCGCCTGCCCGACGACGGTCATCGCCGGGTCGGCGTCAATCATGTGCCCGACCGCCTGCCGGACGACGGTGTGGTCGTCGACGAGCCCGACACGGATGCCGGTCCGGGGGTTCACGCGACCACGTCCGAGCGGTCCCGGACGCCCTCCGGCGCCCGCTCGGAGCGGGGGAGGTGGGGGAGGTGGACCCGGACCGAGGTCCCGCGACCGAGCGTCGGGAGGACGTCGATCCGCCCCCCGAGGCCGACCAGCGGGTGGTCGGCGAAGCTGCCCGCGTGCAGGCTCGTCACCCCGTCGTGGACGACGCGGACCTCGGCCTCCGGCGCGGTGACGTCAAGCTCGACGGAGACGCGCGTCGTCCCCTCCGACCTGCGAGCGTCCTCGAGGACGTCGAGGACGAGCCGGTAGATCATCACCTCGAGATGGGCCGGGAGCCGGAACCCGGCCTCGGTGAGCCGGGTCGTCGTCGAGATGCCGGTGAGCGTCCCGAAGGACTGCAGCCGGCTGCTGATGACCGCGCCGAGCCGGGCGTCGAGGTGGTCGCCGACCCGGAGGTCGGCGATCCGGAGGCGGATGTCGGTCATCGCCGTCGACAGCGAGGACCGGAGGTCGTCGAGCTCGGGGACGAAGTCTCCGCCCTCCCGGCGGGCGCGGGCGCGGATCGCGTCGACCTGGTAGCCGAGCGCCGCGAGCTCCTGGGCGATCCCGTCGTGCATCGCCCGGCCGAGCCGGGCCCGCTCCTCGAGCGCCGAGCGGGACCGGAGCCGTTCGAAGAGGATCGCGACGTCGAGGGAGGGGGCGAGTCGGCCCCCGACCTCCCGGGCCGCGGCCACCTCGGTCTCTGCAACGGCGCCCGCCGGGCGGTCGAGGACGAGGACGCCGAGCCGTGCGCCCCGGTCGCCGGCGAGCGGGACGGCGAGGACGCTGCGGGGGATCCCGGCGTCCACCCACGTCGTCACGACGGAGACGGACTCGGACCACGCCCGGTGGAGCAGCGTGCCCGGGACGGCCGGGTCGGGCCACGGGACCCGCTGGGTGCCCCGGAGGGCGAGCGGGGTGCAGTGCTCGCCGTTGTGGGTGACGAGGACGGCCGCCCGCTCGAGGTCGACGCTCAGCGCGAGGTCGTCGAGGGCGCGCTCGGCGCTCGCCGGGGCGTCGAAGCCGGTGTCGAGGCCCTCGGCGACGAGGTGGAGCCGCCGGAGCAGCCCTCCCGCCTCGGCGAGGAGGGTCTCGCGGGTGCTCGTCCGGCGGATCGACGTGGCCCACGACCCGACGAGGCCGAGGACGAGGGCGAGGGCGACCCCTTGGACGACCGTGACGAGACTGCCGTCCGCAGGAGCGCCCCCGCGGATGCCGACGCCGACCGCGACGGCGACCTCGGCGCCGACGACCGCCGCGACCCCGAGGGTGCCGAGACGGATGCCCGCGTGGAACGCGGGAACGAGGAGGAGGGGCAGCGCGGAGGGCCCGACGCTGAGCCCGGCGGCAGCGGCGACCGCGGTCATCGTGAGGAAGAGCAGCGGTGGGGACGCCCGCCGCCGGAGGACGGGACGGGTGCTCGCCAGCAGTGGGGAGACGCACGAGTCGAGGACGACGACGAGGACGAGCCACGGGAGGAGGCGCCAGACGTTCCCGGAGACGACGGCGAGAGCGGTGCAGAGCAGGCCGAGGCCCCAGCGGGCGGAGACCTCCGCCGACCGGCGCGGAGCCCGGCGGTTCCAGCGGGCCACGCTCAGGGGCACCGTCATCGCACCTGTCACGGTCGTCATCATTCCGCAGGTCACGCCGTTCCGCGACAAAAAGGATAAAATGGACTCAAAATTGTTGCCCAACGGAAACCGACCACCGCCCACAGGTCACTGGACGACAGACCCTCCCTCCACAGCACGGGGCCCGGTCGTGGACCATCGGGTCGCACGCGCCCACCATCGCGGGATGGCCTCCGTCCTGCTCGTTCCGGGCGCTCTTGCCGCCGCCGTCGTCGACCTCGTGGTCCCGAGGTCGTGTCCCCTGTGCCGGACGAGCGGCCCGCTCTGCGAGCGGTGCGAGCAGGGCCTCCTCGAGAGCCTGTTCCCGGGCGGTCCGCGCCTCGTCCTCCCCGATCCCGGCCCCGCGGGGCTCCCCCCGACCCTGGCCGCCGGTCGGTACGAGGGGGCGCTCGCCGAGGCGGTCAGGGCCTACAAGGACGATGGCCGCAGGGACCTCGCCGCACTCCTCGGCCTCGTCCTCGCCGGGGCGCTCGGCGCCGGTCTCGCGCGGCTCGGGCGGACGGGACCGGCGGCCGCACTCGTCGTCCCCGTGCCGACCTCCCGGTCGGCACGCCGGCGCCGAGGGGACGCGCCGATGCGGGACCTCGCCCTCGCCGCGACCGCCGAGCTCGAGCGGGCGGGGAGTGCGGTGCCGGACGCGCGCCTCGAGGACGCGCTGCGAGTGCGGCGGAGGGTCCGGGACCAGGTCGGGCTCACCGCGGACGAGCGCGCGGGCAACCTGACCGGTGCACTCGGCGTCGCGCCCGGCGTCTGCGTGCGAGGACGGACATGCGTCGTCGTCGACGACGTCGTGACGACGGGTGCGACGGTCGCCGAGGCCGCCCGCGCCCTCCGGGTCGGGGGCGGGTCGCGGGTCGTCGCCGCGACGGTGTGCGCGACGGCGCGACGACGGTGAGCCGACCCGCCGCCGCTGCGGCCCGGTACCCGAAAGGGCGTCCGGTGGACTAGCGTCTCCTCCATGGTGCGACCCGTCTCCGCGGCCCGGACTCCCCGGGCGCGCGGTCGCGCCGGGCCGGGGTCCCCTCCCCGTCGCGGGGGAGTCGGGTCTCCCCGTCGGGAGGGAGTCGCGTGCCGTCGGACCCCGGGGCGCACGGCCCCCCCGAGGGGGTGGTGCCGCGGTTGAGCCGGCCCCGGCAGGCCGAGTCGAGCACCATTCACCCTTCTTGGAGGAGGAGACCGTGGACGTCGTCGTCACCGGACGCCATCTGACCATCTCGGACCGCTTTCGCGACCACATCGAGGACAAGCTGGACAAGGTCACCCAGCTCGCCCCCCGCGCGCACCGGGTCGACGTGCTGATCAGTCACGAGCCGAATCGTCGGCAGTCCAAGGCGTGCGAGCGGGTGGAGATCACCTGCCACGTCAAGGGCCCGATCATCCGGGCCGAGGCGTGCCACGAGGACAAGTACGCGGCCCTCGACGTGGCCCTCGACAAGCTCCTCGAGCGGCTCCGGCGTGCGCACGACAAGAAGCGAGTCCACCGCGGCCGACACACCCCCGAGTCCGTCGCCGAGGCCACGGCGCGCAGCCTGCCCCCCGGCGCGCTCGTCGGGACCGGCGCCGGTTCGCCGGAGGGCGCCGAGGCGCAGGCCGAGGCCGGCGAGCCCTTCGGTGCCGTCGGGAACTCGCCCATCGAGGTGCGCGAGAAGGTCCACCCGAGCCACCCCATGACCCTCGACGAGGCGCTCCACAAGATGGAGCTCGTCGGGCACGACTTCTACCTCTTCGTCGACAGCGACACCGAGCGCCCGAGCGTCGTCTACCGTCGGCGCGGGTGGTCCTACGGCGTCATCCACCTCGACCTCGCCGGCGGTGACGCCGACGGCCAGGTCGGCGTCGACGCCGGTGAGGAGTCTGCCGCCGGGAGTGCGGACTCGGCCGGGGTGCTCGGGACGCCCCCAGGGGACGGCGACGGGGTCGCCCGCGCCTCGTGACCCCCCGTCTGGTCACGGTGCGGTGACAAAAGTCCCAAAATGCGACTTTTGTCACCGCACCATGCCAGCATGAGGCCCGTTCAGGGAGGGGGTGAACGACGGTGACATCCGAGATGGACGCGCCGCCGGGTTCGGGGCCGCGCCCCGGTGATCGGGCGATCCGGGTCGTCGTCGCCGACGACCACGTCCTCTACCGCCGCGGCCTCCAGCTCGTCATGGGCCAGGAGGAGGGCGTGGAGATCGTCGGTGAGGCCGACAACGGCCGAGACGCCGTCGAGCGCGTCGTCGTCCTCGAGCCGGACGTCGTCCTCATGGACATCAGGATGCCCAAGCTGTCGGGGATCGACGCCTGCCGGGTGATCAAGGACCGCGTCCCCGCGACCCGCATCGTCATGCTCACCTTCTCCGAGGAGGAGTCCGACCTCTTCGACGCGATCAAGGCCGGCGCCGACGGGTACCTCCTCAAGGACGTGCCCGCGGAGGAGGTCGCCGACGCCCTCCGCGCCGTCCACGGCGGACAGTCGCTCATCCCCCCGTCGATGGCCTCGCGTCTGCTCGCCGAGTTCGCGGAGATGAGCCGCCACCAGCACGGCCTGCGGGTCTCGGCCCCCCAGCTCACCGCACGCGAGCTCGAGGTGCTCCGGTACGTCGCGCGGGGACGGCGCAACCGGGAGATCGCCGACACGCTGTACATCTCGGAGAACACCGTGAAGAACCACGTCCGGAACATCCTCGAGAAGCTCCAGCTCCACTCGCGGATGGAGGCGGCGATGTACGCCGTCCGGGAGCGGCTCATCGACCCCGAGGATGACTGAGCCGCCGCTGCGGGTGACCCGCGCCCAGGCCCGCCGGATCGCCCTCGCGGCCCAGGGGTTCGCCGACCCGGTCCCCGCCAGGGTGACGACGAGGCACCTCCAGCGCGTGCTCGACCGGGTCGGCGTCGTCCAGATCGACAGCGTCAACGTCGTCGTCCGCAGCCAGTACCTCCCCTTCTTCTCCCGTCTCGGGCCGTACGACACCGCGCTCCTCGACCGCGCCCGCGACCGGGCGCCGCGCCGGGTCGTCGAGTACTGGGCGCACGAGGCGAGCCTCGTCCCGCCGTCGACCTGGCCCTACCTCGGGTTCCGGATGCGGCGCGCCCACGAGGAGTCGTGGGGCGGGATGCGGCGGGTCGCCCGCGACCATCCCGACCTCGTCGAGGCGGTGCGCACCGAGGTCGTCTCTTCGGGCCCGATGACCGCGCGCCAGGCCGAGGCGGCCCTCGAGCACGACGCCCCGCGGGGCGGGGAGGGGTGGGGGTGGAACTGGTCCCTCGTCAAGAGCGCCCTCGAGCACCTGTTCTGGGTGGGCGAGGTGAGCAGCGCCGGACGGTCGACCCAGTTCGAGCGGCGCTACGCCTCGCTCGCCCGGGTGCTCCCGGCGGACGTCGCCCGCGCGTGGGCCGACCCGGACGCCCGGCCCTCCGACGAGGAGTCCTTCGTCGAGCTCGTCCGGGTCGCTGCCCGGGCGCACGGCATCGGCACGGAACGCTGCCTGCGCGACTACTTCCGGCTCCGTCCCGAGCAGGCCCGCCCGGCGATCGCCCGGCTCGTCGCCGACGGCGAGCTCGTCCCGGCGCGGATCGAGGGGTGGGACCGGCCGGCGTACCTCCACCGGGCGGCCCGGCGTCCGCGGCAGGTGGACGCGACCGCGCTGCTCAGCCCGTTCGACTCGCTCGTGTGGCAGCGGGAGCGGACCGCGGCCCTCTTCGGGTTCGCCTACCGGCTCGAGATCTACGTCCCCCGGCACCGGCGGGTGCACGGCTACTACGTCCTCCCGTTCCTGCACGGTGACCGCCTCGTGGGTCGGTGCGACCTCAAGGCCGACCGGTCGGCCGGCGTCCTGCGGGTGCATGCGGTGCACTGGGAGGACGGCGCCGGCGCGGGGGACCGCGCCGCCCTCGCCGGCGAGCTCGCCCGGCTCGCGGGATGGCTCGGCCTCGGCGACGTCGTCGGGGCCGGGTCAGCGTGAGAGCAGCTCCCAGTGGAGCGCGTCGGCCCAGGAACCGTCCGGGAGGCGGTCGGTCTCGTGCTCGGTCCCCCAGACCGTGAACCCCGCCCGGGTGAGCACTGCGACCGACGGGGCGTTGTCGACCGACGTCGTCGCCCGCAGCCGGTGCATGCCGAGCCCCCCTGTGCTCGCGGCCGCGAAGGCGTGCGCGGCCACGGCCCGGACGGCCGACGTCGCCGCTCCCCGGCCCCGGGCCCCGGGGAAGAGCCAGTAGCCGACCTCCGCCGAGGGCGGCACCATCGGCTGGCCCACCTCGAAGAGCATCACCGAGCCGAGCGGCTCGTCCGAGCGCGGGTCGGCGATGCACCAGTAGACCCCCTGGCCCTCGGCCATCCGGGCGCGACGCTCGAGCAGCCAGCCGGCGAAGGTCTCCTGGGTCGCGGCCGCGCCGGCCGGCATGTGGTGAGCGGGCTGGTCGAGGTCGGTGAGGTGGTCGCGGTCCGTCTCGCGCCAGGCCCGCAGCCGGACGTCGCCCTGATCCACCGGGACGGGGACCGGGACGTGCCACTCGGTCCGGGGCTCCACCGGGTCCTCGGCTCCGAGGCTCGCGAGCCACACCGGGCGCAGCCCCTGGCCGGGCTGGTCGATGCCGTCCGGGAGGGTGCCGTGGAAGGTGAACCCCGCACTCCAGGCGACCCGGCGCGAGTCGAAGTTGCCGACGAGCGCCTCCCAGTGCACCCGTCGCACCCGGGTGCCGGAGAACCCGACGTCGAAGGCGTAGCGGCAGGCGAGCCGCACCGCGCTCGACATCACCCCCCGTCCGCGCGCGCCCGGATGCAGGCCGTAGCCGATCCCTGCGCGGCCGTCCCCCCGCGGGCGGAGGTCGACGTTGCCGGCGAACCGCGCCACCCCGTCGGCGCCGACGGTCTCGACCGCCCAGATCCGCTCGCCGTCCGGGTCCTCCCACTGGGCGCGGACGTCGTCGAGGAACCTCCGCGCGTCGGCGCCGGTGTACCCGCGCGGGACGGTCGTCCAGGCCTGCATCTGCGGGTCGGTCCCCATCTCGAGGATCCGCGGCAGGTCCTCCTCGCGGTGCGCCCGGAGCGCCACCGTCCCGTCGGTGAGCTCGGGGACGACCTCGGGGAAGCGCGGCTCGGGCATGGAGGGAACCTCGCAGACCGCACCGCCGGGTCGCAACCGGCCCGGGCAGCGGCCCACGAGCGTGCTGCATGTCGCGCGTGGACCGTCCTCGACTAGCCTAGACGGGAACCGGTGGACCGCCGGGCGAGAGATCCCAGGAGTTGTGCGTGCCGAAGATCGTTGAACGACTGCTGCGGGCCGGCGAGGGCCGCATCCTCAAGAGGCTGAGCGGTATCGCCGCGCAGGTCAACGCCGTCGAGGAGGACTTCGAGAAGCTCACCGACGCGGAGCTGCGCGCCGAGACCGACGCCTTCCGGCGCCGCCTCGCCGACGGTGACACCCTCGAGGACATCCTCCCGGAGGCCTTCGCCGCGGTGCGGGAGGCGTCCAAGCGGACCCTCGGCAAGCGGCACTTCGACGTTCAGCTCATGGGCGGCGCGGCGCTCCACCTCGGCAACGTCGCCGAGATGCGCACCGGTGAGGGGAAGACGCTCGTCGCGACCCTCCCGGCGTACCTCAACGCGCTCACCGGCAAGGGCGTCCACATCGTCACGGTCAACGACTACCTCGCCGAGTACCAGTCCGAGCTCATGGGCCGGATCCACCGGGTCCTCGGCCTCGAGACGGGGTGCATCCTCGCGTCGATGACGCCGGAGCAGCGGCGTGTCGAGTACGCGAAGGACATCACGTACGGGACGAACAACGAGTTCGGGTTCGACTACCTCCGGGACAACATGGCCTGGTCGACCGACGAGCTCGTCCAGCGCGGCCACAACTTCGCCGTCCTCGACGAGGTCGACTCCATCCTCATCGACGAGGCGCGCACGCCGCTGATCATCTCCGGGCCCGCGGACCAGCCGACGAAGTGGTACGTCGAGTTCGCGAAGATCGCCGAGCGGCTCGTGCGGGGCGAGCTCGAGTCCGGCGACGGCGACTACGAGGTCGACGAGAAGAAGAAGACCGTCGGCGTCCTCGAGTCGGGGATCGACAAGGTCGAGGACTACCTCGGCATCGACAACCTCTACGAGTCGGTCAACACGCCGCTCATCGGCTACCTCAACAACGCGGTCAAGGCCAAGGAGCTCTTCAAGCGCGACAAGGACTACGTCATCCTCGACGGCGAGGTGCTCATCGTCGACGAGCACACCGGACGGATGCTCGCCGGACGCCGGTACAACGAGGGGATGCACCAGGCCATCGAGGCCAAGGAGGGGGTCGAGATCAAGAACGAGAACCAGACGCTCGCGACGATCACCCTCCAGAACTACTTCAGGATGTACGGCACGCTCTCCGGGATGACCGGCACCGCCCAGACCGAGGCGGCGGAGCTCAACTCGATCTACGGACTCGGTGTCGTCCCCATCCCGACGAACCGGCCGATGATCCGCGAGGACCGGGCCGACCTCGTCTACCGGACCGAGCGGGCGAAGTTCGCCTCCGTCGTCGACGACATCTCCGAGCGCCACGAGCACGGGCAGCCGGTCCTCGTCGGGACGACGAGCGTCGAGAAGAGCGAGTACCTCCACGACCAGCTCCGCCGGCGCGGGATCCCCCACGAGGTCCTCAACGCCAAGCACCACGAGCGCGAGGCCGCGATCGTCGCCCAGGCGGGCCGCAAGGGGGCTGTGACGGTCGCGACGAACATGGCCGGCCGCGGGACCGACATCATGCTCGGGGGCAACCCGGAGTTCATGGCGGTCGCGACCCTCAAGCAGCGCGGCCTCGACCCCGTCGGGACGCCCGAGGAGTACGAGTCGGCGTGGGACGACGCGCTCGCCAAGGCCGAGGAGGCGGTCGCCGCCGAGCACGAGGAGGTCACCGACCTCGGCGGGCTCTACGTCCTCGGGACCGAGCGGCACGAGTCCCGCCGGATCGACAACCAGCTCCGCGGCCGCTCCGGCCGGCAGGGGGACCCGGGCGCCTCGCGCTTCTATCTCTCCCTCGAGGACAACCTCATGCGGCTGTTCAACGCCGGCTTCGTCGACCGGGTCATGACGTCGGCGAAGATGGACGACGAGGTCCCGATCGAGGGCAAGCTCCTCACCCGCTCGATCGAGAGCGCGCAGAGCCAGATCGAGGGGCAGAACTACGAGATCCGCAAGAACGTCCTCAAGTACGACGACGTCCTCAACCGCCAGCGGCACGTCGTCTACGATGAGCGACGCCGGGTGCTCGAGGGGGAGGACCTCGCCGAGCAGGTCCGTCACTTCATCACCGACGTCGTCTCGGGGTACGTCGACGCCGAGACCGCGGAGGGGTTCGCCGAGGACTGGGACCTCGAACGGCTCTGGGCGGCGTTGCGGTCGCTCTACCCCGTCTCGATCACCCCGGGGCAGGTCGTCGAGGCCGCCGGCGGGGTCGGGGGCCTCACCCCCGAGCTCCTCGTGGAGGAGGTCACCTCCGACGTCCACCACGCCTACGACGCCCGCGAGGCCGAGCTCGGCGAGCAGGTCGTCCGCGAGCTCGAGCGCCGCGTCATCCTCTCCGTGCTCGACCGCAAGTGGCGCGAGCACCTCTACGAGATGGACTACCTCAAGGAGGGCATCGGGCTGCGGGCGATGGCCCAGCGTGACCCGCTCGTCGAGTACCAGCGCGAGGGCTACCAGCTCTTCGAGGCGATGAACGAGTCGATCAAGGAGGAGGCCGTCGGCTACCTGTTCAACGCCGAGGTCCAGATCGAGGGTGCGCGCGAGACCGAGCAGGTCGAGCCGGTCCACGTCTCCGAGCTGCTCGCCCGGGCGACCGGCGGGGCGCCGGGGGCGTTGGACGCCCCGGCCGGGACCCCCGGCGAGGAGCCGGCGGACGCCCTCGCCTTCGCGGGGGCGCAGCGGCCGGAGATCCGGGCCGAGGGGCTCGACAGCGGCCCCTCGGCCTCCCACCTCCACTACAGCGCCCCGAGCGACGACGGGACCGTCGAGGAGCGCGACGTCGACGCCGCCGAGCCGACCGCGGCGCAGCTTGCCGGGGTGGGCCGGAACGAGCCGTGCCCGTGCGGGTCCGGCAAGAAGCTCAAGATGTGCCACGGCAAGCGGGCCTGAGGGCCCTCAGGCCACCTGGAGCGCCGCGACCCGCCACCGGCCGTCCTCCCCGACGAGGCGGAGGGCGACCGCGCGGACGCGGTGGCCGTCGATGACGACCACGCTCGCCTCGGCGACCCCGTCGACCGGCTCGCACACCCGGACCCGGCGAACCCGCGCCGGACGGGTGGGGCCCGTGCCGACCGCCCCCCTCGCCGCCCGGCGCGAGGCGAGGGCGCCGCGGCGAGCGACGACCTCGTAGACCTCGGGCGTCGTCCAGCGCACGACCTGGGCGGGGGACCGGGCGCCGGTCATCACCTCGACGAGGGCCTGGGCGATGTGGGCGACCCACGCCAGCGGGTCGGGGAGGTCGCTCGCCGAGGTGGGCTGCGGGCCGAACAGCTGGGCGTCGGTGGAGAAGGCGGCGTCGGCGAGGGGGTCCTGGACGAACCGGGGCGCCGGTGCACCCCGGCCCGGGGACCGGAGGACCGCGGGACGCAGGGCCGGCCCGGCCGGCGCGCCGGGGACGATGCGAATGGCCTCGAGCGGCGGCTGGCCGCGCAGGGACGCGCCCGCGGGGGCGGGGGACACGGCCCGCTCACCTCTTCTCGGGATCGCCGGGGTCGCCGGCTCCGGGGGCCCGCAGCCGCTGGCCCGGGAGGATGACGTCCGGGTCGTCCCCGATGACCCCGCGGTTGGCCCGGTACCACCCGGGCCAGGCGGCGGCGACCTCCGCGTCGGTGGCCCCCGGACCGAGGTGACGGGCGGCGATGGCCCAGAGGGTGTCGCCGCGGTGGACGACGACCTCGGCGGGCAGAGGCGTGCGCGTCGGTCCGAGGGGGTCGGGGGCCGGGGTCGTGCCACGGGATGGACGGGTGGGGGTCCAACCGGGGTCGGCGGCGCGAGCCGTGCCGGGCGCCGAGACCGTGGAGCCCGGGGCCGGGGGAGCGGGTGAGGCGTGCGCCGCGGGGGCGAGGCCGCCGCCGAGCGTGAGTCCGACGAGGAGGCCGGCGGCCCGGCGTGCGGCCGCCGGGGCGCACCGGTCGCGCACCCGGCCGGCGAGCCGGCCGACGCTCCCGGGGAGGTGGGCGAGGAGGCTGACGACGACGCCGCCGGCGAGCCAGGCGAGCAGGACGATCGCGGTCGCCGCCGCGAGCAGGGCGAGCGCGTCGGCGGCACGCGCGGGACCCGGCGCGCGGACGGCCTCGACGAGCCCGTGGGCGACGACGACGAGCCACCGGAGGACGAGGGCGGCCGCGGCGGCCGTGCCGAGGCCGGCGAGGGCGACCCCGGCCGGGCCGGGCCGGCGGGAGGGCGGCCGGAGGGCCGAGGCCGACGTGGGGCGCGGACGTGGTCGCATGGGATGGACCTCTTCTCGAAGACGAGTCGACGGACCATTCAGGCAACCACAAGCGCAAGCAAACAGCAGCCAAACATGTAAAACTCAAGGCATGATCCGTCAGTGACGGCGAGCGCGACGAGAGGGGCCCTAGGGTGTCCTCATGCGGTGGGACCGGCTCTTCGACGACCTCGAGGCGCGCTGGCGTGCCGAGCACCGGCGTGACCTCGACGCGGAGGTCGCCGACCGGACCCGCCGGGCCCGGGCCGAGGTCGTCCTCGCCGAGCGGCTCGCCGCCCACGTCGGGGGCGAGATCGACGTCGCGCTGGTGTCGGGGGCTCGGCTGCGCGGACGGCTCGACGACGTCGGGGACGGCTGGCTCCTCCTCGTCGACGCGACCGGGCGGAGCGTCCTCGTCCCGGCCGCTGCGGTCACCGGGATCGGCGGTCTCGGCGTTCGGTCGGGGACCCTCGGCGTCGCCGGGCGGCGGTTCGGTCTCGGGTACGCGCTGCGCGGACTCAGCCGGGACCGGGCGGTCGTCACGGTCACCGACCGCGGTGCGGGGACGATGACGGGGACGATCGACGCCGTCGGTGCGGACGCCTTCGACCTCAGCGTCCACCCGGCCGACGAACCCCGCCGTCCCGGCAACGTCCGGGAGCGCCGCGTCGTCCCTGTCGACGCGCTCGTCTGCATCCGGGCCGGGTGACGAGCCCCGCTCAGCCCTCGGCGCCGTGCGGGGCGTCCTCGTCGACCGCCGCGCCGAAGGGGTGGGTCGAGACGAACGACTTCGTCTCGCTGTACATCCGCTGGATGTAGCTCTCGAGCTCGGTGACCTCGACCCGCCACTGGCCCCGGCCGCCGACCTTGATCGCCGGCAGGTCCCCGGAGCGGACGAGGGCGTACGCCTGGGCGGAGGAGATGTCGAGGATCTCGGAGACCTCGGACAGCTGGATGAACCGCTTCGTCATGGTGCGTCCTTCCGTTCCGGGCGCCCGCTCGGTCTTGACGGGGTGCTGACCCGTTCTTGACCTTGACCTTACCCTCATCGTGCGACGGCGTGGACTCGTGTCCCGATCATTCAGTTGCGACCAGTTTGACACCAAGAAAGGATGCTTTCGCGTGCTGTTGTGGACATTCGCGCCCAAACGGCCGCTGCGATGGGCGAAGATGCTCGTCCACAGCCTAGAAAGGAGGACCGCCGTGCCGAGCCTGCCAGCGCCCGCCGCCCGCCGTCTCACCGCGCCGTCCTGGCGGGACGCGCGCCTCGTGGTCGGGGTCGTCCTCGTCCTCGCCGCGACGGTCCTCGGATCGGTCGTCGTCGCCGCCGCCGACGACCGCGTCCCGGTGTACGCCGCCCGCGGCCCGCTCGTCCCGGGGGAGCCTCTCGACCCCGCCCGGCTCGTCCGGGTGGACGTCCAGCTCGGCGAGGCGGCCGGGGCCTACCTTGCCGCCGACGCGCCGCCGCCGACCGGGCAGTACGTGGTCCGGGCCGTCCCGGACGGGGAGCTCGTGCCCCGGTCCGCGCTCGGCGGCGAGGACGTGGCCGGGGTCCAGCCGCTCACACTGCGGGTCGACGCGACCTCCGCGGCGGTCCTCGTCCGGGGCTCCCTCGTCGACGTCTACGCCAACCCCCTCGTCGCAGGCGGCCGCGCGGGCGAGTACGCCGGACCGGAGCGGGTGCTCGCGGGCGTGAGCGTCGCCCTCCCCGCGAGCCAGGCCCCCCGGTTCGGAGGGCCCGCCGCGACGGTGCCGGTCCAGGTCATGGTGCCCGCGAAGGAGGTGCGGACGCTCATCGCTCTCGTCGACGAGGACGCGAAGGTCACCCTCGTCCCGCGCCCCGGCTCCCCGCTCCGGTCGGCGTCGTGACGGTCCGGGTCGCCACCGCGGTCGGCCACGCGTGGGAGGCGGACCTCGTCACCCGGCTCGAGTCCGCGGTCGGGGTCGCGGTCGTCCGCCGGTGCGCCGACGTCGCCGACCTCCTCGCCGCCGGCTCCGCCGGGCTTGCCGACGTCGCCGTCCTCTCGGCCGACCTCCGCGCGCTCGACCGTGACTCCCTCGACCACCTCCGCGCCCACGGCGTCCGCGTCGTCGGGATCGGGCCCCCGGGGGACGAGGAGGCGGAGCGTCGCCTCCGCCAGATGGGGGTGGGCTGCGTGCTGCGCGCCGATGCGGCGGCGGAGGACCTCGCGGCAGCCCTCACCGCACCGGCCCGGCAGGCCCCGTCCGCGCCCGACGACCGGCCGGCCGACCTCGCGGCCGACGCCTCCGAGGACGGCGCGGAGCCCGGCACCGACGAGGACGTGGCCGGCTCCGCGGGGCGGGTCGTCGCCGTCTGGGGACCCACCGGCGCCCCGGGGCGGACGACGGTCGCGGTCAACGTCGCCGCGGAGGTCGCCGCGGCGGGGGTCCCGACCCTCCTCGTCGACGCCGACACGTACGGCGCGAGCGTCGCCCAGGCGCTCGCCCTCCTCGACGAGGCCCCCGGCGTCGCCGCGGCGGCACGGGCCGGCGAGCTCGGGACCCTCGACCTCGCCCACCTCGCCCGGCTCGCTCCCGAGGTCGCCCGGGACCTGCGCGTCCTCACCGGCCTCCCCACCGCCGACCGGTGGCCAGAGCTGCGCGCCGGCGCCGTTGAGCAGGTGCTCGCCCTGGCCCGGCGACTCGCCCGGGTCGTCGTCGTCGACTGCGGGTTCGGGATCGAGGACGACGAGGAGCTGAGCTACGACACCCTCGCGCCCCGTCGCAACGCGGCCACCCTGACGGCCCTGGCCGAGGCCGACGACCTCCTCGTCGTCGGCACGGGGGACCCGGTCGGGCTGCAGCGGCTCGTCCGGGCGGTCCAGGACCTCGGGAGCATCCCCGCGCCGCGACCTCGCGTCGTCGTCAACAAGGTCCGGGCCACGGCGGTCGGGTCGGCCCCGGAGCGGCGTATCGCCGAGGTCCTCGAGCGTTTCGCCGGGCTCGAGGACCTCTCCTGGGTGCCGTTCGACCCCGGTACCCTCGACGGCGCCATGCTCCACGGTCGGGCCCTCGTCGAGCACGCGCCGGCCGCTGCCGTCCGGGCGGCGCTCCGCGCCGTCGCCGGTCCCCTCCTCCCCGGACCCGTCGAGGCGCACCGCCCGGGGCGGCTCCGGAGCCGGCGAGCGTCTGCGACGATGTCCCCGTGGCTGACCGGCTGAGCTCCCTCGACGCGTCCTTCCTCTACATGGAGGAGTCGCGGACCCCGATGCACGTCGGGTCCGTCATGGTGTTCGAGCCCCGGCCGGGCTTCGACTACGAGGGGCTCGTCGCCCTCATCTCGGCGCGGATCGTCGACGTCCCCCGGTACCGCCAACGGATCCGCGAGGTCCCCGGACGGCTCGCCAACCCCCTTTGGGTCGACGACGACGACTTCGACATCACCTACCACGTCCGGCGCTCCGCACTCCCGCGGCCTGGGTCCGACGAGCAGCTCCAGGAGTTCGTCGCCCGGATCCAGCCGCGCCCGCTCGATCGGCGCAAGCCACTCTGGGAGGTCTACCTCGTCGAGGGGCTCGCCGAGGGCCGGTTCGCCATCGTCACGAAGACCCACCACGTCCTCGTCGACGGGGTCAACGCCATCGACATCGCCCACGTCATCGTCGACGGGGGGCCGTCGCCGCGGGACGTCGCCGGACCGAGGCGTCCGGCGCCGGAGCCCTCCGACGTCGAGCTCGTCGCCGGTGCCCTCCTCGACGCCGTCCGTCGCCCGAGCGAGGTCGTCGACAACCTCCGCGGGGGGCTCGTCGACGTCACCCAGGCGGGCCGCAAGGTGTGGTCGGTCGCGGGCGGGGTCGCCTCGACGCTCGCCCGGGCCTCGGCCCGGCCGGCCCCGACGTCCCCGCTCAACGTCGAGGTCGGGACCGCCCGCCGGTACGTCATGGTCGGCACCGACCTGGAGGACTACCGGAGAGTCCGAGCCCGGCTCGCCCGCGGGCGCTACGTCGAGGACGTCTCGATCAACGACGTCGTCCTCGCGACGGTCGCCGGGGCCTTCCGGACGTGGCTCCTCACCCGCGGCGAGCCGGTGACCGCGAGCACGACGGTCCGGGCGATGGTGCCCGTGAGCATCTACGGGGAGGAGGACGAGGCGGTCGCGCCCGTCGGCAACCGGCTGCGGGCGTGCTTCGTCGACCTCCCCGTCGGGGAGCCGGGCGCCTCGATGCGGCTGCACCAGATCGCCTTCGCGATGCGACAGCAGATGGAGGGCGGACAGGCGGTCGGCGCAGACGCGCTCAGCGGTCTTGCCGGGTTCGCCCCCCCGACGCTGCACTCCCTCGGGGCCCGGCTCGGCACGATGATGACGCGCCGCCTGTTCAACGTCGTC
This sequence comes from uncultured Actinomycetota bacterium, assembly GCA_963783735.1. Lineage (GTDB taxonomy): Bacteria > Actinomycetota > Actinomycetes > Actinomycetales > Dermatophilaceae > CAWDAQ01. Next base: position 328,445 of record CAWAOO010000003.1, on the reverse strand, counting down.
ATCACCAACGTCCCCGGCCCCCAGGAGCCCCTGTACGCCGGGTCGGCGAAGATGCTCGCGACCTACCCCGTCATGCCGCTCGGCCGCGGCCACGCCCTCTCGGTCGGGCTGACGTCCTACGACGGCGGCGTCTACTACGGGCTCAACGCCGACCGCGACGCGGTGCCGGACGCCGACGTCCTCGGCCAGAGCATCGTCGACGCCCTCGGCGAGCTTCTCGGGAGCCGCTGACCGTGTCGGCCGGGAGCCGGGGGAGCCGTGGCGCGCCCGCGCGGAGGAGGGTCTACCTGCCCCTCGCCCTCGCGGGCCTCGACCGGCTCGCCGCCGACCGGGAGGTCGCGCCCGGGCCGCTCCGGGCGCACGCCGTCACCGCCGCGCTCGCCCGGGCGATGCCGGGGGCCGAGGAGGAGGACCGGGAGTACGTCGCCCTGTGCGACGCCGTCGAGGCCGCGGGCGGCCTGCGCGGCTCCCCGGGTGACCGCCGGGTCGTCGCCGCCGCCGACGTGGCCGCCGACGTCGTCGCGGAGGTCGTCGAGGGCCCCGGTGAGGTCGTCGGGGAGGTTGCGGAGGGGGCCGGGGCCCGCTCGCGGGTCACCCTCTCGGCGGCCGTCCCGCTTCGCCGGGTCGTCTCCTTCCACGTCGACGAGGTCGGCGGCGACGACGACGCCGACCTCCTCTGGTACGACGTCACCGAGCTCGACGGGCTCCGCCGCCTCGCCCGGGGTGCCGGCTACAGCTAGGCGCCGGGCCCGGGACGCGCCGCCACTGCGCGCTCCAGCCACGGGTCGACGACCGCGTGGAACGCCTCGGGCCGGGTCCGGCGGATGCAGTGCTCCGACCCGGGGACGTGGGCGTGCGTGAGCATCGGGACGTCGAGGGTGTCGAGGACCCGCCGGGCGCCGGCGGGCCAGAGGTGGCCGTCGTCGGCGGTGAGGAGGAGGGCCGGTGCGGCGAGTGCCCGGGTGACGTCGACGGTGCTCCGCTGGACGGCGACCATCCCGGTCGCGAGCACCGCCGGGTCGACTTCGGCCTTGGCCTGTGCCCATCCGGCGATCTCCGACTCGGGCCAGGACCTGGCCGCCCGCCGCTGTTCCTCGACGCGGGCCTGCGGGTCCTCCCGCCACGACCGGTCGTCGGCGAGCCAGTCCGCGCCCCGGCGGGTGCGGTCCTCGCGGGCCTGTCCCGGCCAGATCCCCATCGCGGGGTCCTCGAGGACGACGCCGAGGACGAGGTCGGGCCGGGTGGCGGCGACGTTCGCGGCGGTCCCCCCGCCCATCGAGTGGCCGACGAGCACCGGTGGCGGCTCACCCGCCTCGCGGAGTGCCTCGAGGACGGCCACGGCGTCCGCGAGCATCGTCTCGCCGACCCCCGCGGCGAGCTCCTCGTCGGTGAACCGGGGAGAGGTGCCGTGGCCCCGCGCGTCCCAGGCGAGCAGCCGGTAGCGCCCGCGCCACCGCCGGACCGCGTCCCCCCAGCACGCCCCGGAGTCGGCGAGGCCGTGGAGGAGGAGGAGAAGCGGCCCAGCCTCGGGGCCCCCGAGGTCGTGAAGGGTGAGGTCCGTGGCTGGGGCGGTCGGGGGCATGCATGACACGATAGGACGACCGCCCCAGAGACCGCCCTGGAGACAGACCCGAGTGACCCGTCGTCGAAGGAGACCACGTTCCATGGATGCCATCACCTCCGTGCCGGACCCGACCAACGAGAAGGTCCACGACTACGCGCCGGGCAGCCCGGAGCGGGCCGCCCTCGAAGTGGCGCTCGCCGAGATGGGTGGGTCCCACCGCGACCTCCCCCACGTCATCGACGGCACGCCCGTCAAGGGTGAGGGCGCCGAGATCGAGGTCCGCCAGCCGCACGCCCACCGCAAGGTCCTCGGGACGATGCGGAACGCGACGACGGCCGACGCGCAGGCGGCCGTCGACGCCGCGAAGCGGGCGGCGCCCGGGTGGCGCGACCTCTCCTTCGAGGACCGGGCGTCGGTATTCCTCAAGGCCGCCGACCTCCTCTCCGGGCCGTGGCGCCAGACCCTCAACGCCGCGACGATGCTCGGCCAGTCCAAGACCGCCTTCCAGGCGGAGATCGACTCGGCGTGCGAGCTCATCGACTTCTGGCGCTTCAACGTCCACTACGCCCAACAGGTCATCGCCGAGCAGCCGCCGCGGAACAGCCCCGGGGTGTGGAACCGGAGCGACCACCGGCCGCTCGAGGGGTTCGTCTACGCGATCACCCCGTTCAACTTCACGGCGATCAGCGGGAACCTGCCGACCGCCCCGGCTCTCATGGGGAACACGGTCGTGTGGAAGCCCTCACCGACCCAGCAGCTCGCCGCGTCCTACCTCATGGAGCTCCTCCAGGCCGCCGGGCTCCCTCCGGGGGTCATCAACATGGTCACCGGTGACGGCATCGAGGTCTCGAAGGTCGCCCTGCCCGACCCCGATCTCGCCGGGATCCACTTCACCGGGTCGACCGCGACGTTCCAGCACCTCTGGCAGGAGGTCGGCGCGAACATCACCGGCTACCGCAGCTACCCGCGCATCGTCGGGGAGACCGGAGGGAAGGACTTCATCGTCGCCCACCCGAGCGCGGATCCGGACGTCCTCCGGACGGCGATGATCCGCGGGGCGTTCGAGTACCAGGGCCAGAAGTGCTCGGCCGCGTCCCGGGCGTACGTCCCCGCGTCGCTGTGGCGCCAGATCAAGGACGACCTCGTCGCGCTCACCGACGCCATCCCGCAGGGGGACGTCACCGACCTCTCGAACTTCATGGGCGCCGTCATCGACGAGCGGTCGTACGCGAAGAACAAGGCGGCGATCGACCGGGCCCGGGAGACCGACGGTGTCGAGGTCGTCGCCGGCGGGACCTACGACGACTCCGAGGGCTACTTCATCCGGCCGACGGTGCTCGAGGTGAGCGACCCCACGGACGCGTCACTGCGGACGGAGTACTTCGGTCCCATCCTCGCGGTCCACGTCTACGACGACGCGTCGTGGAGCGGGATGCTCGACCAGATGGAGAGCTTCGCCCCGTACGCCCTCACCGGCGCGGTCATCGCCCAGGACCGGCACGCGATCGCCGACGCGGCCCACCGGCTCCGCTTCGCCGCGGGGAACTTCTACGTCAACGACAAGCCGACCGGCGCCGTCGTCGGGCAGCAGCCGTTCGGGGGCGCGCGGGCGTCGGGGACGAACGACAAGGCGGGGTCGGTCCTCAACCTCCTCCGGTGGACCTCGCCCCGTTCGATCAAGGAGACCTTCGTCCCCGCGACCGAGTACCGCTACCCTCACATGGGCTGACCGCCCCGGCCGGGGGCCGGGCGCGACCCTCTGGGGGGCGCGCCCGGCTCAGCCCCCCAGGCGCTCGTGGGCGAGCCGGGTCTCGATGGTGATCGCCTGCTGGACGATCGGCGCAGCGGCCTTCTCGATCTTGCCGCCGAGCAGCGGGATGGAGGCGGTCAGGTCGGAGTCGATCGTCTCGAGGGTCCCCTCGCCGTCGGGGGTGAGGGAGACGGTGCCCCGCATCGTCATCGGTGCCCCCTTGACCTCCATCTCGAGGGTCCCGTGCCGAGACCCGTCGGCCTGGGCCGGCCCCCAGTCGTGGGTCTCGGTCACGGTGAGGGTGTCGCCGACGAACGACCGGGCGACGTCGGGCAGGCCCTTGGCGGGGAGCTCTCTGCGGGTCCGCACCCGGGTGCGGCCGTCGACGGCGGTCACCTCGACGCTGTGGCTCACCGCAGCGGTGGCGAGGCACTTCGCCTCCTGGAAGTCCTTGTCGGCGAGGATGGCGAACACCTCCTCGGGGGTGGCGGGGAAGCGGGCGGTCTCGGAGATCTTCATGGGGCCACGGTAGGCGACGGGCCGCGCTCAGCGGCGCAGTCGTCCTCCCGTGGCGGCGAGCGCGCGGGCCGACTCCTCGAGGGTGGCGGCGAGCCGTCGTCGTCGCCGCGCGACCTGGACGACGAGGCTGTCGAGCACGGCCTGGAGCTCGTCGACGGCGCGGTCCCCGGCCGCCTCGGCGGCGGCGTCGGCCTCGCCGGCCACTCCCCAGCGCCGGGTGACCCGGCCGTCCTCGAGGACGAGCCCCACCCGGTCTGCCCGTTCCCCGAGACGGCGCTGGGCGGCGAGCGCGTCGGCGAGCTCGGTCGCATGCTCCTGGAGCCGATGGCCCGTCGCCGAGAGCTCGTCCGCCGTCTCCTCCAGCGCCCGGGCGAGCTCCGCGGCGCGCCGGCGCACGGTGACCGAGGCCCGTCCGCGCCAGTGCTCGTCGACCCCGGCGAGGGCGTCGCGGACCCGGTCCCCGTCAAGGCGCAGTCCGGCGGCCGTCCGGGCGAGGGTTCCCCCGGCCCGCGAGCAGCCGGCCGGGTCACCGGTGAGCGTCCCGCTCACGACGACCCGGCTCGTCCCGGCGGCCCCACGCGGCCGCGTCGCCCGGTCTCGTCTCCGCCGACCCGGTCGGGCACGTCGGGCACGTCGGGCACGTCGGCCACACGAGGCGCACCGGCGGCATCGGTCGCGGCGCGGAGCGCGAGGGCGAGCTCCCCGGCGGTCGCGTCGACGGCGCGAAGGACGTCGCTGGCCCGCTCGAGGTAGCCGTCGAGCGCGCCCTGGAGGTCGCCGTCACCGGCGTCGACGAGCTGGCCGAGGAGCTCGTCGACGGCCTCGGCGGCCCGCAGCCGCAGGGGACCGAGCGTGGCAGCGGCCTCCTCGAGCCGCCCGGGGTCGGCGGACGCGGGGGGCATCCCGGCACTCTAGCCGCCCCGACCGACGCGACCCCCGCGGCCGCCCACAGGGCCACGGGGGTCGGGTCGGTCGGGGAGCGGGTCAGTACCAGTGCTTGCGGCCCCCGACGGCCCGTCCCATCGTCCCGAGGACGTAGAGGATGACGCCGATGACGATGAGGATGATCCCGATCGTCGTGAGGATCGAGATGCCCGCGAAGATCCCGATCAGCAGAAGGATGACTCCGAGGATGATCATCTGTGCTCCCTTCCTGTGCGCTGGCGTGCAGAGGCGTGCCAGATTCCTTCACTGTGGCACAGGTGGGGCTCACGGTGTCGGTGTGACCAGTGCCTTTGTCGACCTGTGACCTCGGCGAGGGCGGACGCTAGGGTGGCCGCCGTGTCCACCGATGACCCGACCGACCGCCACTTCGGCGAGGAGGGCGCCCGGCTGACGTACGGGAGCTACCTCCGGATCCCCGAGCTCCTCTCCCAGCAGGTGCCGGAGACCTCCTCCCACGACGAGCTCCTCTTCATCACCATCCACCAGGTCTACGAGCTGTGGTTCCAGCAGCTCCTCCACGAGCTCGGCGCGGCCCGCGACGCCATGGTCGCCGGCCGGCTGTGGTGGGCCCGCCACCTCCTGCGCCGGGTGGCGACGATCGAGGAGGTCCTCGTCCGCCAGATCGACGTCATCGAGACGATGACCCCGCAGGACTTCCTCGAGTTCCGGCACATGCTCGCCCCGGCGAGCGGGTTCCAGTCCGTCCAGTTCCGCGAGCTGGAGTTCCTCTCCGGGGCGAAGGACCCGGCCTTCCTCAGCCGGTTCCGGGGTCTCACCGACGACGAACGCGCCCGTCTCCGCCGGCGCCTCGACGAGCCGACCCTCTGGGACGCCTTCCTCTCCGTCCTGCGTCGGTCGGGGTTCCAGGTCGGCGACCCCGTGGACGACGCGAAGGTCACCGCCGCGCTCGTCACGACGGCGCACGACCGCGCGACGTACGGCGACGTGTGGGAGCTCGCCGAGGCGCTCCTCGAGCACGACGAGCAGCAGGCCGCGTGGAGGGCCCGGCACGTCGCGATGGTCGAGCGCCAGATCGGGACGAAGTCGGGAACGGGAGGCTCGACCGGCGCGCCGTACCTCCGCGGCCGACTCCCGATGCGGTTCTACCCCCTCCTCTGGGAGATGCGCGACGACCTCTGAGGGCGCGACACGGGGCCGCCCTGTTCGGCGGTCGCCGCCCCGTCCGGGTCTAGGCTCGGGGACGCACGACGAGGTGCCCACCGCGAGACCCGAGGATCTGCCTGCACATGTCCGAGTCACTGGAACAGTCCCGTCAGCAGCGGCTGCGTGCCGCGGCCGAGCACGGCCGTCGCGTCGGCGTCGAGGACGCGGATGGGCTCGAGAGCTTCCTGCTGGGCTACTACCGCCACGCCGCCGCCGAGGACGTCCTCGCGCGCAACCCCGAGGACCTCCTCGGCGCCGCGCTGTCCCACCGGTCGGTCGCCCTGCACCGTCCGAGCGGGACGGCGAACGTCGAGGTCTTCAACCCCGACGCCGTCGACCAGGGGTGGTCGAGCGGGCACACCGTCATCCAGGTCGTCACCGACGACATGCCCTTCCTCGTCGACTCGCTCACCGTGGAGCTCGCCCGCGAGGACCGTAGCGTCCACCTCGTCGTCCACCCCCAGCTCCGGGTCCGCCGAACCGCGACCGGCGACCTCGAGGAGATCCTCGGGACGAGCGCCACCTCGTCGTCCGCCGGGGCAGGCGGCTCCCGGTCCTACGGCGAGGTCGTCGAGTCGTGGATGCACCTCGAGGTCGACCGCGACAGCGACCCCGACGGTCGCGGCCGCCTCGCCGAGCGGCTCCGCCGGGTCCTCTCCGACGTCCGGGAGTCCGTCGAGGACTGGCCGAAGATGCAGGCCCGGTGCCGCGAGGTCGCCGAGGGGCTCACCGCCTCGCTGCCCGACTCGGTCCCCGACGGCGTCGACGCCGGCGAGGTCGAGCAGGCGGCCGGGTTCCTCAGGTGGATGGCCGACGACCACTTCACCTTCCTCGGGTACCGCGACTACGAGCTGCTCCGGGAGAAGCGGGGCGACGTCATCAGCGCCGAGCCCGGCACGGGCCTCGGCATCCTCCGCCGCGACCCCCCGATGGGACGCGAGCGCCCCGCCCTCAGCTCGGCCGCGAGCCGCAAGGCGCGCGAGCCGCGCGTCCTCGTCATCACCAAGGCGAACTCGCGCTCGACGGTCCACCGCTCGACCTACCTCGACTACATCGGGGTCAAGACCTTCGACGCCGACGGCCTCGTCACCGGCGAGCACCGCTTCCTCGGCCTGTTCACCTCGAACGCGTACACCGAGTCCGTCCTCCGGGTGCCGATCATCAAGGACAAGGTCGCCGAGGTCGTCCAGCGGTCGGGGTTCTCCCCGGACAGCCACTCCGGCAAGGACCTCCTCGAGGTCCTCGAGACCTACCCCCGTGACGAGCTCCTCCAGGCCGACGTCGACCGCCTCCTCGAGGTGAGCACGTCGGTCGTCCACCTCCAGGAGCGGAGGAAGACCAAGCTCTTCCTCCGCAAGGACGACTTCCTCCGGTTCATGTCCTGCCTCGTCTACATCCCCCGGGACCGGTACAACACGAGCGTCCGGCTCAAGATGGAGGCGATCCTCCGGTCGGCCTTCGACGGTGCGACCGTGGACTACACGACGCGAGTGTCGGAGTCGAGCCTCGCCCGCCTCCACTTCGTCGTGCGGGTGGCTCAGGGGGAGTCGATCCCCGACGTCGACGTCGGGGCCCTCGAGAAGCGGCTCGTCGACGCGAGCCGGACCTGGGACGAGGACCTCGGCGAGGCCGCCCGCGCGGAGCACGGCGAGGAGGAGGCCGCCCGGCTCGCCGGCCTCTACGGCCGGGGCTTCCCGGCCGCGTACAAGGAGGACTTCACCGTCCGACAGGCGGTCGCCGACCTGCGCAACATCGACGAGCTCGACGACGAGCACGCGACCGGTCTCGCGCTCTACCAGGCGACCGGCGGACCTCCCACCGACCGGCGCTTCAAGCTCTACCGGCGCAACCCGATCTCCCTCACCCAGGTCCTCCCGCTCTTCACCCACATGGGCGTCGAGGTCGTCGACGAGAGGCCGTACCAGCTCGGCCGCAGCGACGGCACGACGATCCACGTCTACGACTTCGGCCTGCGTGCCCACGACGACCGGGTGTGGAGCTCGATGTCGCGTGAGCGCGTCCGGGAGCTCTTCGAGGGATCAGTCCGCGCGGTGTGGGACGGGCGAGCCGAGTCCGACGGGTTCAACGCCCTCGTCCTCGCCGCGCACCTCGACTACCGTCAGGTCGTCATCCTCCGGGCGATCGCGAAGTACCTCCGCCAGACCCGGCAGACCTTCAGCCAGAGCTACCTCGAGGACGCGCTCATCAACAACCGGGACCTCGCCGCCCGGCTCGTCGAGCTCTTCGAGACCCGGTTCGACCCCGACCGCGGCAACGGGGACGTCGCCGCCCGCGAGCAGGCCGAGGAGAGGATCGCGGAGGCGCTGCTCGACGCCCTCGACCACGTCTCGTCGCTCGACGAGGACCGGATCATCCGAGCCTTCCTCGGGGTCATCCGGGCCACCCTGCGGACGAACTTCTACCAGCGGGACGCCGTCGGCGAGCCCAAGGCCTCGGTCTCGCTCAAGCTCGACCCCAAGGCGGTGCCGGACCTGCCGGCCCCCCGCCCCGCCGTCGAGATCTGGGTGTACAGCCCCCGGGTCGAGGGTGTCCACCTCCGGTTCGGCCCGGTCGCCCGGGGCGGGTTGCGGTGGAGCGACCGCCGGGAGGACTTCCGCACCGAGATCCTCGGTCTCGTCAAGGCCCAGATGGTCAAGAACGCCGTCATCGTCCCGACGGGGTCCAAGGGCGGGTTCTTCGCCAAGCAGCTCCCCGACCCCACCGTCGACCGGGACGCGTGGCTCTCCGAGGGGGTCGCGGCATACACGGTCTTCATCGCGGCCCTGCTCGACGTCACCGACAACCGGGACGGGACGGACGTCGTCCCGCCCCCCCGGGTCGTCCGGCACGACGGTGACGACCCCTACCTCGTCGTCGCCGCCGACAAGGGCACGGCGACGTTCTCCGACATCGCGAACGGGATCTCGCGCGACTACGGCTTCTGGCTCGACGACGCGTTCGCGTCGGGGGGCTCGGAGGGCTACGACCACAAGGCGATGGGCATCACCGCCCGCGGGGCGTGGGAGTCGGTCAAGCGGCACTTCCGCGAGCGCGGTCTCGACACCCAGAGCGAGGAGTTCACCGTCGTCGGGGTGGGGGACATGAGCGGGGACGTCTTCGGCAACGGCATGCTCCTCTCCGAGCACATCCGCCTCGTCGCGGCCTTCGACCACCGGCACATCTTCGTCGACCCGACCCCCGATGCCGCGACCTCGTACGCCGAGCGGCGTCGGCTCTTCGAGCTCGAGCGGTCCTCGTGGGCCGACTACGACACCTCGCTCCTCAGCGAGGGCGGCGGCGTCTTCCCGCGGTCGGCGAAGTCGGTGACACTCACGCCGCAGATGGTCACGGCGCTCGGGCTCCCCGAGGGCACGACCCGGATGACGCCGACGGAGCTCCTCCGCGGGATCCTCCTCGCGCCCGTCGACCTCCTGTGGAACGGGGGGATCGGGACGTACGTCAAGTCCTCCCGCGAGTCCCATGCCGAGGTCGGGGACCGGGCCAACGACGGCATCCGCGTCGACGGACGGGACCTGCGGGTCGCCGCCGTCGGCGAGGGCGGCAACCTCGGGCTCACCCAGCTCGGGCGGATCGAGGCGGCGTTCGCCGGGGTGCACGTCAACACCGACGCGATCGACAACTCGGCGGGCGTGGACACCTCCGACCACGAGGTCAACATCAAGATCCTCCTCAGCCAGCTCGTCCGCGACGGCGACCTGACGATGAAGCAGCGCAACGCGGTGCTCGCGTCGATGACGGACGAGGTCGCCGCCGACGTGCTCCGGGACAACTACGAGCAGAACGTCCTCCTCGGCAACGCCCGGGCCCAGGAGCACGGGATGCTCAGCGTCCACGAACGGCTCATCCACTGGCTCGAGGAGCACGGGGAGCTCGACCGCGCCCTCGAGTTCCTCCCGAGCGACGGTGAGCTCCGGCGACGACAGGAGCTCGGCCTCGGGCTGAAGTCGCCCGAGTTCTCCGTCCTCGTCGCCTACGCGAAGCTCGCGCTCAAGGACGCCCTCCTCCCCTCCGACCTGCCCGACGACCCGTGGTTCCAGCAGACCCTTCACGAGTACTTCCCCCAGCCGGTGCGCGAGCGCTTCGGTGACGCGCTCTCCGGGCACCCGCTGCGGCGCGAGATCGTGACGAACGCCGTCGCGAACTCGCTCGTCAACCGGGGCGGGATCACGTTCGCGTTCCGGGCGGCGGAGGAGACCGGGGCGACGGCGGTCCAGATCACCCGGGCGTTCGTCATCTGCCGTGAGGTCTTCAACCTCCAGGAGTACGTCGGCGAGGTCGAGGCGCTCGACAACGTCGTGTCCGCCGAGACCCAGACCCGCCTCTACCTCGAGTTCCGCCGGCTCCTCGACCGCGGCGTCCGGTGGTTCCTCGGCTCGAGGCCGAGCTCGCTCGACGTCGCGAGCGAGGTCGAGCGGTTCCGGCCGACGATCGCCGAGTTCGGGCCGCGCATCCGCGACCTCCTCCAGGGGAGCGAGCTCAAGCGGCTCGACCAGACCGTCGCGTCGCTCGCGGACGAGGGGGTGCCCGAGGACGTCGCGGCCCGCTCCGCGGGCCTCCTCGACGTCTTCTCCCTCCTCGACGTCGTCGACATCTGCCGGGACACCGGCGAGTCCCCCGACGAGGTCGCGCCCCTGTACTTCGCGCTCTCGGAGTCGTTCCACATCGACTCGATGCTCGGCAAGGTCACCCACCTCCCGCGGGAGGACCGGTGGGACGCCCTCGCCCGGGGGGCCCTGCGCGACGACCTCTACGCCGTCCTCGAGGGGCTCGTCCGGTCCGTCCTGGAGGCGACGCCCCGTTCGGACGGGGTGACGGCGAGCGAGCGCTACGACGCGTGGGAACAGGCCAACCACGAGTCCCTCGAGCGGATGCGCCGCTCGCTCGCCGGGATCGAACGGCTCGAGACCCCGAACATCGCCGCGCTCTCGGTGGCCCTGCGGACCCTCCGCTCGGTCGTCCGGTCGGGGGCCGCGAACCTCTGAGGCCGGGACCCGCCCGGGGACGTCCCCGACCGCGGGGCGTCCCGACCTCGGAGGGCCGGGGACGTGCTCACTAGGGTGGCTCCGTGGCGACGATGAACCAGGTCCTCAAGGCCGAGACGGGCCTCGAGCCCGCGGAGATCGAGTGGCTCCACCTCCTCGTCGGCGACTGGCAGCTCATCGCGGACCTCTCCTTCGCCGACCTCATCCTCTGGGTGAGGACGCGGGCGGGGGAGTGGCTCGCGGTCGCCCACGTCCGGCCGAACACCGGGCAGATGGTCTTCTTCGAGGATGTCGTCGGGGACTGCGCGACCGGGTCGCCCGCGGAGCGGCTCCAGCGCACGTACGACGAGCACGACCCGACGGTGGCCGAGGGCACCCACCTCGGCAGCGATGCCGAGGTCCGCGAGGAGTGCATCCCGGTGAGCCGGTACGGGCGCGTCGTCGGCGTGCTCAGCCGGCACACGAACCTCGTGACGACCCGCTCGCAGAGCCGGCTCGAGGTGAGCTACCGGGCGCTCTCGGACGCGCTCCTGCTCATGATCGGCGCGGGGGAGTGGCCGAGCACGGCGGCGCCGACCGGGATGCGCCGCGGGGCGCCCCGGGTCGGGGACGGGGTCGTCCGTCTCGACACCGGCGGGACGGTCGAGTACGCGAGCCCGAACGCGATGAGCGCGATCCACCGTCTCGGACACAAGGGCGAGGTCGTCGGCGAGGTGCTCGCCCAGGTCGTCGCGGACCTCCTCCGGGACGAGGCGCCGGTGGACGAGTCGCTCGCGCTCGTCGTCACCGGCCGGGCACCCTGGTGGGCCGAGGTGCAGACCCGGAGCGCGAGCCTCTCGCTCCGGGCGATCCCGCTCACCGTCCGGGGGAACCGGGTCGGCGCCCTCCTCCTCCTGCGTGACGTCTCCGAGCTCCGGCACCGGGAGCAGGAGATGCTGACGAAGGACGCGACGATCCGGGAGATCCACCACCGCGTGAAGAACAACCTCCAGACGGTGGCGGCCCTCCTGCGGCTCCAGGCTCGCCGGCTCGACGACGGAGCCGGACGGGCGGCGCTCGACGAGGCGGTCCGCCGGGTGGGGACGATCGCCCTCGTCCACGAGACCCTGAGCCAGGGGTTCGACGAGACCGTCAACTTCGACGACGTCGCGGTCCGCGGCCTGCGCAACGTCGTCGAGGTCGCGACGAGCGAGCACCGGATCGAGTCCGAGGTCCGGGGGAGCTTCGGGCGGATGCGCGCCGAGGACGCCACCCCGCTCGCGATGATCATCTCCGAGCTCGTCCAGAACGCCGCCGAGCACGGTCTCGTCGAGCACGGGGGGATGATCGCCCTCGAGGTCGAGCGGGTGACCGAGGGTGCGGAGGAGATCCTCCACGTCTCGGTGTCGGACGACGGCAGCGGGCTCCCGAGCGGGTTCCGGCCGCTGCGGGCGGGGCTCGGCACGCGGATCGTCAACTCCCTCGTCCAGGACCTCCGCGGGGCGATCCGGTGGGAGGACGTCGAGCCGCACGGGACCCGGGTCCGGTTCTACGCGCGGCTGCGTCCACTCGTGCGCGACGGTTCGGCACGGTACTAGGGCGCCTCGGCGGCGCTGAGCGGGCGGCGCTCAGCAGGGGCCGGGAGCGTTCGCTGGGACCTGGGTCCTCAGCGGCTCATCCAGCGCGGCGGGCGCGGGCGTTGCGCCGCTTGAGGGCGCGGCGCTCGTCCTCGGAGAGTCCGCCCCAGACGCCGGCGTCCTGACCGCTCTCGAGGGCCCACTTCAGGCAGGTGTCGATGACCTCACAGCGACGGCACACGGCCTTCGCCTCTTCGATCTGGAGAATGGCCGGGCCGGTGTTTCCGATGGGGAAGAACAGCTCGGGGTCTTCGTCCAGGCAGGCAGCGCGGTCGCGCCAGTCCATGAAGATCGTGCTCCTTGGTCGTCAGGGTCGTGCAGGGGAGCCCACACCCCGACGGGCAGGGCGCGGTTCGCGACGCGTCGGTGCGTCATGTGGCAGGAGGCCGAGCGCGAGGAAGGGCCCGAACACCAGATGCTATCCGCTCGGGCCGGATTTGTAACGGGTCCTCGCCCGCGTCACTGCCGTCACAGAGGCCAACGGCGCGTGATGCGGCGATGTTCCGCGTGGCCGACCCCGGCCCCGTCGACCCCGCGCGGAGCGCCGGGGTGGACTGCTGGAGGGGACGGGCACACCTCGGTGCGCCGGACAGCAGGCTACGCTGCCGCTCGTGAACGAGTCCACCGGGGTCCCCGCACCGCCTGGCCGGGGCGCACGGAGCACCGCGGCCGCCGTCTCGGCGGGGCAGGGGGTCGTGCTCCTCGGCTTCGCCGTCTTCTACGTCTACGAGCTCGCCCGGGGAGGATCCGCGGACGTCGCGAGGGTCGTGAGCTCGACCCTCCTCATCGCCGTCTTCGGGGCGGCGCTCCTCGTCCTCGGCCGGACCTGGCTCACCGGTGCGGACTGGCCGCGCACCCCGACCCTCGTCTGGAACGTCCTCCTCCTCCCGGTCGCGTGGGGCCTCTACCAGGGGGGACAGGGCGCCACCGGGACCGTCGTCGGGGCGAGCGCCGTCGTCGGGCTCGGGTCGGCGCTCGCCGCGGGGCGGCGCTGACCGACCCGCGTCCCGCGCTCCGCTCACGTCCCCCGGGTCGGGATCGCGGGGCGGGGCCCGGGCCGGGCGACCTGGACCTCGGTCGCCGTCCCGCGCCGGACGAGGAGTCCCCTGCCGGGGCGCCTGGGTGGCGCCCGGTGGACCCGGACGCCGAGGACGTCGCCGTCGACCGCTCCCCGGGGGCAGAGGAGGAGGCCCGTCTGGTGACGGGCGACGTCGACCGCCACTCCGCGGAGCTGGGTGCTGAGAACGTTCGTCGTCGCGGCCGTGACGACGGCGCCGCCGTCGCGGCCGGTGAGCCGGACGATGTCCCTGAGCAGCCGGTCGACGGGGGTGTCGAGGAGACGGTCCGCGTCGTCGACGAGGACGACGAGGTCGGGGTGCTCCCGCCGGGCCGCGAGCAGGGCGTCGGCGTCATCGGGCCCGGCTCGCACGAGGAGACCGCCGGGGTCGTCGAGCACGTCGAGGGGTCCGCGCGGCTCGAGCGTCCCGGCCCGGCCCGCCGCCGCGCCCGTCGCCGCGCCCTCGGTCGAGGACGTGCCTGCGGTCGTGACGAGCGCCACGGCGTGGCCGCACCCGAGGGCGGAGCGGGCGAGGGTCGCGAGTGTGGTCGTCCGACCGCTGCCGTGGGGCCCGACGACGAGGACCCGGCGGCCGTCCCGGTCGAGGTCGATCCCCGTCGGCGCGACGTCGTCCCCGCCGACCCCGAGGAGCAGGCCGCCCCCGGGCTCGCCGAGGTCGTCGAGCCAGACCTCCCTCGGGACGGCGTCGACCCGGAACGGTCGCGGCCCCGGTGGGTTCGCCGGGGCGTCGCCGGCGTGGCCCACTCCGGTGAGGCGATCCGCGAGCGCCGAGACGGCCCGGGACTGCGCCGCGCCCGACGGGTCCTCCCCGAGGACGCCGACCTGGACGGCGCAGCCGTCCTCGACCCGGACGGCCCGGCCGGGCCGGGTCCGGCTCGGGAGGTCCCGGGGACGAACCCCGACGAGGAGCGCGTCCGCCGGGTCGGCGAGGGGGAGGACGAGCCGCCGGCCGACGAGGGTCGCCACCCGCCCGGTGAGGACACCGCGTCCCCCGGTGACGACAAGACGGACCCCCTCGGCAGTCCCGTCCCGGACGACGGCGAGGAGCTCGTCGACGAGGGCGCCGCGGTCGAGGTGGTCGCTCGCCTGCTGAAGCTGCTCCCAGCCGTCGACGACGAGGAGGAGGTGGGCCGGCGGTCCGGCCGGCGACCCGAGCCGGTGCCACTCGTCGAGGCTGCCGAGCGCGTGCTCGGCGAGGAGGGCCCGGCGGCGGGCGACCTCGCGGCCGATCCGGCCGAGGAGCCGGGCGACCCGGGTGGGGTCCTCCGTGGGGACGACGGCACCGGCGTGCGGGAGCCCCCCGAGGACCCCGAGGGCGCCACCGCCGTCGACGACGTAGACGTGCAGCCGCTCCGACGGGAGCGCCGCCGCCGCCCGCGCGACGAGCGTGCGGACGGCTGTCGTCCGTCCGCTCGAGGGCCCACCGGCGACGGCGAGGTGACCGGGGTCGCTCGGGGACCAGGAGAGCGCGCTGCGCCGCTGGGCGGCGGGCTCGTCGACGAGCCCCCAGGCGACCCCGCCGGGGCCGGGGTCGACGGCGTCGAGCTCCTCTCGTCCGGCGAAGGCCGGCAGGGGAGGCAGCCAGGGGACGTGTGGGGGTGCGCTCCCGGCGAGCGCGGCCGCGCGGACGAGGGTCGCGACGACCCGCTCGAGGTCGGTGGGCGTGTCGGCCACCGTTCCGGGCCCGACCTGCCCCGCCGCGTCGTCCGGGCGCCCGCGGGCGCCGACGCCCCCGGCGGGACGGCCGCCGAGGAGGGGGATGACCCGGACGGGACCCTCGGGCCGTCCCCCGAGGTCCGCACCGGCGTCCGGGCGCTCTCCCGGGTGACGGCAACCGACCCGGGCCGTCTGGAAGGCGACGAGGGGGCCGCCGCCGGCGCGGGCGAACGCCCGACCGGGCGTCCGCTCGGAGATCGTCGTCGCTCCCGCGTCCTCGATGACCTCGACGGAGTCGGCCCGGTCCCGGACCCGGAGGGCGATCCGGAGGTTGACGTTCGCTCGGACGTCGGCGGACACGACGCCCCCGGGGCGCTGGGTGGCGAGGACGAGATGGACCCCGAGGCTGCGGCCCGTCGCGGCGATCCGGATGAGACCGTCGAGGAACCCGGGCTGCTCCTCGGCGAGCACGCCGAACTCGTCGATGACGATGACGAGCCGCCCGAGGGCGGGCCGGGACGGCCGACCCGTACTCCGGTACCCGTCGAGGTCGGCGACGCCGGCGGTCCGGAGGAGCTCCTCCCGGCGGCGTAGCTCGGCGCCGAGGGAGGCGAGGGCCCGGTCCGCGAGGTGCTCGTCGAGGTCGGTGACGAGGCCGACGGTGTGCGGGAGGCGAGCGCACGCGGAGAACGCCGACCCACCCTTGTAGTCGACGAGGACGAAGCCGAGGTCGTCGGGACGGTTGGCGACGGCGAGGGCGACGACGAGGGACTGGAGGAGCTCGGACTTGCCCGAGCCGGTCGTCCCGCCGACGAGCGCGTGCGGACCGTCCCGCCGGAGGTCGACGACGTGGGGACCGGTGGCCGTGACGCCGACGACGGCGGTCGGCTCGCCGGTCGAGGAGCGCCACCGGTCGAGGGCGGACTCGGCGTCGTCTGGGTCGATGCCTGCGACGTCCACCCAGCGTGCCCGCTCCGGCACCCCCGGGCCCCGGGGGTCCGGGGTCGCGTCGCGGAGCGGGGCGAGCGCACGCCCGAGACGCTCGGACCACCACGGGCCGACCCCGTCGACGACGAGCCGATCTGCCGGGTCGTGCCCCCTGGCCTCGAGCCGGGCGGCCCGCGCCGCGTCGCCGAGGTCGAGGACCGCTCGGCACTCGACGGGCAGGCGAGTGGGGTCGGTGTCGAGGGCGACGACGTGCACGCCGAGCCGGGAACCCTCCTCGAGGGCGCGGGCCACGGTCGGGTGCGTGCGGGCGCTCCCCGCGCCGTCGAGGACGACGACGTGGAGGGGGAGCCGTCCACGGCCGGTCGCGGGACCGGAGGGGTCCTGCGCCGCGAGACCGGCGTCGAGGGCGGCCCGGAGGTGGGCGAGCCCCCGGTCGGACCCGGGCGCCGTGAGGTCGAGGACGTGGTCGGACGACGCGTCCTCGCAACAGAGCCGGGCATGCGGGAGCCGTCCCGCCCAGGCCCAGTCCTCCGTGGCCGCGACCCTCCTCGCGGACACGACCCAGACGACGAGGTCGCGGGGGGAGTGGGCCGTGACGAGCTGCCCGAGGAGGAACCGGGCAGCGGCGAGGCTGGGCCCACGGGGGCCGCAGACGCCGAGGACGCCGACCTCGCCGAGGCGGACGCACACGGGCACCTCGTGGAGGAGCGGGTGCGGCGGGGTGGTCGCGTCGTCGGGGTCCTCCACCCGGACCTCCGCCGGCACGGTGCCCGTGCCGACCCGGACGGTGAGCTCGTCGTCGTCCCCGGGACGCCGCTCCCACAACCTGTGTCCCGGCGTCGATGCCGTGTCGAGGACGGCGGCGGCGTCGGGGTGGTCGCTGGTCCGGCGGCGGTGCTCGTCGGCGAGGGCGCCGGCGAGGCGGGTGCGGACCGCGGCGAGGTCACGGGCGTAGGCGGCCTGCGCGTCCCGCCGCGCGCGACCGGACCCGACCCGGTCCCCGAGCGCGGACCCGGCCGCGAGGAGGGGGCCCATGAGCGCGACGAGGAGCATGTGGGGACCGAGCACGAGCGCAAGGAGCGCGCCGACGGGGAGGGGGACGAGGAGGGCCGCCCACGGAACCCGTGCCCGGGGCGTTGCCTCGGGACGGCGCGGGAGGGTGAGCGGGCCACCCGCCCGGCCGGAGCCCGGCGTGCCCGCGGGTGGCCTCGGGCAGACCCGGGGCCGGCGGTTGACGGCGACCGTCCCGTCCCCGACCGTCCGGGTCGACCCCGGCCGGGTGCCCGTCCCCCGGAGCCTCATCCGGGTCCGTCCGGCGCGGACGAGCCGGCCGGGCGTGACCGGCGAGCCACCGGCCGCGACGGGGTCCCCGTCCACGCGGGTCCCGTTCGTCGAGCCCGCGTCGTGGAGGGTGACGCCGTCGGGGGTGACGTCGAGGACGCAGTGGACCCGGGAGAGCTCGTCGTCGCGGAGGGTGACCTCGGCGTCCGGAGCGCGCCCGACCCTCCACCGGCCCGCGGCGAGGGGGAACGCGTGTCCGCTGTCGGGCCCCGAGACGGTGACGAGGTGGAGGAGGGCCCTGGCCGGGGTGGTCCCGGGACGGTCGACCTCGCCGTCGACCTCGCCGTCGACCTCGCCGTCGACGCCGGTGGTGCTCCCGGTGCCACCGCCCGCGGCGGCCACGGTCACCGCCGCCCCGTCGAGCAGCGGTGGGCGGCCCACGTGCGCCCCCGGCGGGACGGTCCGACCCCCGACGCGGAGCACGACCGGCCGGTCGCCGTCGAGGGTGCCCGGGCCGCGGAGGGCGGCGCAGGACGCGAGGGCGTCGGCGAGGTCGCGGGCCCGGTGCCCGTCGCCGGCCTCGACGAGGACCTCCGTCCCCGGACCCGGGCGCCCCTCGACGAGGACGGTGAGCCGCAGTCGCATGGGCCGACGGTAGGACCTCGCCCCGACCCGCCGGCCGGGTTGTCCACAGGCCCGGCGCCCCGGGGGGCACCTCGGTCATCCTCGGCCCCACCGCCGCCGGGCTCCGGGACATGATCGACGCCGGACGGGTGGCTCGACGTCCCTTCCGGAGGGACACTGTCCGCGTGGACGTCACCCCCGACCTGCGCCGGTTCGTCGACGCCCAGGACGACGGCGGGACGTACGACGCCGCGCTCCGCGAGCTCCGCGACGGCCGCAAGCGGACGCACTGGATGTGGTTCGTCCTCCCGCAGGTCGCCGGCCTCGGCCGCAGCCCCACCGCGCGGCACTACGCCATCTCCGGGCTCGAGGAGGCCCGGGCCTACCTCGCCCACCCCGTCCTCGGCGCCCGGCTCGTCGAGTGTGCCCTCACCCTCACCGCGCTCGACGGAACCGACCCGGTCGCCGTCCTCGGTCCCGTCGACGCCGTCAAGCTCCGCTCGTCGATGACCCTCTTCGCCCGGGCCGCCGGCGACTCGGCGGCCGGGGACGTCTGCCGGGCCGTGCTCGGCCGGTACTTCGGCGGCGCCGAGGACGACGCGACGCTCGCGCTCCTCTGAGGGGGGCCGGCCGTCCCCGGGGTCGTCCGGGGTCGGGCTACTCGCAGGCCGACCCGTCGCCGTCGCCGTCGAGGGCCGGGCGGTACCCGGGGTCGCCCCGGTGGAGGGGCGCGGCGCCGGCCGCCCGGACCGCAGCACAGTTCGGGTACCGGACGGAGCCGCCCCCCGGTGCCGCGGCGGGCGTCCGCGGGGCCGGGACGCTCGGCGGCAGCGGCTCCTCGGCACCGGTGGGGAGCCGCTGGTCCGGGCAGCCCCCGAGGACCCGCGCGATCGCGGCCCGCTCGGCCGCGGTCACCCAGAGTCGGTAGCGCGCCTTGACGGCGGTCTGCCGGGCGACGTAGCGGCAGCGGAAACCCCGGTTCGGGGGGAGCCAGGTCGCGGCGTCCCCCGCGCCCTTGGCCTCGTTGAGGGGCCCGTCGACGGCGAGGAGGTTGAGAGGGTCGTTCGCGAACTGCTCCCGGCGGGCGGCGGTCCACGACCGTGCCCCCTTCGCCCACGCGTCGCCGAGGGCGACGACGTGGTCGATCTGGACCTTGGTCGAGGTGCGCTCGCCGCGGAGGAAGGCGACCTGCCGGCCCGAGTACGGCCCGGGGAGCGTGCCGGAAAGGACGACGCACCCGTGGGTGCCGGGGCGGGCGCGGACGCCGGTGAGGTCGCGGCGGAGGACGTCGTTCCGGGTGTCGCACCCGTTCCGGTCGACGTCGGCCCACGCCGGGCCGAACGCCTCCCGGGAGTAGCCGGTCATCGGCGCGCGGCCCTTGACGGGGAGCGCGGCGAGCGCCGTGAGCGCCGGGCCGGGCCTGCCGGTCGTCCGCTCCGGCGCGGTTCGGGTGGCCACCGACCCGGCCGCGGACGAGTCCGCGGACCGGGCCGTCGACGCGGTCGCGGACGGGGTCGCGGACCCGGCTGCCGGTGCACCGACGCGGCCCGGCGGATCCATCGCACACCCCGCGACGAGTGCCGTGACGAGGGCCGTCGCGACGGCGAGCGCGGGGGCAGGGCCGACCCCGCGGGGCCGGCGATGGGCCGTCAGGGTGGGAGAGCGCGGGCACCGGGGCGAAACGGACATGAAGGTATTGTGCGCGACCCAAAGGTAAAGAGTTGGTCAATTCCTCTTCGGGGCAGCGGCGGGGACTCCGGGGAACTTCCTACGATCGGGCTCGCCATCCCGAGCGGCACGCCGGGACTGGGAGACGGCCGGGGGGCCGGGAGCATGGGGGGACGCATGGACGCGGTCGGCACGCTCGAGAGCGAGGTGCGCGAGCTCATCCGCCGCTCCGGGATCGACCCTGCCGTCGACCGGGACGGGGCGGCGCGGCTCGTCCGCGACGCGGTCGCCGACTACGACGACCGCTCGCTCCACGGAGGGCTCCCGGCTCTCGGGGACGTCGAGGCCGCGGTCAGGACCCTCCTGGACACGGTCGCCGGGTACGGGCCGCTCCAGCAGTACCTCGACGACCCCGAGGTCGAGGAGATCTGGGTCAACGAGCCGTCCCGGGTCTTCGTCGCCCGGCACGGGGTCGCCGAGCTGACGACGACGATCCTCACCGAGGACGGCGTCCGGGACCTCGTCGAGCGGATGCTCAGGACGTCGGGCCGACGGGTCGACCTCTCCTCCCCGTTCGTCGACGCGGTCCTGCCCGACGGCTCCCGGCTCCACGTCGTCATCCCCGACATCGCCCGACGGCACTGGTACCTCAACATCCGCAAGTTCGTCGTCCGCGCCGACCGAATGGAGGACCTCGTCCGGCTCGGCACGCTCACCCGGCAGGCCGCCCGCTTCCTCGAGGCCGCCGTCGCGTCGGGCCTCAACGTCCTCGTCGCCGGGGGCACCCAGGCCGGCAAGACGACGATGCTCAACTGCCTCGCCTCCGCGATCCCTCCCCGCGAGCGGGTCGTCACGTGCGAGGAGGTGTTCGAGCTGAAGATCCCGCTCCGGGACGTCGCCTCGATGCAGTGCCGACAGTCGAGCCTCGAGGGCACGGGAGAGGTGCCGCTGCGGCGCCTCGTCAAGGAGGCCCTGCGGATGCGGCCGTCCCGGGTCATCGTCGGTGAGGTCCGCCAGGCCGAGAGCCTCGACCTGCTCATCGCCCTCAACAGCGGCCTGCCCGGGATGTGCACGATCCACGCGAACAGCGCCCGCGAGGCGGTGACGAAGATGTGCACGCTCCCGCTCCTCGCCGGTGAGAACGTCAGCTCGACCTTCGTCGTCCCCACCGTCGCGGCGTCGGTCGACATCGTCGTCCACGCCGCCCTCGAGCGCGACGGCGCCCGTCGCGTCCGGGAGGTCGCCGCCCTCCCCGGACGGGTCGAGGGGGACGTCATCGAGATCTCCGACCTCTTCCACCGACGGGACGGTCGCCTCGTCCGCGGTGACGGCTACCCGCCCCATGTCGACCGGTTCGAGGCGGCCGGGTACGACGTCAGGGCCCTCCTCGCGGCGGAGCCGGGATGACCGGCCTCGGCCTCGGCCTGCTCGCCGGCCTCGGCCTCCACGTCATCTGGTGGTCGTGCTGGACGCCGGTGGAGCCGGCCCCCGAGCGGGTCCACCGCTCCGGGCTCATCGTCCGTCTCGGCGACGACCTCGTTCAGGCAGGGTATCCCTCGGTCGGCCCGCGGGCGCTGCTCCTCGCCTGCGTGATCGCCTCCGCGACGGTGTTCCTCGCCTTCCTCACCGTGTCCGGGGTCGTCCCGATCGCGGCGTGCTTCGCCGCCATCGCCGCGTACGGCCCGCTCGCCCTCGTCCGGATGCGGGCCCGGCAGCACCGGTCCTCCCTCCGCGAGCTGTGGCCTGACGCCGTCGACAACATCACCTCGGCGGTACGCGCCGGGTTGGCGCTGCCGGAGGCCCTCGCACAGCTCGGCCACCGTGGGCCGGAGGAGCTCCGCCCCGCCTTCGTTGCCTTCGCCGAGGACTACCGGACGACGGGGCGCTTCCACGACTGCCTCGACCGGCTCAAGGACCGGCTCAGCGACCCCGTCGGCGACCGGCTCGTCGAGTCGCTCCGGATCGCCCGCGACGTCGGGGGAAGCGACCTCGGCCGGCTCCTGCGGACGCTCTCGCGCTTCCTCCGGGAGGACTCGCGAACGCGCAGCGAGCTCGAGACCCGCCAGGGGTGGACCGTCAACGCCGCCCGGCTCGCCGTCGCCGCCCCCTGGGTCGTCCTCGCCATGCTCTCGACCCGGTCGGAGTCCGTCGACGCCTACGCGACGAGCACCGGGACGCTCGTCCTCGCCGGGGGCGCCGCGGTCACCGCGGTCGCCTACCGCCTCATGATCAGGATCGGCCGGCTGCCCGACGAGGAGAGGGTCCTGCGATGACCGACCTCGTCCACGGGATCGGCCTCCACCGGACGGGTGCCGCCCTCGGGCTCGTCCTCGGCTGGGGCCTCGTCCTCGTCCACCGCGGCCTGCCGCGGCACCGCCGAGCCACCCTCGGCGCCCGCGTCCTGCCCTACCTGCGGGACACGCCGCGGCCCTCCCGGCTTCTCGCCCTCCCCCACGAGGGGAGCGCCGCGGTCCTCGCCGTCCTCGCGCGACCCGTCGTCGCCGACCTCGCCCGGGGGGTCGAGCGGCTCCTCGGGGGCTCTGCCTCGGTCCGCCGTCGGCTCCAGCGCGCCGGCCGGGCCCCGGACGTCGAGCGGTTCCGGGCAGAGCAGGTGCTCTGGGGCGCGGGGGGCGCCGTCGCCGGCGTCCTCCTCGGGACGACCGCCGCGCTCACCGGGAGCGCGGGTGCTGTCCCCGTCGTCCTCGGAACCGTGTGCGCCACCGGGGCGGGGCTCGTCGCGAAGGACCAGTGGCTCACCCGCGAGGCCCGCCGCCGGGAGCAGCGCATGCTCGCGGAGTTCCCCACCGTCGCCGAGCTGCTCGCCCTGTCGGTGAGCGCCGGGGAGGGGGCGGCCGGGGCGCTCGAGCGCGTCTGCCGACTCTCGGGCGGAGAGCTCGCCGGCGAGCTCCGCCGCTGCCTCGCGGACGTCCGGGCGGGGGCGAGCCTGCCAGCGGCACTCCAGGGCCTCGCTGACCGCACCGGGCTCGTCAGTCTCGCCCGCTTCGTCGACGGGATCGTCGTCGCCGTCGAGCGAGGTACCCCGCTCTCCGACGTCCTCCGCGCGCAGGCCCAGGACGTCCGCGAGGAGGGGCGGCGCCTCGTCCTCGAGCAGGGCGGCAAGAAGGAGATCGCGATGATGGTCCCGGTCGTCTTCCTCGTCCTGCCCGTCACCGTCCTGTTCGCCGTCTACCCGGGCTTCGCGTTCCTCAGCTTCAGTCTGTGACCCACCGTGAGAGGAAGACCACCCATGCACCTTCTCGTCACCGCCCACCTCTGGGCCGTCGCCGTCACCCGCCGGCTCGCCGTCCAGTGCCGCGAGCGAGGCGACGTCCCCGGCTGGGTGCTCGTCACCCTGATGACCGCCGGCCTCGTCACCGTCCTCTGGGCGGTCGCCGGTGAGCGCCTCCAGAGCCTGTTCACCGACGCCCTCGACAGCGTCTCGGGCCCGGGGCGGTAGGTGACCACGGCTACCCGGGCCCGCCCCGGGGAGCGTGGCTCCGCGGTCGTCGACTTCGCCCTCGTCTCCGGTCTCGTCGTCCTCCTCGTCGTCGGCGTCGTCCAGCTCGGCCTCGCGCTCCACGTCCGCAACACCCTCATCGCCTGCGCCGCGGAGGGCGCGCGGCTCGGCGCCCGCGCCGACACGAGCCCCGAGGAGGGCGCCGCGCGGACCCGCGAGCTCGTCGGCCGGGCGCTCTCGGCCCGGTACGCCGAGGACGTCACCGCCGGCGTCGACGAGGTCGCAGGCGTCCGGGTCGTCGCCGTCCGGGTGCGCGCGCCGCTCCCGCTCATCGGTCCGCTCGGGCCGGGCGGTGGCCTCGACGTCGTCGGACGGGCCTTCCTGGAGGACCAGTGACCCCGGGGGCTCGGGCCGACGGGGCCACGATCCGTCGGCCGGGGTGTCGGGACCCCGAGGGCGGGAGTGCCGTCGTCGAGTTCGTCGTCCTCGGGGTGCTCGTCCTCGTCCCGCTCCTCTACCTCGTCCTCACCCTCGCTCGGGTGCAGGCCGGGGCGTACGCCGCGACCCAGGCCGCCCGCGAGGCGGGGCGGGCCTACGTCACGGCGGCCGCGCCGGGCGACGCGCTCGCCAGGGCGCACCGGGCAGCGGAGGTCGCGTTCGAGGACCAGGGCTTCGGCGCGGTGGGGAGGCTCGGCGTCGCGTGCGACGGCGAGCCGTGCCTACGGCCGGAGGGGCGGGTCGAGACGACCGCGACGGTGACGGTCGCGCTGCCGCTCGTCCCCGGGTTCGCCCGGGGCGTCGTCCCCCTCGAGGTCCCGGTCACGGCGACCGAGGTCGCCACGGTCGACCGGTTCCGGGGATACCCGTGAGTCCGCGGCGCGCGCGGTCGGCGGGGCGCCGGGCGGGCGTCCGACAAGGTCCCCGGCCCGTCGTCCGCGGCGGTGCCGACGTCGAGCGCGGTCAGGTCTCCGTCCTCATCCTCGGGATGGCCGTCGTCGCGCTCCTCCTCGTCGTCGGCGTCATGGCCGTGACCTCGGCCCAGCTCGCGCGCGTCCGCCTCCTCGACGCCGCCGACGCGGCCGCCCTCGACGCCGCCGACGCCCTCGACACCTCGGCGTACGAGGCGGGGCTCGGGAGGGCGGTGGCCCTCACCGACGCGTCCGTCCGGGAGGTCGCGGGTGCCCACCTGGCCACCCGGCCGCTGCCTCCCGGGCTGCGCTCCTGGCAGCTCGCGCCCGGGACGGGCGCCGAGGCCGGTGACACCGCGGTCGTCCGGGTGACGGGGGTGGCCGACCTGCCGCTCGTCGGGTCGGCGCTCGCCGCCCTGGGGAGCTCGGTGACGATCACCGTCGAGTCCCGCGCACGTGCCGACCTCGCGCCGTGAGGACCCGCTTGTCGACGGCGACGACCGCGGCCGCCCCGACCGCGAGGACGGCGATCCGCAGCCAGGCGTCGGGTCCGATCGCGGAGGTCCCGAACAGGGTCTGCATCGCCGGCAGGTACGTGATCGCGAGCTGGGCGAGCGCCTGGACGCCGACGCCGGCGACGAGCCACCGGTTGCTCAGCGGCCCGAGCGACCACGCCGATCGGGTGAGCGAGCGGCAGCCGAGGAGGTAGACGGCCTCGACGGCGACGAAGAGGTTGACCGCAGCCGTCCGGGCCGCGGCGAGTGAGGAGCCCGACCCGGCCTCCCACGCGAAGAGCCACCAGGCGCCGCCGACGAGGACGACGGAGACGAGAAGGATGCGGATGACGAGCCGCCGGGTGAGCAGAGGCTCCCGCGGGTCCCGCGGGGGGCGGCCCATGATCCCCTCCTCCTTGGGCTCGAAGGCGAGCATGAGCCCGAGCGTCACCGCGGTCGTCATGTTGATCCAGAGGATCTGGACGGGCAGGATCGGCAGCGCGGTGCCGAGGAGGATCGCGACGAGGATGACGAAGCCCTCGGCCATGTTCGTCGGCAGGGTCCACGTGATGAACTTCGTGAGGTTGTCGAAGACCCCACGTCCCTCCTCGACGGCGTGCTCGATCGTCGCGAAGTCGTCGTCGAGGAGGACCATGTCGGCGGCCTCCGTGGCGACCTCGGTCCCGCCCTTGCCCATCGCGACGCCGATGTCCGCCTGCCGGAGGGCGGGGGCGTCGTTGACGCCGTCCCCGGTCATCGCGACGACGTGGCCGCGGCCCTGGAGCGCTCGGACGAGGAGGAGCTTCTGCTCCGGGGAGACCCGGGCGAACACGCTCGCCCGTTCGACCGCGGGCGCGACCGCCTCGTCGTCGAGGCGGGAGAGCTGCGCCCCGGTGACGACCTCGCCGCCGCCGTCGCCGTGCTCGGGGTCGGGGGCAAGCCCCTGGTCGGTTCCCCCGGGGTCGAGCAGGCCGAGGCTCCGCGCGATGGAGGTCGCCGTGAGCGCGTGGTCGCCGGTGATCATCTTGACGTCGATCCCGGCGGCGTGGCAGGCCGACACGGCCGCGGCGGCGCTCGCGCGAGGGGGGTCCTGCATCGCCTGGAGACCCGTGAGGACGAGCTCTCCCCCGAGCCCGTCCCGGCCGAAGTCCGCCCGGTCGGCCGGCCGGGCGACGGCCGTCGCGAGGACGCGCAGCCCCGACCGCGCCATCCCGTCCGCCGCCCGGGCCACGGCCTGCCGGTCGAGCGCCTCGACGTCGCCCGCGGCGCTCAGCTGCCCGACGCACATCGCGGCCACCCGCTCGACCGCTCCCTTGACGAGCACGACGTCGTCGCCGTCCGTTGAGCCGTGGAGGGTGGCCATGTACTGGCGCTCGGAGCTGAACGGGAGCACCTCGAGCCGCGGGAGGTGACGGGCGAGCACGTCGGGGTCGAGACCGCCCCGGACGGCGGCGACGAGCAAGGCGGCCTCGGTGGGGTCGCCGACGACGTCCCAGCCCTGGGGGTCGACGTCGCCCACCTCGACCGGACCGGCGTCGACGTCGGAGCGGGCCGCGCCGGTGTGGCTCCGGACGGCCTCAGCGGTCGTGCAGCACGCCCCGGCGACGAGCGTCCACCGGACCGCAGCGTCGTGCGGGCGGTCCTCGGGCCGGTGCCGGCCGGAGGGGGTCCACACCTCGAGGACCCGCATCCGGTTCTCCGTCAGCGTCCCCGTCTTGTCGGAGCAGATGACGGTCGTGCTCCCCAGGGTCTCGACCGCGGGCAGTCGGCGGACGACCGCCCGGCGACGGGCCATCCGGCCCACCCCGATCGCCAGGGTGATCGTCACCGCGGCGGGCAGCCCCTCGGGGATCGCCCCCACCGCGAGCGCGACGGCGGCGGTGAACATCTCGGCCGCCGGCTCACCGCGCAGGGTCCCCACCCCGAACGTCAGCGCGGCGAGGGCGAGGATGAGGACGGTGAGGACCCGGCTGAACCGGGTGAGCTTGCGGGTCAGCGGGGTGGCGAGCACGTCGGCGGTGCCGACGAGCCGGTGGATCGTCCCGAGCTCGGTGTCGGCGCCCGTCCCGACGACGACGCCCGTGCCCCTCCCCCCGGTGACGAGCGTCCCGGACCAGGCCATGTTGAGCCGGTCCGGGACCTCGGTCGGGCCGACGAGGACGAGGGCCTGCTTGGCGACCGGAACCGCCTCGCCGGTGAGCGCGGACTCGTCGACGGCGAGCTCGGCGACGACGACGAGCCGGAGGTCGGCCGGGACCTTGTCCCCGGCCTCGAGGAGGACGACGTCGCCGGGAACGAGGGTGCCCGAGGGGACCGACCGCGTTCGACCTCCGCGGACGACGCGCGCCTGCGTCCGGACCATCGCGGTGAGGGCGTCGAGCGCGGCCTCCGCCCTGGACTCCTGGACGAACCCGAAGGCGGCGTTGACGAGGACGACGGCGAGGATGACCCCGGACTCGACACGCTGGCCGAGGGCGAGCGTCACGACGGCCGAGGCGAGCAGGACCCCGACGAGGGGGTTGCGGACCTGACGCCCGACGCGGGCGACCGGCCCTCCGCCCCTGCGGCGGGGCAGCTCGTTCGGCCCGATCCGGCCGAGACGCTGCGACGCCTCCTCGTCGGTGAGCCCGCGGTGGGCGTCGGTCTCGAGGAGGAGGGCGACCTCGTGGACGGGCAGGAGGTGGTGCTCCGCCCTCGCCCCGTCCGGCGCCGGCGCCCCGGGTCGCGAGCGGAGGGGGCTCGAGGGCTGGCCCTCTCCGGTCGTTCCCATGGGCCCAGCCTCACCCCGGACAGGAGCGCCCGTGAGGGTCGAAGGGCCCCGGTCCGTCCCCGCCCGCCTTGACGGGGCCGGCGGGGTCAGGTCGCCGACCGGGGCACACCCGAGCCCGCCGACCCGATAGCGTGTTGCCTCAGCCGTGGCCGTCCGATGGACCGGGAGGTGACCCCTTCGGGGACACATCGTGAGCGAATCCAACAGCAGGGCCCCGCTGACCGAGCCCGGTGAGAGCCAGGCCATCGCCCACAGCTGGCGCGAGACCGACCGCTTCGTCCCCCGGGTCATCGTCCGGCCGATCCAGCGCCTCCTGCGCGTCGAGACGACCGCGGCCCTTCTCGTCCTCGGTGCCGCGGCCGTCGCCCTCGTCGTCGCGAACACCCCGCTGAGCGAGGCCTACGACCGGCTCTGGGAGTCCGAGATCACCGTGCATGCGGGGAGCTTCCACGTCATCGACCTCACCCTCCACGAGTTCGTCAACGACGGGCTCATGGCGGTCTTCTTCTTCGTCGTCGCCATCGAGATCAAGCGGGAGTGGATCTTCGGGGAGCTGCGCGACCGCAAGGCCGCAGCCATGCCGATCATCGCCGCGGTCGGCGGCATGGTCGTACCCGCCCTCATCTACCTCGCCTTCAACGCGGGGAGCGATGTCCAGCACGGCTGGGGGATCCCCATGGCGACCGACATCGCCTTCGCGCTCGCCGTCCTCTCGGCGGCCGGCCCGCGGGTCCCCAACGGCGCGCGCGTCTTCCTCCTCACGCTCGCGATCGTCGACGACCTCGGCGCGATCCTCGTCATCGCGGTCTTCTACACGAGCGACCTCAACTTCGTCTACCTCGCCCTCGCCCTGGCGATGTGCGGCGTCGTCTGGGCGCTGCAGAAGGTCCACGTCCGCTCCACGGCGGTGTTCGTCGTCGTCGCCGTCGTCGCGTGGTGGTTCCTCCACGAGTCCGGCGTCCACGCCACCCTCGCCGGGGTCGCGATGGGCTTCCTCGCCCCGGCGTGGTCCTTCCTCTCCCCGACGGACTACTCCCAGGTCGCGAACCGTCTCGTCCAGGACATCGACACCCGGGTCAGCGACGGCATCACCCACGAGGAGATGGGCCTCAACCACGGGACCCTTCGGGAGATCCGGCGGCTGACCAAGGAGACGATGTCACCGCTCGACCGCGCGGAGTGGCAGGTGGCCCCCTGGTCGGCGTTCGTCGTCGTCCCGATCTTCGCGTTCGCGAACGCCGGGGTACGCATCCCTCGGGAGAACCCGCTCGTCTGGCTCGGGGACCCGCTCATCCTCGGGGTCATGGTCGGCCTCGTCGTCGGCAAGACCGTCGGGGTGTTCGGCTCCGCGTGGCTCTCGGTCCGGCTCGGGATCGCCCGGATGCAGGTCGGGCTCGAGCAGGTCCACCTCCTCGCCATCGCGATCTGCGCCGGCGTCGGGTTCACCGTCGCGATCTTCGTCTCGACCCTCGCCTTCCCCGGCGAGCCCGAGCAGATCGAGTCGGCGAAGCTCGGCATCATCGTCGCGAGCATCGTCGCCGGGGTCCTCGGGTTCCTCAGTCTCCGGCTCTCCCCGGACGCCGTGACCGAGGACACCACCGTGGAGGTCGAGGACGGCTAGAGCTCGAGGACCTCGAGGGTGAGCGCGTGCTCCCGACCGACCGCGGCGCCCCCGCCGCCGAGGACCGACCCGAGGAGGTCGGCGGGGGAGGGGTAGTCGTCGGGGAGCCCGTCGAGGTACCGGCGGTGCGCCGCGAGCGAGGCGACAGCGGCGTCGAGGTGGCCGGTGACGTCGACGAAGTGGTTCGCCCCCTCGGACGCGGCGAAGCCGATCCGCCGGACCCCGGACCACGGCTCGAGACCCTCGTCGAGGAGGTCGGCGAAGACCCAGCGGTTCCCGGCGTCCCGGCAGGCGTCGAGGGCCGCGAGACCCACGACCCGGTGGTCGGCCATGTTCGTCCCGCCGCCGGCGAACCGTTCCCGGTGGGTGAGGGTGAGGACGAGGTCCGGACGGCGGACCCGGATCTCGCGGGCGAGGTCGCGACGCAGGCCCAGGCCGTACTCGAGCGTGCCGTCCGGGTGGCCGAGGAAGGTCACGACGTCGACCCCGACCGCCGCCGCGCCGTCGCGCTCCTCCTGCTCCCGGAGCGGGCCGGCCTCCCCCGGGCTCATCCCGTCGATCCCGGCCTCGCCACGGGTGGCGAGGACGTACGTCACCGTGGTCCCCTCGCCGGTCCACCGGTCGACGGCGGCGGCGATGCCGTACTCGAGGTCGTCGGGGTGCGCGGCGACGCAGAGCACGGTGGAGAACGACGGGTCGAGCTCGAGGAGGGTCTCGGTCATCACGACACGCTAGCCGGTTCCCGGGCCGCGCAGGCGCGCACGAGCATGACGGCGTACGTGCCGGCCGCAGCGACGACCTCGGCGACGGGGAGGTGCTCACCTGCTGCGTGCGCCTCGCGGACGTCCCCAGGTCCGTACTGGAGGGCGGGTACTCCGTGGCCGACGTAGTGCCGCAGATCGGAGCCGTACGGTGCCCCGACCCTGTCGGGTCGGGAGCCCGTGACGTCCTCGGCGGCGGACACCGTCGCCTCGACGAGGGGGTGGGCGGCGGGGATCGCCCCCGGCTCGAAGCACCCCCCAGGCCAGGAGACGCGGACGGGGTGGTCGACGAGCCACGGGTGCTCCGCGCAGCTCAGGGCGACGGCCCGCTGGAAGACGTCGCGGGCCCGGGCGGCACTCTCGCCGACGCGGACGCCGAAGCGGCCCTCGGCGACGAGGCGGTCGGGCACCGTGCTCGCCCAGTCACCGGAGCGGACGATCCCGACCGAGAGGGCGAACGGCAGGCCGAGGTGGCCGAACAGGTCGGGGGCGGACACGTTCCGGTCGGCCTCGAGCTCGCGGAGGGCGGCATGGACGTGCTCGAACGCGGTGACAGCGCTCACCCCGTCCCGGCGTGTGGACCCGTGGGCCGCGCGGCCGGGGACCTCGAGTCGGAAGGTCAGCGAGCCGGCGTTCGCGGGGATGACGGCGCCGCCCGTCGGCTCGGCGATGACGACCCCGTCGGCCCGGTGGCCGCGGCGGAGGAGGTCGAAGGCGCCGGCCCCGCCGTCCTCCTCGGCGCTGACACAGTGGACCGCGGCAGGGCGGGAGAGGGGCACGCCGCTGCGTGCCACCGCGTCGACGGCGGCGACCGCCGCGGCGACCCCGCCGAGCATGTCGCACGCTCCCCGACCGGTGGCGAGCCCGTCCTCGACCGCGAGCCGGAACGGGGAGCCTCCCGGCCACCCCGCGGGGCCGCCCGCCGGGACGACGTCGGTGTGGCCGCAGAGCGCGAGCGCCGGGACGGGGGCGGTCGTCGACGCGGCCCCCCCGAGGACCCCGACGCACCCCGTGAGGGACTCTCGCTCGACCTCGGTCCCTGGGAACCCCGGGACGGACTCGAGCTCGGCGAGGGGGGTCTGCCACGTGTCGACGTCGAGCCCGGCGGCGGCGAGGCGGTCCGCACACCACCGCTGGGCCGCTGCCTCACCCGGCTCCCCGTCGACCGGGGCGGTCGCGACGAGGTCCGAGAGGTCGCGGATGACCGCATCCCGGTCGATGGACGTGACGAGGGCGCGCTCGGCCGCGGAGAGGGGAGACATGCCGATCATCGTGCACCCTCCGGCGGGCGGACCGGACGTCGCACGGGGGCACGTCACGAGGCGAGCAGCTCCCTGTACCGGGACTCCACCGGGCTCGCCCGCCCGCGGGGGCGCCCGGACCGGGGTCCGCTCGCCGGGGGACCGCCGTGCGGGTCGGGACCGGTCGCCCGGGGCGGGTGGCCGGGGGTCGGCGGTGGTGGGGGCTCCGTGGCCGCCGGACGGGAGTCGGCCCCGCGGCCGGGCAGGGGCGGGGGTGTCGAGTCGTACACGTGCCCCGTCGGCGTGGTGATCCGGCGGGTGTGCGGCAGCTCCGAGACGACTTCGGCCCGCCAGCCGGGGGCCTCCTTGGTCGCGTTGCACCGGGCGCAGACACCGGCCGCGTTCGCCGCGCTCGTGCGGCCACCGGCCCTGACCGGCTCGGTGTGGTCGACGTGCCGGACCGGCGCGTCGCACCACGGGGTCCGACACCCGTCGTCCCGGAGGAGGACCAGGGCGCGCAGCGCACCGTCGAAGCGGCGGCGCCGGCTCTCCGCCGCGACGAGCGCCCCGCTGCCGGGGTCGGCCCAGAGCCGGCGCAGCCAGCGCTCCGGCCCCTCGCAGCCGTCGAGCCCGCCGCCGGCGACGAGGTCGCGCGCGAGGGGCGCGGGGAGGCTGCCGTGGCCGGGGAGTCGCGCGGGGGTCGCGCCGCCGACGTCGGTCCCGACGAGGGCGCGGTCGGTCATCACGAGCGCGACCTCGAGGGGCACGGCGTCGGCCCGTACCTGGCCGGTGAGCCGTTCGACGAGGGTGTCGGCGAGGAGCTGCCCGCGGGTCCGGGCATCCCCGCGGGCCGCCGCCCCGCGGGCGGCCGCGTCGAGGGCGGCGAATGCCGCGACGCCCTGCTCGACGGGCAGGTGGGCGGAGAGGTACGTCATCGTGTCCGGCGCCGGGCGGAGGGTGACGCGCCGGTCGGCGCGGACCGATCGTGCCCGGTCGACCGCCCCCGCGGCGTCGAGCTCCTGGGCGAGCGCCCGGACGGCGCGCTCAAGGGCGAGGTCGCCGAGGTGGGGGAGCCGGGGGGCGACCCGGGCGTCGACCTCGCGACGGTGCTCCACCGAGAGCCACGCCGTCTCCCGGCAGACGAGCGTCGCCCGCCACTCGCTGATCGTGCCCGACGTCAGGGCGGCCCGCGTGCGGGGGAGCTCGTCGGCGAGCGCCCGGGCGAGGCCGAGGTGGCGCGACCCCCGCGCTGGCGAGTCCCGCCGGGCCAGGGCGACCTCGGCGGCGACGCCCCGTCCGCGCTCGCGGGCCGGGACCCCGCGACGTTCCTCGTCGGCGCGGCGGGCGTCGTCGAGGGCGAGGGCGACCCGTGCCTGGGCGGCGGCGCAGGCCCCCTTGACGCGCTCGAGGAGGGCGACCTGCTCGACCCGCCCGGCGTCGTCGCCGGCCGGGTCGAGGGCGGCGAGGGCCTCGACGAGCCCGGTGAGGGAGGACGGCCCGCTGAGGACTACGGGTGGACCGGGCCGCGACGACGGACCGGGCCGCGCGCCGCGCGCGCTCGGCGCGGCGGAGTCGTGCGCCCCGCCGCCGACGACTCCTTCACGTCCGAACATGTGTACGAGTCTAGGACAGGGGTCGGACAGCCCTCCGGCGGCACGGAGCCCCCGCCGCTCTGCCGTAGGCTGTCCCAACGTGGCTGTCGACTTCCCCAACGA
Organism: uncultured Actinomycetota bacterium; assembly: GCA_963783735.1. GTDB lineage: Bacteria > Actinomycetota > Actinomycetes > Actinomycetales > Dermatophilaceae > CAWDAQ01. The sequence continues at coordinate 295,662 of CAWAOO010000003.1, read as the reverse complement.
GATCAAGCACCTCCGTACGACGATGTCGTCCGTGCGTGAGGTGACGAACCTGTCCCGGCTCGAGGCACAGATCGCCGAGCTCGAGGAGCAGTCGGGCGCCCCGGACCTCTGGGACGACGTCGAGCACGCCCAGGAGGTCACCTCGACGCTGTCCCGGGCGAAGGCCGAGCACGACCGCGTCACCGGGATGGACCAGCGGGTCGACGACCTCGAGGTCCTCGTCGAGATGGCCGAGGAGGAGAGCGACGCCGAGACCCTTGCCGAGGCCGAGCGCGAGCTCGAGTCCCTCAAGAAGTCCGTCGGTGAGCTCGAGGTCCGCACCCTCCTCTCCGGGGAGTACGACGAGCGCGAGGCGGTCGTGACGATCCGTTCCGGCGCGGGGGGCGTCGACGCCGCCGACTTCGCCGAGATGCTCATGCGGATGTACCTGCGCTGGGCGGAGCGGCACGGCTACCCGACGAAGGTCCTCGACACGTCCTACGCGGAGGAGGCCGGCCTGAAGTCGGCGACGTTCGAGGTCAAGGTCCCCTACGCGTTCGGGAACCTCTCCGTCGAGGGCGGGACCCACCGGCTCGTCCGGATCAGCCCGTTCGACAACCAGGGGCGCCGACAGACGAGCTTCGCCGCCGTCGAGGTCGTCCCGCTCATCGAGAGCACGGACTCGATCGAGATCCCCGAGAACGACATCAAGGTCGACGTCTTCCGCTCCTCGGGCCCCGGGGGGCAGAGCGTCAACACGACCGACTCGGCGGTCCGGATGACCCACATCCCGACGGGGACGGTCGTCTCGATGCAGAACGAGAAGTCGCAGATCCAGAACCGGGCGGCCGCCCTGCGGGTCCTCCAGTCCCGCCTCCTGCTCCTGAAGAAGGCCGAGGAGGCCGCGACGAAGAAGGAGATGGCCGGGGACGTCAAGGCCTCATGGGGCGAACAGATGCGCTCGTACGTCCTCCACCCCTACCAGATGGTCAAGGACCTCCGGACCAACCACGAGGTCGGCAACACCTCTGCCGTCTTCGACGGCGACCTCGACGGCTTCATCGAGGCCGGCATCCGTTGGCGGCTCGGGCAGGAGCAGGCCCGCGAGGACGAGCAGGAGTGACCGGTGCCGACGCCCGCGGCTGAGGCCCCCCGAGGCCCGGTGACGGAGGAGGAGTGGGAGCGCTGGCGCGCCGCACTCGCCGCCCGGGTCCTCGACCTCGGTGACGGTGAGGAGGTCGTCGTCGAGGTGACCGGTGTCGCCGGACGGGTCGCGGTGACGCGCCCGTCCCGCCTCTTCGGGCTCGTCGCCCCCCGGACCCGCGAGGTTCGCCCGTGGGCGCGGCTCGTCCGGTCCGAGGACCACCTCCGGGGCGAGCTCGTCGGCTCGACCGCCCACGGGGGCGAGTACCCGATGAGCGAGGATGAGGCGGACCGGGTCGACGCGCTCGGCTGGCACGCCGCGTCCGCCCCGGACGGGCCGACGCGGCACGAGCAGTGGTGGCCCGACGACGTCGCCGACCGCCCCTACCTGCCGCCCGAGCTCGCCGACCGGGCCACCGACGTCCTCGTCCGTACCCTGCGCGCGGGCCTCGGCGCCGACACGCCCGCCGACCTCCACCTGTCCTCCCCCGAGCGGCGCGGCTGAGCGCGCCCGCAGGGTTCGCCCCCTATCCTCGGCGAACGGCCACGCCGTCCCCACGCCGCCGTCCCCGACACCGAAGGCTCCACCCGCGCATGATCCGGTTCGAGAACGTCACCAAGGTCTATCCCCGCTCGAGCGAGCCCGCCCTCGACGACTGCAGCCTCGAGGTCGAGCGGGGCGAGTTCCTCTTCGTCGTCGGCCAGTCGGGCTCGGGCAAGTCGACCCTCCTCCGGCTCGCGATCAAGGAGGAGCAGGCGACGTCGGGGACCGTCCTCGTCGCCGGGACCGACGTCGGCCGGCTCCCCATGCGCAAGGTCCACCGGCTCCGCCGCCAGATCGGGACGGTCTTCCAGGACTTCCGGCTGCTGCCGAACAAGACGGTGTACCAGAACGTCGCGTTCGCCCTCCAGGTCATCGGCAAGCCGCGCCGGGAGGTCCGGCACCTCGTCCCCGAGACGCTCGAGCTCGTCGGCCTCGCCGGCACCGAGAAGCGTCTCCCGCACGAGCTCTCCGGCGGCGAGCAGCAGCGGGTGGCGATCGCCCGCGCCGTCGTCAACAAGCCGACGATCCTCATCTGCGACGAGCCGACGGGCAACCTCGACCCCGCGACGAGCCGGGACATCGTCGGACTCCTCGACCGGATCAACCGGACCGGGACGACGGTCGTCATGGCGACCCACGACGACACCATCGTCGACGCCTTCCGCAAGCGGGTCGTCGAGCTCTCCGGCGGCGTCGTCGTCCGGGACGAGGCCGAGGGCAACTACGACACCGCCGCGGTGCCGACAGCCGTCCTCGGCTCGCGCGACGACCGAGCCGACCGACGACACCGACCCGACGACCCGACCCTCGAGGGACACCCCGCCTGATGCGACCTCTGTACCTGCTCGGCGACATCATCACCGGCCTGCGCCGCAACAAGTCGATGGCCGTCTCCGTCGTCCTCGTGACGATGGTCTCGATGTACCTCCTCGGCCTCGGCCTCCTGGCGCAGCGCCAGGCGGACGCGATGAAGGGGTACTGGTACGACCGTGTCCAGGTCTCGATCTACCTCTGCCCCGAGAACGCCCTTCAGATCAACTGCGACGGGCAGGGCGTCACCAACGACCAGCGGGCGACGATCCGCTCCCAGCTCGAGCAGATGCGTCCGCTCGTCGAGAACGTCTACTACGAGTCGGAGAAGGAGGCGTACAAGCGCTTCCAGGAGTACTACAAGAACTCGCCGGTCGCCGGGAACGTCAAGGTCGGCGACATCCCGGAGAGCTTTCGCGTCCAGCTCTCGGACCCGACGAAGTACGAGGTCGTCGTCAGCTCGTTCGACGGGGCCCCGGGGGTGGCGAGCGTCCAGGACCAGGAGAAGGTCCTCAAGAAGTTCTTCACCGTCATCAACTACATCACGTTCTTCGCGGTGCTCCTCGCCGGTCTCATGGTCCTCTGCGCCGTCCTCCTCATGGCGACGACGATCCGGCAGGCGGCGTTCTCCCGGCGCCGGGAGATCGGGATCATGCGGCTCGTCGGCGCCTCGAACTTCACGATCCGGACCCCGTTCGTCGCCGAGACGGTCATCGCCGGCGCGGTCGGCGGCGGTCTCGCCGTCGGGCTGCTCTGGTCCACCGTCCACTACGTCTTCAACCGCTACCTCAACACGATGGTCCTCGACAAGGCGCTGATCTCGGACGCCGACGTGTGGGTCGTCACCCCCTACCTCGTCGTCGCCGTCGTCGTCCTCTCCGTCGTCACGGCCTCGGTCACCCTGTGGCGGTACCTCCGCGTATGAGCCCGGCGACCGGACCATCGGGTCTCGTCCCCGCCCCTCTGGCGTGGCGTTTTGTCGGCGTTGGAGCGCGAAGGTACGGTTTCGCCCTATGGTGCGACTGAGCGAGAGCCTGCCCCGGGGACGCCGTGACGGCCGCACGGGCAACGTCCTTCCCGGGCGACCCGTCCGTCTGGCCGGTGTCGTCGCCGCCGGCACGGCAGTCGTGCTCTCCGGCAGCCTGGCCGTCGGGGGCACCGCGAGCGCCGACACGGGCGGCCCCGCCGACCAGAAGTCCCGGGTGGACGGCAAGATCGACACCCTCAAGGGCGACCTCGACGAGACCTCGTCGGCCCTGAGCTCGGCGATCGTCCGCCTCGACCGGGCGAAGGCCGGCCTGCCCCGGGCCCAACAGGCCCTGCGGAAGGCCGAGCAGGCCGAGGCCACCGCCCAGCACCGCTACGAGGAGCTCGCTCGCCGCCTCGAGGTCGCCCAGGCGAACGAGGCCCGCGCCCGCGAGAGGATCCGCACGACGAGTGGGCAGATCAGCGACACCCGCCGGCGGGTCGCCGGGTTCGCCGCACAGATGTACCAGGAGCAGGGGCTCGGTGAGCTCTCGGTCGCGATGAGCGCCGAGTCGCCGGACGACCTCGCCTCCCGGATCGCCATGGCGAGCACCGTCATGACGGTCCAGAACGACTCCCTCGACGAGCTCGCGACCGCCCGCGCCGGCCTCACGGCCCTCGAGGACCGCCTCAGCGCCCTCCGGGACGAGGTCGCCCAGGCCAAGGCCGAGTCCGGACGCGCCCTCGACCAGGCCCGCGCCGCCCGCGGCGCCGCGGTGCGCGCGAAGGCCAAGCTCGTCAAGCTCACGGACGACCTCGGCGCCCGGTCGGCCGAGCTGCGCCGGCAGAAGAACGCCGAGCGGACCCGGCTCAGCTCGATGGAGGCCGAGTCCGCCCGGCTCCAGCGTGTCCTCGAGGAGCGGGCGCGGCAGGCGCGCGCCCGCGCCGCGGCGGCCCGCGCCGCGGCGGCGCGGGCGGCGGCGGCCCGGGCCCGCAAGCTCGCCGAGCAGCGGTCGTCGCGCTCCAGCGCACCCCCGGCCCCGGCCCCGGCCCCGGCGCCCGCGCCGGCGGCGTCCTCGGGTGGGTACCTCACGCGGCCGTCGTCGGCGGGGACGTCCTCGGAGTTCGGCTTCCGCTACCACCCCGTCCTCCACTACAGCCGTCTCCACGCGGGGCTCGACTTCGCGGCGAGCTGCGGAAGTCCGGTCGTCGCGGCCGCGGACGGGACGGTCGTCTCCGCCGTCGCCGCCGGGGGGGCGGGCAACCAGGTCGTCATCGACCACGGCGTCCAGCGCGGCGTCGGTCTGGCGACCGTCTACGACCACCTGTCGAGCTTCGCCGTGAGGGGGGGGCACGTCTCCCGGGGGCAGGTCATCGGGTCCGTCGGGACGACCGGCCTCTCGACCGGGTGCCACCTCCACTTCGAGACCCGGGAGAACGGGACACCCGTCAACCCGCGCAGCTGGCTCTGAGAGGTCGGCCGGGCGCGGGGACGCCGGGCGACGGCGGTGTTCGGCGGACGCGGGAACACGCGACGGCCCGGTAGCGTTGGCCCGAGGTCAGCCCGCACCACCGAGCAGTCAGGACGAGCAGCCGTGGCACCACGACAGGCGCGCAAGGTCGTCGCGACGAACCGCAAGGCGCGGCACGACTACGTCATCGAGGACACCTTCGAGGCGGGGATCGCCCTCATGGGCACCGAGGTGAAGTCGCTCCGGATGGGCCGGGCCTCACTCGTCGACGGCTACGCCGTCTTCTACGGTGACGAGCTCTGGCTCGAGGGGGTCCACATCCCCGAGTACGTCCAGGGCACGTGGACGAACCACGCCCCTCGCCGGCGGCGCAAGCTCCTTCTCCACCGGGTCGAGCTCGACCGCCTCATCGGCAAGACCCGCGAGAGCGGGAGGACGATCGTCCCGCTCTCGCTGTACTTCGTCGACGGCAAGGCCAAGGTCGAGATCGGTCTCGCCACCGGCAAGAAGGCCTACGACAAGCGACAGGCGCTCCGGGAGAAGCAGGACCGCCGCGAGACCGAGCGGGTCCTCAGTGCGATCCGTCGACGCGGCGGCTGACCGGGGCCGATGATGCGCAGGGGCCGGGTCCGCACGCGAACCCGGCCCCCGGCCCGGCGCGCCGGGCGCTCGTGGGTGTGACCCTCAGCGACCGAACGCGTCCTTGACGTTCTCGCCGGCCTTCTTGAGGTCGGCCTTGCTCTGGTCGGCCTCTCCCTCGGCCTTGAGCTCGTCGTCGCCGCGGGCGTCCCCGGTGGCCTCCTTCGCCTTGCCGGTGAGGTCGTCCTTGGCGTTGTCCATCTTGTCCGAGAACCCCATGGGCTGCTCCTTCGGTCGCGGTGGGTGGAGTCGGGCGGCCCCGCAGACGGCCGGTCCCTCCGCCCAGACTAGGCGCTCGGCATCCCGGTGGCGAGCGGGCTCCGACGCACGACGTCGCAGGTCAGGGCCCGGGCGTGGGGGACGCCGACCGGTCAGGACTCGACGACGAGGATGAGGTCACCACCCTCGACCTGCTGCTGGCCACCGATGGCGAGCCTGCTCACCGTGCCACCGAGCGGAGTCGTGATGTTCGCCTCCATCTTCATCGCCTCGATCGTCGCGACGACGCCGCCGGCCTCGACGCGCGCGCCCTCCTCGACGGCGATGCTGACGACCCCGGCGAACGGGGCGGCGACCTGGCCCTTGTCCTTCGGGTCGGCCTTCTCCGCGGTCTTGACGTCGACCTGGACGGACTCGTCGCGGACGTGCACCGGGCGGAGCTGGCCGTTGAGGGTGCACATGACGGTGCGGTACCCGCGCTCGTCCGGCTCGGACACCGACTGGAGGCCGATGATGAGCTTCTTCCCGGGCTCGAGGTCGATCTCGTGCTCGACGCCGACGTCGAGGCCGTGGAGGAACTCGCGGGTCCCGAGGACGGAGAGGTCGGAGTAGTGCTCCCGGGAGGTGAGGAAGTCCTCCGTCGGCCCCGGGAAGAGGAGCCGGTTGAGCGTCGGGCGGGGCTCGGCGAGGAGCGCGGCCTCGTCCTCGGCGGCCAGCTCGGTGACCCGGGGGCGGGAGGTGCGACCCTCGAGGGCCTTCGTCCGGAACGGCTCGGGCCACCCGCCGGGCGGGTCGCCGAGCTCGCCGCGGAGGAACCCGATGACGGAGTCGGGGATGTCGTAGGCCGTCGGGTTCGCCTCGAAGTCCGCCGGGTCGGCGTTCGCCCCGACGAGGGCGAGCGCGAGGTCCCCGACGACCTTGCTGCTCGGGGTCACCTTGACGATGTTCCCGAGGATGGCGTTCGCGGCCGCGTACATGTCCTCGATCGCCTCGAACCGCTCCCCGAGTCCGAGGGCGATCGCCTGCTGGCGGAGGTTCGACAGCTGGCCCCCGGGGATCTCGTGGGTGTAGACCCGGCCCGTCGGCGAGCGGAGCCCGGACTCGAAGGGGTGGTAGAGCGCCCGGACCCCCTCCCAGTACGGCTCGAGGTCGCAGACGGTCTGGAGGTCGAGGCCGGTCTCACGCTCGGTGCAGTCGGTCGCGGCGACGAGCGCGGACATCGGGGGCTGGCTCGTCGTCCCGGCCATGGACGCGCTCGCCGCGTCGACGGCGTCGACCCCGGCCTCGATCGCGGCGAGGAGCGTGGCGAGCTGGCCGCCCGCCGTGTCGTGGGTGTGGAGGTGGACGGGGAGGTCGAACCGCTGCCGGAGGGCGGTGACGAGGGTCCGGGCCGCGGGGGCCCGGAGCAGCCCCGCCATGTCCTTGATCGCGAGGACGTGCGCGCCGGCGTCGACGATCCGTTCGGCGAGACGGAGGTAGTAGTCGAGGGTGTAGAGCCGCTCGTCCGGGCTCGTGAGGTCGCCCGTGTAGCAGAGCGCGACCTCGGCGACCGCCGTCCCGGTCCCCCGGACGGCCTCGACGGCGGGACGCATCTGGTCGACGTCGTTGAGCGCGTCGAAGATCCGGAAGACGTCGATGCCGGTCCGGGCAGCCTCGGTGACGAACGCGTCGGTGACCTTCGTCGGGTACGGGGTGTACCCGACGGTGTTCCGTCCCCGAAGGAGCATCTGGAGGGGGATGTTCGGCATCGCGTCGCGGAGCGAGGCGAGCCGCTCCCACGGGTCCTCGGAGAGGAAGCGCAGACCGACGTCGTAGGTCGCACCGCCCCAGCACTCGACGCTGAGCAGCTGCGGCGTGAGCCGCGAGACGTGCGGGGCGACGTGGAGCAGGTCGCGCGTGCGGACCCGGGTCGCGAGGAGGGACTGGTGGGCGTCCCGGAAGGTCGTGTCGGTGACCCCGACGCCCGCGGCGGCGCGCATCTCCCGGGCGAACGCCTCCGGGCCCGAGCGGAGGAGCCGGTCCCGGGCCCCGGGGGGCGGCGGCGACTCCACGTCGATCGGTGGGAGCTTGGAGCGCGGGGAGACCCGGGTCCGGCCCGGTCCGTGCGGCTGGTTGACGGTGACGTTCGCGATGTATGTCAGCAGCCGGGTGCCCCGGTCGGAGGGCAGCCGCGCGGTTCGCAGGTGCGGCCGCTCGTCGATGAACGACGTCGTCACCTTCCCCGCGAGGAAGTCCGGCTCCTCGAGGAGGGCCTGGAGGAAGGGGATGTTCGTCGTCACGCCCCGGATGCGGAACTCCGCGAGCGCCCGCCGGGCCCGGCGGACGGCCGTGGGGAAGTCCCGGCCCCGGCAGGTGAGCTTGACGAGCATCGAGTCGAAGTGGGCCCCGACCTCGGCGCCGACGAAGATCGTCCCGCCGTCGAGGCGGACGCCGGCGCCGCCCGCGGAGCGGTAGACGCTGATCGTCCCGGTGTCCGGGCGGAACTCGTTCGCGGGGTCCTCGGTCGTGATTCGGCACTGGAGCGCGGCCCCGCGGATCCACACCGACTCCTGGGAGAGGCCGATGTCCTCGAGCGACTCGCCGCTCGCGATCCGCAGCTGGGCCGAGACGAGGTCGACGTCGGTGATCTCCTCGGTGACCGTGTGCTCGACCTGGATCCGGGGGTTCATCTCGATGAAGACGTAGCGGCCGTCCGGGGCGAGGAGGAACTCGACCGTGCCGGCGTTGACGTACCCGATCTCGCGGGCGAAGGCGACCGCGTGGGCGCACATCTCGTCCCGGACCTCGGGGGGGAGGTTCGGGGCGGGCGCGATCTCGACGACCTTCTGGTGGCGCCGCTGGACCGAGCAGTCCCGCTCGAAGAGGTGCATGAGGCCGCCGCGGGCGTCGGCGAGGACCTGGACCTCGATGTGGCGCGGGTCGACGACGGCCTCCTCGAGGAAGACGGTCGCGTCGCCGAAGGCGGACTCCGCCTCGCGCATCGCCGCGTGGAGGGCGTCGGGGAGGTCCTCGCTCCGCTGGACCCGGCGCATGCCGCGGCCGCCGCCCCCGGCGACGGCCTTGACGAAGAGCGGGAACCCGACGTCGTCCGCGCCCGCGAGGAGGCCGTCGACGTCCGTGCTCGGCGGCGCGCTGCGCAGCGTCGGCAGGCCGGCCCGCTTGGCGGCCTCGATGGCGCGGGCCTTGTTTCCGGTGAGGTGGAGCACCTCGGTCGGTGGCCCGACGAAGGCGATGCCGGCGCGGGTGCACGCCTCGGCGAGGTCGGGGTTCTCGGAGAGGAACCCGTACCCCGGGTAGACGGCGTCCGCGCCGGCCTCGACCGCCGTCCGGACGATGCCCTCGGGGTCGAGGTAGGCGCGGACCGCGTGCCCCGGCTCCCCGATCTCGTAGGCCTCGTCGGCCTTGAGCCGGTGCTCGGACTTGCGGTCCTCGTAGGGGAACACGGCGACGGTCTTCGCCCCGAGCTCGTGGGCGGCGCGGAAGGCGCGGACGGCGATCTCGCCACGGTTGGCGACCAGGACCTTCGAGAACACGGGACCTCCCGGGGTGGGGGACGGGCGTGGACCGATCCTAGTGAGCGCCTCCCGTGGCGAGCTCGCCGTGCCGCATCGCGGACGTCAGAGCCGGATGAGCATCTTCCCGGTGTTCCCCCCGCCCATGAGCGACTGGAAGCCCTCGACGGCGCGCTCGATGCCCTCGACCGTCGTCTCCCGCCAGACGATCCGGCCCTCCTTGAGCCACTGCCCGACCTCGGCCTCGAACTGCGGCGTGAGGTCGTCGTGGTCGAACTGGAGGAACCCGCGCAGGGTGATCCGCTTGCCGATGATCGCCGCGAGGTTCCGCGGGGCGGGGGTCGGCTCGGTCGCATTGTACGCGGAGATCATCCCGCAGACCGCGGCCCGGCCGCCCACGCGCATCGACGCGATCGCGGCCTCGAGGTGGTCACCGCCGACGTTGTCGAAGTAGACGTCGATGCCCTCGGGGGCGGCCTCGCGCAGGCCGTCCCGGATCGGGGTGGCCTTGTAGTCGACCGCGGCGTCGAAGCCGAGGTCGTCGGTGAGCCACTGGCACTTCTCGGGGCCGCCCGCGCTGCCGACGACCCGGGAGGCGCCCTTGAGGCGGGCGATCTGCCCGACGAGGGACCCGACGGCACCGGCGGCGGCCGAGACGAAGACCCGGTCGCCCTCGGTGAACTCGGCGACGCGGAGCAGGCCGGCGTACGCCGTGCGCCCGGGCATCCCGAGCACCCCGAGGAACGCCTGCGCCGGCGCGAGGCCCGTGTCGATGACCCGGGTCTGCCCGGCGTCGAGGACGGCCTTCGTCCGCCAGCCGAGGTGGTGGATGACGGTGTCCCCGACGGCGACGGCGCGCCCGGTCGAGTCGACGGGGGCGCCGGCGGTCTCGACGACCTCCCCGACGGCCTCACCCGTCATCGGCTCGTCGAGGCCGAACGGCGGGGCGTAGGACTTCGCGTCGTTCATCCGTCCCCGCATGTACGGGTCGACGGAGAGGAACGTGTTGCGGACGAGGACCTGACCGTCGCCGAGGGCGGGGAGCTCGCTCTCGACGAGGGCGAAGTCGTCGTCGACCGGCACGCCCTCCGGGCGGCGGACGAGGTGCCAAGCGCGGGTCGTGGTCATCGGGGCTCTCCTGGTTGCTCGGGTCTGGGGCCATGGGCGTCGGCCGGATGGCCGGGCCTTCCGGGTCGGCAACCACGCGGGGCGGCGGCGTGTTCCCGGCCCTCGGGTGGCGCGCCTCACGCCGGGAGGCGCAGGATGACCGCGTGGACGGACGTCCGGGGGCCGCCCGGTCCGAGGGAGCCCCTACCGTGGGGCAGGTCGTCCTGCGTGCCTTCCGCGACGACGACGTCGCGCTCGCCGCCGAGCTCGCGACCGATCCGTACCTCACCCTGCTCTGGCCGCTCGCGCCCGACCCCACGGTCGAGCAGGCCCGGGAGTGGGTCGACCGGCAGCGGGAGCGGGCGGCGTCCGGCCGGGGCGTCTCGTTCGCCGTCGCGGAGGCCCCCGGCGGCCCCGGACTGGGGCAGGTGGGCCTCTCCCTCCGCGACCTCGACCAGGGGAGGGGGATCGCCGGGTACGCCGTCGCCCCGTCCGCCCGGGGGCGGGGGGTCGCCACGGCCGCCCTCCGGGCGCTGACCCGGTTCGCGTGGACGATCCGCGCCCTGCACCGGGTCGAGCTCTACATCGAGCCGTGGAACGTCCCCTCGGTCCGGGTCGCCGAGCGCGCCGGGTACGCCCGGGAGGGGCTCCTGCGCAGCCACCAGGAGATCGGCGGCCGTCGCCGCGACATGCTCCTCTACGCCGCCGTCCGCGACCCCGGGCCCGGGGCCGGGCCACCGGACCGGGAATGACGGGCGACCGAGTGACGTTGAGAGAGGTACTGTGAGAGCAGGACAACTCAACAGCGTGACGTGGACACCCTCACGGGGGTGATCGGTTTCGACATTGACCGGTGAATCAGGGGAAGCGGGTCGAGAATGCACGGTCATCTCGATAACGTCCCGTGCAAACCAATAGGTGCCAATTCCAAGCGCACCGACTTCGCCCTCGCCGCCTGAGCGAGCCTCGAAGTCCGTCAGCCTGAGCTAGCTTCCGACTCAGTGCCTGGCGTCAGCTAGGAAGCTTGCTGCGTCGCCATGTCGAGGGGCGACGCGGGACTCCTACTCGACTGGGCCTGTCAGGGGACGTCGTGCGCGCGAGCCCTGGGGCCGAGAAAGTCCACAGCGCACTGCACCCGGAGAAGCCCTGGTCCTCCGTCAGTGGACGCGGGTTCGATTCCCGCCACCTCCACCACCCGTGCGCCACGTCACGCGTCCTCAGGCCGACGAGGGGCCCGCTCGAGCGAGCGGGCCCCTCGTCGCGTCCGCGTCGGCCCGGTGGCCGCCGGTGGGGACCCCGGCCGTCACCTCGTCACGCCTCGACCCGCCGGAGGACCCGGGCCTCCCACGGCCGGAGCGGGTCGGCGACGCGCCCGGGGGAGGGGTGTGTCCCGTTGACGAGCTCGGCGCCGCCCCACGCCTCCTCGAGGCGGAGGTCGCCGAGGCCGGGCCCGTCGAGGGCGAGGTCGTCGCCGGAGAGGTTCGCGACCACGAGGAGCATCGTCCCCCGCCAGGCCCGGGTGAAGGCGTAGAGCCTCGGGTGGTCGGCGGCGAGCATCGTGAAGTCGCCCTCGGCGACGGCGGGCTCGGTGTGCCGGAGCTCGATGAGCCTGCGGTAGTGGTGGAACACCGAGCCCGGGTCGGCGAGCGCGGCCGCGGCGTTGACGCGGTCGTGGTCGCCCGCGAGCGGCATCCACGGCGTCCCAGTGGTGAACCCCCCGTGGGCGGTGCCGTTCCACGGCATCGGGGTCCGGGCGTTGTCCCGGCTCATCGCCCTCAGCCCCGCCAGGACGGTCTCCTCGGGGACGCCGGCGGCGACCTGATCGTCCCAGTAGTTCAGGGACTCGATGTCGCGGAAGTCCTCGCGGGAGCGGAAGTCGGGGTTGGCGAGCCCGAGCTCCTCGCCCTGGTAGACGTACGGCGTTCCCCGGTGGAGGTGGAGGACGGTCCCGAGAAGCTTCGCCGAGGTGACCCGGTGCTCACCGTCGTCGCCGAACCGGGACACCACCCGAGGCTGGTCGTGGTTGTTCCAGTACAGGCTGTTCCACCCGCACTCGGCCAGCGCGGCCTGCCAGCGGCCGAAGCTCGCCTTGAGCGCCCGCAGGTCGAAGGGGCGGACGTCGAACTTGTCGTGCTCGGCCTGGTCGAGCTGGACGTGCTCGAACTGGAAGACCATGTCGACCTCGCGGCGCTCCGGGTCGGTGAACTGGACCGCCTCATCGACGGTCACCCCGGGCATCTCGCCGACCGTGAGCAGCTTCTCGGCCCGGCCCTCGAACACCTCGCGGTGCATCTCGTGGAGGAACTCGTGGATCCGCGGCCCGCAGACGTAGGCCGGGGTCCCGTCACCGAGCGGGCCGGACCCGACGGGGCGGCCGTCGGGCAGCGAGGGGTCCTTCGAGATGAGGTTGATGACGTCCATCCGGAACCCGTCGACGCCGCGGTCGAGCCACCAGCGCATCATCGCGTAGACCGCCTCGCGGACCTGAGGGTTCTCCCAGTTCAGGTCCGGCTGCTTGCGGGAGAAGAGGTGGAGGTAGTACTCGCCGCTCGCCTCGTCGAGCTCCCAGGCGGGACCGCCGAAGAACGAGCGCCAGTTCGTCGGCTCGGCCCCGGGCGCGCCCGCAGCGGTGCCCTCACGGGCCGGGCGCCACCAGTACCAGTCGCGTCGGGGGCTGGCGGGGGAGGAGCGGGCCTCGACGAACCACGGGTGCTCGTCCGAGGTGTGGTTGACGACGAGGTCCATGACGACCCTGATCCCCCGGGCGTGCGCCTCGTGGAGGAGGTCGTCCATGTCCTCGAGCGTGCCGAAGACGGGGTCGATGTCCTGGTAGTCGCTGATGTCGTAGCCGTTGTCGTCGTGCGGCGAGGCGTAGACCGGCGACAGCCAGACGACGTCGACCCCGAGCTCCTCGAGGTGGCCGAGGCGGTCGATGACCCCGCGCAGGTCGCCGACCCCGTCGCCGTCGGAGTCGGCGAAGCTGCGCGGGTACACCTGGTAGACGACGGCGGAACGGAACCAGTGGCTGTCGGACATGCCGAACAGTCAACAGGCCTGAGCCTCACCCCGTCGAGGCGGGGCCGGGGGCGGGCGCCCCCCGCCCCCGGCCGACGGGTCAGCCGGTCTGGGCCTCCTGCTCGGTGCCGGCGGCAGGATCGGCGGACTGGTCGGCGACCTGGGCGCGGACCTCGTCCATGTCGAGACCGCGGACGCCGTCGATGACCTGCTCGAGCGCGCTCGAGGGGAGGGCCCCCGCCTGCGCGAAGACGAGGACCCCCTCGCGGAAGGCCATGATCGTCGGGATCGAGGACACCTGCGCCGCCGCGGCGAGCTCCTGCTCGGCCTCGGTGTCGACCTTGCCGAAGACGATGTCGCCGTGCTGCTCGGAGGCGGCGTCGTAGACGGGCGCGAACTGCGTGCACGGGCCACACCAGGACGCCCAGAAGTCGACGAGGACGATGTCGTTGCCCTCCACGGTCGTCGCGAAGTTGTCCATGCCGAGTGTTGTCGTGGCCATCGCGGCCAACTCCCATCGGTTGGGGTACTGGGTACGGCCGTCCATTGTCCCCCATGGGCCGCCGTCGCGCTCGAGGCGGCCCCCGCCGGGCGCTGCGGCCGCCGGTCCCGGGTGGGAGAGTAGGCCCATGACGACCACGGGGGACCTCTGGGACGACGCTGCCGACGAGTACGACAGCGCCCCCGAGCACGGTCTCCACGACGCGGACACCCGGGCTGCGTGGAAGGACCTCCTCCGGACGTGGCTGCCCCCCCACGCCGCTCTCGTCGCCGACCTCGCCTGCGGGACCGGCTCCCTCACCGTCCTCGTCGCCGAGCTCGGCCACGAGGTGGTCGGGATCGACCTGTCGGCAGCGATGGTCGACCGTGCCCGTGCGAAGGCCGCGCCCTTCGGCGCGGCCGTCCGGGTCGAGCCCGGGGACGTCGGCGACCCCGCCCTCGACCCGGGCAGCGCCGACGTCGTCCTCGCCCGGCACGTCCTCGGGACCCTCACCGACCCGGAGACCGCACTCCGGCGCTGGGTGGGACTCGTCCGCCCCGGTGGGCGGCTCCTCCTCGTCGAGGGGGGCTGGGACGGGCCGACGGCGAGCGACGGTGCCGAGACGCCCTGGCACGAGGGCGTCTCGAGCGGGACGCTCCGGGGTGCGGTCGCACCCCTCGTCGGTCGGGTCGACGTCGTCCCGCTCGGTGACCCCGTGCTCTGGGGCCGCGAGGTCGGCGACGAGCGCTACCTCCTCGTCGCGACCCGGTGACCGAGACGGCGACCCGCCGCGGGGTGCGGGCGGTCGGCTGGGTGTTCGGCCTCTGCTCGCTCGTCCTCGTCCCGTGGACGGTCCACCTCGCGCTGACCCTCCCGGAGCGGAGCACGGCCGCGCACTACGACCTCGCGTGGTCCGGATTCGACGTCGGCCTCCTCCTCGCGCTCGCGTGGACGGCGTGGGGCGCCGTCCGGGCGAGCCGGTGGCTGCCGGTCGCGGCGTCGGCGACGGCCGCCCTCCTCGTCGTCGACGCGTGGTTCGACGTCGTGACGTCCCCGACCCGGGCCGAGCGCTGGACCGCGGTCGGGCTCGCCGCGTTCGTCGAGCTCCCCCTCGTCGGCGTCTGCGGCTGGCTCGCCGTCAACGGCCAGCTCCTGCACGAGCGTCGGCTCGCCCGGGCGCGGAGGCTCGCGCCGCGCCCACGGCCTTGAGGTTCGGCATCCGCGCCGGTTCTTGGTTGACTACGGGGTATGCCCGGTGTCCCCTCCGTCTCGAACTCCATCACGGCCCGCCTCACCCTCCCGGCCCGCGCCACCGCGGTCAGTGACCTCACGACCGTCATCGAGCGCGAGGGCGGGCTCGTCACCGCACTCGACGTCACCGCTTCCGGCCACGACCGGCTCCGGATCGACGTCACGGTGTCCGGCCGCGACACCGACCACACCGAGGAGCTCGTCTCGGCGATGCGGGAGGTCGAGGGCGTCCACATCGAGAAGGTCTCCGACCGGACGTTCCTCGCCCACCTCGGTGGCAAGCTGTCCATCGAGTCCAAGGTCCCCATCCGCAACCGGGACGACCTGTCCCTCGTCTACACCCCGGGCGTGGCCCGGGTCTGCCTCGCCATCGCCGAGGACCCCGAGGACGCCCGCCGGCTGACGATCAAGCGAAACACCGTCGCCGTCGTCACCGACGGGACCGCCGTCCTCGGGCTCGGGAACCTCGGCCCGCTCGCGGCGCTGCCCGTCATGGAGGGCAAGGCGGCCCTGTTCAAGCGGTTCGCCGGGATCGACGCCTTCCCCATCTGCCTCGACACGACCGACACCGAGGAGATCATCACGGCCGTCAAGGCGATCTCCCCGGTGTTCGCCGGGATCAACCTCGAGGACATCTCGGCCCCGCGGTGCTTCGAGATCGAGCGCCGCCTGCGCGAGGAGCTCGACATCCCCGTCTTCCACGACGACCAGCACGGGACGGCCATCGTCGCCCTCGCCGCCCTCCGCAACGCCCTCCGGGTCGTCGAGAAGCGCCTCGAGGACGTCCGCATCGTCATGAGCGGCGCCGGCGCCGCGGGGACCGCGATCCTCACCCTCCTCCTCGCGGCCGGCGCCCGCGACGTCGTCGTCGCCGACGTCGACGGCGTCGTCCACGCCGGCCGTCCCGACGTCGTCCGCGGTGAGCACGCGAACATCACGTGGATCGCCGAGAGGACGAACCCGCGCGGGCTCACGGGCACGCTCAGGGACGCGCTCGCCGGCGCCGACGTCTTCATCGGAGTCTCCGCGCCCAACCTCCTCACCGGCGACGACATCGAGACGATGGCCCCCGACTCCATCGTCTTCGCGATGGCCAACCCGACCCCCGAGGTCGACCCGAGCGAGGCGGCGCGGCACGCGGTCGTCGTCGCGACCGGCCGGTCGGACTTCGCGAACCAGATCAACAACGTGCTCGTCTTCCCGGGGGTGTTCCGGGGGCTCCTCGACGCGAACTCGCGGACCGTGACGACGGACATCATGCTCGCCGCGGCCGACGCCCTCGCCGCGGTCGTCCGGCCCGAGGAGCTCAACCCGACGTACATCGTCCCGAGCGTCTTCAACCCCGACGTCACGAAGGTCGTCGCGGGGGCGGTCGCCGCGGCGGCGCGGGCGGACGGGGTCGCCCGGGGGGAGTAGCGGGTGACGGGGCCGCCGGCGGTCCGCACGCGAGCCCTGCTCGTGGGCCTCTTCGTCGCCTCCCTCGTCGTCCAGGTCGAGGCGCTCTACGTCCCGGACGTCGGGGCCGAGCCTCGGTTCGCGCACGCCGACAAGGTCGTCCACGTCCTCCTCTTCGCGGTGCCCACCCTCAGCGGGCTCCTCGCCGGTGTTCCCGCCCGCCTCCTCGTCGCCGTCCTCCTCGTCCACGCCGGGGTGAGCGAGGTCGTCCAGGGCGCCCTCCTCCCGCGCCGGTCCGGGGATCCGGTCGACGCGCTCGCCGACGCCGCCGGAGTCGCGCTCGGGTGGGGCGTGGCCCGGCTGTGGACCGCCCGGTCGTTCGTGGTCGGGTGTGCCCGGGGCCGCTGGTAGCATGGGTCCTTCCGTGCACCGGCGCCGGCAGCGCCCGCGACGTCCTCGTCGCGACCACGGGAGGCGTCATCGACGAGGTCTCCCGGCACGCCCACCGGACCCCGCGACCGCGGCTCCGGTCCGCTGACGCCCTCGAGGGCGTCGAGGCCCGTCTTGATGTCCCCTCGCCAGCGACACGAGCCGAGTCTGCTCGATGTCACGAAGTGAGCTGATTCCCCCGTGCCCGCACGCAAGCCCTCCCAGACCCGCACGAAGAACCGGTGGACCGCCGCCCGCAAGGCGGAGGCTCGCCGGTCGCCCGCCCCGCGTCGCGGGTCGGGACGTCCGGGTGACTCCCGAGGTCCCGACGCCCCCCGTTCCGCCGACGAGCGCCGCCCGGCGGAGTCGCGCCGCCCGGCGGAGTCGCGCCGCCCGGCGGAGTCGCGCCGCCCGGCGGAGTCGCGCCGCCCCGACGCCCCGCGTCCCGCCGGCGCGCGCCGGCCCGCCCCGGCGGCGACGCCCGACGCCCCGGCCTCGGCTGCCGGGTTCGGCGCGCTCGGCGTCCCCCGCCCCCTCGTCGAGGCGCTCGCCGCCGCGGGGATCGACCGGCCCTTCCCCATCCAGGAGGCGACGATCCCCGACGCCCTCGCGGGCCGCGACGTCCTCGGGCGGGGACAGACCGGCTCGGGCAAGACGCTCGCGTTCGGCCTCCCGACCCTCGCCCGCCTCGCCGACGGCGGCCGCCCGGCGGCGAGGCGGCCCCGGGCTCTCGCCCTCGTCCCCACCCGCGAGCTCGCGATGCAGGTCTCGGACGCCCTGACGCCGCTCGCCCGCGCGGTCGGGTCCCGGACCCTCGTCGTCGCCGGCGGCCTCTCCTACGGCCCCCAGATCTCGGCCCTCGAGCGCGGCGTCGACGTCCTCATCGCCACGCCCGGACGGCTGCGCGACCTGCTCGACCGAGGAGCCGTCCACCTCGACGCCGTCGAGGTGACGATCCTCGACGAGGCCGACCACATGGCCGACATGGGCTTCCTCCCCGAGGTCACCGCCCTCCTCGACCTCGTCCCGGCCGGCGGCCAGCGACTCCTGTTCTCGGCGACCCTCGACCGGGGCGTCGACACCCTCGTCGAGCGCTACCTCGACGAGCCCGTGACGCACTCGACGAACGAGGCGACGGCGTCAGTGTCGACGATGGAGCACCACGTCCTCCTCGTCGACCCCGCCGACAAGAAGCGGGTGACCTCCGAGCTCGCGGGCCGCACCGGACGGACGATCGTCTTCGTCCGGACCAAGCTGGGCGCGGACCGGGTCGCCACCCAGCTCCGCGAGGCCGGCATCCTCGCCGCCTCGCTCCACGGGGGCCTGGGCCAGGCGATCCGCAACCGCGTCCTCGACGCCTTCCGCGACGGCCGTCTGCCCGTCCTCGTCGCGACCGACGTCGCGGCCCGGGGCATCCACGTCGACGACGTCTCGCTCGTCCTCCAGGTCGACCCCCCGAACGACCACAAGGACTACCTCCACCGCTCCGGGCGGACGGCCCGCGCCGGGGACCAGGGCGTCGTCGCGACGATCGCACTGCCCCACCAGCGGCGGACGATGGAGCGGATGCTCCGCGACGTCGAGGTCGACGTCACGCCCGCCCGGGTCGGTCCCGGGCACGACCTCCTCACCTCCCTCGGCGGCGCGACGCCGACCGGGGAGCCGGTGCCGGAGGCGACGTACCGGGCCCTCGTCGACCCGCCGCGGCGTCGCGGCGGTCGTCCCGGCGGGCGTCCCGCCCGGGGCGAGGACCGGGGCCGGTCCGGCGGGCCGCGCGGCTCGGGTGGCCCGCGCCGGCCCGGCGGGCAGCGTCACGGCGGCTCGGCACGTCCCCAGCGTCGCGGGGCACAATGAGGGTGTGGACGCGCCGTTCCTGACCGGTCAGCTGCTCGTGGCGACCCCGCGCATCGAGGAGGGGGTCTTCCACCGCAGCGTCGTCCTCCTCCTCCACCACGGTGCCGGGGGCGCCCAGGGGCTGGTCCTCAACCACCCGCTCGAAGCCTCGGTCGACGCCGTCCTCCCCGGCTGGCAGGAGGTCGCGACCCATCCCCGGAGGGTGTTCCAGGGCGGCCCGGTCGGACTCGACTCCGCCCTCGGCCTCGTCACCGTCCCGGGCAGCGGCGAGGAGCCGATGGGGGTGCGGCGTCTCTTCGGGGGCGTCGGCCTCGTCGACCTCGACGCGCCGCCCGTCCTCGTCGGCGCCGAGATCGCCGGCCTGCGGATCTTCGCGGGGTACGCCGGCTGGTCCGCCGACCAGCTCGAGTCGGAGATCCACGAGGGCAGCTGGTACGTCGTCGACGCCGAGGGCCGGGACGCCTTCACCGACACTCCGGAGGGGCTGTGGGCCGACGTCCTGCGCCGCCAGCGCAGCCAGCTCGCGCTCGTCTCGACCTACCCGGCCGACCCGACGATGAACTGAGCGCCGCTCGCGGCGCCTACACTGGACGGCCATGAGCGAGCCGCAGACCCCCCTGGACGACCCGCACGCCCCGACGGGTGCCCCCGCGACGTCGACGACGACGCTCGAACGCACCGAGGTCGAGCGGGAGCTGCAGGAGCCGGGCGACCACGAGCGCTTCGCCCACTACGTCCGCAAGGAGAAGATCCTCGAGAGTGCCGTGTCCGGGGAGCCGGTCACCGCGCTCTGCGGCAAGGTGTGGATCCCGGGACGCAACCCCGACCGGTTCCCCGTGTGCCCGGTCTGCCAGGAGATCTACGACGGGCTCCGGGAACCGATGGACGGCGGGGGCAGCGGCGACGGCAAGGGCTGACCCGGCGGCGTCCCCGCCGGGCGGCCGCGCCGGTGGACCGGGCGACACCCCGTCCGGGCCTCGTCGGTCGCCGTCCGGGTCTCGATTATCGTTGCCCGCCTATGAGTACTGCCGCGGCCTCCCACCTCCCCCCAGCCTTCCCCGAGCGGGCCGCGTGGGGCACCGCGTCGAAGCTGCGGGCCTGGCAGGCCGCGGCCCTCGACCGGTACCTCGAGTCGGGGGCCCGCGACTTCCTCGCCGTCGCGACGCCCGGGGCGGGCAAGACGACGTACGCCCTCCGGGTCGCGACCGAGCTCCTCGACCAGGGGGTCGTCCGCGCCGTCACCGTGGTCGCCCCGACCGAGCACCTCAAGACCCAGTGGGCCGACGCGGCCGCACGGGTCGGCATCCACATCGACCCGGGCTTCTCGAACTCCTCGGCGGTCCACTCGGGCGAGTACCACGGCGTCGCCGTCACGTACGCCCAGGTCGCGAGCCGGCCGGAGCTCCACCGGCGACGGACCGAGGGTGAGCCCACCCTCGTCATCCTCGACGAGATCCACCACGGCGGTGACGCGAAGTCCTGGGGGGACGCCATCCGGATCGCGTTCGAGAACGCCGCCCGGCGGCTCGCCCTCACCGGGACCCCCTTCCGCTCGGACACCAACCCGATCCCGTTCGTCCGGTACGAGCTCGGCGAGGACGCGATCCTCCGGTCCGCGTCCGACTACACCTACGGGTACGCCGAGGCGCTGCGGGACGGCGTCGTGCGGCCGGTGCTCTTCCTTGCCTACGGCGGCGCGATGCGCTGGCGGACCCGGGCCGGCGACGAGGTCGCCACCCGGCTCGGGGAGCCGATGACGAAGGACGTCACGGCCGCCGCGTGGCGGACCGCGCTCGACCCGAAGGGGGAGTGGATCCCGTCCGTCCTCGCGGCGGCCGACCGACGGCTCACGGAGGTCCGCCGGCACGTCGAGGACGCCGGCGGCCTCGTCATCGCCTCGAACCAGAACGCGGCCCGTGCGTACGCCCGGATCCTCGAGCAGGTGACGGGCGAGACGACGACCGTCGTCCTCTCCGACGACCCGGGGTCCTCGCGGCGGATCGAGGAGTTCGCCGCGGGCACCTCCCGGTGGATGGTCGCGGTCCGGATGGTCTCCGAGGGTGTCGACGTCCCGCGCCTGTGCGTCGGTGTCTACGCGACGTCGACCTCGACGCCGCTGTTCTTCGCCCAGGCCGTCGGCCGGTTCGTCCGGGCGCGCAAGCGCGGGGAGACCGCCTCGGTGTTCCTCCCGAGCATCCCCGTCATCCTCCAGCACGCCGCCACCCTCGAGGAGGAGCGCGACCACGCGCTCGACCGCGCGCCGAAGGCCGACGACGAGGGCGGGCTGTGGTCCGAGGAGGAGGGGATGCTCGCGGCGGCGAACCGGGCCGAGACGGCCTCGGACGGGCTCCAGGGCTCCTTCGAGGCGCTCGAGTCGGACGCGCACTTCGACCACGTCCTCTTCGACGCCCAGCAGTACGGCCTCCACGCCGAGGTCGGGTCGGAGGACGAGCAGGACTACCTCGGCCTCCCCGGGCTCCTCGAGCCCGAGCAGGTGAGCGCCCTCCTCACCGAGCGCCAGTCGAAGCAGTCCTCCCGACAGCCGCGCACCCCCCCGCCCACGCGGGCCCCGGTCGCGGCCCACCGTGCCCTCGCCGCGCAGCGCAAGGAGCTCAACAAGCTCGTCGCCGCGTACGCGAAGAAGACCGGCGCCCCGCACGCGAACGTCCACATGGAGCTCCGACGGGCCTGCGGCGGGCCCGAGCTCGCCGCGGCGACGTCCGACGAGGTCACCGAGCGCGTCGAGCGGATCCGCAACTGGTTCGTCGGGCGCCGGTGACCGGCGTGGTCCCGGCCATCGACGACCTGGTCCCGACCCGGGCCGAGGTCGGTGCCGCCCGGGAGCGGATCGCCGGCTACGTCCGGCGCACCCCCGTCCTCGACGTCGACCTCCCCGGCGCCGGTCCGGTCGCCCTCAAGCTCGAGCTCCTCCAGCACACCGGCTCGTTCAAGCCACGCGGCGCCTTCCTCAACGTCCTCGACGCGGTCGACGCGGGCGAGGCGCCCGGTTCGCTCGTCGCCGCGTCCGGAGGCAACCACGGCTTGGCCGTCGCCCACGTCGGGGCCGTCCTCGGGGTGCCGACCCGGATCTTCGTCCCCTCCGGCGCCCCGGCCGCCAAGGTCGGCCGGCTCCGGACGCTCGGGGCGGAGGTCACCCTCTCCGGGGCGACGTACGCCGACGCCCGCGCGGCGAGCACCGAGGCGGCCGCCGCGCCGGGCGCGCTCGCCGTCCACGCCTACGACGGCCGGCGCACCCTCGCGGGCCAGGGGACGCTCGGGCTCGAGCTCGAGGAGCAGGTCTCGACGGTCGACACCGTCGTCGTGGCCGTCGGCGGCGGCGGTCTCGTCGGGGGTGTCGCCGCCTGGTGGGCCGCCCGGGCGTGCGTCGTCGCCGTCGAGCCGGTCGGCGCCCCGACCCTCCACGCGGCCCTCGACGCCGGCGAGCCGGTCGACGTGACCCCCGGTGGCCTTGCGAGCGACGCCCTCGGGGCGAGCCGGGTCGGCGAGAGCGGGCTCGCCTCCGCGCGCCGCGCGGGGGTCCGTTCGGTGCTCGTCGAGCCCGGCGACATCGCGGGGGCCCGCGCGCTGCTCTGGCGCGAGACCCGGCTCGCCGCCGAGCCCGGCGGGGCGACCGCGCTCGCGGCGCTGACGGCCGGCCGCTACCGTCCGGAGCCGGGGGAGCGGGTCGCGGTCGTCGTCTGCGGCGGCAACGCCGACCCGGGTGACCTGCCGCTCGACTGACGACGACGGCATGAGGGTCCGAGCGAGCGCCCGGCGAGTGGGGCCCGGAGCGTCGAGGAGTCGGCCGCGACGGCTCCCCCGACGCCGAGCGGCCCTCCGGGGTGGCGCGGCGGATACCGTGGGAGCCGTGACCCCCCACAGCCGCACCGACGGCCTCGAGCCCGGGCACGTCGTCGGCGGCGAGACCTCCCAGACCCTCGACCGCGGACTGCGGGTCCTCGAGCTGCTCGGCGCCCGCGAGCACGCCGCCGGGATGACGGTGACCGAGCTCGCGGCAGAGCTCGAGGTCGGCCGCCCGGTCGTCTACCGGCTCGTCGCGACGCTCGAGTCACGGGACTTCGTCGTCCGTCGAGACGACGGCAGGGTCCGGCTCGGGCTCGCCGTCGCGCGCCTCGCCCGGGCCGTCCTCCCCCTCGTCCGCGAGGCGGCGATGCCGACGCTGCACGCCCTCGCCGACCGGGTCGGGGCGACCGCCCACCTGACCGTCGCCGACAGCGGGGAGGCCCTCGCCCTCGCCGTCGTCGAGCCGACGTGGACCGACTTCCACGTCGCCTACCGCGTCGGGAGCCGGCACCCGCTCGAGCGGGGCGCGGCCGGGCGCGCGATCCTCGCCGGGCGGGACGGGGGCAGCCCCGTCGTCGCGACCGACGGCGAGCTGCAGGACGGGGCCCACGGGCTCGCCGTCCCGCTCACCGAGCTCCCCGGCCTCGAGGCGTCGATCGGCGTCGTCTCGCTCACCCCCATCGACGCCGCGAGCGTGGGCCCGATCCTCCTCAGCGCCGCGCGCGCCGTCGGGCAGGCCCTGCGCTGACCGTCACCCGCTCCGCCCGGCGCGAGCGGGACCAGCGTCCGCGTCCCTCGCCGCCTCCCGCGCGGCGGCCTCGACGAGCGGCAGGGTCCGGTGGGTGATGAGGCCGGCGAGGGCGATCGTCGTCGCGGCCCGGATGACGTGGGTGTCGTCGACGACCGCGTCGATGACCCGCTGGAGGTCGGGGTTGTCCCGGGCGACGACCCGGATGAGGACGTCACCGGACCCGGTGATCGTGTGCGCCTCGAGGACCTCGGGGATGGCCGAGAGGTGCCGGACGACGGGGGAGTGGCCCTGGCCCTGACGGATCTCGAGGGTGCAGAACGCCGTGACCGGGTACCCGGCGGCCGCCGGGTCGACGTGGGGCGCGAACGAGGTGAGGACCCCGGTGCGCTCGAGGCGGTCGAGCCGGGCCTGAACGGTCCCCCGGGCCACGCCGAGGGCGCGGGAGGCGCCGAGGACCCCGACCTGGGGGTTCTCGGTGAAGAGCGCGATGACCCGGGCGTCGAGGCCGTCGATCGGGGAGCGTCTCGGCATGGACATATTGTCCACCATTCGGCGTCTCATGGCAGTCACTCTGCCGCATGGTGACCAGTGGGGCTCCGCCCTGTTGCCCATCGTCGGAGCGCGGGCCACAGTGAGCGGCATGACTGACACGACCGCTGACCTCACCCCGCAGGAGCGCGACGCCGACCTCGACCTCGAGCAGCTCAAGCAGCTCGTCGGGCTCGTCGAGTACGACGAGGCGTCCGACCCGTTCCCCGTGACCGGCTGGGACGCGATCACGTTCGTCTCCGGGAACGCGACCCAGAGCGCGCTGTACTACCAGTCCGTGTGGGGGATGGACCTCGTCGCGTACTCCGGCCCCGAGACGGGCAACCGCGACCACAAGGCGTTCGTCCTCCGGTCCGGGTCGATCCGGTTCGTCGTCAGCGGGGCGGTCGACCCGCAGAGCCCTCTCGTCGGCCACCACGCCCGGCACGGGGACGGCGTCGTCGACATCTCGCTCGAGGTCCCCGACGTCGACGCGTGCATCGCCCAGGCCCGCAGGGCCGGCGCCGAGGTCGTGCGCGAGCCCGAGGACCTCAGCGACGAGCACGGGACCGTCCGGATCGCCGCCGTCGGGACGTACGGCGAGACCCGCCACACCCTCGTCGACCGCTCTCGCTACACCGGCCCCTACCTGCCCGGCTACGTCGCCCGGGAGTCGCATGTCGTCCGCCGGAAGGGCGCCCCGAAGCGACTCTTCCAGGCGCTCGACCACATCGTCGGCAACGTCGAGCTCGGGAAGATGGACGAGTGGGTCGACTTCTACCGCCGGGTCATGGGCTTCGCCAACATGGCCGAGTTCATCGGCGACGACATCGCGACCGACTACTCGGCGCTCATGTCGAAGGTCGTGGCGAACGGCAACCACCGGGTGAAGTTCCCCCTCAACGAGCCCGCGGTCGCGAAGAAGCGGTCGCAGATCGACGAGTACCTCGACTTCTACCAGGGCCCGGGGGCCCAGCACCTCGCGCTCGCGACGAACGACATCCTCCGCACCGTCGACGAGCTGCGCGCCAACGGCGTCGACTTCCTCGACACCCCGGACAGCTACTACGAGGACCCCGAGCTCCGGTCCCGGATCGGTGAGGTCCGCGTCCCCGTCGAGGAGCTCCAGGGACGGGGCATCCTCGTCGACCGGGACGAGGACGGCTACCTCCTCCAGATCTTCACGAAGCCGATCGGCGACCGTCCGACGGTCTTCTTCGAGCTCATCGAACGGCACGGGTCGCTCGGCTTCGGGAAGGGCAACTTCAAGGCCCTCTTCGAGGCGATCGAGCGCGAGCAGGAGCGCCGCGGCAACCTCTGAGCCCCGAGCGCGCCGACCGCGCCCGGCGTGTCAGGGTGGGACCGTGGCTGACGACCTCTTCGACCTCACCGGACGCACCGCCCTCGTCACCGGCTCGAGTCGCGGGATCGGGCGGGCGCTCGCGCGGGGGCTGCTCCGCGCGGGCGCGACCGTCGTCCTCAACGGCCGGGACGGGGGCCATCTGGCGGCTGCCGCCGACGAGCTCACCGGGCAGACCGGCGGGGAGGTGCTCACGGCGGCCTTCGACGTCACCTCCTCCGAGGACGTCGAGGCCGGCGTCGCCGACGTCCTCGCGCGGGTCGGCGACCTCGACGTCCTCGTGAACAACGCCGGGATGCAGCAGCGCGCGCCGGTGACCGAGTTCTCGGACGCGGACTGGCACCGGATGCTCGAGACGAACCTCACGTCCGCGTTCCTCGTCAGCCGCGCCGTCGCCGCGCACATGACCGCGCGCGGCAGCGGCAAGATCGTCAACGTCTGCTCCGTCCAGAGCGAGCTCGCGCGGCCCGGGATCGCGCCGTACTCGGCGACGAAGGGCGGGCTGAAGATGCTCACTCGCGGCCTCGCCGCCGACCTCGGTCCGGCCGGGGTCCAGGTCAACGCGCTCGCCCCGGGCTACATCGAGACCGAGCTCACCGCCGCCCTCGTCGAGGACGAGGGCTTCACCCGCTGGCTCGCCGGGCGGACGCCCGCCGGCCGGTGGGGACGCACCGAGGACCTCGAGGGCGCGGTCGTCTTCCTCGCCGGAAGGGCCTCGGACTTCGTCGCGGGCCAGGTGCTCTACGTCGACGGAGGCATGACCGCCGTCGTCTGAGGCGGATGCGCAGGTCACGCTCTGGTCACGACCACAAATCGGATGGGTCGTGGGACGACACACCTCGTACGGGATGTGGCACGGTGTGGGGATGCTCCCACGAGCGGCAACTGCTCCCACGAGCGGCAACGTCGCCGGCCTCGCGGGTGACGGAGACCGTGCCATCCAACGACAGTCCCGAGCGCCGTCGGCGGCGTGGGTAGTGACCCGCACCGTCGAGTCCCCGGGCACAGGGAGGAACACGTGACCAGTACGCACGGCGCACCGGCCGAGAACGACAAGGTCGACAACTCAGTTCTCCACCGCGCCATCGGCGCCTCCGCCATCGGCAACGCAGTCGAGTGGTTCGACTACGGCGTCTACACCTACCTCACGACCCACATCGCCAAGGCGCTCTTCCCCGACGACACGAACGCCGTCCTCTACACCCTGCTCGGGTTCGCCTTGTCCTTCCTCATCCGTCCCCTCGGCGGGTTCTTCTGGGGCCCCCTCGGGGACAGGATCGGCCGCAAGCGCATCCTCGCGATGACGATCATCCTCATGGCGACGGCGACGGTCCTGGTCGGCGTCCTCCCGACCTACGCGCAGGTCGGGATCTGGGCCCCGATCGGACTCTACGCCCTCCGGATGGTCCAGGGCTTCTCCGCCGGGGGCGAGTACGGCGGGGCCGCGACCTTCATGGCCGAGTACGCGCCCGACAAGAAACGCGGGTTCTACGGGAGCTTCCTCGAGGTGGGCACGCTCACCGGCTTCACCGCGGGGAACCTCATCGCCCTCGGGCTCGTCGCGACGCTGAGCGACGACGCGATGCAGACCTGGGGCTGGCGGCTCCCGTTCTTCGTCGCCGCACCGCTCGGCCTCATCGGGCTCTACCTCCGGACGAAGATGGAGGACACCCCGGTATTCCAGGAGCTCGAGACCAAGCACGAGACCGAGGCCTCGCCGGGCGCGGTCTTCAAGGACCTCATGACGAAGTACTTCAAGTGCGTCGCCATCCTGTTCGGTCTCGTCGTCGCGCTCAACGTCGTCAACTACACGCTGCTCGCGTACACGAAGACCTACCTCCAGACGACGCTCGGGATGACGGAGGAGAAGTCGCTCATCGTCCCCCTCGTCGGCCAGATCGTCATGCTCTGCCTCCTGCCGTTCTTCGGACGGCTGTCCGACCGGGTGGGGCGGCGACCGATGTGGATGTTCTCGTGCGGGAGTCTCTTCGTGCTCGCCATCCCGATGTACCTCCTCATGTCGACGAGCCTGCTCGGCGGGATCATCGGGTTCGCCGTCCTCGGCCTCGTCTACGCGCCGCAGCTCGCGACGATCTCGGCGACGTTCCCGGCGATGTTCCCGACGATCGTCCGGTTCGCCGGGGTGGCGATCGGGTACAACGTCGCGACGTCGGTGTTCGGAGGCACGGCCGCGCCGGTCAACGAGTGGCTCATCGAGCAGACCGGGAGCAACCTCGTCCCCGCGTACTACCTCATGGGTGCCTGCCTCATCGGGCTCGTCTCGGCGTACTTCCTCATCGAGACCAAGGGCCTGTCGATCCGCGGGACCCACGTCCCGGGGACGCCCGAGGCCATCGAGGAGCAGAAGGAGCTCATCGAGACCTGACGGGGAGCCCGTGCCCCCGCCCGGGGGAACGCGAACGGGGCGCCGGTCCGTCACGGACCGGCGCCCCGCCTCGTGGTCGGGGGCTGCGTCAGAGCACCGCGGCGACCGACTCGGCCCAGAGCGAGGCGGCCTCGTCGACCTGGTGCTCGTCGACGACGAGCGCGGGGATGAAGCGGACGACCTGACCCCAGGCACCGCAGGTGAGCAGGAGCAGACCCCGGCGGGCGGCCTCCTGCTGGGCGGCCGTGGCCCGGGCGCCGTCGGGGTTGCCGTCGGCGTCCCGGAACTCGTTGCCGATCATGAGGCCGAGCCCGCGGACGTCGGTGATCGCGTCGTGCTTGTCGGCGACCTGCTGGAGCGCAGACTTCAGCTGCGCACCACGGGTCGCCGAGTTCTCCACGAGCTTCTCGTCCTCGATGACGTCGAGGGTGGCGAGCGCTGCGGCGCACGCGACGGCGTTCGCGCCGTACGTGCCGCCCTGCGAGCCGGGCCACGCCTTGCTCATCAGCTCGGAGGACGCGGCGATCCCGGACAGCGGGAAGCCCGAGGCGAGACCCTTCGCGGTGACGAGGATGTCCGGCCGGCCGTCGAAGTGCTCGTGGCCCCAGAACCGGCCGGTGCGGCCCCAACCGGTCTGGACCTCGTCGAGGACGAGGAGGATGCCGTGCCGGTCGGCCCGTTCGCGCAGCCCGGCGAGGAACCGCGTGCTCGCCGGGACGTAGCCGCCCTCGCCGAGGACGGGCTCGACGACGAAGGCGGCGGTGTCCGCGGGCGCCGAGAGCGTCTGGAGGGTGTAGTCGAGCTGCTTGAGGGCGAAGTCGGTCGTCTCCTCCTCGCTCCACCCGAAGTGCGACGGGTCCGGGAACGGGGAGACGTGGACGCCGCCCATCAGCGGGGCGAAGCCGGAGCGGAACTTCGTCCCGGACGTCGTCATCGAGGCCGCGGCGACCGTCCGGCCGTGGAAGCCCCCGTGGAAGACGATGACGTTCGGCCGTCCGGTCGCCTGTCGGGCGAGCCGGAGCGCGGACTCCACGGCCTCCGAGCCGGAGTTGGCGAAGAACATCCGGTCGAGGTGGCTCGGGAGGACCTCGCTCATCCGCTCGACGAGGGTGAGGAGGGGACGGTGCATCACCGTCGTGTACTGGGCGTGGATGATCTTGCCGATCTGCTCCTGCGCCGCGGCGACGACCCGGGGGTGGCAGTGCCCGGTGCTCGTCACGCCGATGCCGGCGGTGAAGTCGAGATAGCGCCGGTCGTCCTCGTCCCAGATCTGCGCACCCTCACCGCGGGCGGCGATGACGGGGGTGGCCTGCTTGAGGACCGGGGAGAGCTCAGCCATGTCCTGCTCCTTGGTAGATTGTCGACAATCGCACTTCAGCGTAACGCAGCGCCCCGGGACCGTGGGTGCCCGCAGCGCCGGGGTGTGGTTACGTGGCCTCGGGCACGAACGTGCCGAGCGTCCACCGACCGAGAACGCGCACCGAGCACGCACCGACCGACGACGCCGCCATGGGCGGCACCGCCCAACCCGAGGAGGACCCGTGAGCACCGATGTCGAGCGCGTCATCGCCGCCGCACCCAAGCAGCTGTTCATCGCCGGCCAGTGGGTCGACGCCGAGAACGGCGGGACCTTCGAGGTCCTCGACCCGGCCACCGGCGAGGCGCTCTGCTCCGTCGCCGACGGCACCGCCGTCGACGGCCAGCGGGCCATCGACGCCGCCGCCGGCGCGCAGGCCGAGTTCGCGGCGATGACCGGGCTCGAGCGGCACAACATCCTCATGCGGTCGTTCGAGCTCATGCACGAGCGGATCGACGACCTCGCCCTCCTCATGACGGCGGAGATGGGCAAGCCCGTCGCCGAGGCCAAGGGGGAGATCACCTACGCGGCCGAGTTCTTCCGGCACTTCGCCGGGGAGGCGCTGCGGATCGACGGCGGGTTCCAGGCCGCCCCCCAGGGAGGCTCGCGCTTCGTCGTCACGAAGCAGCCCGTCGGCCCGTGCATCCTCATCACGCCGTGGAACTTCCCGACGGCGATGGGGACCCGCAAGCTCGGCCCGGCCATCGCCGCCGGCTGCACGAGCGTCCTCAAGCCGGCCCACCAGACGCCGCTGTCGATGCTCGCGCTCGTCGACATCCTCCGCGAGGCGGGGCTGCCCGACGGGGCGGTCAACATCGTCACCGCGATGTCGGCCGGCGAGGTCATGGAGCCGATGATCCGCTCCGGCAAGGCCCGCAAGCTCTCCTTCACCGGCTCGACGAAGGTCGGCAAGATGCTCCTCGAGCAGTGCGCCTCGACGGTGATGCGGACCTCGATGGAGCTCGGGGGCAACGCCCCGTTCGTCGTCTTCGAGGACGCCGACCTCGACGAGGCCGTCGCCGGGTGCATGCTCGCGAAGATGCGCAACATGGGCGAGGCGTGCACCGCGGCGAACCGGATCTACGTCCACGAGTCCGTCATCGACGAGTTCGGCCAGCGGCTCGCCAAGGAGATGGCCGGCCTCACGGTCGGACCGGGCACCGAGGAGGGGGTCAAGGTCGGCCCGCTCATCGACGACGCCGCCCAGGACAAGGTCGTCGAGCTCGTCGCCGACGCCGTCGAGCACGGGGCCACCGTCCTCACCGGCGGGGAGAAGCCCGAACGGACCGGCTACTTCTACCCACCCACGGTCCTCACCGGCGTCCCCGCGCAGGCGCGGATGGCGAGCGAGGAGATCTTCGGCCCGGTCGCGCCACTCACCCCCTTCCGCACCGAGGAGGAGGCGGTGGCAGCCGCCAACGACACCCCGTACGGCCTCGTGTCCTACGTCTACACGAACGACCTGCGGCGTGCGTTCCGGGTCGCCGAGGCCATCGAGTCCGGCATGGTCGGCCTCAACCAGGGGGTCGTCTCCAACCCGTACGCCCCGTTCGGGGGGATCAAGGAGTCCGGGCTCGGACGCGAGGGCGGCTCGGTCGGCATCGACGAGTTCCTCGAGGTCAAGTACATCGGGATCTCGATGGCCTGACCACGTCGGCTGGGGTCGGCCACGTCGGCCGGCCCGGCCGACCCCGTCGGGTCGGCCACATGCAGGACGCGCTCGACCGCCTCAGGCCCTCGGCCCGAGGCGGTCCAGCGCGTCCTGCATGTGGCCGACGATGAGCCGGTCGGTGAGGTCGGCGTCGCCGGCGGCGAAGGCCTCGGCGATGGACTGGTGCTCCTCGACGCGGATGTCCTTCGCGGCGTAGCTGTCGGCGAGTGCCCGCAGGCACATCCGGGTCTCGGTGAGCAGCGTCGTGTGCATCCGGCTGAGCCGGGGGCTCGCGGCCGAGGCGACGAGCCGGGTGTGGAACGCGAAGTCGGCCTCGGCGACGCCGTCCTCGTCGCCGAGGGCGTGGGCCCGGGCCATGAGATCGATCGTCCCCTCGAGGGCGGCACTCGCGCCGACCGGGTCGATCCGGTGGGCCTCGGCGGCCGCGGCCCGCTCGACCGCCTCCCTGGCGAGGTAGACGTCGCGCATCGTCTCCGGCGTCATCTCGATGACGAACAGCCCCCGGTTGCGGATCGAGACGAGCAGCCCCTCCTGGTTGAGTCGCTGCATCCCCTCCCGGAGCGGCCCGCGGCTGACGCCGAGCGCGCGGGCGAGCTCGGCCTCGCCGAGCTGGCTGCCCGGGGGGATCTCGCCGTGCGCGATCGCCTCCCGGAGCTTCATGGCGATCATGCTCGGGGTCGACTCCTGGACGACCGGCTGGATGGACGAGGTCCGGGTCCGCCGGGGCGGTCGCCCGGGCGTCTCCATCGCGCTCACCCCCGTTCCCGGAACAGTGCCCCGAGTCCCGGTAGCGGGGGCACCGCGCCGAGGAGGTTCAGCCCCTCCCAGACCGTCACCTGGTTGGCCGTGAGGACGGGCATCCCGGCGACCTGCTCGAGGTGGTCGAGGTGGTCGAGCGTGTGCATCGCGGTGTCGGGGACGAGGACGGCCTGGGCCCCCGCGCGGTCGGCGCCCTCGACGACGGCGGCGACGGCGTCGCGGCCGAGCGTGCCGACCTCGGCGGCCGTGACGATCCCGTGGCTGCCCATGGCCGTGACCTCGACCCCCCCGCGGCGGAGGAAGGCGACGAAGTGCTCCGCGACGTCCTCCGGGTAGGACGCGGCGACACACACCCGGGTCAGCCCGAGGGCGTGGGCTGCGTTGACGAAGGCGATCGACGTCGACGACGCCGGCAGCCCGGTGACCTCGGCGAGCCGCTGCACCTGGTCGTGGGCACCCTCCCACCCGAAGACGAAGCTGCCCGACGTGCACGCCCACAGGACGGCGTCGGGGGAGGAGGCGAGGAGCTCGCGGGCTCCCTCGGCGAGGTGGTCGGCGCCCCCGATGTCCAGGAGCGCGTCGACCCGATGGGCGTCCTCGGGCATCGCGGTGTGGACGAGGGGAAGGTGCAGGTCGGTGCCGAGGCGCTTCTCGAGGGCCGGGTAGTCGTCCTCGGCGCTGAAG
The DNA here is from genome assembly GCA_963783735.1 of uncultured Actinomycetota bacterium. Lineage (GTDB taxonomy): Bacteria > Actinomycetota > Actinomycetes > Actinomycetales > Dermatophilaceae > CAWDAQ01. The sequence continues at coordinate 263,545 of CAWAOO010000003.1, read as the reverse complement.
CCGGGGTAGAGCAGTCCGACGGTGGGCATGGTGTCCTCTCAGACGACGACGTCGTAGATTGTCGACAATAGTAGGCACGACGAACGCGATGTGAAGGGTGACGATGGCCAACTTCGACGTGGAGACCCTCGCGCGGAGGGTCGGGTCCGAGACCCGGGGGACCGCCCGGACAGACACCGGCGCCCGTGCCCTCTACGCGACGGACGCCTCGAACTACCGCGTCGTCCCGGACCTCGTCGTCACCCCGACCGACGAGGACGACCTCGTGACGACCCTCGCCCTGGCCCGCGAGGCCGGCGCCCCCGTCGCCATGCGCGGCGGTGGGACGTCGATGGCCGGCAACTCGATGGGCGGGGTCCTCGTCGACGTCTCGCGCCACCTCAACCGCGTCCTCGACCTCGACCCGCGGGCCCGGACGGCGACCGTCCAGCCGGGGATCGTCCTCACCCACCTCATGGCCGCGGCCCGGCCGCACGGGCTGACCTTCGGCGCCGACCCCTCGTCGGGGAGCCGGGCCACGCTCGGCGGGATGATCGGGAACAACGCGTGCGGCGCGCACTCCGTCGCCTGGGGGACGACCGCGGACAACGTGCGGGGCCTCGAGGTCGTCACCGGCGCCGGACACCGGCTCTCGCTCGCGACCCCGGACGCCGTCGGGGGGGCGTCCGCGCACGCCGAGCGGCTGCGCACGCTCGCGGGCCCCGAGGGCGACCTCTGGCGGCGGATGGCGGCGCTCGGCGAGGAGCACCGGCTGCTCATCGAGCGGCAGTTCGGGACCTTCAGCAGGCAGATCTCCGGCTACTCCCTCGAGCACGTCCTCCCCGAGCGCGGCGTCGACCTGGCGCGCCTCCTCGTCGGGAGCGAGGGGACGCTCGCGACGACCCTCCGGGGGACCGTCCGCCTCGTCGAGCTCCCCGCGACGAAGGTCCTCCTCGCGCTCGGGTTCCCCGACTCGGCCTCGGCCGCGGACTCGGTGCCGATCGCCCGGCCCTACCGGCCGCTGACCATCGAGTCGATCAACGCGACCCTCGTCGACCGGCTGCCCTCCGACGTCCGGGCGGCCGCCGAGCGGGCCGGCCTCCCGGCGGGCGCGGTGTGGCTCCTCGTCGAGGTCGGGGCGGAGAGTCTCGACGAGGCATCCCGGTCGGCCCGGGAGCTCGCCGACGCCGTCCGCGACGGCGTGCCCGGGGCGACCGCGTCGGTCGTCACCGACCTCGCGGCGCAGGACGTCCTGTGGCGGTGCCGCCGGGACGGTACCGGCCTCGCGACCCGCCGGGCCGACGGGGCCGAGGCCTGGGCCGGCTGGGAGGACGCCGCCGTCCCCCCCGAGCACCTCGGGACCTACCTCCGCTCCCTCGACGAGCTCCTCGGCCGCTTCGGCTACTCGGGGGCGTCGTACGGCCACTTCGGCGAGGGCTGCATGCACATGCGGATCGACTTCGACTTCCTCAGCGATGCCGGGGTGGCCGCATACCGGTCGTTCATCGAGGAGGCCACCGACCTCGTCCTCTCCCTCGGTGGGTCGGTCTCCGGCGAGCACGGCGACGGCCGCGCCCGCGGCGAGATGGTCCGCCGGATGTACGGCGAGGACGCCTACGCGCTCTTCGGCGAGGTCAAGGAGGCGTGGGACCCGGGCGGCGCGCTCAACCCGAACGTCATCGTCGACCCCCCGCCCATCGACCGGGACCTCCGCCACCACGGCGCCCACCGGACCCGGCACGTCGCGACGATCTTCAGCTACCCCGAGGACGCGGGGAGCTTCGCCCAGGCGACCCGGCGCTGCGTCGGGGTCGGCAAGTGCCGGCAGACCAGTGGCGGGGTGATGTGCCCGAGCTACCAGGTGACCCGCGAGGAGCAGCACTCGACGCGGGGTCGGGCGCACATGCTCTTCGAGATGCTCGAGGGCGACGTCGTCACCGACGGGTGGCGCTCGGAGGAGGTCCGCGAGACCCTCGACCTCTGCCTCTCGTGCAAGGGCTGCCTCAGCGACTGCCCCGTCAACGTCGACATGGCGACCTACAAGGCGGAGTTCACCCACCACCACTACCGGGGCCGGCCGTGGAGGCGCCCCCGGTCGCACTGGTCGATGGGGTGGCTCCCCGTCGCGGCCCGGGTGGCGGCGCGGGCCCCTCGGCTCGTCAACGCCGTCACCGGCTCGCGGGCCGCCCCGCTGCTCAAGCGGGCAGGGGGGATCGCCCGGGGGCGGGAGATCCCCGAGTTCGCCGAGGAGACGTTCACCGCGTGGTTCGCCCGCCACGAGCCCGCCGGCGACGGCCACCGCGGCCCCGTCCTCCTCTGGCCGGACACGTTCACGACGCACCTCTCGCCGGACGTCGGCATCGCCGCGGTCCGGGTCCTCGAGGCCGCCGGCTTCTCCGTCCACCTGCCCACCGGGCCGGTGTGCTGCGCCCTCACCTGGGTCTCGACCGGCCAGCTGGGGGTCGCCCGGCGGGTGCTGCGGCGCTCCCTCGAGACGATTCGCCCCGCCCTCGAGGCGGGCGCGCCCGTCGTCGGGCTCGAGCCGAGCTGCACGGCGATGCTCCGGCACGACGCCCCGGACCTTCTCGGCGAGGACGGGGGCCTCGCCTCCCGGACGCGCGACCACGTCGTCACCCTTGCCGAGCTCCTCCGGGACCGGGCCCCGGACTGGGACCCGCCGCACGTCGGCGGGGACGCGCTCGTCCAGGTCCACTGCCACCAGCACGCGGTCATGGGCTTCGCCGCCGACGAGGCCCTCATGCGGGCCGCCGGCGTCGAGGTCACCGTCCCGGACTCGGGGTGCTGCGGGCTGGCGGGGAACTTCGGGTTCGAGGACGGGCACGAGGAGCTCTCCAGGGCGGTGGGGGAGCGGGTCATCCTCCCGGCCGTCCGCGCCGCGGACGGCTCGACCGCCGTCGTCGCCGACGGGTTCAGCTGCCGGACACAGATCGAGCAGGGGGCCGCCCGCCGCCCACTCCACCTCGCCGAGCTCCTCGCGCGGGGCCTCGGACGGTGACGCGACCCGCGTCGAGGTGGGGCCGGTGCTTGGTCCTTGCCCCGGTGGGGACGCCGGGCTAGGTTCGTTCGTGGGGCCGGTCACCCGCCGGCCGGGGCTCCCGGTCGACCTCCGCCTCGTCGCGTCGGGCGGTCGCAGGCCGTCACCGGGGTCGGTCCACCCGACCGGCCTCCCGACAGGAGGTGGCCCGTGTCCGACCCGGATGACCTGCACCGGCTGCTCGAGCAGATCCGCTCGAAGCGGCGGACGATCGAGCACTTCCTCTCGACCGCGCGACCTCGGGCCGAGCGGCTCACCTACGTCGCCATCGTCAGCAGCGCCCTCGCGGCGGCCCTCACCGCGGGGCCTGCGGTTGGGGGCGCGGACTTCGTCGCCTCCGCCCAGGGCGTCCTCGACCTCTCGAGCGCCTCCGGGGTGTGGCAGCCCCTCTGCCTCCTCGCGACGGTCGCGTCCGTCGTCGCCGCCATCACGGCGAACCTCAGCAAGGCGAAGAACTCGACGGCCCGGATCGTCAACGCCGAGGTGTGCAACGCCGAGCTCGAGGGCCTCGCGACGATGGTCGAGTTCGGTCAGGTCCCCCTCGAGGAGGCGGTCGAGCTCTACGCCCGACACGTCTCGCGGATCCCCTTCGTCCCCGAGGAGCGCCGGGACGGGCCCCACCACGGCCGCCACTCCGGTGCCCGGTGACGTCGCCGTGCCATCGGTCCCCGCGGGTCAGGTGAGCAGACGGAGGGCGGCGAGGGCGTACGTCCGCGCGGCGACGACGAGCTCGTCGACGCCGACCGACTCGTCGGCCCGGTGGGCCTGCCCGCCGACGGACCCGGGACCGAGGACGACGACGGGGACGCCCCACTGCGCCGCGACGAACCCGCCGTCACAGGCGGCTGTCCACCCGGACAGCGGGAGCCCCGGGCCGCCGCCGTCCGCGAGGGCCGTGTCGACGGCCTTGACGAACGGGTGCCCGGCGGGGGTCTCGAACCCGGGCATGTCCATCGGGGACTCGACGCTCCAGGTGAGCCCGCGCTCCTCGAGCCCGACCCGGGCGAGCCGGTCGCGGACGCCGGCGACGACCGCGGCGATGTCCTCGCCCGGCATGAGCCTGCGGTCGACCTCGAGACGGCACTCCGCGGGGACGATGGACGGGCCCGAGCCACCGGCGACGAGACCGACGTTGAACGTCGGCGCCCCGACGAGGGGGTGGGGGTCGGCGGCGTACTCCGCGTGCCATCGTTCGAGCTCGGCGACGACCGCGGCAGCGCCGTGGATGGCGTTGCGGCCGTCGTCCGGGCGGCCCGAGTGCGCGGCCACCCCACGGACGGTGACGACGAGGTAGCCGTCCCCGCGGGCCGCGACGATCGTCTGGAGGTCGGTCGGCTCCGCGACGATGCACCCGGCGTACGCCGGAGGCACCGGCTGGCCGATCCACGCGCGCACGCCGATCCCGGTCTGCTCCTCGTCGGCGAGCGCGGCGAGGTGGACCGGTCCGCGCAGCGGGGCCCCCGCGCGGCGCAGGGCCGACATCGCGACGACGGCGGCGGCGAGGCCGCCCTTCATGTCGGTGCTCCCGCGCCCGAAGATCCGGCCTGCGCGCAGCTCGCCGCCGTACGGGTCGACGCTCCAGCCGTCCCCGACGGGGACGACGTCGGTGTGTCCGAGCAGGAGCAGGCCCGGGTCGCCGCCCCCGGGCAGGGTGACGGTGACGTTGGGCCGTCCGGGCTCGACATCGACCGTGTCGTGCCCGAGGCCGTGCTCGTCGGCGAGCGCGGTGAGGACCGCGGCGGTCGCGGCCTCCTCGCCCGGGGGGTTCTCGCCCGGGGCCCGGACGAGGCGCTGCGTCGCCTCGACGAGGACGGCCCCGTCGACGAGGTCGAGGACGCGGCGCTCGAGGTCGCTCATGCGATCCGGTCGACGGCGCGGCGGAGCCGGGCGACGCCCTCGTGGATCCGGTCCGGCGCGGTCGAGGCGAAGCAGAGCCGGAGGGCGTCGGGGAACAGCTTGCTCGGCGAGAACGCGTTGCCCGGGATGTAGGCGACGCCCTCCTCGAGGGCGACCTCGAAGAGCTTCTCCGTGTCGACCCCGGCGGCCGTGCCCTCGAAGGTCACCCAGAGGAAGAACCCGCCCTCGGGGTCGGTCCAGCGGGCGAGGCCGTCGAAGTGCTCGGTGAGGGCCGCCTGCATCGCCTCCTTGCGCCGACGGTACTCCGGCCGGGTCCGTTCGAGGTGCTCGGTGAGGTGGCCGCCGCGGAGGAACCCGGCGATGAGGCGCTGGGCGGGCAGGTTCGTGCACGTGTCCATGGCCTGCTTCGCGTTGACGAGCAGGGGCTGGAGAGTGGGGTCGGCGTCGACCCACCCGACCCGGAGGCCGGGCGCGATGATCTTGCTGAACGTCCGGACCGAGAAGACGTGCGGGTCGCCCCCGGCGAGCTCGTGGAGGGTCGGGACGTCGTCCCCGGCGAAGCGGAGCATGCCGTAGGGGTCGTCGTCGACGATGACCGACCCCCAGGAGCGGGCGAGCTCGATGAGGCGCTCGCGGCGCTCCAGCGACATCGACGTTCCCGACGGGTTCTGGAACGTCGGGACGGTGTAGATGAGCTTGGGGAGGCGACCGGCCCGCTCGACCATCTCGACGAGGGTGTCGACCTCGAGGCCGTCGGCGTCGACGGGGACCTCGAGGAGCTCGGCCTGGTACGACAGCGCCGTCGCGCTCCCGTTCGTGTACGTCGGGGACTCGACGACGACGAGGTCGCCGGGGTCGACGAAGATCTTGTTGACGAGGTCGAGCCCCTGCATGCCGCCGGCGGTGATGGTGAGCCGGTCCGGAGTCGTCGCGTCGCTCGTCCCCTCGAGCATGTCGAGGAGGGCGGAGCGCAGTGCCGGGTCACCCTCGGTCGCGGCGTAGTCGAACGCGTCCGGGGAGGCCTCGCCGATGGTGTGCGCGCCGACCTCAGCGAGCGCCCGGGTCGGGATCGCCTCGGCGGCGGGGCTGCCCATGGCGAACCGGACGATGTCGTGGGTCTTCCCCGCGAGCAACGACGTGCTCGAGTCGATGACCGAGCCGACGAGCCACTCCGCGCGCCGGGCCAGGGGAAGGGTCGGGGAATGCGTCATCGTGCTTACCTCTCGCTGCGGGGGTCGTGTGGTCATCGCGGGGGTCCCGTCTCGGGTCGTCGGGTCGTCGGGTCGTCGCGCCGGTGGCCGGAGGCGGTCAGGTCTTCACGGTGAGGCCCTGGGGGACGTCGGTGAGCCGCTCGGCACCGGTCGGTCCGATGAGGACCGACTCGGACGTCTCGTACCCCCACCCGTCCATCCACATCCCGAGGATGACGTGGAAGGCCATGCCGTCGGCGAGGACGGTCTCCTCCTCGGCGCGCAGGCTCACCGTGCGCTCGCCCCAGTCCGGGGGGTAGCCGATCCCGACGGAGTACCCGATCCGGGACTCCTTGTGGAGCCCGTACCGGTTGATCTCCCGGGTGAAGGCGGCGTGGACCTCGCGGCCCGTCGCGCCGGGGGTCATCGTCGCGAGCGCCGCGTCGAGGCCCTCGGCGACCGCGTCCGCGCAGGCCGCGAGCCGCCGTGGGGGGGTCCCGAGGCTCACCGTCCGGGCGAGCGGGGAGTGGTAGCGGTGGTGGACGCCGGCGAGCTCGATCGTCGTCGCCTCGCCGTGGACGAGCGGGACGTCGCTCCACGTGAGGTGCGGCGTGCCGGCGGTCTCCCCGGTGGGGAGCATTGGGACGATCGCCGGGTAGTCGCCGCCGAGGCCACGGGCGCCGAGGGCCTGCGCGTACTGGATCTCGGCGACGATGTCGCACTGCCGTCGCCCCGCCTCGGTGTGCTCGAGGGCGATCGTCATGACCCGCTCGGCGATGCTCCCCGCGACCCGGAGCTTCTCCTGCTCCGCGGGGGACTTGATGATCCGGACCCAGTTGACGAGCTCCCGGCTGTCCTCGACGGTCGAGTGGGTGAGCCGCTCGCTCAGGGCGAGGAAGCCGCGGGGCGAGAAGTAGTGGGCGTCGAGCTCGGCGGCGACGCGGGCGCCCCGGCGGTCGGGGAGGATCTCCAGGCCGACGGCGGTCTCGGTGATCCAGTGGTAGGGGTGGACGTCCGGGCGCTGGACGAGGTGCTCGGGGTAGCCGTGGACGAGCTCCCGGTCGAGGTAGGAGGTGTGCTGCGCTCCGTTGGCGTCCATCGCCCGGGTGAACAGGTGGGGGTCGCCGTGGGAGGGCACGACGAGGCACTGCGGGGTGTAGAAGGACCACGCGTTGTACCCGCTGAGGTAGTAGAGGTTGGCGGGGTCGACGACGACGAGCGCGTCGAGCCCGCGCTCGCGCATGACCTCCTGGACCCGAGCGACCCGGCGGCGGTACTCCCGCGTCGGGAACGCGTGCGGGGTCTCCATCCCGAGCTGGGTGGAGTCGGGGATCTCGACGTCCTCCCAGAGCTCCTCGCGGTCGATGTGGTAGTAGTCCACGTCCGCGTGGACGCCCGTTCGACCGAGGACGGGAGCGGCTTCGGGGGCGGCGTCCTCCTCGACGGCCCCCGGGGTGGCGGCGTCCCCGTCGACGTCGTCCTCGCGGGTCGCCACGGCAACGCCGACCCCCTCGATGAGGCGCTGGCCGGGGCCCACGGCGGGGAGCCCCATCTCGGCGAGCGCGGACCACATCGTCACCTGGTTCGCCGTGAGGACCGGGACGCCGAGCTCCTCCTCGAGCTCGGCGATGAGGTCGTACGTCCGTAGGTTCGTGCACGAGACGAAGATGGCGTCGGCGCCCTCGCTCCACACCCGCCGGACGAGGTCCCGGGTCTCCTCGGGGGGGACCTGCCAGATGTGGTTGTCGAGCCCGAGGTGGGCCGAGCGGGTGACCTCGAAGCCGGCCTCGGCGAGGTAGTCGGTGAGGGCGTGGGTGATGTCGTCGTCGTACGGGGTCGCGACGCCGAGCCGCCGGACCCCGAGGTGGTGGAGCGCGCGGACGAGCGCCCCGCTCGTCGTCACGGCGGCGGGGAGCCCGGCGAGGGTGATCGCGCTCGTGATCGCCCGCTCGCCCTCGACGCCCCCGACGAAGCTCCCCGACGTGCACGCGTACGCCACGACCTCGGGCTCGACGACCGAGAGGTCGAGGGCCCGGTGGGCCACGGAGTGCGGCTCGCCGACGATCTCGACCATCTCGAGGGTGACGTCGAGGGGGGCGTACGCGGTCCGGGCGGCGTGGATGGTCACGCCCTCCGGCGCCCAGCGCCACAGCTCGTCGTCGAGGGCGAAGTCGTAGGGCGCGACGACGCCCAGTCCGCGGGGGAGGCTCATGCCGCCATCGTGCACCGTGGGACGGATTGTTGACAATCAAACACGGCGATTCCTACGTTGTGGACGTGAACGACCCCCGAACCCCCGCCCAGGCCCCGTCCGGGGCCGCCCCCCGGCCCCGGCACGCCGACGCCGAGCGCCCCGTCGTCGCCGTCCTCAGCGCGACGAACGAGGACCGCCCCCCCCACCTCGACGGGCTCGCCGAGCGGGTCGACCTTCGGGTCACCGACGAGGCCGGGCTCGCCGAGGCCGTCCGTGGCGCCCGCGTCCTCTTCCTCTGGGACTTCTTCTCGAGCGCGGTCGAGGACGTCTGGGACGCCTGCGAGGGCGTCGAGTGGATCCACGTCGCCGCGGCCGGGGTCGACACCCTCCTCTTCCCGGGGCTGCGCTCCTCCGACGTCGTCGTGACGAACGCCCGGGGGACGTTCGACAGGCCGATCGCCGAGTTCGTCCTCGCCTCGGTCCTTGCGCACGCGAAGCTCCTCCACGAGAGCCACGACCTCCAGCGACGGCACGAGTGGCGCCACCGCGAGACCCACCGCCTCGCCGGGGCCCGCGCGCTCGTCGTCGGCACGGGCGCGATCGCCCGGGAGACGGCCCGGCTTCTCGCCGCCGTCGGCCTCGAGGTCCGCGGAGCCGGCCGGACCGAGCGCGAGGACGACCCCGACTTCGGCCGGGTCGTCCGCAGCGACGACCTCGCCGCCCACGTCGGCTGGGCCGACTACGTCGTCGGCGCCCTCCCGCTCACCCCGCAGACGACGGGGATCTTCGACGCCGACGTCTTCGGCGCGATGCGGCCGGAGGCACACTTCGTCAACATCGGGCGCGGGCCGAGCGTCGTCGAGGACGACCTCCTCGACGCCCTCGTCGCCGGCCGCATCGACGGCGCCTCGCTCGACGTCTTCGCCGCCGAGCCGCTCTCGCCGGACTCGCCGCTCTGGGAGGCCCCCGGCCTCGTCGTCTCCGCGCACATGTCGGGCGACGTCCTCGGCTGGCGGGACACGCTCGCCAGGCAGTTCGCCGCGAACGCCGAGCGCTGGCTCGCCGGCGAGCCGCTGACCAACGTCGTCGACAAGGAGCTCGGGTATGTCAGGGGGCTCGTGTGACGACGCCGGTGACCGACCTCTCGCTCGCCTCCGCCGGCGAGCTCGTGACCGGCTTCCGCGCCGGGGACTTCACCCCCGTCGACGCCCTCGAGGCGGCCCTCGCCGCCGTCGACGCCCACGACCCGCAGGTCAACGCCATCGTCCTCCTCGACCGGGACGCCGGCCACGCCGCTGCCCGCGCCTCCGCCGACCGGTGGGCGCGGGGCCGGCCGCTCGGCCCCGCCGACGGGGTCCCGTGCACGGTCAAGGACATGTTCCTCACGGCGGGGTGGCCGACCCTGCGCGGGAGCCTCCTCGTCGACGCCGACGGACCGTGGGACGTCGACGCCCCGGCGGTCGCCCGGCTCCGGGAGAGTGGCGCCGTGATCTTCGGGAAGAGCTCCACGCCGGAGTTCGCGTGGAAGGGCGTCACCGACTCCCGTCGGCACGGGGCGACGGGGAACCCGTGGGGTGCCGGACTGACGAGCGGCGGCTCGAGCGGGGGCGCCGCGAGCGCCGTCGGACTCGGAATGGGGACCTGGTCGATCGGGACCGACGGTGGCGGCTCGGTGCGGATCCCCGCGTCCTTCACCGGGACGGTCGCGCTGAAGCCGACCTTCGGGCTCATCCCGACCTACCCGCCGAGCCCCTACGGCACCCTCTCGCACGCCGGACCGATGACCCGGTCGGTCACGGACGCGGCGCTCATGATGGACCTCCTCACGGGAGCCGACTCCCGGGACTGGTTCGCGATGCCGAGCCCGCGCGGGTCATTCCTCGACGGGCTCGAGGACGGCGTCCGCGGGCTGCGGGTCGCGTTCTCCCCGGCGCTCGGCCTCGGGACGAACTGCGCCGAGGTCGAGCAGGCCGTCCGCGCCGCCGTCGACGTCCTCGCCGACGCCGGGGCGCGCGTCGACGAGGTCGACCCCGGCATCGCCGACCCCACCGACGCCTTCCACGTCCTCTGGTTCACCGGGGCGGGCAAGGTCCTCGCCGCCTACGGCGAGGACGCCCTCGACGAGGTCGACCCCGGGCTCGCCGCCGAGGTCCGGGCGCACGCCGGCGACACCGCGCAGGACTACCTCGACGCGATGGCCGAGCGGATGGCGCTCGGCGTGCGGATGGGCGCCTTCCACGAGCGGTACGACCTCCTCCTCACGCCGACGATGCCGGTGGCCGCCTTCCCCGTCGGCCAGCCGGCGCCGGACGACTGGCACTCCCCGCTGTGGACCTCGTGGACGCCGTACACCTACCCGTTCAACCTCACCATGCAGCCCGCGCTGTCGGTGCCCTGCGGGTTGACGTCCGACGGCCGGCCGGTCGGTCTCCAGATCGTCGGACCGAGGCACGCCGACGCCCTCGTCCTGCGCGCCGGGCGCGCGTTCGAGGCGGCGACCGACTGGCACACCCGCACGCCCACCCTGCTCGTGCCGCGCACCTGAGCGTCGGGCGGCCCCGCCCCACACCCCCCGTACCCCCCGACGTGAGCCCGACCCGGAGGACACCCCATGGCCCGCTACCTGACGATCTCCCTCGACACCCGCGGGGTGAGCTGCACCGCCCGGCTCCTCGAGGAGTCGCCCCGGACGGCGGACGCCGTGTGGGACGCGCTGCCGCTCACCGCGCCGGTCTACCACGGCAAGTACGCCCGGAACGAGATCTACGCCCTCTTCCCGCAGTTCGCCCGTCGGGACCCGGGGAAGGAGAACACGACGATCACCCCGATCCCCGGGGACGTGTGCTGGTTCACCTTCGACGGGGACGACCTCGGCAACCCCGCCTACGGCTACGAGGCGGAGCAGGAGCACCGGGCGATGGGCGGGATCGTCGACCTCGCCCTCTTCTACGGCCGGAACAACCTCCTCATCAACGGCGACCAGGGCTGGGTCCCGGGGAACGTCTTCGCGACCGTCACCGACGGTCTCGCCGAGATGGCCGCCGCCTGTCAGGACGTGTGGATGGGCGGCGCCCGGGGAGAGACCCTGACCTTCGCGCGCGCCGAGGGCTGACACCGCGGCGGTCCACCCGTGGGCCCGTGACATCCTTCGGGCATGGAGACGCCGCAGACGCCCGGGTGGTTCGACGACCCCGACGACCCCGAGCAGCTGCGCTACTTCGACGGGATCGTCTGGACCGCGCACACGACGCCGCGGCGGACCCGGTGGGAGGAGTCCCGACCCGCGTCCGGGCCGCCCGACTCCGGCCTGCCCGGCGCCCCGGGCGGGTCTCAGGGTCCCGCCGGGCAGCAGGGTCCCGCCGGGCAGCAGGGGGCGCCGGTGTGGCGGGCGCGCGCCGGGGACCCCGGCCGGCTCCCCACCACGGCCGACGGGCAGCCGCTCGCGCCGTACCCGCGCCGGGTCGGCGCCTTCCTCCTCGACGAGGTCGTCAAGGGGGTGCTCACCTCGCTCGTCGGCCTCTACTGGACGCTCGGGTTCATGCGGGACTCGATGGCCGAGATGACGGCCTCGCTCGAGCGGGGGCAGACGAGCCTCTTCCCGACCGGCGGGTTCAGCTCGACGCTGGAGGCGTACCTCGTCCCGCTGACGCTCGTCTCGGTGGCCGTCAACCTCGCGTACAACGCGTTCTTCCTCCCCCGGCTCGGGGCGACGCCCGGCAAGCTCGCGGTCGGGATCAGCGTCCGGTCGCTCGAACGGCCCGGGCGGATCGGCGTCGGCGACGCGCTCCGCCGGTACGCCCTCCAGTCCGTCCTCAGCCTCGCCGGCCTCGTCCCCGCACTCGCGCTCGTCGCGAGCGCGGGGAGCGTCGCCGACCTCGTCTGGCCGTTCGGGGACCGGCGCCGCCAGGCCCTCCACGACAAGGTCGCCGGCACCCAGGTCGTCCTCGGTCGGCAGCCGCCCCGCTGACCCCGGTCGGGGAGCGGCGCGGGGAGCTCATCGGGCCGGGCGGACCGTCCCCGTGACCTCGCCGAACCCGACCCGGCTGCCCCCGGGGCCGGGGGCCCACGCGCGCAGGACGACGGTGTCCCCGTCCTCGAGGAAGGTCCGCTCGCCGCCGTCGTCGAGCCGGACGGGGGCGGTGCCGTTCCACGCGAGCTCGAGGAGGCTCCCCCGGGTGCCGGGGTCGGCCCCCGAGACGGTGCCCGAGCCGAGGAGGTCGCCGTCGCGCAGGCTCGCGCCGTTCACCGTGAGGTGGGCGAGCATCTGGGCCGGAGACCAGTACATGTCCCGGTACTCCGGACGGGCGACGACGGTGCCGTTGAGCTCGACCTCGCAGTGGACATCGAGTCCGCGGAGCGTCCCGGGGGTCCCCAGGAGGTAGTCCAGCGGCGGCGGGTCCTGGCCGGGGAGGGGGACCTCGGCTGCGGCGAGCGCCGCCATCGGCACGACCCACGGCGAGATGCTCGTCGCGAACGACTTGCCGAGGAAGGGGCCGAGGGGGACGTACTCCCACGCCTGGATGTCCCGCGCGCTCCAGTCGTTGAGGAGGACCATCCCGAAGAGGTGGTCGTCGGCTGCGCCGACGGGGACGCGCTCCCCGAGCCGGGTGGCGCCGCCGACGACGAACCCCATCTCGGACTCGATGTCGAGCCGCGTGCTCGGCCCGAACGTCGGCGCCGGGTCGCCCGGCGCCCGGCGCTGCCCGCACGGGCGGACGACGTCGGTGCCGCTGACGACGACGGTCCCGGCCCGGCCGTGGTAGCCGATCGGGAGGTGCCGCCAGTTCGGCGTGAGCGGCTCGGAGTCGGGGCGGAAGAGCCGGCCGACGTTGCTCGCGTGGTGCTCGGAGGCGTAGAAGTCGACGTAGTCGGCGACCTCGACCGGCAGGTGCATCGTCACGTCGGCGACCGGGTGGAGGTGGGGCTCGACGGCGGTCCGGTGGACCGGGTCGGTGAGGACGTCGACGAGCCACGCCCGGGCGGTCGTCCACGCCGACCGGCCGAGCGCGAGGAAGGGGTTGAGGCTCGGGGACCGCCACGCGGCCGCGAGGCCCGGGCCGTCGCCGGGGTCGCCGCCGAGCGCGGCGACGGCCGGGGCGTCGAGGACGAGGTCCCCGATCCGGACTCCGACCCGGGGCCCGGAGCGCGCGGTGGAGAACACGCCGTAGGGGAGGTTCGCGGGGCCGAACGGGTGGTCGGCCGGGAGGTCGAGCCAGCTCGTCGGCGTCGGGTCGTCGGTCGTCGGGGGCACGGGGACTCCTCAGCGGTCGGCAGGTCGGGGGTCGAGCAGGTGGAGGTCGGTGAGCTCGCGGACGGGGTCGGTCACCCCACAGCAGCCGTACGACGCGAAGGTCGCCCGCACGCCGGCGACCTCGGCAGGGGTGAGAGCGTGCAACGCCCGGCGGAGCGGGTCCGCGTCCCGGCCGGCGAGGACGGGGGCGAGCGCGGCGACGTCGGCGCCGCCGCGGGCGCGGTGGGTCGCGAGAAGGACGTTGAGCAGACCGTGCTGCTCCTCCGGCGGCCCCTCGGCGCCGCCCCCCGGCACGTGGGTGCCCCGGACGGCGTGGTGGAGCCCCCCGGTGAGCTTGAGGCGCAGGCCCCGGCCGACGACGGCGCGCAGGACCCCGGCGAGCTCGGCCTCGTCGGGCCAGGGCCAGGTCGCCGTCGCGCCGGTCCGGAACTTCGCGACCGGGCCGCGCGCGGACCGGTCGGACTCGTCGGCGGCGGGGACGCCCTCGGCGAGGTCGTCGAGGGCGGCCACCTGGTCCCGCCCACGGGGGAGCTCGAGGACGAGGGGGAGCGCCGGGGGCCGGTCCGCCCGCCAGCCCGGGGCCCAGGCCACCTCGACCGCGACGACCTCGACGTGGGGCGCGTGGGTGAGGACCGTCAGGGCCCGTCGGACATCGGTGGGGTCGGTGCCCGGGCGCGCGGCGAGGGCGACGCGGAGCGGGTTGCGGGGGTTCGCGACGTCGGCGGCGAGCCCGACGAGGTCGGCGGCCGAGGAGGGTGGGAGGAGGAGCGGGCCGAGGACGTCCGACCACGGGCTCGAGCGGTACCTCGCGTGCGCGCGCACCGCGGCCGCGAGCGGGGCGCTGCCGGGCGGGAACACGGCGGCGTCGTCGAGGAGCCGGGTGAAGAGGTTCCGGTCGGCGGTCGCGGCGCCGGCCGGGGCGGGCGCGGTTGACATGAGGAGGACGCTACTCCATGGTGGGGATACCGAGACACCTACGTCCGTTTTACGGACGTCTGACGAGGAGGGCGCGTGGCGCACTACCAGCGGATGGGGAACGTCCCGCCGAAGCGGCACACCCAGCACCGGGACCCGGGGGGCCGGCTCTACGCCGAGGAGCTCATGGGGGAGGAGGGGTTCTCCTCGGACTCCTCGCTGCTCTACCACCGCGGCCTCCCGTCGGAGATCGCGGATGCCCGGGTCTGGGACCTCCCCGACCTCGAGACCGTGCCGAACCACCCGCTCCGTCCCCTCCACCTGCGCCTGCACGACCTCTTCGGCGACGGCGACACCGGGGTCGACGTCGTCACCGGGCGTCGGCTCGTCCTCGGCAACGGCGACGTCCGCATCTCGTACGCCGTCGCCGACGCCCCGAGCCCGTGGTACCGCAACGGCGTCGGCGACGAGTGCGTCTACGTCGAGCGCGGCGGGGCCCGGGTCGAGACCGTCTTCGGCGCGTTCGACGTCGCCGAGGGCGACTACCTCGTCATCCCGCGGGGGACCACGCACCGGTGGCTGCCGGTCGCCGCGGGGGACGCGCCCGACGGCGAGTCGCTGCGGGCGTACTGCATCGAGGCGAACAGCCACATCTCCCCGCCGAAGCGCTACCTCTCCCGGTACGGGCAGCTCCTCGAGCACGCGCCGTACTGCGAGCGCGACCTCCGCCCGCCGCAGGGGCCGCTCCTCGCCGAGGACGTCGGCGCCGACCCGGGGGAGACGACCGAGGTCCACATCAAGCACCGCGGCCGCGGGCCGTCGGGGGTCGTCGGGACGGTGCACACCGTCCCGTCCCACCCGCTCGACGTCGTCGGCTGGGACGGCTGCCTCTACCCGTACGCGTTCAACGTCCGCGACTTCGAGCCGATCACCGGCCGGGTCCACCAGCCCCCGCCGGTCCACCAGGTCTTCGAGGGGTGGAACTTCGTCATCTGCAACTTCGTCCCCCGCAAGGTCGACTACCACCCGCTGTCGATCCCCGTGCCGTACTCGCACTCGAACGTCGACAGCGACGAGGTGATGTTCTACGTCGACGGGGACTACGAGGCGCGGAAGGGGTCCGGCATCGGCATGGGGTCGGTCTCGCTCCACCCGGGCGGCCACGCTCACGGCCCGCAGCCGGGGGCAACCGAGGCCTCGCTCGGTGTCGAGGCGTTCGACGAGCTCGCCGTCATGGTCGACACGTTCCGGCCGCTCGAGCTCGGCGAGGCGGGGCGGGCGAGCGACGACGGGCGGTACGCGTGGTCCTGGCACCGCGGCACGGGGGGCCCCGAGGGGTCGGACTACTCGATCGGCTGAGACCCGCGGACGACGTCCCCCCGTCACCCGACGTCCACCCTCCGCGCTCGTCGAGGCCCACGCCACCCGCCGCCACCGGGTCACCGTCCTCCGGACGACCGACACCCACGGCCACGGCCTCAACTGGGACTACTTCACGGACACCGAGTACGACGACGCCGCCCACAACGACGTCGGCCTCGCGAAGGTCGCCACTCTCGTCGCGGTCGGCCACGGCCCGCACGTCACCGTCGGGGTCGTCGGGCTCGTCACCCCGGGCGTCGCGATCTGGGACCGGGACAACGTCGAGGGCCGGGTCCGCTTCGCCGGGATCGTCGAGCAGGCCACGGTCATGGTTCCGCGGATGAAGCGGGCCGGCTCCGACCTCGTCGTCGTCCCCTGCCACCCGGGGGCGACACCGGGCAGCTCGTACGGCGACGCCCTGCCCTACCCGGAGAACGCCTCGACCCAGCTCGCCGAGGAGGTCGCGGACAGCGTCCCGGAGGACGAGGACGTCGCCACCCTCCTCCGTCCCCAGCACGAGACCGTCGTCGGCTACGTCAACTCGGTCATCGGGACGAGCCGGGCGGCGATGTCGGCGCAGACGTCGCGGTACGAGGACACCGCCGCGATGGACCTCGTCGCCACCGTCCAGGGGGCCGCGGTCAAGGCGGCGCTCGCCGGCACGGCGGACGCCGACACCCCCGTCCTCGCGATCGTCGCGCCCTTCAACCGGGACGCCGGCATCCCCGCCGGGGACGTCACCGTCCGCGACGTCGCCGGGCTCTACATCTACGACAACACCCTCCTCGGGATCACCCTCACCGGGGCTCGGGCGCGCGACTACCTCGAGTACTCGGCCCGGTACTTCGAGCAGGTCTCGGGAACGGGCCCGTACGCCCCCGACGACGTGACGGACGCCGCGAGGCACACCGCGCCGAACGGGACGCCGGACGACAACTACGACATCGTCACCGGGCTCGAGCCCCGCTCGCGTACGACCTCGACATCTCCCGTCCGGTCGGGCAGCGGGTGACCGGGCTGACCTACGCCGGGGAGGCCGTCGACCCGGCGGCGAGCTTCACGGTCGCGATCAACAACTACCGCCAGTCCGGCGGCGGGAACTTCCCCGGGGTGGCGGCGGCCCCGGTCGTCCACAACGCCCAGGAGGAGATCCGTCAGCTCATCATCGACCGGGTGGCCCGCTCCGGTGTCATCGACCCGGCGACGTTCTCGACGCGGGACTGGCGCCTCGTCGCCGGGGGCGAGCCCGTCGTCATCGACGGGAGGGTGCAGGGCGGCCCGCACTGAGCCGTCCCGTGGCCGGGCTCGCGCGCGGGAGCGCGACGGCACCCGTCCCCGCGCGGCCGAGGCGGTAGCCGCGCCGGACGACGGTCTCGACGAGGTCGGGGCACCCTGCGGCCTCCCGGAGCCGGGCGACGGCGACCTCGGCGGCGTGCGCGTCGGTCGGGAACCCGGGGAGTGCCTCGAGGACCTCCGCACGGGTGACGACCCCGTCCGTGCCGACGAGGAGGCGGAGGACCTCGAGCCCGCCCACGGGGAGCGCGAGGACGTGCCCGGCGAGGAGGGCGGCCTTGGGGCGGACCTCGAGAGCGCCGCAGACCGTCGCCGCGCCGACGGTCGTCCCTCGCTCGTAGTGCTCGACGAGGGCCTGGAGGAGGGCTCCCGGCCGCGCCCGGGCGGGGACGACCGGGGTGACACCGAGGCCGCGCACGGGCACCGCCGGCGCCGCGCCGAGCGCCGCCGCGACGAGGGTCCCGTCCCGGAGCCGCCGGACGAGGTCGGGGGTGAGGCCGCCGGCGTCGGCAGCGGCGAGCCAGGCGTCGGCAGCGGGACGCGAGAGGAGGACGACCGCGTCGACGTCCCCTCCGGCGGCCGCACGGACCGAGGCGGCGAGGAGCCCGGGGTCGGCCGGTGGTGCCCAGCGGTGGACGGCCACCCCGACGACGTCGGCGCCGGCGGCGGCGAGCTCCACGTCGAGACGGTCCCCGTCCCCGGGATCGGCCTGGACCGCGACCCGGAGCCCGGCGACGCCCTCGCTGAGGAGGACGTCGAGGAGCTCCCCCGCGCTCTCGCACTCCGCGACCCAGTCGGGGGTGAGTCCGGCCGAGCACACCGCGCCGCGGGCGGTGGCCCCGCGGGCGAGGACCCGGGTCGCGGCGAGGACGTCGAGGAGCTCCTCCTCCGCTCCCGCGTCCCGGGCGACGTCGAGCCAGGTCCGCACCCCCGGGCCGGAGAGGACGACGACGGCGTCGGGTGGGTGGCGGACGAGGTCGGCCGTCGCCGCGAGGAGGGCGTCGTCGTCGGTGGCCCGGGCGAGCCGGGCCGCGGGCGCCGTCCGGACGGTCGCGCCGCGCCGGGCGAGGGCCGCGCCGAGGTCGGTGGCCCGGCCGTCCTCGGTGAGGACGACGACGCGTCCGGCGAGGGACTGGCCCAGGGTGTTCACCGGCTCACCACCGCCTTCCCGGCTCCCGGCGCGAGGGCCCCGCGTCCGGCCGCCGTTCTCGCCCCGAGGCTACGCAGGGGAGGTTTCGACGGCGTGCCGGCCGGGTTTCACCCTGGTGACGCTCAGGCGGGCCTCGTCACGCCCGCCGTGGCGAGCTCCTCGAGGGCGGCGGCGGTGCTCACCGGCGCGACGCCCGCGGTGAGCTCGGGGAGGAGGGTCGTCGCGAAGCCGGCGGCGACGGCGTCGAGCGCGGTCGCGCGGACGCAGTAGTCGGTGGCGATCCCGCAGACGTCGACGTCGGTGACCCCCCGCTCGCGGAGCCACACGGCGAGCGGCACCCGGGTCCCCGCGACGTCGGTCGCGCCTTCGAACCCGCTGTACGCGGCGGAGTGCTCACCCTTGCGGAAGACCGCGTCGACGTGCTCGAGGGCCCCCGCGAGCGCGGGGTGGAACTCCTCGCCCCCGCTGCCGACGCGGCAGTGGACGGGCCAGGTCCGCAGGAAGTCCGGCTCCTCGCCGGCGGCGGCCCAGTGCGGCCCGGGGTCGTGGTGCCAGTCCGCGGTCGCGACGACGGCGGCGTACCGGTCGCCGTGGTCCCGGACGAGCGCGCTCACCCCCTCGGCGACGGCGGCGCCCCCGGAGACAGCGAGCGAGCCCCCCTCGCAGAAGTCGTTCTGGACGTCGACGATGACGAGGGCGCGGCGGTCGCTCATCCCGCCACCGTAGCCCGGGGCGGCCGGTCCGGGGAGGGCCGCGGGCGGCCGGGGTCCCTCAGCCGACGGCGAGCCGGGGGAGCGGCGCCGCGTCCGTGCCGCCATTGAGCCGCCCCCGGAGCCGGTCGACCCAGCGGCACACGAGGGCGTCGGCGACCGGGTCGCCGGTCGCGGGGACGATGAGCCACGCGGCCTCGAGGTCGGCGGCGGTGAGCGCGCGCTTGTCCCACGTGACGGACCGTTCGAGGAGGAGGTCGAGGACGGCGTCGCAGATGCTCGAGGCGATGAGGGTCACCGCGACCCCGTCCCGGGCGAACGTCGCCGCTCGCCGGGCTGCGGTCGCCCCGCCCCCGACGACGAGGACGTGCTTCGCCGGCGAGGCGACGTCGAGGAGGCGGGTCTGCCACTCGGTGGGTGTGCTGGTCATCGTGGGCCTCCTCGGGGGGAGCGGCTCCCGGGCGGGGAGGCGAGGGGAGGAGCGTCGCACGGCCGTGTGACGCGCGCCGACGCCCCGCGTGACGGGCGTGTTACGTCCCTGCTCACGGGCCGCCGACGAACACCGTCGGGATGGCCGGCTCGCCGCGCTGGAGCCGGGTCGCGGCCCGCGGCAGCTCGGCGAGGGAGGCGTCGTGGCGGGCGCGCCCGGCCTCCACGGTGCAGCTGTCCCGCCCGACGACGACGCCGTCGCGGACGAGTGGGACGAGGAGGGCGCGGTCGTCGGCGTCCCCGTCCGGGAGCTCCCCGATCCCGACGAGCTCGGCCTCGGCGACGCCCCCGGTGACCCGGCGGAGGGCCCACTTGCGTCCCCCGACCGAGGCCTTGTCCGTGCTCCGCTTCGCGACGCCGACGAGGCGTCCGGAGTCGTCGGTGCGGGCGACGAGCTTGTAGACCATGCTCGCAGTCGGCGCCCCCGACCCGGTGACGAGCTTCGTCCCGACGCCGTAGGAGTCGACCGGGGCGGCGGCGAGGGCGGCGATGGCGAACTCGTCGAGGTCGGAGGTGACGACGATCCGCGTCCCCGTCGCGCCGAGGCGGTCGAGCTGGGCGCGGACCTCGGTCGCCTGGATGAGGAGGTCGCCGGAGTCGAGTCGGACCGCCCCGAGCCCCGTGCCCGCGACGTCGACGGCGGTCGCGACCCCGTCGGTGACGTCGTAGGTGTCGACGAGGAGGGTCGTCCCCGTACCGAGGGAGGCGACCTGGGCGGCGAACGCCTGGCGCTCGGAGTCGTGGAGGAGGGTGAAGGCGTGCGCGGCCGTCCCCGCCGTCGGGACGCCGTACCGGCGGCCTGCCTCGAGGTTCGACGTCGCCGCGAAGCCGCCGATGTACGCGGCCCGGGCCGCCGCGACCGCGGAGTCCTCCTGGGTGCGTCGTGACCCCATCTCGATGCACGGGCGGCCGGCCGCCGCCGAGGTCATCCGGCTCGCCGCGCTCGCGATGGCGGTGTCGTGGTTGAGGATGCTCAGCGCGAGGGTCTCGAGGAGGACGCCGTGGGCGAAGTCGGCCTCGACGACGAGGACGGGGGAGCCGGGGAAGTACGTCTCGCCCTCGGGGTAGCCCCAGACGTCCCCGTCGAAGCGGTACCCGGCGAGGAAGTCGAGCGTCCGCTCGTCGACGACCCGCGCGGACCGCAGGTGCTCGAGCTCGGCGTCCCCGAAGCGGAAGTGCTCGAGGGCGTCGAGGAGGCGCCCGGTGCCACCGACGACGCCGTACCGGCGGCCCTCGGGGAGTCGGCGGGCGAACAGCTCGAAGACGCACCGCCGCCCCGCGGCGCCACTCTCGAGGGCCGCCTCGAGCATCGTCAACTCGTAGTGGTCCGTGAGGAGGGCCGTCGACGGTGCGTTCACAGTCACACCCGGCACCCTATTGCGGGCGGCCGGCACCCTATTGTGGGGAGGGTGTCCATCGCGCCCGTGGAGGAGCAGCGCGTCTCGGCCAGCGACGACGCGAGGCTCGACGTCCCCTGGGTCACCTTGGTCTGGAACGACCCGGTCAACCTCATGTCGTACGTCACGCTCGTCTTCCAGAGCTACTTCGGCTACGGCCGCGAGAAGGCCGAGAAGCTCATGATGGACGTCCACACCAAGGGGCGGGCGGTCGTCTCGACGGGCCCGCGGGAGCAGATGGAGGTCGACACCGAGGCCCTCCAGGGCTACGGGCTGTGGGCGACCTTCCAGAAGGACGAGTGAATGGCGCGAGGCTTCAGGCGCAAGGGGACGCGGTACGCCGCCCGGCTCGACGAGGAGGAGCGCCGGATCGTCGTCGGCCTCATGGAGCAGGTCCTCGACCTCGTCCGTCCCGCGGACGACGACGAGGGCCGGTCCGGGCCGGGGGACGCCTTCGACGAGATCGTCGCCGGGCTCGGTGCGGGCTTCGGCGGCCCGCTCGCCGACCACGCGGCGCGGGCCCCGGACGGCCCCCAGGGCCTCCCCGGGCGGGGCTTCGGGACCGAGGGGCCCCGGGACCCGGCACTCGACCGGCTGCTCCCGACGGGGCACCGGGAGGACGAGGCTGCGGCCGCGGAGTTCCGGCGACTCACCGAGCAGGGCCTGCGGGCGACCAAGGCCGACAAGCTGAGGACGGCGATGGCCGCGCTCTCCGCGCCGCGGGGGGACCGGGTCGAGCTCGAGGAGCGGGAGGCGCTCGCGACCGTCGTCGCGCTCACCGACGTCCGGCTCGTCCTCGGTGAGCGGCTCGGGCTGCGGACCGACGAGGACGCGGCCCGGGTCGACGAGCTCCTCGGCACGCTCGACCCCGAGGACCCCGTCGTCTACGCCCTGGCCGTCTACGACTTCCTCACCTGGCTGCAGGAGACGCTCGCGCAGTCGATGCTCCCCGACCCCCGGCGGGGGTGACCCGCCCGGCGGACCCCCGCCGCCGACGTGACGGACGCCTCGTCGGCGCCGTCACCGGAGGTCACTAGGCTGACCTGCGTGGTTGACGCACCGATCGGGATCTTCGACTCCGGCTACGGCGGGCTCACCGTCGCCCGGTCCGTGCTCGACCAGTTGCCGCACGAGTCCATCGCCTACCTCGGGGACACGGCGCGCGCGCCGTACGGCCCGCGCCCGATCGCCCAGACCCGGCAGTACGCCCTCGAGTGCCTCGACCGGCTCGTCGAGCACGGGGTCAAGGCGCTCGTCATCGCGTGCAACACGGCGAGCGCCGCGGTCCTCCACGACGCGCGCGAGCGCTACGACGTCCCCCTCGTCGAGGTCATCCGTCCCGCGGTCCGCCGGGCCGCGGCCGCGTCCCGCAACCACCGCGTCGGGGTCATCTCGACCCAGGGGACGCACCAGTCGAAGGCCTACGTCGACGCCTTCGCGGCCGCCCCCCACCTCGAGGTGACGAGCGTCCCGTGCCCGCGGTTCGTCGAGTTCGTCGAGGCCGGGATCACCGGCGGCCCCGAGCTCCTCGAGACCGCGACCGGCTACCTCGCGCCCCTCCAGGACCGGGGGGTCGACACGCTCGTCCTCGGCTGCACCCACTACCCCCTGCTCACCGGGGTGATCTCCTACGTCATGGGGGACGGGGTCACCCTCGTCTCCTCGGCCGAGGAGACCGCGAAGGACCTCTACCGGGTCCTCGCCGACGCGGGCTCCCTCCGCGCCGACGACCTCCCCCCGCCGAGCCACAGCTTCACGACGACGGGCGACCCGGAGGAGTTCCGCCGGCTCGCCCGCCGCTTCCTCGGCCTCGGGCCCGAGGTCGACCACGTCTTCGGCTACGTCGGGGTGCGGGCCCGGGCGGCGACGCCGTGAGGGTCACCGTCCTCGGGTGCTCAGGGTCCTTCGCCGGGCCCGAGTCGCCGGCGTCCGGGTACCTCGTCCGCGTCGAGCACGGGGGCACCGAGACCCGGATCCTCCTCGACCTCGGCAACGGGGCGCTCGGCCCGCTCCAGCGCCATCTTGACCCCAGCGAGCTCGACGCGGTGTTCCTCAGCCACCTCCACCCCGACCACTGCATGGACCTCACCGGGCTCTGGGTGAGCCGCCGCTACCGGCCGGGCGGACCGCCCGCCGGCCGGCTGCCCGTGCACGGACCCGCGGGGACGGCGGCGCGGCTCACCGCAGCGTACGAGGGCGTCGGCGAGGCGGGGATGGACGACGAGCTCGACTTCCGGACGCTCGAGGCCGACGTGCCGGTGGTGGTCGGACCCGTCGTCGTCACGCCGATGCGGGTCAACCACCCCGTCGAGGCGTACGGGTTCCGGGTCGCCGCCGACGGGGTCGTGCTCGCCTACAGCGGGGACACCGACACCTGCGCGACGCTCCGGCCGCTCTTCGCCGGCGCCGACCTCGTCCTCGTCGACTCGGCGTTCGTCGAGGGCCGGGACACCTCCCCGGGGATCCACCTCACCGGGCGGCGTGCGGCGCAGGCGGCCGTCGACGCCGGCGGGGTCGGCCGCCTCGTCCTCACCCACATCCCCCCGTGGAACGACCCCGAGGTCTGCCGCGCTCAGGCCGCCGAGGTCTGGCCCGGCGAGGTCGAGCTCGCCGCGCCCGACGCGACGTACGACCTCTGAGCGCCCCCGGTTAGCCTTTCCGGCATGACGAACCCGACGACCCGCCACGACGGCCGCAGCGCCGAGGAGACCCGCGAGGTGCGCCTGACGCGCAACTGGCTCGACCACGCCGAGGGCAGCGTCCTCGTCGAGTTCGGGCGGACCCGGGTCCTCTGCGCGGCGTCGTTCACCGCGGGCGTCCCGCGCTGGCTCAAGGGGCAGGGCACCGGGTGGGTCACCGCGGAGTACGAGATGCTCCCGCGCGCGACGAACACCCGCGGCTCCCGGGAGTCCCGCACGGGCAAGGTCGGCGGCCGGACCCACGAGATCTCCCGTCTCATCGGACGGAGCCTCCGCGCGGTCATCGACACCGAGGCGCTCGGCGAGAACACCGTCGTCCTCGACTGCGACGTCCTCCAGGCCGACGGTGGCACCCGGACGGCGGCGATCACCGGGGCGTGGGTCGCGCTCGCCGACGCGATCGAGGACGCCCGCCGCCAGGGACTGCTCGTCGCCGGGGCCGAGCCGCTCACCGGCTCGGTCGCCGCCGTGAGCGTCGGGGTCGTCGAGGGCCGGCCGGTGCTCGACCTCGACTACCCCGAGGACTCGACCGCCGACACCGACATGAACGTCGTCATGACCGGCGACGGGCGCTTCGTCGAGGTCCAGGGGACCGCCGAGGGGGCGGGTGCCGCGTTCGACCGCGAGCTCCTCGGGACCCTGCTCGACCTCGCGACGACCGGCTGCGCGGCGCTCGCCGCCCACCAGCAGGACGCCCTCGCCGCCCCGGCCCGGGAACGGACCCGGTGACGACCCGCCTCGTCCTCGCGACCCGGAACGAGCACAAGGTCCACGAGCTGCGACAGATCCTCGGGTCGGTCACCGACGAGCTCGGCCTTGAGGTCGTCGGCGCCGGCGAGTTCCCGGACGCCCCCGACGTGCCCGAGACCGAGGTGACGTTCGAGGGGAACGCCCGGCTGAAGGCCCTCGCCCTCGCCCGGGCGACCGGCCTGCCGAGCCTCGCGGACGACTCCGGGCTCGCCGTCGACGTCCTCGGCGGGGCACCGGGGGTGTTCAGCGCCCGGTGGTCCGGCCGGCACCCCGAGCCGGACCTCGCGCGCGCCGAGGTCGACCGGCGCAACCTCCGGCTCCTCCTCGACCAGGTCGCGGACGTCCCGGACGAGCACCGGGGCGCGGCCTTCGTCTGCGCCGCCGTCCTCGCCCTCCCGGACGGCCGGACGGCCGCCACCGAGGGCCGGGTCACCGGCAGGCTCGCCCGGGAGCCTCGTGGGGGGAACGGGTTCGGGTACGACCCCGTGTTCGAGGTCGACGGGGACACCCGGACGCTCGCCGAGCACACGGACGCGGAGAAGAACGCCGTCTCCCACCGGGGCGCGGCGTTCCGGGCGATGGTCCCGCTGCTGCGCGAGCACCTCCCTCGCCGCTGACCCCGGCCCCCGGCACGGGCCGGCGCCCGGCTCCCGGGGGGTGACGGGGACCGTGCGCGGCGTGCCCGCCGCCGGGCGCGGCTTCGCTAGCCTGTGGCGACGCGCAAGTGGCGGAACTGGCAGACGCGCAGGATTTAGGTTCCTGTGCCCACGGGCGTGGGGGTTCGAGTCCCCCCTTGCGCACCGTCGGCACCGTCCTCGTCGGCACGGCTGTGGACCGTCGGAGGGCGACCGACCTCCGGGTCGCCGGGGAGCGCCCCGAGGCGTTCGCGCCGCTCCCGCCCGGCCGCGCGTGCTCGAGCACGCCACCGTCACCGGCCCTGCCCGAGCGACCCGCCGGTCCGGGCCTAACGGACCGTCCCGTCCGAGCGGCCCCGCGCCGAGCCCCGCGGCGGGACCTCGACGGTCCGGGGGTCGAAGCCGAACGGCAGCTCGAGGCGGTGGGCGCCCATGAGGGCGTCGTCGGTGAGGACGTCGCGGGTGGGCCCGTCCCCGACGATGACGCCGTCAGAGAGGACGACGGACCGCTCGCACAGCTCGAGGGCGTACGGGAGGTCGTGGGTGACCATGAGGAGGGTGACGTCGAGAGAGCGGAGGATGTCGGCGAGCTCGCGCCGGGAGGCCGGGTCGAGGTTGGACGACGGCTCGTCCATGACGAGGATCTCGGGCTCCATCGCGAGGACGGTCGCGACGGCGACCCGACGGCGCTGGCCGTAGGAGAGGTGGTGCGGCGGCCGGTCGACGTACGCCCCCATCCCCACCCGCTCGAGTGCGGCCTCGACCCGGGCGTCGAGCTCGTCACCCCGCAGGCCGAGGTTCGCCGGCCCGAAGCCGACGTCGTCGCGGACCGTCGGCATGAAGAGCTGGTCGTCCGGGTCCTGGAAGGCGACGCCGACCCGCCGGCGGATCTCGGGCATGGTCGTCGGGCCCACCGGCGTTCCCGACACGGTGACGCTGCCCGCCCCCGCGCCGAGGATGCCGTTGAGGTGGAGGACGAGGGTCGTCTTGCCGGCGCCGTTCGGGCCGAGGAGGGCGACCCGCTCGCCCCGGTGGACGTGGAGGTCGACCCCGAAGAGCGCCTGGTGCCCGTCGGGGTAGGCGTAGGCGAGGCCGCGGACGTCGAGGACCGGCGCCGTCACGGGGCCACCAGGGCGAGCGTCATCGCCGTCGCCGCCGCGACCGGCGCGATCGCCGCCGTCGCCCAGTGGGCCCCGGTGACGGTGACCACGCGCGAGCGGGGAAGCGAGCCGGTGTACCCGCGCGAGAGCATCGCGAGGTGGACGCGCTCTCCACGCTCGTAGCTGCGGATGAACAGCGCGCCCGCGGACGAGGCGAGCGCCGGCCACTGCCGGACCGATCGGGCGGTGAACCCCCGGGACTCGCGGGCCACCCGCATCCGGCGCATCTCGCCGGTGACGACCTCGAGGTAGCGGATCATGAAGGCGAGGATCTCGACGAGGACCGCGGGAAGCCGGAGCCGCTGGAGGCCCGTGACGACGTCGCGGGGCTCCGTCGTCGTCGCGAGGACGAGCGACGCGAGGACGCCGAGGGTCCCCTTGACGAGGAGCGCCCAGGCGCCGAGGAGGCCGGCCTCGGAGAGCCGGAGCGGGCCGACGTCGACCCGCGGGCCGGACGCGATCAGCGGCATGAGGAGGGCGAAGACGACGAACGGCAGCTCGACGACCATCCGCGCGCCGACGAACCCGAGGGGGACGCGCGAGGCGCGCTGGACCGCGAGCAGCACGACGGCGTCGACCGCGAACGCCCACACGACCGTGCTCGGCGTCGCGACGACGGCAAGGACGAAGGCGAGGAGCGCGACGATCTTCAGGTGCGCCGGGAGCCGGTGCACGGGGGAGTGACCGTGGTAGTGCAGCCCGTGGCCGTGGGTCGCGCCCACCCTCAGTCCTCCCCTCGGGAGCGGCGGGCGAGCAGGCGGACGAGCCCGAAGGCGACGGCCGCGACGACGAGGACGCCGAGGACGCCGGCGAGGCCGCCGGACAGCCGGGAGTTCGAGACCCCGCGGACGGCGTACCCCGCGAGCGGCGAGCCGTCCGAGGCGTGCCCGCCCGGGGCGCCGATGCCGACCTGGCGGGCGACGACCGCGAGGCCGTCCGGGTGCGCCGAGGCATAGAACGAGACGACCCCGGCGAGGAGGAGGGAGACGACGAGCCCGGTGACGACGAGGGCGCGGGTCGACGGGCGCCTCACCGCGGTGCCGCCCCGTGGATGACGAGGTCGCGGCGGGCGAGGAGGTCGCGGGCACCGTGGACGAGGTCGGGCCGGACGGCGAGGACCGCCGAGACGGTGAGCGCGGTGATGACGGCCTCGCCGATCCCGATGGGGACGTGCCAGCCGACCATCGCCGTGACGAGCGGCCCGAGCGGGATGGGGGCCTGCCCGCCGACGGCGTACAGGCCGACGAAGCCGAGGGCGGCCACGGGGACCGACACGAGGGCGGCGACGAACGCGGCCCCCGTCACCGACCCGGTCCGCGCCGGGAGGACCGACCGGGCGATTCGGAAGGCGAGCCAGCCGGCCCACACCCCGACGAGGCCCATGAGCGTGATGTTCGTCCCGAGCGCGGTGAGGCCGCCGTCGGCGAAGAGGAGGCCCTGGACGAGGAGGACGACCGTGAGGCAGAGCGTCGCCGTCCACGGGCCGACGAGGACCGCGGCGAGGGCCCCGCCGAGGAGGTGGCCCGAGGTCCCCGCGCCCACCGGGAAGTTGAGCATCTGGGCCGCGAAGACGAAGACGGCGACGAGGCCCGCGAGCGGGGCCGTCCGGTCGTCGAGCTCGCGCCGGGAGCCGCGCAGGGCGGCGGCGATCCCGGCGGCGGCGACGACGCCGGTCCCGAGCGAGGTCGGCGCGTCGAGGAACCCGTCCGGGACGTGCACTCGGTCCTCCTCGGTCGCGGGGCCGGCTCTGGGATAGGTTGGCCGTGGCCCACCACCTTATTGCAAATGCCTTGCAACAAGAAACTCGGAGGAGAACCAGCCGTGAGTGACCGCCTGTCGCCGGGTGACCGCGCGCCCGACTTCACCCTGCCCTCCGACACCGGCTCCGAGGTCACCCTCTCGGACCTGCGTGGCGGCAAGGTCATCGTCTACTTCTTCCCGGCGGCGATGACCCCGGGCTGCACGACCCAGGCCTGCGACTTCAGTGACTCCCTCGACTCGCTCGGCGCCCAGGGGTACGAGGTCCTCGGGATCTCGCCGGACAGCCCGGAGAAGCTCTCCCGGTTCCGCGAGCGGGACGGTCTCGGCATCACCCTCCTCTCCGACGCCGATCGCGAGGTCATGACCCGGTGGGCGGCGTTCGGCGAGAAGAAGCTCTACGGCAAGGTCGTCGAGGGCGTCATCCGCTCGACGTTCGTCGTCGACGAGGAGGGCACCATCACCCACGCCATGTACAACGTCAGGGCGACCGGACACGTCGCCAAGCTGCGCCGCGACCTCGGCCTCGACTGAAGGGGAACCCATGAGTGACACGACTCCCGCAACCATCGAGCGGCTCGAGGCCGAGCTCGCCCGGAGCCGTCAGCACCTCGCCGGCGCGATCGACGAGCTCACCCGCAGGGCCGCGCCGAAGGCGATCCTCCAGCGTCAGCTCGACGCCCTCCGGACGCGGTTCGACGCGGCGACGCACACCCCGACCGGGGAGCTGCGGACCGACCGGGTCGCCGCCCTCGCCGCCGCCGGGGTCGGACTCGTCGCGCTCGGCATCTGGCGCCGCCGGCGTCGCTGACGCGGGTCCCGTCCCCGGCCGGGACCCGGGGTGGGACTGCCCATCCGCATGCGGGACGGCTCGACCGGCCTGCACCTCCGAGACCCGACCCGGCCACGTCCGAGACACGACCCGGCCCCGGGCCGGGTGACCTCTCGGACATCCCGGACCGATCCGTCCGAGCCTCTGGCACGGCCAGCGCGGATGTGGTTCGGTGACCACATGAAGAAGCTCATCAACGACCCCGCAGACGTGGTCCGCGACGCTCTGCTCGGCATCGAGGCGGCGCACGGCGACCGGGTCCGGGTCGACCACGCGAACAAGGTCGTCCTCCGCAAGGAGGCCCCCCGCCGGGGCAAGGTCGGGCTCGTCTCCGGGGGCGGCTCGGGCCATGAGCCGATGCACGGGGGGTACGTCGGAGCGGGGATGCTCGACGCCGCCTGCGCGGGCGAGGTCTTCACCTCGCCCGTCCCGGACCAGGTGATGGCCGCGACGACCGCGGTCGACGGTGGCGCGGGCGTCCTCCACGTCGTCAAGAACTACACCGGCGACGTCATGAACTTCGAGATGGCGGCCGAGCTCGCGGCCGCCGACAGCGGGATCGAGGTGATGTCCGTCGTCACCGACGACGACGTCGCGGTCCAGGACTCCCTCTACACGGCGGGCCGTCGCGGGGTCGGTGTCACCGTCCTCCTCGAGAAGATCGTCGGCGCCGCCGCCGAGGAGGGACGCTCGCTCCAGGAGTGCGCCGACCTCGCCCGGAGGGTCAACGAGACCGGTCGGAGCATGGGGATGGCACTGACGTCGTGCACCGTCCCCGCGGCGGGGAAGCCGACCTTCGAGCTCGGCGAGGACGAGATCGAGCTCGGGATCGGCATCCACGGCGAGCCCGGCCGCGAGCGGCGGCCGATGGCGAGCGCCGCCGAGGTCGCCGAGATGCTCCTCGCGCCCATCCTCGAGGACCTCCCCCGCGAGCGCGGGGACGCCGTCATCGCCATGGTCAACGGGATGGGCGGCACCCCCCTCATCGAGCTCTACGTCATGTACCACGAGGTCGCCCGCATCCTCGAGGGGCGGGGGGTCACGCTCGCGCGCTCGCTCGTCGGGAACTACATCACCTCGCTCGAGATGGCCGGCTGCTCGGTCACGCTGCTCACCGCCGACGACGAGACCGTCCGGCTCTGGGACGCGCCCGTCAACACGCCCGGCCTCCGGTGGGGCGTGTGAGGACGGGGCGCCGATGACGACGCAGGAGCAGTTCGTCGCCTGGCTGCACGACTACGCCGGGGTCATCAAGGACAACGCCGCGTACCTCACCGATCTCGACTCCGCGATCGGGGACGCCGACCACGGGAGCAACATGGACCGCGGCATGCGGGCCGTCGTCGCTCAGGTCGACGGCGGCACCTTCGACTCCGCCGAGTCCCTCCTCAAGAAGGCCGGGATGACCCTCGTCAGCACGGTCGGCGGCGCGAGCGGACCGTTGTACGGGACGTTCTTCCTCCGGGCCGCCGGCGCCCTCAAGGGTGTCGAGGACGCGGACGCCTCAGAGGTCGGTGCCGCCCTTCGGGCCGGAGTCGAGGGGATCGTCCAGCGGGGCAAGGCCGAGACCGGCGACAAGACGATGGTCGACGCGTGGATGCCGGCGCTCGAGGCGTACGACGCGGCCGTCGCCTCGGGCGGCGGGACGGCCGACGCGCTCACCGCCGCCGCCACCGCGGCCGCCGAGGGCCGGGACGCGACCGTCCCCCTCGTCGCCCGCAAGGGTCGGGCGAGCTACCTCGGCGAACGGAGCGCGGGTCACCTCGACCCCGGGGCCGCGAGCACGGCGCTGCTCGTGGAGGCCGCCTCCCGGACCCTGGCCTGACGTCGTGGGCGGGAGCCAGCCGTGATCGGGATCGTCGTCGTCTCGCACAGCCGCGCCCTCGCCCGGGCCGCCATCTCGCTCGCGAGCGAGATGGCGGCCGGGGACGGCGGCCCTCCCGTCCGGGTGGCCGCCGGGCTCGACGAGGAGACCCTCGGGACCGACGCGACCGCCGTCGCCGAGGCGATCGAGGAGGTCGCCGCGACCGACGGTGTCGACGGCGTGCTCGTCCTGCTCGACCTCGGCAGCGCGGTCCTCAGCGCGGAGATGGCGCTCGAGCTCGTCGAGCCCGACGTCGCCGAGCGGGTCCGGCTCTGCGGGGCGCCCCTCGTCGAGGGCCTCGTCGCCGCCGTCGTCTCGGCCGCGGGGGGCGCGCCCATGGACGCCGTCGCCGCCGAGGCCGAGGACGGGCTCCTCGCCAAACGGACCCACCTCGGGGAGCAGGGGGACGGGTCCGACGGGGACGGTGGAGGCCCCGGACCCGGGGTAGGGGGGCCCCCGGCGCCGGGCGCGGGCGGAGGGCCGGCGGAGTCGGTCGAGCTCGTCGTCCCCAACCCCCACGGTCTGCACGCCCGGCCCGCCGCCCAGCTCGTCCGCCTCGTCGCCGGGCACGACGCCGACGTCCGGGTGACGAACCTCGACAGCGGCCGTGGCCCGGTCGCCGCGAGCAGCCTCAGCCGGGTCGCGACCCTCGACGCCCGCGAGGGCCACCGGCTGCGGTTCGAGGCCACCGGTCCCGACGCCGGGGCCGTCCTGCGGGCGGTCGAGGCCTTCGCCGCCGAGGACTTCGGCGACGCGCCCGGGAGGCCGGCCACCGGCGTCGGGACCGGGGACGCCGGGACGCCGGGCGCCGAGGCCGTGCGCGGATCGGGCCTCGACGCCGCCGTCGGGACCGCACTCGTCGTCGAGCACGACGTCGACACGAGCGGGTACGAGCCCGGGTCCCCGGACGTCGAGGGGTCCCGGCTCGCCGACGCCGTCGAGGCCGCCCGGGCCGAGCTCGCGGACATCGGGGAGCGGGCAGCCGCGGCCGCGGGCGCCGACGCCGGCGCCATCCTCGCCGCCCAGACCGCCCTCCTCGACGACCCCGAGGTCATGACCCCGGTCCGCACCGCCGTCGCCGCCGGCCGGTCGGCGCCGGACGCGTGGGGCGACCGGCTCGCCGAGGTCGAGGCGGGCTTCGCCGAGCTCGGCGACGCCTACCAGCGCGAGCGCGGCCAGGACGTCGGGAGCGTGCGCCGGGTCGTCCTCGCCGCGCTCGTCGGCCGCCCCGGCACGGCGCCCGAGGAGGCGGGTCCCTCGACCGTCCTCGTCGTCCCCGAGCTCGACGCGGCGACCGCGGCCCGGGTCGACGCGGGGGCGGTCGTCGGCATCGTCGCGGTCGGCGGCGGGGCGACCGGGCACGGCGTCATCGTCGCCCGTTCCCGGGGCATCCCCGTGCTCACCGACGCGGGTGACCCGGCCCGCTCGGTGCGCACGGGCGACGTCGTCGCCTTCGACGCGCGCACCCGGCGCCTCGACGTGCGGCCCGGCCCGGAGGTCGTCGCCGAGCTCGGGCGTCTCCTCGACGCGCGCCGCGCCGAGCGGGAGGACGCCGAGGCGGCGGCCACCGAGCCGGCGACGACGACGGACGGTCTCACCGTGTCCGTCCTCGCCAACGTCACGTCCGTCGACGACGCCCGGGCCGCGGTCGAGGCCGGCGCGGACGGGTCCGGCCTCGTCCGGACCGAGGTCCTCTTCGGGGCCTGGGGGAGCGCCCCGAGCGCCGACGAGCAGGCCGCCGCCCTCGCCGACGTCGCCACCGCGCTCGGCGACCGGCCGATGACCGTCCGGACGTGGGACGTCGGGGGCGACAAGCCGCTCCCCTTCATCCCCGCCGAGCCCGAGGCGAACCCCTTCCTCGGCGTTCGCGGCGTCCGGGCGTTCCGCGAGGACCCCGGCGTCCTCGACACCCAGCTCGAGGCGGTCTGCCGGGTCGCCGCCGAGCACCCGGTGCGGGTGATGTTCCCCATGGTTGCCACCGTCGAGGAGGTCGAGTGGTGCCTCGCCCGCCTCGACGCCGCCGCCGACCGGGCCACCGGCGGCCGGCCGGACGGGCTCGACGTCGGGATCATGGTCGAGGTGCCTGCGGCCGCCCTCCGGGCGGGGGCGCTCACGGCGTCCCTCGACTTCGTCAGCATCGGGACGAACGACCTCACCCAGTACGTGCTCGCCGCCGAGCGGGGCAACGGGGCACTGTCGGCGCTCGCCGACCCCCTCGACCCGGCCGTGCTCCGGCTCGTCGGGACGGTCTGCCGCGAGGTCCGTGACGGCGTCGAGGTCGCGGTCTGCGGGGGTGCGGCGAGCGACCCCGAGACGGCCGGCCTCCTCGTCGGCCTCGGGGTCCGTGAGCTCAGCGCGACCGCCCCCGCGGTGCCGCTCGTCAAGGCCCACCTGCGCGCCTGCTCGCTCGACGACCTCGAGGCGCTGGGCCGGGCGGCCGAGGCGGCGTCCTCGGTCGCCGAGGTCCGGGCCCTTCTCGCTCAGCGCACCAGGCCGTAGGCCCGCTCGGGGGCGAGCCGGACGACGACCCGGCGGTCGGCGACCATGGCGGCCCGGTAGGCGTCCCAGTCGTCGTGCTCCCCCGAGATCCCCCGGTAGAGCTCGACGAGCTCCTCGACGGCGGCGTCGTCGGGTCGGGCCGCGACCTCGGAGAGCGTGACCGGTCCCTCGAGGACGGCGTAGGACCAGAACGTCCCGCCGTTGACGTGCAGGGCTGCCCACGGCTCCCGGACGAGGTTGCGGTACTTCGCCCGGTCGGCGGTCGTCGAGACCCGGATGACGCCCTCGTCGTCGGCGTGGTGGACGACGTTCGACAGCTGGGGGCGCCCGTCGCGCCGGATCGTGACGAGGACGGACTGCGCGGTCGCACGCGCGGCGGACAGCGCGTCGGTGAGCTCCATGAGGGGTGAATGCTCCCGGGGGAGGGGGTATTCCGGTTCCGCGGTCGGTGCAGGCGGCGACGGCGGGACGCGGCGCCGAAACGGTTGTGGACGGGGCTACCCGGACGTAGGTTCGGCGTGAGGGGGGCCGGTGCCGGGCCGCCCGTGCGAGGAGGGACATGTCCGAGACCTGCGGGGCCGAGAGCTTCGACTACGTCGTCGTCGGCGCGGGGAGCGCGGGGGCCGTCCTCGCGAGCCGGCTCACCGAGGACCCCGCCGTCACCGTCTGCCTCCTCGAGGCCGGGGGGGAGCCGGATGCCGACGAGATCGCCCTCCCCGCCGCCTTCCCGACCCTCTTCCGGACCCGGTGGGACTGGGGGTACGTGACCACCGAGCAGAAGCAGCTCGGGTCGCGTCGGGCGGACTGGCCGCGGATGAGGGCGCTGGGCGGGTGCTCGGCGATGAACGCGATGATCTACATCCGCGGCAACCGGGCCGACTACGACGGGTGGCGGGACGCGCACGGGGCGAGCGGGTGGGGGTACGACGACGTCCTGCCGTACTTCGTCCGGGCCGAGCGCAACAGCCGGCTCGGCGGGCCCTACCACGGCGAGGACGGTCCGCTTCACGTCGAGGACCGCCGCTACACCCACCCGCTGACCCGGGCGTGGGTCGAGTCGGCGGTCGCCTCCGGGTTCGCCCGCACCGACGACTTCAACGGCGCCGAGCAGGAGGGCGCCGGGCTCTACCAGGTCACCTGCCACCGTGGTCGACGCTGGTCGGTCGCATCCGGGTACCTCGGCCCGGTCAGGCACCGCCGCAACCTCGTCGTCCGCACGGGGGCGCTCGCCGAGCGGGTCGTCCTCGAGGCCGGCCGGGCCGTCGGGGTGACGTACACGACCGGCCGGTCCCGGATGACGGTCCGGGCCGACGCCGAGGTCGTCCTCTCCGGGGGCGCCGTCAACAGCCCGCAGCTCCTCATGCTCTCCGGGGTCGGTCCCGGCGCCCACCTCCGCGAGGTCGGGGTCGACGTCGTCGTCGACCTCCCGGGGGTCGGGGAGAACCTCCACGACCACCCCGCGGCGCCGGTCGTCCTCCGCACCCGGGACACGACCGACCTCGCCGAGCTCTCGACCCTGGCCAACCTCCTTCGCGCGCGGGCGACCGGCACCGGGCCGCTCGTGTCGAACATCGGCGAGGGCGGCGGCTTCTGGCGGAGCCGGGACGGTCTGGACGCCCCCGACCTCCAGGCCCACGTCGCGCCGAGCGGCTTCTGGGACAACGGCCTGCACGAGCCGAGGGTGCGCTCGGTGACGCTCGCCCCGACGCTCGTCAGCGTGGCGAGCCGCGGCCGGCTCCGGCTCCGCTCCGTCGACCCGCGGTGGCACCCGGAGATCGACCCGGCGTACTACGACGACCAGACCGACCTCGACGCGATGACAAGTGGTGTCCGGCGCCTCCTCGAGGTCGCGCGGACGGGGCCGCTCGGCCGGTACGTCGACCGGCCGGGGCTGCCCGAGCAGGGGGACCCGACCGACGCCGAGATCGTCGAGCACCTCCGCCGGTACACCCAGACTCTCTACCACCCGGTCGGGACGTGCGCGATGGGCACCGGCGAGCACGCCGTCGTCGACCCCGAGCTCCGCGTCCGCGGGGTCGACGGGCTCCGGGTCGTCGACGCGAGCGTCATGCCCGTCGTCACCCGGGGGAACACGAACGCCCCGACGATCATGATCGGTGAGCGGGCCGCGGACCTCATCCGCGGCCGGGTCGCCCGGAAGGACGAGGGATGAGCACCCAGACGACAGGGACTTCGGGCTCGACCGGAAGGACCGGAACGACCGGAACGACCGGGAGCGCCGGGGACCGGCCGAGGCTCGAGTCCCTCGACCCCGCGACGGGCGACGTCGTCGGGGCGTACGACGTCGACGACGCGGCGGCGGTCGACGCGGCCGTCGCCCGTGCCCGGGAGGCCGCCGGCTGGTGGGCCGGGCTCGGCTTCGCCGGGCGCGCCGAGGTCCTCACCCAGTGGCGGGGCGTCATCACCCGGCGGATCGGCCAGCTCGCCGACCTCGTCCACCGCGAGACGGGCAAGCCCCACCCGGACGCCGTCCTCGAGATCGCGCTCACCGTCGAGCACCTCGCCTGGGCGGGACGGCACGCGGAGCGGGTGCTCCGGTCGCGGAGGGTCAGCCCCGGCCTCCTCCTCGCCAACCAGGCGGCGACGCTCGAGTACCTCCCGCTCGGCGTCGTCGGGGTCATCGGGCCGTGGAACTACCCGGTGTTCACCCCGATGGGGTCGATCACGTACGCCCTCGCCGCGGGGAACACCGTCGTCCTCAAGCCGAGCGAGCTCACGCCCGGTGTCGGGCGGTGGCTCGCCGACAGCCTCAGCGAGGTCGTCCCCGGCCACGCCCTGCTCCAGACCGTCGTCGGCGGCGGCGGGACCGGGGCGGCGCTGTGCCGGTCGGCGGTCGACAAGGTCGCCTTCACCGGGTCGACCGCGACGGGGAAGAAGGTCATGGCGGCCTGCGCGGGGAACCTCACGCCCGTCGTCATCGAGGCCGGTGGCAAGGACGCCCTCCTCGTCGACGAGGACGCCGACGTCGCCGCCGCCGCGGACGCGGCCGCGTGGGGCGCGTTCGCCAACGCCGGGCAGACGTGCACGGGGGTCGAGCGGGTGTACGTCCACGAACGGGTCCACGACGCCTTCGTCGCCGAGCTCGCCGTCCGGGCGCGGGCCGTCCACGCCGGCGCGGACGCGGAGGCGAGGATCGGCCCGATGACGCTTCCGAGCCAGGCCGACGTCGTCCGCAGCCACATCGCCGACGCCCTCGCTCGCGGGGGACGGGCCGTCGTCGGCGGGCTCGGCGCCGTCGGGGAGCGGTTCGTCCAGCCCACCGTCCTGCTCGACGTCCCCGAGGACGCGGCCGCGGTCACCGAGGAGACATTCGGCCCGACCGTCACCGTGACCCGGGTGTCGAGCATGGACGAGGCGGTCGCGCTCGCCAACGCCGGGCGGTACGGCCTGGGGTCGGCCGTGTTCTCCCGCTCCCGGGGCCCGCAGATCGCCCGGCGGATCCGGTCGGGGATGACGTCGGTCAACTCCGTCATCGCCTTCGCCGGGGTCGCCGCGCTCCCGTTCGGGGGGGTCGGCGACTCCGGGTTCGGGCGGGTCCACGGCCCCGACGGCCTCCGCGAGTTCACGTACGCCAAGGCGGTCACCCGCCAGCGGGTGCGGCCCCTGATGAACCTCACGACGCTGGACCGGACCGCGCGGACCGACGCCGCGCTCCTCACCGTCCTCACCCTCCTCCACGGCCGCGCGTCCCAGCTGCCCCGGCGGCGTGGGCCACGGCGGCGTCGTCGAGGCTCGGGCCCGGACTCGTTGCACGTCAGCGGTCGCGGTCGCGGTCCACGCTGACGCTCGGCGGGTCGTCGGCCCCCGCGCGCGGAGCGGGCGAGGCGCCGGGCCCCGACGACGGACGTCCGCCCCCGCTCGGCCCCCGGATCGCCACCCGGGCGGGCTAGGCTCGCTCCATGGCCGACACGTACACCGTGGAGCGTTCCGTGCGGGTCGACGCCTCGCCCGAGCGGGTGTACGCCGAGGTCGCCGACTTCCACCGGTGGCGGGACTGGTCGCCCTGGGAGGGACTCGACCCGGCGATGGAGCGGACCCACTCCGGGGCCAGTTCCGGGACCGGCGCCGTCTACGCGTGGTCCGGCAACCGCAGGGCCGGGCAGGGCCGGATGGAGGTCGTCGAGGCGACCGCCCCGTCGAGGGTGCGGATCGACGTCCGGTTCGACAAGCCCTTCCGCTCGCGCACCGAGACGGTCATCGCGATCGCCCCGGACGGGCGCGGCTCGCGGGTGACGTGGACGATGACCGGACCGATGACCCTCATGACCCGGGCGATGAGCCTCGTCAGGTCGATGGACGCGATGATCGGGCCGGACTTCGAGCGCGGTCTCGCCCAGCTCAAGGCCGTCACCGAGCCCCCGCCGTCGGTGTAGCCGGCCCGCCGTCAGTGGTTGCCGGCGGCGCCGCCGTCGGTGGTGCGCTTGCCGTCGGTGCGCTCGTCGTCGGTCTGCTCGGTGGCGGTGGTGTCCTCGTCGTGAGCGTCCTCGCCGGGAAGGTCGCGCTCTCCGTAGCGGGCCGCGAGGTGCTCCCGCCTCCGCTCGGCGGCACGGCCCCCGGGTGGCTGCTCCCCGCCCTCGGGCCCGCCCGGTCGCCTCGTCATGACCCCATCCTCGCCCCGGGGCCGCCCCCCGCCAACGGGGCGTGACGCGGCGGTTACGCCGGGGTGACGCGGTCCGGTGACGATCGGGGGACACGGTCGCACGGGCTTGGGGAGGTCGCCATGCAAGGACCCGCGGACGACGGCTCCGGAGTGGGCGGGCCGGGGGCCACGGTCGACGCGAGCGAGCCGACCCCGCGCCCA
This sequence comes from uncultured Actinomycetota bacterium, assembly GCA_963783735.1. Taxonomy (GTDB): domain Bacteria; phylum Actinomycetota; class Actinomycetes; order Actinomycetales; family Dermatophilaceae; genus CAWDAQ01. The sequence goes on along the minus strand of CAWAOO010000003.1, from coordinate 225,684 downwards.
CCCGGGGGGAAGGCCCTGCTCCGGCTGCTCCAGATGCTCGAGAGCGCCGGGCTCAGTACGGTCGCCGAGGAGGCCGTCGCCCGGACCGTCAGCGAGGATGCGGGAGCGGACGTCCGGAGCTCCCTCGCCGGCCTCGGGATGGCGCTCACCGCCCCGGCCGGCGTGCATGCTGCCGGCGCCGAGGACGACGCCGGGGCGACGTCCGCCAAGGACATCGCGCAGGCCTACCTCACGACGGCCGACGCGCGGACGGGCCCGCCGACCGGGTCCGGGCCCCAGTGGCGCTCCGTCGGTCCGTGGACGATCACGAACGGGCAGACGTACGGGAGCAGCCGGGTCAACGTCTCCGGCCGGATCTCCGCGCTCGCGACCGACCCGTCCAATCCGGCGCACGTCCTCGCCGGCGCGGCGAACGGCGGCGTGTGGGAGAGCCGGGACCGGGGCGGCTCGTGGACCCCCCGGACCGACTACCAGGCGACCCTCACCGTCGGGGCGCTCGCGTTCGACCCCTCCGCACCGCGGACGGTGTACTGCGGGACCGGTGAGGGGGACTGGTGGAGCTGGCTCGGGGCCGGGGTGCTCCGGTCGACGGACGGCGGAACGACGTGGAGCACCCTGACCCGGGCGCCGTTCGTCGGCCAGGGCTTCTACAGCCTCGTCGTCGACCCCGCCGACCGGCGGCGCCTCTACGCGGGGACGACGGGCGGCCTCTACACCTCGGCCGACTCCGGCGCGTCCTGGACCCAGCGCCGGTCCTCGGTGACGTGGTCGGTGTCGCGGGCCCGAACGGGCAACGAGATCCTCGCCGGGTGCCGGGACGGGCTCTACAGGTCGACGAACGGGACGACGTGGACGGCCGTCACCCTCCCCGGCGCGCCGGCGAGCTTCGACCGGCTCGCCGTCGCGATCGCCCCGTCCTCGAGCCGGGTCGCGTACGCGTGGGGGGCGAGCGGGTCGACGCCCTACCTCTGGCGCCGGCCGGCGGGCGCCCCTTGGCGCGCCATCCCCCCGCCGCCCGGGGTGAGCACCGGGCAGGCCTGGTACGACTGGTACCTCGCCGTCGCGCCGGACCGGTCGGCGGAGGTCTACTGCGGGGCGATCGACCTCCACCGCGGCAACGGCTCGGCCGGGACGTGGACGTGGGTCAACCTCTCGAGCAAGGGCCCCGGGGGCAGCTCGATCCACCCCGACCAGCACTCGATCGCGTTCGAGCCCGGTAACCCCTCGACGGTGTACGCCGGCAACGACGGCGGCCTGTTCCGCTCACCCGACCGCGGCATGACGTGGACGCCGTGCAACAACGGCCTCCAGGTGAGCGAGTTCGAGTACCTCACCCAGGACTGGGGGTCCGCGCGCTGGCTCCTCGGGGGGACCCAGGACAACGGGACGAACCGGTGGACCGGGCCGTCGACGTGGGAGCACGTCCAGGACGGCGACGGGGGGGACTGCGGGACGAACCGGGCGAACCCGCAGACGGTCTTCCACACCTTCCAGAACGGCTCCATCGAGCGGTCGGGGGCGAAGGGGAACTGGGGGTCGTGGACGAACATCACCCCGTCGCGGCCGGCGGGGGAGGGGGCGGGGCTGTTCTACGTCCCGTTCGAGGCGAGCGCGAGCACCGGCGACAGCATCGCGGTCGGCGGCCAGGCGCTCTACGTCTCCCGGAACAACGGCGCCGGCTGGGTCCGGCTCGCCTACGCCGGGGGCGCGGGCACCGCGAGCGCCCTCCACATGCCCGACGCCGACACCGTCGTCGTCGGGCTCACCGACGGCCGGGTGCTCCGGGCCCGGTGGACCGGCTCGTGGTCGATCGGCGCGCTGGCGACCCCCCGGCCCGGGGCGTGGGTGAGCGACCTCCACGCCGAGGCCGGTGGGACGGGACGGATCTGGGCGACGAGCACCCGGGTCGGCGGGGGACGGGTCTTCCGCTCCGACGACGGGGGGAGCACGTGGGCCGACCGGAGCGCCGGGCTGCCCCCGCTCCCGGTCAACGCCCTCGCCGTGGACGACGGCAACCGCAACCGGGTCTGGGTGGCGGCGGACCTCGGCGTCTACCAGAGCTGGGACGGCGGCTCGACGTGGGCGGACTTCTCGGCGTCGCTGCCCAACGCCTACGTCGGCGACCTCGTCTTCCACCCGCACGCGAGGGTCCTGCGGGCCGGGACCCGGAACCGGGGGGTGTGGGAGGTCCCCGTCGACGGCTGGATGACCCAGCCGGTCTGCGGGGTCCAGTGGCAGGGCAGCCTCACCGCGAACCAGACCCAGCGGTGGTTCACGTTCGGCTGGCCGGCGACCTGGCACGTCCTGTGGACGATCATGCCGACGACGGTCGCCCCGGGCGCCCCGCAGGTGACGTGGAACGTCCAGGTCGAGCGCGCAGACGCCGAGCGCTGCACGTACTGGGTCACCGTCACCAACCTCACCGGCGCACCGGTGAGCTTCGAGGGCAGGTACTGCATCCTCAGCCGCTACTGACGCACCCGACGCCGGAGTCCCGGCGACGCATCCGCACCGACGCAGACGACGACGCACAGGAGACAAGGAGCACGCCATGTGGACGAACGTCCAGTTCACCGGGACGCTGGGCCCGGGGACCTCGGCCCGGTGGTTCACCTTCAACTGGCCCCCCGCCTGGCACGTCGTCTGGTACGTGATGCCGACCTCGCCGCGGGTGGGCGCCCCGCAGGTCGACTGGGACGTCGCCGTCGAGCGGGCGAGCGCGACCGGCTGCACGTACTGGATCACGGTCAAGAACCTCACCGCGGCGACGGTGACGTTCGAGGGCCGGTACGCGGTCCTCAGCTGAGGCACCACGCCAACTCACGGGGAGAGGGAATCGCCATGGAGGTCACGATCACCGTCAGCGACGGACAGGGCCCCGTCGTCGCCTCGTCGGGCGGGGGCCACGCTCCGGCCACGCCCGGGGGACCGCCCCCAGGGCCGACAGGGCCGGCCGGCTCGACCGCGCCGCCGGCCGGGCTCGTCGAACGGGCCGCCTCCCTCGGGGCGACGAACGCCGGTCCGGCACCCACGTGGCCCGGCGAGGCCGGGGCCCCGCCGGTGGCCGTCGGAGCGCCCGGTGCGGCCCCGGGGGACGCTCCCGGAGCCGGAGAGGTCGGTGGAGCGGACGTCTCGGCGGGCGCCGCCGTTCCCGTCTCGCCCGACGAGGGAGCGGTGACGAGCACGGTCGAGGCGCCGGACGCGGCCGACGACGTGGAGGACGAGGGCGATGACTGAGCTGCTGCCGATCGTCAGCGGCCTCGTCGCGGGCCTCGTCCTCGGGCTGGCGCGTCCCCGGGTCCGGCTCCCGCTCGGCGTCGCCGCCGCGCTCGGCCTCGGTCTCCTCGCCACCGTCGTCAGCGGTGAGTTCCGGGTGAGCTGGGGCTTCCTCCTCCTCGACGTCCCGCTCGTCGCCCTGTCGTCCGCCACCGGGCTCGTCCTCGCCACGCGACTCCGGGCGGTGCCGGACGGGCCGGGCGGACCGCTCGGCCCCTAGCCGGCCGGGCGCGTCGTGGCCGGGGCTGGTCCCACCGACAGGGTGCGCGGACCTGCGCCGGTGCTCCGGAGGCGCGAGGTCCTCGTCAGCGGCGTGCTCGGCGCGGTCGCCGCGGGGCTCGGCGTCGTCGCCGTCTTCGTCACCCGCAACGAGCTGGGGAGCGCGACCCTCCTCTTGCTCGGGGCCTACCTCGTCCTCGCCGCCGTCCTCCGCCGGTTCCCGCGGATGCGGATCGGGGGGAGCGAGATCGACCCGTACGTCCTCGAGGAGACGCGGCGGGACTCGGGGGCGGCCAAGGTCAACGCCGACGACGCCAAGGAGGGGCTCGCCGACACCCGGACCCGGGTCGCCGACGTCGAGGCCGCGCTTGCCCGGCTCGCCCTCGGGGCGCCGGGGGAGCCGCCGCCGAGCGCCATCCGGGAGGCGCCGCCGCCGACCGCGGCCGGGGGCCCGGCCCGGCGGGGCGTGCCCGGGCTCGACGACCGCCTCGTCGCGCTGGCGGCGGAGTACGACGACGTCCGGTGGACGATGCCGAGCGGGCCGGTCCGGACGACGCGGATGACGGGGATCGTCGCACGCATGGTCGACGTCTGCGGGGAGGTCCCGGTCACCGGGGTCGAGGCCCTGCTCGGCAGCGGGGACCCCGGGCTACGGCTCGTCGGCGTCGCCGCGCTCAACGCGCGTCCCGACCCGGGGCTCCTCGCGCCGCTCGCCGGGGTCGCGCTCACGCCGGACAAGCCGTTCACCGAGTACTGGGCCCTGCTCACCCTCCGGAAGGTTCTCCGGGGGAACTGCGAGCTCCTCGACCCCGCCCTGCGCGACGCCGTCGCCCGACGCCTCGCCGAGCTGCCGCGAAGGACCGACCGGGCGCGGGCGGCCCAGGCGATCCTCGCGGACTGCCCGTGACGGCCGGCCCCGCGGTCGAGCGGCCGGCCGGGGCCCACGGCGACTCCGACGATCCTGACGGTCGAGGAGTCGGCCTGCAGGCCGTGGGCCCGAGGGGCAGATCCTCGACGGCGCGGTGCAGCGGCTCGAGCGGCTCGAGCGGCTCGAGCGGCTTGCGGGGACCGCGGAGCTCGTCCAGACGCACGAGGGCGATGCCCCCGAGGACGAGGCCGCCGCCGACGAACTGGACCGCGACCGGGACCTGCCCCAGGAGCAGCCACGCGAACCCCACGGCGAACAGCACCTCGGTGAGCCCGACGAAGGAGGCGAGCCGGGGCCCGAGGGTCCTCGCCGCCACCACGCCCGAGACGTAGGCGACCACGGCGGCCAGGAGCGAGAGGCCGAGCACAGGCACGACCCAGCTCATGCTCGCGTCGACCAGCGTCACCTGGACCCGCGGGGCGCGCAGCTGCAGCAGCCCCAGCGCTCCCGCCCCGAGCAGGGTCAGGGTGCCCACGCTCAGGCCGCCCCAGGCCATGACCAGGGGGGGCAGCCGCTCCTCGGCGCGAGCCGACAGGAGGAAGTAGGAGGAGAGACCGACGGCGGCGGCCAGGCCCCACAGGACGCCGACCGGGTCCACCTGCTGGTCCCCGAGAAGGTCGAGCACGAGGACGAGACCGCCGAGGACGAGGAGGCCGCCGCCGACGGTGAGTCGCCGCGGACGCTGACCGTGGCGGACCCAGAGCCAGGCGACGACGAGGACGGCGGCCGAGTACTCCAGGAGGAGTGCCACCCCGACCGACACGTGGGCGACGGCGTTGAAGTAGCAGAGCTGGACCCCCGCGACCGCCGTCAGGCCGTATCCCACGACCGGCCAGCCGCCCCGACGCAGCTGGCCCAGCCGGCCCCGGAGCTGGAGGAGGGCAGGCGCCGTCAGCACGAGCGCCGCGATGGCGAGCCGCACGGCGACCGCCGCCCCAGGACTCCACCCCGCCCGCAGGAGGGAGGCGCCGAGCGCCCCCGAGCTGCCGAACGTCACCGCCGAGACGACCGCCATCCCCAGCCCTGCACGAGCGGACATCGCCACCGGACCCCCCTTCGCGTAATAGCCGAACATCATCTATGGTGGTTACTACCGGACGCAGGCTATCTCCTCGGGACGTAAGGAGTCAACGAGTTGTTTGCCCATGACACCGAGGATGCGCTGATGGCGGCCGCGGCCCTCGTCAACACCGAGCACGACGAGCCCGGGCTCGCCGACCTCGACGCGCTCGAGGAGTTCCGGGAGCGGTGGGGCTGGCGGGGCGCGCGACGCAGCGACCGGGCCGACCTCGAGCAGGTGCGCGCGCTCAGGCCGCGACTGCGGCGACTCTGGCACGCCGACGAGGACGAGGTGGCGGACCTCGTCAACACCCTCCTGCGCGAGGCCGAGGCGCTCCCGCAGCTGGTGGCGCACGGCGACTACCGGTACCACATCCACGCGACGTCGCCGCAGGCCCCGCTCGCCGACCGGATGGCGGTCGAGGCGGCCATGGCCGTCGTCGACCTCGTCCGCAGCGGGGAGCTGCTCCGACTCCAGGTGTGCGCCGCGGACGGGTGCGACAACGTCCTCGCCGACCTGTCGAAGAACAGGTCCCGCCGGTTCTGCAGCCCGGCCTGCAGCAACCGAACCAACGTCGCGGCCTATCGGGCTCGCCGGGCGCGAGGCGAGTAGGCCCTACCCGGGTCCGCCGCGCCGTGCGGGGGAGCGGCGACGCGGACCTCTGCCCGTCCCACTCCACGCCCGCAGCGGCGAGGTCCGGCCTCGCCGAAGCCTGGACGTCGAAGCGGTCGGCTTCTTCCGGCATGTCGCCGGCATGGAGGCATGCTGGTCAGAGGCGCGCCGACGCCGCTGGCCGCCCCAGCCACACCATCCGGCGCCACGCGCGCGAGGTTGCTGCGTGAACCCGGCGCGCCGCCGAGGGCTACCGCACGGGACTCGTCGGCGCCTGCCCACGGACCTCTCTCTGCGACCATCGTCGGCCCGTGCAACGTGCCCGGACCCGTGGGGGTACCCCACTGTGGTGGTTCTGCGGCGCTGTCGACATCCGTCGACCTGGGTTCGGCTGGGGTGCAGCGCACCATGCCGTCGCCCTTGCTCGCTGGCCGTTCGGGGTCCGCTGCTGTCAGACCTGCATCGGCCGCGCATGGAGCCACGGAGACACGGAGGCACGGGGGCGCGGATCTCAGCTTCGCGTCGCCGCACAGGTCAGCGCGGTTCTGACGTTGTCGCCTGAGCGGCGAGGTCGTGGTCTCGCTGAACCAGCCAACCCTGGAAGCCGTCGATGAGGTCGGTGGCCCGCCGCAGGCCGAGAAGGCGCAGCGTCGACGCGGCCAGGCTCGAGCTGTACCCCTCATTGCACACGAGGACAAGCCGAGTGTCCGCACCCAGATTGATCGTCTGCAACCGGTGCGGAGAGGTCGGATCGAGCCTCCACTCGAGCACGTTGCGGTCGATCACCACGGCACCAGGAAGCTCGCCGTCACGTCGGCGCTGCTCGACCGGACGGGTGTCGACGACGACCGCCCCGGCGGCGACCTCCTCAGCGAGCCGCTCGGGAGCCACACGGTCGAGCGTCCTCCGGGCCTGGTGCAGCAGGCGGTCGATGCCGGAAGTCGCGGTCTCGCCGTCCGTCATGCGTCTCACGTCCCCTCGGATGGTGCCACTCCCGCGAGGCGTGCTCGCCGCGGCCGCGACGCGAGTGGCTGGGCGAAAACCGAACAATTTTACCTCACCGAAGCCGAGGCCATTGCTCTCAACACGCAGTCTGCTCGTCGAGCGGGGGGGGGGGGTCGGTGCGGGCCTGCGAGGGCTCAGCAGGCCCACAGCCGTGCCCGGCGCGGGGCGCGGCGGCTAACGGACTGGTAACCATCCGGCCGGGGCGGGTCGTCATCCGCGACGACTGGTATCCGATTTGTACGGTGTGCGTGCTGTTGCAGCCAACCTTGGGGGAGCCACCGTTGCGCCTACGTCACCTCACCGTGCCCATCGCCGTTGCCGGTCTGCTCGCCGGATGCGGTGGCGGCCCCGACCGCGCCCGGACCATCGGCGAGAGCTCTACGGGAACGAGTTCCGCCGGGGGGTCGACGTCGCAGCGTCCCGAGCCTCCGAGCGCCGGGGACGAGCTCACCTCCGCAGAGGCGAAGAAGGCCCTCCTCACCGTTGAGGACATGCCCACCGGGTGGTCCGCGGCCCCGCCGTCCTCGTCGTCGTCATCGAGCAGCGACACGATCAAGCCGGAGTCCTGCCAGAAGCTCTTCGACGAGATGGACAGCCAGTCCGGACCCGGCGCGAAGGTGAGCCAAGAGGTCTCATTCACCAGTGGTGGCGCGCTGGGTGCTCAGCTGACCGAGACGGTCTCCTCCTTCGACGCCGGCGACCAGCAAGACAAGGTCGGCAAGCTCGCGGACCGGCTGACCACGTGCCCGACATTCACCAGCGTCGACGCCGACGGGAGCACGACGAAGCTGGAGATGTCCGGCCTGTCCTTCCCCAACCTCGGCGACCAGACGTTCGCGTTCCGGGCCGCGGGCACGGTGCAGGGCATCGACGTCACCCTCGACGGGGTCTTCGTCGCCACCGACCACAACGTCGTCTCCATCACCGTCGGCGGGTTGAGGACCATCGACGGCAGCGAGCTGGAGCAGATCGCTCGCGCCGGCGTGAGGAAGGTCGCCGGCGTCGCCAAGAGCTGATGCCCGACCCGGAGCACGTGCGACTGGGGCCCGGACGGTCCGCGCGACTGCTGCCAGGGCGGCGGCGACACCTCGGGCGCGTGCTGCTGGGTCCGCTGGCTCCGGCAAGCACCCTGCGGCACAGGGTGACGGGCCGCCACAAGCAACGAGCGCGAGCGCCGCGGCGCGCGGGCGCGTCGCGGTGACGATACCTTCGCGCTGCCCGGTGTGCGCCAGCCGAGGTCGGTGAGCATCTCTGCCACGCCGGTGTGGAGGGTCTCGCCGGACTGCGGGCCGTCACCATCTCGTGGACCGCTCTGCTGGACTCACGTCCCGCGGCCAGCCGGCCGGCGCGGCGTCAGCCTCGCTCGGGGATGTGCCATGGTGCCGGGACGCCGTTGCCGGTGAGGTCGTCACAGCGAACCAGCTGGGTGCCGACGCGTTCGAGAGCGCAGGGAGCGTGGTCCGTCCGCGGGGTCTGGCCGGCGTCCTGGCGGGCCGTCGCGGGGGCCCCGGGGCCGAGCGCGAGGGCGGCGGTCGTGAGCAGCGTCAGGGTGAGTTCGGTGATGCGGCGTCGCGTGGTCATCGTGTTCTCCTCCGTGGTGGGTGTGGTTCCACGCTCCGCCGCCGAGGTCGTCCGCACATGACCAGATCCGGGCAACCGCCTCTGTTGGGGCAATGATCAGAAATGGCCATGCCCCGGCCGGGCCCCTATCGTGGAGGGATGCCTGGCTGGCCGCAGCCCGCGCTCCCCGCCCAGTGGGCCGGAGGCGTCGCGCGCCCACCGCTGGTGGGTCGGGTCCGCGAGTTCGAGCGCCTGGAGGGGGTCTGGGCGGCGGTCGAGGGCGGGGCCGCGCAGGTCGTCCTCGTTGGTGGTGAGCCAGGCGCCGGAAAGTCCCGGCTTGTGGCGGAGGCCGCGCGCGCGGTGCACCGGGCCGGCGCCTCGGTTCTGCTCGGGTCGTGCGGTGCAGACGTCGGCCGGCCCTTCGACCCGTTCGTGCGTCCCGTGGCGACCCTCCTCGAGGCTCTGGACGTCGGGGAGCTGGCGCTGCCGCGTCTCCTCGGCGGCGCCCTGCCCGCCGAGGACCTCCTTCGCGGGGTCGTGGGGGGAGGGACGCGCGACCCCGCCCGGGGAGCGGATCGCGGAGCGAGCGAGCTCGCTCTCCTCGACGGGGTCTCCGAGCTCCTGCGTGCTGCCTGCCGCGACCGGCCGTTGCTCCTCGTCCTGGAGGACCTCCACTGGGCCGGGCAGTCCGCCCTGCGCCTTCTCCGGTACGTCGTCGACCGCATGGACGGTACGCGCCTGCTCGTGCTGGCGACCCACCGCTCCACGCCTCCCGACCGCTCCGAGGCGCTCTCGGCCGTCGTGGCGGACCTCGTCCGCAGGGACGACGTCCACCGCATCGACCTCGGTGGGCTCGGCGTCTCCGACATCGTCGACTACCTCGTGGCGACCGGAGCCGGCGGTCCCGATGACGTGCGCGGGCCGGCCAGCCTGCTGCGCGACCACACCGGGGGAAACCCGTTCGTGCTCAACGAGGTCTGGCGCGACCTCGCGGCCGGAGGAGGAGTCGACGGGCTGCGCTCGGGCGGGATCGCCGTGCCCGAGTCGCTGCGCGCCGTGCTGACGGGGCGGCTCAGCCGGCTCCCCGGGGGGCAGCGGCAGCTGGTGTGCCTCGGAGCCGTCGTCGGTGAGGTCTTCGAGGTCGAGGTCGTGGCCGGCGCTGCGGAGGGAGACGCATCGGTCGCGGACGCCTTCGCCGCCATGGAGGCCGCCCGGGCCGTCGGGCTCGTCGAGCCGATCGCCGACCGTCCCGGCCGCTACCGCTTTGCGCACGCGCTCGCTCAGCAGGCGGTCCAGGCGGAGCTGACGCCCTACGAGGTGGCCCGGTCGCACGCCGCCGTCGCCGCTGCCCTGCGAAGGCGGGGGGAGAACCTTCCCGGCCAGTTGTTCCGGCTCGCCCACCACTACGCACTGGCCACGGGGCTCGGACTCGCCGAGGAGGCCACGCGCCACCTCCGGCTCGCCGCTGAGGCGGCCGACGACCAGCTCGCCTTCTCGGACGCCGCCACGCTCTTCGAGCGGGCCGCTGCCCACGCCACACGAGCCTCGGACCGCCACCGACTTCTCCTCGAGGCAGCCAGGTGCCACCTTCTCTCGGGACGTCAGCGGCGGGCGCTCGAGCTGGACGACCAGGTGGCCGGCTCCGACGACCCGGAACTGCGGCTGCTTGCCGCCATCGGTTTCGACGCTGCCTCCTGGCGCGCCGGTTTCGGCGCAGCCCACGGTGTCGCCCTCCTGCGACGCGCACTCGAGGCCTCGGGCCGCCCCGACGACGACCCTCTGGTGATCCGGGCCACCGGCGCCCTCGCGAGCGCCCTCGCGAGGAGCGGCGAGGCGGACGAGAGTCGGCGGCACAGCGTCCAGGCCATCGCGGGTGCCCGGGCCTCCGGCGACCGTGACCTCCTCACGGCGGTGCTCAACTCCTCGCTGTTCGTCGGCCTCGACGCCGACTCCCTGCGTGAGCGGCACGACCATGCCGTGGAGCTGACCGGGCTCGCCCGTGCCGGGAGGCACTGGACCGCGCTCGGACGGGCGGCCATGGTGCGGTGCCAGACCTCCTACGTCCTCGGCGACCCTCAGTCCATCCACCGGGGGATCGAGGACCTGTCGGCCGTGACGCGCGAGACCCGCCAGCCCTACATGCCGTGGGTCGTGCTGCTCTTCACCGCCTCGCTCCACCTCATGGGCTGCGACTTCGAAGGGGCGCGAAAGGCGATGGCGGAGCACCGCCGCCTCGCGGCCGAGATCGAGCCCGGGTTCAGCACCGGTGAAGGGCCCTCGAGCCTCCAGGAGTTCATGGTGCGCCGCGAGACGGGACGCCTGGGGTTCGCACGCGACGCGCTGGAGGCCGGTCTGGGCGCGGACGCGCCCTGGCCCCCCGGGGTCGTCGCGCTCTGCATGGAGGTCGGACTTCGAGACCGTGCACGAGCAGCGCTTCGCGAGGCGCTCCAGCGCGACCTCCTCGCGCACACCATCCCCGAGCTACGGGCCTCGGCGACGTGGCCGGCATCGCTGTCCTTCCTGGGGGAGGCCGCTGCCGAGCTCGGGGAGGAGGAGGCGATGCGGACGCTCCTCCCCGAGGTGGAGCGGTACGCCGGACTCAACCTCATGGGCTCGGAGATGCTCGCCCTCCTCGGGAGCGCCGACCTGGTCATCGGCCTGCTCCGGGCCGGGCTGTGCCGACCCGGCGTCGAGGAGGCGTTCGCGTCGGCACTCGAGATGGACCACAGGATGGGGTCGGTCATCCATGAGGCCACGACGCATGCTCACTGGGCCGCTCACCTGCGGCGTACCGGCGCGCCGGCCGACCGGGTGCGCAGCCACGACGAGCCCGCTCGGGCCGCGGCCCGTCGTCACGGACTTGTCCGCGTCCTGCGGATCCTCGGCTCGGAGAACCCAGAGGCCCCCCCGGATGGGCTGACCGCCCGGGAGGTGGAGGTGCTGGGCCTGCTCGTCGGGGGGGCGAGCAACCGGGACATCGCGACGCGGCTGGTCATCAGCGAGCACACGGCGGCCAACCACGTCCGCAGCATCCTCATGAAGACCCAGTCGCCGAACCGGACCGCCGCGGCGCACTACGCCGTCCGGCACCGGCTCGTCGAGGACGGGTCAGAGCACGGGCTGCAGTGAGGCGTCGGGCATCAACCGACCGCCCAGCTCGGTGATGGCATCGGCGGGGATGCCAGCCCGCTCCGCGGCCCGACGGATGGCCGCCGGCGACTCCGCCTCGTAGAGGCAGTACGTCTTGCGCTTGTCGGCAGCGAGGAACGACATCAGCCAGCGGACCTCCTCCTCACCGTTGATCGCGTTGATCTCCTCGACGTCCTCGATCGTGGGGTCCAGCTGGTCGCCGAACTGGCGTTCGATCATGAAGATGGGCATGGCTCCCTCTCCCTTCGGATGCATCCACGGTACGGAGAAGTGCGGCCGCGCGCATGACCAGATCTCGTCATCCGACCCACTCGGTCCGCCTGCCGGACCAGCGGAGGGCCTGAACGCTCTCGGTGTCGGTGGTCCTGCCCGCGCCGGCGAGACACGCGCACGTGTCTGGGACGTCTTCTCGTTCGCCGCCGTGGGCTTGGAGGCCCACTCCTACGGCTACCTCATCGGCCTGGTCTTCTTCGCCGCCCACCTGCTCCTCCTGGCCTACCTTCTCATCAAGTCGTCCTGGTTCCCGAGCTGGCTCGGCGTCCTCCTCGGCGTCGCCGGGGTCGGGTACGCCGCGGACAGCTTCGGCTTCTTCCTCCTCCCCGGCTATGACGGCACCCTGTCACCGGTGCTGCTGGCACCCGCCGTCGTCGCGGAGTTCTCGATGATCGTCTGGCTCCTCACCAGGGCGTGCGGATGGACGCCTCGCGCCGGGACGTCGACGGCGCTCGGGTCCCGAGCGGGGTGACGGCATGAGGGCCGTCGTGCAGGACCGCTACGGCACCCCGCAGGACGTCCTGCGGGTGGCGGAGGTGCCCCGCCCGCAACCGACCGGGGACCAGGTCCTGGTCCGGGTCGAGGCCGCCGCCGTCGCCGGCGACTGGCACCTGATGGCGGGATGGCACTGCGTCGTCCGCCCCGCCACCGGCCTGCTGCGTCCCCGACGTCGCATCCCCGGCCGTGAGATCGCCGGTGTCGTGGAGACCACGGGCCCCGGGGCCCGTCACCTGCTGCCCGGCGACGAGGTCTTCGGGTGGGGTGACGGCGGGCTCGCCGAGTTCGCCGCGGTCCCCGAAGGCCAGTTGGCCCTCAAGCCGAGCAGCCTGTCGCTGGTGGAGGCCGCAGTGGTCCCGGTGTCCGGGTTCACCGCGCTCCAGGCGCTGCGGGACGCCGGCGGGCTCCGTGCCCGCCAGCGCGTCCTCGTCGTGGGCGGCTCGGGCGTGGTCGGGACCTTTGCCGTCCAGATCGCCAAGGCGCTCGGCGCCGAGGTCACTGCCCTGCAGGGGCCGGGCGGCCGCGACCTGGTTCGCGAGCTGGGGGCCGACCACGTCCTGGACCACACGCGCGACGACATTGCCGACGGCCCGACCCCGTTCGACGTGGTCCTCGACCTGGTCGGCGCCCGTCCGCCGGCCGACTATCGGCGTGCACTCTGGCCCGACGGCCCCCTGGTGCTCGTCGGCTGCACCGGCGGACGGGTCTTCAAGGGCACCGGCCGGCTCCTCCGCGCGGCCCTCCTGAACCCGCTGGTCCGGCAACGGCTCCGGGTGCTGGTGCACCGAGACGACGTTGAGGACCTCCGCACCCTCGCCCGGTTCGCGGACGAGGGCAGGCTGCGGCCCGTGGTCTCCGCGGTCTACCCGCGCCGCTGGACGACCCGCGCCGGGCTGGCCTCGCTGGGGGCCGCGGTGTCCCTCAGCTGGACCGTGGCGATGGGCCTCGGCATGGTCCGTGCCGCACCCGAGCACTCCACCCTCGACCCGGCATCGGTGCCCTACGCCCAACCTGGACCACGCCCGGTCGGGGTGCGCGACCTCGTCGTTCCCGGCGAGAGGCCGCTGCACGCCACGGTCTGGTACCCCGCCGCCACCGACGAGGGGGAGCGGGCCACCTACAGGTACACCGTGGGGATGCTCTCGGGGACGAACCCGGTCACGCTGGGGACCTACCCGGGGACGGCTCGACGCGGCACCCCCGCCGACACGAGCGCCGGGCCCTTCCCCCTGGTCGTGCTCTCACCCGGGTTCGCGCTCGGACAGGGCGCCTACGGGTGGCTGGCCGAGCACCTCGCCGGCCGCGGCCTCATCGTCATCGCGCCCGACCACGCGGAGACCCTCGACCCCTCGAAGCTGTGGCAGGCCACAGTCGACCGACCCCGAGACCTGCGGGCCGTCATCGACCACGTGGCCACAGGGGACGACACCCTCTCGGCGCTGGTCGACCCGGACCGCATCGCCGTCGCCGGGCACTCCTACGGCGGCTACGCCGCCCAAGTCCTGGGCGGGGCACGCCTCGACACGAGATCGCTGCACGACGCCTGTGCGGACGCACGGCGTCCCGACGACGCCGGCGTGTTCCTGTGCGATGCCCTCCAGCCGCACCTGGCCGACATGGCCGCACGGGCGGGCCTCCCGGCCGTGCCCCAGGGTCTCTGGCCGGACTGGTCGGACGACCGGGTGGACGCTGTCGTGTCGATGGCCGGTGACGCCGTGATGTTCGGCGCGCCCGGACTGCGATCCCTGCGCGTCCCCGTGGCCGCCCTGGGCGGCACCGCCGACCAGGACACCCCGTACGCAACCGGCGCGCGGCTGACCTTCGACCACACCGAGTCAGCACGCGCCGTCCAGGTGGGATTGGTCGGTGCCCAGCACTTCGCGTTCACCGGTCCGTGCGCATCGGCACGGCGGGTCATGACCGTGATCCCCTTCGGATTCTGCGACGACCCCGCCTGGAACCGGGCCACGGCCCGTGACGTGATCGCCCAGTACGTCACCGCCTTCCTCCTCGCAGAACTCTCAGGCGCCGAAACCGCCGCAGCCCTGTCGAACGCGTCCGGCTCGGGCGCCCCCGTCGAGAAGCACAGTCGCGGCTACCACCCGAACCACGCGGGCACCTGACCGCCCGCTGCGAGAGGCCCTCACGGCCTCCGACAGTCGCTCCACCGGGCCCTGCACGGCGGCGGTCGCCACACAGTGCGTCTTGGCGCCGCGAGCAGACCGCCCCCGACTTACACTGTCGGTAGCCGATGGGCCTACGTGTCGTCGCTCCCCGGGCCGATCGGGCCGTAGGCCCCTGGTCGGCGCTCCGGTGCTACTGGGAGGCCGATGGCAGGGGAGGCGTCGTCAGGAGGAGACATGGCCTCGATAGCGCTGTTCCACTCGGTGCTCGGCGTCCGTCCAGGCGTGGAGGACGCGGCCGCGCGGCTGCGCGCCCACGGGCACGAGGTGCTCGTGGTCGACCAGTACGACGGGCAGTCGTTCGACGACTACGCCACCGCGATCGCCTTCCAGGAGGAGGTGGGCTTCCCCGCGCTGATGCAGGGCGCTCTCGACGCCACGGCCGACCTGCCGGACGGCTTCGTGGTGGCCGGCTTCTCCAACGGCGCCGGCATGGCCGAGCACGTCGCCCTGCAGCGCCCGGTGGCGGCTGCGGTGCTCTTCTCCGGTGCGCTGCCGCTGCCGTTCCTCGGCGCCGACGCCTGGCCCTCGACGGTGCCGGTGCAGCTGCACTATGCCGTCTCGGACCCGAAGCGCAACCAGGACTGGGTGGACCAGTTCCTCGCGGCGGTGCGCGCGTCCGGGGGGGACGCCGAGTTCCACGAGTACGCCGGGTCCGGACACCTGTTCACCGACGCCTCCCGGCCCGACGAGTTCGACCAGCGCGCCACGGAGATGCTGTGGACCCACGTGCTCGACTTCCTCCGGAACATCCCACGAGCCGCCCGGGGGAGCGGGGCGCGCTAAGCGTCGCAGTGCCCTCCACGTTCGCGCCGTCGAGCCGAGCAGCGGACAGTCCGGTCATGCCGCAGACCGGGAATCCTCGCTCAGGCCGATCACGCGCCGGAAGGCCCCGCGCGACCGGCGTCTTCTCGCGCCGTGTTCGGCGCCGGGCACCTTCACAGCCCGCGCTCTTGAAGTCCCGCACCCGACGAGCCGTGGCGCCCCGCGGGTGCCTTCTCCGCTCGACCCTCCCCAACGTTTACCAGGACGGTCGCCGGACGAGCGCAGCGCCAGGGGTCGTCCCTGATGGTGCCCCCGCGGCTCTGTAGCCATGGGCGCAATCGGTCCACCGACGACTCGATCCGTGAGGAGAACCACATGTGATGCCTACGGCCAGTGAGTGGGCAGGTGCAGCACGAGCCGGCGACCGGTGCTCGCGATGCGCGCGGGGATGTTGATGATCCGGGTCCGCGGGGTGGCGCGGCGCGCGGGGGGCATCGAGGTCGCGGCGGCGGTGGCGCGGGGGATGTTGAAGGCGATCACCGTGCAGGCGACCCAGGCGGCGTTCGCGGCGTACTTGCCCGAGGGCAGGTGTGCCAGGGGCCCGTCCTTGAGCTCGGCGATGACCTGCTCGACCAGGGCGTGGTCGCGGTGACGCTGGTCTGCCTCGATGGTTCCCAGAGCGCTGTTGGTGATGAAGGCGTGGTGGCGGTAGGTCGCGAACAGCTCGCCCTGCTCGCTGCCGTCGCAGGCCAGCGGCTGGAGCCGCTTGACGGGGCGCACCACCAGCCGGCAGGTCACGTGCTCGGCCTTGCGGCGGCCGGTGAACGCGGTGAACGGCACTTCGGCGACCTCGGCGTCGCCAGATCCACCGCTGCTCGACCTCGTCGAAGACCGCTCCGGGGTACTCGATGGGCGTCCAGGCATCCGTCGCGATGCTGGTGATCGCTGCGGTCACGGTCGTGGTCATCCGGGCCGTCACGGAGAACCACGCCTGGTGCCGGATCGCGGTCCCCACGAACGCCCACCCGTAGTAGGCCGAGTCCGCCCGGCACAACACCGTGCTCTGCACCCCGGCGGCCCGGGCGGTCGTGAGGGCCTGGGCCAGCAGCCGTCCCTATGTGCTGGTGCGAGTGCACGCGATGGCCAAGTCGAATTGGTGATCTGGCACCGTCTACAACTCCGCGCCGGAGCCCGCCGCGGCTCGACCAGCTGGTCCCCGGCCGACCCGACCAGCTTGGGCGATCAGGTCCGGTAGGTCGGGGACAACTCCTCAACCTTGAGTTTCTTCCGGACTCCTGGCCGCTCGCGGGACCCGATGGTAGGTTCCAAAACGAGTCTACCTGCAGGGGAAGCCGATGAAGCCGGCCGCCACAGTCGAGGACTACGCGCGCTACATAGGCGAAGGTGCCGTCGAACGCATCCGAGCCAAGGGGGAGGACCTTCGCGGCCAGCGGGTCGTCCACATGAACTCGACGTTCCATGCCGGCGGCGTGGTCGAGATCATCCTGTCGCTGGTCAGGATGCAGAACCAGCTGGGCATCGACACCGAGTGGCGGCTGCTGCGAGGGTCCTCAACGTTCTTCGACGTCACCCGTGAGATGCACGACGCGATCCAGGGTGGCCCGCTGGACCTGACCGGGGAGAAGAAGCGCGTCTACGAGGAGACCCTCGCCGAGAACGCGCTTTTCAACCGCTTCGACCACGACGCGGTGTACATGCACGACCACCACACCATGGGGATGATCGATCACGTGCGCAAGCAGGGCGCGTGGATCTGGCGAGGCCACCTCGACATGACCTCGCCCAACCCCGACCTCATCGACTACCTGGCCGGCTTCTCGGGCCGCTACGACGCTGCGATCGTCATCCTCGAGTCCTACATGCAGGATCGGTTCGACGTCCCGCAGTTCAGCTTCATGCCCGCCATCGACCCGCTGAAGCCGCACAACCAGCCGATCTCGCAGGACGCCGTGCGGGCGAAGCTGGCCCAGTACGACATCCCCACCGACCGGCCGATCATCACGCAGGTCTCCCGCTACGACCGGTTCAAGGACCCCCACGGGGTGGTCGACGCCTTCGAGATCGCCAGCAAGGACATCGACGCGACGCTGGTGATGCTGGGCAACCGACCGGCCGACGACCCCGACGAGAACGTCGTCTACGACACCCTCGTCGACCGCCGATCCGACCGGGTGCTGGTGTTCGAGGCCAACGACTACGACCTGGTCGGCGTGCTGCAACAGGAGGCCACGGCAGTGGTGCAGAAGTCGATCCGCGAGGGCTTCGGGCTCACGGTGTCCGAGGCCCTCTGGAAGGGCACCCCGGTGATCGGCGGGAACGCCGGCGGGATCCCCCACCAGATCGACGACGGCGTGAACGGCTACGTCGTGGACTCCCCCGAGCAGGCCGCCGAGCGCATGGTCGAGCTGGTCAGCGACCCGGACAAGGCCGCCCAGATGGGCGAGCGGGGCCGGGAGAAGGTCCGGGAGAACTTCCTCATCACCCGGCTGCTGGAGCAGCACCTCGACCTGCTGGGCGGCTTCGAGGCGCGGTTCGTACAGACGAAGCGGCCGTAGCCCGGGCCCGTGGGGTCAGCGAGCCGGGCCGCAGCCTACCCTGTGGCTTCCGACGTCCGCGAAGCCGCAGTCGACCTGCTGTCGGAGCTCGTGGCCCATCGACTCCGTCAACCCGGGCCCGGTGCACGAAGCGGCCGGCGGGGTGTCGTCGACCGGGGAGGTATTGACCCTCTTGAGCGGGCGTTGACATGGGACGCCCCGCGACTCGGACGATCGAGCCCAACGGTGGCTCTGGCCACCTCGGCAATTGAGCCCCGACGGCTCCGCACCGCTACCTGATCATCCCGGGGATCCGGTCGTCGCGGATCTACATCGTCGACGTCAAAGGTGGACCGACGGCCGCCAAGCTGCACAAGGTCATCGAGCCTGAGGAGATCTTCGCGAAGACAGGCTACTTCAGGCCGCACACGATCCACTGCGGCCCGGAGGGCATCTACGTCTCGACGCTCGGCGGCGGCGGGGCGGACGGCACCGACGGCCCTCCCGGCACCGTCATCATGAACTGCGAGACCTTCGAGGTGCTCGGCCGCTGGGAGATCGACCGTGGCGTTCATGACAAGCACTACGACTTCTGGTGGAATCTTCCGCGCGACTACATGGTCTCCTCCGAGTGGGGACTGCCCCCGCAGTTCGAGAGCGGCATCGTCCCCGAAAACCTGCTGAGCAACAAGCACGGCCACAGTCTCCACTTCTGGGACTTGCGCGGACGACGCAACGTCCAGACCATCGACCTCGGCGAGAACCACCAGATGGCCCTGGAGATGCGGCCAGCCCACGACCCCTCACGTGAATGCGATCCCACCGCTCTCCAGGGCGATTCGACTCCATGACCAGATCGTCGCAGAGCCAGATTCAGGCCTGAGCTGGTCCGGAGTGGGCTTCGCAGGGGCGCCTGCCGGGCCCGATCGGACTCAGCGACGGTGTCCGGAAGAGTCTGAACGACCCTGACCCCTTTCGCCGCCTGTATGGCAACCGTGCGGTAGGGCGGCGGAGAGGGCCGGTCTCACCCTCGACGGATGTCTGCGAGCGTCAGCCGAAACTCTCAGGCGGGGAACACGCCGCTGGAGAGATACCGGTCGCCGCGGTCGCAGACCACGAAGACGATCGTCGCCTCCTCGACCTCTTGGGCCACCTGCAGGGCGGTCCAGCACGCGCCGCCCGCGGAGACGCCGCCGAAGATGCCCTCCTCGCGGGCCAGCCGGTGGGCCGTCTGCTCGGCGTCGGTCTGGGTGACCTCCACGGTCCGGTCCACCGCCGACGGGTCGAAGATCTTCGGCACGTACTCCGGTGGCCAGGCGCGGATCCCGGGGATCTTCGAGCCCTCCGCGGGCTGTGCCCCGACGATCTGGACGCCGGGGTTGCGCGACTTCAGGAACCGCGAGACCCCGGTGATCGTGCCGGTGGTGCCCATCGCGGACACGAAGTGCGTGATCCGTCCGTCGGTCTGGCGCCACAGCTCCGGGCCCGTCCCGTCCTCGTGGGCACGGGGGTTGTCCGGGTTGCCGAACTGGTCCAGGACCCGGCCGCGGCCCTCCCGCTCCATCCGCGTCACGACGTCGCGGGCCTCTTCCATGCCGCCCTCTGCCGGGGTGAGCACCACGTCGGCTCCGTACGCCTTCATCGTCTGGATCCGCTCGGTGGAGGCGTCCTCGGGCATCACGATGACCAGGGGGTAGCCGCTGATCGCCGCCGCCATCGCCAAGCCGATCCCGGTGTTGCCGGACGTGGCTTCCAGCAGGGTGTCGCCGGCGGAGATCTCCCCTCGCGCCTCGGCGCCCCGGATCATGCTGATCGCCGGCCGGTCCTTCACCGAGCCGGCCGGGTTGTTCCCCTCGAGCTTGGCGAGCAGCACGTTGCCGCGGCGTTCGTTCTCCAGCCCCGGCAGGCGCTGCAGGCGCACCAGCGGGGTGCCGCCGATGACGTCCTCCATCGTGGGGTACGCCGGAGGGGTGCTCACCCGCCGGAGTCTACGGCGGCGGTCGCCGGAGAATCGCAGCCGGCTGCTCGACCTCCACGCATCCACCGAGCACGAAGAGGTCCGCGAGGACGACGGTGGTCCGGGAGACCGTCCACACCTGCTCGAGAGTGTCGAGGACGTCGCCGGTGCGGACGCTGACGCCGCAGTCCCTCGGGGGCTCCAACGCGATGCGGACACCTCGGCGCCGCCGCGTTCGGTGAACCTACGAAGGGTCGCGGGCCGATGACGACGACGCGTGACCGACTCCCATCGTCGGGAGCGCCGCGCACCAATCTGCGTCACGCCGGTCCTACGGGGATCGTCTCGTAGCCGCCAATCGGCCTAGTCAACGCGCCGTGTCCGGACGAGCTGAGGTCAGTGATCGTGCGCTGATCGGATCGGCGGAGCATGGTTTCCGGCCATGACCATGCCGAGGCAACGTCCTTGGTGACGACGGCGCCGACGCCGACCCCGGCGTTGCCGGGGCAGATAACGGCCATGTCTCTGAACCGCACTGGGTCTGGTGGAGACTCGGGCTATTGGATTTCGACCAGGGGCTGGTCGCTCCGTAGTGAAGCGTAGAACGCTTCCTCGAACTCTGCGGGTGGTACGTCGCCGAGGTAGCCGTGGAGGCGTCGACGGTTGTGCCAGTCGACGTAGCCGAGGGTGGCGAGCTCGACGTCCTCGACCGTCTTCCACGGCCGCCCCTGGCGGGCGGGGCCGCGGATCAGCTCGGCCTTGTAGTAGCCGTTGGTGGTCTCGGCCAGCGCATTGTCGAACGAGTCACCGACGGTGCCGATCGAGGTGACGGCGCCGATCTCGGCGAGTCGCTCGCCCCACCGCACGGAGGTGAACTGGGCGATCCGCGGTCCGTGTGGACCACGCAGCCGGCCACGTCGCCACGCCTCGCGACGGCGTTGTTCAACGCGGCGACGGCGAGGCGGGACTTCATCCTCGAGTCGATCGAGTAGCCGACGATCCGGTTGGAGTAGACGTCCTTGAACGCGCAGACGTACAGCTTCCCCTCACCGGTCCAGTGCTCGGTGATATCGCCGAGCCACAGCTCGTTCGGGGCATCGGCGGTGAACTCATGCCGGATGACGCCGTGCTTGTCCACGACCGCACACAGGTCGTCATGGACAGGTGGGCCGGGCTTCTTGCCCTTTCCGCGTGCCTTCTTCTTCCCGAACGCCGACCACCAGCCGTTGTCCGAGCAGATCCGCCACGCGGTCCGCTCGGCCATCGACACCCCGGCGTCGCGAGCCTCGTCGACCAGGAAGCGGAAGCCGAACTCGGGATCGTCCCGGTGGGCGTCGAACAGCGCGTTGGCCCGGTAGGCCTCCTCGAGCTCGGCGTCGGCGACCGGGGCCTCGAGCCACCTGTAGTAGGGCTGGCGGGCCAGCCTGAGCACCCGACACGTCACCGCTACCGGCACCCGGACGGGTGCGTCGGTGGCGGCCAGCTCGCGGACGAGCGGGTACATCATTTTCCCGGCAGGTTGGCCTGCGACAGATAGGCCGCAGCCCGCCGCAGCACCTCGTTCTCCTGCTCCAGCAACCGGACCCGCTTGCGCAGATCCCGCTCGGTCGCGGGCTGGGCCGGGTCACCCAGTCGGACGCCGTCCTCACGGTCGGCCTTCGCCAGCCAGTTGTTCAGACACGACTCGCTGATCCCGAAGTCCTTCGCGATCTGCTTCAGAAGGACCCCCGGCTCACGGCTCCGGGCAACCCGGATCACGTCCTCGCGGAACTCCTTGGGATACGGCTTCGGCATGGTGCACATCCTCTCCCGCGGCACCTCTCAGCACCGCAGCGACGTGTCACCTATCCATGCAGCAGACCCGCCCGTGAGCCCCTCCCCTTGGGTTCGTGGGGACGCATCGGGGTGACGCCGCGGCGGACGAACGCCAAGGGCACGGTCACCACCTACCGAGCTCGCGCTACGTACCGCGGCTTCGACGGCGTCAGCCGCCTCGTCGAAACCGAGGGACGGACGAAGTCGGCCGCGGAGGCGCGTCTGCTCAAGCGTCTGCGGGAGGGACGGCCCGCGGCGGCGAGCGGCGGGATGAGGCCGACCGATCGATTCTCAATCGCCGCCGAGCTGTGGTTCGAGCGCATCGAGGAGATGGTCTCGGACGGGCGGCGGTCCCCGGGTGCTGCGGAGACCTACCGGCGCCAGCTCGACAACCATGTCCTCCCGGCCCTCGGGCAGGTGCGACTGGGGGAGATCACGGCCCCGCTGATCGACCGCGTCCTGCGGTCGCTGAAGACCCACGGCAGTCCTGCAACGGCCAAGTCTGCCGAACCGTGATCTCGGGCGTGCTGTCGGTCGCGGTCCGGCACGGTGCCCTGGCCAGCAACCCGGTCCGGGACGCGGAGCGCATCGAGACCGCGCCGAAACGCCCACCCCGTGCCCTTGGCGCCCAGGAACGCCGGGAGTGGTTCGCCATGCTTGCCGCCGACCCCAAGGCCGTCGCCGCCGACCTGCCGGACCTCACCACGTTCCTGTTGGGCACCGGCGCGCGTATCGGGGAGGCACTCGGGATCCTCTGGCAGGACATCGACCTGGACGCGGGGGAGGTCGACATCCATCACCAGGTGGTCCGGGTGACGGGCGAGGGCCTGGTCCGCACACGCACCAAGTCGAGGGCGGGCGAGCGGGTCCTCCGACTCCCGTCGTGGTGCGTCGCCATGCTGCAGGCGCGGGCGGAGCAGGGGATCAGGCTCGACGAACCGGTCTTCTGCGACGTGCTCGGCGGCTTCCGCGACCCCAACAACGTCCGGCGGGACCTCCGCAGTGCGCGGGCCCCACGCGCCACCGGCGCCCGCCGGGAGCTCGGAACGGCCCTCCGGACGGCGCGACGTCGGACCGGGCTCTCGCGCGACGGCGCCGCCGAAGCGCTGGGCTGGCCCCGGACGCGCCTGGAGCTCCTCGAGGCCGGGCGGGCGAAGGTCGAACCAGGGCACGTCACGGCCCTGGCGGAGGCCTACCGCCTGACCGGGGCGCAGCGCACGGGCCTGGACTCGCTCGCCGAGCTGGCTGCCGAGGCTGCGGACGGTGACGCGTTGGCGTGGATCACCTCGCACTCGTTCCGCAAGACCACCGCGACGATCCTCGACGACGCCGGCCGCTCGGCCCGGGAGATCGCCGACCAGCTCGGGCACGCCCGCCCGTCGATGACCCAGGACGTCTACATGGGCCGACGGTCACGGAACCCGGGGGCCGCCCGCGCCCTCGAAGGCGCCCTCGACGAGGGGGAACCGCCAAAAATGGGGGGTTAAATGGGGGGTAGCCGCGATCGGCGAGGTGGCACACAGACCTGACCTGCGGTGATGGTGCGCCATCAGGGACTCGAACCCCGAACCCGCTGATTAAGAGTCAGCTGCTCTGCCAATTGAGCTAATGGCGCGCGAGGGCAGACATTAGCACCCCCAGGCGCGGACCAGAAATCGATGCCGGACCCCCACCGAGCCGCTGCTCCGGGGGTCTCCGCGAGCCGGCGGACGACCGCGGAGTCTCGGGTGTCCGCTCAGTGCTCGCCGCCGCCGCGGCGTCGGACGGCGGCGACCGTCGCGCCGCCGAGGAGGAGTACGACGACGGCGACGAGGGCCCACCAGGGCGCGTTCGCTGACCCGGTCTCCGGCGAGACGGGCTCACTCGCCGCGGCCGACGCCGGGGAGGTCGAGGACGCGCTCCCCGACGACGTCGTCGCGGACCCGGCGCCCGCCGCGGTCGCGGCGCCCGAGGGGGCCGGGGACGAAGACGAGACCCCGGCGCCGGCGGTCGCCGAGCCGGTCGAGGACGCCGGCTCGTCCGCGGGCGGCGAGGCGACCTCACCCTCGGGCCCCGGCGCGTCGACGGTGAAGGTCGACCGGTCCGAGACCGGGTGGCCGTCGGCGGAGACCACCCGGAAGGTCACCGTGTACGTCCCTCCCGCCATCGACGAGCTGAGCGGCTGGGTCACCGTGCTCCCTTCGACCGTCGGGCCCCCCGTCGTCGCCGACGAACCGTCCGCGCCGACCACCCTGACCCTGACGAACTGCTCGTTGACGTCCTCGCTGAAGGCGAGGACGACCTCGGGCGGGGCCGCGGTGAGCCGAGCGCCGTCCTCGGGGCTCACCGACACGAGCTGCGCATGGGCGAATGCCGTCCGGGCACCCGCGACGCTGCCGGTCAGGGTGAGCGCTGCGCAGGCGAGGGCGAGGGCGAGGGCGTGGAGCCTGGAAGCCCGGCGGCGTCGCCGGGCCGGGCGGGGGAGGGCTGTCGTCGTCACGCCGCCATCATCTCCCGCCACGGCGGGCGTCCTATCGTGACCTCCATGACGCTCCCGACGATCGGAACGCTGACGAGCCTGCCCGCCGCCGAGCGCCCGGACCTCCTCGCCCCGCCCGTCGCCGCCGCCCTCGAAGGATGGGACGGCGCCGCGGACGTCGCCGTCGTCGAGATCGACCCGGAGCTCGCGGACACCGACGCCCTCACCCGGGCCTACGACCTGCCTCTCGACGCGAGCGCGAACTGCGTCGTCGTCGGAGGCCGCCGGCAGGGGTCCGAGCGGGTCGCCGCGTGCGTGGTCCGGGCCGACACGCGAGCGGACGTCAACGGCCTCGTCAAGCAGCGCCTCGACGTCCGCAAGGCGTCCTTCCTCGCGATGGACCGCGCGGTCGAGGACAGCGGGATGGAGTACGGCGCCATCACCCCCGTCGGTGTCCCAGACTGCTGGCGGCTCCTCCTCGACGCCGCCGTGGTCGACATCCCCGTCGCCGTCATCGGCAGCGGCGTCCGGCGCTCCAAGCTCCTCCTGCCCGGGTGGCGTCTCGCCGAGCTCCCGGGCGCCGAGGTCGTCGCCGACCTCGCCCGCTGACCCGGTCACGAGCACCCTCCTGGAGCAGGTACGATAGTCCCCGCTGCGACCGGCCCAGGGGTCGGTCGTGCGCCATGGTGGGTGTAGCTCAGCTGGTAGAGCACCGCGTTGTGGTCGCGGGTGTCGCGGGTTCAAGTCCCGTCACTCACCCCATGCGGAGGCCGCGGGCCGGGGGACGTTCCCCGGCCCGCGGCCGTCGTCCTCCGGGGCCTCCCCGGCGGTGGCGGACGCCCCCGTCCCGGTCAGGGCGCCGGGTGCTCGACGACGTGCTTCGTGCCGAGCCGGCGCAGCGCGGCCGTGGCGGGTCCCGGCTGGTCGACGAACACCGCTTCGCGGTAGTACCGGAGCTCGGCGATCGACTCCCGGATGTCCGCGAGCGCGCGGTGGCCTCCGGACTTCGTCGGGGCGTTGAAGAACGCGCGCGGGTACCAGCGCCGGGAGAGCTCCTTGATCGAGGAGACGTCGATGATCCGGTAGTGGAGGTGGGACTCGAGCTCGGGCATGTCCCGGGCGAGGAAGTTGCGGTCGGTCCCCACCGTGTTCCCCCCGAGCGGTGCCTTGCCCGGCTCGGGGACCCAGGCGCGGATGTGGCCGAGGACGAGCTTCTCCGCCTCGTCCATGCTTACCCCGGAGGCGAGCTCGTCGAGCAGTCCCGAGGCGGTGTGCATCTCGCGGACGAAGTCCCCCATCTGCTCGAGGGCCGCCGGCGGCGGGGCGATGACGACGTCGATCCCCTCGTCGAGCTGCGTGAGCTCGAAGTCGGTGACGAGCGCGGCGACCTCGATGAGCGCGTCGTGCTCGAGCGACAGCCCGGTCATCTCGCAGTCGATCCACACGATCCGGTCGGTGTGGGACCGGTCGTTCGGCGTGCGGTCGTCGGGCCGGGGGGAGGGCTGCTCAGTCACGCGGACCACTGTAGGACGCTCGCTCGGCGGCGTACCGGCGCCGCCCTCGACTAGCCTTCGAGACATGCCGACCGACCCCGCGCGCCCCCGCCGCGAGGTGCCGGTCGGCGTCCCCCAGCCGCCCCGGTCCCAGGGCCTCGCGCCCGGTCCGAGCCGCAACCCGACGGCGCGCCCCGTGCTGCGCGGGTGGGTGCTCGGCGGGCTCGCGGTCGTCGGGTTCACCCTCGCCGGCGCCGGGCTGGCGACCTACTACGGCGCGGCCTTCGGGGTCGAGACCACTCTCCTCGCGGTCCTCGCCGCGACCATCCCGCTCGGCATCGTCCTGCCCGCCTTCCTCTGGCTCGACCGCTTCGAGGCCGAGCCCCGCCGCTACCTCCTCGCCGCCTTCCTCTGGGGCGCGGTCGTGGCCGCCGGGGTGGCCGCCGTCTTTAACACCGGCGCGATCCTCGTCTTCGAGTCCGCGACCGACCGCTCGTCCGCCCTGCTGACGACCGCCGTGCTCGTCGCGCCGCCGGTCGAGGAGTCCCTCAAGGGGGTCTTCGTCCTCCTCGTCTGGCGGCTCCGCCGGCAGGAGTTCGACGGGATCACCGACGGGATCGTCTACGCCGGGGTGACAGCCGCGGGCTTCGCGTTCACCGAGAACATCCAGTACCTCGCCACGGCGTACACCGAGGGGGGCGGCGCGATGCTCGCCGCGACCTTCGTCGCGCGGGGCCTCCTCGCCCCGTTCGCCCACCCGATGTTCACCGTCCTCACCGGGGTCGGGATCGGGGTGGCGGCGACCACCCGCAGCCGGACGATCCGCGTCCTTGCCCCGGTCCTCGGCCTGGCCCTCGCGGTCCTCGCCCACGCCGCCTGGAACCTCACCGCGATCGCCGGCCCGCGGGGGTTCCTCGTCGGCTACCTCGTCGTCGGGGTCCCGGTCTTCGTCGCCTTCGTCGGCCTCCTCGTCTGGGCCCGGCGCCGCGAGGCGCGGCTCCTCGGCGCCCACCTCACGCCGTACGCCGAGGTCGGCTGGCTGGCGCCGTCCGAGGTGGCGATGCTCGCCTCGATGCGCGAGCGCCACGACGCGCGGACCTGGGCGCGGGCCGTCGGGGGGCCCCGGGCGCTCGCGTCGATGCGGACCTTCCAGGACACGGCGAGCGAGCTCGCCCTCCTCCGGGCGCGGATGACCCACGGCGCCGCCGGCGCCGGGGCCGCCGACACCGAACGCCGCCTCCTCGACGTCCTCGCGGCGTGTCGGCGGGAGTCCGCCGGGAGGGCCGTCCTGTGAGCCGGACCCGCGCGGCGGCCGAGCCCGGCCGCCCGGAGCCCGTCGCCCTCAGCCGCCGTCGGGGGACCGTGCGGCCGTTCTCCTCGGGTCCGACGCGGACCCCCTCCCGGTGACCGAGGCGCTCGACGTCCGCCAGGTCCCCGAGCGCCCGGGGCGATGCACGCCTGCGGCCACGACCCCCACGTCAGCTCGTCGTCGCACCTGCTCAACCGGCGGCGTCGGCGGGGCGGCTGGCGATGACGGTGAGCGGCTCACCGGTGACCATCGTCAGGGGCTCTCCGGTGAGCACGGCGACGGCGGCCCGGTGGCCGGCGTCGGCGAGCGGGACGTCCGCGAGGCGAACCGCCCCCGGCGGCGCCTGCGTCGCCCGCCAGTCGAGCAGCGCGGGGTCCTCGGCCGGGCCCGTGACGACGACCTCGGACGGGTCGACGACGAGGCCGTGCCCGGTCGCCTTGAGGACGGACTCCTTGCGGGCCCAGACCTGGGCGCGAGCCGGGAGGAGCTCGGCTCCGGTGACCCCAGCGAACCCGGCCACCTCGTCGGCGGCGAGGGTGACCTCGGCGAACCCGGCGAAGTCGGACTCGCGGACCTGCTCGACGTCGACCCCGACCGGTCCGGCCTCGGTGAGCGCGACGACGGCGAGCCCGCTCGTGTACGACAGCGAGTACGACCACCCGGGGTGGCCGACGATGTTCGGCTTGCCGTGTCGGTCGCTCCCGCACGTGGCACACCGTCGTTCGAACGCGAGCGCCCGGGGGTCGATCCCGAGCCGGGTGCCGACGACCCGGCGCTGGAGCGCGTGTGCGGTGACGAACGGGCGCGGGTCGGACCGGCGTCCGGCGCGCTCGCGCTCGGCGGCGTCGAGGAGCGCGTACTCGGACGCGTCGCCGACGACGCCCGCCTCGCGGATCTCGACCGTGCACATCCCTTGCATCATCGCAGGTCCCCGCGACGACCTACACTGAGGCGCGACCCGCCCGCCCCCGTAGCTCAGCTGGACAGAGCAAGGGCCTTCTAATCCCGAGGTCGCAGGTTCGAATCCTGCCGGGGGCACCCACCCCGCACCCGTCCGGTGAGTCGCCACGGATCCCACCCGGACCGGTCAGGGCCGGGTCCCGTGTCCGCCCACGGGGAGCGGACCGGGTGGCCCCGTCACGGCGGTGGGGCGGGGAAGAGGGTCGGACCACCGGTGCCGGCGAGCGGGTGCGCGGCGACCTCGACGTGCCGCGGCCGGTGACCGCCCCCCTGCGCGAGGTGGGACTCGACGAGAGTGAGCCGGGTCGCCGTCCACGCCGGGCCGGCGTACGTCGCGAGCACCCTGAGCCACCGGGTCGCGTCGGCGGGCCGGCCGAACCGGGCGAGGGTGACGTGCGGGTGGAACCGGGGCCCGCCGGGGCGGGCGCCCTCGTCGTTGCACGCGCCCCGGACCGACGCCGCGAGCCGCCCGAGCCCGTTGACGGGGTCGGCGACCCCGGCCCAGAGGACGCGGGCCGCCCCGGCATCAGGGAAGGCACCTCCCCCGGCGAGCGCGAGCGGCAGCCGGGGGTGGCGTCCGGCGACGTCCGCGAGGCGCTCGGTGAGGCGGTCGGCGCGCCACGGCTCGACCGACGCCATGAACGCGAGGGTGAGATGCCACTGCTCGGGATCCGCCCAGCGCGGCCCGCCCGGCGCCTCCCGACGTGGCGCGAGGAACCGGTCGAGGTCGGCCCGGACCGGCTCCGGCAGGGGCACCGCGACGAAGAGCCGCACACCCCCATGATGGCCCGGCGGGGCATGGTTCGTCCGGTGGAAAGGGCAGGCGGGTCGCGCCCGGGACGGCAGCAGACCGCTGGGTAGGGTTGCCGCCATGCAGCCTCCCCTCGACAACGCCGACGCCCTGTTGGACGCGGTGAGGGCCCTGCGGGACGAGGTCGCGGGGGCGCGGCTCCCGCTCGAGCTGCCCCGGGCCGCACAGGCGAGGGCCCACGCCGTCGCGCTCCTCCACCAGCTCGACGACTACGTCCTCCCCCGACTCGCCGCCCTCGACGCTCCGCTCCTCGCCGTCGTCGGCGGGTCGACGGGCGCCGGCAAGTCGACCCTCGTCAACTCCATCCTCCGGCGCGAGGTGAGCCGCCCGGGCGTCCTCCGCCCGACGACGACGAGCCCCGTCCTCGTCCACCACACCGCGGACACGGCGTGGTTCATCGGCACCCGGGTCCTCCCGGGCCTCGCCCGGGCCACGGGTGAGGACCACGGCTCTCCGGATCCGGGGACGGTCCGGATCGTCGCCTCCGACGAGCTACCCCCCGGGGTCGCGCTGCTCGACGCCCCGGACATCGACTCGGTCGTCGCCGCGAACCGGGGCCTCGCCCGCCAGCTCCTCGCGGCCGCCGACCTCTGGCTCTTCGTCACGACGGCGGCCCGGTACGCCGACGAGGTCCCGTGGACCCTCCTGCGCCAGGCCTCCGAGCGGGGGACGGCGATCGCGATCGTCCTCGACCGGGTGCCTCGCGACGCTCTCGAGGAGATCCGTCCCCACCTCGCCGGGATGCTCCGCGACCAGGGGCTCGCGACGGCGCCCGTGTTCTCGGTCCCCGAGACCCGGCTCACCGGCGACGGTCTGCTCCCCGAGGAGGAGGTCGCCCGCCTCCGCTCCTGGCTCACCGCGCTCGCGACCGACGCCCGGGCCCGCGGCATCGTCGTCCGACAGACCCTCCGTGGCGCGCTCGGCTCGCTCGACGTCCGCGCCGACGAGCTCGTCGCCGCCAGCCACGCCCAGCGTGACGCGGCCGACGACCTGCGCGAGACCGCCGCCGCCGGGTACGCCGCCGCCGTGCGCCGGGTCGAGGACGGGATGAGCGACGGCACCCTCCTGCGCGGTGAGGTCCTCGCTCGCTGGCAGGAGTTCGTCGGGACGGGCGAGTTCTTCAAGAAGGTCGAGAGCGGCGTCTCCCGCCTCCGCGACCGCGTCACCGCCGCCGTCACCGGCGCCCCCCGGCCGGCGGAGCACGTCGACGAGGCTCTCCAGTCGGGGGTCGCGGCGCTCATCCGCGCCGAGGCGGACGCGGCCGCCGACGTCGTCACCCGCGGGTGGCGGGCCGTGCCCGGCGGCGCCGGGCTCGCCGCCGACACCCCGGGGCTCGCGACGAGCTCCCCTGGGATCGACGCGTCCGTCGAGCGGCTCGTCCGCGACTGGCAGGGGGAGGTCCTCGAGCTCGTCCGGGCCGAGGGCCAGGATCGGCGGACGAACGCGCGGATCGCGGCGTACGGCCTCAACGGTGTCGGGCTCTTCCTCATGCTCGTCGCGTTCGCGCACACCGGCGGGGCCCTCATGGGCGCCGAGGTCGGCGTCGCCAGCGGGACGGCCGTGCTCGCCCAGCGGGTCCTCGAGGCGATCTTCGGCGACCAGGCCGTCCGGACGATGGCCCGCCAGGCTCGGTCCCTCCTCCTCGAGGAGGTCCGGGCGCTCTACACCGGCGAGGAGGAGCGCTTCGCGGCGGTCCTCGACGAGGCCCGGGTCCCGGAGGGCCAGGAC
Organism: uncultured Actinomycetota bacterium; assembly: GCA_963783735.1. Lineage (GTDB taxonomy): Bacteria > Actinomycetota > Actinomycetes > Actinomycetales > Dermatophilaceae > CAWDAQ01. Next base: position 195,069 of record CAWAOO010000003.1, on the reverse strand, counting down.
GAGCGGCTCCGCGACCGGGTCGCAGCCGTGAGGAACCTCCGATGAGTCCGCTGCGGACCGCCCGGCGGGCCCCGTCGGTGAGCCCCGAGGAGCTCGCCGCCCGCGCCTCCGCCCTCGGGTCCGCCCTCGACGCCGGCGGCCGCGAGCTCGACCCGCTCACCGTCGACCACGCCCGAGCCGTCGTCGAGAAGGTCGCCGAGCGCACCGGCCTGGGCGGCCACCACACCGTCGTCGCCCTCGCGGGCGCGACGGGGAGCGGCAAGTCGAGCCTCTTCAACGCCCTCGTCGGCGCCGATGTCGCCCGGATCGGTGCCCGCCGCCCGACGACCTCGACGCCGACGGCGGCCGTCTGGGGGGACGACCCGGCCACCGCCCTCCTCGACTGGCTCGGGGTCGGCGCCCGCCACCACGTCGCGGCCCGCCCCGGCGGTGGCGGCACCCCCGACGCCTCCAGCGCCTCGGACGCCTCCAACGCCTCGGAGGACCTCGACGGGCTCGTCCTGCTCGACCTGCCCGACTTCGACTCCCGGGAGACGAGCCATCGGGTCGAGGCCGAGCGGATCCTCGACCTCGTCGACGTCTTCGTCTGGGTCACCGACCCGCAGAAGTACGCCGACGCGCGGCTGCACGACGACTACGTCACCGCGCTCCACCACTACGAGGCCGTGACGCTCGTCGTCCTCAACCAGGCCGACAGGCTCACCGCCGCCGAGGTCGGCGAGTGCACGAGCGACCTCCGCCGCCTCCTCGGGCGGGACGGTCTCGCCGACGCCCGGGTGCTCGCCACCTCGGTCCGGGACGGGGCCGGGGTCGCCGACGTGCGCGAGCGCCTCGGGGAGGCGGTCGTGCGGGCCGACGCGGCCCGGGAGCGGCTCCGTGCCGACGTCCGTACCCTCGCCGAGCAGGTCCGCGGCGACCTCGCCGACACCGAGGCCCGCCGGGAGGACCTCTCCCGCGCCGAGCTCACCGAGGCGCTGTCCCGGGCCGCGGGCGTGCCGACCGTCGTCCGCGCCGTCGAGCGCGACTACCGCCTCGAGGCGTGGGGGCGGACCGGCTGGCCGTTCACGCGGTGGGTGCGCGCCATCCTCCCCGCTCCCCTCCGTCGGCTCCGGCTCGACGACGGGGACGGCGCGCCCGTCGTCTCGGGCGCCGACGTCCGGCAGGTGCTCGGCCGGTCCTCGCTCCCGCCCCCGACGCCCGCCGCCCGTGCCGCCGTCGACCTCGCGACCCGCCGACTCGGCCAGCGGGCGGCGCAGGGGCTGCCCCGACGGTGGGCCGACGCGGTGCACGCCGCCGCCGTCCCCCCGGGCGGAGAGCTCGCGGACGCTCTCGACCAGGCGGTGCGGGCGACCCCGCTGCGGGCGCGGCCGCCGCTGTGGTGGCCGGTGCTCGGCGCCTTCCAGCTCGTCCTCGCGGCGGCGACCGTCCTCGGCCTCGTCTGGCTCGCCGCCGACGCCGCCCTCGGCTGGCTCCAGCTCCCCGCCCTCCCTGGGGTCGACGTCGGGCCGGTCGCGCTCCCGTTCGTCCTCTTCGCGGGCGGGCTGCTCCTCGGGCTCCTCCTCGCCCTGCTCGCCCGCGCCCTCGCCCGTGCCGGAGGGCGCCGCCGGGGCGCTCTCGTCGGCGCCCGGCTGCGGACCGCGGTCGACGAGGCGGCCGGGGAGGTCGTCGTCGCACCCGTGCTCGCCGTCCTCGAACGCCACCGGTGGGCCCGGGAGTCCATCGACGCCGCGCTGAGCTGACGGCCACCGCGAGTCGGCGGCCGTCGCGAGCCGGCCTGCCCCGCCGTCCACACCCGGCGGCTCGACCGCCCCGCCGTCCACAGGCCGGGCCGCGTGCTCGCCCGCGCCGGGGGGCCGGGCGAGGCTGGGGTCGGCCCCGGACCGGGGGACCGGACGGACAGGGGAGTGCTGATGAACGAGACCTACGTAACGATCTGCGGCAATGTCGTGGCGGAGCCGACCCAGCGGAGCACCCAGGGTGGCGTCCCGTTCACCGCCTTCCGGGTCGCCTCGACGGTCCGCCGGCGCGGCCGGGACGGGGAGTTCGAGGACGGACCGACGAGCTACTACAACGTCACGGCGTTCCGGGCGCTCGGGCTGAACGTCGCGAGCTCGGTCGGCAAGGGGGAGCCGGTCATCGTCCACGGCCGCCAGCGGGTCAGCCAGTGGCAGCGCGACGACGGCAGCTACGGGACGAGCGTCGAGATCGACGCCTCCGACGTGGGCCACGACCTCAGCCGCGGCGCGACGACGTTCACGAGGGTGAGCAAGCCCCAGAGCGACCCGCGCGACCGGCTCGGCGACGCCGCGGTCCAGTCCGCGCACGAGGGCCTCGAGGAGGAGGGGCGGCGTCGCAGTGCAGTGGCCGGCCACGGTGACCCCGCGAGCGACGACTACACCGTCGAGCCGGGTCCGGACGGGCCGGACCGTCCTGGCCCGGGGGCGCTCGACCCCGGCGCGGCGCTCCCGGTCACCTGACCGGGCGGGACGGCGCCGATTCGGGTGGGACCCGGGGAGTCGATAGCCTTGCGCCCATGCCCGAGTTCATCTACACCATGACCAAGGCGCGCAAGGCGCACAACGAGAAGGTCATCCTCGACGACGTCTCGATGTCCTTCTACCCCGGCGCGAAGATCGGCATGCTCGGCCCCAACGGCGCGGGCAAGTCGACGATCCTCAAGATCATGGCCGGACTCGACCAGCCCTCGAACGGCGAAGCCCGGCTCGCGGCGGGCGCCACCGTCGGGATCCTCCTCCAGGAGCCACCCCTCAACGAGGACAAGACCGTCCTCGGCAACGTCGAGGAGGGCGCCGGCGAGATCAAGGCCAAGCTCGACCGGTACAACGAGATCTCGGCGGAGATGGCCGAGCCGGACGCCGACTTCGAGGCGCTCATGGAGGAGATGGGCACCCTCCAGGAGGAGATCGACCATGCTGACGCATGGGACCTCGACTCCCAGCTCGAGCAGGCGATGGACGCCCTGCGCTGCCCGCCCCCGGACGCCGACGTCAGCGTCCTCTCCGGCGGCGAACGGCGCCGGGTCGCGCTGTGCAAGCTCCTCCTCCAGAAGCCCGACCTCCTCCTCCTCGACGAGCCGACGAACCACCTCGACGCCGAGTCGGTCCAGTGGCTCGAGGCCCACCTCGAGTCCTACCCGGGCGCCGTCATCGCCGTCACCCACGACCGGTACTTCCTCGACAACGTCGCCCAGTGGATCGCCGAGGTCGACCGTGGCAGGCTCTACCCCTACGAGGGGAACTACTCGACGTACCTCGAGAAGAAGCAGGCCCGCCTCCAGGTCGCCGGCAAGAAGGACGCGAAGCTCAGGAAGCGGCTTGCCGACGAGCTCGAGTGGGTCCGCTCGAACACCAAGGGACGGCAGGCGAAGTCGAAGGCGCGGCTCGCGAAGTACGAGGAGATGGCGGCCGAGGCCGACCGCACCCGCAAGCTCGACTTCGAGGAGATCCAGATCCCCCCCGGGCCGCGGCTCGGGTCGACGGTCATCGAGGTCGACGACCTCCGCAAGGGGTACGGGGACCGGCTCCTCATCGACGGCCTGTCCTTCACCCTGCCCCGCAACGGCATCGTCGGGGTCATCGGGCCGAACGGGGTCGGCAAGACGACGCTCTTCAAGACGATCGTCGGGCTCGAGGAGCCGGACGCCGGGAGCGTCAAGGTCGGGGACACCGCCTCGATCTCCTACGTCGACCAGAGCCGCGCCGGGATCGACCCCGACAAGAGCCTCTGGGAGGTCGTCTCCGACGGGCTCGACTACATCAAGGTCGGCCACGTCGAGATCCCGTCGCGGGCGTACGTCTCCCAGTTCGGGTTCAAGGGCCCGGACCAGCAGAAGAAGGCGGGCGTCCTCTCCGGCGGTGAGCGCAACCGACTCAACCTCGCGCTCACCCTCAAGCAGGGCGGGAACCTCCTCCTCCTCGACGAGCCGACGAACGACCTCGACGTCGAGACCCTCGGCTCCCTCGAGAACGCCCTCCTCGACTTCCCCGGCTGCGCGGTCGTCATCAGCCACGACCGGTGGTTCCTCGACCGCGTCGCGACGCACATCCTCGCCTACGAGGGGACCGAGGAGGACCCGGCGAGGTGGTACTGGTTCGAGGGCAACTTCGAGGGCTACGAGAAGAACAAGGTCGAGCGCCTCGGCGCGGATGCCGCGCGCCCCCACCGGGTGACCTACCGCAAGCTCACCCGCGACTGAGCCCGCGCCCCCCGGTCCGCGACGCGCCCCCGGGCCGCGCGGCGCACTCTCCTGCGTAGGGGGGTAGCGCCGGGCGGCGACGAGGGGCACGGTGGGAGCATGCGCGTCGGACTGCAGGTGCCCTGGTTCAGCTGGCCGGGTGCGCCCGGCTCGATCGGCCCGACCTTCGGCCGGGTGGCCCGGTCGGCAGAGGACGCCGGGCTCGCGAGCCTGTGGGTCATGGACCACTTCTTCCAGATCTCGATGATCGGGCCGCCGGAGGCCGAGATGCTCGAGGGGTACACGACCCTCGGCTTCGCGGCCGGCCAGACGTCGCGGATCGAGCTCGGCACGCTCGTCACCGGGGTGACGTACCGCCACCCCGGGATCCTCGTCAAGACGGTGACGACCCTCGACGTCCTCTCCGGGGGCCGGGCCTGGCTCGGGATCGGCGCGGCCTGGAACGAGGAGGAGCACCGCGGCCTCGGGGTCCCCTACCCGCCGCTCTCGGAGCGCTTCGAGCGGCTCGAGGAGACCCTGCGGATCGCCCGGCAGATGTGGTCGGGTGACGAGACCCCGTTCGAGGGGGATCACTACCGGCTCGAGCGGCCGCTGAACTCCCCGCCGGCGGTTCGTCGCCCGCACCCGCCGGTCCTCGTCGGCGGGGGTGGGGAGCGCAAGACCCTCCGGCTCGTCGCGCGGTACGCCGACGCGTGCAACATCTTCGACATGGGTCCGGCCAAGGTCCGCGCGAAGTACGACGTCCTCGAGGCTCACTGCGCCGACGCCGGGCGCGACCCCGCCGAGATCGAGCGCACGGTCCTCTCCCGGGTCAACCTCTCGGCGACCGGCGGCGGGCGGCTTCCGTCGGGGGAGCGGACGATGACCGTCGACGAGGCCGTGGACAAGCTCGGCGCGCTCGCCGACGTCGGGACCGACCACCTCATCTTCGGGATGAGCAACGAGGCCGACGACGGGACGTGGGAGCTCGTCGCCGAGCTCGTCCGCCAGGTCGACGGGATCGTCCCCGCCGGACGCTGAGGCCGTCCGACTGCGACGCCGTCGGGCAGCGAGACCCGCCGACGACGGCCGGGGCCGTGTCGACGGGCGACCCGGCCGGGTCAGCGCGCGGTGGCGAGGCGGAGCGCGAGCTCGCCGTAGGCGGCGCCGATGCTCTCGGGAGAGCGTCGGATCTCGGGGTCGTACCAGCGGGCGACGTCGACGGCGAGCGAGAGGACCGCGAGCGCGGTCCCGGGGACGTCGTCGACGGCGAACTCGCCGGTGTCGACCCCGGCTCGCAGGACCCGGCGCACGACCGCGTCGATCTCCTTGCGGAGGCCGAGCACGGCCTCGCGGTGCTCGTGGGTGAGGTGGGGGAACTCGTACTGGACGATCCGCGCCATCGTGTAGTGCTCGGCGTGCCACCGGGCGAACACCGACGCGATCGCCCGCAGCGACCCGGTGGGGGTGCCGGCTCCCTCGGCGGCCTCGACGAGGAGGTCCCGGGCGGCGAGGTGCCCACGTCGGCTCAGCTCGTAGAGGAGGTCCTCCTTCGAGGCGAAGTGGACGTAGACGCCGGCCGGGCTCAGCCCGGCGCGGGAGGCGATGTCGCGGGTCGTCGTCGCGTGGAACCCCTTCTCCGCGAACGCGTCCGCCGCTGCCGTCATGAGTCGCAGGGCGGCCTCGCTCGGGGCCGGCTCGTCCACCGGGGGGTGAGGCGGCACGCGGGCGGCGGGGGACTGGGGCACGGTTGACAGCATGCCGGACCTCACCGACACTAAGCAAGCGCTTAGTCCATCCCGGAAGGTCGATCCCATGCCCCGCAACATCTACGACGAGGACCACGAGACGTTCCGTGCCTCGGTCCGCACCTTCGTCGACCGCACCCTCCGCCCCCGGGCCGAGGAGATGCTCGCGACCCGGTCGATCGACCGGACCGTCTGGAAGGAGGCCGGGGCAGCAGGGCTGTTCGGCCTCGACATCCCCGAGGCGTACGGGGGCGCCGGCGCCGAGGACTACCGCTTCAACGCCGTCGCCGCCGAGGAGCTCTCGGCGTTCAGCGCCTCGGTCTCCTCGTGCTTCGGGATCCACTCCGACGTCTGTCCGCCCTACCTCGTCGACCTCGGCACCGAGGAGCAGAAGCAGCGCTGGCTCCCGGCGATGGCGGCCGGCGAGAAGATCTGCGCCATCGCGATGACCGAGCCCTCCGGCGGGTCCGACCTCGCGGCGCTGCGGACGACCGCCGTCCGGGACGGGGACGACTGGCTCCTCACCGGCTCGAAGACGTTCATCACGAACGGCTACCAGGCCGACCTCGTCATCGTCGCCGCCCGGACCGACCCCGCCAGGGGCGCCAAGGGGATCACCCTCTTCATGGTCGAGACGGGCATGGAGGGGTTCACCCGCGGCCGCAAGCTCGACAAGGTCGGCCAGGAGGAGTCCGACACCGCCGAGCTCTTCTTCGGCGACGTCCGGGTCCCCGACGCGAACCGGATCGGGGAGGAGGGGATGGGGTTCGTCGCGATGATGCAGCGACTCCCCCAGGAGCGGGTCGGCGCAGCGGCGTCGAACACCGCGCACGCGAAGCAGATCCTCGCCGAGACGATCGACTACGTGAAGGAGCGCACGGCCTTCGGGAAGCCCATCGGGGCGTTCCAGCACAACAAGTTCAAGATCGCCGAGCTCGTGACGAAGATCGAGGTCACCGAGGCCTACGTCGACGACTGCGTCGCCGCCCATGCGGAGGGCAAGCTCACCGCCGTCGACGCGGCCAAGGCGAAGTGGTGGAGCGCCGAGGTCCAGAACGACGTCCTCGACGAGTGCGTCCAGCTCCACGGCGGGTACGGGTACATGAACGAGTACCGGGTCGCCCGCGCCTGGCGCGACGCCCGCGTGACGAAGATCTGGGCCGGCTCGAACGAGATCATGAAGGAGCTCATCGGCCGGGACCTCGGGCTCTGAGGTGGGGGCGCACGAGGGAACCGTCGCGCTCGTCACCGGCGCCTCGCGCGGGATCGGGCTCGGGGTCGCCGAGCGTCTCGTCGCCGAGGGCGCGAAGGTCGTCGTCACCGCCCGCAAGCCGGGGCCGCTCGCCGAGGCCGTCGAGGCCCTCGGCGGACCCGAGCACGCCGTCGGGGTCGCGGGCAACGCCGCCGACCCGGGCCACCAGGACGAGGCGATCGCCGCCGCCCGGGAGGCCTTCGGCGGGCTGCACCGGCTCGTCAACAACACGGGGATCAACCCGGTCTACGGCCCGATGGTCGACACCGACCTCGACGTCGCCCGGAAGGTCATGGAGACGAACGTCCTCGCCGCGTTCTCGTGGACCCAGAAGGCCGTCCACGCCGGGCTCGGCACCCCCGACGCCCCTGGGGCGGTCGTCAACGTCGCGTCCGTCGCCGGGCTCGGCGCGACCGGGATGATCGGCTGGTACGCCGTGAGCAAGGCCGCGCTCATCCACCTCACGGTCGAGCTCGGCTACCAGCTCGGGCCGGCGGTCCGGGTCAACGCCGTCGCCCCGGCGGTCGTCAAGACCGCCTTCGCGACGCCGCTCTACGAGGGGCGCGAGGACGAGGTCGCCGCCGCGTACCCGATGAAGCGTCTCGGGTCCCCGAGCGACATCGCCGGCGCCGTCTCCTTCCTCCTCGGGCCGGACGCCGGCTGGATCACCGGGCAGACGCTCGTCGTCGACGGCGGGGTCACCCTCGGCGGCAGCCTCTGACCCGGCCCGACCCGGGGACGGCGACCCGGGTCGGGTCGTCGACGCGGCGCCGCCGGTCAGGCCGCGGCGAGGGTGGTCGCGAGCCGCTCCGCCTCGTCGAAGCTCGCGTTCATCCCGTACTCCATCCCGGACTCGAGGTGGCCGTCGCGGAACTCCCGCCCCGGGTAGTCGAGCCGGGTCGTGAGCAGCGTCCGGTCCCCACCGAGGTCCTCGAGGGTCATCGTCGAGTGGCTCGTCGCACCGGGGACGTTCTCGTAGGTCTCCGTCGTGACGACCCGCTCGGGGGCGACGATCTCGACGTACTCGCCGGAGAAGGCGTGCTCCTGCCCGTCCGGGAGGGCGGTGACGTACCGCCACCGGCCGCCGACCCGCAGGTCGATCTCGCAGGTCACCATCCGGGTGATCCCGCACCCGTACCACCGGGCGACGTGCTCGGGGGTCGTGAGGACCTCCCAGACGAGGGCGCGCGGTGCGGAGAACTCCCGGGTGATGACGATGGCGGTGTCGCCCTCGGTGTCGACGGTGGCGCGGAAGCGCGGGTGGTCGGTGGTCATGGTCGCTCCTCGGGGTCGGTCCTGGTGGTCAGTGGTCCCGTGTGCTCGCTCGCGGTGTCGACCGTGGGCTCGCTCGACGTGCGCGTGGCGGCGGGCTCGCTCCCGCCGTCCCGGTCGCCCTCGCCGCGCACGTCGTTCCCGTCGCCCCCCTGGAGCCGCGTGAGGTAGCCGTCGAGGCGGTCGAGGTTGCCCTCCCAGAAGTCCCGGTAGGACTCGATCCAGTCGCGGGCCTCACGCAGTGGGCCGGCTTCGAGCCGGGCGGGCCGACGGACCCCGTCGCGGGTGCGGGTGACGAGGCCCGCCCCCTCGAGGACCTTGAGGTGCTTCGAGACGGCGGGGAGGGAGATCGCGAGCGGGGCAGCGAGCTCGCCGACGGTGACCTCGCGGTCGCGTCCGAGCCGCTCGAGGACCGCCCGCCGGGAGGGGTCGGCGAGGGCCGCGAAGGTGAGGCTGAGGGCGTCGTCGTCCCGCATCGCATTCCTTAGCCGAATGGTTAATTAGCCGATACGGCAAATATGGCAGCGGCCACCGTCCCCGTCAACCCCGGGGGCGTCAGTCGAGCGGGCCGCCGGCGACGTAGACGACCTGCCCGGAGACGAACCCGGCCTCCTCGGAGCAGAGGAACGCGATCGTCGCCGCGACGTCCTCGGGCTGGCCGACCCGCTGGACGGGGATCTGCTTCGCCGAGTGGGCGATGAAGTCCTCGAACGGGACGCCGATCCGCTCGGCGGTCGCCCTCGTCATGTCGGTCTGGATGAACCCCGGCGCGACGGCGTTCGTGGTGACGCCGAACCGGCCGAGCTCGATGGCGAGGGTCTTCGTCAGCCCCTGCATCCCCGCCTTCGCCGCCGAGTAGTTCGCCTGGCCGCGGTTGCCGAGCGCCGAGCTCGAGGACAGGTTGACGATCCGGCCGTACCCCTCCTGCGTCATGTGGGCCTGGGCCGCCCGCGACATGAGGAAGGCCCCGCGGAGGTGGACCCCGATGACGGCGTCCCAGTCCTCCACGGTCATCTTGAACAGGAGGTTGTCGCGGATGATGCCGGCGTTGTTGACGAGCACCGTCGGGGCCCCGAGCTCGTCGGCGACCCGGGCGACGGCCGCGGCGACCGCGTCGGGGTCGGCGACGTCGACGCCGACCCCGACGGCCCGGCCCCCGGCGTCGGTGATCGCCGACACCGTCCCGGCGCAGGCCGCCTCGTCGAGGTCGAGGACGGCGACGGCGTGGCCGTCCGCCGCGAGTCGGACGGCGGTGGCGGCACCGATGCCGCGGGCGGCTCCGGTGACGATGGCGACGCGCTGGGTGCTCACGAGGGGTCCTCTCGGTCGGAAGTGAGGGTGCCGGGCCAGTGTAGTGAGCGGGCGCTTACCCGGGGAAACGGTCGCCGGGCGCGCCGTGAGAGCCCGCCGGCGGTGACGGGCGGGACGTCGCCGGAGGCGACGTGTGAGAATCGGCACGAGGGAGGGAGGACCCGTGGCGACCGACAGCCGCTGGCCCCGCTGGGTCTACGGCGCGGGGGAGGAGCCGGACTACCGGTTCAGCTTCGCCAACGAGCGCACCTACCTCGCCTGGGTGCGCACGGCGCTCGCCCTCCTCGCCGGGGGCGTCGCCCTCCACGCCGTCACCGACCTGCCGCACCGGAGCGCGGCCGCGAGCCTCGTCATCGTCCTCTCGATGGCCGCCGCCGGGCTCGGGTTCTTCCGGTGGGCGGCGGCCGAGCGGGCGATGCGGCGCTCGCGCCCCCTCCACGGGTTCGGCGCCGTCGCGTCGCTCGCCCTCGGGGTCCTCGTCGTCTCCGTCGTCATGCTCGTCGTCGTCCTCGCCTCGTGACCGGGCCGGACGACGGGTCATCCCGGGGCCGGGGCCGGCGGCTGGGCGGCGAAGGCCGGCGGGGCGGGGAGGACGCGCCGGGAGGAGACGGCATGCCGGCGGTGCGGGGAGGGCCCGACCCGGGGAGCCAGAACGAGCGGACGTCGCTCGCGTGGCAGCGGACCGCGCTCGCCGTCGCCGTCGCCGCGCTCGTCGTCACCCGGCTCGCCGCCTCCCGGCTCGGGCCGGCGGCGTTCGTCGTCCTCGCGGTGGCCGGCGCGACGACGGCGACGATCTTCCTCTCCGCGCGGTGGGAATACCGCCGCCGGGCCGGGCTGCCCGCCCCCCGGCGGGGGGTGCACGAGGGGGGCAGGGCGGCCCTGCTCACCGGGACCGTGCTCATCCTCGGTGGCGTCGAGCTCCTCGCCGTCGGCGTCCACTGAGAGGGCGCGGTTTTGCCTGCCTCCCCTCTCCGGGTGAAGATGGGGGACGCCCGGGGCAACGACGTCCACGGCACCCCCTCGGCGCCGACCGCGCCGCACCCCGGACATCAAGGAACCTCATGGAGATCTGGCCTGGCAAGGCGTACCCCCTCGGCGCGACGTACGACGGCACGGGGGTGAACTTCGCGATCTTCTCCGAGGTCGCCGAGCGCGTCGAGCTCTGCCTCATCGGCCAGCGGGGCGCCGAGACCCGGGTCGCCCTGCCCGAGGTCGACGGCTTCGTCTGGCACGGCTACATCCCCGGGATCCAGCCCGGTCAGCGGTACGGCTACCGCGTCCACGGCCCGTTCGACCCGGCCTCCGGGCACCGCTGCGACGCGAGCAAGCTCCTCCTCGACCCCTACGCCAAGGCGATCGACGGTGAGATGCGCTTCAACCCCTCGCTCTTCTCGTACCGGATGAACGACCGCAACGCGGGGACGACCAGCAAGCTCAGCGCGAAGGACTCGCGCGGCAAGACCCTGCTGTCGGTCGTGACGAACCCGTTCTTCGACTGGGACCAGGACCGCCCGCCCAAGCACGAGTACCACGACACCGTCATCTACGAGGCCCACGTCAAGGGGATGACCCGGCTCAACCCGGACATCCCCGAGGAGATCCGCGGGACCTACGCGGGGATCGCCCACCCGGCGATGATCGAGCACCTCACCGACCTCGGCGTCACCGCGATCGAGCTCATGCCGGTCCACCAGTTCGTCCAGGACTTCCAGCTCCTCGACCACGGGCTGCGCAACTACTGGGGCTACAACACGATCGGGTTCTTCGCCCCGCACAACGGGTACGCCGCGTACGGCACCCGCGGCGAGCAGGTCCTCGAGTTCAAGGGCATGGTCAAGGCGCTCCACGAGGCCGACATCGAGGTCATCCTCGACGTCGTCTACAACCACACCGCCGAGGGCAACCATCTCGGGCCGACGCTCGCGTTCCGGGGCATCGACAACAACAACTACTACCGGCTCGTCGACGAGGACAAGGCGCACTACTACGACACGACGGGCACGGGGAACTCCCTGCTCATGCGCAGTCCGCACGTCCTCCAGCTCATCATGGACTCGCTGCGCTACTGGGTCATGGACATGCACGTCGACGGCTTCCGGTTCGACCTCGCCGCGACCCTCGCCCGGCAGTTCCACGAGGTCGACCGGCTCTCGGCGTTCTTCGACCTCGTCCAGCAGGACCCCGTCGTCAGCCAGGTCAAGCTCATCGCCGAGCCGTGGGACGTCGGCGACGGCGGGTACCACGTCGGCAACTTCCCGCCGCTGTGGACGGAGTGGAACGGCAAGTACCGCGACACCGTCCGCGACTTCTGGCGGGGTGAGTTCGCGACGCTCGGGGAGTTCGCCTCCCGGTTCACCGGCTCCTCCGACCTCTACGAGCACTCCGGGCGCAAGCCCATCGCGTCGGTCAACTTCATCACCGCGCACGACGGGTTCACGATGCGCGACCTCGTGTCGTACAACGAGAAGCACAACGAGGCCAACGGTGAGGGCAACAACGACGGCGAGAATCACAACCGGTCGTGGAACTGCGGGGTCGAGGGCGAGACCGACGACCCGCAGGTCCGCGAGCTCCGCCAGCGCCAGCAGCGGAACCTCCTCACCACCCTGCTCCTCTCGCAGGGGGTCCCGATGATCTCCCACGGCGACGAGCTCGGACGCAGCCAGGGCGGGAACAACAACGCCTACTGCCAGGACAACGAGATCTCGTGGGTCGACTGGGACATCGACGACGACGACGCCGACCTGCTCGCCTTCACCCGCAGGCTCGTCGAGCTGCGCCGCGAGCACCCCGTGTTCCGCCGCCGCCGGTTCTTCGCCGGGACGGCGAAGCACGGCGGTGAGAGCGACGTCCACGACATCGAGTGGTTCACCCCCGCGGGCGGCCACATGAGCGAGGAGGACTGGTCCAACGGGTACGCCCGCACGCTCATGGTCTTCCTCAACGGGATGGCCATCCCGGAGCCGGACAAGCGCGGCAACGCCATCCTCGACGACCACTTCCTCGTCATCATCAACGGCCACCACGAGGAGATGGGCTTCACCCTGCCGGACTCGACCTACGGCCACGAGTGGCTCGTCGAGGTCAACACCGGCGGCATCGAGCCGGAGCCCGCGCCCCACGAGCCGAAGAGCGAGTTCGTCGCCCGCTCCCGCAGCGTCGTCGTCCTCCGCAGCCCCCGAGAGGCCCCGACGTCGGCGTCCACCGGCGCGGTCCAGCGCGCCGGGGAGTGACGGCCGTGGCCGACGCGACCACCCCGCCCACGACCGCCCACCGTCCCGCCTCCGGGCGCCCCGTCCCGAGCTCGACGTACCGGCTCCAGATCGAGCCGGGGTTCACCTACGCCGACGCCGCCGAGCAGGTCGAGCGGCTCGCCGCGCTCGGGGTCTCCCACCTCTACCTCTCGCCGGTCCTCCAGGCGGCGCCCGGGTCGACCCACGGGTACGACGTCGTCGACCACACCCGGGTCAGCGTCGAGGCCGGGGGCGTCGAGGGGCTGCGGGCACTCGCCCGGCGGGCGCACGCGGCGGGACTCGGCATCGTCGCCGACGTCGTCCCCAACCACATGACGACCCCGACCCCGGAGCACCTCAACGCGCCGTGGTGGTCGCTCCTGCGGGAGGGGCGCGAGTCGCCGTACGCGCACTGGTTCGACGTCGACTGGGCCGCCCAGGACGACCGGGTCCTCGTCCCCGTCCTCGGCGGCCCGCTCGCCGACGCGCTCACGGCCGGTGAGGTCGTGCGCGCCGACGACGGCGGCCCGGGCGGCGACGAGCGGGTCGTCCGGTACTACGACCACGAGCTCCCCGTCCGCGCCGGCACCGAGGGGCTCGGCCTCGACGAGCTCCTCGACGCGCAGTGGTACCGCCTCGCCGACTGGCGACTCGGCGCCGGGGAGCTCAACTACCGGCGCTTCTTCGACGTCACCAGCCTCGTCGCCGTCCGGGTCGAGGACGAGGACGTCTTCGACGCCACCCACGCCCTCCTCCTCGAGCTCCTCGACGAGGGCACCCTCGACGGTCTCCGGATCGACCACCCCGACGGGCTCGCCGACCCGCGCGGGTACCTCGACCGGCTCGCCGAGGCGACCGGCGGCGCCTGGGTCGTCGTCGAGAAGATCCTCGAGGGCGACGAGGTCCTCCCCGAGGACTGGCGCTGCGCCGGGACGACGGGGTACGACGCCCTCGCCCGGGTCGGCGGGGTGTTCGTCGACCCGGCCGGCGAGCCCGGCCTCACCGCCGAGTGGGTCGCGGTGAGCGGGACGGACGCGAGCCTCGCCGACGTCGTCACCGACGCCAAGCAGCACGTCGCGGGCGAGGTCCTCGCGGCCGAGGTCTCCCGGCTCCTCGCCGCCGTGACGACCCTCCTCCCCGGCCTCGACGAGGCGGCGGTCCGGCGCTCCCTCGTCGCCCTCCTCGTCGCGATGGACCGCTACCGCGCCTACGTCGTCCCGGGCGAGCCCGTCGACCCGGTCGCCCGCGCCGCGGTCGACGAGGCCGCCGCCGTCGCCGCCGGACGGCTCGCGGCCGAGGACCAGGGCGCGCTCGACGTCGTCCGCGCCCTCGTCCTCGGGGAACGCCCGGAGGGGTCCGGGGACGCGCCCGGCGACGACGGGGCGCTCGCCGACCTCGTCGTCCGGTTCCAGCAGACGTGCGGCCCCGTCATGGCCAAGGGGATCGAGGACACGGCGTTCTACCGCTACCTCCGCCTCACCGGCCTCAACGAGGTCGGCGGGGACCCGGGCAGCGTCGGCACGGACCCCGGCGAGCTCGACCGGTTCGCCGCCCACGTCCTCGCGACGTGGCCGACGACGCTGACGACGCTGACGACGCACGACACGAAGCGCTCCGAGGACGTCCGGGCCCGGCTCGCCGTCCTCGCCGAGCGCCCGTCCGCGTGGCGGGCATGGGTCGCCCGGGCCCGGGAGCTCACCTCCCCCGAGCGCGTGGAGCGGTTCTCCCGGCTCGACGGCCCCACGGAGTACCTCCTCTGGCAGACCCTCGTCGGCGCCTGGCCGATCTCGGGGGAGCGGCTCCACGGCTACCTCGAGAAGGCGGTCCGGGAGGCGAAGACGCACACGACGTGGACCGACCAGGACCCCGCCTACGAGGAGGCGGTCCACGGGTTCGCCGTCGCCGTCCTCGGCTCGGCGCGGGCCCGGGAGCACGTCGGGTCCTGGGTCGGGGAGAACGCCGACGCCGCCCGTGCCGTCGTCCTCGGCCAGAAGCTCCTCCAGCTCGTCCTCCCCGGGGTGCCCGACGTGTACCAGGGCCGCGAGGTCGTCGACCTCTCGCTCGTCGACCCGGACAACCGGCGCCCCGTCGACCACGCGGGGATCGGGCGCAGGCTCGCGGCCCTCGACGCCGGGGCCGCCCCCGCCGACCTCGACGACGAGAAGCTCCTCGTCACCGCGTCCGCGCTCCGTCTCCGCCGCGAGCACCCGGAGTGGTTCACCGGGGAGGGTGCGTCGTGGTCCCTCCTCCCGACCGGCTCCGAGCACGCCCTCGCCGTCGCCCGCGGCGACGGCGACCCCAAGGTCGTCGCCGTCGTCACCCGGCTCGCCGCTCGGCTCGCCGAGGCCGGCGGCTGGGGGGAGGCGGCCCTCGCCCTCCCGCCCGGCCGCTGGCGGGACCTCCTCGGAGGCCCCGCCGTCACCGGGTCGGTCCGGCTCGTGGACCTCCTCGCCGGGCTGCCGGTCGCCCTCCTCGTCCGGGAGGACGCATGAGCACGCCCCACCTCACCGTCTGGGCGCCCGAGGCCGGGCGGGTCGACGTCGTCGTCGGGACCCCCGGGCAGCCCCCGTCCCGGTCCCCGATGACGCGCGCCGAGCGCGGCTGGTGGTCCTGGGCTCCGGACACGGCCACGGGGGCCGCCCCGGACCAGCTCGACTACGCCTTCTCCCTCGACGGCGGCGAGCCGCTGCCCGACCCGCGGAGCGCGTGGCAGCCGCACGGCGTCGACGGCCCGAGCCGCTGGTTCGACGTCGACGCCCACCGGTGGGAGGACGCCGGCTGGCCGGGACCCCGGCACGGGGCGGGGACGACGGGGGGCGTCGTCTACGAGCTCCACGTCGGGACCTTCACCCCGGAGGGGACGTTCGACGCCGCGGCGGACCACCTCGGCCACCTCGTCGACCTCGGTGTCGACGTCGTCGAGGTCATGCCCGTCGCCGCCTTCCCCGGCCGCTGGGGGTGGGGGTACGACGGCGTCCTCCCGTACGCCGTGCACGACCAGTACGGGGGACCGGCGGCGCTCCAGCGGTTCGTCGACGCCTGCCACGCGGCCGGGCTCGGCGTCTGCCTCGACGTCGTCCACAACCACATGGGCCCGAGCGGGAACTACCTCGCCCGGTTCGGCCCGTACTTCACCGAGGCCCACACGACCCCGTGGGGCGCCGCGGTCAACCTCGACCAGACCGGCTCGGAGGAGGTCCGGGCCTACCTCCTCGACAACGTCGTGCGCTGGCTACGCGACTTCCACCTCGACGCGCTCCGCCTCGACGCCGTCCACGAGCTCCGGGACGCCTCGCCCCGACACGTCCTCGCCGAGATGAGCGACGTCGTGGCCGACCTCGCCGGCAAGCTCGGCCGGCCGCTCGACCTCATCGCCGAGTCCGACCTCAACGACGTCGTCATGGTCACCCCGACGGGCGAGGGCGGCCGCGGGATGGACGCCCAGTGGGCGGACGACGTCCACCACGCCCTCCACGCGACGCTCACCGGCGAGCGGCAGGGGTACTACGCCGACTTCGCCGGGCACGTCCGCGCCTGGCCGGACGGGGGGCCGCTCTCCGTCCTCGGCAAGGTCCTCGGCGAGGTCTTCCTCCACGACGGGCGCTGGTCGTCGTTCCGCGACCGTGAGTGGGGCCGCCCGGTCGACCGCCGGAGCACCCGGGGACGGCACTTCGTCGCCTACCTCCAGACCCACGACCAGGTCGGCAACCGCGCCCTCGGGGACCGGGTCAGCGCGAGCCTCACCCCGGGACGGCAGGCGGCCGGCGCGGCGCTGTACCTCCTGTCGGCGTTCACCCCGATGATCTTCATGGGAGAGGAGTGGGCGGCGGCGACCCCGTTCCAGTACTTCACCGACTTCACCGACCCGGAGCTCGGTGACGCGGTCCGCAACGGCCGTCGGGCCGAGTTCGCCGCCCACGGCTGGGACGCCGAGGAGGTGCCCGACCCGCAGGACGCCGCGACCCGGGACCGGAGCGTCCTCGACTGGTCCGAGCCGTCCCGGGAGGGACACGCCCGCGTCCTCGCCTGGTACCGGAGCCTCATCGCCCTGCGGCGGACCGAGCCCGACCTCGTCGACGACACCCTCGCGCGGGTGCGGACGACGGTCGACGAGGACGCGGGCACCCTCGTCGTCAGCCGGGGACGGGTCCACGTCGTCGTCAACCTCGGCGGGCGCCGCGCCGACGTCGCCGTCCCGGGTGAGCCGGACGACGTCCTCGCCTCCTGGGAGGACGCCGAGGTCGTCGGTGCCGCCGTCCGGCTCGGCCCCGACGACGTCGCCGTCCTGCGGACCCGCTGATCGCAGGGCCGGTGGCGCCCGGCGGTCCGGCTCACCCCTGCTTGATCCGGAGCATGCCCTCCTGGGCCACGGTCGCGGCGAGCGACCCGTCGGCGGTGAACATCCGTCCGAGGCCGAGCCCCCGGCCGCCCTGCGCCGAGGGCGACTCCTGGGAGTACAGCACCCACTCGTCCATCCGGGCGGGGCGGTGGAACCACATCGCGTGGTCGAGGCTGGCCGCCCGCAGCCGCCGGTCGCTCCACGCGACGCCGTGCCGCCGGAGGGTCGGCTCGAGCAGCGAGTAGTCCGAGGCGTACGCCATGACCGCGGCGTGGACGAGGGGGTCCGCGGGGAGCGCGCCGACCGACCGCATCCACATGTGCTGGCTCGCGACGCGCTCGACCGACGGCGCCGCGTAGAGGTTCCCCTCGACGTGGCGCTGTTCGACCGGCCGGCGCCGCAGGTGGGCGGCGGCCGGGTGGTCGATGCCGCCGAAGAGGTCGGAGAGGCTCTCGAGGGACTCCGGGCCGGGGACGCCGGGCATGGGGTCCTGGTGGTCGAGGCCGTCCGCCGGGGTCTGGAAGGAGGCGATCATCGAGAGGATCGCCGCGCCGCGCTGGAGGGCGTGGACGCGGCGGGTGCTGAACGACTGCCCGTCGCGCATCCGCTCCACGGCGAAGCGGATCGGCTGGGTGTCGTCGCCGGGGCGCATGAAGTAGCCGTGAAGGGAGTGGATCCGCCGGTCACCGCCGGCGGGGGCGACCGTCCGGCCGGCGGCGATGACGCACTGGGCGAGGACCTGGCCCCCGAAGACCCGGCCGTGCGGCATCCGCTGGCTCTGCCCGAGGAACACGGTCGCACCGGTCTCGCTCAGCGACTCCCGCTCCTGCTCCTCGGTGAGGCCCTCGACGTGCTCGGTGAGGCCCTCGACGCGGATGCGCGCGGTGCCGACCTCCTCGAGGTCGAGGACGGTGAGCAGCTCGGCCAGCGGGTCGGCGGGGTCGGTCGTCACACCGGTGACCCTAACGGTCCGGCGCCGGGCGAGCCGCCGATGAGGCTCGGGTCGTCACCCGGGGGCGAGGCCGTCCCGGGCGCCGCACCTCAGCCGTCGACCGCGAGCGCGAACGGGAGCACTGAGTCCGCCCCGGCACGGCGGAGCGCTCGCGCCGCCGTCGTCAGGGTCCACCGCGAGTGGACGACGTCGTCGACGAGGAGGACGGGTCCCCGGCCCGCCGCGAGCGCCGAGCCGAGCCCCTGCCCGACGGACAGCCGGTCCCAGACGCCGGCGAGCCGGAAGGCGCTGTTGCCGCCGGGCTCCCCGACCGGACCCCCGTCGACGAGGTCGAGGCTGCCGAGGACCGGGAGCCGGCCGAGCTCGCCGAGCCGCTCGGCGAGCGTCCCGACGAGGCGGGGGCGGGTGCGCGAGGGGACGGCGACGATCCCGGTCGGCCGGGCGGGCCAGTCCCACTCGGCGAGCACCTGGACGCACGCGCGGACCACCTCGGGAGGGACCTCGGCGTCCCCGGCGCGCAGGAGGTCCCGCACCCGCTGGCCCCAGCCGAGGTCGGTCGCCCGGGCGAGGGCGCGTCCGGGGGCCATCGCCTCCGCGGCAGGGATCCGGCCCTTCGCGGGGACGCCGAGCCGGTCCATGCCGCTCGGCCACTGCGCGCGGGCCTCGACGTCGACGCCGACCCGGGCCAGCCGCCCGGCGGCCCCCGTGACGAGGGACTCCGGGATGTCGGTCGGGAACCACGTCCCCGCGCACGTGTCGCACCGCCCGCACGGGGCGGCGCTCGCGTCGTCGAGGCACTCCTGGAGGAACGCCATCCGGCACCGGTCGGTCCGCTCGTACTCGAGCATGAGGTCCTGCTCGTCGGCGCGGGCCCGGGCGACCCGCTCGTACCGCTCGGCGTCGTACGTCCACGGCTGCCCGGTCGCGGTCCACCCGCCCTGGACCCGGGTCACCGCGCCCTCCACGTCGAGGACCTTGAGGAGCAGGTCGAGCCGGGTCCGACGGACGTCGACGATGCTCTCGAGAGCGACCGTGGACAGCGGCCGCCCCGCCTCGGCGAGCGCGGTGAGGACGGCGTCCGCCTGCTCCTGGCGGGGCATGGACGCGGACGCGAAGTACGCCCAGATCTCGCGGTCCTCGATCCCGGGGAGGAGGAGGACGTCGGCCCGCTCGGTGGCGCGACCGGCGCGCCCGACCTGCTGGTAGTACGCGACCGGCGACGAGGGCGCCCCGAGGTGGAGGACGAAGCCGAGGTCGGGCTTGTCGAACCCCATGCCGAGGGCGCTCGTCGCGACGAGCGCCTTGACCTCGTTGTCGCGCAGGGCGTGCTCGAGGCGCTCGCGGTCGGCGGTGTCGGTGCGGCCGGTGTACGCCCGGACCTCGTGCCCCACCTCGCGCAGGGCCGCGGCGACGTCCTCGGCCGCGGAGACCGTGAGGGTGTAGATGATCCCGCTCCCCGGCAGCTCGCCGAGGTGGGCGACGAGCCACGCGAGGCGGCGCTCGGGGGAGGTCCGGGGGAGGACCCCGAGCCGGAGCGAGTCCCGGGCCAGCGGCCCGCGCGCGCTGCTCACCCGGTGGCCCCCGGCGCCGAGCTGCTCGACGACGTCGGTGACGACCCGCGAGTTCGCCGTCGCCGTCGTCGCGAGGACGGGTGTGTCGGCGGGCAGGGTCGTGAGGAGGTCGCGGATGCGTCGGTAGTCCGGGCGGAAGTCGTGACCCCAGTCGCTGACGCAGTGGGCCTCGTCGACGACGAGGAGGCCGCACCGGGCCGCGAGGTCGGGCAGCTGCTCGGCCCGGAACCGCGGGTTGTTGAGCCGCTCCGGGCTGACGAGGAGGACGTCGACCTCGTCCGCGGCGAGCGCGGCCCGGACCTCCTCCCAGGCCTCGGCGTTCGCCGAGTTCATCGTCACCGCCCGGATCCCGGCCCGTCGGGCGGCCTCGATCTGGTCGCGCATGAGTGCGAGGAGAGGCGAGATGATGACCGACGGCCCCGCGCCCTCGCCCCGCCGGAGCGCGGTCGCGACGAAGTACACGGCCGACTTGCCCCACCCCGTGCGCTGGACGACGAGGACGCGTTCGCGGGCCTCGACGAGCGACGCGATCGCCTCGAGCTGCCCGGGCCGGAACTCGACGTCCGGGCGCCCGACGAGCTCGTGCAGGGCGGCGAGCGCCCGCCCCCGCAGGGCATCGTCGACGCGGGGAGGCTCGGCCGGGACCTCGTCGGCGCCCGGCACCTGGGGGTCGCCGGGCGTGCGGGTCGTGGCGTGCGGCTCGCTCGTCATGTTCCCACCGTAGGCCGCGTCCCCGACACCGCCGGCGCTCGGCCCACCCACCCCGGGGACGGCCGCCCGGCACGGCCGGGCTCCGGCTGTCAGACTGTCCCCATGCCCACGGACTGCTACACCGTCGAGGTCGCCCTGCGCTGGAGCGACATGGACGCGTACGGCCACGTCAACAACGTCCAGTTCCTCCGTCTCCTCGAGGACGCCCGCGTCATCGGGTTCGCCGAGTGGTTCGGGGAGGACAAGACCATCCTCGACACCGGCGTCCTCGTGGCCCGGCACGAGATCGAGTACCTCGCCCCGCTGCCGTTCCGGCACGCCCCCATCCGGGTCGACATGTGGGCGACGGCGATCGGCGGGGCGAGCTTCGACCTCGCCTACGAGGTCCTCGACCCGCAGCGCACCGGGACGACCCTCTACGCCCGCGCGGAGACCTCGCTCGTCGCCTACGACTTCGGCAGGGCGTCCCCGCGTCGGCTCGCCCCCGACGAGCGGGCGGTCCTCGACCGGTACGAGGGGGACCCGGTCCCGTTCCGGTGGCGGCGCCGGTGACCTCTCTGCGCTTCCCGGACGCCGACGGGCTCACCGACCTCGCGACGTACGCGGGCCGGGCGAAGTCGCTCGACCCGGAGGGGGCGGTCCGCCTGCACGCGCACGGCGACGTTCTCGCCGCGTACGTCTGCGTCCTCCCGGGCAGCGGGCTCGCCGGGTCCGGCGCCGTCGTCGGCCTCCGGGTCATGCGGCTCGCCGACCCGGTGGAGCTCGACACCACCGTCCCGCTCGGCGCCGTCACCGACCGGCTCGCCCGGCACCCCGAGGGGACCGTCGTCCTCGACGTCCCGCCGACCACGGTGACGGCGCCGTGGACGGCGGTGAGCCCGCCCCGCGCCGGTTGGGAGCGCGTCGGCGAGCTCGAGGAGGAGGAGGTCCGGGCCGCGGCCCGCGCGGGCATCGCCGAGATCGCCGAGGGCGCTCCCGAGGGGGCCGGCGGGCACGCCGTCACCGCCCTGCGCCAGCAGGTCTGGTCCCAGCCGACCGCCACCGTCCCCCCCGTCCCCGCCGGAGGCGCGTTCGCCGTCCACGCCCTCGGGTTCGCCGCCCCCGGGGCGCGGGTCAGCGTGTACGCCTCCGGCCGGTGGACCCGGCTGTCGAGCCCGGTCGGCCACGTCCTCGTCCGCTGACCCGGCGACCTAGGGTGGGCAGCGTGGACGCCCTCACCGACACCTCGACGATCGACCCGGACCTCGACGACGCCGCGCTCGCCGCCGAGCTCGTCCGCCGGGCCGGTGAGCTCGCGGCCGCAATGCGCGTCGGGGGGCTCGACCACGCCGAGAAGACGTCGGTGTCCGACGTCGTCACGGCGGCCGACCACGCCGCCGAGGCGCTCGTCGTCGACGCCCTTCGCCGGCTCCGGCCCGAGGACGGGATCGTCGGCGAGGAGGGCGCCGAGGAGGAGTCCGGGAGCGGCCGGACGTGGGTCGTCGACCCCGTCGACGGGACGTACAACTTCCTCTCCGGGCTGACCTACTGGTGCAGCGCGCTCGCCCTTCGCGACGACGCCGGGGTCCTCCTCGGCGCCGTCCACCACCCCCGGGCGGGCGAGCTCTGGGTCGGCGGCCCGGCGCTCGGGACGACGTGCAACGCGGTGCCGGTCGGCCCGTTCGCCGACGTCCCCCTCGGGCGGGGGTGCCTCGCGACGTACGTCCACCCGACCCGGCTCGGTCTCGACGCCGTCCGGGAGCCCTTCCTCGCGATGGCGACGGGCGCGGCGACGATCCGGATGCTCGGGTCGAGCTCGTGCGACCTCGCCGCGGTCGCCGGCGGACGGATCGAGGCATGGGCCCAGCACTCGGTCCACCCCTGGGACTGGCTGCCGGGCGAGGCCCTCGTCCTCGGCGCCGGCGGGGAGACCCGCCTCGTCGAGCACCGCGGCTACATGTGGAACCTCGCCGGGCGGGCGTCGGCGGTCCGTGAGCTCGCCGAGCGGCTCACCTCGGCCTGAGCGCCCGCCCGGCCGTCCCGCCACCGGCCGGCCGCCGTGAGGACCCGGACCCGGAGTCACCTGCCGAGCGGGGTCCCCCGGTCGGCGAGGACGTCACGGAGGAGATCGATCCGGTCGCTGACGATCCCGTCGACCCCGAGGTCGAGGAGCCGGTGCATCTCGCCGGGGTCGTCGACGGTCCACACGTGGACGTGCTTGCCGACGCGGTGGAGGCGACGCAGGAGCGCCTGCGTGACGAGGGTGACGTCGACCCCCGCGACCCGGTGCCGGACGGGCACCTGGAGGACGGGCGCCGTGGAGCGCACCCAGCCGGCCAGCGCCCCGGGCGTGAACCGGGAGACGGCGACCCCCACCGGCCCGGCGGCGGTCGCGAGCCGTGGGCCGACGAGGCGCCGGACCGCGCGGACCCGCCGCTCGGAGAACGACGCGACGCAGACCCGGCCGACGGCACCGTGGGCGCGGATGACCCGGGCGAGCGGCTCGACCCCCCCGGGCGCCTTGACGTCGATGTTCACCCGGACCTCGGGCAGCTCCTCGAGGACGGCGTCGAGCGTCGGGATCTCCTCGCGGCCGGCGATCCGGGCCTGCCGGACGACCGACCAGGGCAGGTCGGCGAGCAGGCCGCTGCCGTCGGTGACCCGGTCGAGCCGGTCGTCGTGGAAGGCGACGAGGACGCCGTCCCGGGTCGCGTGGACGTCGGTCTCGAGGTAGCCGTACCCGAGGTCGACAGCCTCCCGGAAGGCCGCCAGGCTGTTCTCGCGCCCCCGGTTCGGGGCGTGCCCGGCCCCGCCCCGGTGGGCGAGGCCGATCGGCCCGGGGGCGTCGAAGTACGGGTAGTCGCTCGCTCGCACCATGCTCCCCTCCTCGTCCCGCCGGCCCTCAGGCCCCCGGGACCTCCGCCCAGACGGTCGTGTCCGCCGGGACGGCCCCGGCGGGCGTGAGCTCACCCGAGGCGACGAGGACGCGCGCCCCGGCGGGGAGGGCGACCGGCCGGTCGGAGAGGTTCGCGACGACGAGGGTGGGGCGGCGCCCGTCACGGCCGCTGTTGCGGACCGCGACGACGTCCGTGCCGTCGCCGTCGACCCCGCGGTCAGCGGGCCCGTCCTCGACGAGCTCGAGGCCGCCGAGGCCGAGCCCCCGCTCCGCGCGGACGGCGAGGAGCGAGCGGTACAGCTCGAGCGTCGAGCCGGGGACCCCGTCCTGGGCGTCGACGGCGAGCTCGCCGTAGACCTCCGGCTGGGGGAGCCACGTCGCGCCGGTGTCGTTGAACCCGAACGCCGGGGCGTCCCGGTGCCACGGCATCGGCACCCGGCACCCGTCGCGGCCGGTCTCCGCGCCCGCCGTCCGGTGGAACGCCGGGTCCTGGCGGTGCTCGTGCGGCATGTCCGTCGAGTCGGGCAGCCCGAGCTCCTCGCCCTGGTAGAGGTAGGCGGAGCCGGGCAGGGCGAGCATGAGGGTGGTCGCCGCCCGGGCCCGGCGCAGGCCGAGGGCCCGGTCCGGCTGCGGGTCGTCGGCGGAGATCCCGTTGGGGCGGGGGTCCGTGACGGGCAGGCCGAGGCGGCTCGCGTGCCGGACGACGTCGTGGTTGGACAGGACCCACGAGCTCGGGGCGCCGACGGTGTCGGCGTTCCTCAGGGAGGTCTCGATGACGGCGCGGAGGTCGTCGGCGCGCCAGGGCGTGTCGAGGAAGTCGAAGTTGAAGGTCTGGTGGAACTCGTCCGGGCGGACGTAGCGCATGAGCCGCTCGGCCGGCTTGACCCACGCCTCGGCGCACATGATCCGCTCCGGGGCGCCGTAGGAGTCGAGGAGCGCGCGCCACGACCGGTAGATCTCGTGGACGCCGTCCTGGTCCCACATCGGGGCCTCCCCGGTCGCGTCGTCACCGAGGAGGTCGACCGGCGTGCCCCAGGCGGGCAGGCCCGCACGCTTGACGAGCCCGTGGGCGACGTCGACCCGGAAGCCGTCGACGCCGCGGTCGAGCCAGAAGGTGATGACGTCGAGGAACTCGGCGCGGACGTCGGGATGGTCCCAGTCGAAGTCGGGCTGCGCGCTGTCGAAGAGGTGGAGGTACCACTGGCCGTCCTCGACCCGGGTCCAGGCGCGGCCCCCGAAGACCGACAGCCAGTCGTTCGGCGGCTCGGCGCCGTCCGGGCCGGTGCCGTCGCGGAAGACGTAGCGCGCGCGCTCGGGGCTCCCCGGGCCGGCGGCGAGCGCGGCGCGGAACCACGCGTGCTCGTGCGAGGAGTGGTTCGGGACGAGGTCGACGATGATCCGCAGGCCCCGGGCGTGCGCCGCGGCGAGGAGGGCGTCGAGGTCGCCGAGGGTGCCGAAGACCGGGTCGATGTCGCGGTAGTCCGCGACGTCGTAGCCCGCGTCCGCCTGCGGTGAGGGGTAGAACGGGGAGAACCACACGGCGTCGACCCCGAGGGTGACGAGGTGGTCGAGGTGGGCCGTCACGCCGGCGAGGTCACCGACGCCGTCGCCGTCGCCGTCGGCCCACGAACGCGGGTAGATCTGGTAGATGACGGCGTCGCGCCACCAGGCCGCCCCGGTGGGCGCCGGCGGGTGGACGTGGCTGTGGGTGGTGGCGTCGGTCACGGGCAGACATGCTCTCCCATTCCCGGCCCCGACCGCAAAGCCGGCCCGTCACGTCTCGAGCGTGTTGACGAGGCTGTGGGCGGCGCGGGTGAGGTAGTCGCGCAGGACGGCGTCCTGGGTCTCGGGGAGGTCGACCCGGTCGACGGCCGCCATCATGTGGGTGAGCCACCGGTCCCGCTGGGCCGGCGTCACCCGGAACGGCATGTGCCGCATCCGCAGGCGCGGGTGCCCGCGCTGCTCGGAGTACGTCGTCGGGCCGCCCCAGTACTGCTCGAGGAACATCCGTAGCCGCTCCTCGGCCGGGCCGAGGTCCTCCTCCGGGTAGAGCGCCCGGAGCTCGGGGTCGCCGGCGACGCCCCGGTAGAACTCGTGGACGAGGGCGGTGAACGTCTCCCGGCCGCCCATCTGCTCGTAGAGGGTGCTCGTCACGTGCTGCTCACTCACCGGTCAAGTCTGTCACGGGGCGGACCTCGTGCGCCCGGGGACCTGCCGTCGCGTCTGCCGTCATGCCTGCCGTCATGCCTGGGGCACGCCGAACGGGGGGATGTCCGGGCCCTTGATGCCCTCGCGGTCGAAGGCATCCTTGATCCGGCGGCGCATCTCCCGCTTGAGGTCCCACTGCGACCCGCTCGTGCAGGTCGCGAGGACCCGGACGGTCATCGTCCCCGCGGACATCGACTCCACCCCGAGGACGCTCGGCTCCTCGGGCAGCCGGGGGGCCCACGCCTCGTCGTCGGTCAACGCGTGGACGACACCGGTGATGATCCCGATGACCCGGTCGACGTCCTCCTTGAACGAGAAGGGGACGTCGACGACGGCGCTGGCGAAGCCCTGGCTGTGGTTGCCGACCCGGACGATCTCGCCGTTGCGGACGTACCACGTCACCCCATTGATGTCCCGCAGCCGGGTGATCCGCAGGGTGACCTCCTCGACCGTGCCGACCGCCTCCCCGGTGTCGACGATGTCTCCGACGCCGTACTGGTCCTCGAGGATCATGAACACCCCGGAGAGGAAGTCCCGGACGAGGGACTGGGCCCCGAAGCCGAGGGCGAGCCCCCCGACCCCGGCGGAGGCGAGGAGCGGGGCGAGCGGGATCCCGAGGATCTGGAGGACGGTGAGGCCGGCGACGACGGCGACGACGATCGTCACGACGCTCCGCAGCAGCGATCCCATCGCCCGGGTCCGCTGCTCGCGGCGCTCGTTCGCGAGACCGGTCGCCGTGGCGAGCACCCGCCCCGCCTTGCCCGAGGACTGGACGAGGCGGGCGCTGGACCGGGTCGCCGTCGACTCGACGAAGCGGGTGATGAGCCGCTGGAGGACCCAGCGGAGGACGGCGGCGCCGACGAGGGTGACCGCGGTCTTCACGCCCTGGTCGAGCGACCAGCTGACGACGCGGGTCGCGAAGTCGACGCTGTCCTGGGCGGTGTCGGTGGCGGAGACGAGGTGGAGCAGCCCCGTCATCGGCCGTCACGCTCCTGGGCGGCGAGGGCGCGGACGACACCGTCCCGGTGTTCGGCGACGAGCCGGCGGAGCCCCGCGGGGGCGTCGGGGTGGGCCTCGAGCCATCCCTCGGTCGCCTCGAGGAGGGCGGCGTCGGCGAGCGCCGCCGGGTAGAAGCCGGTGACGATCGCCTCGGCGATCGCGTGCGTCCGGCTCGACCACACCGGCAGCAGCGCGTCGAGGTAGCGGTCGACGAACGGCCGGAGGAGCTCGGGGTCGCTCGTCCGGCCGAAGCCGAGCGCCGTCGCCTCGACGACGGAGTTCGCGAGGGTGTCCCCCTCGACGGCCGCGCGGAACCCGGCGTCCTTGGCCTCCGTGGTCGGGACGGACGCATGCGCGCGGGCCGCCCGCTCCCGGCCGGTCGCCGTGTTGTCGCGGGCCCGCTCGGCGTCGATCTCGGTGGCGTCGGCGACCCCGGCGGCGGCGAGCGCGGTGAGGAGGGTCCAGCGCATGTCGGTGTCGATCTCGAGGCCCTCGAGGGCGGTCGTCCCCTCGAGGAGGTCGCGGACCCACGCCGTGTCGTCCCCGACCGCGAGCATCCCCGCGGCCGCTCCGACGAGCTGGAACTGGGCGTCGCTCCCTGCGGGCGCGTCGAGCGCGAGGGCGTGGAGCGCGCCGAGGACGCGGGTGCGGACCTGCTCCCGGTGACCCGGCGCGAGGTACATCCGCACGGTCGCGTGAAGCTGGCCGAGGACGGTCCGCAGGAGCGTCGAGTCGGTCTCCCCGGGCAGGGAGGCGAGGACGAGCTCGACGAAGTCGCGCCCGGCGGTCTCCGCGTCCCGGGTCATGTCCCACGCCGAGGCGAGGACGAGCGACCGGGGCAGGCTGTCCCCGAAGCCCCGGGGGTGGGCGATCGCCGTCGCGAGCGAGCGCTCGTCGAGCCGGATCTTCGCGTACGCGAGGTCCTCGTCGTTGACGAGGAGGAGGTCGGGCTGGTTTCGGCCGACGAGGCCGGGCACCTCCGTCGTCGCGCCGTCGACGTCGAGCTCGATCCGGTCGGTCCGCACGAGCCGGCCCCCGTCGAGGTCATAGAGCCCGACGGCGAGGCGGTGGGGGCGGATCGTCGGGTGGGCCGGCGTCGCGGTCTGCTCGATGACTGCCGAGGAGACGAGGCCCCGGTCGTCGACCTCGACGACGGGACGGAGGGTGTTGACCCCGGCGGTCTCGAGCCAGAGCTTCGACCAGCTCCCGAGGTCCCGGCCCGAGGTCCGCTCGAGCTCGTCGAGCAGGTCGGTGAGGGTCGTGTTCCCCCACGCGTGCGCCGCGAAGTACGCCCGGAGGCCGGCGACGAAGGGCTCCCGACCCACGTAGGCGACGAGCTGCTTGAGGACCGAGGCGCCCTTGGCGTAGGTGATCCCGTCGAAGTTCACCTCGACGTCCTCGAGGTCGCGGATCGGCGCGACGATCGGGTGCGTCGAGGAGAGCTGGTCCTGCCGGTAGGCCCAGGCCTTCTCCGACGTCCCGAACGTCGTCCACGCGCTCTCCCACGCGGTGGCCTCCGCCTGGCACGTCGTCGAGGCCCACTCGGCGAACGACTCGTTGAGCCAGAGGTCGTTCCACCACCGCATCGTCACGAGGTTGCCGAACCACATGTGGGCGAGCTCGTGGAGCAGGGTGAGCGCGCGCCGCTCCACGAGGGCGTCGGGGACCTTGGAGCGGAAGACGTAGACCTCGTTGATCGTCACCGCCCCCGCGTTCTCCATCGCCCCCATGTTGTACTCCGGCGTGAAGAGCTGGTCGTACTTCGCGAACGGGTACGCCGAGTCGAACTCCTCCTCGAAGAAGGCGAACCCGCGCTTCGTGCAGTCGAAGATGTTCTCGGCGTCGAGGTGGGGGGTCAGCGAGCGCCGACAGTAGATCCCGAGCGGGATCCTCCCCGCGCGGGTCTCGACCTCGTCCCGGACGACGTCGTACGGCCCGGCGACGAGGGCGGTGATGTAGCTCGACATCCGGGGCGTCGGCGCGAACCGCCACGTCGCGACCCCGTCCGAGGCGGGCTGGGGCTCTGGTGTCGGGGAGGTCGAGACGAGCTGCCAGTGCGCGGGCGCGGTGACCGTGAAGGCGAAGGTCGCCTTGAGGTCGGGCTGCTCGAAGACGGCGAACATCCGACGCGAGTCGGCGACCTCGAACTGGGTGTAGAGGTAGACCTCGTCGTCGACGGGGTCGACGAAGCGGTGCAGGCCCTCCCCGGTGTTCATGTACCGCCCGGTCGCCGCGACGGTGAGCTCGTTCGTCGCGGCGAGGCGGGGGACCCGCAGGCGCGCCCCGTCGTAGTGCTCCGCCGGGTCGAGGTCGCTCCCGTTGAGGGTGAGGCGCTCGACCGAGTCGGCGATGAGGTCGAGGAAGGTCTCCCCGCCGGGCTCCGCGGCGTCGAAGCGGACCGTCGTCGTCGTCGCGAAGGTCGTCTCCGACGTCGTGAGGTCGAGCTGGACGTCGTAGCTGTCGACGCTCACGAGGGCCGCGCGGGTGACGGCCTCCTCGCGGGTGAGGTTCTTCCCGGGCACAGGGTCCTCCGGATCTCGAGGCAGGGGTCAGGGCCAACGGCCATCTTCGCACGGGCCCCGCCGCGGACCCCAACCTCGACGGCGTGACCGGGTGGCAGGATGGCGGCATGAGTCCGGGTGGCAGGATGGCGGCATGAAGAGCACGGAGCCGAACACGACCGAGCCGGGCACCACCGAGCGGTCCTCCGCCGAGTTCTGGTTCGACCCGGCGTGCCCGTGGGCGTGGATGACGTCGCGGTGGATGGGCGAGGTCGAGCGGGTCCGCCCCGTCGACGTCACGTGGTCGGTGATGAGCCTCGCCGTCCTCAACGAGGGGCGCGACCTCCCCGAGGAGTACGAGGCGATGCTCGGGCGCGCCTGGGGCCCGGTCCGCGTCATCGTCGCCGCGGCGCAGCGCCACGGCGACGAGGTCGTCAAGCCGCTCTACGACGCGATGGGCGGCCGGATCCACGTCGGCGGCGAGAAGGACTTCGCCAAGGTCATCGCTCCCGCCCTCGCCGAGGTCGGCCTCCCCGCCGGCCTCGCCCGCCATGCCGACGGCACCGAGGTCGACGAGGACGTCCGCAAGAGCCATGCGCGCGGCATCGAGCTCGTCGGCGACGAGGTCGGCACGCCGGTCGTCGCCGTCAACGGCGTCGCCTTCTTCGGCCCGGTCGTCACCCCCGCCCCGAGGGGGGAGGCGGCCGGTCGGCTCTGGGACGGGTGCGTCCTCGTCGCCGGCACGCCCGGGTTCTACGAGCTCAAGCGGAGCCGCACCGTCGGCCCGATCTTCGACTGAGGGGGAGACGAGACATGCACGTCCACATCGGCGGCGACCACGCCGCCTACGACCTCCTCCGGGAGCTCGTCGCCTCCCTCGAGGCCGACGGCCACGACGTCACCTGCCACGGGCCGCACTCGTACGACGCCCAGGACGACTACCCCGTCTTCGTCCTCCGCGCCGCCGAGGCGGTCGCCGCCGACCCGGGGTCGCGGGGCATCGTCCTCGGAGGCTCCGGCAACGGCGAGCAGATGGCCGCGAACAAGGTCGCGGGCATCCGGGCGGCGCTCTGCGCCAGCCCCGAGCTCGCCCGTCTCGCCCGGGAGCACAACGACGCCCAGGTCATCGCCATCGGTGGCCGGGTGAGCTCCGTCGAGGAGTCGACGGCGATGGTCCGGGTGTTCCTCGGGACGGAGTTCTCCGGTGAGCCGAGGCACGCCCGGCGGATCGCGATGGTGAGCGAGTACGAGCACTCGGGCAGCCTTCCGGACCTTCCCTGACCGGGCCGCCACCCGGGGCGGGGGGCTCCGGCCGGATTCACGTGACGGGGGGCGGTCACTGTGACAGGATCGTCCGCGACGGCGGTCGGCCACTGCCGGGGACGGGGACGGCGTGTGTGAAGCCTGACCTCGTCCAGCAGACCCGGCGGACCGGCCCGGGACGGCGTGCGCTGAGCTCGCTCCGGCTCCCCGACCGCCGGGACGTCTACGTGACCACTCTCGGGCTCGTCGCCCTCGTCACGGGCCTCTGCGCCGCGATCGTCGTCTGGCCCGGGGTCGTCCCGCAGGGCGCCTTCGCCCCTGCCGTCGTCCTCGCCGGGCTCCTCCTCGGACCGCGCGCGCTCGCCGTCGTCTACGGCTGGCTCGGCCTCTGCGTCGGGGTGACCATCGCGGTCGACCCCGACGTGCGGCCGGTGCCGCTCGCCGCAGTTGCGATGCTCGCCGTCGTCATGGTCCTCATGTACTCCCTCTCCCGCTCCCGGTCACGGATCGGGGTCAGGGGGCTCGGCGGGGAGGGGATGCTCGTCGACCTGCGCGACCGGCTCCGGCTCATGGGCGAGATGCCCGAGCTCCCGCCCGGGTGGCACGCCGAGTCCGCGCTCCGGTCCGCGCACGGCGACGCCTTCTCCGGAGACTTCATGGTCACGGCCCGCAGCGGCGAGGGGAGCGTCCTCGAGATCGTCCTCGTCGACGTCAGCGGCAAGGGGCTGCGCTCGGGGACCCGGTCCCTCCTCCTCTCGGGGGCGTTCAGCGGCCTGCTCGGGGCGACCGACGCCGAGGGCTTCCTCCCGGCGGCGAACACCTACCTCCTCCGCCAGTCGTGGGGGGAGGGGTTCGCGACCGCCGTCCACGTCCAGGTGTGCACCCGGACGGGTGCGTACTCGGTCGCCACGGCCGGTCACCCGCCCGCGGTGAAGTACTCCGCCGGGTCGGGCCGCTGGGAGGTCATCGAGGGGACGAACGGGCCCCTCCTCGGGGTCCTCGAGGAGGCGACGTTCCCCCGACGGCACGGCGTCCTCTCCCGCGGCGACGCGTTCCTGCTCTACACCGATGGCGTCATCGAGTCCCGCACCCGCCAGCTCGTCGACGGCATCGACCGCATGCTCGGGACCGCGGAGCGGAGCCTGCGGTCGGGCTTCGACGGGCTCGCCGCCCGGCTGTGCGTCGGGGCCCGGGCCGGTGAGGACGACGACCGGGCGGTCGTCGTCCTCTGGCGCGACTGAACGAGCCGGACCCCTCCGGCGACCGGTCGCGGAACCGACCGGCCGCGCGGAGCACCTACCCTTGGTCCCCGTGACGACGACTCGGACCCAGCGACAGCCCGGCGTGCGGACCTTCACCCCGAGGTGGCGGAACTCGCCGCTCACCGACGAGCGGATGGCGCGCCTCATGCCTCGGCGCGGCATCCCCGACGGCCCGCTCGACCCGCCCACCGCCTTCCGGCGCCGGGCCCCGCTCGTCCTCGAGGTCGGGTGCGGTCACGGCGCCGCCGCGATCGCGTACGCGCAGGAGCACCCAGGGCACGACGTCCTCGCGAGCGACGTCCACGTCCCCGGCCTCGCCCGGATGATGGCCGCCGCGGAGGTCGCGGGGGTGGCGAACCTCCGGGTCCACAACGGCGACGCGATCACCCTCCTCGAGGAGCGTGTCGCCCCCGGCAGCCTCCACGCCGTCCACCTCTTCTTCCCCGACCCGTGGCTGAAGAACAAGCACGCCAAGCGCCGCTTCGTCCAGCAGCACACGCTCGAGCTCCTCGCCGACCGCCTCGAGCCCGGGGGTGTGCTCCGGGTGGCGACCGACCAGGTGACCTACGCCGAGCACGCGCTCGAGCAGCTCGCGGTTCACGGCGGCTGGACCGTGACGACCGGCGACCGGCCCGCGTGGCGCCCGACGGACGGCTTCGAGGACAAGGGCCTGCGGGCCGGGAGGACGATCTCGGAGATCACCGCCCGCCGGGGCTGAGGCCACCCGGGAGGGCGTGGCGACCGGTCAGCGGGGACCGCCGCCGCGCAGGTCGACGACGGTGAGGCCGGGAGAGGTCGCCGGGGCGTCCATTGCGGCGAGGGCCGCGGGCGCCTCCTCGAGACCGATGACCCGCCCGACGAGGAGCTCCGGCCGCAGGTCGCCGGACGCGACCGCGGCGAGCATCGGCGGATACTCGTGGGCGGCCATCCCGTGCGAGCCGAGGACGGCGAGCTCGCGGGAGACGACGAGGTCCATGGGCAGAGGAGGTGTCGACTCGTCGCCGAGGAGGAGGCCGACCTGGACGTGTCGTCCCCGCGTCCGGAGGGAGCGGACCGAGGCCACCGCCGTCCGAGGTGAGCCGAGGGCGTCGAGCGAGACGTGGGCGCCGCCCCCGCTCACCGCGCGCACGGCGGCGGCGACGTCCGGGGAGCCGGCCGCGTCGACGACGTGGGTGGCCCCGAGGCGTCGCGCCTCGGTGAGGGCGGCCTCGCTGACGTCGACGGCGACGACGACCGCCCCGAGGGCGGCGCCGACCATGACCGCCGACAGCCCGACGCCTCCGCAGCCGTGGACGGCGAGGACCTCGCCCACGGCGAGGCGCCCGTGGACGGTGACCGCCCGGTAGGCCGTCGCGAACCGGCAGCCCAGGGCGGCCGCGGCCACGGCGTCGAGGCCGTCGGGGAGGGCGACGAGGTTCGTGTCGGCCGCGTGGAGGGCGACCCTCTCGGCGAAGGAGCCCCACCCGGTGAACCCCGGCTGGGTCTGGTCCGGGCAGACCTGGGTGTCACCGGTCGTACACGTCCCGCACCGCCCGCAGCCGCAGACGAACGGGACCGTCACCCGGTCCCCGGGGGACCAGCGGGTCACCGCTGCGCCGACCCGGGCGACCGTCCCGGCGAGCTCGTGGCCGGGGACGTGGGGGAGGGCAACGGGGTCGTGACCCCGCCACCCGTGCCAGTCCGAGCGGCAGACGCCGGTCGCCTCGACCGCGACGACGACCCCGTCGGGCGGGCACACAGGCTCGGGGACCTCCTCGACCTCGGGGAGGGCCCCGGTCTCGCGGACGACGACGGCTCGCACCCCGTGATCCTCGCAGACCCGGGGCAGCCCGGGGGCCGCCCTCGGGACGACCCCTCAGGGGTGGGCGCTCCGCGCCGATGGAGCACCCGGGAGGTGCGTTCCGCACGATCCCCCCGAGCCCGCACCGGCGTGCCCGTCTCGCCCCGCCCGCGATCCGGAGGACCACCCCGTCATGACACGTCTGCGCCGCGGCATCCCCACCTCCCTCCTGGCCGTCGCCGCCCTTCTCGCCGGAGCCACCGGCGGGGGCCTCGCCCCGGTCGAGCGGGCCGCCGCCGCGACGGCGCTCCCGCCGACACCGGACGGGCTGCCGGCCGGCATCGAGGACCTCGCGCGCTACGTCCCGGCGGACTCGTGCGACGCGGCGGCGAAGCCGGGGACGGTCGCGTTCGCCGACCTCCTCCGGTCCGCCTCGGGCGCCGCGTCCAACATCTCCCGCGGGTGCGGGTCGGACGCGCTCTCGACCTCGGAGCACTACGACGGGCGGGCCGTCGACTGGTCCGTCACCGTCCGCAGCGCGGCGTCGAAGGCGACCGCGAACGCCGTCATCGCCTGGCTCCTGGCGACCGACAGCGCCGGGCACCCGTACGCCAACGCCCGTCGGCTCGGGGTCATGTACATCATCTGGGACGGGAGGATCTGGGGCTCCTACCGGGCCTCCGACGGCTGGCGGCCGTACAGCTCGTGCGCGTCCCTGACGAGCACGGCGCAGGACACGACGTGCCACCGCAACCACGCCCACATCTCGCTGTCGTGGGAGGGCGCGATGAAGCGGACGTCGTGGTGGACCGGGTCGGTGGCGCGGCCCGAGTACGGTCCCTGCCGGGTCCCGGACCTCAACTGGGCCCCGCCGCGGACGACCCCGAACCACGCCCCGTGCCTGAGCTACCCCAGGGTCGCCGCCCCCGTCGGCTCGACGGCGCTGATGACGAGGCTCACCGGCTACTCGGGGATGTACCTCGCGCAGGGGTCCAGCGGCCCCGCCGTCTCGACGGTCCAGTCGAGGATCGGCGCGACCCCGGACGGGGGCTTCGGACCGCTCACCGCCGCCGCGCTGCGGTCGTGGCAGGTGGCCGCCCGGGTCCCGGCGACCGGGGTGACCGACGCCGCGACGTGGCGCGCCCTGCTCGCGACCGCGCCCCTCGGCACGCCGACCCCCCCTCCCATTCCGACCCCGACCCCGACGCCCACCCGCACGCCCGTCCCGACCCCGACCCGCACGCCCGTCCCGACCCCGACCCGCACGCCCGTCCCGACCCCGACCCGCACGCCCGTCCCGACCCCGACCCGCACGCCCGTCCCGACCCCGACCCGCACGCCCGTCCCGGCGCCGGCCACCCCCGTCGGTCTCGACGCGGACGGGCGGCCAGACCTCCTCACCCGCCGCACTGACGGGTCCCTCTGGCTCTACCGCGGGACGACGCGCGGCACCGTCGCCAGGCCACCTCGCAAGGTCGTCGCGGGCTGGGGGGGCTACCGCGCGGTGTTCAGCCCGGGCGACCTCAGCGGGGACGGCAGGGCGGACGTCCTGGCCGTCCGCCGCACGGGACAGCTCGTCCTCCACGCCGGCACCGGCACGGGGCGCCTGGTCGCCCCGAAGGTCATCGGCTCGGGGTGGACGATGTTCACCGAGGTCCTCTCGCCCGGTGACTTCAACGGCGACGGCCGCGTCGACGTCATCGGGCGTACCCCCTCGGGGAAGCTCTACCTCTACGCCGGGAACGGCCACGGCGGGGTCACCCGGGGGGTGCGGATCGGCTCGGGGTGGAAGGCCTTCGACACGGTCCTGTCCACCGGGGACTTCAGCGGTGACGGGCGGGCCGACCTCATCGCCCGCACTCCGGCGGGCGCCCTCGTCCTCTACGCCGGGAACGGCCACGGGGGCTTCGCCGGGCCGGGGCGCGTCGTCTCGCGCGGGTGGCAGCAGTTCGCCGCCGTCGCCGGCGTGGGCGACCTCACCGGGGACGGGCGTGCCGACCTCGCCGGCCTCAGGCGGGGCGGACGGCTCCTGCTCTACCCGGGGGACGGCAGGGGGTCGTTCGCCGCGGTCGGTCGGGTCATCGCCACCGGCCTGGGATCCGTCGACCTCGTCACGGGGGTGCGCTGACGCGAACCGCCGGTCGACCAGGGGATATTTCACCCAACCTCACCGTTTCGGGGGTCTCCAACAGCGGGCGCAGCCACACTGTCAAGGACCCACGACATCGGTGGGGAAGACGGGGGAATCCACGCACCCGACCCGCACGCCCGGCGGCGACGCGGGTGCGTGGTCCGCACGGGGCCGGGGACGGACGCGCCCCGGACGAGGCGGGGAGGGCGATGATGAGGGTGAGCACGCGGGGACGCGTCGTCGGGGCGGTGCTGCTCCTCGTCGGGGTCGCGCTCGCGGCGACGACGGTCATCGCGACCCGCGCCGTCGCCGCCCACGCCCTCGTCGCCCAGGCTGACGCGGGCTCGACGACCGCCCTGCTCGTCGCCGTCGCGGCCGGGGCGCTCGTCGCCGTCGGGGGCGCCGGCTGGGTCGTCGTCGGACGGCTCCTCGCGCCCATCCGGCTCGTCCGCACGAGCGCGGAACGGTTCGGCGAGTCCGACCTGCGTCGGCGCCTGCCCGTGACCGGCGGCGACGACGTCGCCGGCCTCGCGGTGGCGTTCAACGGGATGCTCGACCGCCTCGAGGGCACGGTCGCCGCCCAGCGGAGCTTCCTCGACGACGCCGGACACGAGCTGCGGACGCCCCTGACGATCCTCCGGGGCCACCTCGAGGTCGTCGGCGACGAGCCGACGGACGCGGAGGCGACGCGGGCCCTCCTCCTCGACGAGGTGCGCCGGATGACGAGGATCGTCGACGACCTCCTCCTCCTCGCCCGGGCCGAGCGGCCCGACTTCCTCACGCCGGGCGCCGTCGAGGTCGCGGCGCTCACGGTCGAGGCGGCGGCGAAGGCCCGGATGCTCGCCGACCGCGCCTGGGGGGTCGAGCGCGTCGCCGACGTCACCGTGACCGCGGACGGCCAGCGCCTCACCCAGGCCCTCCTCCAGCTCGCCGCCAACGCCGTGGCCCACACGGGGCCCGGGGATCGGGTCACCCTCGGGTCCGAGCTCGTCGGCGACCGGCTCCGCCTCTGGGTGCGCGACACCGGCCCGGGGTTCCCCGAGGGAGCGCCCGAGGCCGCGTTCGACCGCTTCGTTAGGTGCGGGGCCCCCGGCGACGAGGACGGCGCGGGCCTCGGCCTCGCGATCGTCCGGTCCATCGCCCGGGCCCACGACGGCGACGCCCTGCTCGAGCCCGGCGGCCCGGGTGCGTGCGTCGTCCTCGACCTCCCAGCGCGCGTCCTCGACACCGCACCGGCACGACCCCCGGACGGGGGTCCCGGCGTCGGACCGGCGCCCGGTGCCGGCCCCGGGTCCGACCCCGGCCCCGGCCCCGGGTCCGGGACCGCGCCCATGGTCTCCGGCGGGGAGCCGGGAGGGCGGACCCTGGCGGGGGGCGAAACCGCGGGCGTGGGCGCCTCGGTCCCCGGAGGGGAGACCCGGTGAACCGGATCCTCATCGCCGAGGACGAGTCCCGGATCGCGTCCTTCCTCGACAAGGGGCTGCGGGCCGCCGGGTTCACCACCCATGTCGTCGACGACGGCGCCGAGACGCTCCGGGAGGCCGGGACCGGGGAGCACGACCTCGTCCTCCTCGACCTCGGGCTGCCAGTCGTCGACGGGTTCACCGTCCTGCGACGGCTGCGCCAGTCCCGCAACGAGCTCCCAGTCGTCATCCTCACCGCCCGGGACAGCGTCACCGACACCGTCGCGGCGCTCGAGGGCGGCGCGGACGACTACCTCGCCAAGCCGTTCGCGTTCGACGAGCTCCTCGCCCGCGTGCGCCTCCGGCTCCGACCCGGCGGCCGCCGGGACGCCCACGTCCTCACCGCGGGGTCGCTCTCCCTCGACCTGCGGACCCGCCGGGCGCACGTCGGCGGGCGGACCCTCGACCTCTCGAGCCGGGAGTTCGCGCTCGCCGAGGTCTTCTGCCGACATCCCGACCAGGTTCTCAGCCGGGAGCAGCTGCTCTCCCAGGTCTGGGGGTTCGCCTTCGACCCCGGGTCGAACGTCGTCGACGTCTACGTCCGCTACCTCCGCCGCAAGCTCGGCGCCGCCCGGATCGAGACGGTGCGCGGCGCGGGGTACCGCCTGACGACCGCGCTCTGATCGGCTCCGGGCCCACCCCGGCATCCCGGCGCCGTGGGGCCAGGCAGATGAGAGCGCTCTCACGTCCGTCTCCTGCGAGCCTCACCCTCGGCGGCCAGGCTGAGAGCCGACCGGGGCATGGTCGGTCGGGCACCCGAGCGACACACGGCGGAGGAAGGAGACGGGCATGAGCAGTCTGTGGATGGCCCTCGCGGCCGACCTCGTCGGGATCACCGTTCTCGCCTGGGGGACGTACTACCGGCGGTACTGGCGACGCGACCTCCTCCTCGCCTACGTGGCCCTCAACCTCGGGGTCTTCGCCGTCACGGCGACCCTCGCCGGCGCCTCCGCCGGCCTCGGGCTCGGCCTCGGGCTGTTCGGCATCCTCTCGATCATCCGCCTCCGCTCGGACGCGATCACCCAGGAGGAGGTCGCGTACTACTTCGTCAGCCTCGCCCTCGGGCTGCTCGGCGGCCTCCACCCGGAGCCGCGCTGGCTCGCCCCCGCGCTCACCGGCGTCCTCGTCCTCGCCATGGTCGTCGTCGACTCGCCTCGGACGTCGCGTCGCACGCTCCGCCAGACGGTGACCCTCGACCGCGCCTACACCGACCCGGGGGTCCTGCGCGCCGTTCTCGAGCAGCTGCTCGGGGGAGAGGTCAAGTACCACGTCGTCTCCGAGCTCGACCTCGTCCGCGACATCACGGTCGTCGACGTCCGGTACCGCCCCCAGGGCGTCGGCCGTGGTCGTGCCCTGGCGGCACCTCGGGGCCGGTCGGCCGACCTCGTCCACGGAGGGCGGGTCGGCGGGTGACGCCCCCGCCGGCTCCCGGGGGGAGGAGCCGCGGCCACGCGCTCCTCGTCGGCGCGGCCGCGGCGCTCGAGCCGGTCGGTCTCGACGAGGTCGTCGCAGCGGCGGCGCTGCTCAGCCGGGTCGACGCGAAGTACCTCCTGCCGCTCAGTGTCTTCGGTCGGCTCCTGGACGAGCTCGGCGGCCGCTACGCGGTCCTCGAGATCGCCGGCCGCCGCGACTTCCGGTACGAGTCGGTCTACTTCGACACCGACGACTACGCGCTCTTCCGCCACCACCTCCAGGGCCGGCGGCGCCGCTTCAAGGTCCGCACCCGCAGCTACCTCGACAGCGGCGAGACGATGTTCGAGGTGAAGCTCAAGGGCGCCCGGGGGGAGACGGTCAAGCGGCGCATCGGGCACCCGTACGAGGACCGGGACCGGCTCACCCCGGACGCACGACGGTTCCTCGACGACGAGGTCGCCGGGGCGTACGGCGCCGCCGCGCCGGCGCTCCGGGCACGGGTGACGACGACGTACCGGCGGGCCACCCTCGTCGACGTCGCCGGGGGCGCCCGGCTGACCTGCGACGTCGACCTCAGCTGCACGGACGGCCGGCGGAGCACCCGCAGCCACGGCCACGTCGTCGTCGAGAGCAAGAGTGCGGACGGCAGGGGGCTCGCCGACATCGCGCTGCGCGACCTCGGGGTGCGTCCGGTGCGGATCAGCAAGTACTGCGTCGGCGTCGCGCTCCTCAACCCGCACCTGCCGGACGCCCCGTGGCACCGGACCCTTGGGCGCTACTACGGGCACGTGCGTCCCGCCCCTGACGTCGGGGCCCCGACCGGCGCATGATGGGTGGGGGACCGGTCGGTCCCGGACGGTGAGGGAACGATGACCGAGCACCAGCCGTACGACGTCGTCGGCGTGGCGGGAGCGGCCGAGGTGCGCCGGTATCCCGAGCACGTCGTCGCCGAGATCACGGTCGAGGACAGCTTCGAGAGCGCCGGGAACCGAGCGTTCAGGCCGCTCGCCGGGTACATCGGGGGGCGCAACCGGCCGGGCGCAAAGGTCGCGATGACGGCGCCGGTCCTCCAGGAGGCGGAGCCTCCGGGACGGGCGCCGCGGGCGCCGACCCCGCAGACGCAGCCGCTCGTCACGGAGCCGCTCGTCACGGAGCCGCTCGAGGGGGGCGGGCGCTACGTCGTCAGCTTCGTCATGCCGGCCGGCCGGACCCGGGACACCCTGCCCGAACCTGCCGACCCGCGGGTGCGGGTCCGGACCGTGCCGCCGCAGGACGTGGCCGCGCTGCGCTACTCCGGTCGCTGGTCGCGGGCGGCGTTCGACGCGCATGCCGCCCGCCTTCTCGCCGAAGTCGCCGCGGCCGGCCTCGAGGCCACCGGTCCGCCCCGGTTCGCCCGCTACGACCCGCCGTGGACGCCGTGGTTCCTCCGCCGGAACGAGGTCCTCGTCCCGGTCGCGCGCCGGTAGTCCGGGACGCCGGCCCGGAGGAACCAGACGACGCACCCGAGCCCGAAGAGCGTGCGGCCGATGGTCGACCCTTCTGATGCCGCGAGGCCGACGGGCGAGGGCACGACGTCCCCAGGCCGGTGCTCGTGGTCCGGAGCGCGCCGCACGCACTGGGGAGGGAGCCCGGGTGCCCGCGCCCGCGGGCGTCCCGTCCCGGGACCGTGTGCTCGTCCGCCGTCCTCGTGCCGGCCGTACTCCGTCGGCCTCGCCCTCCTCGGGCGAACCCACCGGCCGCTCGCGATGGTCCTCTCGGGTGGGGCGCCCTCGCCGCGGACGTCCACGACGCCCCCAGGGCCGCCGCTCGCGGGTCCCTCCTCAAGGACGCCGGGCCCGAGCTCCTCGTCCGGGCGGTCCACGCCGCCGCCGCCCGCGGGGACGCGCTCATCGCCCCGAGCGTCACCGCGGCTGCTCGCCGCCCTCGTCGGGGTCGGCGGACGGGTCGCCGCCCAGCCCGCTCAGCGCCCGGAACCGGGTCGAGATCGCCATCTGGCCCACGAGAGCGGGCGGGTGCGCGGGTGACGCGCGCCCACCGGCGACCGGGAGAGGCCGGTCGCCGGTGGGGGGTGGAGCGGGCGACGGGAATCGAACCCGCGTAGCCAGTTTGGAAGACTGGGGCTCTACCATTGAGCTACGCCCGCGCGCCCGGCCCCGGAGGGCCGGAGAGCAGCGGCTAGCCTAATGCCCGCTCGTTCGCGAGTCGAAACCGGCTCGCCGCCCACGTG
This sequence comes from uncultured Actinomycetota bacterium, assembly GCA_963783735.1. Taxonomy (GTDB): domain Bacteria; phylum Actinomycetota; class Actinomycetes; order Actinomycetales; family Dermatophilaceae; genus CAWDAQ01. The sequence continues at coordinate 154,363 of CAWAOO010000003.1, read as the reverse complement.
TGCGCGGGCGACGGGGTATGGCGCAGCTTGGTAGCGCGTCCGCTTTGGGAGCGGAAGGCCGCCGGTTCGAATCCGGCTACCCCGACCAGACGCACGGCCCCAGCCGGCGCTCGGGGGGTCGGCGCAGCGTGCGACGCCCTCGTCGGGGAGCCCGACCCCATCGGTGCCGGCGCCACCGCCCTCACCCGCCCATCGGCCCCCCGGAGTACGGGTCGAGACCGTGGGCCCGGGCGACCCGACGCCGGCGCTCGTCGCGGGAGGTCTCCCGGTCGACCCACGGTGGGGCGTCGGGCGGCGAGGGCTCCCGGCCGTCCCAGGTGTCGTACCCGCGGAGGAGGACCGCGGTGCCCGCCTGCCGGAGGAAGGCGCTCGCGAGCCGCTCCCGCGCACCTGGGTCGAGCGCGGCGAGGACGACCCCGGGTTGCCGCTTCTCGGCGAGGACGAACCGCCGGGCCATCTTCAGCGCCTCGTCGGGGGTGGTCCGGCCCCCGGCGGCGACGACGTCGGTGAGGGCACGGAGGAGCTCGACGCGGTCGTCGTCGCCGAGCTCGTCGAGCGCCTGGGCGTGCAGGAGCACGAGGTCGACCTTGTCGGCCGTCCTCAGCGCGAACCGGTGCCGCCGCGCGGGCTCGCTCTCGCGCGCCACGCCGCCCATACGTCGAACCTACGCCTGCGGGACCGGTCGCCGCGGTGCCGCCGGAAGGCTCCCACCGGGTCGGGCGCCGCCGCGGCGGGCCGTGGGCCGCCGCAGCGACGAGGTCCGGGCGAGAGGCCGCCCTCCCGCGAGTTCGGCCTCGTGGAGCATGGCCGCTAGCATGGGTGTTTGCCCCGGCCCCGCCGCGCCGTGCCCGGAACCGGGCGCACCCGCTCGCGGCCGGGCGAGCCCACCCACCACCGTCCTCATCTGGAGTATCCGCAGTGAAGAGTGCCGCCGAGAACCTCACCCCGACCCGGGTCAAGCTCACCGTCGAGGTGCCGTACGAGGAGCTCAAGCCGAGCATCGATGCGGCGTACAAGAGCATCGGCTCCCAGGTCCAGGTCCCCGGCTTCCGCAAGGGCAAGGTGCCGGCGCGGATCATCGACCAGCGCGTCGGCAGGGGCGCGGTCCTCCAGGAGGCGATCAACGAGGCCCTCCCGCAGTTCTTCGGCCAGGCGGTCGACGAGACCGAGGTCAAGCCCGTCGGGCAGCCCGAGGTCGACGTCACCCAGGTCCCGGCCGACGAGGGCATGGAGCTCCACTTCACCGTCGAGGTCGATGTCCGCCCCGAGATCGAGCTGCCCGACTACGCGGGCATCTCGGTCGAGGTCGACGAGGTCGCCGTCAGCGACGAGGACATCGAGGAGCGTCTCACCGAGCTCCGGGAGCGTTTCGGCACCCTGACCGGGGTCGACCGCGCCGTGGAGTCGGGGGACTTCGTCTCGCTCGACCTCTCCGCGGCGATCGACGGCGAGGAGATCGACTCGGTCACCGGCGTCTCCTACGAGGTCGGCTCCGGGAACATGCTCGAGGGCCTCGACGACGCCCTCCTCGGGATGGGCGCCGACGAGACGAAGGCCTTCACCGCGCCCCTCGCCGGCGGCGACCTCGCTGGCAGCGAGGCCGACTGCACCGTCACCGTCCAGTCCGTCAAGGTCCGCGAGCTCCCCCCGCTCGACGACGACTTCGCCCAGCTCGCCTCGGAGTTCGACACCCTCGAGGAGCTCCGCGCGGACCTGACGAGGCAGGCCGAGGAGGCGAAGAAGGTCGAGCAGGGCGTCCAGGCCCGCGACCGCGTCCTCGAGAAGCTCCTCGAGTCCGTCGAGGTCCCCCTGCCCGAGAGCATCGTCGAGGCCGAGGTCACCCAGCACCTCGAGAACGAGAGCCGGCTCGAGGACGACGAGCACCGGGCCGAGGTCGAGGAGAGCACCCGCAAGGCCCTCAGGGCGCAGTTCCTCCTCGACGCCCTCGCCGAGAAGGAGGAGGTCGAGGTCGGCCAGAACGAGCTCATCGAGTACCTCATCCAGTCCGCCCAGCAGTACGGGATGGACCCCAACCAGTTCGCCCAGGCCATCGACCAGCAGGGTCAGGTCCCCGCGATGGTCGGCGAGGTCGCCCGCCGCAAGGCGCTCGCCGCCGTCCTCGACAAGGCCGAGGTCGTCGACACGGCCGGGACGGCGATCGACCTCGACGAGCTCGTCCCGCAGGCCGAGGGTGAGACGGTCGAGACCGCCGAGGAGGCGGAGACCCCCGTCGAGGAGGCGGCCGGGGACGCGGCCGCGGAGGGCTCCGCCGCGGACGCCGACACCGAGAGGGCGACCGAGGAGGCCGTTGAGGCCGAGGAGGAGCAGGCCAAGGCCTGAGCCCGTCCGCGTCGCGTCCGCCGCGCCGGGGCGACCCGGCGCGGCGGACGCGTCCCGGAGCCGGCGCGGGACGCGTGCCCCCGGGGCACTGCCGTGCGGCCCGAGCCGGGCGACCGTGGCGAGCGCGGGTCGTTCCCGCATCGTGGTCGCTGCGGTGGCGCCGTGGAGTGAGCCGAGGAGGGTGAGGCGATGTCGACGACGAGCGTGACGACCCCCGGCAGCGCCGGGGTGGACGCCGCCCACCGGGCCGTCCTCGTCATCTTCGCCCTCAACGGGATCGCCTTCGCGACCTGGGCGTCGCGGATCCCCGACGTCAAGATCGGGCTCGTCCTCACCCCGGGCGAGCTCGGCCTCACCCTCCTCTTCGCGTCCCTCGGCTCGCTCGTCGGCCTGCCGGCGTCCGGCTGGGTCACCGACCGGTACGGCGCCGCGCGCACCGTCGTCGGGGGCCTCACCGTCCTCGTCGCCGGCCTGCTCACCGTCGGCCTCGGCACGAGCGTCCTCGGGTCCCGCTGGGTCGTGGCGGCGGCGCTCTTCGCCCTCGGCCTCGGCAACGGCCTCTGCGACGTCGGGATGAACCTCGAGGGCGCGAGCGTCGAGCGGCTGCTCGGCCGGACGACGATGCCGCGCTACCACGCGGCATTCAGCGGGGGGACGGTGCTCAGCGCCGTCCTCGGCGCCGGGATGTCGTGGGCGCGGGTACCCGTGGTCGCCCACTTCGCGCTCGTCGCGCTCGTCATCCTCCTCGTCTGCGGACGGTTCGCCCGGGCCTTCCTCCCGCGCCGTCTCGAGGAGGAGCGGGGGGACGAGGGCGGGCGCAGCCGGGCGCTCCGGGCCTGGCGCGAGCCGCGCACCCTGCTCATCGGCCTCGTCGTCCTCGTCGCCGCCTTCACCGAGGGGACGGCCAACGACTGGATCTCGGTCGCGTTCGTCGAGGGCTACGGGCTGCCCCCGTGGGCCGGCGTCCTCGCGTTCGCGACCTTCCTCGGCCTCATGACGACCGGGCGGGTCCTCGGGACCCACCTCCTGGACCGCTGGGGGCGGGTCCCCGTCCTGCGGGTCATGCTCGTCTGCGCGGGGGCCGGCAGCGTCCTCGTCGTCACCGGGCCGGTGCCGCTCGCCTACGTCGGCGCGGCGGTGTGGGGGGTCGGCACCTCGCTCGGCTTCCCCGTCGGGATGAGCGCGGCGGCCGACGAGCCGGACCGTGCCCCGGCCCGGATCTCCGTCGTCGCGACGATCGGCTACGCGGCCTTCCTCGGGGGGCCGCCGCTCCTGGGGTTCCTCGGGGACCACGTCGGGGTCCTCCGGGCACTCCTCGCCGTCGGGTCGCTCCTCGTCGTCGCGCTCGTCGCCCTCCCTGCGGTCCGACCGCCCGCGCAGTCGGCGCCGGCGGGGGCCCGCTGAGCAGCCTTGCGCTCACGGCGAACACCCGTGCATCCGGGGACTGCCCGCCTCAACCCGGACGTTAGGGTCATCGACAGGCAGCGAGCCACCTCGACCGAGACGGAGAGACAGTGAGCAACAGCAGCGAGATCGTCGCCGCGAACCAGTCCAGCGGGCTCGGGCTCGACGACCACATCTACAACCGCCTCCTCAAGGAGCGGATCATCTTCCTCGGGTCGGACGTCCGCGACGACAACGCGAACGCGATCTGCGCCCAGATGCTCCTCCTCGCCGCGGAGGACCCGAGCAAGGACATCTGGCTCTACATCAACAGCCCCGGGGGCTCGGTCACCGCGGGGATGGCGATCTTCGACACGATGAAGTGGATCCCCAACGACGTCGCGACGGTCGCCATGGGGCTCGCCGCGTCGATGGGGCAGTTCCTCCTCAGCGCCGGGACGAAGGGCAAGCGGTACGCCACCCCGCACGCCCGGGTCATGATGCACCAGCCCTCGGGCGGCATCGGCGGGACCGCGTCCGACATCAAGATCCAGGCCGAGCAGATGCTCCACATCAAGAAGCAGATGGCCGAGCTCATCGCGCAGCACACGGGGCAGGACCTCGAGCAGATCGAGAAGGACTCCGACCGGGACCGCTGGTTCACCGCCGACGCCGCCAAGGAGTACGGCTTCGTCGACCACGTGTTCACGACCGCCGAGCAGGCCGACCGCAACGGCAGCCCGGCCGGCAACCCGGTCACCGACAAGTGACGAGCGACGACGGACGTCAGGAGAACTCATGAGCCCCCAGATGGACCCCCGCCTCCACGGCGCCCAGGTCCCCAGCCAGCTGAGCCCCTCGAGCCGGTACATCCTGCCGCAGTTCGAGGAGCGGACGTCGTTCGGGATGAAGCGCCAGGACCCGTACACGAAGCTCTTCGAGGACCGGATCATCTTCCTCGGCGTGCAGGTCGACGACGCCTCCGCGGACGACGTCATCGCCCAGCTCATCGTGCTCGAGTCCCAGGACCCGGACCGTGACATCCTCATGTACATCAACAGCCCCGGCGGCTCGTTCACGGCGATGACGGCGATCTACGACACGATGCAGTACATCCGTCCCGACGTGCAGACGTTCGTCGTCGGCCAGGCCGCCTCGGCTGCCGCCGTCCTCCTCGGCGCGGGCGCCCCGGGCAAGCGGTTCGCGCTGCCGAACTCGCGGATCCTCATCCACCAGCCCGCCCTCGCCGGCGGTGACTACGGCCAGGCCTCGGACATCGAGATCCAGGCCAACGAGGTCATCCGGATGCGGACGTGGCTCGAGGAGACCCTCGGCCACCACACCGGCCGCACGCCTGAGCAGGTCAACGAGGACATCGAGCGCGACAAGATCCTCTCCGCGGAGGAGGCCAAGACCTATGGCCTCATCGACGAGGTGCTCGAGTCCCGGAAGGCATCCTTCCAGGACTGAGACCCGACGGCGTCCGCGCCCGACCGCTCGACCGGGGACCGCCCGCTCCACGGAGCGGGCGGTCCCCGGTCGTCGTCCCGGGGTCCGCTCGCCGTTGTCCGCTGACAGCGGACAAGCGCGACGGCGCACCGACATCCGGCGTTCAATGGGACCCGGGGACCGGGCCAGGAGGTAGCGTCGGTCCAGCACGACGGTGGAGACCGAGCCACGCGGCCGGCCCCCCAGCGACCCAGGACGGAAGGACACAGCCGGTGGCACGGATCGGAGACGGCGGCGACCTGCTGAAGTGCTCGTTCTGCGGGAAGAGCCAGAAGCAGGTGAAGAAGCTCATCGCCGGTCCCGGCGTCTACATCTGCGACGAGTGCATCGACCTGTGCAACGAGATCATCGAGGAGGAGCTCGCCGAGTCCTCCGACCTCGGCTTCGAGGAGCTCCCCAAGCCCCGCGAGATCTTCGACTTCCTCCAGAACTACATCATCGGCCAGGACCCCGCGAAGAAGGCGCTCTCGGTCGCGGTCTACAACCACTACAAGCGGGTCCAGGCCGGCGAGGCGACCCCGGCCGCGAAGAAGGACGCCGAGCACGTCGACATCTCGAAGTCGAACATCCTCCTCATCGGGCCCACCGGCTGCGGCAAGACCTACCTCGCCCAGACCCTCGCGCGAATGCTCAACGTCCCGTTCGCCATCGCCGACGCGACCGCGCTCACCGAGGCCGGGTACGTCGGCGAGGACGTCGAGAACATCCTCCTCAAGCTCATCCAGGCGGCCGACTACGACGTCAAGAAGGCCGAGACGGGGATCATCTACATCGACGAGGTCGACAAGATCGCCCGCAAGAGCGAGAACCCCTCGATCACCCGGGACGTCTCCGGGGAGGGCGTCCAGCAGGCCCTCCTGAAGATCCTCGAGGGGACGACCGCGAGTGTCCCGCCGCAGGGCGGGCGCAAGCACCCCCACCAGGAGTTCATCCAGATCGACACGACGAACGTCCTGTTCATCGTCGGGGGGGCGTTCGCCGGGCTCGAGACCCTCATCGAGTCCCGGAACGGCAAGAAGGGCCTCGGGTTCGGGTCCGAGCTGCACACGCCCAAGGACCTCGCCGAGTCGATCACCGACGTCATGCCCGAGGACCTCATGAAGTTCGGGCTCATCCCCGAGTTCATCGGCCGGCTGCCGGTCATCACGACGGTGTCCCCGCTCGACCGGGACGCCCTCGTCCGGATCCTCACCGAGCCGCGCAACGCCCTCGTCAAGCAATACAAGAAGATGTTCGACCTCGACGGGGTCACCCTCGAGTTCTCCGAGGAGGCGGTCGAGGCCATCGCCGAGCAGGCCCTCGCCCGGGGGACGGGCGCACGGGGCCTCCGCGCGATCATGGAGGAGGTCCTCATGCCGGTGATGTTCGACGTCCCGAGCGACGAGGACATCGCCCGGGTCGTCGTCACTCGCGAGGTCGTCCTCGACAACGTCCTGCCGACGGTCGTCCGGCGGGACGAGGAGGAGGCCCCGCGCAAGCGGGCCCAGCGCAAACGCTCCGCGTAGCGCCCAGGGTCGGCGACACCCGGCCCCCGACGGCCCCGAGACGGGGTGGTCCGACCCGGCCCCGGTGCCCCCACGCCGGTGGCGCCGGACCGACGCAGTCGCCGTCGGTGCGACGTGGCAGGGTGGCCCCATGACCGTCGACGACGCCGTGGACGCGCCGCCGGGCCAGGGCCGCGCGGGCTGAGCATGGGGACAGCGATCCTCTGGCTGCGCCGTGACCTCCGGCTGCACGACCTCCCCGCCCTCGGCGCCGCGGCCGAGGCGGCCGGCGGGGGGCGGGTGCTCCCGGTCTTCGTCCTCGACCCCGTCCTCCTCGGGGCGGGTGCGTCGAGGAGGACCCGGGTCCTCCTCGACACCCTCGACGCGACGAGGCCGGCCTACGACGGCGCGCTGGTCCTCCGCCGTGGCCGGCCCGAGGACGTCCTGCCCGCGCTCGCCCGCGAGGTCGGTGCCGGGAGCGTCCACGTCAGCGCCGAGTCGACGCCGTACGGGCGTCGCCGCGACGAACGAGTGCGACGCTCCCTGCCCGAGGGGGTCGCCCTCGTCGCGTCCGGGTCCCCGTACGCCGTCGGCCCCGGGTCGGTGCTCAACGGATCCGGCGAGCCGTACAAGGTGTTCACCCCCTTCTCCCGGGCCTGGCGCGACCACGGCTGGCCCGGGCCGGCCCCCGTGCCGGCCGGCCTGCGATGGCACCGGCAGGCGCACTCCGACGACCTTCCCGATGCCGCCGATGCCGGCGTCGAGGTCGGCGCGGTCGGCGAGGAGGCCGCCCGGGACCGCTGGGCGACCTTCCTCGACGAGGGGCTCGCCGGGTACGCCACCGCCCGCGACCGTCCGGACCTCGACGCGACGTCGCGGCTGTCGATGGACCTCAAGTACGGGACGATCCACCCGCGGACCCTCCTCGCCGACCTCGCCCTCCGGAGCGGGGACGGGGCCCGGACGTTCACGACCGAGATCGCCTGGCGCGAGTTCTACGCCGACGTCCTCTGGCACAACCCGGGATCGGCGTGGGACGACCTTCGGCCCGAGCTGCGGGGGATGGAGTACGACGACCCGGAGGGGTCCGCCGCCGACGGCTTCGCCGCGTGGGCCCAGGGACGGACCGGGTACCCCGTCGTCGACGCCGGGATGCGCCAGCTCCTCGCCGAGGGGTGGATGCACAACCGGCTGCGGATGGTCACCGCGAGCTTCCTCGTCAAGGACCTCCACGTCTGGTGGCCGCACGGCGCCCGCCACTTCCTCTCCCACCTCCGGGACGGGGACATCGCCTCGAACAACCAGGGGTGGCAGTGGGTCGCCGGGACCGGGACGGACGCGGCACCGTACTTCCGGGTCTTCAACCCGGTGACCCAGGGCAAGCGCTTCGACCCGGACGGGACGTACGTGCGCCGCTGGGTCCCCGAGCTCCGGGACCTCCGCGGTGCCACGGTGCACGAGCCGTGGAGGCACGGGGGCGTCGACGGCTACCCCGACCGCGTCGTCGACCATGCGCACGAGCGCGAGGTCGCCCTCGCGCGCTACCGCGGGGCCCGGGGGGAGCGATGACGGGCAGCGCCCTGCGCGACCTCGCGCGCGAGCCGTTCCGGTTCCTCCGGGCGGCGCTCGTCGTCCCCGTCCCGCGCGACCATCGCGAGAGCGACGCCGCGTTCCACCGCCGCCGACGGGTCGCGCTCGCCACCCTCCTCGTCGGGGCCGCCGTCCTCGGCTTCTCGCTGCGGACACCGCCGGGTGCCCCGGCGTTCTACGTCGGGACGGTCGTCCTCGCCCTCGTCTGGACCGTCGGCGCCGCGCTCTCCGGCCCGCTCCACCTCGGCCGCGCCCACACCCGGACCGGGGACAGCGGGGCGAGGCCGGTCGTCCAGTCCGTCGTCCTCGGGCTCGCCGCCGTCGGCGTCTTCATGCTCGGGTCGGTCGTCGTCGCCCGCGTCCCCGTCCTCGCCGGCCCGGTCGACTCGGTCCTCGACTATGCCCGGGCCGGGTCGGTGCCGGTCGTCGTCGTCATCACGACGATGAACGGCCTCGCCGAGGAGCTCTACTTCCGGGGGGCGCTGTTCGCCGCCGTCGGGAGCAGGCACGCCGTGGCCGTGACGACCGTCCTCTACGCCCTCGCGACGGTCGTCACGGGCAACCTCATGCTCGTCTTCTCCGCAGCCGTCCTCGGCCTGCTCACCGGCCTCCAGCGCCGGGTCACCGGCGGCGTCCTCGGACCGATGATCACCCACGTCATCTGGTCGACCGGCATGCTCCTCCTCCTGCCCCCCACCCTCGAGATCCTGAGGTGACCGCATGACCACCCAGCCCCCCACCGAGGAGTCGTCCGTCGGCGGCGGCCGCCTCGTCCTCGTCACCGGCGTCACCGGCTACCTCGGGGCGCGGCTCGTCATCCCGCTCCTCGAGCAGGGCTGGCGGGTGCGGGTCCTCAGCCGCAGTCCGGAGAAGCTCGACCGGCAGCCGTGGCGGGACCACGTGCAGGTCGCGACCGGGGACGCCTCGTCGGCAGCGGACGTCGAGGCCGCCCTCGGCGGCGTCGACGTCGCGTACTACCTCCTCCACTCGATGGACGGCCAGGGCGACTTCGTCCGCCGCGACCGCGAGATGGCGACGACGTTCGCGCGGGCCGCCGAGCGCGCCGGGGTGGGGCGGATGGTCTACCTCGGGGGCCTCCACCCGGAGGGGCGGCTCTCGCGCCACCTCGCCTCCCGGGTCGAGGTCGGGCGGATCCTTCTCGACTCGACCGTGCCGACAGCCGTCCTCCAGGCGGCGGTGATCATCGGCGCCGGGTCGGCCTCGTTCGAGATGCTCCGCCACCTCGCCGACCGTCTCCCGGCGATGGTCGCCCCGAAGTGGCTCCGCAGCTCGATCCAGCCCATCGCCGTCCGCGACATCGTCCGCGACCTCGTCGGGGCGGCGGCGCTGCCCCCGGACGTCAACCGGACCTTCGACGTCGGCGGCCCCGACATCCTCACCTACGCGGAGATGCTCCGCCGGTTCGCCCGGGTCGCCGGCCTGCGGCCCAGGCTCATCGTCACGCTGCCCGTCCTCACCCCCGGGCTCGCGAGCCACTGGGTCGGCCTCGTCACCCCCGTGCCCGCGGGGATCGCCAAGCCGCTCGTCGGGAGCCTCGTCCACGACGTCGTCTGCCAGGAGCTCGACATCACCGACTACGTCCCCGAGCCCGAGGGCGGTTCGCTCGGCTTCGAGGACGCCGTCCGCGAGGCCCTCGCCGAGGGCGAGCCCGTCGTCGGGAGGTCCGGGATCGCCCACCCGCCGGTCGGGGCACTCTGGCCCGGCGACGCGGTGTGGGCGGGCCCGGGGTCGTTCCGGCTCTGAGGCTGCCGATGTCACCCGCACGCTGGAAATCCCGACGTGACGGGATGAGGATGGAGCCGTGAGCGCGACCTTCCACCTCCGTCTCGGCGACACCGGCCCGGTCCAGCAGAGCCCGGTGACGTGCGGGTCGGCGTGTCTCACCGTCGCCCGGATGCTCGCCGACCCCGTGTTCGCGCGGTGGGTCCGCGACGGCGGGGCCGCCCCGCAGGGCGCACCGGCGGGCGCCACCGAGGAGGAACGGTTCGCGGCGTGGGAGCAGATCGTCCTCGCCCGGACGACCGCCCTCTTCCCCCCCGGCCACGGGGTCGCGGCGCCGTGGCCCTCCCGGCTCGGGACACCGCCCTGGGGCGCGAAGCGCGAACTCGAGGACGGCGCCTCGGCCGCCGGGACGGCATACGAGGTCGAGGTCCTCCGGGAGGAGCCGAGGACCCGGCTGCGGGCCCGCTACGACCACCTTCTCGACGTCGTCGCCGAGGGGGAGCCGGCGCTGCTCTACGTCGGCAGCGTCCTCCTGCCGCGCCACGTCGTCCTCGTCCTGCGGGGACCGGGACCGGCCGGTCCCGCCGTCTACGACCCGGGGACGGGGCTCGTCGCCGCCCTCGACGCGGAGACGTTCGCCACCCGGCGGCTCCGGCTCTCGGGGTGGGACGTCCCGTGGTTCGCCGTCCAGCCGACCGGGACCCGGCGGGTCCGGCTCCCGGCCTACCGGCGTGCCGGGATCGCCGCGAGCCCGGTCAGGGCGACGTCGGCGGGGGCCTTCGGCAGGTGCCTGCTGGCGGGCCAGACCCGGCTCCGGCGGGCCACCCGCTGACCCGGCCGCTCAGCCCCGGGGTGCCTTCTCGACGGGGACGAGCTCGACGTCACGGACCTCGATCTCGTCGGCGTCGGCGAACTCGAGCGTTCCGGTGACCCGACCGGCGGCGCGGAGGTCGGCCTCACCCACCCGGACGAGGTCGAGGGTGGACGGGGGCCCGGCGAGGACGAGCCTGGTGACCTCGGCCCGCATCCCCATCTTCGCGTCCGACTTCGTCCGCCGGACCCGCGTGAGCGCCTCGCCGACGGCGGCGAGGACGGCCGGGTCGCCCGGTCCAGCGGGGACCCGGAGCTCGTCGGCGGTCGGCCACGTCGCCCGGTGGACCGAGCCCTCGTGCCACCACGACCACACCTCCTCGGTCGCGTAGGGGAGGACGGGAGCGAGGAGCCGGAGGAGGACCCCGAGGGCGAGCCGCAGCGCCGCCCGGGCGCTCGCCGCGTCGCCGGGGTCGACGTCGGCGTCCCGACCGCCGTACGCCCGGTCCTTGACGAGCTCGAGATAGTCGTCGCAGAAGCTCCAGAAGAAGGACTCCGTCACCTCGAGCGCACGCGCGTGCTCGTACGACTCGAAGGCGTCGGTCGCCCGGTCGACGACGTCCGCGAGCCCGGCGAGGACCGCCCGGTCGAGGGGGTGGGTCACCGCGGCGGCGAGGTCGCCCTCGACGTCGCCGAAGGTCAGCGCGAACCTGCTCGCGTTCAGAAGCTTGATGGCGAGCCGCCGACCGACCTTCATCTGCCCGGTGTCGTAGGCGGCGTCCGTCCCGAGTCGGGCCGACGCCGCCCAGTACCGGACGCCGTCGGCGCCGTGCCGGGTGACGACGTCCTCGGGGGTCTCGGCGTTGCCCTTCGACTTGCTCATCTTCTTGCGGTCCGGGTCGAGGATCCAGCCGCTCACCGCGGCGTGGCTCCACGGGAGGGAGCCGTGCTCGAGGTGGGCCCGGACGACGGTCGCGAAGAGCCAGGTCCGGATGATGTCCTGCCCCTGGGGGCGCAGGTCCATGGGGAAGAGGTGGGTGAACAGGTCCTCGTCGTCGCGCCACCCGGTCGCGATCTGCGGGGAGAGGGACGACGTGGCCCACGTGTCCATGACGTCGCGGTCGCCGGTGAAGCCGCCGGGGACGCCCCGCTGGGCCTCGTCGTAGCCGGCCGGGGCCTCGGCGACCGGGTCGACGGGGAGCTCGTCCTCGCGGGGGACGACGGGGACGTCGTAGCGGGGCTCGCCGTCCTCGTCGAGCGGGTACCACACCGGGATCGGCACGCCGAAGAACCGCTGCCGGGAGATCAGCCAGTCGCCGTGGAGGCCCCCGACCCAGTTCTCGTACCGGGTGCGCATGAACGGCGGGTGGAAGTCGACCTCCCGGCCGCGCTCGATGAGCTCGGCGTTGAGGTCGCTGTCGCGGCCCCCGTTCGTGATGTACCACTGTCGCGAGCTGACGATCTCGAGCGGCTTGTCGCCCTTCTCGTAGTAGTTCGCCTTGCGCTGGGTGGGCGTCGGCTCCCCGTCGAGGTCACCGGACTCACGCAGGGCGTCGACGACGACCTCGCGGGCGGAGTGGACGGTCTTCGTCGCCATCCGCGCGTACACCTCGCGACCGGGCCCCGCCGGGAGCCAGCCGGGGGTCTCGGGGTGGATCCGCCCGGCCCGGGTGATGACCGAGCGGGTCGGCAGGTCGAGCTCGCGCCACCACTGGACGTCGGTGAGGTCGCCGAACGTGCAGCACATCGCGAGGCCCACGCCCTTGTCCATCTCCGCGGCCGGGTGGGCGAGCACGGGGAGCTCGACCCCGAACACGGGGGAGGTCACCGTCGTCCCGACCAGGCGCCGGTACCGCTCGTCGTCGGGGTGGGCGACGAGCGCGACGCACGCGGGGAGGAGCTCGGGCCGGGTCGTCTCGATGGCGACCCCCCCGTCCTCGGCGGCGCTCGAGTGGAACGTCACCCGGTGGAAGTGGCCGGGGTAGTCGCGGGCCTCGAGCTCGGCCTGGGCGACCGCGGTCTGGAACGTCACGTCCCAGAGCCCGGGCGCCTCCGCGGCGTACGCCTCCCCGCGGGCGAGGTTGCGCAGGAATGCCTGCTGCGCGGTCGCGCGGGAGCGGTCGTCGATCGTCCGGTAGCTGACGTCCCAGTCGACGGAGAGGCCGAGGTGGCGCCACAGGGCCTCGAAGGCCGCCTCGTCCTTGACGGTGAGGGCGTCACAGAGCTCGATGAAGTTCTGCCGGCTCACCGGGACCTGGTCGGCCGCCCGGGTGCTCTTGCCGGTCCCGCCCTCGCGGGGAGGGGTGAAGTCGGGGTCGTAGACGAGGCCCGCGTCGCCCCGGACGCCGTAGTAGTTCTGCACCCGCCGCTCGGTGGGGAGCCCGTTGTCGTCCCATCCCATGGGGTAGAAGACCTCGAGGCCGCGCATCCGCTTGTACCGCGCCATGCAGTCGGTGTGGGTGTAGGAGAAGACGTGCCCGACGTGGAGCGACCCGCTCGCCGTCGGCGGCGGGGTGTCGATGGCGTACACGGCCTCGCGTGGGCCGGCGAGGGCCCGCTCCCGGTCGAAGCGGTAGGTGCCCTGCTCCTCCCAGACCCGGGCCCACTTCTCCTCGAGGCCGTCGACTGACGGCTTGTCCGGGACGGAGACAGCGCGGGTGGTGGAGTCGGTCATGGGGGAGATCTTCCCAGACGGCGCGCTCGCACCTCCAACCAGTTGCGGCGACGGGGCGGTGCCGCCCGTCCCGGGCACCCCGGGACACCTGTCCGGCGGGTGCGCCGGCGCGTACGCTCAGGCCCCATGGAGCCCGTCTACCGCCCGGTCATCGCCCTCGCCCGCACCCTCTTCCGAGCCCAGGGGCTGCGGTTCACCATCGAGGGCGCGGACAACGTCCCCCGGAGCGGTCCCGCCGTCATGGCAATCAACCACACCGGCTACTTCGACTTCACGTACGCCGGCCTGGCCGCGAAGCCGTCCGGACGGTACGTCCGCTTCATGGCGAAGCAGTCGATCTTCAGCCACCCGGTCGCCGGCCCGCTGATGCGGAGCATGAAGCACATCCCCGTCGACCGGGCTTCGGGGGCGTCCTCGTTCCGCGCGGCCATCGGGGCGCTCAAGGCGGGCGAGATCATCGGGGTCTTCCCCGAGGCGACGATGTCGCGCTCCTTCGAGATCAAGGAGCTGAAGTCCGGGGCGGCCCGCCTCGCGCAGGTGACCGGAGCACCCCTCCTCCCGGTGACGCTGTGGGGCTCGCACCGGGTGTGGACCAAGGACGTGCCCAAGCGTCTCGGTCGGAGCAACATCCCCATCTTCATCACCGTCGGCGCCCCGATCCCCGTCGGGCGTCGCGCCGACATCGACGCCGTCGTGACGCAGCTCGCCGAGACGATGGCCGCCCAGCTCGACGCCCAGCAGGCGGCGTACCCGCCGCTCACGGGGTCCGAGCTGCGCTACCTCCCCGCCCGGCTCGGCGGAACCGCCCCCACTCCGCAGGAGGCCCACGAGGCGGACCTGCGGGACATGACCCGGACCCGGGACAAGTTCAACTCCTGAGCGGGGCGCCGGGCTCGGTCACCGGGCCCCGGCTCGCGCGGAGAGCGGGCGCGACACCCCCCGGGTCAGACCGGGTGGCCGATGTGGGCGAGCGCCTGCCGGAGGAGGACGCCGTGCCCGCCCCCCATCTCCTGGAGGAGGCCGGGGTCGGCCGCCTCGTCCGGGGTGAGCCAGGCGAGGTCGAGCGCGTCGTGCTGGGGTGAGCAGTCGCCGGCGACGGGGACGATGTGGGCGAGCGAGACGGCGTGCTGCCGGGAGTCGTGGAACGGGGTGACCCCGGGCGTCGGGAAGTACTCGGCGACGGTGAACGGCTGGGGGCTCGGCGGGACCCGGGGGAGGGCCATCGGGCCGAGGTCCTTCTCGATGTGCCGGAGGAGGGCGTCCCGGACCCGCTCGTGGTAGAGGACGCGCCCGGAGACGAGCTCGCGGTTGATCTCCCCGCTGGCCGTGGCCCGCAGGAGGAGTCCGACGAGGGTGATGCACCCCGCCTGGTCGACCCGGACGGGGACGGCGTCGACGTAGACGATGGGCATCCGGCCCCGGATCCTCTCGAGGTCGGCCTCCGGGAGCCAGGCGCCGCTGCGGTCGAGATCCATCGGGCTCATGGCCTCCGATCCTCGCACACGCCGGGTTCGGCGCCCCCCGGACCGGGGCGGCGTTCCGAGGCACCGGCGGGGAGCGTGCCGGGCTCGTCCGGGTGGGGCTCGAAGGTCACCGGGGCGCCGAAGGACGCCCGCCGTCCCGCCCGCCGGAGCGCACCGAGGACGGCGCGACCGGCGAGGGCGAGCAGGGCGACGGTCGTCGCGGCCCGGGCGAGGTCCCACCCGAGTGAGGTCGTCACCGAGAACACGGCGAAGCGCTGGAGGTTGGTGAGGACCGGGGCGCCCGGGACGAACGAGAGACCCGTGGCCGTGCCCGTGCTGAACGGCCAGAACGAGAGGTTGAGCGCCCAGCCGTAGAGGAGCGAGGCGACCAACCCGTAGGCGGCGAGGAGGACGGCCTCCGCCCGCCCCCGGACGGGCGGCAGGAGACCCGCACCGAGACCGACCCAGGCCGCGCCGAGCATCTGGTACGGCAGCCACGGCCCGACCCCCCCGGTGACGAGCGCGGACGCGAAGAGCGTCGTCGCCCCGAGGACGAAGCCGAAGCCCGCGCCGAAGGCCCGCCCCCCGAGGACGAGGAGGGCGAAGACCGTCTCGACCCCGCCGGTCCCGGCGCCGAGCGGGCGCAGCGCCGCGCCGACCGCGGAGAGGACCCCGAGCATGGCGACGGCCTTGACGTCGAGGCCGCCCTCGGCGATCTCGGCGAGGACGACGGCGAGGAGCAGCGGGAGCAGGAGGGCGAAGAGGAGGGGGGCGTCGCCGCCCCGGGCGAGGGCCGACCCCGGGCCGACGAGGAGGGGCCACGTGAAGGCGAGCACGCCGGTGAGACTGACGAGGGCGATGGCGAGCGCGGACCGGGGACGGAGGGCGACCGCGGCGCGCGCCCGGGTGGTGGGGCGGGCGAGGACGCTCACGACGCCACCCACCCGGGGGCGAGGGCACGCTCGACCTGTCCGACGGTGAGCCACGGCCCGGGCGCGGTGACCTTCGCCACCTGGGGGGCGAACGCCGGGGAGGCGACGACGACCTCGGCGGTCGGTCCGTCGGCGACGACCTCGCCGCCGGCGAGGACGAGGACCCGGCCGGCGGTCTCGGCGACGAACTCGACGTCGTGGGTCGCGAGGAGGACGGCACGGCCGCGGCGCGCGAGGTCGGCGAGGGTGTCCCGGAGGACCCGCTTGGCGGTGTAGTCGAGCCCGCGGGTCGGCTCGTCGAGGAGGAGCACCGGGGGGTCCGCGGTGAGCTGGACGGCGAGGACGAGGGCGAGCCGCTGGCCCTCGGAGAGGTCGCGCGGGTGCCGGGCGGCGGGTACGCGCGGGGCGAGTCCGGCGAGGAGGCCCGCGCACGTCCCGGGGACGGCCCCGCTCTCGGCGTCGGCCTGGTCGCACTCGCCGCGGACGGTGTCGAGGTAGAGCAGGTCCGAGGCCGTCTGGGGGACGAGCCCGACGAGGCGGCGCCGGTCGCCGGGCCCGAGCCGTGCGGGGTCCTCGCCCTCGCACCGGAGCGTCCCGGCGTCCCGGGCCCCGGTGCCCTGGAGCGCCCAGAGGAGGGAGGACTTCCCCGACCCGTTGCGGCCCATGAGGGCGGCGACCTGCCCGTGGCGCAGGTCGAGGTCGACGCCGGCGACGGCGAGGACGCGGCCGTGCCGGACGACGACCCCCGTCGCGGTGAGCGCCTCGGTCCCGCCTCCCGGGGCCGTCGTGTCCGTCGCCGTCCCCGTGGTGGCTGCGGTCGCCGTCTCCGTGGTCGCCGTCGCGCCCGGCGCCGGGACGGAGCCGAGCGCACGGCGCAGGCCGGACGCGGACCGGCGCGCGTCCCGGACCGAGAGGGGGAGGGGAGACCACCCGGCCCAGCGACCGAGCTCGACGACGGGTGGCGCGACGTCCGAGGTCGCCATGAGGGTCGCCGGGTCGCCGTCGGTGACGGTTCCGTCGCCGGCGACGTGGATGACCCGGTCGGCGTACTGGAGGACGCGCTCGATGCGGTGCTCGGCGACGACGACGGTGACGGCGAGGTCGTGGACGAGCCGCGTGACCGTCGCGAGGACCTCCTCGGCACCGGTCGGGTCGAGGGCCGAGGTGGGTTCGTCGAGGACGAGCACCCGCGGGTGGGCCGTGAGCACCGCCCCGATGGCGACCCGCTGCTGCTGACCGCCGGAGAGGTCGCGCAGCGGGGCGTGCCGGAGCTCGGCGATACCGAGGACGTCGAGGGTCTCCTCGACCCGGGTCCGCATCGTCGCCGGGGGGAGGGCGAGCTGCTCCATCCCGTACGCGAGCTCCTCCTCGACCGTGTCGGCGACGAACCCGGCGAGCGGGTCCTGCCCGACGACGCCGACGACGTCGGCGAGGTCGCGGGGGCGGTGGGTCCGGGTGTCGCGGCCGTGGACGAGGACCCGTCCCCGCAGCAGGCCGCCGGTGAAGTGCGGGACGCTGCCCCCGACGGCGCCGAGGAGGGTCGACTTGCCGCTGCCGGTGCGCCCGACGACGAGGGCGAGCTCTCCCTCCTCGATGTCCAGGCGCACCGCGCGGAGCGTCGGTGTGGCCGCGTCGGCATACGTGACGGTGACGTCCTCGAAGCGGATGGCGGGCTCGGCGTCGCTCATGCGGCCACCGCCCCGGTCGACCGGTCGCGGGCGGGCGTCCGGTGCGGGGCAGCGGGTGGCGGTGGCGTCGACAACGCGGGGAGGGCGCCGAGGAGGACCCCGCCCGTCGCGAGCAGCGGGAGAGCCGGGAACCCGAGCGGGAAGTTCGGCAGGACGAGCGAGGCCGGGTCGAGGCGTGCGGTCGCGAGGGCCCCGGCGGCGGCCGCGAGGCCGGCGGCAGCGGTCGTCCACTCCGGTCCGCCCCACGGGTCCTTGCGGTGCACGGAGCGGTGGACGGCGCGGCCGCCGACGTGGAGGCCGAGCGTGGCGAGCGCGAGCCCGGCGGCGAGGAGGGGGACGCCGAGGACGGCGGGCGAGGTCGTGTCGAGCAGCCCGTACGTCCCCAGGGCTGCCCCGAGCAGCCCGCCGAGGGTGAGGACGGCGGTGACCCGGCGGGACCCGGCGGACACCGCCACCCGTCGTCCGTACCCGCGCGAGTCCATCGCCGCCGCGAGGAGGAGGGAGCGGTCGAGGGTGTCCTGGAGGACGGGCAGGGCGACCTGGCGGACCCCGCGGACGCCCCGGGCGGCGTCGCCGCGCAGCCGCCTTGCCCGGACGACCCGCTGGACGCTCTCGGCGAGCTGCGGGGCGACGGTCACCGAGATGACGACCGCGCCGCCGACCTCGTGAAGCGCCGCGGGGAGCGCCCGGAGCAGCCGCTTGGGGTTGGCGAGTGCGTTCGCGGCCCCGATGCACGCGATCATCACGGCGAGCCGGAGGCCCTCGACGACGGTGGCGAGGAGGCCCTCGAGCCGGACCGTCCCGAGGAGGTCGAGACCGGCGGCCCACGGCGGCAGGGTGACCGAGGGGAGCGGGAGGAGGACGGTGTCCCCCGCCTTTGTTCCGACGAGGACGTGGAGGACGACCCGGATCGTGATGATCGCCGCGCCGAGCCAGAGGTAGAGCCGGAACGCCCGGGCCCACGGCGCGCTGCCGCGGCGTGCGAGGACGACGAGCCCGGCGACGCCGAGGACGGCCCCGAGGAGGAGGGGGTTCGTCGTCGTGCTCGCGGCGGTGGCGAGGCCGAGCGCCCACACCCACCAGGCCGCCGGGTGGACGTCGCGTGGCACCCGGCTCATCGCCCGTCTCTCCCGGCCGCCCGCCGCCGGTGGGCCACCCACGCCCCGGCGGCGCCGAGAGCGGCGATGAGGCCGGCCCCGGCGACGGTCCCGGCGGCGCCCCCAGCCCCGGTCTGCGCCGCCCCGGTCCGCGCGCCCCCGGACTGCGCGGTGCCGGTCCGCCCCGCCCCCGGCTGCGCGGTGACGGTCTTCCCCGGCCCGGCGCCGAGCGGGACGGGGGGGCGGCGCGGCGGGTCACCGGCGCCGAACGCCCAGCCCTCGACCTCGCCCGGCGCCGGGTCGGCGTCGGCGGGACCCACCGACCGGTAGGTCCACCGCCCCGCCGTGCCACCGGGCCCACCGGCGGACCAGGACGACCAGTAGGCGCTCGCCCTCGGCATCCCCCGGCACGAGCCGGTGGCCGGGACGTCGTCGATCCGGCAGAGCGCCGCGGGGAAGGACGCGACCGGCGTCGTCGTGAACCCGGCCGCGTGCAGGGCGTCGAGCCCGCTCGCCGGGTCACCCGCGGCGCACCGGACCGCGACGTCGGCGCCGGTGTCGACGACGACGGTGACCCCGGAGCACGTCGGGGTGGCCGACGCGGGCGCGGCCGCCGCGGGCAGGGTGAGCAGCCCCAGCCCCGCGGCGGCGAGGATCTGGAGGGCGGGCATCGCGCCGACGTCCCTCACGCGGGGCGTCGCCTCCGGAGGAGGAACGCGCCGAGGCCGAGGACGAGGACGACGACGGCGCCGACGAGCGCCGCCGGGGTGCCCCACCACGGGTCGGCGGCGTCGTCCGGAGACGAGGTCGGCGCCGCGGACGCGGATGGCGGGCTCGACGTCGCCTCGTCTGCGCACCCGCCGGCCGTCGCCGACGCGCTCGCGCCCCGGGCGGTGACCTCTGCGAGCGGGGTCCCCGCGAGCGCGAGGAGGGCCTGGGCGGTCGCCCGGCGGTCCTGGTCGGTCGTCGCCGCCGCGCCGCCCCCCGCGGCGCGCGAGGACCCGGACGACGAGGGAGACTGCCCGCCCGTGGTCATCGCCGCCCGGTCGTAGGCGACGGCGCCGGCGACGGCCGACGGGGTGCGGCAGCCGTACTGGAGCCCGACGAGGAAGGAGCGGGCCCCGTCCGCCTCGCTCGTCCGGCCGCCGGCCCCGAACGCCTGCGCCGAGAGCGCCGTCGTGTTCGCGTTGACGCTCGCGGTCGGGCCGGTTCCCGCGAGACCGCCACCGTCGCGCTGGAGGGTGGCGAGGTGGTCGAGGGCCGCGTCGGCGGGCGTGGTGGCGCCGGTGGCGATCAGGGCCTGGGCGGCGAACGCGGTCGCGTCCGGGTCGCTCTCGCACGGCGACGCGGCCGGGTCGAGGCGGAACCCGCCGTCGTCGCACTGCTGCGCCCGGAGGAAGGCGACGGCCTGCGGGGAGGGGGTGTGACCGGTGCGGTCGAGCCCGATGACGCCGAGCGACTGGCCGATGACGTTCGAGTAGTCTCCCGACGGCGCGTCGTCGCGGTACCGGCCGGTGGGCGCCTCGAGGCCGGTGAGCACCGCCGGGAGGTCGTAGCCGCCGAAGTCGGCCGGGTCGGCGCCCTGGGCGGCGGCGACGTTGAGGAGCTTCGCGACGGCCCCCGCGGACTCCGCGCCCTTCGTGCCGCCGGAGACGTAGTCGGCCGCGTGCCTCTCGAGCGCCGCGGTCGTCCGGGCGGCCTGGTCCTGCCCGGCGCCGGCGGCGTCGAGCCCGAGGACGGCGTCGGCGGTGAGCCCCCAGTCGGGGTAGCCCGTCCCCTCGTACGTCGTCGTGAGGACCCCGTCGCGGGACGCGAGCTCGCGCGCGAGGTACGTCGCCGCGGCGGCAGCCGGGTCCGACCACCGCGTCAGCGGGGCCGTGCCCGCCGGGGAGGTCGCGGCCCGAGCCGTCCCGGTCACGGTCGCCGCCGCCGCCGCCGCTGCCGGCGCTGGTGACGCGGTCGCAGGGGCGGCGAGCGTGGGGGTGAGAGCCGCGGCCGCGAGCGCCGCGGTGAGGGCGCCGACTGCTCGGCGACGGGGGGTGGTGCGCATCCTGCCTCTTCCTGAGCGGTTCGTGACGGTGGTCCCGAACCCCCCGGAGACGACGACGCCCTCGCCCGGTCCGGTGCGGACGGGCGAGGGCGGGCTCGGACCGGTGGTCCGGGCTCCGCCCCGTGTGCCTCGACGGTGTGATGGAGCCGCTCGCGACCACCCAGGCATTCCGGCTCGCCACCTCCTCGGTGGCCCACGGCTGCGGGTCAGCGCCGGACTTCGACCGGCTTCCCCTGGGTCTCGCGTAGTGGTGTCGCGCAGCGCGACCCCGTCACTGTATCGGACGCGGCGGCGTCCCCGGTGGGCCTGCGGGTGCCGCCGTCGGGGCCGGCGGCGGGCCGCCGGTGGGCGGTCGCCCCGGCTGCCGGTAGGATGGGTCCACAGGCGTTCGAGCCGACATCAGCGGCGAGCCTCCGGAAGAACGGGACGACGTCACGGGCGGCGTCCTCACTAGACCCGGACGGGTGGGCCCGTGACAGCCTTCGACGAGAGTGGCCACGTCCCGCCGGGAGACCGGCGGCCGGGGCAAGCGAGGTGGTACCGCGGTGCCGCCGCCCGAGGGCGGCGTCGTCGTCCTCGCGGCCGAGCACGACGAGCCGCGAACGCACCCTGGAGCAGCCCCGATGACGTACCCCAAGGTCTCCACCTCCCCCGAGCCGAGCGACGGCGTCCCCGCCTCGCCGCGCTTTCCCGACCTCGAGGAGGCCGTCCTCGCGTACTGGGAGGACGACGGGACCTTCCGGGCGTCCGTCGAGAACCGGCCGGCGGGCGAGGACGGCGGGAACGAGTTCGTCTTCTACGACGGTCCCCCGTTCGCCAACGGCCTCCCGCACTACGGCCACCTGCTCACCGGCTACGTCAAGGACCTCATCCCCCGGTACCGGACGATGCGCGGCCAGCGGGTCGAGCGCCGGTTCGGGTGGGACACCCACGGGCTGCCCGCCGAGCTCGAGGCGATGAGCCAGCTGGGGATCAAGACCAAGGACGAGATCCTCGACCTCGGGATCGAGGCCTTCAACGCCAAGTGCCGCGAGTCGGTCCTCACCTACACCGACGAGTGGCGGGCGTACGTCACCCGCCAGGCCCGCTGGGTCGACTTCGACGACGACTACAAGACGCTCAACCCCGAGTACATGGAGTCGGTCATCTGGGCCTTCAAGCAGCTCCACGACAAGGGGTACGTCTACGAGGGGTTCCGGGTCCTCCCGTACTGCTGGAACGACGAGACCCCGCTGTCGAACCACGAGCTGCGCATGGACGACGACGTCTACCAGAACCGGCAGGACCCGGCGGTCACCGTCGGGCTCCGCCTCGAGACCGGTGAGCTCGCGCTCGTCTGGACGACGACGCCGTGGACGCTCCCGGCGAACCTCGGGATCATGGTCGGGCCGGACATCGACTACGTCGTCGTCGAGTCCGACGTCACGGGCAGGACCGAGCGGTACGTCATCGGTGAGGCCCGGCTCGGCGCCTACGCCAAGGACCTCTTCGGCGACGGGGAGGACCCGCAGGCGCAGGTGGTCGAGCGGCTCACCGGGGGCGACCTCGTCGGCCGGGCGTTCACGCCGCCGTTCGCCTACTACGTCGGGCACCCGCGGGCCCACCGGGTGTTCCCCGCCGACTTCGTCACCACCGAGGACGGCACCGGGCTCGTCCACACCGCCGGCGCGTTCGGCGAGGAGGACAAGATCGTCACGGACGCGGCCGGGATCGAGCCCGTCATCCCGGTCGGGCCGGACGGCCGGTTCACCTACCCGGTCTCGGACTACGAGGGTGTCCAGGTCTTCGACGCCAACGGCCTCATCATCGACCACCTCAAGGCCCGCACCCGCGGCGAGGGGGACCCCGGCAGCACGACCGAGGGGACCGTCCTGCTCCGCCGCGAGTCCTACGACCACCCCTACCCGCACTGCTGGCGCTGCCGACAGCCGCTCATCTACATGGCGGTGTCGAGCTGGTTCGTCGAGGTCACGGCGTTCAAGGACCGGATGGTCGAGCTCAACGAGCAGATCGCCTGGGTCCCCGACCACGTCAAGCACGGCCAGTTCGGGAAGTGGCTCGAGAACGCCCGGGACTGGTCGATCTCCCGGAACCGGTTCTGGGGGAGCCCGATCCCGGTGTGGAAGTCGGACGACCCGCAGTACCCCCGGGTCGATGTCTACGGATCGGTCGCCGACCTCGAGCGCGACTTCGGGGTGGAGGTCCGCGACCTCCACCGCCCGTTCGTCGACCGGCTCACCCGGCCCAACCCGGACGACCCGACGGGCCGCTCGACGATGCGCCGTGTCGAGGACGTCCTCGACGTGTGGTTCG
The DNA here is from genome assembly GCA_963783735.1 of uncultured Actinomycetota bacterium. Lineage (GTDB taxonomy): Bacteria > Actinomycetota > Actinomycetes > Actinomycetales > Dermatophilaceae > CAWDAQ01. Next base: position 131,287 of record CAWAOO010000003.1, on the reverse strand, counting down.
ACTCCGGGTCGATGAGCTACGCCCAGGTCCACTACCCGTTCGAGAACGCCGACTGGTTCGAGCACCACTTCCCCGGCGACTTCATCGTCGAGTACATCGGCCAGACCCGGGGCTGGTTCTACACCCTCCACGTCCTCGCGTCGGCGCTCTTCGACCGGCCCGCGTTCAGCACGTGCGTCAGCCACGGCATCGTCCTCGGCTCCGACGGGCAGAAGATGAGCAAGTCGCTGCGGAACTACCCCGACGTCCGCGAGGTCTTCGACCGCGACGGCGCGGACGCCATGCGGTGGTTCCTCATGTCGAGCCCGATCCTGCGCGGCGGCAACCTCGTCGTCACCGAGCAGGGCATCCGGGACGGGGTCCGCCAGGTCCTCATCCCGCTGTGGAACTCGTGGTACTTCTTCTCCCTCTACGCGAACGCCGCCCGGCACGGGGCCGGGTACGAGGCCCGCTGGTCGACCGCGTCCCGGGACCCGCTCGACCGGTACCTCCTCGCCAAGACCCGGCAGTACGTCGAGACGATGACCGACGAGCTCGACCGGTACGAGGTCGCGAACGCGTGCGAGAGCACCCGAGCGTTCCTCGACGTCCTGACGAACTGGTACATCCGCCGGTCCCGGGAGCGGTTCTGGGACACCTCGGCGACCCCGGGGACCCCCGACGCGGGCGCTGACGCGGCCGCCGAGACCCCGGCCGAGGGCGCCTTCGACACCCTCTACACCGTCCTCGAGGTCCTCTGCCGGACGACCGCGCCACTCCTCCCGCTGACGACGGAGGAGGTCTGGCGCGGACTCACGGGCGGGCGCTCGGTCCACCTCACCGACTGGCCGGACGCGAGCGACCTGCCCGCGGACGACGCCCTCGTCGCCGCGATGGACCGGGCACGGGAGGTCTGCTCGGTCGCGTCGTCGCTCCGCAAGGCGAACGGCCTGCGGGTCCGGCTGCCGCTGCGTGACCTCACCGTCGTCACGGCCGACACCTCCGCGCTCAGGGGCCAGGGGGGGATCATCGCCGACGAGGTCAACGTCCGGCAGGTCTCCCTCCTCGACGTCGACGACGCCGCGGCCGCGGACTACGGCGTCTCCCAGCGGCTCGCGGTCAACGCCCGGGCCGCCGGCCCACGTCTCGGGCGGGAGGTCCAGCAGGCGATCCGGGGGAGCAAGTCCGGGGACTGGTCGGTCGCCGACGACGGCTCCGTCACCGCGGGCGGCGTCGTCCTCGAGGAGGGGGAGTACGCGCTCGAGACGGTCCTCGACGGGGCGTCCGGGGCGCGCGCGACGGCGATGCTCCCCGGCGGCGGGTTCGTCGTCCTCGACACCGAGGTCACCCCCGAGCTCGCCCTGGAGGGCCTCGCCCGGGACGTCGTCCGGGCGGTCCAGCAGGCCCGCCGCCAGGCCGGGCTCGACGTCAGCGACCGGATCTCGCTCACGGTGACCGGCTCACACGCCGTGTGGGAGGCGACCGTGACCCACCAGGCCCTCATCGTCGAGGAGACCCTCGCGGTCCAGTTCGGGTCCGCGCCCCAGCTCGAGGCGCTCCCGGCCCGCGAGGACGTCGTCGAGACGACGGTCGGCGAGGGTGAGCAGGTCCGGATCAAGGTGATGCGCCGATGACCGCGCACCAGCCGGGTGGCGCCGTCGTCGTCCGCGATGCCGACGGCAACGACCTCCAGGCCGTCCTCGCCGTCGGCCGCCGGACGTGGCCGGCGACCTACGGGCCAATCGCCGGCGAGGACTTCGTCGCGATGGGACTCGCGAAGTGGTGGACCCCGGACGCCCTCATCCCGGCGATCCGGTCGGGACGGGTCCTCGTCGCCGAGGTCGCCGGGGACGTCGTCGGCATGGCCGCGTACGGGCCGGACGGCGGCGACCTCGTCCTCTGGAAGCTCTACGTCCTCCCCGGGCACCAGGGGCGGGGCCTCGGATCCGCGCTCCTCGCCGCCTCCCTCGAGCGGTCCCGGGGCCTCTACGAGCGGGTCCGCATCTGCCGGCTCGACGGCAACGACACCGCCGCCCGCTTCTACGCCCGGCACGGGTTCGTCGAGGTCGCCCGGGACGCCGGGTACGGCGGCCTGCCGGACTCGGTGTGGATGAGCCGGCCGCTCGACGCCGGCCGCGGGACGTCCCACGACGCGCACCCAGACATGACCCCTGCGAGGGAGGACTCCTGATGACAGCCGGCTCCGGCCGTCCCGACGCCGCCCAGCGCGGGGCCGCCCGCACCCTCGAGGTGATGAGGCGGATGCGCGAGGTCGAGGAGGCCATCCTCGCCCGCGCTCCCGAGCACGACCTCGAGCCGAGCCTCGACCGGGTCGCCCGCGTCGTGGAGCTCCTCGGCGACCCGCAGCGCAGCTACCCGGTCATCCACGTGACGGGGACGAACGGGAAGACCTCGACGGCGCGGATCATCGGCGCGCTCCTGCGCGAGATGGGACTCAACGCGGGGCGGTTCACCTCACCCCACCTGCACGAGATGCGCGAACGGATCGTCATCGGCGGGGAACCGGTCACCGCCGAGGCGTTCCTCGCGGCGTACCGAGAGGTCGAGCCCTTCATCGATCTCGTGGACGCCGAGTCCGCCGCCGACGGCGCTCCCCGGCTGACATTCTTCGAGGTGCTCACCGTCGTCGCGTACGCGGCCTTCGCCGACGCCCCGGTCGACGTCGCCGTCGTCGAGGTCGGCATGGGGGGCGGCTGGGACGCGACGAACGTCGCTGACGGCGTCGTCTCGGTCATCACCCCCGTCGGGCTCGACCACACCCACTTCCTCGGGAGCACCCTCACGGCGATCGCCACCGAGAAGGCCGGGATCATCAAGCCCGACGCCGTCACCGTCGTCGGGCTGCAGGAGCCCGACGTCCTCGAGGTCCTCCTCGAGCGTGCCGAGGAGGTCGGGGCGAGGCTCGTCGTCGAGGGGAGCGAGTTCGGGCTGCTTGCCCGCGAGGTCGCCGTCGGCGGCCAGCAGGTCGCCGTCCGCGGGCTCGCGGGGGACTACGACGAGGTGCTCCTCGCGCTCCACGGCGCGCACCAGGCCCACAACGCGACCCTCGCGGTCGCCGCCGTCGAGGCCTTCCTCGGGGGAGGGGAGCAGCGGATCGTCCCCGACATCGTCCGGGACGCGTTCGCCCACGTCACGACACCGGGGCGGATCGAGGTCGTCCGGCGCTCCCCGACGGTCATCGTCGACGCCGCCCACAACCCCGCCGGCGCCGAGGCCCTCCGTCAGGCCCTCGAGGAGGAGTTCGCCTTCGCCCGGCTCGTCGGCGTCGTCGCGATCCTCCGGGACAAGGACGCCGTCGGGATCCTCGAGGCCCTCGAGCCCGCCCTCGAGCATGTCGTCGTCTCCCGTTCGACCTCGCCGCGGTCGATGCGGCCCGACGACCTCGGCGAGCTCGCCCGGGAGGTCTTCGGTGACCACCGGGTCACCGTCGTCAAGGACCTCCCGGACGCGCTCGACGCCGCCGCCGCGCTCGCGGACGAGGGCGGTGTCGGCGGTGGGGTCGTCGCGACCGGGTCGGTGACGACGGCGGCGGACGTCCGGATGCTCCTCGGAACGACGGAGGTCTGACCCCACCCCGACTTCTTGCCCGGACGGCCGCGTCACGACGGCTCCGCGTCCGTTTCGTCCGGACGGTCGGGCAAGAAGGGGAGGGGTGGGGGCGGGCGCGGCGGCGGGTCAGCCCTTGCCGAGCTTGCCGACGTCGAGGTGGGTCTTCGACTGCACCTTCGCCTGCTTCTCCGCGCGCTTCTCCTTGATCGACTTCCCGGACTTCTTCGTCATGTGCTGTCGCGGTGACTTGTCTGCCATGGCTGCTCCCCGGCGCCGCGGAGCCTGGACGGCCCCGTCCCTGCCGATCGTACGCCGCCTAGGCTGGCGGCATGGCTGCGATGACCTCCCGGACGCTCGGTGACAGCGACCTCGTCGTCAGCGACGTCGGTCTCGGCTGCAACAACTTCGGCCGGGACGGACGGGCGACCTCCGACCTCGCCGGCACCGACGCCGTCATCGGCGCCGCCATCGACGCGGGGATCACGCTGTTCGACACCGCCGACGTCTACGGGTCGCCGCCGACGACGAGCGAGAGCCTCATGGGGCAGGCCCTCGGGGCCCGCCGCGACGAGGTCGTCCTCGCGACGAAGTTCGGGCACTCGACGCTTGCCGCCGGCCCGGGGACCGAGGAGTGGGGGCCCGCCGGGGGCCGGCGCTACGTCCGAGCCGCGTGCGAGGCCTCGCTGCGGCGGCTGCGAACCGACCGGATCGACCTCTACCAGATGCACACGCCCGACCCCTCGACGCCGATCGGGGAGACCCTCGCCGCGCTCACCGAGCTCGTGGAGGAGGGGAAGGTCCGCCACGTCGGCAACAGCAACTTCGGCGCGGGACAGATCGCCGAGGCCGACCGGGTCGCCCGGGACAACGGGTTCGTCCGGTTCGTCTCGGCCCAGAACGAGTACTCCCTCCTCGCCCGCGGCGCGGAGGACGACGTCCTCCCCGCGGTGCGCGAGCACGGCCTCGGGCTGCTCCCGTTCTTCCCCCTCGCCAACGGCCTCCTCACCGGCAAGTACCACCCCGGGACGGCCCCGCCGGGAGCGCGGATCACCGACGCCAAGCCCGAGCTCCTCGAGCGCGTCGACTGGGACCGGCTCGAGTCCTACCGGGCGGTCTGCGAGGAGGTCGGGGCGACGATGGCCCAGGTGACGTTCGCGTGGCTCCTCGGCCAGGAGGGGATGGGCGGCGTCATCGCCGGGGCGACCCGGCCCGAGCAGGTCGCCGAGAACGCCGCCGCGGCCCGGCTCCAGCTCCCGGCCGCGACCGTCGCCCGGATCGACGCGATCTTCGCGTGAGTGCCGGGAGCCTAGGCTGGGCCCATGACCCCGTTCACGAAGCTCGCCCTCGTCGTGCTCGTCGTCCTCGTCGCCCTGTGGCTCGTCACGAGGTTCCGCGACCGGCGGCCGCAGGACACGGGGCGCCCGGTGCCCGTCCAGGACCTGCCCCGGGACGTCCGCGAGACCATCGACCACCAGATCGCCCTGGGGCGGACCGTGAACGCCGTGAAGGTCTACCGCGACGCGACGAAGGCGCGCCTCGTCGAGGCCAAGCACGCCGTCGACGCCCGCAGCTCCCGGCTCCGATGAGGGCCCTCGTCCTCACGGGTCCCGTCGGGACGTTCACGTGGCGGATGCTCGCGACGGTCATGGGGGGCCAGGCCGTCGCCGTCTTCTTCGGTGCCCTCGTCGCCCGCGCGCTCGCCGCCGCCGGGGGCGGCGAGGGGTCGACGACCTACCTCCTCCTCTTCTCCGCGCTCTCGCTCGGGTGCCTGCTCGCGGCGGGGCTCATGCGTGGTCGGTGGGGGGTGACACTCGGGTGGCTCGTCCAGCTCGCGACCCTCGCCGCCGCCCTCGTCGTCCCGATGATGGTCGCCGTCGCCGTCATCTTCACCGGGCTGTGGGTCCTCTGCCTCGTCCAGGGCCACCGGATCGACGCCCGCGTCGCCGAGGCGCGGGGGCCCGAGCGTGCCGACGGACCGGCGGCACCGGAGGGCCCGGGCGTGCCGGGGGACCCCGGTCGCGGGCCGGCGGGCGCTCGGTAGGGTGGCGCCGTGACGACGCAGACCGAACGCTCCCTCGTGCTCATCAAGCCGGACGGCTTCCGCCGCGGCCTCTCGGGGGAGGTGCTCCGCCGGGTCGAGGCCAAGGGCTACGCCCTCGCCGAGCTCGCCGTCGTCAGCCCGACCCGCGAGCAGCTCGCGGCCCACTACGCCGAGCACGAGGGCAAGCCGTTCTACGAGCCCCTCGTCGAGTTCATGCTGAGCGGCCCGGTCACCGCGGCCGTCATCGAGGGCCACGGGTGCATCGTGGGGTTCCGATCCCTCGCGGGGGCGACGAACCCCACGGAGGCGCTTCCGGGGACGATCCGCGGCGACCTCGGCCGCGACTGGGGCAAGCGGGTCCAGGAGAACATCGTCCACGGCTCGGACTCCCCGGAGTCGGCCGAGCGGGAGATCGCCATCTGGTTCCCCCGCGCCTGAGGGCGCCGAGCCACCCGGTCCCGGGCGCCCGACGGCGTCGGGCCCCGCGGTCTCGCCGGTCGGCGACGAGCTGCCCGGTGAGGCTGACCTTTGAGCGTCGGCCGCACGCCCGCCCTCGGGTCCACGGGTCCACGGATCCCTGACTCGGGGAATGCCGCAGAAATGACCGAACACAACTGTCCGCGCCGGTCGTACTGTCGAAGGGCATGCGAAGGACATGGCGTCACGCGGTCCAGGCGGTGTCGCCGGTCCGGTCGGCGGCCCGGCCGTCCGTTCGGTCGGCGCCCGGCCGACCTCGGGGTCTCGCTCCCCGGACCGGCCGCCGGGGGCCGCGCGCACCATCCCGGGCGGACGACGTGGCGGGTGGGAAGGCGGCGGGCGGATGACGACGACGGCGGAGCGGTCCGGGGGGACCGGAGCGGACGGGGCCGACACCGGGCCCCTGCACATCCTCTGGATGAACGGCGGGCTGAGCTGCGACGGTGACTCCGTCGCCCTCACGGCGGCGACCCAGCCGAGCATCGAGGAGATCGTCCTCGGGGCCCTCCCGGGGCTCCCCGACATCCGGGTCCACTGGCCCCTCATCGACTTCGAGAGCGGTCCGGAGAGCGGCGCGGACACGTTCATCGAGTGGTGGCACAAGGCCGACCGGGGCGAGCTCGAGCCGTTCGTCCTCGTCGTCGAGGGCTCGATCCCCAACGAGGCGATCAAGTCCGAGGGCTACTGGTGCGGGTTCGGCAACGACCCGACGACCGGGCAGCCGAGGACGACGAGCGAGTGGCTCGACCGGCTCGCGCCCAGGGCGACGGCCGTCGTCGCGGTCGGCACGTGCGCGGCGTACGGGGGCATCCACGCGATGGCGGGCAACCCGACCGGCGCGATGGGCGTCCCGGACTACCTCGGCTGGTCGTGGACGTCGAAGGCCGGCCTCCCGATCGTCTGCGTGCCCGGCTGCCCGATCCACCCCGACAACCTCTCCGAGACCCTCGTCTATCTCCTCTACCAGGTCGCCGGTCAGGCGCCGATGATCCCCCTGGACGACCAGCTCCGCCCGCAGTGGCTCTTCGGGGCGACCGTCCACGAGGGGTGCGACCGGGCGGGGTACTACGAGCAGGGCGACTTCGCCGACAGGTACGACTCGCCGACGTGCCTCGTCAAGCTCGGCTGCTGGGGACCCGTCGTCAAGTGCAACGTCCCGAAGCGGGGCTGGATCAACGGGGTCGGCGGCTGTCCCAACGTCGGGGGCATCTGCATCGCCTGCACGATGCCCGGCTTCCCCGACAAGTTCATGCCGTTCATGGACGAGCCGCCCGGAAGCAGGGTCTCGGCCGCGGCGAGCACGGCGTACGGCAGCGTGGTCCGCCGGCTCCGGGGGATCACGATGCGGACCCTCGAGAAGGAACCCAGGTGGCGTGCGAAGGGCAGCACGCTGACGACCGGCTACACGAAGCCCTGGTAGGGGGCGAGGGACGAGATGGCCATCACCGAGCACGAACGCGCGGAGAGCGCGCACGCCGACACCGACGTCGTCGAGATGGCGTGGGACCCGATCACCCGGATCGTCGGGAGCCTCGGGATCTACGCCTCCGTGGACTTCAAGGCCAGGCAGGTCCGGGAGTGTCACAGCACATCCTCGATCTTCCGCGGCTACAGCATCTTCATGAAGGGCAAGGACCCCCGGGACGCCCACTTCATCACGAGCCGGATCTGCGGCATCTGCGGGGACAACCACGCGACCTGCTCGGTGTACGCCCAGAACATGGCCTACGGGATCGCGCCCCCGCACCTCGGGGAGTGGATCATCAACCTCGGCGAGGCCGCCGAGTACATGTTCGACCACAACATCTACCAGGAGAACCTCGTCGGGGTCGACTACTGCGAACGGATGCTCAAGGAGACCAACCCCGCCGTGCTCGAGCGGGCGAACGCCACCGAGGCCCCGCACGCCGGGGAGCACGGCTACCGGACGATCGGCGACATCATGCGCTCGCTCAACCCGATCGAGGGCGAGTTCTACCGGGAGGCGCTCCAGGTCAGCCGGATGACCCGGGAGATGTTCTGCCTCATGGAGGGCCGGCACGTCCACCCGTCGACGCTCTACCCCGGCGGGGTCGGGACGGTCGCGACGGTCCAGCTCTTCACCGACTACCTCACCCGGCTCATGCGCTACGTCGAGTTCATGAAGAAGGTCGTCCCGCTGCACGACGACCTCTTCGACTTCTTCTACGAGGCCCTCCCCGGGTACGAGCACGTCGGGGAGCGCCGCGTCCTCCTCGGCTGCTGGGGGAGCCTCAACGACCCGGCCGTGTGCGACTTCACGTACCGGAACATGAACGACTGGGGCCGGAGGATGTTCGTCACCCCGGGCGTCGTCGTCGACGGAGCTCTCGTGACGAACAACCTCGTCGACATCAACCTCGGCATGCGGATCCTCCTCGGCCACTCGTTCTACGACGACTGGGCCGACGCCGGCCACGAGGTGTTCGTCGAGAAGGACCCGCTGGGCAACCCCGTCGACGTCCGTCACCCGTGGAACCAGCACACGATCCCCAAGCCCGCGAAGCGGGACTTCGACCACGCCTACAGCTGGACGATGTCCCCGCGGTGGTTCGACGGGACCGACCACCTCGCCCTCGACACCGGGGGCGGTCCGATCGCCCGGCTCTGGTCGACGGCCCTCTCCGGCCTCGTCCACACCGACTACGTCGCCGCGACCGGCCACTCCGTGACGATCACCCTGCCCCGGACCGCGCTCAAGCCCGAGGTGACCTTCGAGTGGAGGATCCCCCGGTGGAGCAACGCCCTGGAGCGCAACCGGGCCCGGACGTACTTCCAGGCGTACGTGGCGGCGATGGCGCTCCACTTCGTCGACGAGGCGCTCGCCGAGGTCCGGGCCGGCCGGACCGAGACGTGGACCCCGTTCGAGGTCCCCGACGAGGCCGTGAGCGTGGGCTTCACCGAGGCGGTCCGGGGGGTGCTCTCCCACCACATGGTCATCCGCGACGGGAAGATCGCGAACTACCACCCCTACCCGCCGACCCCGTGGAACGGGAGCGTCCGGGACTCCTACGGGACCCCGGGGCCGTACGAGGACGCCGTCCAGAACACCCCGATCTTCGAGGAGAACCCCCCGGAGACGTTCAAGGGCATCGACGTCATGCGGGCGGTCCGGAGCTTCGACCCGTGCCTGCCGTGCGGGGTCCACATGTTCACCGGCCGTGGCGGGGTGACCAGGCAGGTCCACTCGCCCGGCATGACGGTGCAGCCCTACTGAGCCCAGCCCACGGAGGGACGATGAACCGGGAGCTGCAGGAGCTCTCCGGACGGGTCGAGGCACTGCTCGACGACGCCCGGGCCACCGGCGACCCCCGGGCGGTCGACCGGGGCGAGGAGCTCGTCCGCGCCGTCATGGGCCTGTACGGCGCGGGGCTCGCCCGCGTCGTCGAGCTCGCCGCCGAGCGAGGCGGCGGGGCCGCCGGTGGCGGGGCCGAAGGTGGCGGTGGTGACGGAGCGGCCGGTGACCGGCCGGCCGGCTGGCTGCTCCGGCTGCTCGCCGACGACGAGGTCGTCGGCGGCCTCCTCGTCCTCCACGACCTCCACCCGGACAGCGTCGAGACCCGGGTGCGGGCGGCGCTCGACCGCGTCCGGCCCTACCTCGGGTCGCACTCCGGGGGTGTCGCGTTCACCGGAGTCGACGACGACGGGGTCGCCCACCTCACCCTCGAGGGGAGCTGCCACGGGTGCCCGTCCTCGGCGGTGACCGTGACGACGACGCTCGAACGTGCCGTGCTCGAGGCCGCCCCCGAGGTCGTCGCCGTCGACGTCGCCGGGGTCCTCGCCCCGGAGCGCCCGGTGTTCCAGATCGGCCTCCGCCCGGGGCTCGAGCCCGCGGCCGCACCCGAGGGCCCGGTCGGTCCGTGGGAGCACCTCGACCGGGTCCCCGCCCCGGGCGCGCTGCGTCCGGTCGACCTCGCCGGAACCCCAGTCCTCCTCGCCAACCTCGCCGGGACCCCGTACGCGTACCGCGACCGGTGCCCGGGATGTGGGCGAGGGCTCGGCGGCTCCGACCTCGCCGGGGACGTCCTCACCTGCGCGACGTGCGCCGCGAGGTACGACATCCGGCTCGCCGGCCGCGGCCTCGAGCCGGGGGCCGACCACCTCGAGCCCCTCCCGCTGCTCCCCGAGGGTGAGGGGTGGGCGGTCGCCGTGCCCGAGGGCGTGAGCGCATGAGCCGGTCCGCCACCTCGTTCTCAGGCCTGCGCCGGCTCGCCCGGCCCCCGGCCCCGGCCGTGGCGGGGCAGCGGCCCGAGGTCTGCGAGATGTGCGGCGTGCCCATCGGCGAGGGCCACGCCCACGTCGCCGACCTCGAGGCCCAGCGGCTGCTCTGCGCGTGCCGGTCGTGCCACCTGCTCTTCACCGGGGACGGCGCCGGTGGGCGGCGCTTCCGGGCCCTCCCGGAGGGCAGCCGCCGGGTGGCCGACCCCGTTCTCAGCCCGCTCCAGTGGGAGGCGCTCCAGATCCCCGTCGACCTCGCCTTCCTCTTCCGGCGGGGCGACGCGCCCGACTTCGCCGCGTGCTACCCCGGGCCGGGCGGCGCGACCGAGTCGATGCTCGACCTCTCGAGCTGGGCGGAGGTGCTCGCCGCGAACCCCGTCCTCGCCACCGTGCGCCCGGACGTCGAGGCGGTCCTCCTCCGCCGGCGCGGGGGGAGCGTCGACTGCCTCCTCGTCCCCATCGACGTGTGCTACTCCCTCGTCGGGCTCGTCCGTCGCCACTGGACCGGGTTCGGCGGGGGAGCGGAGGTGTGGGAGCGGATCGAGGCGTTCTTCGACGGTCTGCGCGAGCGGAGCACCGACGTCGCGCGCACCGGCGAGGGGGTCGTGCCGTGAGCTCCGCCGCGCTCGACTTCGACTACCTCGGCGCGCAGGTCGACCCGGACGCCGCCTCACCGACCGTCCTGCTCCGCGTCCGGGTGCGCGCGAGCGACCCGGACGCGCCGGAGGGCGGGGCGGCCGTGCACGCACTCGCGCTCCGCGCCCAGGTCCGCATCGAGCCGCGACGCCGCCGGTACGACGACGCCGAGGCCGCCGGTCTCGTCGACCTCTTCGGGTCGCGGCGGCGCTGGGCCGAGACCCTCAACCCGCTCCAGCTCGCGTTCGTCAGCCACGTCGTCCCGGGGTTCACCGGCTCCTCCGAGGTCGCCCTCCCGCTCCCGTGCAGCTACGACTTCGACGTCGCCGCCCACAAGTACCTCTACGCCCTCGACGGGGGCACCGCCCCGCTCCTCCTCCTCTTCAGCGGCACGCTGTTCCTCCCCGGACCCGGCGGCCTGAGCGTCCTGCCCGTGCCCTGGGACCGGGAGTGCGTGGCCGACCTCCCCGTCGCCGTGTGGCAGGCGGCGATGGACCAGCACTTCGCCGGCTCGGCCTGGCTCCGGGTCGGCCGGGACACCTTCGACGAGCTCTACGCCTACCGGGCCGGGCACGCGATGCTCTCGTGGGACGATGCGGTCCGGCACCTCCTCGCCGAGGCCGGACCGTGACGACGTTCGAGGACGTCCGCGCGGTCGCGGACGCCGTCCTCTACGAGGGGTACGCCCTCTACCCGTACCGGGCGGACGACGCGAAGAACCTCGTCCGCTGGCAGTTCGGCGTCCTCGTCCCCGTGCCCGTCGCCGGTGCCGACCCCTCGGAGCGGTCGGGGATGACCGCCCGGCTGCTCCTCGAGGGGCGGGCGCCACGCCTCGTCGTGCGCCTGCGCTTCCTCCAGGTCCGGCGGCGGGACGTCGAGCGCCGCGACGGCGCGGGATGGACCGGTGTCCCGCGGCTCGAGACGGGGCAGACGACCTACCTCCCGTTCGACGAGGCCGTGCCCCGCGAGCACGACGTCCGCGCCGCCCTCGCCGACCTCCTCGAACGGCCCCGGGAGGTCGAGGTCGTCGCTCCGCAGGAGTCCGAGGTCGAGTGCATCCCGGGCGGGCGGCTCGTGCGGGGCGCCCTCGCCGTCCGCGCCCGGGTCCGGGTGTCCGCGGAGAGGATGCCCGGCCCGTACGGGGTCTCCCGGGTCCGTGTCGACGTCGAGAACGCCACCGGCTGGACCGGCTCGCTGCCCGCCGACCGGAGCGAGGCGCTGCGCCGGTCCCTCGTCGCCGCACACCTCCTCGTCCGCGTCGACGAGGGGAGCCTGCTGTCGATGACCGAGCCGCCCGAGTGGGCGTCCGTCCTCGCCGAGGAGTCCCCGAGCGAGGGGGTCTGGCCGGTTCGCGTCGGCGCCCCCGGCACCGACGACATGGTCCTCTGCTCGCCGATCATCCTCCCCGACCACCCCGAGGTCGCGCCCGAGAGCCCGGTGGCGTTCTTCGACTCCACGGAGATGGACGAGATGCTCAGCCTGCGCGCGCTCACCCTCACCGCCGCCGAGAAGCGCGCCGTCCGGGGGACCGACGCCCGGCTCGCGGCGCTCCTCGAGGACGTCGAGGGACTGCCCGAGGACGTCATGGAGCGCCTCCACGGCGCCGTCCGCTCGATGACCCGGTCCGCACGCGTCGCCGACAGCCGCTCGGCCGGGAACCCCGCTCCCGGCAGTGGGGGAGCCGCGAGCGGGGTCGGGCGAACGCCTGCGGGGGCCGCCGAGGACGGGGACTCCGGTCAGGTCGAGGTGTCGGGGGTCGCCGTCGGCCCGGGGAGCCGGGTCCTCCTCCGGCCCGGGCGGCGTCGCGCCGACGCCCAGGACCTCTTCCTCGCCGGCCGGACCGCCCTCGTCGTCCGGGTCGAGCACGACGTCGACGGCCGGACCCACCTCGCCCTCGTCCTCGACGACGAGGGCCTCGACGTCGCACTCGTCCACGGCCGCTTCCTCTTCTTCGCGCCGGACGAGGTCGAGCCCCTCGGGGTGGGCACGTGAGCGCCGACGTCCTCGTCGCCGGGGTCGGCAACATCTTCCGAGGTGACGACGGCTTCGGGACCGCCGTCGTCGCGTGGCTCGAGACGCACCCGCGACCGGAGTGGTCGGACCGCGTGCTCGTCAAGGACTTCGGCATCCGGGGGGTCCACCTCGCCTACGAGCTCCTCGAGGGGTACCCCGACCTCGTCCTCGTCGACACGATGCACCGCGACGGGGAGCCCGGCAGCCTCTACGTCGTCGAGCCGGACCTCGACGACCTCGCGACCGGGACGTCGATGGTCGACGCCCACGACCTGGCCCCGGCGTCAGTCCTCGCGCTCGTCCCCTCGCTCGGAGGCGCGCTCGGACGGGTCACCGTGGTCGGGTGCGAGCCGGTCTCCGTCGAGGACGGCCTGGGCCTGAGCGACGTCGTCGAGGGCCGCGTCCCGGGCGCCGGGCGGCTCGTCCACGACGTCGTCGCGGGACTGCTCGGCGCCGATGCCTCGACGCCCCGACCCCCGGCACCCCCGGGACCCCCGGACCTCGCGACGTCCCCGGTCCCCGGGAGGGGTTCCCATCCGCCGGTCGAGCGTGAAGAGTGAGGGGATGACGATGGTCTGGAAGGTTCTCGCGACCGTGGTGCTCGCGGGGGCGGCGATCGCCGTGGTGCTGTCCCTGCCCGACGTGCGCCGGTACCTGCGGCTGCGCCGCATGTGAGGGGGCGTCGTGCACGAGTTCGGTCTCTGTGAGGGGGTCGTCGACGCCGTCGTCAGGAGGGCCCGGGGGCGGGAGGTCCGGGAGGTCACCGTCCGGGCCGGTGTCCGGCAGCGCCTCGTCCCCGAGTCGATGCAGCACGCCTTCACGACGGTCGCCACGGGCACGGTCGCGGCCGGGGCGACCGTCCGGCTCGAGACCGTGCCGGTCGACGTCGCCTGCCGGGCCTGCCACGCCCGCGTCGAGTCGCTCGACCCGCTCGCGGTCTGCCCGGCGTGCGGATCCGAGGACGTCGACGTCACCGGGGGCGACGAGCTCACCCTCGTCTCGCTCCGGATGCGGGCCGGTGACGACCCCGGCAGCCCGGCCCGCGCCGAGCTCCACGGGGCGGGGGGCTGACCCGTGTGCCTCGGGCTGCCGGGCCGGGTCGTCGGCGTGACCGACGGGTCGGACCTCGTCGATGTCGACGTCGCCGGACACGTCCGACCGATCCACGTCGGCCTCCTCGACGGCCCGTGGTCCGCGGGCGACTGGGTCCTCATCCACAGCGGCTTCGCCCTCGAGCGGATGACCGACGAGGAGGCCCGGGACGCCCGGGCGATGCTCCGTGGCCTCGCCGGAGAGGAGCTGGCCGATGCCCCCCACCCCGAGTGACACCGGTCCCCGTGCCGGGCCCGCGTCGGGCCCCCCGGCGAGCGGCCCGGAGCTCTTCGTCAGGTACGCCTTCCCCCCGAACAGCCACGGGTACTGTGGCCCCGGCGACGCGACCGGCTTCTTCGCGTACGGCGTCAGCGGCGCCTTCGACGGGGGCTTCCGCCAGATGGCCCGGGCGTTCGCCGGAGCCTGGCCGTACCTCGAGCTCATCGCCGGGTCGAGCGGGATCCGGGACCCGCTCGACCGGAGCGTCGTCGAGGCGTACTGGGTGGGGAACCGGCTGCTCGACCGGATGCCCGTCGGTGACGTCGGCGGGTCGATGGAGGAGCGCTACCGGTACCGGGCCGGGCCGCGGTTCCCCCGGCTCGCGGACGGGGTCGTCGCCGGTGGCCTCCCGCACCACAGCTTCCACGTCTTCTGCGTCTACCCGTGGGTCGGGCTGCTCGGGGACGACCGGCGTGCGGACCAGGCGCTCACCGTCCTCGACCGGTGCCGGATCCGGTGGGGCCGGGTCGTCACCGTCCTTGGGGACCAGGTCGTCGTCGAGAGCAGCCCGCTGACGTGGGAGCACGGGCGCCTGGGCCTCGGGGAGCCCACCCGGGAGACCGCCGTGCGGAGCGTCGACGGCACCGGCATGCTCGGTGAGCTCGCGCCCGGGGACTGGGTCTCCCTCCACTGGGAGTGGGTCTGCGACCGCCTCGGCGCCGGCCAGCTGCGGGCGCTCCAGCACCACACCCGACGCCACCTCGCGGTCGTCAACGACGGCGTGGGGCTCTCCGGGCCCGCCGCGGTCCTCGGCTGAGGACCGCGGCGGCCGGCCCGGAGAGCGGGACGGCCCCGCCCGGCGGGACCCCGACGGCGCGAGGTCGCTCAGCCCCCGGGTGCGGGGCGGCCGGCCCGTGGTCCCGCGTCGCCTGGGCCGTCGTACCGGGTGACGAGCGTGTGGTGGTCCCGGCCGTCGCGGACGTACGTCACGCTGTGGACGTCGACGCCGTAGAGCGACGAGAGCCGGGCCTCGGTGAGCATCGTCCGGGTGGGTCCCGAGACCGTCCCCGCCGGGCCGTCCAGCATCACGACGGTGTCGGCGACGTGGAGGGCGTGGTCCGGGTCGTGGGTCGTGAGCAGCACGGCCATCCCGTCGTCCGCGAGCGCCCGGAGCAGGCCGAGGACCCGGGCCTGGTTGTGGAGGTCGAGGCCCGTCGTCGGCTCGTCGAGAACGAGGAGGGGGCTCTGCCCGGCGAGCGCCCGGGCGATGAGGACGAGCTGCTGCTCCCCGCCGCTGAGCGTCGGGAAGGCGCGACCCGCGAGGTGGTCGAGCCCGACGAGGTCGAGGGCCGCCGCGGCGGCGGCCCGGTCGACCGGTCCGGGGCCGGCGAAGGTCCCCACCTGCCGCGCCCTGCCCATGAGGACCATGTCGCGGACGGGGTAGGCGAACGTCGTGCTCCTGCCCTGCGGGACGTAGCCGGCGGGCGCGGCGCGGCGCACCGTGCCCTCGGTCGGCGTGAGGAGGCCGGCTGCGCACCGGACGAGGGTCGACTTGCCCCGGCCGTTCGGCCCGATGACCGCCGCTGCCGTCCCGGCGGCGACCGTGACGTCGAGGCCGCGGAAGACCCAGGACCGGGGGGAGTAGGCGTGACCGACGCCGACGAGCTCAAGCACCGTCCCAGACCCTTCCCCGGTTTCGACGCAGGAGGAGGAAGAAGACCGGTGCGCCGACGAGCGCGGTGAGCACCCCGAGCGGGACCTCGCCGGCGGTGACGGTCCGGGCGAGCGTGTCGACGACGACGAGGAACGCGCCGCCGACGAGGAACGAGACCGGCAGGAGGACCCGGTGGTCCGGGCCGACCCACATCCGGGCCGCGTGCGGGACGACGAGCCCGACCCACCCGATGAGGCCGCTGGTGGCGACCGCCCCCGCGACGACCAGGGCGACGGCGACGAGCACCGTCCACCGGACTGGGCCGGGGCGCACCCCGACCGCCGCGGCCTCCTCGTCACCGAGGGAGAGGACGTTGACGCGCCACCGGAGGAGGAGGAGGACCCCGGCCCCGGCGAGGACGGGGACGGCGGCGACCGCGACGGTCGCAGCGCTCGCGCTCGCCAGGCTCCCGAGCAGCCAGAAGACGAGGGCGGGGAGCTGGGAGTACGGGTCGGCGAGGTAGGTGACGAGGGAGACGAGCGCCGAGAAGAACGACCCGGTGACGACGCCGGCGAGGACGATCATGAGCATCGGGGGACGGTTCCGTCCCGCGGTGACGAGGAAGACGACGGCGAGCGCGACGAGCCCCGAGGTGAACGCGAGACCGACGAGCAGGCCGCTGCCGAGTCCGAGGAGGATCGCGACGGCACCCCCGAACGACGCACCCGCCGAGACCCCGAGGATCTGGGGGCTGACGAGAGGGTTGCGGAAGGCCGCCTGGAGGGCGGCGCCGCCGACGGCGAGCCCACCGCCGACGAGGACACCGAGGAGGACCCGGGGGAGGCGCACGAGGAGGACGATGTCCCGGCCCGTCGGGTCGTCCGGGCCCCCGCCCCGGCCGGGGAGCAGGGCCGCCACGACGTCGCCGACGGGGACCGGGTAGCGACCGAGGGCGAGGGCGCCGAGGGCGACGACGAGGAGGACGAGCGCCGCGACCCCGAGTGCCGCCGGTGGGCGGGCCGGGGAGGCGCCCCGCCGTGACACCCAGGACCCGGGCCCGGGCGGGCGCCGCTCACGGAGCATCGAAGCGCCGGTAGCCGGTCGACCCGCGGTTGGCGTCGACCCGGAGGATGTCGCCCAGCTGGCGGGCGCTCGGGCGTCTGCCGTAGTAGAGGTCGAAGTACCGGTCGACCTCGCCGGCGAGGTCGGCGGCCGGTCGCTCAGGGAAGACGACCTCCGAGAGCCACGTCCACATCAGCGGCGACTCGTGGCTCGGCGGGTCCCAGCGGTAGCCGCCGACCGGCACCTTGTACACGCGCCGGTCGCGGACGGCGGACAGGCCCTGCCAGAGCGGGTCGCCGTAGAGGTCGTCGGGGAGCGCCGCGTCGAAGTTCCCGAGGAGGATGACGTCCGGGTCCCAGGCGAGTACCTGCTCGGGGTCGACGCCGACCATGCCGGACCCGGCGCCCTGAGGTCCGCTCGCCGGGTTCCGGGCGCCGACGAGGTCGATGCAGAAGTCGTTGTACGTTCCCGAGCCCGCCACCTTGAGAGCGTCCGCGAAGCGGTTGACGTAGAGGACGGTCGGTACGGGACCCGACGACCGCGCACGGGTCGCCTTCGCGCGCCCGAGCGAGGCCGCGATCGCCGTCGTGATCCTCCGGCCCCGGTCGGCGCGGCCGAGGAGCGTCGCGAACAGCGTGACCCATGTCGTGAGGTCCTCCTGCGTCCCGTAGGAGAGGCCGAGGACGGTGAGGCCGGCGTTCTCGAGCGGTGCGGTGATGCCGGTGCTCCGGTCACCCCACTGGACGACGAGGTCCGGACGCAGCGCGAGGACGCTCTCGACGTTGGGGGCGAACTCCGTGGACGCGACGCCGTGCGGGACGGCGAGCAGCTCGGGGAAGAACTCGCCGAGGACCCCGTCGTCGATCGCCGTCCACGACGCGCTCTGCATGCCGACGAGGTGGTCGGGGCCCCCGTCGACGGCGACGATGATCGACGCGGCCGGCATGGGGATCGTCACGACCCGGCGGGCCGGGCCGGGGAGGGCGACCCGGCGCCCCCGCTGGTCCACGACGGTGACCGTGGTGGTCCCGGTGTCCCCGCCCTTCCCGGCGCCCCCGGGTGTCTCGCTCGCACAGGCCCCGAGGAGGGTGGCCCCCCCGAGCCCGGCGAGGACCGTCCGCCGATCCAGCGGACGTCCACGGTCGGGGTGCCGGGCGGCGGGGGCCACGGCTCACCGCCCCGGCTGGAGAGGGCCGAGGATCCACGGCCGCCGTGGTCCGGACGCCTGCTCCGGGCCGGGGCGCCGGCCCCGGGGCGGCGGCGGTGACGGCGGGGGCGCGGACGAGAGGACCGGCGCCGAGCTGGTCGGCGGGACGGACGGGGGGGAGGGCGTGCCACCGCCGGGCGACGGCACGGGGGAGTCGGGCATCCACGCGGACGGGTCCTCGGTGAGGCCGAGGAGCCACGTCACCGAGCACTCGAGGGCGGCGGCGAGCTCGGGGAGCCTCGCGACGTCGAGACCGGACCCGTGCTCGAGGCTGCTCAGCGACTTGTTCGTCGTCCGGACCCCGAGCCGGCCGAGCCGGGTGACGACCTGCTTCTGGGTGAGCCCGAGGGCACGGCGGCGGGCGCGCAGCCGCTGGCTGACGAGCAGGTGTCGGTGCGCGTCGACGTCGCTCGTGGTCGTCACCGTCGCACCACCCCCACCAGGTCCGGCCCCCACGATGATACGCCGGTCCGGGGGTCCGGGACTGGTTCAGTCCCGGATCAGTGGAGACCCGGCCCGTCCTCCTCCATGTCGGCGAGGGCGTGCACGGTGTACGTCGCGAAGTTGAAGACCGGCGCCCGAGCGAGGAGCCGCTCGAACTCCTCGTGGGAGTCGACGTCGTAGACCCAGGCGCCGCCGTGGGCCCCGACGACGTGGTACCGGGAGACGACCTTGCCGGCGTCCTCGAGGCCGCGGCCGTACTCGGGCATCCTCCCGATGGCCCGGGCCATCTCCGCCGAGAGGAGCGAGAGCTCGACCCTCCACAGCACGAGGAACTTCATGTCCTCCGCCCCTCCGTCCTCCGGTCCCGCCCGTCCGTCGCCCGCTCAGTCGTCCGGTGAGTCGTCCTCGAGGTCGTCGAGGGTGGCGATGATCTCCTCGAGGAGGTCGGCGAGCTCGGTGCGCCGGGCCGCGGAGAGCCCGGCGAGGGTGTCGGACTCGACGACGTTCGCCTCCCGCACCGCGGCGGTGAAGAGGTCCCAGCCGGCCTGGGTGAGGCTGACGAGGACCCGCGTGCGGTTGTCAGGGTCCGGCTCGCGCCGGATGAGGTCCCGTTCCTCCATCCGGTCGAGCCGGTGCGTCATCGACGAGGCCGCGACGTTCGTCGCGTCGGCGAGCTGGCTCGGGGTCACCGGAGAGTCCCCGGCCTTGGCGAGCTGGGTGACGACGTTCCACTCGCCGGGGGACACGTCGAGGTTGGACAGCTGCCGGCTGTACCACTGGTCGAGCTTGCGGGTGAGCCCGTAGACCGCGGTGATCACCCGCTGGACCGACTCCTCCCCGCCGGCCGCGACGTACGCGCGCACCGCCTTGCGGTGCTCCATCCGCGCGGAGCGGTCGCTCCTCCTGCTCTCGGCCATGCACGCCATCTTGTCATCCGGACAGACGCCGGACGGCGACACCGACGGATTTGCGTCGCCCCCACCTTCGAAGACTAATATTTCGGTATCGAAATGTTCGGAGTCGAATACTCCACGTTCGAATCCTTGAAACCGTTGCCAGTTGGGAGGTGTGCCGTGCGTTCGCGTCTGCTCATCCTTGCCTCGTCCGTGGCCATGATCGGATGGGGGACCGTGCTGCCGTACCAGTACGCCTACGCGGCGAACACCCGCGGATGGGGCGACCTCGTCGCCGCCGGCGCCTCCAGCCTGTTCTCGCTCGGCGCGCTCGCCGCGGCGCCCGTCGGCGGCCGGCTCGCCGACCGGCTCAACCCGGTCCGGGTCGCCGTCGGGGCCCGGGTCGTCTCCGCCCTCGCGATGCTCGGCCTCGTCTGGGCCGCGACCGGGCCGCAGTTCCTCCTCGGCATGGTCGTCTTCGGGGTCGGCGTCACCGCGGCGAACCCCGCGCAGGCCGTCCTCGTCCTGCGCTGGGTCGGCAGCGAGGACCGCCGCCGGGTCTTCGCCTGGCAGTTCACCGGTCAGGCCCTCGGGATGGCCCTCGGCGCGTTCGCCGCGGGTCATCTCGTCGACCTCTCGAGGACCGACGGGATGGTCCCGGGGTTCGCCCTCGCGACCGGCGGGTTCGTCGTCTCGGCTCTGCTCGTCCTCGTCGCGGGGCACGGAGCCTCCGCGCACGGCGTCGGTCCCGTCGCCACGGCCGGGACGCCCGGGCGGGTCGGCGGGCTCGCGGCGCTCCGGGCGGTGTGGGCCGTGCCCGCCCTGCGGTGGACGGCCCTCGTCACGGTCACCCTCGCGCTCGGGTTCTACGCCCAGTTCGAGAGCGGGCTCCCTGCGTACGCCCTGACCGTCCTCGACGTCCACGAGTCGACGATCGGGCTCGCGGCCGCGGTCAACTGCCTGGTCATCATCGCCCTCCAGGTGGTCGTGGTCCGGGTGACGGCCAACCGGAGCGCCCCGACCCTCCTCATGGCGGTCGGCGCGATCTGGACCCTGTCCTGGCTCGTGCTCGTCGCGACCTCGCAGGCCCCGGAGGTGGCTGCGGCGGTCTTCGTCACGACCTTCGGAATCTTCGCGGTCGGCGAGACGATGTACGCGCCGGTCCTCAACCCGCTCACGGCGGGTCTCGCCCCCGAGGGCATGGTCGGGACGACGCTCGGGATCTTCGCGGCGATCCAGACCGGGTCCTCGGCGGTCGGGCCGCTCGTCGCCGGGGTGCTCCTCGGCGCCGGCCTGAGCGGGGTCTTCCTCGGACTCCACGTCGCGGTGAGCCTCGTCGCGGTCTTCGCCGCGTGGCGGCTGCGCGGGGCGGTCCGGACGAGCGTGCCCGCCGACCCCAAGGTGACGACGTCGGCGGACGCGGCGCTCGCCGCCTGACGACGCCGACGGACGCGGCGGGATCGGCGCCGGTCGCCCGGCGGGGCACCCGGCGACCTTCCCACTAGGCTGACCCGCATGGCTGACTTCGATGTTGTCGTTCTGGGTGCCGGTCCCGGTGGGTACGTCGCGGCGATCCGCGCGTCCCAGCTCGGGCTGAAGGTCGCGGTCGTCGAGGAGAAGTACTGGGGCGGGGTCTGCCTCAACGTCGGCTGCATCCCCTCCAAGGCGCTGCTCCGCAACGCCGAGCTCGCCCACATCCTCGAGCACGAGAAGGGCAAGTTCGGCATCACCGGCGACGCGTCGATGGACTTCGGCCCGACCCACAAGCGCAGCCGCCAGGTCTCGGACGGGATCGTCAAGGGCGTCCACTTCCTCATGAAGAAGAACAAGATCACCGAGATCGACGGGTGGGGGACGATCACGAGCCCGACGTCGATCGACGTCAAGGGCAACGACGGCTCGTCGTCGAGCGTGACGTTCGACCACCTGATCATCGCGAGCGGGGCGACGACCCGGCTCATCCCGGGCACGTCCCTCTCCGAGCGGGTCGTCACCTACGAGGAGCAGATCCTCACCGACGAGCTGCCCGGCTCGATCGTCATCGCGGGCTCGGGCGCCATCGGCGTCGAGTTCGCGTACGTCATGAAGAACTTCGGCGTCGACGTGACGATCGTCGAGTTCCTCGACCGGATGGTCCCGACCGAGGACAAGGACATCTCCAAGGAGCTCCTCAAGCACTACAAGAAGCTCGGGGTCACCGTCATGCTCTCGACGAAGGTCGAGTCGATCGACGACTCCGGCGACAAGGTCAAGGTCACCGTCTCGCCAGCGAACGGGGGCGAGAGCACGGTCATCGAGACGGACAAGGTCCTCCAGGCGATCGGGTTCCAGCCCCGTGTCGAGGGCTTCGGGCTCGAGTCGATCGGCGTCGAGCTCACCGACCGGGGCGCGGTCGCCATCGACGCCCGCGGCCGGACGAACGTCGAGAACGTCTACGCCATCGGTGACTGCACCGGCAAGCTCATGCTCGCCCACACCGCCGAGGCGATGGGCGTCGTCGCCGCGGAGACGATCGCCGGCGCCGAGACGATGGAGATCGAGTTCGACATGATCCCGCGGGCGACGTACTGCCAGCCGCAGGTCGCCTCGTTCGGCTACTCCGAGGAGCAGGCGAAGGAGAAGGGGTACGACGTCAAGACCTCGAGCTTCCCGTTCACGGCGAACGGCAAGGCGATGGGGCTCGGCGACGCGGTCGGCTTCGTCAAGGTCGTCGCCGACGCGACCCACAACGAGATCATCGGCGCCCACATGATCGGGCCCGACGTCACCGAGCTCCTCCCCGTCCTCACGCTCGCCCAGCGCTGGGACCTCACCGCGGACGAGGTCGCCCGCAACGTCTTCGCCCACCCCACCCTCACCGAGGCCGTCAAGGAGGCCGTCGAGGGCATCGCGGGCCACATGATCAACCTCTGACCCGGACCGGACCCGGGCCCGGACCCGGCACGGCAGACGGACCCGGAACACCGCTCTGGCACCGGGGGGCACCCCGGCCCTCCTCCCCCGCGACACGCCGACGGTGGGCGAACGTGTCGCGGGGCTGTGGATGACGCGGTGGCCGGGCGGCTCGGACCGGGCACGCTGGCCGGCGTGTCCACCGCCGAGTCCCGCCCCGGCCATGACGGAGCAATTAGGGCGGGGGTGTCCGCCGCTGGTAGCCTGAGCCCCGCCGTTCGATCGGCCACGGAACGAGAGAGCCCCGGTGAACCAGCCCGGGCGCGCCGTGCAACGAGACCCACAGAAGGAGCGTGTCGTCCCATGCCGTTGGACGCCGACGTCAAGAAGAAGATCATGACCGAGTACGCCACCGTCGAGGGCGACACCGGCTCCCCCGAGGTCCAGGTCGCGCTGCTCACGCAGCGGATCATCGACCTCACCGAGCACGCCCGTGAGCACAAGCACGACCACCACAGCCGGCGCGGGCTGCTCCTGCTCGTCGGTCGTCGCCGCCGGCTGCTGCGCTACCTCGAGGCGAACGACGTCGAGCGCTACCGGTCGCTGATCAAGCGGCTCGGCCTGCGCCGCTGACACCTCTTCGAGAGGGAGCGGTCCTCACACCCGAGGGCCGCTCCTTCTCGTCCGGGGCCCACCACCGCGTGGCCCCACCCGCGGCCGTCCGCGGAACGACAACTCCATACCGACATGACCACCCAGAAGCACACCCCGTGCACAACGACGATGCACGCGGTTCGTTGAGAGATCAGAAGAAATGGAGGGCCCAATGGAGGGTCCAGAGATTCAGTCCGCCGAGGCCGTCATCGACAACGGCTCCTTCGGCACCCGTACGGTCCGGTTCGAGACCGGACGCCTGGCCAAGCAGGCCGGCGGCGCCGTCGCCGCCTACCTCGACGAGGACACGATGCTCCTCTCGACGACGACGGCCGGAAAGCACCCCCGAGAGGGCTTCGACTTCTTCCCGCTGACCGTCGACGTCGAGGAGCGGATGTACGCCGCGGGGAAGATCCCGGGCAGCTTCTTCCGCCGGGAGGGCCGTCCGTCGACGGATGCCGTCCTCACCTGCCGGCTCATCGACCGGCCGCTGCGCCCGACCTTCACCAAGGGGCTGCGCAACGAGGTCCAGGTCGTCATCACCGTCCTCTCCCTCAACCCCGACCACCAGTACGACGTCCTCGCGATCAACGGCGCCTCCGCGTCGACGCAGATCTCGGGGCTGCCGTTCTCCGGCCCGATCGGCGGCGTCCGCGTCGCCCTCATCGACGGCCAGTGGGTCGCCTTCCCGAACTTCTCCGACGCCGAGCGCTCGACCTTCGACATGGTCGTCGCCGGCCGGAAGGTCACCGCCGAGGACGGCTCCGACGACGTCGCGATCATGATGGTCGAGGCCGAGTCCACCGACGCGACGTGGGACCTCGTCCACCACCAGGGCAAGCAGGCGCCGACCGAGGAGGTCGTCGCCGAGGGGCTCGAGGCGAGCAAGAAGTTCATCAAGGTCCTCTGCGAGGCCCAGGAGCAGCTCGCCGCGGGGTCCGCGAAGGCGGTCGAGGAGTTCCCGATCTTCCTCGACTTCGAGGACGACGTCCTCGCCGCCGTCCGGGACGCCTCGGGTGACGACCTCGGGCAGGCCCTGCGGATCGCCGACAAGCAGGAGCGCGAGGGGCGCCTCGGCGAGATCAAGGAGGCGCTCAAGGCCAAGCTCGCCGGTGGCGAGGAGGGCTCCGGGCCGTTCGCCGGCCGCGAGAAGGAGGTCTCCGCGGCCTTCCGGGCCGTGCAGAAGGAGCTCATCCGCGAACGGATCATCCGAGACAAGGTGCGGATCGACGGCCGCGGGCTCGCCGACATCCGCGCCCTCTCGGCCGAGGTCGAGGTGCTCCCGCGGGTCCACGGCTCGGCGATCTTCGAGCGCGGCGAGACCCAGATCATGGGTGTGACGACGCTGAACATGCTTCGCATGGAGCAGCAGCTCGACACGCTCTCGCCGGTGAGCCGCAAGCGGTACATGCACAACTACAACTTCCCGCCGTACAGCACCGGGGAGACAGGGCGGGTCGGTTCGCCGAAGCGCCGCGAGATCGGTCACGGCGCGCTCGCCGAGCGGGCACTCATGCCGGTCCTCCCGACGCGCGAGGAGTTCCCGTACGCGATCCGTCAGGTGTCCGAGGCGCTCGGCTCGAACGGGTCGACGTCGATGGGCTCGGTGTGCGCCTCGACCCTCGCCCTCCTCAACGCCGGCGTGCCGCTGCGCGCCCCGGTCGCGGGGATCGCGATGGGCCTCGTGTCAGCGCAGGTTGACGGGAGCACGCAGTACGCCGCGCTCACCGACATCCTCGGCGCGGAGGACGCGTTCGGCGACATGGACTTCAAGGTCGCCGGGACGAAGGAGTTCGTCACGGCGATCCAGCTCGACACCAAGCTCGACGGGATCCCGGCATCGGTGCTCGCCGGCGCGCTCACCCAGGCCAAGGACGCGCGGCTGCACATCCTCGACGTCATGGCCGAGGCCATCGACGGCCCGGACGAGATGAGCCCCTACGCCCCGCGCGTCATCTCGGTCAAGGTCCCGGTCGACAAGATCGGTGAGGTCATCGGGCCCAAGGGCAAGATGATCAACCAGATCCAGGAGGACACCGGCGCGGACATCTCCATCGAGGACGACGGCACCGTCTACATCGGCGCGACCGACGGCCCCTCGGCGGAGGCGGCCCGGGCAGCGGTCAACGCGATCGCGAACCCGCAGATGCCCGAGGTCGGGGAGCGCTTCCTCGGCACCGTCGTCAAGACGACGACGTTCGGGGCGTTCATCTCGCTCCTGCCCGGCAAGGACGGTCTGCTCCACATCTCCGAGGTGCGCAAGCTCGTCGGGGGCAAGCGGATCGACGCGGTCGAGGACGTCCTCGCCGTCGGCCAGAAGGTCCAGGTCGAGCTCAAGGAGATCGACCCGCGCGGCAAGCTCAGCCTCGCCGCGGTCATCGCCGAGGGTGATGGCGAGGCCGCCGACGTCGCGGACGAGCCCGAGGCCCGCACCGACGACGGCTCCGAGGAGGACTCGTCGGGCGGTCGCGAGGGTGGCGGTCGGAGCCGTCGGCGCCGCAACCGCGGTGGCCGCGGTGGCGACGAGGGCGCTTCAACCCCCGCGTTCTCGGAGGACGCGGCCCACTGAGGCACGCCCGCCGACGTGAACGGCCCGGGACACCCACGGTGTCCCGGGCCGTTCGTCGTCCGTGCGGGCCGCCGTCCGTGCGGGCCGCCGTCCGTGACGATCGTCGGTCGTGGGATCGTCACGGCGCCCGCCGGGTGGGCTCGGCGGCGCCCCGGTCGGTCCGGCGCGAGTCAGGCCGCGTGAGCGGGGGTGCCCCCAGCCTGCCCGGCTCGCAGTGCGGGCCCCGCGGCGAGGGACGCGACGGGCTGCCCGTGCTCCGGGACGCTCCACCGCATCTCCATCCGCGTGCGCCCGGTGGCGTCCCGGACCGGGACCCAGCGCCGAAGCGGGGCCTGTCCGAGGTCGGTTCGTGCCTGCATGGTCCACCTCCCGTTCACCTGCTGTTCACCGAGCGTACCCCACGTGTCCGTCTGGGCGGTGGATATGCCCGGTTCGGGACGTGTCCGGAGTGACGGAGCCCCCGGTCGGCCGGGCCTCGGACGGGCGTCGAGGGAGCCTCCGGGGGGCGGCGCCCTGGGGCGGGGAGGCCTCAGAGGAGGCGGCGGACGCGGGAGCGGTAGGCGGCGTACTCGGCCCCGAATGCCCGGTCGAGGTAGGCCTCCTCGCGGTCGATGACCCGCTCCTGGAGGACGACGAGGGCGACCGGGAGGCCGAGGAGCGGCCAGGTCGAGCCGAGCAGCAGGGCAGCGCCGAGGTAGGCGAGCACGTCGGCGACGTAGATCGGGTTCCGACTGAGGCGGTAGGGGCCGGACGTGACGAGCGCGGACACCTCGGACCACGGGATGACCGTCGTCCGGGCCCGCGTCAGGGTGAGCGCCGCCCACGCCATCGTGACGATCGCGAGGACGACGAGGACGGCGCCCGCCCACCGCCGCGGGGTGTCGGCGCCGAGGGGCCACGGCAGCAGGAGGCTGAGCCCCCAGCCGGCGACGAGGGCCACCGCGAAGATCAGCGGGGGGAGGACGCGGACGTCGGCACCACGGGCTGTCACACTGCCAGCGTACGAGCCTGCGGACGGTCCGAGCGGCCGTGCCGCCCGGGACGCCCGTCGGGGCCCAGTAGGGTGACGGGCGTGAGCGACGTGACGCGGGTGTCGGTGATCGGGGCGGCGGGTCGGATGGGCTCCGAGGTGTGCCGGGCGGTCGAGGCCGCGGACGGTCTCGACCTCGTCGGGAGGTTCGACGCCGGCGACGACCTCGGCGACCTCGCCGGCGCGGACGTCGTCGTCGAGTTCTCCGTGCCGGACTCCTCTGAGGGCAACGTCCTCCACTGCGTCGAGCGCGGCGTCGACGTCGTCGTCGGCACGACCGGCTGGGACGACGCGAAGGTCGGCCGGCTTCGGGCCGCCGTCGAGCGGGCCGACGGGGTCGGCGTCCTCGTCGCCCCGAACTTCGCCGTCGGCGCGGTCCTCATGATGTCCTTCGCGCGGCAGGCCGCACGCTTCTACGAGTCCGTCGAGGTCGTCGAGCTCCACCACCCGAACAAGGTCGACGCGCCGTCCGGGACCGCCGCGAGGACCGCCGACCTCATCGGGACCGCGCGCGAGGAGGCCGGCCTCGGCCCGGTCCCGGACGCGACCCGCGAGGACCCGGACGGCGCCCGGGGCGCGCGGGTGCACGGCGTCCCCGTCCACGCCGTCCGCCTGCGCGGACTCGTCGCCCACCAGGAGGTGCTCTTCGGCCAGGAGGGCGAGATGCTCACCCTCCGGCACGACTCGTTCGACCGCGTCTCCTTCATGCCCGGGGTCATCGCGGCGGTGCGCGCGGTCGGGTCCCGTCCGGGGCTCACCGTCGGCCTCGAGCACTACCTCGGGATCGCCTGACGCTCGGCGGGGCCTCCCGAGAGGGGCTCGGCGCTTCAGCCGAGGCCCGCGGCGCGCAGGCCGCCCGCGACGAGCGCGGCGAGGGCGACGACGACGACGAACGGCGCCCGGAGGGCGAGCGCGAGGACCGCGACGAGCACGGCGACGACCCGGGCGTCGACGACGAGCGTCCCACCGGGGCCGCCGAGCGTCTGGGTCGCGACGAGGGCCGCGAGGAGGGCGACGGGCAGGGCCGCCGTGACCCGGGCCGCGGTCGGCCCCTCGAGCCAGTGGGCGGGGACGAGATGACCGCCGAGCTTGAGGAGGTACGCGAGCAGGCACGCGAGCAGGAGCGCGGTCCACGTCGTCACGGCGTGCCCGGCCCGTCCGCGGGGGAGTGGGGGCCCGCCGGTCCGGCCGTGGGGGCGGCTGGGGACGGCGGCCGGCGCCCGGGGGTGACGAGGACGAGGAGGGCGGCGAGGGCCGCGACGAGGACCGGGACGCCGGCCGGGACGCGCGGGAGGAGGACGACGGCGACGGCCCCTGCCGCGACCGCGACGGCGACCGCGTCGAGGGCCCGGAGCCGCGGCCAGAGCAGTCCGACGAAGGCGGCGGCCGCGGCGGCGTCGAGACCGTACTCCCGCGGGTCGCCGACCGTGCCGCCGAGGACCGCCCCGACGAGCGTCATGAGGTTCCACAGGACGAACACACTCACCCCGGTCACCCAGAACCCGAGACGCGAGTCGGCGGGGTCGCGCTGGGAGACCGCGACGGCGGTCGACTCGTCGATGGTCAGGTGGGCGGCGAGCACCCGGCGGAGCCCGGTCGTCGCGAGCAGCCGGGTGAGCTGGAGGCCGTAGAGCCCGTTGCGCACGCCGAGGAGGGTCGATGTCGCGACCGCGGCCGCGCCGGCGGCCGGCCCGGCGACGATGATCCCGACGAAGGCGAACTGCGACCCGCCGGAGAAGAGGAGGAGGGAGAGCACCTGGGTCTGCCAGACCGAGAGCCCCGCCGCGACCGCGAGGGCCCCGAAGCTCACCCCGTAGGCACCGGTCGCGATCCCGACCGAGACCCCCTGGCGGACGACCGCCGCCCGGCGGAGCGCGGCCTCAGCCACCGTCCCCGGCCAGGGTGGCGACGAGTCGGACCTCGCGCGCGGTGTCGCCCTCGGGGGAGACGACCCGGTCCCGGTACGCGCCGTCCGGGGTGAGCCCGGCCGCCTGGAGGAAGGCGCGGGTCGACTCGTGCGCCGTGAGGACCCACGTGTGGAGGACCTCCCCGCCGGCCTCACGGAGGATGTCGACGCACGCGTTGAGGAGCCGGGAGCCGTGCCCCTGCCTCCGGGCGTCCGGGTGGACGCCGAGGGCGAGGAGCTCGCCGGTCAGCGGCGTGCCGTCCGGGTCCTGCGTCGGGCCCACGGCGGCGAAGCCGACGACCTGTTCGCCCGCACACGCGACGACGAGGGTGTGGACGCCCTCCGGCGGGGAGGCGAGCGACGAGCGCCAGGCCCCGGCGAACGCCCGTGGCTCGAAGGTCGCGACGACCTCGACGGGAAGGACTCCCTCGTACGCCGCCTGCCACACCTCGGCCTGGACGAGACCGACGGCCGGGGCGTCGCTCACCCGGGCCCGGCGCACGCTCGCGTCGGCGAGGGGTCCCGGCCCGGCACCGGCGGCCTCGTGCCCGTGCTGGTGGCCGTGCCCGTGCTGGTGGCCGTGCCCGTGGTCGTCGTCGTGCGGGTGGACGTGCTCGTCGTCGGAAGGGCTCACCGCCCCATCCTCGCGCATCCGAGTGGTGTGACACCAAGGGTGCACAATTGCATTCAGGTGTAACATCACGTCATACTGGCCGCATGTACGGAAACGACTTCGGGACCGCGAACGAGCAGGCCCCGACCCCCGACGAGCCACTCAACGCGGCCGATTCCGGCCTGTTCGACGGGCTCATCGAGGCCGACCTGCGGATCGAGCCCCGGGACGAGATGCCCGAGGCGTACCGGAGGACCCTCGTGCGCCAGATCGCCCAGCACGCGCACTCCGAGATCATCGGGATGCAGCCCGAGGGCAACTGGATCGGCCGGGCCCCGAGCCTGCGGCGCAAGGCCATCCTCATGGCCAAGGTCCAGGACGAGGCCGGTCACGGGCTCTACCTCTACAGCGCCGCTGAGACCCTCGGCGTCGACCGGGCCGAGCTGCTCGACAAGCTCCACACCGGCGCCCAGAAGTACTCGTCGATCTTCAACTACCCGACCCTGACCTGGGCCGACATCGGGGCGATCGGCTGGCTCGTCGACGGGGCCGCAATCATGAACCAGGTGCCCCTCTGCCGCTGCTCCTACGGCCCGTACGCGCGCGCCATGGTCCGGGTGTGCAAGGAGGAGTCCTTCCACCAGCGTCAGGGGTTCGAGATCCTCTGGACGCTCTCCCGGGGGACCGACGCCCAGCGCGCCATGGCCCAGGACGCGGCGAACCGGTGGTGGTGGCCCTCGCTGATGATGTTCGGTCCGCCGGACACCGGCGAGCACGCCTCGGGCGGCGGCCACACCGCGCAGTCGATGGCGTGGGGGATCAAGCGCTTCGCCAACGACGACCTCCGGCAGAAGTTCGTCGACATGACCGTCCCGCAGGCGCAGAAGCTCGGGATCACCCTCCCCGACCCCGACCTCAGGTGGAACGAGGACCGCGGGCACTGGGACGTCGGCCCGATCGACTGGGACGAGTTCTGGCGCGTCCTCAAGGGCGACGGGCCGTGCAACTCCCAGCGCATGGCCCACCGCGTCCGGGCCCACGACGAGGGTGCGTGGGTGCGCGAGGCGGCGAGCGCCCACGCCGACAAGCAGGCCGCGCGCCTGCGCGAGGGGAGTGCGGCATGACCGGCCCGGACGTCAACGCCGACGGCAGCACGACCCGCCCGAAGGCGCCCGAGCGCTCGTGGCCGCTGTGGGAGGTCTTCGTCCGGGCCAAGCGCGGGCTCGCCCACGTCCACGCCGGCTCCCTCCACGCCCCGGACGCCGAGATGGCCCTGCGCAACGCCCGCGACCTCTACACCCGCCGACAGGAGGGGGTCTCGCTCTGGGTCGTCCGGGCGAGCGAGATCACCGCGTCCTCCCCGGAGGAGCGGGACTCGTTCTTCGACCCCGCGGGCGACAAGGTCTACCGGCACCCGACGTTCTACGACATCCCCGAGGACGTGGAGTACCTGTGAGCGACGACGGCGTGAGGACACGAGCGAGGGACGAGCGGGGCCCGGAGCGGCGAGGAGCGCGCAGCGAGGGTGCTGTGAGCGACGACGGCGTGAGGACACGAGCGAGGGACGAGCGGGGCCCGGAGCGGCGAGGAGCGCGCAGCGAGGGTGCTGTGAGCGACGACGGCGTGAGGACACGAGCGAGGGACGAGCGGGGCCCGGAGCGGCGAGGAGCGCGCAGCGAGGGTGCTGTGAGCGACGACGGCGTGAGGACACGAGCGAGGGACGAGCCGGGCCAAGGACGTGCGGAGTCGCTCCCGGCGTACGTGCTCGGGCTCGCCGACGACTCCCTCGTCTACGCCCAGCGGCTCGGCGGGTGGATCTCCCGGGCGCCGCAGATCGAGGAGGACATGGCGCTCGGCAACATCGCGCTCGACCTCCTGGGCCAGGCGCGTGCCCTGCTCACCCGGGTCGGCGAGCTCGACGGGACCGGACGGACCGAGGACGACCTCGCCTACCTTCGGGACGAGCGCGAGTTCCGCAACGTCCACCTCGTCGAGGTCGAGCGCGGGGACTTCGGCCGCGAGGTGGCCCGGCTGCTCTGGTTCTCGAGCTATCAGCTCGAGCTCTGGAGGGCCCTCGCCGACTCCGCCGACGAGACCCTCGCCGGGGTCGCCCGCAAGGCGACGAAGGAGGTCGAGTACCACCGCGACCACGCCGCGCACTGGATGGTCCGGCTCGGGGACGGCACCCCGGAGTCCCACCGCCGGAGCGCCCAGGGGCTGGCGGACGTCGCGCCGTACGTCGACGAGCTCTTCGACGACGACCCGGCCGCGGTCGCGGCCGCCGAGTCCGGCGTCGGGGTCCTCCCGTCGACGCTCCGGTCCGCCGCGGTCGGCTACCTCACCGGTGTCCTCGACGAGGCCACCCTCGCGCTGCCGGATCCCCCTCCATGGCGCTCCCGCGGGGGCCGGGGCGGCGTCCACTCCGAGCAGATGGGCTACCTCCTCGCCGAGATGCAGCACATCGCCCGGTCCCATCCCGGCGCGACGTGGTGAGGGAGGCGTGATGACCGGCACGACGAAGCCCGAGACGGAGACCGCGACGACGAACGCCGGGACGCGAGCCGCCGCCTCCGCCGCCGTCCGGGCGGTCGCGGACGTCCCCGACCCCGAGGTCCCGGTCGTGACGATCGCGGACCTCGGGATCCTGCGCTCCGTCGACGTCGACGAGGCGGACGGGGTGCTCGAGGTGCTCATCACCCCGACGTACTCGGGGTGCCCGGCGATGGAGGCGATCGAGGCCCACGTCGTCCACGCCGCCGCCCGGCTCGGGTGGACCGCCCGGGTCCGGACCCGGCTCTCGCCGCCGTGGACGACGGACTGGATGAGCGATGCCGGCCGGGAGAAGCTCCGGGGGTTCGGCATCGCCCCGCCGCGGCCGGGGGTCCACGAGGCTGAGCCCGCGGGCGGTCCCGTCCCCCTCACCCTCCGGACCCGGCGGGTGGTCTGTCCGCACTGCGGCAGTGACGACACCGAGGAGCTCTCCCGGTTCGGCTCGACGGCGTGCAAGGCCCTCCGCCGCTGTCGGTCCTGCCGGGAGCCCTTCGACGAGTTCAAGGCGATCTGAATGTCACTGCTCACCACTGCGCCCTCGACGCGCCACCGCCCGACGTTCCACCCCCTCCGCGTCCACGACGTCGAGCGGCTCACCGACGACGCCGTCGCGGTGACCTTCGACGTGCCCGACGAGCTCGCCGGCGAGTACCTCCGGTATGAGCCCGGACAGCACCTCACGCTCCGGGCGAGCATCGACGGGGAGGACGTCCGGCAGTCGTACTCCATCTGCCTCTCGCCCCGACGCGCCCGGGAGACCGGCACCGTCCGGGTGGCCTCGGCCCGCGTCCCCTCCGGACGGATGTCGAACTGGCTCAACGACGCCGTCTCCGCCGGCGACGAGGTCGAGGTCATGACCCCGATGGGAGGGTTCACCTGCCCGACCCGCCCGGACGAGGCGCGCCACCACGTCGCCGTCGCCGCGGGGTCGGGGATCACCCCGGTCCTCGCCATCGTCACGAGCGTCCTCGAGGACGAGCCCGACTCCCGGGTCACCCTCCTCTTCGGCAACCGGCGGACGAGCTCGGTGATGTTCCTCGAGGAGCTCGAGGACCTCAAGAACCGGTACGTCGACCGGCTCCAGCTCATCCACGTCCTCTCCCGAGAGCCCCGGGACGTCGACCTGCTCACCGGGCGGCTCGACGCCGCCCGCGTCACGGCCCTGCTCGCGGCGTTCGCGCCCGTCGGCGGGGTGGACGAGTGGTACCTCTGCGGCCCCTTCGGGATGGTCGAGGAGGTCCAGCAGCTCCTCGCCGACGCCGGGGTCGACGCCCACCACGTCCACCACGAGGTCTTCCACGTCGCGAGCCAGGACGAGCCGCGCCGGGAGGTCGTCGTCGAGGAGGGTGCAGCCCCCGAGGCGGTCGTCACCGTCAACCTCGACGGGCGCACCTCCCGGGTCGAGATGCCCTCGCGGGAGGAGTCGATCCTCGCCGCGACCCTCCGGGTCCGTCCCGACGCGCCGTTCTCGTGCACCGGCGGGGTGTGCGGGACGTGCCGGGCCCGGGTCGTGCAGGGGGAGGTCCGGATGGACCGGAACTACGCCCTCGAGCCGGACGAGGTCGCCGCAGGTGTCGTCCTCGCCTGTCAGTCCCACCCGGTGACCGACGAGGTCCGCCTCGACTACGACGCCTGACGGCGTCCCCGCCGCCCGGCGGCGTCCCGACGCCTGCCCGGCGGCGAAACCGGGGCCGCGCTCAGGCCCGGCGGCCGCGGACGTACGTGACGATGTCGAAGCCGTCGTGTCCCTCCCGGCTCTCCTCGTGCCACCGGCTCCGGTCCCACTCGGGGAAGAAGGTGTCGCCGTCCGGCTCGGCGTCGACCTCGGTGAGGACCAACCGTTGGGCGAACGGGAGGGCGAGGCGGTAGAGCTCCCCGCCGCCGACGACGAAGACCTCGTCGGCCGGGCCCGCGAGGAGGAGGGCGTCCTCGAACGAGTGCGCCGTCTCGACGTCGGTGTGGCGCCACGTCGGGTCCCGGGTGACGACGACGGTCCGCCGTCCCGGGAGGGCGCGGCCGATCGAGTCGAACGTCCGCCGCCCCATGACCATGACGTGGCCCATCGTCGTCGCCTTGAAGTGCCTGAGGTCCGCGGGCAGGTGCCAGGGCATGCCGCCGTCGCGACCGATCACCCCGTTGCGCCCGAGCGCGGCGAGGACCGTGATGCGGGTCATGGACCCCAGCCTAGGGGTGACCTCGGCGGAGGGGTCCCGGAAGGGCCGGAAGCGTTCGGCCCGGCGGGTTGCCACCGCGAGCTCTCGCTCTTCACCGCTGCCAGGCGGCCCGTGGTCCAGGGCCCTGCGACAGGGTCGCAGGGCCCTGGAGGCCGGTGGGACGGTGGGGGAGACTCGTGCCATGGCCACCTCGACGCCCGACGGCAGGACCCGAGCGTGGGTTCTTGACCTCGTCGTCGGGGGCACGGTCGGCGGCGTCGTCGGCTCCATCGTCGCGGTCAACGTCGTCATCTTCGCCGGCATGGACCGGGGCTACGAGTCCAGCCCGGCCGACGTCTTCGAACAGAACCCCCTCGTGGGTCTCCTCGTCCTCGTGGTCCTCCTCGGGGGACCCGTCCTCGGTGTGATGACCGCCCGCCGGATCCGCCGGGGGCGCTGAGACAGCGACGACGACCCGTCGTTGACGAGTCGAGGTCCGTCGGCCACGCCGGACGCACCCGGTCAGACGGCGATCGGGGCCTTGATCGACGGGTGGGCGCGGTAGCCGACGAGCTCGAAGTCGCCGAGGTCGTAGTCGTCGATCGCCGCCCGCGGGGTGATCCGCATCGTCGGGAGCGGGAACGGCTCGCGGGTGAGCTGGAGACGGGCCTGGTCGAGGTGGTTCGCGTAGAGGTGCGCGTCGCCGAGCGTGTGGACGAACGTCCCCGGCTCGAGGTCGGTGAGCTGGGCGACCATCATCGTGAGCAGCGCGTAGGACGCGATGTTGAAGGGGACACCGAGGAAGACGTCGGCGGAGCGCTGGTAGAGCTGGCAGTCGAGCCGTGACCGCCCGCCGGCAGGGTCGGGGCGGACGTAGAACTGGAAGAGCGCGTGGCACGGCGGGAGGGCCATGTCGTCGACGTCGGCGACGTTCCACGCCGAGACGACGTGCCGCCGGCTGTCCGGGTTCGTCCGGAGCGCCTCGATGACCCGGGCGATCTGGTCGACGTGGCCGCCGTCCGGGGTGGGCCACGAGCGCCACTGGTGGCCGTAGACGGGGCCGAGGTCGCCGTCCGCGTCGGCCCACTCGTCCCAGATCGTGATCCCGCGCTCCCGGAGCCAGCCGACGTTCGTGTCCCCGCGCAGGAACCAGAGCAGCTCGCCGATGATCGAGCGGAGGTGGAGCTTCTTCGTCGTGACGACGGGGAAGCCGGCGTCCAGGTCGAAGCGCATCTGGTACCCGAAGACGCTCCGGGTGCCCGTCCCGGTGCGGTCCGACTTCGGGACGCCGGTCGTCAGGACGTGGCCGAGGAGGTCGAGGTAGGCCTGCACGGGAGGCAAGGTAGCACCGGTGGAGCGGGCGCCTCCCCGGCGTCCTCCCCGCTCACGTCCAGCCGTGCTCCGGGCGTGCCGCGGGTGCGGTCCCGGTCGACGACCCGGGTCCGGGAGCGTCGGGGCCGGGTGGGGCCCGCAGGTCGCGGTAGCCTCGGGCGCATGCCTCACACGTCACCCTTCGGAAGGGTCACGACGGCCATCGTCAGCCCGATGCACCCGGACGGCAGCCTCGACCTCGATGCCGCCGCCCGCGTCGCGGAGTACCTCGTCGACCACGGCCACGACGGCCTCGTCGTCAACGGCACGACGGGGGAGTCCCCGACGACCTCGAACGCGGAGAAGCTCCAGCTCGTCCGCACGGTCGTCGACGCGGTCGGGGACCGGGCCGCCGTGACCGCCGGGGTCGGGACGAACGACACCCGACACAGCATCGAGCTCGCCGAGGACGCCGCCGGCGCCGGCGCGGACGGGC
This sequence comes from uncultured Actinomycetota bacterium, assembly GCA_963783735.1. Taxonomy (GTDB): domain Bacteria; phylum Actinomycetota; class Actinomycetes; order Actinomycetales; family Dermatophilaceae; genus CAWDAQ01. The sequence goes on along the minus strand of CAWAOO010000003.1, from coordinate 95,590 downwards.
TGCTCGTCGTCTCCCCGTACTACAACAAGCCGACCCAGGCCGGGCTCCTGGCGCACTTCTCGGCGATCGCCGACGCGACCGAGCTGCCCGTCATGCTCTACGACATCCCGGGCCGCACGGGGGTCCCGATCATGACGGACACGCTCATCGCCCTCGGCGCGCACCCGAGGATCGTCGCGGTCAAGGACGCCAAGGGCGACCTCTGGGGATCGAGCCAGGTCATGGAGGCGACGAACCTCCTGTGGTTCAGCGGCGACGACCCGATGAACCTCGCCCACCTCACCCAGGGCGCCTTCGGCGTCGTCAGCGTCGTCGGCCACGTCGCCGGTGAGGTGTACGCCGCCATGGTCGCCGCCCTCGACGCGGGGGACCTTCCCGAGGCCGTCCGGCTTCACCGTAGGGTGATCCCCGTCGTCAACGCGGTCATGACCCCGGGGGCGGCCTCCCAGGGAGCCGTCATGGCCAAGGCCGCCCTCAAGGTGCTCGGCATCCTCGACTCGGCCGCCGTCCGGCTCCCCCTCCTCGAGGCGAACGAGGGGCAGCTCGCCTCCGTCCGCGACGGACTGACGAAAGCAGGTCTGGCGTGAGCCACCCTCATCCCGAGCTCCAGGCTCCGCGTGCCCTCCCGCAGGGCGGTGTCCGGGTCGTCGCCCTCGGCGGCCTCGGTGAGGTCGGGCGCAACATGACCGTCGTCGAGCACGAGGGGCAGCTCCTCGTCGTCGACTGCGGCGTCCTCTTCCCGGACGACCACCACCCGGGGATCGACCTCATCCTCCCCGACTTCGAGTACATCGAGGACCGCCTCGACGACATCCAGGCGATCGTCCTCACCCACGGGCACGAGGACCACATCGGGGCCGTGCCCTACCTTCTCCGGCTCAAGCCCGACATCCCCGTCGTCGGCTCCCAGCTCACCCTCGCCCTCATCGAGGCCAAGCTCAAGGAGCACCGGATCCGGCCGTACACCCTCGGCGTCAAGGAGGGGATGCGCGAGCGGCTCGGGGTCTTCGACTGCGAGTTCGTCGCCGTCAACCACTCGATCCCCGATGCGCTCGCGGTCTTCATCCGGACGCCGGGCGGCACGCTCCTGCACACCGGCGACTTCAAGATGGACCAGCTCCCCCTCGACGGGCGGATCACCGACCTGCGGGCCTTCGCCCGGCTCGGCGAGGAGGGGGTCGACCTCTTCCTCGTCGACTCGACGAACGCCGAGGTCCCCGGCTTCACGACGCCGGAGAAGGACATCGCCCCCGCGATCGACAAGGTGTTCCGGGACGCCCGGCGGCGGATCATCGTCGCGTGCTTCTCCTCGCACGTCCACCGCGTCCAGCAGGTCCTCGACGCCGCCGAGCGGTCCGGGCGCAAGGTCGCCATGGTCGGCCGGTCGATGATCCGGAACATGACGATCGCGGCCGACCTCGGCTACCTCCGGGTGCCCGACGGCGTCCTCGTCGACGTCAAGAGGCTCGGCCAGCTCCCCGACGAGAAGGTCGTCCTCGTCTGCACGGGCTCCCAGGGCGAGCCGATGGCGGCCCTGTCCCGGATGGCGAACCGCGACCACCGGATCGACGTCGGCCACGGCGACACCGTCCTCCTCGCCTCCTCGCTCATCCCCGGCAACGAGAACGCCGTCTACCGCGTCATCAACGGACTCATGCGCCTCGGCGCCGACGTCGTCCACAAGGGCAACGCCAAGGTCCACGTCTCCGGCCACGCGAGTGCCGGCGAGCTCGTCTACTGCTACAACATCGTCCGCCCGAAGAACGTCATGCCCGTCCACGGCGAGTGGCGCCACCTGGCGGCGAACGCCGACCTCGCCGTCGAGACCGGTGTCCCCGCCGAGAACGTCGTCCTCGCCGAGGACGGCGTCGTCGTCGACCTCGTCGACGGCCGGGCCCGGATCGCCGGCGCGGTGCCGTGCGGGTACGTCTACGTCGACGGGTCGAACGTCGGGGAGACGACCGACGAGCTTCTCAAGGACCGTCGGATCCTCCGGGACGAGGGCTTCATCTCGGTCATCGTCGTCATGGACAGCGCGACGGGCAAGGTCGCCGCCGGGCCCGAGATCATGGCCCGCGGGTTCGCCGAGGACGACGTCATCTTCGAGCAGGTCCGCCCGAAGATCGAGCAGGCCCTCGCCGAGGCGGCCGGCAAGGGCGTCAACGACAGCTACCAGCTCCAGCAGGTCATCCGCCGCGCGATCGGCGGCTGGGTCGGGGGGAAGGTCAAGCGCCGCCCGATGATCATCCCCGTCGTCATCGACGCCTGACGCGCCGGGGGCGGCCGGCACCACGCCGGCCGCGCCGGTCCCGCCGGAGCCGGTCCCGAGCGGGTCCGGCTCAGCCCGACCCGGCGAGGAGGGCGGTGCCGAGGGCGGCGAGCGCGAGGAGCCAGCTGACGAAGCTCCCGACGAGGAAGTACTCGGTGACCTCGTCGATGCCGACCTCGAGGTCCTCCGCCCGCTCGGCCCGCAGCTCGGGCCAGCGGATGAGGCCCTTGGCGGCGATGACGATGCCCGCGGCGGTGAGCTCGCCCGCGAGCCCGAGCCCGAGGATGAAGACCCGCTCCATCGGGCCGAGGAGGCGCCCGCCGCGGAGCCGGTCCGAGGGCTGGGAGACACCGGGAGCGCTCATCGCCCCGACGCTGGTGAGGACGAGCCGGACGAGGAGGTTCCCGGTCGCGAGCTGGATGAGGAGAAGCCCGGCGACGAGGAGCGCCCGGTCGGGGGAGACCCCCGCGAGGTCGGGGACCTCGAGCCACCCCACCCACCGCGCGAGCGGGCCGGTGACCGGCTGTGCCCACCCGGAGAGGGCCATCGCGAGGGCGACGCCCGTGGCCGGGACCGCAAGGGCACGCAGGTGCCCGCGACCGGTCGCGAGGGCACGGTCGGCGAGGACGACCCAGCCGACGACGACGGCCCCGTCGAGGAGGAGGAGGGCCAGCGCACCCCCCGACCGCTGCCCCGCGAGGACGACCTGGGCGAGGACGGCGAGGACCCCCGCTGCGGCGGGCAGCGCGACCCGCCGCAGCGGCGGCCCGCCGGCGCGGACGAGGTCGGCGAGGCCGAGGCCGAGAAGGAGCGCGGCGAGACCGCTCACGTGAGGGCCTCGAGCCGGGTCTGGGCGGTGACGAGGACGTCGAGCCCGTGCCGGCGGATGCGTTGGGAGACCGCCGAGGCGGAGATCCCCTCCGCCTCGGCGATGTCGAGCTGGGTGCGGTCAGCCATGAGCTCCCTCAGGATGCGTATCGACCTGTCATCGAGGGATCCAACCATGTGGTCCCGACAGAGCAGGGCGGCCGTCACGGCGGGCTCGCGAGGGTCGTCCACGGCTGGCTGGTACGACGTCCGCACGTGCCGGGTCCCGGCCTGGGACTGGAGGGCCTTCGTCGTCTCGATCGCCTCGCGAGCCGCCCACCACCCGGGCCCGTCCTGGGTGCCGGCCCGGGCGTCGAGGACCTCGACCATCCCCCAGCCGAGACCGAGGCGCACGTCGACCCCGAGGACGAGCAGCGCGAGCCGGACGACCTGCCCCAGGGCGAGGGCGGACCCGAGGGTCGTGAAGCCCCCCTGGAACTCGTCGCCCACCGTGATCCGGAGGGGGTCGAGAGGGGCCCGGGCGGCGTTCGCGTCCTCGAGCACCCGGGCCAGGGTCGCGTGGAGCTCCTGGCGGTCCCGGGTGCGTCGGGAGCCGACGACGTCACCGATGAGGACGGCCCGCATGCTCCCGACAGTCTCGGGCTTCTCTGGCGTCATATGAAGAGCATATCTTCATTCATGGAAAATGAAGCCTGAGATGTCTCACCAGGGGAGCGGGACCTCGAGCTCCCTCGTCTCCTGCTCGGGCTGCCAGCGGCCCGAAGCGTCTCGGACGTACGCGTGCGCGGGCCCGCCCCGGGCGAGGGCGTCGACCGCCCCGAGCAGCCGCTCGACGTGCTCGTCGCGCGTGGCTAGGCCGGCGCTCACCCGCACCGCGGTCGCGACACCTCCAGAGCTCGATCCCGCCGCCCCCGCGAGGAGGGTGTCGAGCAGGGGGTGGGCGCAGAATCGGCCGTCGCGGACGCCGATGCCGTGCTCCGCGGACAGCGCCGCGGAGACGAGGTCCGGCTCGACCCCGGCCACGGTGAAGCACGCGACGGGGAGCCGGTCCCCCTCCTCCCCGAAGATCGCGTACGTCCGCACCCCCGGGATGGCGCGCAGGCCGGCGAGGACCCGTCGGCCCACCCGGAGCTCGTGCGCCTCGACCGCCCGGCGGGACTCCCGGAGCGCGGCACACGCTGCGGCGAGGGCGACGGTGCCGAGGACGTTGGGTGAGCCCGCCTCGTGCCGCGCCGGCCCCCGCTGCCAGGACGTCGTCTCCGCCGTGACGGACGCGGTGGCGCCCCCGCCCGCGAGGTAGGGGGGGGCCGCGTCGAGCCAGTCCCGGGGGCCGACGAGGGCGCCGGCCCCGTAGGGCGCGTAGAGCTTGTGCCCCGAGAAGGCGACATAGTCGACGCCGAGGGCCGTCAGGTCGACGGGGCGGTGCGGTGCGAGCTGGGCCGCGTCGAGGGCCACCCTCGCGCCGTGCGCGCGGGCGAGGGCGGCGAGCCGGCGCACGGGCCAGAGCTCGCCGGTGACGTTCGAGGCGCCGGCGAGGACGACGAGGGTCCGTCCCGGCGTCGTCCCGGCGAGGGCCCCGGCGAGGCTCGCAGCCGCGTCGGCGGCGCCGGTCGGGACCGCGAGGCGGACCGTCCGCCCCCGGTCCCAGGGGAGCAGGGCCGCGTGGTGCTCCGTCCCGAACACGACGACGGTCGTGTCCTCGGGCAGACAGCGCGCGAGGAGGTTGAACGAGTCCGTCGTGTTCCGCGTGAAGACGACCTCGTCGCCGGGACGTGCCCCGACGAAGGCGGCCACCTCCTCGCGGGCCGCCTCGTGGTAGGCCGTCGTCACCCGCGAGGCATGGCCGGTCCCCCGGTGGACCGAGGCGTAGGACCGGGTCGCCGTCTCGACCGCCCGCTGGACGCAGGCGAGGGCGGGGGCGGAGGCGGCGTGGTCGAGGTTGGCGTACTCGACGCTCCCGCCGCCGAGGACCGGGGCCCGGAGCCCGGCCGAGACGACGGCGGGGACGGGGGAGGGGCCGAACGGCCGTCCGGCGTCACGGGACGGGGCGGTGTCCGGGGGCAGGGCGGGGGTACGGGTGGTCGGCGACATCGTGCTGCTCCTCGGGTCCGGGACCCCCGGGGACGAGCCGCTGGGTCCGCGCTTGCCGACCGCGTACACGGCCGACCTGGTCGTCACCCGGAGCACCCCACCGCGGAGGGAGGGTTGCCGGCCAGCAAGCCGGGGCTTGACGCTGGCACTCGTGACCGTGACGGGAACCGTAGCGGCCCGGTCCGGCCGCGGCCACCGACGTCCCGGCATGCAAGATGGCGGGACGCGTGTGACGCGTGTGCCGGAGGTGACTTTCGCGTACCGTGCGGACCATGGCCACCCGCACGTCCAGCAGCTCCCGCTCCCGCGCGGCCTCGACCCGCCCGTCGGGCCGCAAGGCGCCGGCACCTGCGTCCACGCGGCGTGCCCCGGCGGGCAAGGCCCGGGGCGGGGGCCTGCCGCTGCCGCTGCGGGCGCTCCGGACGACGTGGATGGGGATGGCGACCGTCGCGGGCGGCGCCGTCCGCAAGGTGGGCCACAGCGCCGAGGAGCTCGAGCCGGAGCACAAGCGCGACGGTCTCGGCCTCCTCCTCGTCGCCGTCGCCGTCGTCGTCGCCGCGCGCGAGTGGTGGGGGCTGGCGGGGACGTTCGGCGACGTCGTCCACGCCGTCGCCGCGGGGACGGTTGGCCAGGTCGCCTACGCCCTGCCCATCGTCCTCGTCCTCCTCGGGGTCCGTCTCCTCCGGGCGCCGCAGGACGACGCGGCGAGCGCCCGCGTCGGGTTCGGCACGACCTTCCTCCTCGTCGCCGCGTGCGGGGTCACCCATGTCGCACGGGGCCTCCCGGCCCCGCCGGACGGCGCCGACGCGATGCGGGACGCGGGCGGGATCCTCGGGTTCCTCGCCGCGAGCCCGCTCGAGGCGGCGGTCTCGTCGTGGGGGGCGCTCGCCCTCCTCCTCGTCCTCGGCTTCTTCGGCGTGCTCGTCCTCACCGCGACGCCGGTCCACCTCATCCCCGAACGCCTCGCCGAGGCGCGCGACCACCTCTTCCACCGTCCCCGGGAGGCCGGCGAGCCCTCCCGCCCGGGAGGCGACGCCCCGGCCGAGGCGGTCGCCCGACGGCGCCGCCGCCCGAGGGCGGGGACGGACTCCGAGGGGGAGCGCCCCGGTGACACGGCCTACGAGCAGGCCGCCGAGGTCGTCCCGGGCAAGAAGCCCCGGCCCGGGGAGAAGCGCCCCACCGGGGCGGGCGTCCTCGCGCCCGGCGCGGATGGCGCCCCGACGGTCCCGTCCACCGGTGCCCCCGCGGGCGCGTCCGCAGGGACCTCCGCGGGTTCGCCAGCGCCGACGGCGGCGGCCACCGGCCGTCTCGAGGCGCCCCCGACGACCCAGCTGCCCCAGCGGGTCGAGCAGCTCGCGCTCGCGGGTGACGTGACGTACACCCTCCCCGACAGCTCGGTCCTCAAGGAGGGCACCCCCCCCAAGGAGCGCTCCGCCGCGAACGACCGGGTCGTCGAGTCCCTGACGACCGTCCTCGACGAGTTCGGCATCGACGCCCAGGTGACGGGGTTCATGCGCGGCCCGTCGGTCACCCGGTACGAGGTCGAGCTCGGGCCCGGCGTCAAGGTCGAGCGGGTCACCGCCCTGTCGAAGAACATCGCCTACTCCGTCGCCTCCGCCGACGTCCGGATCCTCAGCCCGATCCCCGGCAAGTCGGCGATCGGCATCGAGATCCCCAACGTCGACAAGGAGATCGTCTCCCTCGGGGACGTCCTGCGCAGCCACGCAGCCCGGAACAACGAGCACCCCATGGTGATGGGCGTCGGCAAGGACGTCGAGGGCGGCTACGTCGTCGCCAACCTCGCGAAGATGCCCCACCTCCTCGTCGCCGGGGCGACCGGGGCGGGCAAGTCGAGCTTCGTCAACTCGATGATCACCTCGATCCTCATGCGGGCGACGCCGGACGAGGTCCGGATGGTCCTCGTCGACCCCAAGCGCGTCGAGCTCACGGCGTACGAGGGGATCCCGCACCTCATCACCCCGATCATCACGAACCCGAAGAAGGCCGCCGAGGCGCTCCAGTGGGTCGTCCGGGAGATGGACACCAGGTACGACGACCTCGCCGCGTTCGGCTTCAAGCACGTCGACGACTTCAACAAGGCGGTCCGCTCGGGAGGCCTCAAGCCGCTGCCCGGCTCGGAGCGGGTCCTCCAGCCCTACCCCTACCTCCTCGTCATCGTCGACGAGCTCGCCGACCTCATGATGGTCGCGCCCCGAGACGTCGAGGAGTGCATCGTCCGGATCACCCAGCTCGCACGGGCCGCGGGGATCCACCTCGTCCTCGCGACCCAGCGCCCGTCCGTCGACGTCGTCACCGGGCTCATCAAGGCGAACGTCCCGTCGCGGCTCGCGTTCGCGACGTCGTCGCTCGCCGACTCCCGGGTCGTCCTCGACCAGCCCGGTGCCGAGAAGCTCCTCGGCCAGGGCGACGCCCTCTTCCTCCCCATGGGGGCGAGCAAGACGATGCGCGTCCAGGGGGCGTGGGTGACCGAGTCCGAGGTGCAGGAGGTCGTCCGGCGGGTCACCGACCAGCTCCAGCCGGTCTACCGGGAGGACGTCACCGTCACCGCGCCGAAGAAGCAGATCGACGACGACATCGGTGACGACCTCGACCTCCTCCTCCAGGCGACCGAGCTCGTCGTCACGACCCAGTTCGGGTCGACCTCGATGCTCCAGCGCAAGCTCCGGGTCGGGTTCGCGAAGGCGGGCCGGCTCATGGACCTCCTCGAGTCCCGCGGCGTCGTCGGGCCCTCGGAGGGGTCGAAGGCCCGTGACGTCCTCGTCAAGCCGGACGACCTCCCCACGACGCTCGCGCTGATGCGCGGGGAGGACGTCCCCGAGCCCGCCGCCCCGGACGCCGGCGCCGATGCCGACCCGTCCGCGGCGGCCCCGGGACCGGGCCGGTACGGCGGGGATCCCGTCGCGGCGCAGCACGAGGGCCGCGAGGTCGTCGACGACGAGCCGGACGAGGACGCCTGGTCGCTCACCGGCCGGGACTGACGCCGGCGCGAGGTCCCCGCTCCGGGCGGCCGAGACGGGGCCGCGAGCGGGCCCGGGCGGAATAGGACCGGGGGCGCCCGGGTTGGCCGGACCGTGCCCGCCCCGACCGCCTCCCCCTCCCTCGCTCCCACCCGGACGCCGACCATCGCCCCCGCCCCGGCCGGCGCGCCGGCCCCCGCGGCCGTCCCGGCCGGGCCACCCCGGGGGCGGGCGTACGCGCGCCTCGTCCTCTCCCTCGGGGTCATGGTCGCGCTCGGCCCGCTGACGATCGACACCTACCTGCCCGCTCTCCCGGCCCTCGCCGCGGACCTCGGGACGACCGAGGCGGGCGCGCAGGCGACCCTGACGGCGATCCTCCTCGGGCTCGGCCTCGGCCAGCTCGTCCTCGGACCGGTGACCGACGCCCACGGCCGCCGCCGCGTCCTCCTCGGCGGCCTCGCCGTCCACGTCGCGGGCTCGCTCGTCTGCGCGACCGCGCCCGTCGTCGAGGTGCTCATGGCCGGCCGGGCCCTCCAGGGCGTCGGGGGCGCCGCCGTGTCGGTCTCGGTCATGGCCACGGTGCGCGACCTCTACACCGGGACCGCCGCCGCGACGATCCTCTCCCGGCTCATGCTCGTCATCGGGGTCGCGCCCCTGCTCGCCCCGTCGATCGGAGGGCTCATCCTCTCGGTGACGACGTGGCGCGGGGTCTTCGTCATGCTCGCCACCGCCGCGGTGCTCCTCGCGCTCCTCGGGACGACGACGTTCCGCGAGACCCTTCCGCCGGAGCGGCGCGGTGGCCTGCGCCCCAGGTCGGTCGCGGCCCGGTACTCCGGACTCCTGCGCGACCGGACGTTCATGGGGCTCGTCCTCGTCGCCGGTCTCGCCTTCGCGACCCTGTTCGCCTACGTCGGCTCCTCGAGCTTCGTCCTCCAGGAGATCTACGGGCTGAGCGTCGCCCAGTTCGGCGTCGTCTTCGCCGCGAACTCCGTCGGCCTCACCCTGACCTCGCAGCTCAACCCGATGCTCGTGCGCCGGACGAGCTCGCGGGCGGTGCTCCGCGCCGCCGTCCTCGTCCTCGCCCTCGCGTCCACGACCCTCCTGCTCGCCGCTGCCACCGGGGTCGGCGGGCTCGCCACCGTCCTCGCGCCGCTCTGGGTCGTCCTCGCCTCGTGCGGCCTCATCTTCCCGAACACCCAGGCGCTCGCCCTGTCCCGTCACGGCGAGGCGGCCGGGACCGCCGCGGCGATGCTCGGTGCCAGCCAGTTCGCCGTCGGGGGGATCGCCGCCCCCCTCGTCGGGCTGTTCGGCTCCGGTTCCGCGGTGCCGATGGCCGGCGTCATGGCGACCGCGGCGGTGCTCTCGGCGCTCGTCGCCGTCAGGAGCCTCCGGGCGCCGGGGCCCCCGCCCGCCTGAGCAGGCCCCGGCACCCGGCGCGGACCGTGCCGCCCGTGCCGACCGTAGGGTGGCCCCCATGACCCAGGAGCTCTGGCCGGACCTGAGGACCGACTCGCCCACCGGGCTTCGCCGGGTCCGCAGGCTGCTGCGCAACCAGCCCTCAGCGTTCCTCCTCGCCGCCCAGCTCGGCGGGATCCTCATGTTCCCCTTCGCCGAGACGTGGTCGCACGGCCGCGTCGCCATCTCCGTCTTCGGGATGGTCGTCCTCACCCTCGCGGTGTGGACCGTCCGGAGCACCCCCGCCCTGAGCTGGGTGTCGGTGACCCTCGGCATCCCCGCGGTCGTCCTCGAGATCTGGACGGCCGCCGACCCGGACAACTCCGTCGTCTTCGTCGTCGCCCAGCTCCTGCTCTCGGTCTTCTACTTCTACACCGGCTACGGCCTCATCGCGTACATGTTCAGCGACCGGTGGGTGACCCGGGACGACCTGTTCGCCCTCGGTGCGACGTTCACGGTCTTCGCGTGGGCCTTCGGCTACCTCTTCCTCGTCGTCCAGGCGGTGTGGCCGGCCTCGTTCGCGAGCTACCACGGGGAGGGCCAGCGGACCTACCTCGAGCTGCTCTACCTCTCCGTGGCGAACATGACGAGCGTCGGGCTCTCCGACATCATCCCCATCCGCCCCCAGGCCCGGGCCGTCGTCATGATCGAGCACATCGGCGGAGTCCTCTACGTGACGATGGTCATCTCCCGGCTCGTCGCGCTCACCGTCATGCGGCGACGCTGACCGCCGCCGCTCAGGCGGCGTCCGGGCCGTCGAGGTCGTCGATCGTCACGTTGCTCGGGCCGCGGCGGGACCCGAGGTCGGCCGCGACGGACTCCGCCGCGCGGAGAACTCGCAGGACGTTGCCGCCGGCGAGGCGGGCGAGGTCGGCGTCGGACCAGCCCCGGTCGGCGAGCGCGACGAGCAGGCGGGGGTATCCGCTGACGTCCTCGAGGCCGGACGGGAGACCGTCCACCCCGTCGTAGTCGCCTCCGAGGCCGACGTGCTCGATCCCGGCGACCTCGCGGACGTGCTCGCAATGGGCCACGACGTCCGCGAGCGACGACGTCGGCTGCGGGTGCTCCTCGCGGTAGTGACGCAGGAACGCCGTGTAGGCGAGGTGGTCGGACGGCCGGACGCCGTGCCCCACGGCGGCCCGGCTCGCCCGGCGGTCCCACTCCCGGACGGCCGGGGAGACGAACTTCGGCACGAAGGTCACCATGCACACCCCGCCGTTGGCGGGGAGCGAGGCGAGGACGTCGTCGGGGACGTTCCGAGGGTGGTCGCAGACCGCCCGGGCCGAGGAGTGCGAGAAGAGCACCGGTGCCTCGGTGGCCGCGATGGCGTCCCTCATCGTGTCCGCGGAGACGTGGCTGAGGTCGACGAGCATGCCGATGCGGTTCATCTCGCGGACGACCTCCGTCCCGAAGCGGGAGAGCCCCCCGAGGACCGACTCGTCGGTCGCGGAGTCCGCCCACGGGACGTTGTCGTTGTGGGTGAGCGTGAGGTAGCGGACACCGAGGGCGTCGAGCATCCGGAGGGTCCCGAGCGAGGAGTTGATCGAGTGCCCGCCCTCGGCACCCATGAGCGAGGCGATCCTGCCGTCGGCGACGACGGCGTCGACCTCGTCCGCCGTCCGGGCGAAGGCGAGGTCGCCCGGGTACCGCGCGACGAGCTGGCGGACCGCGTCGACCTGCTCGAGGGTCGCGCTCACCGCGTCGTCCCCGGCGAGCGTCGAGGGAACGTACACCGACCAGAACTGCGCCCCGACCCCTCCGGCCCGCAGCCGGGGCAGGTCGGTGTGCGTCGCCGTCGTCCCCCCGCCGACGTCGAGCCGGTCGAAGTCGTAGCGGCAGAGCTCGCGCGCGGCCCAAGCGAGGTCGTTGTGCCCGTCGACGACCGGCTGCCGCGCGAGGACGGCCCGGACCCGCTCTCCGACCCCGCTCGTGCCCTCCGCCCCGGTCACGTGGCGCCGTCCTCAACGGTCATGCGTGGCACTGTAGTCCTGACCTCGACAACTACAGTGGGGGCATGACGTCGACGCAGCGGAGCGTGGCCCTCGTGACCCTGGGGTGCACGCGCAACGAGGTGGACTCCGAGGAGCTGGCGGGCCGGCTCGCCGCCGAGGGGTGGCGCCTCGTCGACGACGCCGCGGACGCCGACGTCGCGGTCGTCAACACGTGCGGGTTCGTCGAGCAGGCGAAGAAGGACTCGATCGACGCCCTCCTCGAGGTGGCCGCGCTCAAGGACGGGGGCCGCACCCGGGCGGTCGTCGCCGTCGGCTGCCTCGCGGAGCGGTACGGCAGCGAGCTCGCGGACGCGCTCCCCGACGCCGACGCCGTCCTCGGCTTCGACTCCTACGGGCAGATGTCGGCCCATCTGCGCGGGGTACTCGACGGGCGCCGGCCCGCTGCGCACGCCCCCTCGGACCGGCGCCGTCTCCTCCCGCTCAGCCCGCGGGCCCGGCCGACGAGCCCCGGCGCCGCCGGGACGCCCGGGCACGCCCGGCCGGCGTCCGGTCCGCCGGTCGTCCGGGCCCGCCTCGAGCACGGGCCGTGGGCCCCGCTGAAGATCGCGAGCGGGTGCGACCGGCGGTGTGCGTTCTGCGCCATCCCGAGCTTCCGCGGTGCGTTCCTCTCCCGCCCGCCCACCGAGGTGCTCGCAGAGGCCCGGTGGCTCGCCGAACGCGGGGTGCGCGAGGTCTTCCTCGTCAGCGAGAACTCGACGTCGTACGGCAAGGACCTCGGTGACCTCGCCCTCCTCGAGTCGCTTCTGCCGGAGCTCGCCGCCGTCGACGGTGTCGACCGGGTCCGGGTCTCCTACCTCCAGCCCGCGGAGATCCGCCCGGGCCTCCTCGAGACGATGGCGGCGACGCCGGGGGTCGTCCCGTGGTTCGACATCTCCTTCCAGCACGCGGCCCCCGCGCTGCTCCGGCGGATGCGGCGGTTCGGGGGCACCGAGCCGTTCCTCGACCTCGTCGCGCGCGTCCGGGACCTCAGCCCGGCCGCCGGGGTGCGCAGCAACGTCATCGTCGGCTTCCCCGGCGAGACGGAGGCCGACGTCGACGAGCTCGAGCGCTTCCTCACCGAGGCCCGGCTCGACGTCGTCGGGGTCTTCGGGTACTCGGACGAGGACGGCACCGAGGCCGAACGGCTCCCGGACCACCTCGACCCCGACGTCGTCGCCGCCCGGGTGGCTCGGGTGTCTGCGCTCGTCGAGGAGCTCACCTCCCAGCGCGCCGAGGACCGGGTCGGCGAGGACGTCGTCGTCCTCGTCGAGGAGGTCGTCGGGGCGACCGGCGTCGCGACGGGCCGCTCGGCCCACCAGGGCCCCGACGTCGACGGTGAGACGCGTCTCGAGGACGGCGACCGCCGGCTTGCCGTCGGGGACCTCGTCCCGGCCCGGGTCGTCCGGTCCGAGGGAGCGGACCTGATCGCCGTGCCCGCATGACCCCGCCCGAGACCGTCGCCCGTCCCCGGGGACGCCAGCCGAGCGCGTGGAACATCGCCAACGCTCTCACGCTCGCGCGGATCGCCGTCGTCCCGCTCTTCGCGTGGCTCCTCCTGCACGAGGGCGGCCAGGACGTCGGCTTCCGGCTCTGGGCGACCGTGTGCTTCGTCGCCGCGATCATCACCGACCGGATCGATGGCGAGCTCGCCCGCAGCCGGGGCCTCGTCACCGACTTCGGCAAGGTCGCCGACCCCATCGCGGACAAGGCCCTCGTCGGGATGGCCTTCGTCGGCCTCTCCCTCATCGACGTCCTGCCGTGGTGGGTCACCGTGCTCGTCCTCGTCCGGGAGTGGAGCATCACCGCGCTCCGGTTCGTCGTCCTCCGCCACGGGGTCATGCCGGCAAGCCGCGGCGGCAAGGTCAAGACGGCGCTCCAGTCGGTGGCCATGACGATGTTCCTCCTCCCGCTGTCCTCGTTCCCGCTCGCCGGGCTGTGGCTGGCCCTCGCCTGGGTCGTCCTCGTCGCCGCCGTCGTCGTCACCGTCGCGACCGGCGTCGACTACGTCGTCAAGGCGGTCCGGCTGCGGGCCGCGGGGCGGGGGGGCGGCTCGTCCCCCACGCAGGCATGAGCGGGGCCGCCGACGGGGCCGTCCGCGTCGTCCGGGGCCTCGTCGAGCGGGGCCTGACGGTCGCGACCGCGGAGTCGCTCACCGGGGGACTCGTCTGCGCCGCGCTCACCGACGTCCCCGGCGCCTCGGCGGCCGTCCGGGGGGCGGTCGTCGCGTACGCGACCGCCGTCAAGGCCGACGTCCTCGGCGTCGACGCGGCCCTCCTCGCTGCCCGCGGGGCGGTCGACGCCGACGTCGCCCGCGCCATGGCCCGCGGGGCCCGCCGCGTCCTCGGCGCCGACGTCGCGCTCGCGACGACCGGGGTGGCCGGTCCCGAACCCCAGGACGGGCACCCGGTCGGCACCGTGTACGTGGCCGTCGCCGCGGGCGAGGACGTCCGGGTCGAGCGCCACGACGTGGCCGGGAACCGCGGGGCGGTCCGGGCCGGGACGGTCACCCGCGCACTCGCCCTCCTCGAGGACGTCCTCGACGGCGGCCCCGGGGCGGCCCGGTCCTGACGTGCAGCGACACGGACGCCACCGTCCTCTCTGCGGGATGACGCCGGGTGGGGGTACCCTGTTGAGCGTGGTCACGACTGCGAAGGACTCGAAGGGAGGCGTCATGATCCTCTTCCGCCGCGAGCTCGGTGACGCCCTCCGCGAGCAGCGCCAGGCACAGGGCCGCACCCTTCGCGAGGTCTCCGCGGCCGCGTCGGTCTCGCTCGGGTACCTCAGCGAGGTCGAGCGGGGGGAGAAGGAGGCGTCCTCGGAGCTCCTCTTCGCGATCTGCGCCGCCCTCGACCTCCCCCTCTCGGAGGTTCTCGGACTCGTCAGCGAGCGCGTCGCGGTCGCCGAGGCGCTGAGCGTGCCGGTCACCTTCCCGGTCGTCCGCGGTCCGGTCGTCTCCGCGGCCTGACCGGCTCGCCGCGACGTCGCGGGCCGCTCCCGAGCGGCCGCAGGGCCACGCCGTCGTCGCCCGGCCCGAGGCCGCCCTGGCAGGACGGACAGTAGAACATCGTCCGCTCCCGCGGGGCCTCGCCGACCATCGCGACCCGCACGCCGCCGCCGCAGCGCCGGCACGGCCGCCCGGACCGGCCGTGGACGTAGCTCGTCTCCCCGGCCCTGAGGACCCCGGTGCTCGACTGCACCGCGTGCGCGCAGGCGCGCCTCATCGTGGCGTGGAGCCAGCGGAGGATCCGCGCGACCTGCGCCTGCGGGACCTCGTCGGCGGGCGCCCACGGCGGGACCCGATGGACGAAGAGGGCCTCGGCCGCCCAGAAGGTCCCGACTCCGGCGAGGATGCGCTGGTCGAGGAGCGCGGCGCCCACCGGGGCGCGGGACGCGGTGAGCGCGGCCGCGGCGCGGTCGGGGTCCCAGTCCGGCCCGAGGATGTCGGGACCGAGGTACCCGACGAGCCGGACCTCGTCGGAGGTCGCGACGAGGTCGAGCATCCCGAGCCGGAGGCCGATCGCGGTCCAGTCGCTCGCCCCGACGACCGCGCGGACCGCCTGCCCCCTGAGCTGGGAGGACGTCAGCCGGGCCGTCCGCTCGATCCGCCACGACCCCTCCATGCGCAGGTGGGAGTGGAGCGTCAGGCCCGAGTCGAGGCGGTGGAGGACGTGCTTGCCGCGGGCGACGACCTCGGTCGTCGACGCCCCGGTGAGGTCGGCCGTCGCAAGCGTGGGCCACCGCAGGTCGCAGAGGGTGAGGGCCCGGCGGCCGAGGGCCTCGTCGAGCCGGTGCGCGGTCCGCCATACGGTGTCACCCTCCGGCACGGCTCACCTGCGCACCCGCAGCCCGCGTGGCGTCGCGTGGAAGCCGGCGGCGGTGAGGGCGTCGACGAGCGGGTGGGCGGACCCGAGCACGGCGGTGCCGTCCGCCTTCTCGACGGTGAGTCGGCCGAGGGCTCCCTCGCGGACCGCGAGGGCGAGGGCGTCGGCGGCGGCCTGGAGGGTCGACGGCACGTCGGTCCACGACAGCAGCGTCCGGCCGCCCCGCTCGACGTAGAGGACGAGGGAGCCGTCGACGAGGACGACGAGCGACCCGGCCTTGCGTCCCGGCTGGTGGCCGCGGGGCCGGGTGCGCCCCGTCCCGTGGCCCTCCGGGGCGGTGTCGGCGAGGTCGACGGGGTCGTCGCGCTCCGGCCAGGGGAGTGCGGCGCCGTACGGGTTGGCCGGGTCGCAGGCCGCGAGGACGACCGCGGGCGCCTCGGCGGGGGGTGGGTCCCCGAGCGGGCGGGCCCCGGCCCGGAGCCGGTCGACCGCCCCGCTCGAGGCGAACTGGGCGGCTCCGAGCGACTCGACGAAGTAGCCCCGGCGGACCCGCCCGGACTCCTCGGCGGCGGCGAGGACCCGGTAGACCCCGGCGAACCCTCCTTCGATGCCCTCGGCGACGACGGCCCCGCGGGTGAGGACGCCGTGCCGGTCGAGGAGCACCTCGGCGGTCGCGTACGTTCGGACCGTCGCGTCCTCCTCCGGCTCGGGGAGGAGGAACCACCGGCCCGCCCCGGTCGGGGGGCCGGTGCGAGCCGGGAGGCGGGGTCGGGACGGCCGTCCACCCCCGAGGGCTCCGAGCGCGCCGGCACGCCCGACGTACCGCGCGCTCCGCCCGCCGCGACCCGCACCGCCACGGGTGTGGGCGGTCCGCCCTCCGCTCAGGAGCGACCGGAGCGGGGCGAGGGTGTCGTTGCCGACCCGGCCCGCCCAGACGAGGTCCCAGAGCTCGTGGAGGAGGGTGTCGTCGTCGGAGGTCCCGGTCGCGTCCGCCAGTGCCCGGAAGAAGAACGCCCCCCCGCCGCCGAGGGCCTCGAGGACGGCGGCGCCGTCCGGCGTCGGCTGGAGCGGGGGGAGCGGCGCGGCGGTGAGGTGAGCGGTGTCGGCGAGGTGGACCGAGACCCAGCCGTCGTCGCCGGGGAGGGACCCGTGGCCCCGCCAGAGGACCTCGCCGGTGCTCATGAGCTCGTCGAGGAGCGCGGGCGCGTACCCGGCGACCCGGGAGGGGAGGACGAGGGTCTCGAGCGCGCTCGCCGGGACGACCGCCCCAGCGAGCTGCTCGACCGCGCGGAGGACGCCCTCCCGGCCCCGCATCGCCGCGCCCACCCCCTGCCACGACGGGAGGAACCGGGCGAGGTCGCGGGCCGCCACCGGCTCGACCTCGAAGCGCAGGGCGGCCAGCGAGCGCCGGCGGAGGAGCCGGAGTACCTCGGCGTCGCAGTGGTCGAGCCCGTGCCCACCGCCGCCGTTGTCGACGGGAAGGAGCTCGCCCTCGACGACGCGCCCGGCGGCGACGAGCCGGGCCAGGGTGTCCCGGGCGACGGCCGTGCCGATGCCCCACCAGGCCGCGACCGTCGAGGCGGCGAACGGGGCGTGCGTCCGGGCGTACCGGGCGATGAGGTCGCCGAGGGGGTCCGGGGACGGCTCGAGGAAGGTCTCCGGCACTCCGACGGGCAGCGACGCGCCGAGAGCGTCACGGAGCCGACCGGCGTCCTCGACGGCCGCCCAGCGCTCCTCGCCGGCGACCCGGACCCGGATGAGCCGCCGGGCGGACTCGAGGTCGACGAGCCAGCCCCCGACCTCGGCGCGGGCCGCGTCCTCCCGGCAGCGGCGGGCGACGTCCGCGAGCGGCAGCGGGCCGAGGACGCGGACGAGGTCGGCGACGTCCTCGGCGTCCCGGCAGGCCCGATCGGGGGTGAGCCGTTGGAGCTCGAGCTCGGTGCGGGCGACCTCGGTCGGGTCGAGGAGGTCCCGGAGGGACAGCCCCTCGCCCCGGCCGAGGAGCTCGGCGAGCAGGCCCGGGTCGAGGGCGAGGGCTGCCGCCCGGCGCTCGGCGAGCGGGGAGTCGCCCTCGTAGAGGAACTGGGCGACGTAGCCGAACATCAGTGAGCGGGCGAAGGGCGAGGGCTGGCGGCTCTCGACGTCGACGACGGTGACCTCGCGGGTGGCGACGGCGCGCATGAGCTCGGTGAGCCCGGGGACGTCGAAGACGTCCTGGACGCACTCGCGCACCGTCTCGAGGACGATGGGGAAGCTCGCGTACTGGCTCGCCACCTCGAGGAGCTGGGCGGCGCGCTGCCGTTGCTGCCAGAGGGGCTGGCGGCGGTCCGGCCGACGGCGAGGGAGGAGGAGAGCCCGGGCGGCGCACTCCCGGAACCGGGCGGCGAAGAGGGCGGACCCCCCGATCTCGGCGGTGACGAGGTCGTGGACGTCGTCGGGGTCGAGGGTGACGAGCTCGAGGAGCTCGGGGCCGACCGTCCGGCCGTCCTCGAACTCGACGTCGGGCAGGCGTAGGACGATCCCGTCGTCACCGTGCATCGCCTGGACGTCGACGCCGAACCGCTCGCGCATCCGGGCGGCGAGGCAGAGCGCCCACGGGGCGTGGACCTGCCCCCCGAACGGGGAGTGGACCGCGAGCCGCCAGTCCCCGAGCTCGTCGCGGAAGCGCTCGACGACGACGGTGCGGTCGTCGGGGACGTGCCCGGTCGCCTCGCGCTGCTCGGCGAGGTAGGCGAGCAGGTTGTCGCTCGCCCAGCCGTCGAGCCCGGCGTCGCCCACCCGGCGACGGGCGTCCGACGGGCTCAGCGCGCCGAGCTCGCGGACGAACGCGCCGACCGCCCGGCCGAGCTCGGCGGGGCGGCCGAGCTGGTCGCCCTTCCAGAAGGGGAGCTTGCCCGGCATCCCCGGGGCGGGGGTGACGAGGACACGGTCGTGGGTGATGTCCTCGATCCGCCACGTCGAGGTGCCGAGCGTGAAGACGTCCCCGACCCGGGACTCGTAGACCATCTCCTCGTCGAGTTCGCCGACCCGGCGCCCGGAGCCCTCAGCGGAGGCGAGGAAGACCCCGTACAGGCCGCGGTCGGGGATCGTCCCGCCGCTCGTCACGGCGAGCCGCTGGGCGCCGCGACGCCCGGTGACGACCCCGGTGACCCGGTCCCAGACGATCCGGGGCCGCAGCTCGGCGAACTCGTCGCTCGGGTACCGCCCGGCGAGCATGTCGAGGACCGCCTCGAGGACCGAGCGGGGGAGCTGGGCGAACGGGGCCGCCCGGCGGGCGAGCCGCTCGAGGTCGTCGACCGCCCAGTCGTCCATCGCGCACATCGCGACGACGTGCTGGGCGAGGACGTCGACCGGGTTGGCGGGGACGTGGAGGGCCTCGATCGCCCCGGCCCGCATCCGCTCGGCGACGACGGCGGTCTGGACGAGGTCCCCGCGGAACTTGGGGAAGAGGACCCCCCGGCTCACCGCCCCGACCTGGTGCCCGGCGCGTCCGACCCGCTGAAGGCCGCTCGCGACGCTCGGCGGGGACTCGACCTGGATGACGAGGTCGACCGACCCCATGTCGATCCCGAGCTCGAGCGAGCTCGTCGCGACGACGGCCGGGAGCCGACCGGCCTTGAGCTCGTCCTCGATCTCGGCGCGGTTCTCCTTGCTCACCGAGCCGTGGTGGGCCCGGGCGAGGGTGGCCGGGGCCCCGGCTCCGGCCCCGGCCTGGGCCATGACCTCGGCGGGGGTCCGGGTGGTGCGGGGCGGGCGTGGAGGACCCGGCCGGGCGCCCGGCTCGCTGTCCGGCTCGGGCTCCGCGGCGAGCTCGAGACGGTCCTGCCAGATCTCGTTGAGCCGCGAGGTGAGCCGCTCGGCGAGGCGCCGGCTGTTGGCGAAGACGAGCGTCGACCGGTGCTCGGTGACGAGGTCGACGATCCGCTCCTCGACGTGCGGCCAGATCGAGGAGCGCTGCTGCTCGCCGGCGGCCGGGCCGGAGAGGTCGTCGGTGAGCTCGCCGAGCGAGGACATGTCCGAGACGGGGACGACGACGTCGAGGTCCCACGCCTTGTGCGACGGCGGCTGGACGACCTCGACGGGCCGGCCACCGGCGAGGTAGCGGGCCACCTCGTCGACCGGGCGGACCGTCGCGGAGAGCCCGACCCGCTGCGCCGGCCGCTCGAGGAGGGCGTCGAGGCGCTCGAGGCTCAGCGCGAGGTGGGCGCCGCGCTTCGTCCCGGCGACGGCGTGGATCTCGTCGACGATGACGGTCTCGACCCCGGTGAGCGCCTCGCGCGCCCGCGAGGTGAGCATGAGGAAGAGCGACTCGGGGGTCGTGATGAGGACGTCGCTCGGCGCCCGCGCGAAGGCCCGACGGTCGGCGGCGGGGGTGTCGCCCGACCTCACGGCGACGCTCGTGTCCGGGACCTCGAGACCGAGCCGGGCCGCGGCGTGGCCGATCCCGACGAGGGGGGAGCGGAGGTTGCGCTCGACGTCGACGGCGAGGGCCTTCATCGGGCTGACGTAGAGGACCCGGCAGCGGTGCAGCCGGTCCGCGGGTGGTGGCTCCGCCGCGAGCCGGTCGAGGGCCCAGAGGAACGCCGAGAGGGTCTTCCCCGACCCGGTGGGGGCGACGACGAGGGCGTGCCGGCCCGAGCTGATCGCCTCCCAGGCCCCGACCTGGGCGTCGGTGGGCGAGACGAAGCTGCTCCGGAACCACTCCCGGGTGGCGGGGGAGAAACGCGCGAGGACGTCGGGGTCGACCATGTCGCTCTCAGCCTGCCACCCGCCACCGACAACGCATCGCCCGGACCGCCGCCCGGACCGCCGCCCGGACCGCCGGCCGGAGAGGCGGGTCCGCCGGCGGCTCGCCCCGCCGGTCCAGCGCTCAGTCCTCCTGGATGACGGACAGGACGTTGCCCGCCGGGTCGGTGAACCACGCGATGAGCGGGCCGCCTCCACGGAAGACGCCGATCTCGTCGGTCTCCATCGGCGTCCCGGCGTACCGCTCGAAGGTCACCCCCCGGGCGGCGAGCGCCCGGACGGCCTCCTCGACGTCCGGGACGGGGAAGTTGAGGACGGTGAAGGAGGCCGGTTCGTGGGTGGGCTTCGGGTAGAGGATGACCCGCCCGCCGCCGCCGGGGTGGAGGGTGAGGATCCCGTTGTCGAGGCTCACGGTGATCCCGAGGACGTCGGCGTAGAACGCCCGGGCTCGGTCGACGTCGTCGACCGAGTACCCGCTGAAGCCCTTGCTGTGCTCGAGCATGTCGCTCCTTCCTCTGCGCGCCCGCCGGCGCGTCGTCTGGTTCCGTGCCCTGCCGGCGCCGTCGGCGTCCGCCCTCGAGGACCGGTCGCGTGGGTGGGCCGCTTCGGCCGGTGGCGTCATCGCCGCCAGGTCGGGCGCTCACCCCCGGACGCGGTCGCCGGGGTCGTCCGCGGCTGCTGCTGGGTGATGCAGTGGATCCCGCCGCCGCGGTCGAACAGTGGGCGGGCGTCGACGCCGACGACCTCGCGCCCGGGGTAGACGGCCCGGAGGACGTCGAGGGCCCGAGCGTCGTTCGGGTCGTCGAACGTGCACGCGACGACGCCCCCGTTGACGACGAGATGGTTGACGTAGGACCAGTCGACCCAGCCGTCGTCGTCCCGCACGGCTGCGGGGGCGGGGACGTGGATGACCTCGAACGGCTCGCCGCGGGCGTCGGCCGCCGCGGCGAGGACGGCCTCGGCCTCCCGGCACACGTCGTGGTCGGGGTGGCCCGGGTCCTCCTGCCAGTGGAGGAGGACGACGCCGGGCGAGGGGATCGTCGCGACGATGTCGACGTGCCCGCGGGTCCCGAACTCGTCGTAGTCCCGGGTGAGGCCCCGGGGGAGCCAGACGCAGTGGGTGGCCCCGATCGTCCGGGCGAGCTCGGCCTCGACGTCGGCCCGCGAGAGGGTGGGGTTGCGGCCCTCGCCGCGCTGGACGGTCTCGGTGAGCAGGACCGTCCCCAGCCCGTCGACGTGGATCCCCCCGCCCTCGTTGACGAGGGGGGAGGGGACGACCTGGGCACCGGCCCGTTCCCCGACGAACCGTGCGACCCGGGCGTCGTGCTCCCAGGAGGCCCACGGCTGGGCGCCCCACCCGTTGAACACCCAGTCGACGGCCCCGAGCTCCCCGCCTTCGGAGAGGACGAACGACGGCCCGATGTCGCGCATCCACGCGTCGTCGAGGGGGCAGCCGAGCAGCTCGACCCCGGGCCCGAGCCGGGCGGCGGCGACGTCACGGTCCGCGGGGTCGACGACCATGGTCACCGGCTCGAACCGGGCGACGGCCCGGGCGACCGCGGCCCACGTGTCCCGGGCCTTCTCGGCCTCCGGGGCGGTGTCGCCCAGGGTGTACCCCTGGCTCGGCCACGCCATCCACGTCCGCTCGTGCGGGGCCGTCTCGGACGGCATCCGCCACCGGCGCCGGGCGCCGGCGCCGGGCGCGCCCCGCGACAGGTCGCTCACCGGCTCACCTCGGTGCCCTCGCTCACGGCCTCGGGGTCGACCCGGACGTGCTCGGGGCGGACGGGCTCGGTGAGGACGCCGTAGGACTCGGGGCGGCGGGTCGAGAGGAACGGGAAGAGGTCGAGCCAGTCCCGGCGCTGGGCGAGGTCGAGGTCGGCGACGAGGACCGCGGCCTCGTCGCGCGGCGCCTGGACGAGGACGCGGCCGTACGGGTCGGAGATGAACGAGCTCCCGTAGAAGGTGATGAGTCCCTCGGTGCCGTACCGGTTCGGGACGACCATGAACAGGCCGTTGCTGATCCCGTGGCCGACGATGACCTGCTGCCACAGCGGCTGGGTGTCGAAGTCCGGGTGGTCCGGCTCGGACCCGATCGCCGTGGGGTAGACGAGGGCCTCGGCGCCCCCGAGCGAGTACGCCCGGGCGACCTCGGGGAACCACTCGTCCCAGCACGTCGGCATCCCGAGCCGCATGCCCGGGTCAGCGAGCTCGACCACGGGGTAGGCGCTCTCACCGGGGCCCGGGCGGAAGTACCGGTCCTCGTAGTATCCCGCCGTGACGGGGATGTGGGTCTTGCGGGTCCGGGCGACGACCTCGCCGCCCGGCGCGACGAGGACGGCGGTGTTGAAGCCGAGACCGTCGTCGCCCCCTCCCGGGGGCACGGCCCGTTCGTAGAGCGAAGCGTGGACGTGCACCCCGGACTCCCGGGCGGCCGCACGGGCGAACGCGACGGTCGGGCCGTCCTCGAGGCTCTCGGCGAGCTCCGAAGGCGTCCCCCGGGGGATGGTGTCGGCCGGGTAGCGCGAGAGCGTGAGCTCGGGGAGGAAGACGACCCGGGCGCCGGCCTCGGCCGCCCGGGTGATGCCCTCGCGGAGGGTCCCCCGCAGGGCGTCGGCGTCGGCGTCCCACGCGTGCTGGACGAGGCCGACCCGCACCGGGGGACGGTCGGGCGCGTGGACACGGGCGGGGGAGGGGGCGACGGCGGAGGCGGTGATGAGCTTCACGCCTCGCAGTATGCCCGAGGCCGCGTGGTTGACTGGGCGGGTGCGCCTCAGTCACTTCTGGACCCTGATGAACGACGAGTTCGGCGACCGGTACGCCGGCTCGCTCGCCCACGACCACGTCATCGGGACGCTCGGGAACCGGACGGCGCTCGAGGCCCTCGACGAGGGGGAGCGTCCCCGCGACGTCTGGACCGCCCTCTGCGACGACATGGACGTCCCCGAGGCCCGCCGGCTCGGCCGGGACGTCCGGGCCCGCCCGGCGTCGTGACCGTCCTCGACTCCCCGGTCGTCCTCGCCCCGATGGCGGGCGGGCCGGGGACGGTCGAGCTCGCCGTCGCGGTCGCCGACGCGGGAGGGTTCGCCCTGCTCGCCGGCGCGTACCACCGCGCGGAGCGACTCGCCGCCGACGTCGCGCGGATGCGCGCGCGGACGGCGCGGCCGTTCGGGGTCAACGTCTTCGCCCCCTCCCCGGACGGGACGGGGATGCTCGACGCGGCCCGCGGCTACGCCGCCCTCCTCGAGCCGTGGGCGTCCGCGGCCGGCGTCGCCCTCGGGACGCCGCGCTGGGACGACGACGGGTTCGGCGCGAAGGTCGACGTCCTCCTGGCCGCCCGTCCCGCGGTCGTCTCCTTCTCCTTCGGGTGGCCCCCCGCCGACGTCGTCTCCCGCCTCCAGGACGCCGGCATCGAGGTCTGGGTGACCGTCAACGAGGCCGCCGAGGTCGAGTGGGCCCTCGCCCTCGGCGTCGACGGCATCGTCGCCCAGGGCTGGGAGGCGGGCGGGCACCGGGGCGGACCGGTCGACCTCGCCGAGGCACACGCGCCCCAGCCCCCCGTCCGCCAGCTCCTCGAGCAGGTCCGGCGGCTCACCGACCTCACCGTCGTCGCCGCCGGCGGGGTCACCGACGGCGACCACGTGGCCGCGCTCCTCGCCGCCGGAGCGAGCGCGGTCGCGTGCGGGACGGCCTACCTCGACGCCGACGAGGCCGGCACCTCGCCCGTCCACCGGGACGCCCTGCGGAGCCGGACCGAGACCCTCGTCACGCGGTGCTTCACGGGGCGCTCGGCCCGGGCCCTCCGCTCGGCGTGGACCGACCGGTTCGGTGACGCCGCGCCGGCGGCCTACCCGCACGTCCACCACGCGACCGCGCCGCTGCGGGCGTACGGGCGGACCAGCGGGCAGGCCGACCTCACCCACCTGTGGGCGGGCACCGGCCACCTCGACGTCCGTGCTGGCCCGGCGGCCCTCATCACCCGCGACCTCCTCGTGGGGGCGGGCGGGTCCGGCAACACCTGAGCCCGCCGCCCGGACGCTAGGCCCGAGGCGACGCCGGGGTCAGGCGCCCGCGGCCTCGCGCTCGCGGGCCCGCTCGAGTGCCCGCGTGCGCTCCCGCTCGCTCTGCTCGGCGATCTCCTGCGCGGCCGACTCGTCCCGGGTGAGGCACTCGCCCGACTCCGGTTCGAAGATGTGGACGTTGCTCGGGTCGAAGACGAGCTCCGCCTCGTCGCCCTCGAGGACCCGCGAGCGGGCGTCGAGGTTGACGACGATCTGCGAGCGCATCCCCTCCCCGTCGAGCTCACGGTCGAGCTCGTCGAGCTTGTCCTGGACGGCGGGGTCGGTGTCGTAGGGGATGTAGGCGTACAGCTCGTTCCCGAGCCACTCGGTGACGTCGACGACGGCCCGGAAGTGGACGCCGTTCTCGATGTCACCGAGGGTGGCGTCCTTGAAGTGCTCCGGGCGGATCCCGATGATGACGAGGTCGAGGCCGCTGACCCTCTCCGCCGTCGCGCGCGGCAGGGGGACGGTCCCGAACGGCATGGTGAGGGTGTCGCCCTCGACGCGTGCCGGGAGGAAGTTCATCGGGGGGGAGCCGATGAACCCGGCGACGAAGAGGTTGACCGGCTGCTCGTAGAGCTCGCGCGGGCTCGCGCACTGCTGGAGGAGGCCCTTCTTGAGGACCGCGACCCGATCGCCGAGGGTCATCGCCTCGGTCTGGTCGTGCGTGACGTAGACGGTCGTGATCCCGAGTCGGCGCTGCATCCGGGCGATCTCGGTCCGCATCTGCCCGCGGAGCTTGGCGTCGAGGTTCGACAGCGGCTCGTCGAAGAGGAACGCCTCGGCCTCCCGGACGATCGCCCGACCCATGGCGACCCGCTGGCGCTGCCCGCCGGACAGGTTCGCCGGCTTGCGCTCGAGGTGCTCGTGGAGCTCGAGCATGTCCGCGGCCTTGTTGACCTTGCCCTTGATCTCGCTCTCGCTGTGCTTCCCCTTGGCGAGGCGCAGCGGGAAGGCGATGTTCTCGAACACCGACAGGTGCGGGTAGAGGGCGTAGTTCTGGAAGACCATCGACAGGCCGCGCTCCCGGGGCGCGAGGTCGTTGACCCGCTTGCCGCCGATGAGCATGTCCCCCGAGGTGATGTCCTCGAGACCGACGATCATCCGCAGGAGCGTCGACTTCCCGCAGCCCGACGGGCCGACGAGGATCATGAACTCTCCGTCGGCGATGTCGAGCGAGACGTCGTTGACGGCGGGGAACCCGTCACCGTACTTCTTGACGATGTTCTTCAGCTGGATCTGTGACATGGGGGTCGAGCTCCTTCTCGGTGTGGTCCGACTCGGCCGGGGGGCGTTCAGCCCTTGACGGCTCCGGAGGTGAGGCCGGCGACGATCCGGCGCTGGAAGACGAGGACGAGGACGATGACGGGGATCGTCACGATGACGGCCGCCGCGGCGATCGCCCCCGTGGGTTGCTCGAACTGGCTCGCTCCGGTGAAGAACGCGAGTGCGGCCGGGACGGTCCGGGCTCTCTCGCTCGTCAGGGAGATCGCGAAGACGAAGTCGTTCCACGCGGTGAAGAACGTGATGATCCCCGTCGTGAACACCCCGGGCGCGGCGAGCGGGATGATGACCTTCCGGAACGCCTGCCAGCTCGTCGCGCCGTCGACCTGGGCGGCCTGCTCCATCTCCCACGGGATCTGCTGGAAGAACGCCGAGAGGACCCAGATGCTCAGCGGGAGCGTCAGCGAGAGGTAGGGGATGACGAGGCCGGCGCGGGTGTCGAAGAGCCCGACCTGGCGCCAGAGGTTGAACAGCGGCGTGACGAGCGAGATGACGGGGAAGAACGACACCGCGAGCGCCGTGAAGAGGATCGCCTTCTTCCCGGGGAAGTCGAGCCGGGCGATGGCGTACGCGCAGAACATCGCGAGAATGACGCTGATGAGCGTCGCCGAGAGGCAGATGATCACGGAGTTCGCGAGCGCGGGGAGGAAGAGGCTCTGCGCCCCGCCGGTGAGGATGAGGCTGTAGTTCTCGAAGGAGAGGCTCTTCGGCCAGAAGTTCCCGATCGTGTTGAGCGAGGGGTCGGACTGCGCCGCCGACGTCTTGAGGGAGAGCCCGAGAATCCACAGGAGGGGGATCATCGTCCAGACGATGATCGGGATCGAGGCCCACGCGAGCCACCGCTTCGTGCGTGCGTCCTGGTCCACCGTGACTCACTTCCCTTCGGTGAGGTCGACCTTGAAGCCCTTGATGAACATCAGCGCGATGCCGAAGACGCAGAGGAAGAGCAGCACCGACACCGCCGACCCGAGCCCGATGTCGACCCGGCTGATCGTCTGGAAGTACGCGAGCATCGAGACCGTCGAGGTGTTCTGCGCCCCTCCGGTCATGATGAACGGGTTGTCGAAGATCCGGAACGCGTCGAGAGTCCGGAAGAGGAGCGCGACCATGATCGCGGCCTTCATGTTCGGGATGACGACCCGGAACAGCCGCTGACCGAAGGTCGCCCCGTCGACCTTCGCGGCCTCCTCCATCGCGCTGTCGATCTGCGCGAGCCCGGCGAGGAGGAGGAGCGACATGAACGGGGTCGTCTTCCAGATCTCGGAGATGCAGATGACGGCGATCGCCGACCACGTCCCGCCGAACCAGTTGTACGTCTCCGGGAAGGCGCCGAACGAGAGGGTGTGGAGCCAGTAGTTGACGAACCCGGTGTCGACCCGGAACGCGTAGAGCCATGCGTACGCGGAGACGACCGTGATGATCGAGTACGGGATGAGGACGATCGTCCGCAGCGTCCGGCGGGGGATGACGATCCGGTGCATGACCATGGCGAGCGCGAACCCGAGGACGAGCTCGACGGCGACGGTGACGACGGTGATGATGACGGTCACGCCGAGTGCCTGCCACCAGAGCTGGTCGCTGAGGACGACGACGTAGTTCCGCAGCCAGATGAAGGCGCGGCCCCCGGGGTCGGTGAGCCGGTAGTTGTAGAACGAGAGCCACACCGCGTTGAGGATCGGGTAGGCCGTCACGGCGAGCATGACGAAGAACGCCGGTCCCGCGAGCATCCAGCCGAGCCGGCGCTCGCTCCGGGTGCGGTTCGACACCGTGGGCCGCCGGGCGCGCCGGCTCGTCCTCGTCTCCTCGGCCTCCGTTGCGCTACTCACAGCAGCACCTCTCCGTTCGCGGCGGCCTTGATGAGCTGGGCCGCCTGTTCGGGCGTCGTCGACGGGTTGACCGACGACGGCGGGCTGAATGTCCGCTGGAGGCCGGTCGAGAGATCGCCGTAGAACTGGCTCTGGGGTCGGGGGGCCGCCTCGTCGAGGGACGTGCGGATGAGGTTCGCCATGGGGAACGCCTTCCGCACGGCGGGGGCGTCGAAGACGGCCTGGCGGGACGCCGGGTTCCCCGTCCCGAGCATGTAGAGCTGCTGGTTCTCCTTCGTCGTGATGCACTCGACGGCCTTGTAGGCGGCGTCGGCGTGCTGGCTCGCGGCGTTGACCCCGAGCTCGATCCCGCCGAAGGGGGGACGGGAGGGCACGTCCGGGACGGTCCGCGGGTAGCGGGCCCAGCCGATGTCGTCGATGAACCCCACCCCGTTCGCGGGCAGCGCCGCCCAGACGTAGGGCCAGTTGACGAGGAACCCGCTCGTCGAGTCCGCGGAGAAGAGGTTGAGCGCGACGGTCTCGTCGCTCGAGCCGATTGCCGGGCCGCCGACCCCGCTCGTCGCGACCGCATTGATGATCTGTGCCGCCTTCTCACCGGCGGGGGAGGCGAGCCCGAGCTTCATGTCCGCGGCCGGGGCACCCGGGTTGTCGAGGATCTTGCCGCCGGCGCCGGCGATGAGGGCGTTGATCCACACCGTGTACCCCTCGTAGCGCATCGCCTGGACGCCGATCGTCTTGTTCTCCTTCTTCGCCGCGGCGATGAGCTGGTCCCACGTCACCGGCTTCGACATGTCGAGCCCGGCGGCCTTCGCGACGCTCTTGCGGTACCAGAGGAGCTGGGTGTTCGCCCAGAACGGGACGGCGACGAGCTTGTCCTTCCATCGGGACGCGTCGACCGCGGCCTTGACCCGGTCCTCGGTGAACGTCGCCTCCATGTCCTTCGGGACGGGCGCGAGGTACCCGGCCTCGGCGAACTCGGCGACGAACACGGGGTCGAGGCTCATGATGTCGACACCGCTGTCGCTGGCGGCGAGCCGGCGGAGGAGCTGCTCGCGCTGGCTGCTCGCGCTGTTGGGGAGGAGCTGGGTCGTGATGCTGTACGCGCCCTTCGCCTGCTCCGTGCAGATCCGCGCGAGCTCGGCCTGACCGCCCCCGTTCGGGTCGGACCCGCCGCCGTCGGGGTTGATGTACCACGTCAGGGCCGGGGCGCCCGACCCCGACCCCGAGCCGCTGCCGCAGCCGGCGAGCAGTCCGGTCCCCGCGACCGCGGTCGCGAGGGCGGCAGCGAGGCGTTTCGTCCGAGGTCTCGACACGTCGACTCCTGGTTCTCGTCCGTCCCGGTGACCTCGTCGTCCGCCGTCAGCCGGCTTCCACGGCGTCGGGGGTAGCCACCACACCGGCCCGCGCCGGTGCACCCCTACCCTGCCAGCAGAACGACCCGAGGGCGAGACATGTGACCGGATCGCGACCTCGCCCCTCCGACGGGCGGCGTTGCGAGGGAGAGGGAGTGCGGCGACGGGCAGGCCGACGGCAGCGAGGCGCGGTTGCCGGAGACGTCGTCGGGACGGGTACCGTCGCGAGGTGAGATCCACGCGTGCCCCCGGTGCCGCCCGCCGCGTCGCGGTCCCGCCCCCGGGCGCCGATGCGGTCCTCGTCCGCGCCCAGGGCCTGACCAAGGCGTTCGGGGGCTTCACCGCGGTCGACGGGATCGACGTCGCCGTCCGCAAGGGGGAGGCGTTCGGGTTCCTCGGCCCGAACGGGGCCGGCAAGTCGTCGACGATGCGGATGGTCGGCTGCGTTTCCCCGGCGACGGGCGGCCGGCTGCGGATCTTCGGGCTCGACCCGGCGACCCACGGTCCGGCGATCCGGGCCCGGCTCGGGGTCGTCCCGCAGAAGGACACCCTCGACGAGGAGCTCACCGTCGAGGAGAACATCTGGATCTACGGGCGGTACTTCGGCCTCTCCCGCGCCGAGGTCCGGGCGCGTGCCGTCGAGCTGCTCGAGTTCGCCCAGCTCACCGAGCGGGCCGGTGACAGGGTCGAGCCGCTCTCCGGGGGGATGAAGCGGCGCCTGACGATCGCCCGCTCGCTCATCAACTCCCCGGAGATCCTCCTCCTCGACGAGCCGACGACCGGTCTCGACCCACAGGCCCGGCACGTCCTCTGGGACCGGCTCTTCCGGCTCAAGCGCTCCGGCGTCACCCTCGTCCTCACGACCCACTACATGGACGAGGCCGAGCAGCTCTGCGACCGGCTCGTCGTCATGGACCACGGCCGGATCGTCGCCGAGGGGTCGCCGCGCGCCCTCATCAACGAGCACTCGACCCGCGAGGTTCTCGAGCTGCGGTTCGACAGCGACGACCACGCCGCGCACGCCGGCGCCGTCGCGGGCGTCGGCCAGCGGGTCGAGGTCCTCCCGGACCGGCTCCTCGTCTACGCCGACGACGGTGACGCCGCGGCGGCCGAGGTGTTCGCCCGGGACGTCCGGCCGCTCTCCTCCCTCGTCCGGCGGGCGACGCTCGAGGACGTGTTCCTCCACCTCACCGGCCGCACCCTCGTGGACTGAGCGATGACCGATGACGTGACGGGCCACGAGGCCGACGCGGTCCGCGCGCGGCGGGCGTCGTGGGGGCCACGGCCCCCGATGTCCCAGGTCGAGCGGTGGGGCGGGGTCGCGACGTACCTCTTCACCGTGTACCGGCGGACGTGGCGGGGAAGCCTCATCGAGCGGTTCCTCATGCCCCTCCTCTTCCTCCTCTCCATGGGCCTCGGCCTCGGGTCGCTCGTCGACCGGGAGGCCGGGGGGGTCGCCGGGGTGACGTACCTCGAGTTCGTCGTCCCGGCGATCGTCGCGGTCCAGACGATGTGGGTCGCCATGGGGGAGTCGACCTACCAGGTCCTCGGGTTCATCAAGTGGAACCGGAGCTACCACGGGATGCTCGCGACCCCCCTCGGCGTCCGGGACGTCCTCGTCGGGCACCTGCTCGTCGTCGCCGCGCACATGGTCGTCGCGACGACGATCTTCCTCGCGGTCGCCGCGGCGTTCGGGAGCTTCGCGTCGTGGTGGGTCCTGCTCACCCTGCCCGTCGCCGTCCTCACCGGGATGGCCTTCGCCGTGCCCGTCTTCGCGTTCACGGCGACCCAGGACGGGGACGCGGGCTTCGCGGTCCTCTTCCGGTTCGTCGTCACCCCCCTCATGCTCTTCTCGGGGACGTTCTTCCCCGTCGACCAGCTTCCCGGGTGGATGCAGCCGCTCGCGTGGGTGACCCCGCTCTGGCACGGCGTCGCGTCCTCGCGGGCGCTCGCGCTCGGCGACGTCGAGGTCCTCCCGCTCCTCGGGCACGTCCTCGTCCTCGTCGTCTTCGTCGCCGTCGGTGGGATCTGGGCGGTCCGGACCTTCACGAGGAGGCTGGTCGTGTGACCGCTGTCGCCCCGCTCGTCTCCCGGGTCGTCCGGGCGCTCCCGGTGCCCGCGGGCGCCGGGCTGTCCCGGATGCTCGTCGAGCGCAACGCGATGAGCGTCCGGCGCCAGTGGATCCCCATCGTCACCGGGTTCCTCGAGCCGGTCTTCTACCTCTTCTCCCTCGGGGTCGGCATCGGCGCCCTCGTCCGGACCGTGACGACCGACGCCGGCAGCATCGTCAGCTACCCCGCGTTCGTCGCGCCGGCGCTGCTCGCGGCCTCGGCGATGAATGGCGCCGTCATGGACTCGACCTTCAACGTCTTCTTCAAGCTCAGGTACGCCAGGCTCTACGACTCGGTCCTGGCAACGCCGATGGGCCCACGGGACGTCGCGGTCGGCGAGATCTCCTGGGCGCTCCTGCGCGGCGGGATCTACTCCTCGCTGTTCCTCCTCGTCGCGCTCCTCGCCGGCGTCGTCCAGTCGTGGTGGGCGGTCCTCGCCGTCCCCGCCGCGGTCGTCATCGCCTTCGCGTTCTCCGCCGTCGGGATGTTCGCGACGACGTTCATGCGCTCGTGGGTGGACTTCGACTACGTCACCCTCGCGATCCAGCCGATGTTCCTCTTCTCGGCGACGTTCTTCCCGCTCGCGACCTACCCCGAGGGGCTCGCGTGGCTCGTCCGGGCGACCCCGCTCTACCACGGGGTCGCGCTCGAGCGGGCCCTCGTCCTCGGGGAGGTCGCGCCCGGGGTGCTCTGGCACGTCGGGTACCTGGCGGTCATGGGCGGCCTCGGGGTCGTCGGTGCGGCCCGGCGGATCGAGCGGCTGCTCCTCACGTGAGCGCGAACGAGGCGCCGCAGGTCCGGGTCGCGGGGTTCGACGGGGTCCCGCCGCGGACCCTCTACCGGCTGCTCGCCCTCCGGGGCGAGGTCTTCGTCGTCGAGCAGGCCTGCGCCTACCCCGACCTCGACGGACGCGACCTCGACACCTCGACGCTTCACCTCTGGGTCGAGCAGGGCGGCCTGCCGGTCGCCTACCTGCGGGTGCTCGCCGCCGGGGGAGGGGACGACGGCGCCGAGCGCGGGGACGGCGCGGGGGGCGCCGTCCGGGTCGGCCGGGTCGTCACCGCACCCGCGGCCCGGGGGAGGGGGATCGCCTCGGCGCTCGTCCGGCGGGCTGTCGCCCTCGCGGGCGGCCGGCCGGTCGTCCTCGACGCGCAGAGCCACCTGCGGGAGTGGTACGCCGGGCTCGGGTTCGCCGTCGACGGCGACGAGTTCGTCGAGGACGGCATCCCGCACGTGCCGATGCGGCTCCTGCGCCCCGACGGCACGGACAGGGTCGGCGGGACGGCGGGGGCCGGCTCGTCCGGGGGGTCCTGACGGGCCGGGCACCGGTGCGGAGCCGCCCGGCGTGTCGGCATGTCGGAGGCGTCGATCTCGAACACGTGTTCGGTAGTGTGTTCCCCAGGTCGCGTCCCTGACGTCACCCCCTCCCCAGCCTCGACGGCGGCGGGGAGGGATGTCGGTGGCGGGGCCTAGCGTCTGACCCGACAACGCAACGAGACCGGCCGCGGAGCGGGTCGCCGGTGGGCGCGCTCACGACAAGCACGAGGAAGCAGGTGTGGACATGGCTGGCGCAACAGCAGCAGGCCGCGACCGTCAGAAGTCGCTCGACGTGGTGATGGCCCAGATCGAGAAGTCGCACGGCAAGGGAGCCGTCATGCGGCTCGGCGACGACGTCCGTCCGCCGATCGAGGTCATCCCGACCGGGTCGATCGCGCTCGACGTCGCGCTCGGGATCGGTGGCCTCCCCCGGGGCCGGATCATCGAGATCTACGGCCCCGAGAGCTCGGGGAAGACGACGGTCGCCCTCCACGCCGTGGCGAACGCCCAGCGCGCCGGGGGGATCGCCGCCTTCGTCGACGCCGAGCACGCCCTCGACCCCGAGTACGCGAAGAAGCTCGGCGTCGACACCGACAACCTTCTCGTCTCCCAGCCCGACACCGGGGAGCAGGCCCTCGAGATCGCGGACATGCTCATCCGTTCCGGGGCCCTCGACGTCATCGTCATCGACTCGGTCGCCGCCCTCGTGCCGCGCGCCGAGATCGAGGGGGAGATGGGTGACAGCCACGTCGGCCTCCAGGCCCGCCTCATGTCCCAGGCCCTGCGCAAGCTGACCGGGGCGCTCAACAACTCCGGGACGACGGCGATCTTCATCAACCAGCTCCGCGAGAAGATCGGCGTGATGTTCGGCTCGCCGGAGACGACGACGGGCGGCAAGGCGCTGAAGTTCTACTCCTCCGTCCGGATCGACGTCCGCCGGATCGAGACCCTCAAGGACGGCAACGAGCCGGTCGGCAACCGCACCCGTGCCAAGGTCGTCAAGAACAAGGTGTCACCGCCGTTCAAGCAGGCCGAGTTCGACATCCTCTACGGGCGCGGCATCTCCCGGGAGGGCGGCCTCATCGACACGGGCGTCGAGCAGGGCTTCGTCCGCAAGTCCGGCGCCTGGTACACCTATGACGGCGACCAGCTCGGACAGGGCAAGGAGAACGCCCGGACCTTCCTCAGGGACAACCCCGACCTCGCCGACGAGCTCGAGAAGAAGATCAAGGAGAAGCTCGGCATCGGTGCGCGCGTGGACCAGCCCGCCGACGGTGCCGAGGTCCCGGTCGAGTTCTGACCGGCACCCTGATCGACATGGCGACCGGAGGAGACCGGGAGGCCCGGCTCGCCGCCGCGGCCAGGGCCCTCGCCGCGGCGGAGGGAGGGCCCGTCGGGACGACGCCCGGGGCGGGCCCTGGCCGGGCCCGGTCCGGGCGCTCCCGGAGAGGGTCGCCCCCCCCAGCCCCGGACCCGACGGCGGCGGCGGCCGAGCCCGACCCCCACGACGTCGCGCGGACGATCGTCCTGCGCCAGCTCACCGGGTCACCGAAGAGCCGGTCCCAGCTCGAGGACGTCCTCCGTCGACGGAACTGCCCCGACGACGTCGCCGCCACCGTCCTCGACCGGCTCGAGGAGGTCGGCCTCGTCGATGACGCCGCGTACGCCCAGACGCTCGTCCGGTCCAGGCGGGCCGGGCGGGGGCTCGCCCGGCGTGCCCTCGCCGAGGAGCTGAGGAAGAAGGGCGTCGGTGGGGACGCCGCCGACGCCGCCCTCGCCGACATCCACCCCGACGACGAGCGCGAACGGGCCCGGGAGCTCGTGGACCGGCGACTCCGCACGATGCACGGTCTCGACCGCACCGTCCAGACCCGCCGTCTCGCCGGCATGCTCGCCCGCAAGGGGTACTCGACGGAGACTGCCTTCGCCGTCGTCCGGGAGGCCCTCGACGCGGCCCCGGAGCACCGCCGGGACTAGCGACGCGGGCAGGTGGCCGGATCGGGGGCGTTCATACCCGCCTGTCCGGCGACGTACCCTTGGCGGTGCGATGACGACCGAGACGACGACAGCGGCGACGACCGAGACGACGACAGCGGCGACGACCGAGACGACGACAGACCCGGAAGCCCGGGGAACGACGGCGCCCGGCGCCGGGCGCCGGACGTACGACGTGCGCACGCACGGCTGCCAGATGAACGTCCACGACTCCGAGCGACTCGCCGGGCTCCTCGAGACGGCCGGGTACGTCGACGTCGGCAGCCTCCCGGCCGGGCAGCGGCCCCAGACCGCGGACGTCGTCGTCTTCAACACGTGCGCCGTCCGCGAGAACGCCGACAACAAGCTCTACGGCAACCTCGGCCAGCTCCGTCCGGCGAAGACCCGCAACCCCGACATGCAGATCGCCGTCGGGGGGTGCATGGCCCAGAAGGACCGGGACAGCATCGTCGACCGTGCCCCGTGGGTCGACGTCGTCTTCGGCACCCACAACATCGGCAGCCTCCCGGCCCTCCTCGACCGGGCGCGCCACAACCGGCGTGCCGAGGTCGAGATCCTCGAGGCGCTCGAGACCTTCCCCTCCACGCTCCCGACGCGTCGAGACTCCGCGTACAGCGGCTGGGTGTCGATCTCGGTCGGGTGCAACAACACGTGCACGTTCTGCATCGTCCCGAGCCTCCGGGGGACCGAGCGCGACCGCCGCCCGGGCGAGATCCTCGCCGAGGTCGAGGCGCTCGTCGCCCAGGGCGTCGTCGAGGTCACCCTCCTCGGCCAGAACGTCAACACCTACGGGGTCGAGTTCGGGGACCGGCACGCCTTCGGCAAGCTCCTCCGGGCCTGCGGCGAGATCGAGGGGCTCGAGCGGGTCCGGTTCACCAGCCCGCACCCTGCGGCCTTCACCGACGACGTCATCGACGCCATGGCGGAGACGCCGAACGTCATGCCGAGCCTCCACATGCCGCTCCAGTCGGGGAGCGACGCGGTCCTCAAGGCAATGCGTCGCTCGTACCGCAGCGCCCGGTTCCTCCGCATCCTCGACGCGGTCCGCGACCGGATTCCCGACGCCGCCATCACCACCGACATCATCGTCGGGTTCCCCGGCGAGACCGAGGAGAACTTCGACGAGACCCTCCGGGTCGTGCGGGAGTCCCGGTTCTCGAGCGCCTTCACCTTCCAGTACTCGATCCGGCCGGGCACCCCGGCCGCGACGATGCCGGACCAGGTCCCCAAGGAGGTCGTCCAGGCCCGGTTCGACCGGCTCATCGCGGTCCAGGAGGAGCTCTCCTGGGCCGGCAACCGCGAGCTCGAGGGCCGCGAGGTCGAGGTCCTCGTCGCCCCGGGCGAGGGCCGGAAGGACCGGGAGACGCACCGCCTGTCCGGACGGGCGCGCGACAACCGGCTCGTCCACGTCGCCGTTCCCGACGGGGGCGAGCGCCCGCGTCCCGGGGACGTCGTCACCGTCGAGGTGACGTACGGGGCGCCGCACCACCTCGTCGCCGACTCCGGCGTCGACGGCGGGACGTACGGCGTGCGCCGGACCCGCGGCGGGGACGCGTGGGAGGCCCTCCAGGACGCCCCCGGTGGAGGCAGGCCGGGCGTGAGCCTCGGCATGCCCGGGGTGGGGAGGCCGGCTGCGGGCCCGGCCGCCCCGGCCTGCGGCACCGGGCCGCGCTGACCGCACGGACGGCGGGACGCGGGCTTTGGCACACTGTGCCGCATGAGCGTCCGGCCCATCGTCGTCCTCGGGGACCCGGTCCTCCACCGTCGCGCCGCCCCTGTGGAGGTCATCGACGACGACGTCCGCGTCCTCGTCGCCGACATGCTCGAGACGATGGACGCGGCGAACGGGGTCGGGCTCGCCGCGCCCCAGGTCGGGGTCGGCCTGCGGGTCTTCACGTGGCACATGGACAACGCCGACGGCGTGCCCGCCCGGGGGGTGGCCATCAACCCCTATGTCACCGCGTCGAAGCCCACCCAGGGGCTCCCCGACCCGGACGAGGAGTCCGAGGGCTGCCTCTCCGTCCCCGGCGAGTCCTTCCCCCTCAGGCGGGGCACCCGGGCGACGGTCCGCGGGCAGGACCTCGAGGGCCAGGACCTCGAGTTCGAGGCGACCGGGTGGTTCGCCCGGTGCATGCAGCACGAGTACGACCACCTCAACGGCTTCCTCTACGTCGATCGGCTCGAGGGAAAGTGGGCCAGGCGCGCGAAGAAGACCGTCCGGGCGCGCGGTTGGGGTGGTCCGGGCACGACGTGGCTCCCGGGCGTCGACCCCGACCCGTTCGGCCACGACGCGGATGAGCGCGGCGGACCCGAGCACGGCGGGCCCGAGCGCGACCCGGATGGGTGACGCGGCGGCCGGCCCCCCGGTCGTCGTCGCCGTCGTCGGGCCGACCGCGACGGGCAAGTCCGACCTCGCCCTCGACCTCGCCGAGCGGCTCGGGGGCGAGGTCGTCAACGCCGACGCGCTCCAGCTCTACCGGGGCATGGACATCGGCACGGCGAAGGTCCCCCGGGCGGAGCGGCGCGGCATCCCCCACCATGAGCTCGACGTCCTCGACGTCACCGAGGAGGCGAGCGTCGCGGCCTACCAGCGGGCCGCCCGGGCCGACATCGCCGCCGTCCACGGCCGGGGGGCCCACCCCGTGCTCGTCGGCGGGTCCGGGCTCTACGTCCGTGCCGCCCTCGACCACCTCGAGATCCCGCCCACCGACCCCGGTGTCCGGGCCGCGCTCGAGGAGGCCGCGGCGCAGGCCGGCGCCGACGCCCTCCACGCGAGGCTCGCCGCCGCCGACCCCGCCGCCGCGGCCCGGATCGGTCCGGGGAACGTCCGCCGGGTCGTCCGCGCCCTCGAGGTCATCGAGCTGACCGGCCGGCGGTTCTCGGCGACGATGCCGACCCGGGAGTACGTCCAGCCGACCGTCACCGTCGGGCTCGCGCTCCCGCGGGAGGTCCTCGACGCGAGGATCGGGGCGCGGGTCGCGCGGATGTGGGAGGGGGGCCTCCTCGAGGAGGTCGCCGAGCTCGCCGGGCGTGGCCTGCGCGAGGGCCGCACGGCGTCCCGGGCGCTCGGCTACGGCCAGGCCCTCGCCCGGCTCGACGGCCTGATGACCGCCGCCGAGGCCCGGGCGGAGACGGCCCGGGCGACCCGCAGGTTCGCCCGCCGGCAGGAGTCGTGGTTCCGACCGGACCCCCGGACGACGTGGGTCGACCCCCGGGACCCGGGTGTCGTCGACGACGTCGTCGCGCTCGTCCGGGGCGCGACGCCCGGACCGGGTCGGGGATGATGGGTGCCATGGCTGACGGACTCCCCTTCACCAAGGGCCACGGGACCGAGAACGACTTCGTCCTCGTCCCCGACCTCGACGGACGACTCGACCTCTCCGCGGCCCAGGTCGCCGCGCTCGCCGACCGCCGCGCCGGGATCGGCGGCGACGGGGTGATCCGGGTCGTGCCGACCGCCCTCGCCGACGAGCCCGGGGTCCGCGAGCTGGCCGGGGCCGCGCGCTGGTTCATGGACTACCGCAACGCGGACGGCAGCGCCGCGGAGATGTGCGGGAACGGCGCCCGGGTGTTCGCGCGGTACCTTCGCGAGCACGGACTCGAGGAGGGCGACGCGTTCGCCGTGGCCACCCGCGGGGGGGCGAAGCAGGTGCGCCTCGAGGGTGACGACGTCGCCGTCGGAATGGGCGTCTGGGCGTTCGCCGCCCCGGAGCGGGCCGAGGCCGACGGCTTCGACGCCCTGGTCCACCTCGACGGCGCGGACCCGTTCTCGGCGCTGTCGATCGACCTGGGGAACCCGCACACCGTCGTCGCCCTTCCCGAGGGTGTCGACCTCGGGGCGCTCGACCTGACCCGCGAGCCGGTCGTCAACCCGCTGCCGCCGCACGGGACGAACGTCGAGTTCGTCCGCCCCCTCGGGCCCGGGCACATCAGCATGCGGGTCCACGAGCGTGGGGTGGGGGAGACCCGCTCGTGCGGGACCGGCGTGTGCGCGGCCGCCCTCGCCACCCGGTTCTGGGCCGGCGGCGAGGCCGCGGGGGCGCAGTGGCTCGTCGACGTGCCCGGCGGGCGGCTCCGGGTGCGTGCGCTTCCCGGCCACGAGGTCGAGCTCGCCGGGCCCGCGGTCCTCGTCGCGGACGGGACGACGACGCTGCTCGGCTGAGGACGCCGCCGCGTCAGGAGGGGCGGGTGACCTCGAGCACGCGGAACCCCTTCGAGCTCGTCGCCCGTCCGACCGCGAAGCCCTCCGGAAGGTGCTCCCCGAGCCAGCGCTGGAGGGAGTCCGAGCCGAGGTTCCGCTGGACGACGAGGTGCGCGCTGGCGCCGCGGCGCAGCCGCGGCAGCCACCCGAGGAGCATCTCGTGGAGCGCGGCCTTGCCGACCCGGATCGGCGGGTTGGACCAGATCGCGCCGAACTCGAGGTCGGCGGGCACGTCCTCGGGGCGGCAGGCGCGGACGAGGTCGAGGCCGAGGGCCAGGGCGTTGGCCCGGGTGAGGTCGAGCGCGCGCTCGTTGACGTCGACCGCCCAGACGCGCGCCTGCGGGGACGCGAGGCCGAGGGCGAGCGCGACCGGTCCCCACCCGCAGCCGAGGTCGAGCAGGTCACCGTGCTCCGGCGGCGGCGGGACGTGCTCGAGGAGGACCGCCGTGCCGGTGTCGAGTGCGCGGGGCTGGAACACGCCGGGGGCGGTGCGGACCGTGACGTCCCGTCCCGCGAGGCGGACCCGCAGCTCGCGCTGCTCGGCCGCGCTCGCCGGGGCGGCGGTGAAGTAGTGGTCGGCGCTCACGGGCCCAGCGTGGCAGACGTCCGGGGGCGGCAGCAGGGGGCCGGGCCTGCGCCCGACCCCCTGTCCCCCTGCGCCCGGGCACCGCGTGCCCGGGCGGTGGTCGGCCGCGGTCGGCCGACCGTCCCCTCCCCGCTCAGTCGACGTCCTCGTCGACCCAGTCGAGGGTCTTCGTCACCGCCTTCTTCCAGTTCCGGTAGAGCTGGGCGCGCCGGTCCTCGCCCATCTGCGGGGTCCAGCGCTTGCCCTCGCCCCAGTTCGCACGGATGTCGTCCTCGCTCTCCCAGTACCCGACGGCGAGACCGGCGGCGTATGCGGAGCCGAGCGCCGTCGTCTCGGCGACCTTCGGCCGGACGACGTCGACCCCGAGGATGTCCGCCTGGAACTGCATGAGCGTCTCGTTGACGACCATCCCGCCGTCGACCTTGAGCTCCTTGAGGGGGACCCCGGAGTCGGCGTCCATCGCGTCGAGGACCTCGCGGGTCTGGAAGGCGGTCGCTTCGAGGACGGCGCGCGCGATGTGGCCCTTGTTGACGAACCGGGTGAGCCCGACGAGGGCGCCCCGGGCGTCCGAGCGCCAGTGTGGAGCGAACAGGCCGGAGAACGCGGGGACGAAGTAGGCGCCGCCGTTGTCCTCGACGGTCTTGGCGGCGTCCTCGATCTCGGACGCCGTCGAGATCATCCCGAGGTTGTCCCGGACCCACTGGACGAGCGACCCGGTGACGGCGATGGAGCCCTCGAGGGCGTACACCGGTGCGTTGTCGCCGATCTTGTAGCAGACCGTGGTCAGCAGGCCGTTCTCGGACGGGACGATCTCCTCGCCGGTGTTGAGGAGCATGAAGTTGCCGGTGCCGTAGGTGTTCTTCGCCATCCCCTTCTCGAGGCAGGCCTGGCCGAAGGTCGCCGCCTGCTGGTCGCCGAGGATGCCGGCGACCGGAACGCCCTTGAGGATGCCGGGCCGGCACTCGCCGTACACCTCGGAGGAGGAGCGGATCTCCGGGAGCATCGACAAGGGGATGCCCATGTCCGCGGCGATCGACTCGTCCC
Source organism: uncultured Actinomycetota bacterium (assembly GCA_963783735.1). Lineage (GTDB taxonomy): Bacteria > Actinomycetota > Actinomycetes > Actinomycetales > Dermatophilaceae > CAWDAQ01. The sequence goes on along the minus strand of CAWAOO010000003.1, from coordinate 55,634 downwards.
ACGAGAGGGTGTCGAGGTCCATGAGCATCGTCCGGCTCGCGTTCGTCACGTCGGTGACGTGGACCCCGTCGTTGTCCGCACCGCCGGTGAGGTTCCACAGCACCCACGTGTCCATGTTCCCGAACATGAGGTCGCCGGCCTCGGCCCGCTCGCGGACCCCCTCGACGTTGTCGAGGATCCACTTGACCTTCGGGCCCGAGAAGTACGTCGCGAGCGGGAGGCCGACCTTGCTCTTGTACTTCTCCGCGCCGGCGTCGCCCGCGAGCTCGTCGCAGATCTTCTGGGTCCGGGTGTCCTGCCAGACGATGGCGTTGTACACCGGCTCGCCGGTCTTGCGGTCCCAGACGAGCGCGGTCTCGCGCTGGTTGGTGATCCCGATGGCCTTGATCTGGCCGCTGTTGAGGTTGCCCTTCCCCATGGCGCCGCCGATGACCTCACGGGTGTTGCGCCAGATCTCCGCGGCGTCGTGCTCGACCCACCCGGCCCGGGGGAAGATCTGCTCGTGCTCGAGCTGGTCGACGGCGACGACGTCACCGGCGTGGTCGAAGATCATGCAGCGCGTGCTCGTCGTGCCCTGGTCGATGGCGGCGATGTAGCTCTCGTTCATGGGTGAGGCTCCTTCGGTTGGACGGTCGGTCAGGCGAAGTTGACGATCTGGGCCACGACCCCGGCGAGCGCGCCGCCGACGAGGGGCCCGACGACGGGCACCCAGGAGTAGGCCCAGTCGCTGCTCCCCTTGCCGGGGATCGGCAGGACCGCGTGCGCCACACGAGGCCCGAGGTCACGGGCCGGGTTGATGGCATACCCCGTCGGGCCACCGAGCGAGGCACCGATGCCGAGGACGAGGAGGGCGACCGCGAGCGGGCCGAGGCCGCTCGGGGTCTTGCCGAACGCGATGACGACGAAGACGAGGACGAACGTGCCGATGATCTCGTTGACGGTGTTCCACGCGTAGTTGCGGATCGCCGGGCCGGTCGAGAACACCGCGAGCTTGGCGCCGGGCTCGGACTCCGGGTCGTCGAAGTGGCTCTTGTACGCGAGCCAGGCGAGGACCGCGCCGGCGAAGGCCCCGCTGAACTCCCCGAGGAAGTACGCGATGACGTTGCCGAAGCCGCCGAGGTCGGCCCCGGAGGCGAGCAGGCCCACGGTGACGGCCGGGTTGATGTGTGCCCCCGACTTGAAGGCGATGTAGACGCCCGCGAAGACGCCCAACCCCCATCCGAAGTTGATGAGGAGCCAGCCCCCGTTGAACCCCTTGGTCTTCGCGAGGATGACGTTGGCCACCACCCCGCAGCCGAGGAGGAGCAGCATCGCCGTTCCCATGAACTCGCTCAGGAGGATCTCGCCAAAACTCAGCATGCTGCGCCCCTTAGTCGACGGCAGCATCCACCCCACCGAGCGACGCTGCTGGCTGTATGTGGGAAAGACACTATGGCCACGCGGATGAGCGGTCAATCAGTTCCGAAATATCTGTTCCGGGCCACGAAGCCGGGCTAGGCTGGACGCCCGCAGGCGCCACGCCGCGCCAGTCAACGGCGAACGGAGCACGCAATGCCCAGTCCGACCCCTCTCGACCTCGACTACCGCGCGAAGGCATGGACCCGCCTCGGGGAGAAGGAGTTCGACGTCCTCGTCGTCGGTGGGGGGGTCGTCGGGACCGGGGTGGCGCTCGACGCCGCGACCCGGGGTCTCACGGTCGCGCTCGTCGAGCAGCGGGACTTCGCGTCCGGGACGTCCTCACGCAGCTCGAAGCTCTTCCACGGCGGCCTGCGCTACCTCGAGCAGCTGAACTTCGGCCTCGTCCGGGAGGCCCTCAAGGAGCGCGAGCTCATGCTCACCCGGATCGCGCCGCACCTCGTCCACCCGGTGTCGTTCCTGTACCCGCTCCAGCACCGGTTCTGGGAGCGGCCCTACGTCACCGCCGGGCTGACCCTCTACGACTCGATGGGCGGCGCGAGCTCGGTGCCCCGGCACAAGCAGCTGAGCAAGTCGGGGGCGCTCCGCCTCACGCCGGCCCTTCGCCCCGACGCACTCACCGGCGCGCTGCTGTACTACGACGCCCAGGCCGACGACGCCCGTCACACCATGACGGTGGGGCGGACCGCGGCCGCCTACGGGGCGACCGTCCTCACCTCCGCCCGGGTCATCGAGCTCGAGCACGCCGGCGAACGCGTCGTCGGCGCGAAGGTCGAGGACGTCGAGACCGGGGACACCGTCGACGTCAAGGCGTCGGTCGTCATCAACTGCACCGGCGTGTGGACCGACGACGTCCAGACCCTCGCCGGCGGCCGCGGACGGTTCCACGTCCGGGCGTCCAAGGGCGTCCACATCCTCGTCGCCCGCGACCGGATCAACTCCGAGACCGGCCTCATCCTCCGGACGGAGAAGTCCGTCCTCTTCGTCATCCCGTGGGGCACCCACTGGATCGTCGGGACGACGGACACCGACTGGGAGCTCGACAAGGCGCACCCGGCCGCGAGCCGCACCGACATCGACTACATCCTCGAGCACGTCAACAGCGTCCTGTCCGTGCCGCTCACCCACGACGACATCCAGGGCGTGTACGCCGGGCTCCGGCCGCTCCTCGCCGGCGAGGACGAGTCGACCTCGCAGCTCTCCCGCGAGCACGCCGTCGCCCGTCCCCAGCCGGGGCTCATCTCCATCGCCGGTGGCAAGTACACGACGTACCGGGTCATGGCCGCGGACGCCGTCGACGCCGCGCGGGTCGACATCGGCCCCGGGGTCTCGGACAGCGTCACCGAGCACATCCCGCTCGTCGGCGCCGAGGGGTACCACGCGCTCGTCAACCAGGTGGACCGGCTCGCGAACCGCCACGACCTGCCCGCGTGGCGGATGACGAACCTCCTCCAGCGCTACGGCTCGATGGTCGAGGACATCTTCGCGCTCGGCGACGCCGACCGGAGCCTCTACGAGCCGCTCCCGGGTGCCGAGGAGTACCTCAAGGTCGAGATCGTCTACGCCGTCACCCACGAGGGTGCGCTCCACCTCGACGACATCCTCACGCGCCGCACCCGGATCTCGATCGAGACGCCCTCCCGCGGCACGGACTCGGCCCAGGCGGTGGCCGACATCGTCGCCCCGCTGCTCGGGTGGGACGAGGACCGGGTCGCCACCGAGGTCAAGGCCTACCACGCGAGGGTCGAGGCCGAGCGCGAGTCCCAGGAGCAGCTCGAGGACCTCGACGCCAACGCCCACCGCACCGCGGCCCCGGACACCCGAGCCGTGGCCGTCGGCCGCGCGCTCGACTGACGGGCGGCGGGACCGCCGACGGGTGGCATAAACGGATCGCCCGAGGGGTTGAAGGGGTGAGACCCTTGGGGAGAGATGACACGACACACTGATCTGTTCCACCAGAGCGCAGCGGCCCTCGTCGAGGACGAACCGGCCGCCGTCGCCGCTCCCGCCGGCGTGGCCGACGACGGGCTCAGCCCCGACGTCGGCTACGACGGCGAGCAGCTCGACCGCGAGGAGCGCGCGGCCCTGCGCCGCGTCTCCGGCCTCTCGACCGAGCTCGAGGACGTCACCGAGGTCGAGTACCGCCAGCTGCGGCTCGAGCGGGTCGTCCTCGCCGGCGTGTGGTGCGACGGCACCGCCGAGGACGCCGAGAACTCGATGCGCGAGCTGTCCGCGCTCGCCGAGACCGCGGGGTCGACCGTCCTCGCGGGCGTCCTCCAGCGGCGGTCCCGCCCCGACGCCGGGACGTGGCTCGGCTCCGGCAAGGCCGAGGAGCTCCGGGACGTCGTCATCGCCGAGGGCGCGGACACCGTGATCTGCGACTCCGAGCTCGCCCCGAGCCAGCGGCGCGCCCTCGAGGACATCGTCAAGGTCAAGGTCATCGACCGCACGGCGCTCATCCTCGACATCTTCGCCCAGCACGCGAAGAGCCGGGAGGGCAAGGCGCAGGTCGAGCTCGCCCAGCTCCAGTACCTGCTCCCGCGGCTGCGCGGCTGGGGGGACTCGATGTCCCGCCAGGCCGGTGGCCGGGTCGCCGGGGGTGAGGGGATCGGCTCCCGCGGCCCCGGCGAGACGAAGATCGAGCTCGACCGGCGCCGGATCAACAGCAAGATGGCCAAGCTCCGCCGGGACATCCGGGCGATGAAGACGACCCGGGACACGAAGCGCTCGGGTCGCCAGGCGCACGGGATCCCGAGCGTCGCCATCGCCGGGTACACCAACGCCGGCAAGTCCTCCTTGCTCAACCGGCTCACCGGTGCCGGGGTCCTCGTCGAGAACCAGCTCTTCGCGACCCTCGACCCGACCGTCCGACGGGCCGAGACCCCGGACGGACGGGTGTACACCCTCGCCGACACCGTCGGGTTCGTCCGCCACCTTCCCCACCAGCTCGTCGAGGCGTTCCGCTCGACGCTCGAGGAGTGCGCGGACGCCGACCTCCTCCTCCACGTCGTCGACGGGAGCCACCCCGACCCCGAGGGGCAGATCAGCGCCGTCCGGTCCGTCCTCGCGGACGTCGGGGGCGACCGGATCAAGGAGGTCGTCGTCGTCAACAAGGCCGACCTCGCCGACCCGGAGGTCCTCGACCGGATCCGCCGTCACGAGCGGCACTCGGTCACGGTGTCGGCGCGGACAGGGGAGGGGATCGAGGCCCTGCTGGAGCTCATCGCCGAGGAGCTGCCCCACCCGCGCGTCGCCGTCGACGTCCTCATCCCGTACGACCGGGGCGACCTCGTCAGCCGGCTGCACGACGAGGCCGAGGTGCTCGCCAGCGAGCACACCTCGGAGGGGACCCGGGTCCGCGCCCGGACCCACCCCGACCTCGCCGGCGAGCTCGGGGCCTACCCCGCCTGACCGTGCCCGGTGGTCGTGTCTGCGGCCTGCCCTGGGCCCGACCTGTCGTGACCGAGTCCCTGCGCCCCCCCGGCTCCGGGCTGCGGCCGCCGACGCCGGGCGACCTCGCCCTCCGACGGCCCCGTCGGGGCCGTGGGCGCGCGCCGGGCCCGGGACCATCTCAACCTCTACGACCGGTTCGCCGCGACGGTCGCACCCTCGTCGCCGAGGGCCGTCGCTGAGGCCGGGGACGGCCCGGGGGCGGGTGCCCGACCGCCTACGCTGAGGGCATGCCCTCCCTCGACGACCTCCTCCACGCCGCCGTCGCCGGTGTCGGCGGCGTCGAGCGCCCCGGACAGGTCGAGATGGCCCGCGCCGTCGCCGACGCGGTCGCCTCCGGGGACCACCTCCTCGTCCAGGCGGGCACCGGGACCGGGAAGTCGCTCGCCTACCTCGTCCCCGCGATCCAGCACGCGCTCGAGTCGGGCAGGCCCGCCGTCGTCGCGACCGCGACGCTCGCCCTCCAGGCCCAGATCGTCGACCGGGACATGCCCCGCCTCGCCGAGGCGCTCGCGGCCCGGCTCGGGCGGACGCCGACGTACGCGATCGTCAAGGGGCGGCGCAACTACCTCTGCGCGCACAAGCTCGCCGGCGGGTTCCCCGACGAGGACGGGGACTCGCTCCTGTCCGTGGGGCAGGTCGACGAGCAGGCCTCGCGGCTCGGGTCCGAGGTCCTCCGGCTGCGCCGGTGGGCCGAGGAGACCGAGTCCGGTGACCGGGACGAGCTCGTCCCCGGGGTCACCGAGCGGGCCTGGCGGCAGGTGTCGGTGAGCGCGAGCGAGTGCCTCGGCTCGCGCTGTCCCCTCGTCGGCGAGTGCTTCGTCGAGCGCTCCCGGGAGGCCGCGCGCGACGTCGACGTCGTCGTCACCAACCACGCCTTCATGGCGATCGACGCCTTCGAGGGGCGTCAGCTGCTCCCGGAGCACGACGTCCTCGTCATCGACGAGGCCCACGAGCTCGTCGACCGGGTCACCTCGACCGTCACCGACGAGCTCACCGCGAACGCCGTCGTCGGCGCCGCGAAGCGGGCCGCCCGGCTCGCCGACTCGACGGACGCGCTCGACGACGCCGCGACCATGCTCGAGTCCGCGCTCGACGACCTCCCCGAGGGCCGGATCGACGCCGTCCCGGACGCGCTCGGCCTCGCCCTCGCCCGGGTCAGGGACACCGCCCGGGTCCTCCAGACCGAGCTCAAGCCGAGCGGGTCGGACCAGAACGACGGGACCCGCCAGCTCGCCCGGTCGGCCGTCGACGAGGTCTTCGACACCGCCGCCCGGGTCCTCGAGGAGCGCGAGCTCGACGTCGTCTGGGTCACCCGGGACCTGCGCCGCGGGCCCGTCCTCCGGGTCGCGCCGATGAGCGTCGCCCTGCTCGTCCGGGACAAGGTGTTCGGCGAGCGGACGGTCGTCCTCACCTCGGCGACGCTCGAGCTCGGCGGGACGTTCGACGCCGTCGCCGGGACGATCGGGCTCCGCGGCGAGGGCTCACCGACGTGGCGCGGTCTCGACGTCGGGAGCCCGTTCGACTACCCCCGGCAGGCGATCGCGTACGTCGCCGCGCACCTCCCGCCCCCGGGACGGGACGGGCCGAGCGCGGAGTCCCACGACGAGATCGAGGCCCTCGTCCGCGCCGCCGGAGGCCGGACCCTCGGGCTCTTCTCCTCGATGCGGGCCGCGCGCGAGGCCGCCGAGGCCATGCGGGAGCGGTTCGGCGACGAGATCACCGTCCTCTGCCAGGGCGAGGACCAGATCACCACCCTCGTCCGGGAGTTCGCGACCGAGCCGACGACCTGCCTCTTCGGCACCCTCACCCTCTGGCAGGGCGTCGACGTCCCGGGGTCGGCCTGCCAGCTCGTCGTCATCGACCGGATCCCGTTCCCCCGACCCGACGACCCGCTCTCCTCGGCGCGGAGCCAGGCGATCGCCCGGATGGGCGGGAACGGGTTCATGGCCGTCTCGGCGACCCACGCCGCGCTCCGGCTCGCCCAGGGCGCCGGCCGGCTCGTCCGGCGGGGGGACGACCGGGGGGTCGTCGCGTTCCTCGACCCCCGGATGATGACCGCCCGCTACGCCGGGTTCCTCCAGCGGTCGCTGCCGCCGTTCTGGCCGACGACCGACCGGGGGCTCGTCCTGGCCGCCCTCGCCCGGCTCGACGCCACGGCCGAGCCGCCCGTCCCCGTCGCGGCGCCCGCCCTCCGGGGGCTCACCGGCGCGCTGGCCGGGACGACCGGCGGGCCCTCCGGTGACGGGGCGGAGCACCCCAGGCCCGGACCGCCGGCACCGGACCCCCGCCCGGTCGCCGCCGACCCGCCGCCGACGGCGTCGGCGCGGACCGCGGTGACCCAGGGCCACGCGTGGACCGACCAGGAGGACGAGGAGCTGCGCGACGGGGTCGACCTCGGCCTGTCCGTCGGCGAGCTCGCCGAGAGCCTCGAGCTCGCCGAAACCGTCGTCGAGGCGCGGGTGCGCGGTCTCGGGCTCACCCCCGCCCCCTGAGGCTGCGGCGCCGGGCGGAGGCGCCGTGGTCCGCTGTCGCCGGGGCGTGGCAGGGTAGCCCCGTGAGCGACGACAGGGTCGAGGTCCGCAGCAGCGTGCCGCCGCTCGTCCTCATCCAGGGCCCCGAGGACGTGCTCGCCGAGCGCGCCCTCCAGCAGACCCTCGAGGACCTGCGCGTCTCGAGCCCCGACGTCGAGGTGATCCGTCTCCACGCCGAGAGCTACGCCGAGGGCGAGCTCGTCCTCCACACGAGCCCCTCGCTGTTCGGCGAGGACAAGGCGGTCGTCGTCCACGGGCTCGACGAGGCGTCCGACGCCCTCCAGGCCGACCTGCTCGCCTACCTCGAGCACCCCGGTGACGACGTCACCCTCGTCGTCATGCACGGCTCGGGGAACCGGGGGAGGAGGGTCCTCGACACGATGAGGAGGGGCGGGGCACGCGTCCTCGACGCCCCGGCCATCAAGACCGACCGGGACAAGAGCGAGTTCGCGACGAACGAGTTCCGCCGGGCCCGGCGTCGTGCGACCCCGGAGGCGGTCCACGCCCTCGTCGAGGCGGTCGGGCGGGACGTCCGCGAGCTCGCCTCCGCGTGCCAGCAGCTCGTCGACGACACGGGCGGCGTCATCGACGAACGGACCGTCCTCACCTACCACGGCGGCAAGGTCGAGGCCACGGGCTTCCGGGTCGCCGACGCCGCCGTCGCCGGCGACGCCGGCGAGGCCCTCCGACTCCTCCGGCACGCGATCGCGAGCGGGCTCGACCCCGTCCCCATCGTCGCGGTCCTCGCCTCCCAGCTGCGCCAGCTCGCCAAGGTCGGGCACGCCGGGCGCGGCCGCTCGGCCGACGTCGCCCGTGAGGTCGGGATGGCCCCGTGGCAGGTCGACCGGGCGCGACGGGCCCTGCGGGGCTGGGACGGCCCGGCCCTCGGCCGGTCCATCCAGGCCGTCGCCGCGGCCGACCACGCCGTCAAGGGCGGCGGCCGGGACCCGGTGTACGCCGTCGAGCGCGCCGTCCTGACGATCGCCCGCGAACGGCAGGCCGTCCGCGGGGCCTGACGCACCGCCCCGAGCCGCGACGGTGCCTGCCGCTCCCCGCCGGCGCGTGGTGTCGCCGCTCCCACCGCCGGCGGACTTGGTCGGCCACCGCCCGCGCTGGTAGATTCGGCAACCGCGTGCGCGCAAGGTCGTGCGCGCATGCAGTCCTGACCCAGGGCGTCTCTCCCACGTTATCCCCACTCCGGTCCCGAGACGTCCTGCGGCCCTCGAACGGCAGACAACCGACCAACAGAGAGAACACTGTGGCAAACATCAAGTCCCAGATGAAGCGGATCAAGACCAACCGGGTGCGCACCGAGCGCAACCGCGCGGGGAAGAGCGAGATCCGCACGTGGGTCCGGAAGTTCCGCGAGGCCGCCGACTCCGGCGACGCCACCGCGGCCCGGGAGGCCCTCAAGGCCGCGTCGACGAAGCTCGACAAGGCCGTGAGCAAGGGCGTCATCCACAAGAACCAGGCCGCGAACAAGAAGTCGGCCATGGCGAAGAAGGCCGCCCAGCTCGGCTGAGCGACGCCGCAGCGCGCAGGCCCGTCCCCGGGCACCGGGGGCGGGCCTGCGCGCGTTCGGGTGGGACTCACCCCCCGGGCGCGCCCGACCCCGGCGACGACGGCGTCCCGACGGGTCCGTCCGAGGACCGCGCCCTCGCGGCGCCGAGGGTCCCCGTCGTCGTCCCCGCTCGTGGGCATGAGGCCGAGCAGCAGGACCCGTCGTGGCCGGCGACGAGCACCGGCCGGTCCTTGCCTCTGCCGTGGCCCTCCTCGTAGGGGACCCACGTCCACACGTTCTCGCCCGGGTCGGGGTCGCCGTCGGGCTCGGGTGCGGAGCGTCGACCCGTCCCCGCCGCTCGCCCGTCATGCCGTCACGGCAGCGCCGTGTCGTCCTCTTCCGAGGCACGGTTTCGCCTAGGGTGAGTCAACCGACCCGCCCGAGCGCACCGCGCTCCTCGCAACGGAGTGAGCCGATGGACGACCAGCCCCAGTCCGCGGGGACGCGCACCGCCCCGATCGCGGACGAGGCGGAGGCGCCGCCGGCGGTCTCCCTCGTGGGGCTGCGCAAGACCTTCGGCAGGGTCGACGCGGTCGCCGGGGTCGACCTCGACATCGCCGAGGGCGAGTTCTTCTCGATGCTCGGGCCGTCCGGATCGGGGAAGACGACGGTGCTGCGCCTCATCGCCGGGTTCGAGCAGCCGACGGCGGGCACGATCCGGCTCGGCGGCGCCGACGTCACCGACCTCGCGCCCTTCGAACGGGACGTGACGACGGTCTTCCAGGACTACGCCCTGTTCCCGCACATGAGCGTCGTCGACAACGTCGCCTACGGGCTCCGGGTCCGGGGCGTCAAGACCCGCGAGCGGCGCGAGCGGGCCGCCGAGGCGCTCGCGAGCGTCGCCCTTGCCGGGATGGAGAAGCGCCGACCGACCCAGCTCTCGGGCGGCCAGCGGCAGCGGGTCGCCCTCGCCCGCGCCCTCGTCGTCGACCCCCAGGTGCTCCTCCTCGACGAGCCCCTCGGGGCGCTCGACCTCAAGCTGCGTGAGCAGATGCAGGTCGAGCTCAAGGAGATCCAGCGGCGGGTGGGGATCACCTTCGTCTTCGTCACCCACGACCAGGAGGAGGCGCTCACCCTGAGCGACCGGGTCGCGGTCTTCGACGCCGGCCGGGTCCAGCAGGTGGGGACCGCCGAGGAGGTCTACGAGCGCCCGACCTCGCGGTTCGTCGCCGGCTTCGTCGGCACGTCGAACGTCCTCGAGGGCGACGCCGCCAGGACCCTCCTCGGCCGGACGGGAACGTTCGCCGTCCGCCCGGAGAAGGTCAGGCTCGCCGACGGGGACGGGGACGGGGACGAGGTCCGCGCGGAGGGCAGCGTCGCGGAGGTCGTCTACGCCGGGCCGGTCACCCGGTTCGTCGTCGACCTCGACGCCGGTCCGCGGTTCGTCGTCCTCGAACAGAACCGTACCGGCGGGTCGGAGGAGGTGGAGCACCTGCGCGGCGAGCGCGTCGTCGTCGGGTTCGAGGAGCGCCACTGCTTCCGGATCGCCGACCGCGCCGACGACGGCACGGAGCACGACCCGCGGGACGCCCGCGAGACACACGAGACAAAGGAGTCGACATGAGGTGGAACCGAGCACGGGTCGGAGCGGTCGCGGCCGCTGTCGTGCTGCCCGTCGCGGTCGCCGGCTGCGGGACGAGCAGCGGCGGCTCGGGGGGCTCCGGCGGGGGAGGGGGATCGTTCAGCCCGCCGGACATCAAGATGCAGAACTCGGTCGGCGAGGGCGAGGGCTCGATCAACATCCTCGCCTGGCCGGGGTACGCCGAGGACGGCTCGACCGACAAGTCCGTCGACTGGGTCACCCCGTTCGAGAAGAAGACCGGCTGCACCGCGAACGTCAAGTACTTCGGGACCTCCGACGAGGCGGTCAACCTCATGAAGAGCGGGCAGTACGACGTCGTCTCCGCCTCCGGGGACGCGAGCCTGCGGCTCGTCGCCTCCGGGGACGTCGCACCGGTCAACACCGACCTCGTCCCGAGCTACGCCGACATCGCGCCGTTCCTCAAGGACCGGGACTTCAACTCCGTCAACGGCCAGATGTACGGCATTCCCCACGGATGGGGCGCCAACCTCCTCATGTACAACACGAAGAAGGTCACCCCCGCCCCGACGTCGTGGTCGGCGGTCTTCACGGACGCCTCGAGCTACCAGGGCAAGGTCACGGCGTACGACTCCCCGATCTACATCGCCGACGCCGCGCTCTGGCTCATGAAGCACCAGCCGGACCTGAAGATCACCAACCCGTACGCGCTCGACAGCGACCAGCTCCAGGCGGCGGTCGACCTCCTCAAGAAGCAGCGTCCGAACATCAGCGAGTACTGGAGCGACTACACCAAGGAGGTCAGCGCCTTCAAGGCGGGCTCGACGGTCATCGGGACGACGTGGCAGGTCATCGCGAACATCGCCAAGCAGGACGCTCCCGTCAAGGCGATCCTCCCCGAGGAGGGGGCGACGGGGTGGTCGGACACGTGGATGGTCGGCGCGAAGTCGGCGCACCCGAACTGCGCGTACAAGTGGCTCGACCACATCGTCTCCCCGAAGGTCAACGCCCAGGTCGCGGAGTACTTCGGTGAGGCCCCGGCGAACCTCAAGGCGTGCGAGGAGACCTCCGACCCGACGTTCTGCGCGACGTACCACGCCAAGGACAAGGCCTACGCCGACCGCATCTGGTACTGGACGACGCCGATCTCCCAGTGCCTCGACGGGCGCGACGTCGCGTGCACCGACTACGCGACGTGGACGACGAAGTGGCAGGAGATCAAGGGCTGATGCCCACCCCCGGCGCCGCCTATCTCCACCGGCACCCCCGCCTGCGTCTGGCGGGGGTGCTCGGCGCCCCCCTCCTCTGGCTCGTCGTCGTCTACCTCGGCGCGCTCGCGGTCCTCTTCATCACGTCGCTGTGGACCCAGGACTCCTTCACGGGGAACATCATCCGGACGTGGACGCTCGACAACTTCCGCCAGCTCGCGACCGAGCCGATCTACCGGACCGTGCTCCTGCGCACCGTCGGGGTGGCGGCAGCGGTCACCGTCATCGACGCCGTGCTCGCCCTGCCGATCGCGTTCTACATGGCCAAGGTCGCCCGGCCGCGGACGGCGAAGCTCCTCGTCGTCGCCTGCCTCATGCCGCTGTGGGCGAGCTACCTCGTCAAGGCGTACGCGTGGCGGATCATGGTCATCAACGGCGGCGTCCTCGCGAGCACGTTCGGGGGCAGCCCGGGCCTCGGGCTGGTGGCGGTCGTCATCACGCTCGCCTACCTCTGGCTGCCGTTCATGATCCTCCCGGTGTACTCCGGCCTCGAGCGCCTGCCTGACTCCCACATCGAGGCGTCCGAGGACCTCGGGGCCCGCCCGGTGCGCACCTTCCGGGCGGTCGTCTGGCCGGGGATCCTGCCGAGCGTCATCGCCGGGTCGATCTTCACGTTCTCCCTCAGCCTCGGCGACTACATCAGCGTCAACATCGTCGGCGGGGCCTCGCAGATGCTCGGCAACCTCATCTACGCCCAGCAGACCCTCAACCTGCCGGTCGCGTCGGCGACAGCGACCCTCTCGGTCGCCGTCATGGCCGTGTACATGTTCCTCGTCCGCCGGACCGGCGCCCTCGAGAGCCTCTGAGGAGGCTGCGATGACCCTCACCCGCGCCGCCCGCAGGCTCCTCGGGCTCGCCGTCGGCGTCGTCCTCGCCATCGTCTACGCCCCCCTCGCCGTCGTCGTCATCAGCTCGTTCAGCACGGCCCGGACGTTCGCGTGGCCTCCGAGCGGCCTCACCCTGAGGTGGTGGCGGGTGGCGTGGTCGAGCCAGGGCGCGGCGGACGCGGTCTGGACGAGCGTCCAGGTCGCCCTCGCCGCCACACTCGTCGCGCTCGTCCTCGGGACGCTCGCGGCGTTCGCGCTCCAGCGTTACGCCTTCTTCGGCCGGAACGCCCTCTCGCTCGTCGTCATCCTCCCCATCGCGCTCCCCGGCATCGTCACCGGCATCGCCCTGAAGAACGCGTTCGAGCAGATCATGGGCGTCCAGCTCGCCCTGTGGACGGTCGTCGTCGCGCACGCGACGTTCTGCATCGTCGTCGTCTTCAACAACGTCCGGGCCCGGCTCGGACGGCTCGGGGGCAACGTCGAGGAGGCCTCCCGCGACCTCGGCGCCTCGGGGTGGACGACGTTCCGGCTCGTCACGTTCCCGCTGCTCCGGTCGGCCCTCCTCGCCGGGGGGCTGCTCGCGTTCGCCCTGAGCTTCGACGAGATCATCGTGACGACCTTCGCCGCCGGCGCGGGCGTCGAGACCCTCCCCATCTGGATCTTCAGGAACCTCTTCCGGCCGAGCCAGACCCCGGTCGTCAACGTCGTCGGGACCGTCCTCATCGTCGTCTCGATCATCCCGATCTACCTCTCGCAGCGGCTCTCCGGCTCGACGACCGGCGGGCGGCTCTGACGCCGGGAGCAGCCCCCCTCCTCCCCGTGGGAGACTGTCCCGGTCCCCGTCCCGAGACCCGTGAGGTTCGAACCACTCGTGTCCCCCTTGGCCCGCACCGCGCTGCAGCCCGCCGCGACGCCGCCGGACCTCATCCGGAACTTCTGCATCATCGCCCACATCGACCACGGCAAGTCGACGCTCGCCGACCGGATGCTCCAGATGACGGGGGTCGTCGACGAGCGGGCGATGCGCGCGCAGTACCTCGACCGGATGGACATCGAGCGCGAGCGCGGCATCACGATCAAGAGCCAGGCCGTGCGGATGCCATGGGCCACCGAGGCCGCGGACGGCACGCAGACGACGTACGCGCTCAACATGATCGACACCCCCGGGCACGTCGACTTCACGTACGAGGTCTCCCGCTCGCTCGCCGCGTGCGAGGGCGCCGTGCTCCTCGTCGACGCCGCGCAGGGGATCGAGGCGCAGACCCTCGCGAACCTCTACCTCGCGATGGAGAACGACCTGACGATCATCCCCGTCCTCAACAAGATCGACCTCCCCGCCGCCCAGCCGGACAAGTACGCCGCCGAGCTCGCCCACCTCATCGGCTGCGAGCCCGAGGAGGTCCTGCTCGTCTCGGGGAAGACCGGCGAGGGCGTCGAGGCCCTCCTCGACGAGATCGTCGGCGAGCTCCCGCCGCCGGCGGGGACCGCGGACGCCCCGGCCCGGGCGATGATCTTCGACTCCGTGTACGACACCTACCGCGGGGTCGTCACCTACGTCCGGGTCGTCGACGGGGGCCTCTCCCCGCGCGAGCGGATCCAGATGATGTCCACCGGCGCCGAGCACGAGCTCCTCGAGATCGGCGTCATCTCCCCGGAGCCGAAGCCGTCGAAGGGCCTCGGGGTCGGGGAGGTCGGGTACCTCATCACCGGGGTCAAGGACGTGCGCCAGTCCCGGGTCGGCGACACCGTGACGACGTCCCGGCGGGCGGCGACCCAGGCCCTCGGCGGGTACCAGGACCCGCGGCCCATGGTCTTCTCCGGGCTCTACCCCATCGACGGGTCGGACTACCCGAACCTGCGCGAGGCGCTCGACAAGCTCAAGCTCAACGACGCCTCCCTCACGTACGAGCCGGAGACCTCGGCGGCCCTCGGGTTCGGGTTCCGGGTCGGCTTCCTCGGCCTGCTCCACCTCGAGATCATCCGCGAGCGGCTCGAGCGGGAGTTCGGCCTCGATCTCATCTCGACGATGCCCAACGTCGTCTACCACGTGACGATGGAGGACGGGTCCGAGGTCGAGGTGACGAACCCGAGCGAGTTCCCGCACGGGAAGATCGCCGAGGTCCGCGAGCCGATCGTCCGGACGACCGTGCTCACCCCGAGCGACTACATCGGTCCCGTCATGGACCTCTGCCAGACCCGGCGCGGGACCCTCCACGGGATGGACTACCTCTCCGAGGACCGCGTCGAGATGCGGTACACCCTCCCGCTCGCCGAGGTCGTCTTCGACTTCTTCGACCAGCTGAAGTCGCGGACCCGGGGGTACGCCTCGCTCGAGTACGAGCCCGAGGGGGAGCAGGTCGCCGACCTCGTCAAGGTCGACATCCTCCTCCAGGGCGAGCAGGTCGACGCGTTCTCGGCGATCGTCCACAAGGAGCAGGCGTACGCGTACGGGACGATGATGACGTCCAAGCTGCGCGAGCTCATCCCGCGCCAGCAGTTCGAGGTCCCCATCCAGGCCGCGATCGGGGCCCGGGTCATCGCCCGCGAGACGATTCGGGCGATCCGCAAGGACGTCCTCGCGAAGTGCTACGGCGGGGACATCTCCCGCAAGCGCAAGCTCCTCGAGAAGCAGAAGGAGGGCAAGAAGCGGATGAAGACGGTCGGCCGGGTCGAGGTCCCCCAGGAGGCCTTCATCGCGGCCCTCTCGAGCGACCAGGGCGGGGAGAAGGCGAAGAGGTAGCCGGCCTCAGGGGTCGAGGACGAGGGAGCGGCGGAGCCGGTCGACGTCCTCCTCGCCCCAGCCGTGCTCGACGAGCCAGCCGGCGGCGCCGCCGTGCCGCTCGACGAGGACGGTGAGGATGCGCTCCATCGTCTCGGGGCGGGGCACCTGCTCGTCGAGCGCCCGGCCCCGGAGGGACTCGGCGTACGGCAGGCGGTCGACGAGCCGGGCGATGATCCGCTCGATCCGCTCGCTCGTCGCGACGTAGTCGGCGACGATCTCCTCGGCCGGGACGCCGGCGACGTCGAGGGCGAGGCCGACGACGGTTCCGGTCCGGTCCTTGCCCGCGGCGCAGTGGACGATCGTCCCGCCCTCGCTCGTCGCGACGACCTCGAGCGCCGCCGCGACCGAGTCCGGACGCTCGCTGAGGTACCCGAGGTAGTGGCTCGCCCAGTGGTCCTCGTCCCGCCGGACGGGTGCGTCGCGTCGCCACGGGAGGACGAGGGCGTCCTCCCCGGTGACCTCCCGGGTGTCGTCGGGGAGGAAGGAGTGGTGGTGGTGGGTGAGCCGCGTCCGCCGGAGCGGCCCGGGGCCGGCGTGGTGGAGCTCGAGGTTGCTCCGGAGGTCGACGACGTCGGTGACGCCGAGCTCCTCGACGAGGTGGACGATGTCGGCGTCGGTGAGGTCCTGGAGGTTGTCCGAGCGGATGAGCCGGCGGCGGCGCAGCCGGCTCCCGTCGGTCGTGGGCAGGCCCCCGACGTCGCGCATGTTGACGACGCCCTCGAGGTCGATCCAGCCGATGTCGCTCACCTCGCCACTGTACGACCGCGTCCGCCGGGCGGGTGACGGGTGCGTGTCCGGCCGCGGGCGGCTGGGAGGATGGACGCCATGCCGAGTGCCCTCCCCGACGGCGACGTCGCCCCCGCGACCGGCGAGCTGCCCGCCGCGGCGCTCGCGGCCCTGCCGACGGCGCCGTTCGGCGTCTACGTCCACGTCCCCTTCTGCGCCGTCCGGTGCGGGTACTGCGACTTCAACACGTACACGCTCACCGAGCTCGGCCCGCGCCCCGGGGCGAGCGTCGAGACGTTCGCGGACGCCGCCCTCGCCGAGCTCGACCTCGCCGTCCGGGTCCTCGGCGACGGCGTGCCGCCGGTCGGGACGGTGTTCGTCGGCGGCGGCACCCCGACGATGCTCGCCGCGGGCGACCTCGTCCGCGTCCTCGAGGGCGTCCGTCGGCACTGGGGGCTCGCCCCGGACGCGGAGGTGACGACCGAGGCCAACCCCGACTCGGTGACCCCCGGGTCGCTCCGGGTGCTCGCCGACGGCGGGTTCACCCGGGTCTCGCTCGGGATGCAGTCGGCGGTTCCCCACGTCCTGCGGACACTCGACCGGACCCACGACCCCGCGAACGTCGCGCGCGCCGTCGACGCCGCCCGGTCGGCCGGGCTCCAGGTCAGCCTCGACCTCATCTACGGCACGCCCGGCGAGAGCCTCGGGGACTGGGAGGAGAGCCTCGCGGCGGTGACGGCGCTCGCCCCCGACCACGTCTCCGCGTACGCCCTCGTCGTCGAGGAGGGGACCCGGCTGGCCGCCCGGGTCCGGCGCGGGGAGGTCCCCGCGCCGGAGGACGACGACGAGGCGGACAAGTACGAGCTCGCCGACGCGGTGCTCGCCGCGCACGGCTACCGGTGGTACGAGGTGAGCAACTGGTCGACGTCCCCGGCGACCCGGTGCCGGCACAACGTGGGCTACTGGGACGACGGGAGCTGGTGGGGCATCGGCCCCGGCGCGCACAGCCATGTCGGCGGCGTCCGGTGGTGGAACGTCAAGCACCCGAACGCCTACGCGGGGCGGCTCGCGGCCGCGGAGTCCCCTGCGGCCGCCCGGGAGCTCCTCACCGCCGGGCAGCGCCACGACGAGCGGGTCCTCCTCGGGGTCCGGCTCGCCGACGGCCTGCCGCTCGACGACCTCGACCCGGCCGGGCGCACCGCCGTCGCCGGGCTCGTCGCCGACGGCCTCGTCGACGGGGGAGCCGCCGTCGGCGAGGGGCGGGTCGTCCTCACCCTCCGGGGACGGCTCCTCGCCGACACCGTCGTCAGGAGGCTCCTCGGGTGGTGACCCTCAGGTGATCATGCGCGGGGTGAGCGGCGCCTGGAACCACTCGCCCTGGTTGGCCTTCATCGCCCCGATGGCGTGGACGACGACGGCGAAGACGCAGATCGCCGGGTAGGTGATGAAGCCGATGAGGATGAACATCAGCGGGACCGAGATGATCAGCCCGATCCCGACCATGATCTGGAAGTTCAGCGACGTCGACGCGTGCGAGCGGACGAACGGCCCGCGGTCGCGGTAGACGAGGTAGATGACGAGGGACCCGACGAAGCCGAGCGTCCCGGCGCTGAGCACGAACAGGATGAGCGGGACGAGGTGGGCCCACATGGCGACCTGTCGCTCCTGCTCGGGCGTCATCGGGGGCGGGCCGAACCCGTACGGGTCGGGTTCGGGGGGTCTCGGGGCGCCGGGGGTCGGCTCGGTCATCGGGTCCTCACTGGCTGTCGGTCCGCCGGGTCGTCCGGGGGTGCCTCCAGTGAATCCCACCGCGGGGAGGACGGGAAGGCCTTTCGGGGTCGGGCGCGTCGAGTTCAGGGTCGGGCCGGGGTCACCCCTGAGGCCCGGCAGCCTTCGCGCCGCTCAGGCCGGCAGGTCGAGGGCGACGTCGAGGGCGGGCGCGCTGTGCGTGAGCGCCCCGCACGAGATGACGTCCGGGCCGGCCTCGGCCAGCGCCGCCACCGTCGAGGGCGTGACGCCACCCGAGACCTCGGTGACGACGTGCGCCGGGTGGGCGCGGACCCGCTCGAGAGCGTCCCGGACGAGGTCCGGGCCCATGTTGTCGAGGAGCACGGCGTGGACGGCGGGAGCGTTCCCCGCCGCGAGCCGGGCCTCCTCCAGCCCAAGGAGCTCGTCGAGCTGGTCGAGGGTGTCGACCTCGACCTCGACGCGGACGAGGTGGCCGGTGCCGGCGGCCAGCCGGTCGAGGACGGCGGCGATCCCCCCGGCGAGGGCGATGTGGTTGTCCTTGACGAGGACGGCGTCGTGGAGGCCGAAGCGGTGGTTGACGCCGCCGCCGTGGACGACGGCGAGCTTCTCGGCCGCTCGGAGGCCGGGGGTGGTCTTCCGGGTGTCGCACACCCGCGCGGCCGTGTGCGCGACGAGGTCGACGAGCACCCGGGTCGCGGTCGCGACGCCGCTGAGGTGCCCGACGAAGTTGAGGGCGACGCGTTCCCCGGTGAGGAGCGACCGCGCCGGCCCGGTGACCGTCGCGACCGTCTCCCCGGACCGGACACGGGTGCCGTCGGCGAGCTCGACGGTGACCTCGACCGCGGGGTCGAGGAGGGCGTAGGTCGCGGTGACGAACGCGGTGCCGGAGACGACCCCGTCGGCACGGGCGACGAGGACGGCCCGGCCGCTCGCGTCCGCGGGGACGGCGAGGGCGGAGGTGAGGTCGCCGGCGTCGCCGAGGTCCTCCTCGAGGGCCCGGCGGACGAGCCCCGAGACGGACGTCGCGGCGCCGGTGAGCGCGGGCGCCGACCGGGCGAGCGGTGGCGCGGTCACGCCGAGCGCCTCTCGACGTCACTGGTCGGCGGGGGGAGGAGCGCGGCGACGAGCCCACCCGGCTCGTCTCCACGCAGGTGTCCGCCCACGCTCCCGGTCCGGGCGAGCGCGGCCCGGCAGAGGAGGGCCGCGACGAGGGCGTGGTCGTCCCCAGCGTGCGGAGCGAGGAGGTCGACCGCCCGCCGGAGGCCGTCGGCGTCGCGGACGACGCCGCAGTTGTCGGTCATGAGTGCGCGGACCGCGGCGAGGCCCGGTGCCGGGGCCCCGGGGGCGCCCTGTCCCGCGGCCCGGGCCGGGGGAGCCCACGGAGCCCACGATGCCGGGGGCGAGGACGCGGCGTGACCGCCGACGCGGACGTCGGCGGCGACCGCGCGGGCGGTGACCGCGGCCTCGAGGAGGGAGTTCGACGCGAGCCGGTTCGCGCCGTGCAGGCCGGTGCGGGCGACCTCGCCCGCGGCCCAGAGGCCGGGCAGGTCGGTGCGCCCTCGGGCGTCGGTCACCACCCCGCCCATGTGGTAGTGCGCGGCGGGTCGGACGGGCAGGAGGTCCTCCCGGGGGTCGGTCCCGAGCTCGCGGCAGAGGGCGAGGAGCCCGGCGAACCGCTCGGTGAGCCCCTGGACCGCGCGCACGTCGAGGTGGACGCGCGCCCCCGCCCGCAGGCGGGCCCAGACGGCCGCGGCGACGACGTCCCGGGGGGCGAGCTCGTCGACGAACCGGCGCCCGTCGGCGAGGAGGACGCCGCCGGCCCCCCGGAGGGCCTCGGTGAGCAGCGGCATGGGGTCGCGTCCGACGTCGAGCGCGGTCGGGTGGAACTGGACGAACTCGAGGTCGGCGAGGGTGGCGCCGGCCCGCGCGGCGAGGGCGAGGCCGTGACCGTGCGAGCCGAGCGGGTTCGTCGTGTCCCGGTAGATCGCGGCGGCTCCGCCGGTCGCGAGAACGACCCGCTCGCTGGGGAGCAGCCGTCGGCCGCCCGGGCCCTCGACGACGAGACCGGTGACCCGGCCCTCGGCCGACCCGGTCCCCGTCCGGACCTCGATGGCGCGGGTGCCCTCGAGGACGGTCACCGACGGGAGCGCGCGGACGGCGGCGGTGACCGTCCGCATGATCCCCGCCCCGGTCCGGTCGCCGTCGACGTGGACGACCCGGGGCCGCCCGTGTCCGCCCTCGAGGCCGAGGGCGAGCGCCCCGTCGGGGCGGCGGTCGAACGGCACGCCGAGCGTGACGAGGAGCTCGACGACGCCGGGGGCGGCGGCGGTCACCCGGCGGACGGTGTCCGGCTCGCCGAGGTGGGACCCCGCCGCGAGGGTGTCGGCGGCGTGGTCGGCGGGGGAGTCCTCGGGGGAGACCGCCGCGGCGAGGCCGCCCTGGGCCCAGCCGCTCGCAGTCTGCCCTCCGAGGACGTCGGGGGAGACGACGACGCAGGGGTCGGGTGCGAGGGTGAGGGCGGTGACGAGACCGGCGAGGCCGGCGCCGACGACGACGGGGACCTCCCGGAGGTCACCGGTCGCGAGCGAGGCGGTCGGGACGTCGGCGAGGCGCGTCGTCGAGGCGACGGTGGCGAGCGGGCACGCGGGGGAGGTCATGACAACTCGAGCATCCGCTCGACCGCCCGGCGGGCGGCGACCGCGACGCCCGGGTCGAGCTCGACCTCGGGCCGCCCCTGCTCGAGGGCGGCCCGGATGCCACCCAGCGTGCTCCGCTTCATGTGCGGGCACATGTTGCACGGCCGGATGAAGGTGAGCTCCGGGTGCCCCGCGGCGATGTTGTCGCTCATCGAGCACTCGGTGATGAGGGCGACGGTCCGGGGCCGGCGCTCCTCGACGTACGCCGACATCTGCGCCGTCGACCCGGCGAGGTCGGCCTCGGCGACGACGTCCGGCGGGCACTCGGGGTGGGCGAGCACGGTGACGTCGGGGTGCTCGGCCCGGATGCCGCGAATGTCTTGGGGGGTGAAGCGTTCGTGGACCTCGCAGCGTCCCGGCCAGGTGATGACCTCGACGCCGGTGCGGTCCGCCACGTTGCGGGCGAGGAACTCGTCGGGGATGAGGATGACCCGGTCGGTGCCGAGGGCGGCGACGACGCGTTCGACGTTGCCCGAGGTGCAGCAGACGTCGCTGACGGCCTTGACCGCGGCCGAGGTGTTGACGTATGTAACGACGGGCACGCCGGGGTGCTCCGCGCGCAGGCCGAGGACGTCGTCGGCGGTGATGCTGTCGGCGAGGGAGCACCCGGCCCGCAGGTCGGGGACGAGGACGGTCTTCGTCGGGTTGAGGAGCTTCGCGGTCTCGGCCATGAAGTGGACCCCGGCGAGGAGGATCGTCCCCGCCCCGACGTCCTGGGCGCGGCGGGCGAGGGCGAGCGAGTCGCCGACGACGTCCGCGACGCCGTGGAAGATCTCCGGGGTCTGGTAGTTGTGGGCGAGGATGACCGCGTCCTTCTCGAGCTTGAGGCGTTCGATGGCGACGACGTCCTCGGCGAAGGCCGCCCACTCGACCTCGGGGATGACGTGCCGCACCCGCTCGTAGGTCGCCGCCGTGGCCGTCACGGCGTCCTCCGTCCCGATCGCGTGGGCGCTCATCGAGTACTCCTTATCGTCAGAATGAGTACATGCTGGGTATGAGCATAACGCATCACGCTGCGTGCATCCTGACTCCGTCCGCGCCGATCGGTGGCCGGGCGCAGAAGTTGCGGACGCAACGGGAGCGGCGGGCGCTGCGTCCGCGGGGACGGTCGCCGAGGCGCACAAGTCGCGGACGCAACGGGAGGGGCGGGGGCGGGGCGGGGCCCCAGGTCAGGTGCTCCGGGGGAGCGGGAGCTTCGTCCCGACGTGACGGCGCTCGCGGAACACCTCGCTCCGGTACCGGTAGAGCCGGGCCGGTCGGCCCCCGGTGTGACGGGCGGTACCGCCCGTCGGCTCGACGAGGGCGTGCTGCTGCTCGACGAGCCGCCGGAAGTTCTGCTTGTGGACGGCCTGGCCGGCGAGCGCCTCGACGCAGGCCTGGAGCTGGCCGAGGGTGAACTCCTCGGGCATGAGCTCGAAGATCACCGGCCGGTACTGGAGCATCGCGCGCAGCCGGGCGACCCCGGTCGCGAGGATGCGTCGGTGGTCGTGGAGCATCCGGGTGCCCGTCCACGGGACCGTGCCCGCCGGACCGTCGGTGCGGCCGTCTCCCTGGGCGGGTCCGGCCTGCTCGACGAGCCCGGCCTCCTCGACGAGCCCGGCCTCCCAGAGCAGCTCGTAGCGCTGGAGCGCGAGGTCGGGTCGCCAGGGCTCCTCCCCGAGCCCGAAGGCGTGCTCGTACCGGTCGGTCCGGGACTGTCGGGCCGTGCCCCCGGCCTCCTCCGCCCAGCGCCGGAGCGGGGCCTCGAGGTCGTGGACGAGGTCGACCGCAGCCGGGGCGCGGCGGTCCTCCCACGGGAGGTGGTCGTACCAGCGCCGCCACCCCGGGGCGTCCGGGGCGTCCCGGGTGAGGCCGAGGTAGGAGATCGCGATCGTCCGGCCGGCGTCCCCGATCCGCCCGCGGTCGGCGAAGGTGTAGAGCTGCTCGACGTAGCCGAGGTCGTGGCCGGTGCGCGCGCTCGCCCAGACCCGGGCTCCCGACTGGAGGGAGCGGTGCTCCGGGGCGAGCGGGCCGTGCGGGAGTGCCGGGGGGCCCCCCGAGGCGAGCACGCAGGGGTCGTCGTCCCGGACGGTCGCGACGACGGCGACGAGCTCGACGGTGACCGTGTTCACCCCGTCCACGCCGCCGGCCTCCCGTTCCTCGTCACGCCTCGTCACCGTCGCGGGTCGTGACCGCCGTCGTCACTCCGGTCCTCGCTGGGCTGCTCCGGTCCCGGCGGTGACGAAGTCGATGAGCTCCTCGACCTTGGCGAGCAGCGCGGGCTCCAGGTCAGCGTACGTGCGGACCGTCCCGAGGATGTGCTGCCAGGCCTGGGCGACGTCCGCCTGGCTCCGGTGGGGGAGGCCGAGGTGCGCGGCGATCCCGTGCTTCCACGACCGGCCCCGGGGGACGACCGGCCACCGCTCGAGCCCGAGGCGCTCCGGCCGGACCGACTGCCAGACGTCGACGTACGGGTGCCCGACGACGAGGAGGTGCCCCGAGTACCGGCTCCTGCGGGCCTCCTCGACGAGCCGGGTCTCCTTCGTCCCCGGCACGAGGTGGTCGACGAGGACCCCGAGGCGGCGGCTCGCGTCCGGACGGAACCCGTCGACGACGGCGCGGAGGTCGTCGACCCCGTCGAGCATCTCGACGACGACGCCCTCGACCCGCAGGTCGTCACCCCAGACCCTCTCGACGAGCTCGGCGTCGTGCCGGCCCTCGACGAAGATCCGGGAGCCGCTGGCGACCCTGGCGCGGGCGCCGTGGACCGCGCGCGACCCGCTCGCGGTCCGGGCCGAGGCCGCGCGGGCGCGCGCGAGTCGTTCCCGCGCCGCGGCGGTCGGGGCGGTGAGGCTCACCGGCGCCCCGTCGAGGAGGAACCCGGGGCCGAGGGGGAAGGCGCGGGTCCGCCCGCGGCGGTCCTCGAGGTGGACGACGTGGGCCCCTCCGGCCTTCTCGACCCGGACGACGGCGCCGACCCAGCCGGTCTCGACCTCCTCCACGACGAGGCCGCCCTCGGCCTCGACCGGCCTCGACCGACCCCGGGGAGGGGCGTTCCAGTCGCCCGCGAGCACGTCCGCGCCATACCTGTCGATCACCGCGGCAGGGTATGCCGGCGGCGGCTCCCGCCCCGGCAGGCTCGCCGCGTCCGGGAGCCGGTTTGCCATGGGTCGTAGAATTGGCACTCAGATCCCACGAGTGCCAACGTGGGGGGTCCCGGCGAGCGAGGAGGTGTGCGAGACGTCATGAACGACGACCGTCGGATGTCCGTCCTGAGCGCCATCGTCGAGGACTACGTCCAGACCTCGGAGCCGGTCGGCTCCAAGGCCCTGCTCGAGCGCCACCAGCTCGGGGTCTCGGCCGCCACCGTCCGCAACGACATGGCGGTCCTCGAGGAGGAGGGGCTCATCGCCGCCCCGCACACGAGCGCGGGCCGGATCCCCACCGACGCCGGGTACCGCCTCTTCGTCGACCGGCTCAGCTCGGTCAAGCCGCTGAGCCGGCCGGAGCGGGCGGCGATCGCCCAGTTCCTCGAGGGTGCCGTCGACCTCGACGACGTCGTCGAGCGGACCGTCCGGCTGCTCTCCTCGCTCACCCACCAGGTGGCGGTCATGCAGTACCCGTCGCTCACCCGGTCCTCGGTGCGGCACATCGAGCTCGTCCCCATGGGGGGCCGCCGGCTCATGATCGTCCTCATCGCCACGACCGGCCGGGTCGAGCAGCGGGTCGTGGAGACCGGCACCGACCTCGCGACCCGCGAGGGTGAGGCCGTCCTCGGGGACATCCGGGCCCGGCTCAACGCGGAGACGGCCGGGCGCCGGCTCGTCGACGCGGCGGCAGCGCTCCGGGAGTTCCCCGGCCGGTTCCCGCCCGGGGAGCGCGACCTCGTCCGCGCCGTCGTCGGCGCCCTCGACGAGGCGCTCGTCGAGGAGCGCGAGGAGCGCGTCATGCTCGCCGGGACGGCGAACCTCGCCCGGACCCCGGGCGACTTCCCGCTCTCCCTCGAGCCGGTCCTCGACGCCCTCGAGCGGCACGTCGTCCTCCTCCGGCTCCTCGGCTCGGTCCAGGAGCACGCGGACGTCGTCGCCGTGCGGATCGGGCAGGAGAACCCCTACGCGGAGCTCCAGACGACGTCGATGGTCTCGACGGGGTACGGCACCGGAGCCGACCTCGTCGCCGGCCTCGGGGTCCTCGGGCCGACCCGGATGGACTACCCGACGACGATGGCCTCGGTCCGCGCCGTTGCCGCCTACGTCTCCCGCATCCTCGACGGGTGACACCCCGGCGCCGTGTCCCGCCGACCGGGCCGGCGCCCGACCACCCCCACCGTCACGCTGACAAGGACGAATCGTTGAACGACTACTACGAGGCGCTCGGCGTCTCCCGCGACGCCAGCACCGAGGAGATCAAGCGCGCCTACCGCCGGCTCGCCCGAAGGCTCCACCCCGACGTCAACGACGGGCCCGACGCCGAGGAGGAGTTCAAGCGCCTCTCCCAGGCGTACGACGTCCTCGGGGACCCCGAGAAGCGGCGCTCGTACGACATGGGCGCCGACCCCTACGCGACCGGGGCGGCGAGCTTCGGGCAGGGCTTCTCCTTCAGCGACATCATGGACGCCTTCTTCGGGGGCGGCGCGGCCGCCGGCCGTGGCCCCCGGTCGCGCCAGGCCCGCGGCCAGGACGGCCTCGTCCGGGTCGACATCGACCTCGTCCAGGCCGTATTCGGCGGGGAGCGCGAGCTCGCCATCGAGACCGCGGTCGCGTGCGGGACGTGCCACGGTGACGGCGCCCAGCCCGGCACCGGGCGGCGCACGTGCGACGTCTGCGACGGCCGCGGCGAGGTCCAGCAGGTCCAGCGCTCCTTCCTCGGCCAGGTGATGACCTCCCGGCCGTGCATGACGTGTCAGGGCTTCGGCGAGGTCATCCCCAACCCGTGCTACGAGTGCTCCGGCCACGGTCGGGTGCGGACCCGGCGGACCCTCACCGTCAAGGTCCCCGGGGGCGTCGACACCGGCACCAGGATCCACCTCGCCGGTGAGGGCGAGGTCGGCGAGGGCGGAGGCCCGCCCGGCGACCTTTACGTCGAGATCGTCGTCAACGCGCACCCGACCTTCGAGCGCCGGGGCGACGACCTGCACGCGACGATCCAGGTGCCGATGACGGCGGCCGCGCTCGGGGCGACCCTGAAGTTCGACACCCTCGACGGGGCCCAGGAGATCGACGTCAAGCGCGGTACCCAGGCCGGGCACACCATCACCCTCCCCGGGCTCGGCGTCACCCGGCTCCGCTCCGGCGGCCGGGGCGACCTCGTCATCCACGCCGACGTCCAGACGCCGACCTCGCTGACCCCCGAGCAGGAGGACGTCCTGCGTGAGCTCGCGGTCCTCCGCGCGGAGGAGCAGCCCGAGGGGCGGCTCACCCCGACCGAGCACGGGTTCCTCACGAAGCTCCGCAGCGCCTTCAAGGCCCGCTGAGCGCTCTGGGTCGATGACGCTGCCCCTGTTCACCCTCCCCGGGGGCGCCCTCGACGCGGCCGTACCCGGTGACTGCGTCGTCCTCGGCGGGGCCGAGGGCCGGCATGCGAGCCAGGTCCGACGGCTCGGACCCGGCGAGCCGGTCCTCGTCGCGGACGGCGCGGGGCGGAGCGCCCGGGCCGTCGTCACCGGGGCCGGGGACGGCGAGCTCACCCTGCGGCTCGAGACACTCCGGCACGACCCGGTGCCGGAGCCCCGGCTCGTGCTCGTCCAGGCGCTCGCCAAGGGCGGCCGCGACGAGGACGCCGTCGAGGCCGCCACCGAGATCGGGGCCGACGTCGTCGTCCCCTGGCAGGCGGCGCGGAGCATCGTCCAGTGGCGGGGCCCCCGAGCGGAGAGGGGCCTGCGCAAGTGGCGCAACGTCGTCGACGCCGCGACGAAGCAGTCCCGCCGCACCCGGCGCCCCGAGGTCACCGAGCCGGTGACGACGCGCGGGCTCGTCCCGCTCGTCGCCGCGGCGTCGGCGGCGTACGTCCTCCACGAGGACGCGACGAGGCCGCTCGCGGCCGTCGACCTCCCGGCCGGCGGCGACGTCCTCGTCGTCGTCGGCCCCGAGGGTGGCATCGCCCCCGACGAGGTCGAGGCGCTCTCCGCGGCCGGGGCGCTCCCCGTCCGGCTCGGGTCGACGGTCCTGCGGTCCTCGACCGCGGGGCCGGCCGCGCTCGCGGTGCTCAGCGCACGCGCGCGGTGGCGGTGAGCGGGGGCAGCCGTCCCGGGCCGGCCCCAGGGGGCCGTCCTCAGCCGACGGAGAAGGGGACCTCGACGGTGCCGACGGGCGTCCCATCCCTGGGGCTCGACTCCCACACCCGCAGGGTGTAGTCCCCGGACGGGAGGGCGCCGAGGTCGGCCCGGTAGGTTCCCCGGCCCGGAGCCCCCTCCGACGCGGTCGTGAAGCCGTTGTCCACGGTGCTGCCGGCGCGCAGGACCGCCCACTGGATGGTCCCCTCGAAGACGCTGGCCTGGCCCTCGACGACGACCGGGTCGCCCTCGGCGAACCGCTGGCCGCGCGAGGGGGAGGTGACCCAGATCGGGGCGAGGTCCCGTGACCACCCGTCCTTGGGGGGCCGGGTGTACCGCGCGGAGGCCGGGAACCGGCCGAAGACGCTCGTCGACCCGTCGGCGACCGTGAACGTCACCGGGAGGGCACCGCGCCCGAGCGCGGCGTCGGCGGTCCAGACGAGCTGCTGGACGGCGAGCCGCTCCTGCTCCGCGGACAGCCCGCCCGGGCCGGCGCCGCTGAGCGTCACGGTGATGAGGTCGGCCGAGACCCGGACGTCCTCGACGGTCGTCCCCCGCCAGGTGGCGAGCACCTCGGCACCCGTCCGGGCGCCGGGGTGCATCGCGAGCCGGAGCGCAGCGACGACCCGGGCGGCATCCCCGTCCCCGGTCACGGTCGTGCCGTCGAACTCGCGGTACAGCCCGTACCGACCGTCGGTGCCGACGACGGGGCCGACGTGGTAGACCGGGAGCGCCGCCGACGTGACGCCCGGGGGGAGGGTCGAGGAGGGGCTCGACGCGCCACCCGACCCGCTCGAGGGGGACGACGCGGTCGCGGCGGCCGGCGGCGTCGGTGCCGGTCTCCCCGCCTGGGTGGCCCAGACGACCCCGGCGACGACCGCCACCGCTGCGGCCGCGGCAAGCGGGGTGAACCACCGTGGCAGCGCGCTCCGCTCGCGGGAGGCCGCCCGGGACCGCTCGAGGGTGTCCGCGAGCCGCTCCCGGGGCCGGACCGACGACGCCTCGGCGGCAAGGGCGGCGCGCAGGCGCCGCTCGACGTCGGTGAGGGCCTCGAGGTCCCCGCGCTCGCTCATCGGGTCTCCTCGGAGGTGGTGTCGAGCCGGTCGCGGAGGGCGGCCAGCCCGCGGTGGGCGTGGGCCTTGACCGACCCGGGGGCGAGGCCGAGGGTGTCGGCGATCTGCGCCTCGGAGAGGTCGAGGTAGTACCGGAGGACGAGGACCTCGCGCTGGCGCCGGGGGAGCGCGGCGAGGGTCTCGACCATCGCCGCGTGCGCGGCCCGGGCCAGGGCCCCGGTCTCGGCGCTCGGGGCGCTGTCGCGTCCGGGGACGTGCGCACTGCCCGCCGCGGCGGTGAGGTGGACGTTCTCGACCCTCCGGTGCCGCAGGACGGACCGGGCGCCGTTGACGACGCTCCGACGGAGGTAGGCGACCGCCTTGTCGGGGTCGGTGAGCCGGTCCCAGCGCGCGTGCACCGCGACGAGGGCGTCCTGGACGACCTCCTCGGCGACCTGCTCGTCGCGGACGAGGAGCCACGCGACCCGGACCATCGGCGACCAGTGCCGGGCATACAGCTCGCTGACCCCCTCGTCAGCGGTCAGCGGCGCACCCCCGCCGGTGAGGGCGCGGGGCTCGGTCCAGGAGGCCATCGTCACGATCCTCCCACGCACAGCCCGCCGGTCCGGTTGACCGGCGCCGGGCGTGGGTTGACCCGGCGCCGGGCGTGGCGGGGGTGAGGACCGGCGCTAGGGTGCGGCCATGGACACCGGGACCGACTGCCTGTTCTGCCGGATCGGCCGGGGCGACGTCCCCGCGGAAGTTGTCCGCGAGAGCGACCTCAGCGTCGCCTTCCGCGACGTCAACCCCCAGGCCCCGACGCACGTGCTCGTCATCCCCCGGCGGCACGTCGCCACGGCCGCCGAGCTCGCGGCCGCGTCGGCTGCCGAGCTCGCCGACGTCGTCGACACCGCGCGGGCGGTCGCCGACGCCGAGGGCCTGGACGGGCACTACCGGTTCGTCTTCAACACCGGCGAGGGTGCTGGTCAGAGCGTCTTCCACGCCCACCTCCACGTCCTCGGGGGCCGGGCGCTGTCGTGGCCCCCCGGGTGAGCGGGCACGTAGACTCTTCTCCATATGAGTGACGCCGACCAGTACCCCAGCGCCGCCCCGGACCGGGAGCCGGAGCCGCTGACCACCGAGCCGCCCGAGCCGAAGGGCCCGACCGTCCCGACCCACACGGTCGTCATCCCCCCCGCGGTGCCGATGGTCAGCCTGCTCGGCCCCCGCGACGAGCTGCTCCGGACGATCGAGCGCCAGTTCCCGCACGTGCTCATCCACGTCCGGGGCAACGAGTTCAACCTCACCGGGCCGAGCGCCGACGTCGCCGTCGTCGAGCGCCTCGTCGACGAGCTCCTCGCCGTCATCGATGCCGGGCAGCCGCTCAACCGGGACGCCGTCGAGCGCTCGATCGGGATGCTGCGGGCCCGCAGCGTCGAGCGCCCCGCGGACGTCCTGACGATGAACATCGTCTCCTCCCGGGGCCGGACGATCCGGCCGAAGACGCTCGGCCAGAAGCAGTACGTCGACGCCATCGACACGCACACCGTCGTCTTCGGGATCGGTCCCGCGGGCACCGGCAAGACCTACCTCGCCATGGCCAAGGCGGTCGCCGCCCTCCAGGCCAAGGAGGTCAACCGGATCATTCTCACCCGGCCGGCGGTCGAGGCGGGGGAGCGGCTCGGGTTCCTCCCCGGGACGCTCAACGACAAGATCGACCCGTACCTCCGGCCGCTCTACGACGCCCTCCACGACATGATCGACCCCGAGTCGATCCCCCGCCTCATGGCGGCGGGGACGATCGAGGTGGCGCCGCTGGCGTACATGCGCGGCCGGACCCTCAACGACGCCTTCATCATCCTCGACGAGGCCCAGAACACCTCGCCGGAGCAGATGAAGATGTTCCTCACCCGGCTCGGCTTCGGCTCGAAGATCGTCGTCACCGGGGACGTCACGCAGGTCGACCTGCCCGGCGACACCCGCAGCGGGCTCAAGGTCGTCCAGGAGATCCTCGGGACGATCGAGGACGTCCACTTCGCCCGGCTCGGGTCCCAGGACGTCGTCCGGCACCGCCTCGTCGGCGAGATCGTCGACGCGTACGGCCGGTGGGACGAGCGCCAGCAGGGAGGGGTGCACCGTGAGCGTCGACGTTCTCAATGAGACCGGCCACGGGCTCGACGAGCTCGAGCTCGTCGCGTGCGCGACGTACGTCATGGAGCAGATGAAGGTCCACCCCCAGGCCGACCTCTGCCTGCGGATCGTCGACGAGGACGCGATGACCGTCCTCCACGAGCTGTGGATGGACCTGCCCGGGCCGACCGACGTCATGAGCTTCCCCATGGACGAGCTCCGCCCGGGGCGCGAGGGCGTCGAGCCCGAGGAGGGCGTCCTCGGCGACATCGTCCTCTGCCCGACCGTCGCCGAGAAACAGGCCCGTGAGGCCGGGCACGCGACCGAGGAGGAGCTCCTCCTCCTCACGACCCACGGGATCCTCCACCTCCTCGGCTTCGACCACGCCGAGCCGGCGGAGGAGAAGGAGATGTTCGAGCTCCAGCGGACCCTGCTGCTCACCTTCCTCGCGGGGCGCGGGCGTCCGGCGGGGTGAGCGCGGTGGTCACCCGGTTCATCGTCTCGGCGCTCCTCGCGGTCCTCCTCGCGTTCGTCCTCAGCCTCGCCGAGTCGGCGATCGCCCGGACCTCCCGGGTCCGGGCCGAGGAGCTCCTCGACGACGAGCGGGCGGGCGCCCGCGCGCTCGTCACCGTCGTCGGCGACGTCGCGGCCTACCTCTCGGTCATGGCGTTCCTCCGGGCCGTCACCGAGGCGGTCGCGGCCGTGATGATCACCCTCGCGATCACCGACCTCGTCCTCGACACGTGGCGCACCCTCGTCGTCGCGGTCGCGACGATGGCGCTCGTGTCGTTCGTCGTCGTCGGCGTCTCACCGCGCACGCTCGGTCGGCAGCACTCGGACGCCGTCGCCCTCACCGCCGCGCCGTTCGTCGTCTGGCTCCGTCGGGTCCTCGGCCCGTTGTCCCGGCTCCTCGTCACGGTCGGCAACGCGGTGACCCCCGGCCGGGGGTACCGGGACGGCCCCTTCCAGAGCGAGTCCGAGCTCCGTGACCTCGTCGACCAGGCCGGGGAGCGCTCCCTCATCGAGGCGGAGGAGCGCGAGATGATCCACTCGGTCTTCGAGCTCAGCGACACCGTCGCGCGCGAGGTCATGGTCCCGCGGACCGACATGGTGACCATCGACACGGCGACGACGTGCCGCAAGGCGATGTCCCTCTTCCTCCGCTCCGGGTTCAGCCGGATCCCCGTCGTCGGCGAGGGCTCGGACGACGTCCTCGGGCTGCTCTACTTCCGCGACGTCGTCCGGCGGACGACCGCCGACCCGGACGCCGCGACCCTGCCCATCGACGACGTCATGCGCCCGATGTCGTTCGTCCCCGAGAGCAAGCCGGTCGACGACCTCCTCCGGGAGATGCAGCGCGAGCAGACCCACTTCGCCGTCGTCATCGACGAGTACGGCGGCACGGCGGGTCTCGTCACCATCGAGGACATCCTCGAGGAGATCGTCGGCGAGATCGCCGACGAGTACGACCGGGAGGGGCCGGGCATCGAGGAGCTGCCCGACGGGCGGTGGCGCGTCCCCGCGTCGCTCGACATCGACGACCTCGCCGATCACTTCGACGTCGACATCGACGAGGACGAGGTCGACACCGTCGGGGGGCTCATCGGCAAGACGATCGGGCGGGTCCCCATCCTCGGCTCGCACTGCGAGGTCGCCGGTCTGTCCCTCACCGCCGACCGGATGGCCGGCCGGCGGCACCGGATCGCCACCGTCGTCGTCGAGCGGGTCGCCGTGGCGGACGAGGACGGGGACGAGGACGACGAGGAGCCCGGACGGCGGGGCAGCGACCGGAGGAACGGCCGGTCGTCAGCGCACGAGCGAGAGGGAGTGGCATGAGCACCGAGAACGCGTCCCGCGAGGACGGGACCCCCGAGGGGGCGTCGCCGGGGTACACCGCGGGCTTCGCGTGCATCGTCGGCCGCCCGAACGCCGGCAAGTCGACCCTGACGAACGCCCTCGTCGGGCACAAGGTCGCCATCACGTCCTCGAAGCCGCAGACGACCCGGCACGCCATCCGGGGGGTCGTGAGCACCGAGCGCTGCCAGCTCATCCTCGTCGACACCCCGGGGCTCCACAAGCCGCGCACGCTTCTCGGGGAGCGGCTCAACGACCTCGTCCGGGAGACCCTCCTCGACGTCGACGTCATCGGGTTCTGCCTGCCCGCCGACCAGCGGATCGGGCCGGGGGACACGTTCATCGCCCGCGAGCTCGCCGAGCTCCAGCGGGCGAGGCGCGTCCCCGTCGTCGCCATCGCGACGAAGTCGGACCGGGCCGACCGGGAGCGGCTCGCCGAGCACCTCATCGCCATCGACCGGCTCGGGGACTGGGCCGACATCGTCCCGTGCTCCGCGGTCCGCGGGGACCAGGTCGGCGACGTCGCCGCCGTCCTGGCGAGCCACCTCCCGCCGTCGCCGGCTCCGCTCTACCCCGAGGGCGTCCTCACCGACGAGCCCGAGGTCGTCATGGTCGCCGAGCTCGTCCGCGAGGCCGCGCTCGAGGGGGTCCGCGACGAGCTCCCGCACTCGCTCGCCGTCGTCGTCGAGGAGATCGTCCGCCGCCCGGACCGCCCCGAGGACGACCCGATGTCCGACGTCCGGGTCCACGTCTTCGTCGAGCGGGCCTCCCAGAAGGCGATCGTCATCGGCCGGGGTGGCTCGCGGCTGCGGGACGTCGGCACGACCGCCCGGCGCGGCATCGAGGAGCTCCTCGGCCACAAGGTCTACCTCGACCTCCACGTCAAGGTCGCCAAGGACTGGCAGCGGGACCCCAAGCAGCTCCAGCGGCTCGGGTTCTGACCCCCCACCCCCCTCGGCCGCCGGGCCCGGCGCACCCGGCCTGACCCGTCCGACCTGACGCGTCCGACCTGACCCGTCCGACCTGACGCGGCGAGACCGTCGCCGCAGGTCGCCGCGGGTGGTCGGGCGACGATTCGGGGCCTTCTGCGTCTCTCCGTATGCTGGGGGCCATGCGAGTCGGAGTCTTCGGAGCCACAGGTCAGGTCGGATCGGTCATGCGCAGCCTCCTCCAGGAGCGTGCCTTCCCGGTCGACGACATCCGCTTCTTCGCCTCGGCGCGGTCCGCCGGGACGACGTTGCCATGGGGCGAGGGCGAGGTCACCGTCGAGGACTCCGCGACCGCGGACTTCTCCGGTCTCGACGTCGCGCTGTTCTCCAACGGCGGGTCCGCGTCGAAGGAGCTCGCGCCGAAGGTCGCCGCCGCCGGCGCCACGGTGATCGACAACTCCTCCGCGTGGCGGCGGGACCCCGAGGTCCCGCTCGTCGTCGCCGAGGTCAACCCCGACGACCTCGACGACATCCCCAAGGGGATCGTCGCGAACCCGAACTGCACGACGATGGCGGCGATGCCCGTCCTCAAGCCGCTGCACGACCTCGCCGGGCTCGTCCGGCTCACGGTCTCGTCCTACCAGGCGGTGTCCGGCTCGGGCGGGAAGGGCCTGGTCGAGCTCGACAGCCAGCTCCGCGCCGGGTACGCCTCGGGCGACCCGAAGGACCTCGCCCTCGACGGGAGCGCCGTCACCCTGCCCCCGCCCGAGGTGTACGCCGTCCCCGTCGGGTTCAACGTCGTCCCCCTCGCCGGGTCGATCGTCGACGACGGGTCCCTCGAGACCGACGAGGAGCAGAAGCTCCGCAACGAGTCCCGCAAGATCCTCCACCTGCCGGGCCTCCCGGTGGCCGGGACCTGCGTCCGGGTCCCCGTCTTCACCGGGCACGCGCTTGCCATCCACGCGGAGTTCGACCGGTCGGTCACCCCCGACGAGGCCCTCGCCGCGCTCGGGAAGGCCCCCGGCGTCGTCGTCACCGACTGCCCGAACCCGCTCGAGTCCGCCGGCAAGGACGACGTCTACGTCGGCCGCGTCCGGGCCGACCAGTCCGCGCCCGAGGGCAGGGGGCTCGCGCTCTTCGTCGTCGGCGACAACCTCCGCAAGGGGGCCGCGCTCAACGCCGTCCAGGTCGCCGAGGCCCTGCTCGCCC
This sequence comes from uncultured Actinomycetota bacterium, assembly GCA_963783735.1. Classification (GTDB taxonomy): domain Bacteria; phylum Actinomycetota; class Actinomycetes; order Actinomycetales; family Dermatophilaceae; genus CAWDAQ01. The sequence continues at coordinate 21,661 of CAWAOO010000003.1, read as the reverse complement.
GTCGCTGACCGGGCTCACCGGCGCCGCGGCGGGTCAGCGCTTCGCCCACTCGCTGCATCCGCTCGTCTCGAAGAACGTGTCGCCCGCCTTGATGGCGACCACCGACTGCCCTGCGCTGTTGTTGTTCGCGATGATGCCTCCGAGACCGTCCGAGCCGGACAGCCGTGCCCAGTAGCAGTTGCCGCTCGACGGAGGCTTGGAGACGTACGTCCCGGGCTTGATGTCGGTGCCGACCTGGTAGGTGCCGTCCCCGGGGAAGCTTGCCTTGGGGGTCGGTGCCTTCGTCACCGTCTTGGTGCGCGTCGTGGTCCTCGTCGCCGTCGCCGTCGCCGTCGCCGTGACCGTCGACGCGGGGCTCGTCGAGGTCACCGGAGGTGCGGTCACGGTCGTCGTCGCCGCCGAGGTCACGCTCTGGCCGGTGGCGTCGCCGGACCCGGCTGCTCCGACGCCGACGAGCAGCGCGAGGAGGCCGGTGGCCGAGTAGCCGATGAGATGCTTCTTCTGCATGGGTGCTCCTGTGGTGTGCCGGAGGGGCGGATGGGACCTGGTGCACCCGTTCCCCTCCCCACGGGTGCACCAGGCGAATCGGGTCAGGCCACACCGCTCGAGTCCTCGACCTGCGCGTCGACGGCGCTGAGGGAGGCGCCTTCGAGCGCAGTCCGGGCCTGGAGCAGCAGCCGGTTGAGGGTCGTCTGGAGGGCGTCCGCGTCACGGTCGATGTGGTCGGCGTGGCCGCGGATGATGCCCGCTCGCTTTCGGATGCCGTCGACCTTGGGCAGCACCTCGAGGGCCTCGCCGAGGCGCTCGGTCGCCGTGCGCACGTCGGCGTCGTCCTGGCGGGTCGTGGCCGTGACCGCAGCCGTCCGCAGGAGCTGGACGACGGTCCGCAGCAGCGCCACGTCGCCACCGTCCTGGTCGAAGACCATGACCACCCGCCGGGGTCCGAGAACCCGAAGGGCCTCCCCGGCGTTCTGCTCGATGCTCGGCACCAGGCCGACGGACGCGCTCGCCTGCCGGTTGCGCTCGGCCTCGTCGAGGTAGTCGTTCCAGTCCGAGCGAGCCGAGTCGCTCATCTCGAGGACGACTCGCGCCGGTCCGCCGGCGACGGTGAGGACGCCGTCGCCCTTCTTGGAGCGGGCAACCGCCCCGACGAGCCGCCCCGTCTGGGCGTACTCGTCGCCGAGCCCGACCGCGAGACCGGTGACGATCTCGTGGACGGCATCCTCGTACGAGGCGCCCTTGAGCGGGGACACACTGGCGATGGTGCGGCTCGCCGCGGCCGCGGCGCCCTGGACCTGGATCGCGGTCGTCAGCTCGGCGACGCTCTTCGCGAGATCGGCGTGCTGGCTGTCCCACCTCTTGGTCAGCTCGTCGTTGCGTCGGTCCAGCTGCTTGAGGTGCCGGGCCATCGGCGAGGTCGGGTCGTCGGCGTCGAGGGCCCGCATCGCCCTGTCCAGCAGCGCCCCGCTCTGCTCGTCGGCGCGCCGACCCAGCCGGGCGCCGAACTCGTCGAGGACCGGCTTGAGCCGGGCCAGCAGCTCCGGGTCCTTGCCGCCGAGAAGCTGTGTGACCTGGCCCCTCAGCTCCTCCTTTGCCGAGGTGATGCTCTCCCCGAAGGACTTGCGCGCGACTTCGCTCGCCTCGGCGATGGCCTTCCGGGTCGCCTCGCTCGCCTCGTGCAGCTTCACGGCCGTCTCGGCGACCATGCTCGCCGTGATCTCGACGGCCTCCGTCGTGGACGCGGTGGTTCGGGTACCGACGTCCTGGACGAGCTGTTCGAGGTTGAACGTGTCCTGGGCGTTCCCGGCGGACGCGATCGCCAGGGCCCCGACGACGACCGCCTGCTCGACGAACGCCGCGAGGTCGGCCCCTGCACCTGGTCGGCCGAGACGGCTGCCCCTCGAACCCCCGTGCTCCACCGAAGGGCCTCGGTGGTGACGGCTGGGTGGGTGACCGCCAAGTCGGCAATGAGGACGGCGGGGGTCGTGGCGTCGTAGGTGGCGCCGTGCGTCGGGCTGGTCATCGTGAGCCTCCACGGTGTGGTCCGTCGCGCCGGTCGCGACACGTCCACGATGGGCCGAGTGACCCCGTTGACGGCTCTTCGGAGTTGAGCGTGGGGTCACAGGCGTAGTCCGCCGCCGATCAGGAGCATCCGTAGTCGGTAGTTCTCGCGGTTGCGGAAGCCTCGGGCGATGCGGCGGTGGAGCTCGATCAGCCCGTTGATGGCCTCGGTGCCGCCGTTGCTGGAGCGGGCGGTGTTGAAGTAGGCCAGGAACGGCTCGCGCCACTGGCGCAGGGTGCGGCCCAGCCGTGCGATCTCGGGGATCGGGCAGGTGTGGAACGTCGCAACGACGCGTTCGGCGATCTTCCTGCCTTGCAACGGGTCGGGGTGGCGGTAGGCGGACCGCAGCTGTTGGGCGCACTGCCAGGCCACGAACAGCGCCTCGTGTCGCTCATCGACGACGATGGCCTTCTCCAGCCGGGACCACTGTCTGGCGGTGAGGCGTTCGGCGCCGGCGCGCAGGACGTTGCGGATCCGGTAGAGCGGGTCGTCGCGGCGGCCTCGGTGACCATGGACCTCCTGCTGGATGCGGCGCCGGCACCGGTCGACCGCGTCGGTGCCGAGGTGAGGTCGGCCCGGGGCGCGGTGACAGGGTTGCCGTCTGTTCCGTTTCCCCGGGCCGCCTCCCGAACCGGGCGTGCGGCTTTCACCGCACCCGGCTCTCCACGAGCCCGTGCCGAGGTCGAACCGTTAGGCGATTTGGGCGAGGGCGGCCCAGCGGGAGGGGATGACGCCGCGGTACCGGTAGCGGGTGACCGTCACCGATGCCGGGTCAAACAATGTCGTCTCCCCATCGCGGGGCCACCAGCCGGTGGGCCCGTATCGTCGCCGGAGGGCCTTCCACCCGCTCTTGCGAAGTTTGTTCCGCAGCCATCGGATGACCCGGTTCCACGTGTAGTGGCGCAGGTGTCCGAAGGTGGCCTTGGCCACCGCGCGACGGAAGTAGGCCGTCCAGCCCCGCAGCACCGGATTGAGCTGGCGCAGCAGGTCACCTAATGCGTGGTTCGTGCCTTGTTTCGCAATCGCCTTGACCTTGCGGCGGATCGAGGCCACCGACTTCTTGGCCGCGAAGGTGTAGACGTATCGCTTTCCGGTGCCCGGCTTGCGGTGCCGCTGGATGCGGAACCCGAGGAAGTCGAACCCGTCGTCGATGTGGACCACGGTGGTCTTCTCCGGCGACAGCCGCAGCCCCATCGGGGCCAGGACGTCGCTGACCTGCTCGCGTAATGCCTCGGCGTGCTCCCGTGTGCCGGACACCAGGACCACGAAGTCGTCGGCGTAGCGCACCAGGCGGTACACCGGCAGGCCGTGGCGGCGCCGGCGGGAGCGGTCGACCCGGGTCGGGCTGATGGCAGCCCAGACCTGAGCGAAGTGCTCGTCGAGCACTTCCAGGGCGATGTTGGCCAGCAGTGGGGAGAGGATCCCGCCTTGCGGGGTGCCGGTGTTCGACTCGCGGTGGACCTGGTCCTCGCTGAGGATCCCGGCCTTGAGGAACGCTTTGATCAAGGCCAGGACTCGCTTGTCCCCGATCCGGCGACGCACCCGGCCCATCAGGGCCGTGTGGTCGATCTCGTCGAAACATGCCGTGATGTCGCCTTCGAAGACCCACTCGTAGGAGCGGGAGGCGAACATCTGCACCTCGGCGACCGCGTCCCACGCCCGCCGCCGGGGCCGAAACCCGTAGGAGGAGGGGTGGAAGTCGGCCTCGAAGATCGGCTCCAGCACCAGCATGAGACACGCTTGGACCACCCGGTCGGCCACGGTCGGGATCCCCAGCCGCCGGTACTTGCCCGGCGACTTGGGGATCAACCGCTGCCGAACCGGCGCCGGGGCGAACGCCCCCGATTTGACCTGCTCGCGCAGGCCGGTCAGGAACGCTGCCACCGCCGCTGGCCCCTCGGCTGTGATCGCCCGGGCGGTGACCCGATCAACCCCGGCCGTGCGTGCCCCACGATTTCCTGCAACCCGCTCCCAGGCCATCACCAAGAAAGCGGGGTCCACCACGAGATTGAACAAGTCGTCGAACCGGGCCGTGGTGTCCCCGGTCGACCATCGGTGCAACTTGGCCTGTATCCCCAGTACCCGGGCGGAGGCGGCACTGACCACGGTGGTCGCGACCTGCTACCTCCTCGGGGTCAGCACGCGCCGGATGGACAAGCTCGTCCGGACCTTGGGGATCACCGGGCTGAGCAAGTCCCAGGTCTCGGAGATGGCCAAGGAGCTCGACGCCCAGGTCGCCGCGTTCCGCACCCGGCCCCTGGACGCCGGCCCGTACACGTTCGTGGCCGCCGACGCGCTGGTGATGAAGGTCCGCGAGAACGGCCGCGTCGTCAAGGTCGCGGTCATGGTCGCCACCGGTGTGGGCGCCGAGGGGTACCGGGAGGTCCTCGGGGTGCACACCGCCACTTCCGAGACCCACGCCGGGTGGCTGGCGTTCTTCCGGGACCTGGTCGCCCGCGGCCTGACCCAGGCCGGACCCGTGGGCCTGGTGACCTCCGACGCGCACGCCGGCCTCGTCGACGCGATCGGGGCGACCCTGCCCGGCACCGCGTGGCAGCGGTGCCGCACCCACTTCGCCGCCAACCTCATGGCCCTCACCCTCGCGCCTGTGACAGGCTCGGCCACGGCGCGTCGGTATTCACCGGCGACCTCCTGGCATTGCAGCACCCTCGTTGCGGACTCGCTGCCGCCCTTTGCCATGTGGACGGCTTTCCCGTCCTCGGACTACTACGGCGGCTCCGCCCCCTGCCGCGCCCTTCAGACGACGGTGGCCCTGCCCGCCGGGCTGCTGGCAGCAGCCCGGGTAGGGCGGGCACGGCAGGGCTCCCATGTTCACTGTGTGGCGGTCGGCGGGGGCGGTGTCCAGCTCTGCTCCGGCAGCATCGCCGCGAGTACGCCGCAGGCTTTCCTCGCGGCCTCCCGGACCGGCATCAATGGCCGCCCCGGAAGTCGCCTCCCCGTACGTCCGTTCGGCGCGCACTGCACCCCGGCCCACATCCGCCAGGTTGGAGCCGGATCCACGATTACGGAGGTTCAACCACTGGTTCACTCTCGTTACACCTTCCTGCCTCGTTCGCCGGACCCAGACCATCTGGCAGTACTGGCCCACCCCGGCTTTGTCAGGGCTGCTTCCCACCCTCACCAGCACCTCCTGGCTCAGGCTGCCCTCAACTTCAACCCGGCCGCTGCGACGACCAGGCGATGGAGGTCTCTCACCTCCATCCGCACACACAGCGCCTCATGGCGCACCTTGACGACGTGGAACGCATCCAGCACCGCGGTTGCGTCGGCGAGTTGGTCATCGATGGCGTTCTTGTACCCGTGGAACGGGTCCAGCGTCGCGATCTCCACGCTCGAGCGGAACGCTGCGCCGCGGTTGCGCAGCCAGGTCGTGTACGCCTGTCCGGAGCGGCCGGGGACCAGGTCCAGCAGCCGGGCCCGCACCCGACCTTGGCTGTCGCGGGTGAGGTCGACCATCCCGGTCAGCTCCTTCGGCCCGCGTCCTCCGTGCTCGACGGGCTTGGTGGACACGTGGTGCCACACGTGCTCGTCGACCCCGAGGATCGTGACGCCGTCGAACCGGGAGGCGTCGGCGTCCGCGGCCGTCAGCAGAGGCCGGATCGACTCCCACACCGTGCGCCACCCGATGCCCAGCTGCCGGCGGATCCCGTTCACCGACGCGTGCTCGCGGCGGATCTGCTCGATCGCCCACCGGCACGCCCGCGTGGTCAACGAGGAGCGAGGCGCGGCGACGCGCTCATCCTGCTCCACGAACGTCCCCACCGCACAGTCCGGGTCCGGGCACACCCAGCGCCGCTTGCGCCACCGGATCCTCACCGGCCGGCCCATCGAGGGCCCGTCGACGAGACCCACCACGACCCGGCCGTGACCGCGTGCGACGACGCCGCAGGCCGGACAGCCCATCAGCGCCGGAGCGGACTCGACCGTCACCGTCAGCCCGCCGCCGTCGTCCCGGTCGACCTGAAGGACGTGCAGCCCCTCCAGACCGACCAGCAAATCGCACCGGGCGCAGTAGCCGCCGCCCCCGCGGCAGCACGACGTAGGCTGACTCATCGTCGAGGTCCTCGGTTCAGAAGATGTGGAAGTCCTCCGATCCTCGGGGACCTCGACCCATGTCCACCCTCAGCCGACCCCTCGGCGCGCCGCCCTCACCCCACACTCATCGGCGAAGAGCCGACAAGGGTCTTCGACTCTTCGCGTGGTGGCCACACGGTTTGTCTGTCGGGATGGTCGCGCATCGGGCGCCAGTACCCAGTTCACTGGTTGCGCTGAGATCGCGGCACTCCGAGTACTTCTACCCGGCCCAGGAGATCTTCGACTGGGCGGAGCAGGTTCGTGGGTACTGGGGCGAGCAGGTCCGCTCGGTGTCCGTTGAAAGGATCGGGCCAGCCCTCGGTTTCGTCCCGGCACGCCTGATGGCGCAACTGGACGACGCGCTCCCACTCCACCTCAAGCTGCGATCTGAGCGACCCTGACCAGCGCCTCGCGTCGGTGTGCCGCGCTCTCCAGCTCGAGAGCAGCGGGTTCGGTCACCACAAGGTCCGGATCGTGGTGCCCCGGTGGCTAGCCTTGCGGCGCTTGTGCTGGCCCTGGTTGCATGATCGGATTGCCCATGGAACTGGCATTGCCGGCCAAGGCCCGTCCCGGCGACAAGGTGGCCGTCGTGTCTCCGTCATTCGCGGCGCCGGGGGCGGCACCGGGGGTGCATGAGCAGGCGATGCGCCGACTCACCGAGTTGACCGGTCTGCTGCCGGTGGAGTATCCGACCACCCGTAAGGTGGGCGCCTCCGCTCGGGAACGGGCGGCCGACCTGAATGCGGCGTTCGGCGACCCGGAGATCCGCGCCGTCCTCGCGACGATCGGCGGTGAGGACCAGATCACCGTCGTTCCACACCTGGACCGCGACGTGGTCACGGCCGACCCCAAGCCGTTCATGGGGTACAGCGACAACACCAACATCCTGTCCTGGTTGTGGGCCCATGGCGTCGCCAGCTTCTACGGCGGCTCAACCCAGGTCCACCTCGGGCCCGGCCCGGGCGTCGACGCCTGCCACGCGATGTCGCTCCGTGCGGCGCTGCTCACCGGCGAGCGGCTCGAGGTCATCGAGCCGGGGACTTCCGAGGACTTCGGCAAGGACTGGGCCGACGCCGAGGCGCTCACCCACTTCGGCGACCGTGAACCCACGGAACCCTGGACGTGGGCGGGCCCGCCCCGGTCGGTCACGGGCCGCACCTGGGGTGGGTGCATCGAGGTCATCCAGTGGATCCTCACCGCCGGCCGCTTCCCCGACGACGCCTCCGTACTCGAGGGCGGTGTCCTGATGCTCGAGAGCAGCGAGGAGCTGATCCCGGCGCAGGAGTTCGGCTTCATCCTGCGCTCCCTCGGTGAGCGGGGAGTGCTCGACGCCGTCGACGCGGTCCTGGTGGCACGCCCGGCGGCCTCCAGCTTCACGCGAATGCCGGATGCCGCCGGGCGGGCTGCGCACCGGCATGCCCAGCGGGACACCGCGGTCGACATCATCCAGCGGTACAACCCAGACGCCGTGGTCTGCGTCGGCATACCGTTCGGGCACACCCGTCCACAGTGGATCCTTCCCTACGGCGGGACAGTCACAGCCGACGGCGCAAGCCAGAGGGTCTGGGCGGACTACCGCTGAGGAAGCGGGGACCGACGGGCGGTCGCCCGGGTGACGGCGCCGCGTAGCCCGGCGACGAGGGGCGTCGACGGTGTGGCGCCCTCCGGTCGCATGGCGGCGCGGCCGGCGAGGGTTGCCCCCGCCGGCCGCGCCGGGTCTGGTGACGGATGTTTCGGTGTCCGCCGTCAGGGGACGTCGACAGCTGCCCCGAAGTTGTCGCCAGCGGCGGAGGCCCCGACCGAGTAGCCCTGCCACAGCAGCTGGTTGCCCACCCGGGTGACGCCGTGGGACGAGCCGTAGAGGATGTTGACGACGCCGTCGTCCTTGGCGGCCTTGTCCTCGTAGGGCACCCCGACCACGAGGTCGCCGTAGTGGCCGTGGCCGACGTCGCCGATCGCGAGCACCCGACCGAAGTAGTCCGAGTCCTCCGCGTCGTCCTTGATGCCCACCCCGGACTGGGACCACACCAGGTTGGCGCCGGCCCCCGTCAGCCCGTCCCTGGAGCCGTAGATGACGTTGACGGCGCCGTCATTGTTCTTGTAGTAGTCCTCCCACGGCACCCCGACGGCGAGGTCGGCGTAGCCGGTCCGTCCCAGGTTGCCGGCGGCGACGCTGAAGCCGAACATGTCGTGCGCCTCCCGGTCACCTCCGACACCGGGGGTGTGCTGGGACCAGAGCTGGTTGCCAGCCCAGGTCAGGCCGCCCGCCGCGCCGTAGATCACGTTGACCACGCCGGAGTTAGTCTGCCCGTCCTCGTCCTCGTAGGGCACCCCGACCGCGAGGTCGGCGTAGCCGGTCTTGCCGAAGTTCCCGATCGCGAGGCTGTACCCGAAGTAGTCATCGGCCTCGACGGTGCCCCGGATGCGCCGGTCCCGCTGGGACCACACCTGGCTGCCCCCGTGGGAGAGGCCGCCAGTCGAGCCGTAGATGACGTTGACGATCCCGGCGTTGCGCAGCCGTCCCCAGTCCTCGTAGGGCACGCCAACGGCGAGGTCGTCGTAGCCGTCCCGTCCGAGGTTGCCCGTCGCGAGAGCGTAGCCGAACCGGTCGCCCACCTCGCTGGTGTTGCCGATGCCGTAGGAGTCCTGGGTCCACTTCTGGTTCCCGTAGGCGCTCAGGCCGCTGGCGCGGCCGTAGATGACGTTCACGGAGCCGTCGTCGGTTCGGGTGCCGTCGTCCCGCGGCACGCCGACCGCGAGGTCGTCGAAGCGGCGTCCCGACACGTTGTGGCCGAAGTTGCCCGAGGCGAGGCTGTAGCCGAACTGGTCGTTGACCCCCGGGGTGCCGGCGATGCCGCCCCAGCCCTGGGCCCACATGGCGTCGCCGGAGGCGTGCAGCCCCACGCGGGATCCGTAAATAACGTTGACGGCTCCCTGGTCCTTGCGTGCAAGGTCCTCGAAGGGGACGCCGACGGCCAGGTCGGTGTACCCGTCGCCGTTGTAGTCCCCCGTGCTGACGCTGAAGCCGAACCGGTCCCCCGTCTCGGACTGGTCGAGGATCCCGGGAGTGTCCTGGGTGAGCAGCTGGCGCTGGCCCAGAGTTCTCGAGCCGGAGCCGTAGATGACGGTGACCGCTCCCGCGTTGGCCTCCCCGTGCACGTTCTTCCCGGGTACACCGACGACGAGGTCGGGGCGGCCGTCGCGGTTGAAGTCGGCGACGGCCCGCTGCGGGCCTTGCGCCGAGGATGTTGCTGGCTGCGCGGCCGCGGTCGTCGCGGTGGCGGTGAGCACCAACGCCACCACCCCCACGGTCCCGGCCGTTGCGTACTGGCGTGCTGACATGAGCACTTCTCCCCTGCTGGATGGGTCCCCCGGCGCGGCGCCGTCCCGTGAGCGGCGCCCGCATCCGATGGTTGCAGCGTCCGTGCTGCGCTCACGAACGTGGCAGAGCACTCCGATCGCAAACATCCGGTACTTCACGGATACTTTCGCCCTGACCGGCGCGGACGGCCCGAGGTGCCATAGGGTCTTGGTCACAGCGGCGCTAGCGTGGGTCTGCTGCGCCGGGCCGTGAGGCGTGGGGGTCGAACGCGCCCGAGCCCGGTGGGCGCGGTCCGTGGTGCGGGCAGCCACGTCGAGCACCTTCGAGGTATCACCGCTGCGGGTACGCCGCTCCATGACGTCATGGAGCGCTTCGGCCGGTGCCTCGGGTCGGTGAGCCTTTCGGCAGCCGTCGTGTTGGTGCCAGCCCTTGTCCCCGCTCCGGCGGATGCGCATCCGAACCCCACCGCGAGGGTGTTGGCAAGGCCCATCGCATTGGGCGGCCTCGCATCCGACGACGTCCTCCCGCCCCCGCCCCCGCGCCCTCTCCTGACCGCCGACCCGGCTCAGCTGGAGCGCGAGCTCAGCGGCGTGCTCAACGAGAAGGTCACCATCACCAACGACGGGGATGCAGCAACCGGCGCGCTGACGCCGATAGAGGACTCGTCGTCTCCCGGCGCTGACCCGGCCGCCCGTGTGGATCTCGCCCCAAGCGACTGCGAGGCGGGGCTCGAACCCGGTGAAGCATGCACAGTCCTGGTCACGGTCACACCGCTGCACACCGGCGGGTTGGAGACGCTGATCGGCTACAGGGAGGTGCCGGGTGAGGTCAGGATCAGCACCTTGGCGGCTGTCCGCATCCCCGTCAACGTGACGATCACGCCGACCCCGGGCGGGGAGACGTCAGACAGGCCGACGCCGGGCGGGGAGACATCAGACAAGCCGACGTCGGGCGGGCAGACATCAGACTCCCGCGCGACGGGGTCCGCGACCTCGTCACCTCCGCCGTCGAGTGGCGGGCCCGGCGGGCTTCCGACGTGGCTGCTGTCGGCACCGTTCCTGCCCCTCCTCGGCTTCCTCGCCGCGGCGGTCGCCCTCGGCGTGGCGCTCATGGTGTCCCGGGCGCAGCTGGCCCGCGGCCGCCGCCGCGCCTCTCCGCAGCCCCCACCGACGGCCCGGCCCCAAGTGCGGGTCCGACCCGGCCCCAGACGCGACCTGGTGGCGCTACCGGAGGAGCCGGTGCTCACTCTGGTCGTGGCGGCGCCCCCTGCCAGCACGACGGTCACGGAGGACCAGAGATGACCACACTCACGATGCTGCTCTTCGGCTCCGCCGCCCGAGGACGGAGGTACTTCGACAACGTGCTCGGGTCCGGGGGATTCGACGTGCACCAGGTCAGGGTGGCCGGGCTCGCCGTCGATCCGCCGCAGGTGAGCGGCGCCCTCCTCGACCTGCTCGACCAGCCCCTGTCCGCCGTCTGCGCCACCGCGTGGAACTCGATGCGGGAGGTCCGGCGGGCCCGGCGCCGCACCCTCGAGGACCCTGGGTCCCGCGAGGTCGTGGCGCTCGGAGCGCACACGGTCACCTCCACCCAGGAACCGAGCGTCGAGGCGACCGTGGGTGGCGCGACGGTGACGGTGCTGCACGTCCTCGTCGAGGTCGAGGTCAAGGTCTCCGGGCTGCGGCTCGTCGTCGAGGACGGCCAAGTGGCCCGCACCGTCCCCGGGGAGGCCCGGGCACGAGCCCGGGTCTCCGTGGAGGGGGCGGTCCTCGTCGACCGCGAGTTCCAGCCGGTCGACCTCGGGGAGCCCCCCGACCCGTCCGTGCTCCCCACGTCCGCGTGACCGCACGAGGCGTCGACCTCTCGGGTCGGGACGGGTACGCTCGGCCGGTGCTGTCAGGTCCGACGACGAGCTCACGGCCGGACGTGTCCGGTGATGCCTCTGCGAACGTCGGTTCTCAGGCGGTGCGTGAGCGCTACGCCTCGGCGGCCGTTCCCAATCGCGGCCCCTCGCTGAGCTCCGCCGGGCGCAGCAGCCGCGTTCCGCTGTGGCATCTTCCCGACGGAGCCTTCGACGAGCTTGGCGGGGGCCTTGGGGGGGCCGCCCTTGGCCCCGCCGAACGCGACCGGCACCGGGATGCCGTCCTCGCCCTCGCCGAGGCCCATCCGGCGTCGGGGGCACCGGAAGGTGTGGGCGATGGCCAGGCACGGCGGGCACGCGGTCACGACGTCGACGGTGCTGCGGATCCTCGACGATGGTGGACTGCTGCTGAAAGCCGACTACCAGCGGGAACGGCGCCGGTTGGCGCAGCAGCGCCGGGCGGCGTTCGCGGCCCCGCCGACCGGGCCGAGCATGGTGTGGCAGTTCGACTTCTCCGAGTACGAGACCCCTACGGGCGGGACGTGGCGGGTCGCCGGCATCGCGGACTACTGGTCGAAGTACGAGTTCGGCTGGCTCTGGTCCCCGACCGCGAACCAGCACGACGCGATCGCCAGTTGGGTGGAGGGGTCGAGCTCGCCCGGGCCGAGGCCCAGCGCCTCCTGGGCGGTCCGACGCTGGTCGAGCACCTGACCGACCCCGACACCGGCGAGGTCGTCCCGATCACCCTGGTGACCGACAACGGCGGCCCGTTCCGCTCCTTCCGCTTCGGGGCGCTGATCGCCTCCCGGCCCGAGCTGCGACACGTCCGCACCAAGGTCAGGTCCCCCGGCCAGAACGACGTCCGGGAACGCGGATTCCAGTCCCTGAAGTGCGAACGGCTCTACCGAGAACCGATCGACGACGCCCTCGACCTGGTCCGCGAGGCCGACGCCTTCCGCGTCGAGTTCAACACCATCCGCCCTCACGAGGCGCTGGCATGGAACCGCCCCCTGGAGGTCCACACCGGCCTCGCCGACCCCGCGACCCCCAACCTTCCCGAGCCCGAAACCCTGCCATCTTCTTGACGCGGGACAGGATCCGGGACGCGGTCGCGCGTAGATCCGCCCCGGAGGACCGCGGCGAGCGCAGGGAACGCGTTCGCGATCAGGAGAACCGACAGTAAGGCGCGTGACGGTCACCGCGAGCCGACGATGGAGGAAGGCCCAGATCGGGACTGTATGGGTATGCCCCGGCGCGTCAGCGGTTGGAGACCGAGTACCTGAGCCGGTAGTGCCGCTTGTCCGACCGTGTCACGATCGTGCCGCGCGTTCTCGGTGACAGCTCCGTCACCAGGTAGCCGATCTCGTCGTTCTCGTCGCTCAGGCTGCCGGACAGCTGCCAGAACACGTGGTCTTCGATGGCCTCACGGTCAGACCTGCTGATGCTCGGGTTGCTGATCGTGGACCACGAGTACCCACTGTTGTCACCCATGTAGCCATGCATGGCGTCTGCCTCGAACCCGCACGCCGTGACCTTGATCCGGTCGGTCGGATGGAGGTCGAGGTCGACGGTGAACGACACGGACTCCGAGGAGCCTCCGATCGACTGCCACCGATGCCAACGCCCGTTGACACCGACGTACACGTACCACTCGTCGCCGAGCCTGTCGTAGTCGCCGTCCATGAAGATCGTGTCCAGATGGACACGGACTCGCTGGATCGATGACGACTCGGATCGATTTGGGTCGCTCCAGCCACCCCAGATCCGGAAGCCATACTGCTCGGGGTGTGTGCCAGATCCCTGCATGGGGACTGTCACGCGCAGGCTGCGGGGCGCGTACGTCGGTTGCGGAGTCACTACCGGGAGGAAGGGCAAGGTTCCGGTCATCGCCTCGATGCGCCACCGCGGCACGGCGTCGGCGTAGGGCTTGGGAGCAAGGTAGAGGTCGAAGGTGTAGTCCCGGTCGTTGAGGGGCTGACGCCAGTAGCCGCCGTTGCGGCTCAGGTACACGGTGGCCTGGGTGCACCGTGTGGGCCCGGAGTTCCCGGAGGATGGGTCCATGAGGCCGCCGCGTGACGCTCCTGCCGGCCCACGGGTGTGGTCGCCCGGGGTCCCGTGGCCGGTGGTGCTGGCCGCGGGCGTCATGGTGCTCGGGTTGCTGGCGGTGTCGGGGGCCTACGGCTTCCACGGTGACGAGATGTACTACGTCGTGGCGGGCCAGCACCCGGCGTTCGGGTATGTCGACCAGCCGCCGCTGACCCCGCTGCTCTCCGCCGGGTCCGTTGCCCTGCTGGGGGTCTCGCCCACCGCCGTACGGGTCCTGCCAGCCCTGGAGATGGGCCTGGTCGTGGTTCTGGGCGGGCTGATCGCACGAGACCTCGGTGGCTCCCGCCGGGCGCAGATCATCGCCGCGGTCACCGCCGCCGTGTCCGGATATCTCGGGGCCGGCCATTTGGACACGACCACCGATCCCGACCTACTCGCCTGGGCGCTGATCTTGTGGTTGGTGGTCAGGCTCCTCGACGGTGGGGACCGACGGCTGTGGCTCGCGGTGGGCGTCACCGCCGGGATCGGGCTGGAGAACAAGGACACCCTGCTGTTCCTGGGCGCGGGGCTGGCGGTCGGGCTGGTCCTGGCTCGGCGATGGGACGTCGTTCGCTCCAGGTGGGCGTGGACGGCCCTGGCGATCGCGGTCCTGTTGTGGGCCCCCAACCTGGCCTGGCAGGCGGCCAACGGCTGGCCCCAGGTCAGCATGGCCCACCAGATCGCCGGGTATGCCGCCGACAACCGCGCGCAGGTCCTGCCACTGCTGTGGCTGTTCACCGGGCCGCTGCTGTTCCCGGTCAGCGCCGCGGGCTTGGCCTGGCTCCTGGGATCGAAGGCAGCCGCCTCGTGGCGGGCGATCGGGGTGGCCGCACTGGTGGCGCTGACCCTGGTCGTTCTCGCCGGCGGGAAGGCCTACTACGCGATCGGCAGTACCTGTGTGCTCATGGCGGCCGGAGCCATTGTCGTGGACCGGTGGCTGGCGCGGGGCCACCGACGCCTCAAGACGGTGGCCTTCACCGCGGCCCCCGCCGTGTCGGGCGGTCTCCTCGCGCTGCTGACCCTGCCGATCCTGCCGGTCGCTGCCTATGCAAGAACCACGCTGCCTGCCACGGTCCCGGACACGGCCAACCAGGTCGGCTGGCCCCAGTTCGTCGCCACCGTCGAACGGGTGGTGGCCGCACTGCCCCCGGCGCAGCGCGCCCACGCGGTGATCTTGACCAACGACTACAGCGAGGCCAGTCCGCTGGTGCTCCTCGGGGTCGGGCTGCCACCGGTCTACTCCGGGCACAATGCCTACTGGGACTGGGGACCGCCACCCGCCGACCGCACCGTCGTCGTCCACGTCGGCGACTGGCGACCCGCCGACTGGACCCAGTACTTCGTCGGCTGCCACGACGTCGCGCACATCGACAACCGGCTCGGCATCGACAACGCCGAGCAGGGCACGGCCGTCACGGTATGCACCGGGACCCGCGCCCCCTGGAACACCATGTGGCCTGCCCTGCGCACCATCAGCTGACAGCCGGAGCTTGCGCGTCAACCTGAGGTTCAAACCCCAACCGACAGCTCCCAACGAGACGTCGACCCTAGGAACGGACGCCGTCACTGACGGACGGTAGGCCTCGCTGCGGTGGTCGATACGCAGAACGATGACCTCTTTCCGCTCGTCGTTGATGCGGTACAGAACGCGGTAGGTGCCGCGTCGAGCGGAGTAGATCCCCGCCAGGTCTCCTCGGAGCCTCGTGCCGACCCGGCGGGGGTTGTCGACCAAGGCTCCGGTGAGGAACTCGATGACAGCCGCGGCCACCGGTTCCGGTAGTCCGGTGCGGACCGCGCGAACCGCCGGCGGGGTCAGGACCAGCTCGTACGCTGCGCTCGTCACGGACGCAGGGCCCTTACGGCGTCGACCCCCCGGACGACGTCACCGTCGGCATACGTCTTGTCCGCCTCGCGGATGTCCGCCAGAGCCGCGGCGTCGCTGAGGACCGCGAGGGTCTCCTCCAGCTCTGCGAGGTCCTCCGGGCTGATGATCACCGCGGCGGCACGACCGTTGCGGGTGACGGTCACCCGCTCGTGCTCGCGCTCGACGCGGTCGACGACATCGCTGAAGTGGTCGCGGACCTCGCGCAACGGCTCAACACTCATGGCCACAATTGTGGCGCCCTACTCGGATCCTCGCAAGTCAGGTCATCGAGGCCTGGGTGAACCTTCGGCACGTCGATTTCCCGGCGAGCTGGGCCACCCTCGACCACCGCGCTGCTGCGCACCGGGGAGCGACTGTGTCAAGGTCGAGCTCCGGCACTCGCCACCCGATCAGATGCACAGTCGTGGTGACGTGGGACGACGAGCACCCGCTCCAGAAGGTGCAGCAAGACGGCCTGACCAGGCACCGTCTCGCGGAGACCAACACCCTCGACCTGGGCGGCGACGTCGGTCGATCGAGTGCTCAGTCCCAGAGCGCCAGTTCGCTGTCGCGGGGTGCGTTTGTCAGCTCGGACGCGGCGTCGAGGACCATCACGGACCGCTCATCCGGCGTCCAGGCGCGCCAACCCGGTTCCCCGTCCCGTGCGAAGGCGACCCAGGCCCGGTGCACCTCGTCGGCGAGGCGCTGCGGGGCGGTCTCGCCGACCAGAGGCGTGGCCTCGGCGAGGGTGTCGAACACGAAGGCGAGCTCGAGGGCATGGCAGGCCCCCAGGCCTTGGACAGGCGTCGGCCAGCCGAACTCGTAGGCATGCACCGTGCCGCCCGCGGCGTGCTGGGCGGCGGCCAGGCGCGCCGAGGGTGCCCGGAACGCAGCGTCCGTGAGGATGGCACAGGCGATGTCTCCCGGTGAGGCGCCCGGCCGGTTGCCGGCATAGGTCTGGACGGCGCTGGCCGGCCAGCCGTAGCGGGCGGCCAACAACGGCAGCGCCTGCGAGGTCACCGTGGCGGCGACGCCGGTAGGTACAAGGAAGAGCCGGAACTCCTCCCGCGTCGTGCCGATGAGCAGTGGCATGGCCGCGGCCGCCCCCTGCGCGATGCGCGCCAGGGGGACGTCGGGCACAAGTTCGCCGTCGATGACGGGGAAGAGGGTCATGATGCCCAGCCCGCCTCTGAGGACGGTTGCGCCCCAGCGCTGTGGGTCGGGATCGGCCTGGACGGCCAGGGCCACGGCCGACTGTGCCGCAGTGACCACCTCGGGATCGAGGGCGGCGAAGGCCTCGGCCGTCGCCGGCACGCCGAGGTGGGCCGCGACCTCGGCACTCACCCGGCGGGCGTCCTCCAGCGCACAGACGGCCGTCCCCCCTCCGCTCTGGATGACGGCACGGTGGAAGAGGCCCTCCGCTGCGGGGCAGCCCATCAGGGTCGCGACGCTCATACCGCCCGCGGACTCGCCGAACAGGGTGACGTCGTCGGGATCGCCGCCGAATGCGGCCGCGTGGTCGCGGACCCATTCCAGGGCCGCGATCTGGTCGCGGAGACCGAGGTTGGTCGGGGCGCCATCCAGAACGGCGAACCCGGGAACGCCGAGCCGGTAGTTGACCGCCACGAGCACGATGCCGTCGCGGGCGAACGCGGACCCGTCATAGATCGGCACGGAGTTCGCGCCGCGCACGAAGGCGCCCCCGGGAAGCCACACCATGACCGGGTAGCCGCTCCCCTCGGCGGGGGCCCAGACGCTCACGTTCAGGTAGTCGTCACCCGGCGCCACCGAGCTGGGAAGCACGGAGTCCATCGGCGGCGGGTAGGCCGCCTGGGCCGCAGTCGGCCCCGGCGCGGTCGCGTCCCGCTCGCCATCCCACGACACCACCGGCTGCGGCAATCGGTACCGGTCCTCCGCGACGGCGGGCCCGGCATAGGGGATACCGAGGAAGGAGTTGACCCCCTCGCGCCTCGAGCCGCGCACGAGGCCACCGGTGACACGCACGACGGGATCCATGGGCCCATCCAACCAGTCCACGACCGTACGGAGCGTCCGCCGGTGTGCGTCAACACGGGGCGGGGGACAGGCGGCGGAATGCCGCGGGTGCGCCAACCGATGGCTCGAGCTGGCGGCGTGGTGCGGATCGGTGGCCTGAGGCCGTGGTCGTCGCCCTGACGGTGCGGGCGGCCGGCCACCTGTCAGGGCGCCGGTAGCCTTTTCGGCCGGGCACGCCGCACGGTGGCGGCGATCGCCGTCGCCTGGCTGGTCATCATTGCGATCGATTTCGTGATCTTCGGTGGCGTGTGCGCTGGCGCCGTGGCAAGTCCCTTCCGCCTGACGTCGGTCGTGACCACGACTCTGGTGCCCCCGTTTGCCCGTGTCAGCACGTGCGTCGTGTCGATGTCCATCATGGTGTTGGTGGCCGCGACCAACACGCGTTCGGGTCGGTCGAGCTCCGCGAGGGCTACGTCGTTCTCCTGCCCCAGGTACACAGTCTGGAACCTGGAGCCCCCACGGACCGGACCTTCGCTCCGAAGTTCCGCCGCGGACACGCGCTTGTTCGACCGTGTCTCGTTGCGGACGTCGGCCAGCAGGTCGAAAGCCGTGGTGGGATCGCAGTGGATGAACACTTCAGCGATCAACGGCTGGCCCATCCGCAATCCTCGCTTCGTCGGCATCCGGGTTCGGAGAGCTGTGGTCTCCACCGTGGGGATCGTGTGGGCAGACATCGCGCTCGGCTCGGTGCTGGCCCAAGGGGTGCCCGATGCCATGCGGGCGCGTGTGGCTGGCGCCTACCGGACGGTCAACTACGGGGCGCATCCCCTAGATGAGTGATTCCAAGGGGTGTGGCTGGTGTGGCGTGTGTGATTTGAGGGTGAGGGTGTCCAGACTCGGCGTTGGAACCCAATCTCGAGCCTGGAGGCCCTCGTGGACGCCGATCTGGACACCCTCGCGACCGCACTCTATGTGACCTGCGATGACCTGTTGAAGAACCACCCCGAGCGAGTCCCCGCTCGGCCCAGGATCGGGTTAGCAGCCGCAGATCAGCGATGCGGAGCTGGTGACGTTGGCGGTGATGCAGGCGTTGCTGGGCTACACCAGCGAACGCCGCTGGCTGCGGTACGCCGGGGCCCGGCTGCTGGGCATGTTCCCGAAGCTGCCCCGGCAGTCGGGCTACAACAAGCGGCTGCGCAAGCTGGCCGCCACGATGTCCTGGCTGATCGCGACCCTCGGCGGCGAGACCAGCGTGGCGACCGACGACGTGTGGGTCATCGACTCGACCCCGGTGGAGTGCGCCCGCTCGCGGGAGACGGTGAAACGCTCAGACCTGGCCGGGTGGGCCGAATACGGCTACTGCGCCAGCCATTCCCGGTTCTTCTGGGGGCTGCGGCTGCACCTGGTGTGCACCCTGCACGGTCTGCCCGTCGGCTGGGCGCTGACCGGCGCCAAGGCCGACGAACGCTCTGTGCTGCCGACATCATCGCCAACACCCCGGCCCTGGCCGCCTGGCGCACACCGGCCTGACCTGGATCGGGGACAAGAACTACTACGGCGCCGGGTTCGAGGCCGACGTCGCCGACACCGGCATCGAGCTGCTGCGCCCCGCCCGCAAGGGCGAGCAGCCACGCCCGGGCGAACAGTTCTTCAAGCCCCTGCGACAAATCATCGAGTCCGTCAACGACACCCTCAAAGGCCAGCTCGACCTCGAAGCCCACGGCGGCCGCACCATCGAGGGCGTATGCGCCCGAGTGGCCCAACGCATCCTCGCCATGACCGCCGCGATCTGGCACAACGACCGCATCGGCGCCAGCATCCACCGCTCCCTGATCGCCTACGACCACTGACCCCTTGGAATCATTCATCTAGGCGCCGTCCTCGGTGGTGTCATCGGGACTGCTGTGGACCTCCGATCAACGCTGCTGATCAGCGGGCTCGGGGCCTTGGCCGGCGCAGCGCTGAGGCTAGGTCGACCCATCGTGGAGCTAGGGCGTGTCTCCTAATGCGTCGAGCCAGATGAGGACGGCGGGGAGGACGCCGCCGCGCGGTAGACGAGGGCGTGCTTGTCGTAGCGGGTGGCCAGGCCGCGCCACTGCTTGAAGGCGTTGAAGGCGCGTTCGACGACGTTGCGGCCCTTGTAGGCTGCGGGTCGTAGCTGACGGGCCGCCCGCCGGCGCCGCGGCGTGTGCGGTGGCCTTTCTGGTCGTCGGGTTCGGGGATGACGGCGGTGATCCCGCGGGCGCGCAGGTGCGCGCGGATGCCGCGAGGAGTAGGCCTTGTCGCCGAGTACCGCGTCGGGCCGGGTGCGTGGTCGCCCGGCCCGGCGGGCGACCCGCAGCGCGGCCAGCAGCGGGAACATCGGCGAGTCGCCGGCCTGGCCCGGGTCCGAGCAGAATGACCAGCGGCCGGCCGCGGCCGTCGACAGCGGGTGGATCTTGGTCGACAGCCCGCCACGGGAGCGGCCCAGGGCGTGATCAGGCGGCTCGTCGCTCAGATTCTTGTAATTCGACAGATCCCCCTGTGCCCGCACGGCTCCGGCAGGTTCGTGCCGTGCTGGTGGGCCCGGTTGATCGTGGAGTCCACGCGACGTCCCAGTCGATCACCGCCGGCGTCGGCGTCGGCGAACACGCGGCCAGGACCTGTCCCAGGTGCCGTCGCTGGCGAAGCGGTGATGCCGCTTCCACACCGTCTGCCACGGCCCGAACCGCTCGGGCAGGTCCCGCCACGCACCCCGGTGCGATACCGGTACATGATGCCCTCGACCACCTGCCGATGGTCGCGGAACGGCCGCCCCGCTTCCCGTCCGAGGACGGCATCAACGGCTCGATCCGCTCCCACTGCGCATCGGTCAGCACCCGGTCCGAGACATGGCGCCAACAATCACCGACAACCACGCTCAACTTAGGAGACACGCCCTAGTCCTTGACGCACAGTGAACCCTGATCCAGCGACGAGCGTGGGTGGTGCGCGGGTCATGCCGTGAGAATGCCCCGAGGCTTGCACCCACTGGACGCCCACCTGCGTTTTGGTCATACTTGTGACTATGACGAGCATTTCACTGGCCGACGCCAAGGCACACCTGTCCGACGTCGTCAACCGAGTCAGCAAGCAACACGAACGGGTCACCGTCACCGTGCACGGACAGCCCTCGGCCGTTCTGCTCTCCCCCGATGACCTGGCCATGCTCGAAGAGACCATCGCGGTCCTGGGCGATCAAGACCTCATGAGGCAGCTTGCCGCCGCCGAGGCCGACCTGGCCGCTGGCCGGGTCGAGACCCAAGAAGACCTCGAGGCGGCGATGCGTTCACGCCGGACCTCGGCGTGAACGATCCGCGCTACCGACTGCAGGTCGTCTCTTCGGCGCGCCGGCACCTCACCGAAGACCTTCCCGAATCCATTGCCACCGCCGCGTTCGAGTTCATCACCGGGCCATTGCTCGAGAACCCGCACCGCGTCGGGAAGCAGCTCCGCCCACCCTTGGCGGACCGGCACAGCGCGCGACGAGGCACCTATCGCATCCTGTACCGCATCGACGATCGGGCCCGAACGGTGACTGTTCTTGCCATCGGCCACCGCGGCGACATCTTCCACGCCTGATCACCCGTAGCCGCCTTCCTCATCTGCCGCGTTCCGCGTTGATGGTTCCAGAGTGCGTGAGGCGCGCTGAGAGATGATGGTGGCCACCGCGGGCCAGATCCCGTAGCCCGCGAACAGGGTTACCAGGACTGCCACGACCGTGACCGCCCAGCTCGACATTTTGGCCGGTCGCCGGGCGAGAACGAAACCTATCCAGTTGGACCCCGAGGCCATCGCCTACATCCGCTCGCGCGGCGACCGCTACCCCGCCGGCGAGGGCATCGACCCGGAATGGACCCAGGAGGTCATGGCAGATGTCGACGTCCTCGCGCTCGAACCCGACCCGAAGTCCCGCATGGGTGCCTCCCGGTTCATCGGCAGGATCCGCCCGTCCCGCAGCGACACCCGGGCGTCGAGCGCGTTGGTGATCGCCGCGTGCCGCAGCGAGTGCGGGCTGATGTGCCGCGGGATGCCCGCTCTCTTCGCGATCCGGGCGACCATCCGGTACACGTCGCGCCTGGTCGATCGGGTTCCCGCTCTGGGGTCGCAGGATCAGCGGTCCTTCGGTGCGGTCGCCGCGACATGCTTCGAGGACCCGTAGCACCGGGACGGTGACCGGCATGGTGGCGGGCTTGTTGCCCTTGCCGACCAGGCGCAGCACCCGGTGCCCGCGCAGGGTCTCGGCGTAGTCCTAGATCCGCACCGCCGCGGCCTCCGACGCCCGCAGGGCGTTGATCCCGAGCAGGAACGCCAGCGCCCCATGGTGGATGGTGATGGTCTCGGAGACCGGCAGGAACC